>NZ_JBWKOI010000015.1:0-512 GCF_059416005.1 Allobosea sp. GW821-FHT09G06 | reverse complement strand
GGCGTTGAAGCCGTCGATGTTGCGCACCGAGAGCTTCGACATCTTCTTGTAGCGCTCCTCCATCTCGCGCACCGCCCATTTGAGGGCGACGACCGCCTTCTTGGGATCGGTGACGACCGGGGTGAGCAGATGCGGGATGCCGTCATAGACGGAGAGCTCCAGCATCTTGGGATCGACCATGATCAGGCGGCACTCCTCCGGCTTCAGCCGGTAGAGGATCGACAGGATCATGGTGTTGATCGCCACCGACTTGCCCGAGCCGGTCGTACCCGCAACGAGCAGATGCGGCATGCGGGCGAGATCCGCGATCACCGGCTCGCCGCCGATGGTCTTGCCGAGGCAGAGCGCGAGCTTGTGCTTGGTCGCCTCGAAATCCTGGCTGGCCAGCAACTCGCGCAGGAAGACGGTCTCGCGGCGGGCGTTGGGCAACTCGATGCCGATCGCGTTCTTGCCCTGCACCACCGCAACGCGCGCCGACACCGCACTCATCGAACGCGCGATGTCGTCAGCCA
>NZ_JBWKOI010000014.1:0-746 GCF_059416005.1 Allobosea sp. GW821-FHT09G06 | reverse complement strand
GCGATGATGCTGGCGACGACGCCGGCGCCGACGGTGCGACCGCCTTCGCGGATGGCGAAGCGCAGCTTCTCTTCCATCGCGATCGGGGCGATCAGCGTCACCTCCATCGAGATGTTGTCGCCCGGCATCACCATCTCCGTGCCTTCCGGCAGCGAGACCACGCCGGTCACGTCCGTCGTGCGGAAGTAGAACTGCGGGCGGTAGTTGGTGAAGAACGGCGTGTGACGGCCACCCTCTTCCTTCGTCAGGATGTAGGCCTCGGCCTTGAACTTCGTGTGCGGCTTCACGGAACCCGGCTTGCACAGCACCTGGCCGCGCTCGACGTCCTCACGCTTCGTGCCGCGCAGCAGCGCGCCGATGTTGTCGCCGGCCTGGCCCTGGTCCAGCAGCTTGCGGAACATCTCGACGCCCGTGACGGTCGTCTTCACGGTGTCCTTCAGGCCGACGATCTCGATTTCCTCGCCGACCTTGACGATGCCGCGCTCGACGCGGCCGGTCACGACCGTGCCGCGGCCCGAGATCGAGAACACGTCTTCGACCGGCATCAGGAACGGCTGGTCGATCGGACGCTCCGGCTGCGGGATGTAGTCGTCGACCGTCTTCATCAGCGCGACCACCGCGTCATGGCCGATCGCCTTGTCGCCGTTGTCCAGCGCGACCTTGGCCGAGCCCTTGGTGATCGGGATGTCGTCGCCCGGGAAGTCGTACTTCGAGAGAAGCTCGCGGATCTCCATCTCGACGAGCTC
>NZ_JBWKOI010000013.1:0-1660 GCF_059416005.1 Allobosea sp. GW821-FHT09G06 | reverse complement strand
TTGGGTCTGACGCAATCCCGCTGACATTTGAGATCATTGCGCGCCGATCAGACGCGCCTGGAGAAGATCGATCTTTCCGCGGCCGTACATCTGGCGTTTGACGAGCTTGAGGCGGGTGATCTGGCCTTCTGTCTGACCGTTCGACCAAGTCGAGAGGATTGCTGCTCGCACAGCGGCCTCGTCTCGTCGGACGCCATTGGCCAAGGAGGCGACCAGGCTTTGGGAGGCTCGATCGATCCAAGATGACAAGGGCTCGGCCCGCTTCATCCTAATCATGGCATGGAAGTCGGCGATGATCTCGCGAGCCTCGACCAATGCCGGCACGCCGTCCTCGATCGCCGCGATCGTGACGGTTTCAGCCTTTGTGAGATTGTCGCGACCGGTGGTCATCAACCGCGCGATGGTCCGGGCCGACGGGACACGCGCGAGGCTGCTTGCGTCCGCTTTCTCCGCGCGGCGGCGGCGTGTCGCCCATTCCGAGATCACCCTGAGGCTTCCCCGGAAGCCTTTCGTCCTCATCGAGCGCCAGAGAGCAGCTGCGTTCCGAGTTCCCGCGTCCCATTGCGCATCGAGCCAGGGCAGATGCGCATCCAACGAACTCTGGCGAGGTCGGAAGACGTCGCTGCGCTCGCCGCGGACGATCCGCCTGACAGTCTGGCGGTGATGGCCGGTGCGCTTGACGATCTGCTTGATCGGCACACCCTCCCGCCAGAGGGCGAGGACCGCCGCGTTGATCTCTTCCCGCCGCAGATATCCATCGTATTGCAGCTTCTCCGCCGCCGTCAGGAGCGCAGGATTGACGACGGTGGCACCAATGGCGCTACGGATCTGGCGCATCGACTTGCGCACGGCATCGAGGAAAGCGCGGCTGGCATTCTCCATCAGGTGCCAGCGGTCGGCAACCTGGACGGCCTGCGGCAGGGCCCGTGCCACCGCCTCTCCATAGCCACCGCCACGGTCACGAGCGACTGTATGGACCAGCCGCTGATGGCGGAGCCAAGCTTCCGATGTTGCTGGCTCCCGGTCGGAAAGAAGCGCGACCGGCCGACGCCTCTCCAAGTCGCAGACGATCGTGCCGTAGCGGTGATTGCGCCGCCAGGCGAAGTCATCGATGCCGATCACGCGCAGCGGCTCGCTCGGCACCCTGGCACGCTGCCGGACCACGCGCAGCAACGTGTCGTTGCTGACCGGTAGCATCATCCTCGCGGCAAAACTTGCTCCGGGCCTGCCACCCAAGGCGAGGCCGAGATGCTGGACGATATGATCGAGACGATCGGTCCGACGCGCTCGCGGCGCGAGGACGCGGTCACCAAAGCGCTCCGCGAAGATCTGGCGGCCGCACAGGACGGCATCGCAGCGAAAGCGCCGAACGAGGACCTGGAGCTCGACGCGTCGGCCGCTGAGCGGCAGGTCCTTTGCACGCCGGAAATACCGGCTTTGGATCCGTTGCGAGAACGCCCCGCAGTCAGGACATGGACAGGCGCTGACGGCGGACCGGGTTCGGACAACAACGCGATCGCCTTCGATCGTGATACCGTCGACAATCAAACCTGCGGGAACCAAGCTGGCTGGTCGAAATCGCTGCTTCATCGCGCTGATTCCTTCTGGAAACCAGCATCAAAACAGCCCCGACCTGCAGCAGATTTGAGTCAGACCCAAA
>NZ_JBWKOI010000012.1:2500-5764 GCF_059416005.1 Allobosea sp. GW821-FHT09G06 | reverse complement strand
GGCGGCGTCGACCTTCGAGTTCCACGGCGACCTGGCGTGGATTCTGGCGGTTTGTTCTGAGAACGCAAAAACCCCGTCTCGTGGTGAGACGGGGTTTTTCTATTGCTGTTGGTTGCGGGGGCCAGATTTGAACTGACGACCTTCAGGTTATGAGCCTGACGAGCTACCGGGCTGCTCCACCCCGCGTCAACTTTTTTGGCCTTTGTCGTCCTTGGTTTGCGGTGAGGCTTATCCTGGGACGATTTGGGCTTTAAACGGCAACGCGGCGGCGACAAGTGTCGACCGCCGCGTTGAAGCGTTTTGTCTTTGTGATGAGGGGATATCCTTGACAGGCCCGGCAACGACCTACTCTCCCGGGTCTTGAGACACAGTACCATCAGCGCTGAGAAGTTTAACGGCCGAGTTCGGGATGGGATCGGGTTCTGGCTTCTCGCTCAAGCCACCGGGCCGGCGAAGGATATTGGCAAGCATATGGTCTTTGTTTGATGATGTTTCGCGTTTTGGTGTCGCGGACATTGATCATGAGAACGATCAAGCCGATCGAGCAATTAGTACCGGTAAGCTGAACCCATTACTGGGATTACACACCCGGCCTATCAACGTGGTCGTCTTCCACGGCTCTCAAGGGAGAACTCGTTTTGAGGTGGGTTTCCCGCTTAGATGCATTCAGCGGTTATCCCGTCCGTACATAGCTACCCTGCACTGCGGCTGGCGCCACAACAGGTCCACCAGAGGTACGTCCACCCCGGTCCTCTCGTACTAAGGGCAGATCCTCTCAATTCTCCTACACCCACGGCAGATAGGGACCGAACTGTCTCACGACGTTCTGAACCCAGCTCACGTACCACTTTAATCGGCGAACAGCCGAACCCTTGGGACCTTCTCCAGCCCCAGGATGTGATGAGCCGACATCGAGGTGCCAAACGATTCCGTCGATATGGACTCTTGGGAATCATCAGCCTGTTATCCCCGGCGTACCTTTTATCCGTTGAGCGATGGCCCTTCCACGCGGGACCACCGGATCACTATGGCCGTCTTTCGACTCTGCTCGACTTGTCAGTCTCGCAGTCAGGCAGGCTTATGCCATTGCACTCAACGAGCGATTTCCGACCGCTCTGAGCCCACCTTCGCACGCCTCCGTTACTCTTTGGGAGGCGACCGCCCCAGTCAAACTGCCTGCCATGCGCTGTCTCGGACCCGGCTTACGGGTCGCGGTTAGACATCCATGACGATAAGGGTGGTATTTCAAGGATGACTCCACCAGAGCTGGCGCCCCGGCTTCAAAGTCTACCACCTATCCTACACATGCCGACACGAATGCCAGCGCAAAGCTGCAGTAAAGGTGCACGGGGTCTTTCCGTCTGACCGCAGGAACCCCGCATCTTCACGGGGAATTCAATTTCACTGAGTCTATGCTGGAGACAGCGGGGAAGTCGTTACGCCATTCGTGCAGGTCGGAACTTACCCGACAAGGAATTTCGCTACCTTAGGACCGTTATAGTTACGGCCGCCGTTTACCGGGGCTTCAATTCGGTGCTTGCACACCTCCTTTTAACCTTCCGGCACCGGGCAGGCGTCAGACCCTATACGTCATCTTACGATTTCGCAGAGCCCTGTGTTTTAGTTAAACAGTCGCTACCCCCTGGTCTGTGCCCCCAATGCCTAGTTGCCTAAGCACTGGGCCTCCTTATCCCGAAGTTACGGAGGTAAATTGCCGAGTTCCTTCAGCATAGTTCTCTCAAGCGCCTTGGTATACTCTACCAGTCCACCTGTGTCGGTTTCGGGTACGGTCTCATGTTGGAGCTATTTCCTGGAACCGCTTGGAAGCCGGGTCAATCCAATAAGACCCGACAGCGTACGCGATCCGTCACTACCAACTGGCTGAGGAATATTCACCTCATTCCCATCGACTACGCCTTTCGGCCTCGCCTTAGGGGCCGGCTAACCCTGCGGAGATTAACTTTACGCAGGAACCCTTGGACTTTCGGCGACAGTGTCTTTCACACTGTTTGTCGTTACTCATGTCAGCATTCGCACTTCCAATACCTCCAGGAGCCCTCACGGGTCTCCCTTCGTTGGCTTATGGAACGCTCCGCTACCGCTTGCACAAAGTGCAAACCTTAAGCTTCGGCTCGTGGCTTGAGCCCCGATACATTTTCGGCGCAGGAACCCTTGTTTAGACCAGTGAGCTGTTACGCTTTCTTTAAAGGATGGCTGCTTCTAAGCCAACCTCCTGGTTGTTTTGGGATTCCCACATCCTTTCACACTTAGCCACGAATTGGGGGCCTTAGCTGTAAGTCAGGGTTGTTTCCCTCTCCACGACGGACGTTAGCACCCGCCGTGTGTCTCCCGTGCAGTACTTCCGGGTATTCGGAGTTTGGTTAGGATTGGTAATGCGGTAAGCACCCCTCACCCATCCAGTGCTCTACCCCCCGGAGTATTCACACGAGGCGCTACCTAAATAGCTTTCGCGGAGAACCAGCTATTTCCGAGTTTGATTGGCCTTTCACCCCTAGCCACAAGTCATCCGAGACTTTTTCAACAGGCACCGGTTCGGTCCTCCAGTAAGTGTTACCTTACCTTCAACCTGCTCATGGCTAGATCACCCGGTTTCGGGTCTAATCCGACGAACTGAACGCCCTGTTCAGACTCGCTTTCGCTGCGCCTACACCTACCGGCTTAAGCTTGCTCGTCAGATTAAGTCGCTGACCCATTATACAAAAGGTACGCGGTCACCCAGGACGAACCTTGAGCTCCCACTGTTTGTAAGCATTCGGTTTCAGGTGCTATTTCACTCCCCTCGTCGGGGTGCTTTTCACCTTTCCCTCACGGTACTTGTTCACTATCGGTCGCTGAGGAGTACTTAGGCTTGGAGGGTGGTCCCCCCACGTTCAGACAGGATTTCACGTGTCCCGCCTTACTCATGTCCCAACTGTTCGCAGATCCGTACGGGGCTATCACCCATTATTGCGTGGTTTCCCAACCACTTCCGGTAACTTACAGTCAGGCACTGGCCTGGTCCGCGTTCGCTCGCCACTACTAACGGAGTCTCGTTGATGTCCTTTCCTCCAGGTACTTAGATGTTTCAGTTCCCTGGGTTAGCTTTAAACCCCTATGTATTCAGAGTTTAATACCTTCTTGTGATCTCTGTTAGCCCAAGCACAAGCCGAAGCCTGTACTTAGAATAACAGAGATCGAAGGTGGGTTTCCCCATTCGGAAATCCGCGGATCAAAGCTCATTCGCAGCTCCCCACGGCTTATCGC
>NZ_JBWKOI010000011.1:0-20897 GCF_059416005.1 Allobosea sp. GW821-FHT09G06 | reverse complement strand
GTCTTGCCATGGTCAACGTGACCAATCGTTCCAATGTTGCAGTGCGGCTTGTTCCGCGAAAACTTCTCTTTGGCCATCGTAGCCTCCGTCAGATCTTGTTCAAATGGTCAGTCGGTTCGGTGCGGGGTTCAGGCGTACTTGGCCTGGACCTCGGCGGCCACCGCCGACGGCACCTGCTCATAGTGGTCGAACTGCATCGTGTAGTTGGCACGGCCCTGCGAGAACGAGCGAAGCTGGTTCACATAGCCGAACATGTTCGCCAGCGGAACCATCGCGTTGATCACGACGGCGTTGCCGCGCATGTCCTGGCCCTGGATCTGGCCACGACGCGAGTTCAGGTCGCCGATGACCGAGCCGGTATAGTCTTCCGGGGTCACGACCTCGACCTTCATGATCGGCTCGAGCAGCACGGAGCCGCCCTTCTGCAGACCTTCACGAAGAGCCGCACGCGAGGCGATTTCGAAGGCGAGCGCCGACGAGTCGACTTCGTGGAAGGCGCCGTCGATCAGCGTGACCTTGACGTCCACGACCGGGAAGCCGGCGAGCACGCCCGAGCCGATGACCGAGTTCAGGCCCTTTTCGACGCCCGGGATGTACTCCTTGGGCACCGAACCGCCGACGACCTTCGACTCGAACTCGAAGCCCTTGCCGGTCTCGTTCGGCTCGATGACGAGCTTGACGCGGGCGAACTGGCCCGTACCGCCAGTCTGCTTCTTGTGGGTGTAGTCGATCTCGGCCTTCTTGGTCAGCGTCTCGCGATACGCAACCTGCGGCGCGCCGATATTGGCGTCGACCTTGTAGGTGCGCTTCAGGATGTCGACCTTGATGTCGAGATGGAGCTCGCCCATGCCCTTCAGGATGGTCTGGCCGCTCTCCTGGTCGGTCGACACGCGGAAGGACGGATCCTCGTTCGCGAGCTTCGACAGGGCGAGGCCCAGCTTCTCCTGGTCGGCCTTGGACTTCGGCTCGATCGCGATCGTGATGACCGGCTCGGGGAACTCCATGCGCTCCAGGATGACCGCGTTGGTCGGGTCGCAGAGCGTGTCGCCGGTGCGGACGTCCTTCAGGCCGGCCAGGGCGACGATGTCGCCGGCATAAGCCTCCTTGATGTCCTCGCGGTTGTTCGCATGCATCAGCAGCATGCGGCCGACGCGCTCTTTCTTGTCACGGGTCGAGTTGATGACGCCCTGGCCAGCTTCGACCTTGCCCGAGTAGATGCGGCAGAAGGTGATGGTGCCGACGAAGGGGTCGTCCATGATCTTGAACGCGAGCATCGCGAACGGATCGGCATCGGTCGGGTTGCGGGTGGTCGGCTCTTCCGTCTTGAAGTCGATGCCTTCGACCGCGCCACGATCGACCGGCGACGGCAGGAAGTCGACGACGGCGTCGAGCAGGGGCTGCACGCCCTTGTTCTTGAAGGCCGAGCCGCAGAGAACCGGGTGGAACGCGCGGCGCTGCACGGCCGTGCGGACGAGCTTGCGCAGCGTCGCGGCATCCGGCTCGGTGCCCTCGAGGTAAGCCTCCATCGCGGCGTCGTCCATCTCGACGGCGGCCTCGACGAGCTTGTTGCGATACTCGGCAGCCTTGTCGGCGAGGTCAGCCGGGATGTCCTGCTCCTCGAACGAAGCGCCGAGCGCCTCGCCGTTCCAGACGATCGCCTTCATCTTGATGAGGTCGATCACACCGGCGAAAGCGGCTTCCGAACCAATCGGAATCTGCAGGCAGACGGGCTTGCCGGCAACGCGGTCGATGATGTCCTGGACGCAGCGATAGAAATCGGCGCCGATCTTGTCCATCTTGTTGACGAACACGATACGCGGAACGTCGTACTTGTCGGCCTGGCGCCAGACGGTCTCGGTCTGGGGCTCGACGCCCTGGTTGCCGTCGAGAACGCAGACGGCGCCGTCGAGCACGCGCAGCGAACGCTCGACTTCGATGGTGAAGTCGACGTGGCCGGGGGTGTCGATGATGTTCAGGCGGTTGTCTTGCCAGAAGCAGGTCGTCGCAGCCGAGGTGATCGTGATGCCACGCTCCTGCTCCTGCGTCATCCAGTCCATGGTCGCGGCGCCGTCATGGACTTCGCCGATCTTATGGGACTTGCCGGTATAGTAGAGGATGCGCTCGGTCGTCGTCGTCTTGCCGGCATCAATGTGGGCCATGATGCCGAAGTTGCGATAACGGTCGATGGGATGGGAACGGGCCATGATCGTGCTCTATGTCTCGGGTCAGCGCGCCGCTTACCAGCGGTAGTGCGAGAAGGCGCGGTTGGCTTCCGCCATCCGGTGCGTGTCTTCGCGCTTCTTGACCGCGTTGCCGCGGTTGTTGGCGGCGTCCATCAGCTCGGCCGACAGGCGCTCAACCATGGTCTTGTCATTGCGGCCGCGAGCGGCGGCGATCAGCCAGCGAATGGCGAGAGCCTGGCGACGCTCGGTGCGGACTTCGACCGGAACCTGATAGGTCGCGCCACCGACACGACGCGAACGAACCTCGATCGCCGGAGCGACGTTCTCGAGCGCCGACTTGAAGACGCCGAGCGGCTCGCTCTTGGTCTTGGTCTCGATGATGTCGAAGGCACCGTAGACGATCCGCTCGGCGGTCGACTTCTTACCTTCGTACATGACCGAGTTCATGAACTTGGTCACGACGATATCGCCGAACTTCGGGTCCGGGATAACTTCGCGCTTTTCGGCACTGTGGCGGCGGGACATCGTCTAGTCTCCGTAAATCTTCAACGCGGCGAACCGGCTCAGGCGGGTCGCCCGGCCGGTCGGGCCGAAATTACTTGGGACGCTTGGCGCCGTACTTCGAACGGCGCTGCTTGCGGTTCTTGACGCCCTGCGTGTCGAGCACACCGCGCAGGATGTGATAGCGCACGCCGGGAAGATCCTTCACGCGGCCGCCACGGATCATGACGACAGAGTGCTCCTGGAGGTTGTGACCCTCACCCGGAATGTAGCCGATCACCTCGAAGCCGTTGGTCAGGCGAACCTTCGCAACCTTGCGGAGCGCCGAGTTCGGCTTCTTCGGGGTCGTCGTATAGACGCGCGTGCAAACGCCGCGCTTCTGCGGGCAATTCTCAAGCGCCGGGGCGGTGTTACGCGCCTTCACGGGCGACCGCGACTTGCGGATGAGCTGGCTGATTGTCGGCATTCTGGCCTCTCGCCCCACTGAGCGTTTGGAAATTCCTGGTCAATCTCCCAGGCCGAGCAAAGCCATGACATAAACGAAGCCGCGCCATCGGCGCCCTTTCAGGGGCCTCAGGCGCGTTCGCCAGCAGAGGAACACGGAAAACCCGCGTTCATGCATCCTGCCATGTCGTCAATCGACGCTGGAATTCCGACGGAGTTTCGGTCGCGAAACTCGCTTGCGAACGAAGCGCAAGCGACAAACGTGTCCGACAGCCGTCGACAGTGGCGCGCTTATGACTCACGCGGAGATTCGCGTCAACCCCGGATTCAGGTTCCAGGCCGGTTTAGGCCTGCATTTCCGCCACCCACTGGGCGAATGGCGGCTCCGAACCGGCTACGATCGCATGCCGCGCGCCGATCGACAGCATAGCCGCCGTAAACAGAGCGTAAAGCTCCCTTGGATGAGGCCGCGGTACGATCCCCAGGAGAGAATCATCGGCCGGGGCGAAGCCGTCCCGGGAACAGCAGCCAGAGCGCCCTGCCCTAGCGAACCGCCATTCGAGCCAGAAGCGCCGAGAGCTCACTCTGCCGTGTCACGCCGGTCTTCTGGAAAACCCGCTTCAAGGTAGTGCGCGCCGTCTCCTCGGTGATTCCAAGGCGCTCGCCCGCTTCGCGTGGGGCCAGCCCCACCCCGACCAGTGCGGTCAATCGCGCTTCGGCGAGTGTCAGGCCAAGCAGGTCGCGAACGAGCGCCGGATCGGCCGGGCCGTCCACCTGCGAGCTCGTAACGACCGCGATCGCCACGACATCGGCGAGCAACGCCTCGACGGCGCCACGCTCCGCCGCCCGCACCGGAATGACATGCACGGCCAGGAAGCCGTCGCGCTGCCGGTCCTGCACGATGACCGGTCGCGGCGCATTCAGCAGAATGGCATCACCGAAGGCTGCTTCAGTGATGCGGGCCCGCAATGCTTCGCGCGGCTCCTCGCCGCGCGCCGTCAGCCTACCCTGACTGACGAGCAGGCCGTCGCCGGCGAGCATCTGCCCGGCAGGGTTGGCGAAGAGCACCCGCCCGTCGCCCGCGAGCAGGAAGACGCCGACGCCGAGCCGCGTCAGCGCATCGGCAAGCGCATGCTGCGAAGCTTCGGCATTGATCAGCCGGATGCCGAGCCGCAGCGCATTCTCGACATGGCGGCCGAGCCGGCTCAGCGTTTCGAGCTCGGCATCGGACCATGGCTCCTTGTCCGTTGCACGCTGGACAGCCAGGGCGACCCCGACCCGTGGGTCCGGCGAAATCCCGACGCCGCCGAACCAGCCAAGCCCGTGCGAGCGCAGGAACTGCGCATAGAAAGGCAGGACCTTCATTTCCTCGGGCGTCGCGATGTCGCGATCCGAAATGGTGTCGGAACGCGCGATCGCCCCGCATTCGAGCGAGCGCGAGAAGCGGACATCGTGGCGCCACCACTCGCCGGCATCGTAATCCCGCTGGGCCGCCTCCAGTCCGGGCGAGCAGATCGTGCCATAGGCGCCATCTTCGCGCTGGTAGATCAAATGGGCGCCGACATCGCCGAAGGAATCGGCGATCACCTGCAAGGCAGCGGGCCAGCGTTCGGGTGCCGGCGCAGCATCGTAGATCGCCTCGACCGCAGCGACAAAGCCGGACGACGGCTCGCGGTCGCGCGTATCCGGAACCTTCTGCTTTTCTGCCCAGCTCATGGCGCCCTCCCCCCTGAACCTTAGGCGTTGGCGCCGAGGCTGCGTCAAGCGTGCGCGGGCTGCGATGAAATGCCGTGCCCCAAAAAGAAAACGGCCGCCCGAAGGCGGCCGTTTGAGAGCATAAGGCTTTCGCCGGCTGCTTATTCGGCAGCCGGGAGCACCGCAGCGGCTGCCTTGGCGGCCTTGGCCGCCGCATCCGCCTTCTGGCCGACGATGAGATCGTCGCGACGCGTGGCCACCTGCTTGATGCGGGCGACCTGGGCGCCGGTGCCGGCCGGGATGAGCGAGCCGACGATGACGTTCTCCTTGAGGCCTTCGAGCATGTCCGACTTGCCGTTGACCGCCGCCTCGGTGAGGACGCGGGTGGTCTCCTGGAAGGACGCAGCCGAGATGAAGGAGCGGGTCTGCAGCGAGGCCTTGGTGATGCCGAGCAGGACGGGGACGCCGGATGCCGGCTTCTTGCCCTCTTCGCGCAGCTTCGCGTTGACCTCTTCCAGCTCGATCCGATCGACCTGGTCGCCGGTCAGGATGTCGCTGTCGCCGGACTCGGTGATCTCGACCTTCTGCAGCATCTGCCGGACGATGACCTCGATGTGCTTGTCGTTGATGGTCACGCCCTGGAGGCGATAGACCTCCTGGATTTCGTTGACCAGATAAGCCGCCAGCTCCTCGACGCCCTTGATCGCCAGGATGTCGTGCGGGGCCGGGTTGCCGTCGAGGATGTAGTCGCCGACCTCCACGACATCGCCTTCCTGGAGATGGATGTGCTTGCCCTTCGGGATCAGGTACTCGACCCCGTCGGAACCATCATGCGGCGTCAGCGTGACGCGACGCTTGTTCTTGTAGTCCTTGCCGAAGCCGATCACGCCCGACTTCTCGGCGATGATCGCCGCATCCTTCGGACGACGCGCCTCGAACAGCTCCGCGACGCGCGGCAGACCGCCGGTGATGTCGCGGGTCTTGGCCGAGTCGGTCGAGACACGGGCGAGCACGTCGCCGGCCTTGATCGAATGGCCCGGCTCCACCGAGATGATGCCGTCGACCGGCAGGATGTAGCGGGCTTCGCCACCGCGGGCGAGCTTCGCGACCTTCCCGTCGGCGCCGTAGATCACCATCGCCGGCTTGAGATCGGCCGTACGGGCCGAGCCGCGCCAGTCGATGACGACGCGCTTGGAGATGCCGGTCGCCTCGTCGGTCGTCTCGGTGATCGACATGCCGTCCACGAGGTCCTCGTAGCCGACCTTGCCGTCCACTTCCGCGAGGATCGGGCGGGAATAGGGATCCCACTCGATCAGGCGCTGGCCGCGCTTGACCTTGTCGCCCTCGTCCACGCGAAGCTTCGAGCCGAACTGGACGCGATGGACCGCGCGCTCGGCGCCGTCCGGACCGACGATCACGATGGCGATGTTGCGCGCCATGGCGATCAGGTCGCCGTCCGAGTTCCGCGCGACGTTGCGGTTGCGCATCTTGACCGTGCCTTCGAAGTTCGACTCGACGAAGGACTGGTCGGCGATGGTGGCCGCGCCGCCGATGTGGAAGGTACGCATGGTGAGCTGCGTGCCCGGCTCGCCGATCGACTGCGCCGCGATGACGCCGACGGCCTCGCCCATGTTGACGGGCGTGCCGCGAGCGAGGTCGCGACCGTAGCAGGTGGCGCAGACGCCGTTCTTGGTCTCGCAGGTGAGAACCGAACGTATCTTCACCTCCTGGACGCCGGCGGCGTTGATCTTGGCGATGTCGCTTTCCTCGATCACCACGCCCTTGGCGACGACGATCTTGCCTTCGACGTCGACGATGTCCTCGGCTGTCGCGCGACCCAGGATGCGCATGCCGAGCGAAGCCACGACCTGGCCGGCATCGACGATGGCGCGCATCTTGATGCCGTTATCCGAGCCGCAATCCGTCTCGGAGATGATCGCGTCCTGCGCCACGTCGACGAGACGGCGGGTGAGATAGCCGGAGTTGGCCGTCTTGAGCGCCGTATCGGCGAGACCCTTGCGGGCGCCGTGGGTCGAGTTGAAGTACTCGAGAACGTCGAGGCCTTCCTTGAAGTTCGAGATGATCGGCGACTCGATGATCTCGCCCGACGGCTTGGCCATCAGGCCGCGCATGGCGGCGAGCTGGCGCATCTGCGCCGGCGAACCACGGGCGCCCGAGTGCGACATCATGTAGATCGAGTTGATCTGCTTGTCGCGGCCGGTCTCGTCCTTCTGGACGGTCGAGATGCGGGCCATCATCTCCTGAGCGAGCTTGTCGGAGCACTTCGCCCAGGCGTCGACGACCTTGTTGTACTTCTCGCCCTGGGTGATCAGGCCGTCCTGGTACTGCTGCTCGTAATCCTTGGCGAGCGCGCGGGTCGTGTCGACGATCTCCCACTTGTTCTCCGGCACGACCATGTCGTCCTTGCCGAAGGAGATGCCGGCCTTGAAGGCGTGCTTGAAGCCCAGCCCCATGACGCGGTCGCAGAAGATCACCGATTCCTTCTGACCGCAGCCGCGATACACGGCATCGATCATTCCGGAGATCTCCTTCTTCGTCATCAGCTTGTTGACGACGTCGAAGGACACGGCCGGGTGCTCCGGCAGCGCGGTCGAGAGGATCACGCGGCCCGGCGTGGTGTCGTAGATCTTCGTGTACGGCTTGCCGTCATGGCCGACGCCGGTCCAGCGATACTTGATCTTCGAATGCAGCGTCACGACCTTCTCGTGCAGCGCGTATTCGAGCTCGCCGAAATCGCCGAAGATCTTGCCCTGGCCCGGCTCGCCATCCGAGATGATCGAGAGATAGTAGAGGCCGAGCACGATGTCCTGCGACGGCACGATGATCGGCATGCCGTTCGCCGGGTGCAGGATGTTGTTGGTCGACATCATCAGCACGCGCGCTTCCAGCTGCGCTTCGAGCGACAGCGGGACGTGCACGGCCATCTGGTCGCCGTCGAAATCCGCGTTGAAGGCGGCGCAGACCAGCGGGTGCAGCTGGATCGCCTTGCCCTCGATCAGCACGGGCTCGAAGGCCTGGATGCCCAAGCGGTGCAGCGTCGGCGCGCGGTTCAGCATCACCGGATGCTCGCGGATGACCTCGTCCAGGATATCCCAGACCTCCGGCTTCTCCTTCTCGACGAGCTTCTTGGCCTGCTTGACCGTGGTCGAGTAGCCCTTGGCGTCGAGGCGCGCATAGATGAACGGCTTGAACAGCTCGAGCGCCATCTTCTTCGGCAGGCCGCACTGGTGCAGCTTCATCTCGGGGCCGACGACGATGACCGAACGGCCCGAATAGTCGACGCGCTTGCCGAGCAGGTTCTGGCGGAAGCGGCCCTGCTTGCCCTTCAGCATGTCGGCGAGCGACTTCAGCGGGCGCTTGTTGGCACCCGTGATGACGCGGCCGCGGCGGCCGTTGTCGAACAGGGCATCGACGGACTCCTGCAGCATCCGCTTCTCGTTGCGGATGATGATGTCCGGCGCGCGCAGCTCGATCAGGCGCTTCAGGCGGTTGTTGCGGTTGATGACGCGGCGATAGAGGTCGTTCAGGTCCGAGGTCGCGAAGCGGCCGCCGTCGAGCGGGACGAGCGGGCGCAGATCCGGCGGGATGACCGGAATCTGGGTCATCACCATCCATTCCGGCTTGTTGCCCGACTCCTGGAAGGCCTCGATGATCTTGAGGCGCTTCATCAGCTTCTTGGGCTTCAGCTCCGACGTCGTCGTCGCGATCTCATGCTTGAGATCGGCGTTGATCTGGTCGAGGTCGAGCGCGCGCAGCATCTCGCGGATGGCTTCCGCGCCGATCATGGCGGTGAAGGTATCCGCGCCGTACTCTTCCTGAGCCCGGACGTATTCTTCTTCCGAC
Source organism: Allobosea sp. GW821-FHT09G06 (assembly GCF_059416005.1). Lineage (NCBI taxonomy): Bacteria > Pseudomonadati > Pseudomonadota > Alphaproteobacteria > Hyphomicrobiales > Alloboseaceae > Allobosea > Allobosea sp. GW821-FHT09G06. Next base: position 12,210 of record NZ_JBWKOI010000011.1, on the reverse strand, counting down.
AGCAGCTGACGGTCCTTGAGCGGGGTCAGGCCCGGCTCGATGACGACATAGCTTTCGAAATAGAGGATGCGCTCCAGGTCCTTGAGCGGCATATCCATCAGGAGGCCGATGCGCGAGGGCAGCGACTTCAGGAACCAGATATGCGCGACCGGGGCGGCGAGCTCGATATGGCCCATGCGCTCGCGCCGGACGCGGGCGAGCGTGACTTCGACGCCGCACTTTTCGCAGATGACGCCCTTGAACTTCATGCGCTTGTACTTGCCGCACAGGCACTCGTAGTCCTTGATCGGCCCGAAGATGCGCGCGCAGAACAGGCCGTCACGCTCCGGCTTGAACGTACGGTAGTTGATGGTCTCCGGCTTTTTGATCTCGCCATAGGACCAGGACAGGATCTTCTCCGGGCTCGCGATCGAAATCTTGATCGCGTCGAAGGCCTGCTGGACCGGCTGCTGGCCGAAAAGGTTCATGACCTCTTGCTTCATCGCCTGTCTCCTCTAGCCGGCGGGGACGAAGGCCACCCTGCCCGGCTTCTGAAATCCGTGGCCGGCGGCCTCAGCGCCGCCGGCATGTACCCAAGGTTTGGTTAACGGCTTATTCGGCCGCTTCGGCCGGCGGCAACTCGCCCGGCTTCACCTTGTTGTTGATCAGCTCGACATTGAGGCCGAGCGAGCGCATTTCCTTCACGAGAACGTTGAAGCTCTCCGGAATGCCCGCTTCGAAGTTGTCCTCGCCGCGCACGATCGACTCGTAGACCTTGGTGCGGCCCGCGACGTCGTCCGACTTCACCGTCAGCATTTCCTGCAGGGTGTAGGCGGCACCGTAGGCTTCGAGCGCCCAGACCTCCATTTCGCCGAAGCGCTGACCGCCGAACTGCGCCTTGCCGCCCAGCGGCTGCTGGGTGACGAGCGAATACGGACCGATCGAACGGGCGTGGATCTTGTCGTCGACCAGGTGGTGCAGCTTGAGCATGTAGATGTAGCCCATCGTCACCTTGCGGTCGAAAGGCTCACCCGTGCGGCCGTCATAGAGGGTCGACTGACCAGAGCTATGCAGGCCGGCCTGCTCCAGCAGACGCTCGATATCGGCTTCCTTGGCGCCGTTGAAGACCGGGGTCGCGACGGGAACGCCGCGACGCAGGTTCTGGCCCATCTCGACGAGCTCGGCCTCGTCCATCGAGGCGATGATCTCGTTGTCCTCGTAGACGGCATCGAACTCGGCCTTCAGCGCCTTGAAGTCGCTCGACTTCTTGTAGGCATCGAGCGCCTTGCCGATCTGCTTGCCGAGGCCCGCAGCCGCCCAGCCCAGATGGGTCTCCAGGATCTGTCCGACGTTCATGCGCGAGGGCACGCCGAGCGGGTTCAGCACGATGTCGGCATGGGTGCCGTCCTCAAGGAACGGCATGTCCTCCACCGGCACGATGCGCGAGACCACGCCCTTGTTGCCGTGGCGGCCGGCCATCTTGTCGCCCGGCTGGATCTTGCGCTTCACCGCGACGAAGACCTTGACCATCTTCATCACGCCCGGAGGCAATTCGTCGCCACGCTGCAGCTTCTCGACCTTGTCGAGGAAGCGCTGCTCAAGGCGCTTCTTCGACTCGTCGTACTGCTTCCGCATCGCCTCGATCTCGGTCATCAGCGAGTCTTCGGCGGTCGCGAACAGCCACCACTGCGAACGCGGGAACTCGCTCATCACCTCGCGGGTGATGACCGTGTCCTTCTTGAAGCCCTTCGGGCCGGCGAGGCCGGTCTTGCCGGTCAGGATCTCGGCCAGACGCGCGAAGGTGTTGCGGTCCAGGATCGCCTGCTCGTCGTCACGGTCCTTGGCGAGACGCTCGATTTCCTCGCGCTCGATCGCCTGGGCGCGCTCGTCCTTGTCGACGCCATGGCGATTGAACACGCGGACCTCGACGATCGTGCCCTGCACGCCGGGCGGAACCCGCAGCGAGGTGTCGCGCACGTCCGAAGCCTTCTCGCCGAAGATGGCGCGCAGCAGCTTCTCTTCCGGGGTCATCGGGCTCTCGCCCTTCGGCGTGATCTTGCCGACGAGGATGTCGCCCGCCGCAACCTCAGCGCCGATATAGACGATGCCGGCTTCGTCGAGGTTCTTCAGCGCCTCTTCCGAAACGTTCGGAATGTCGCGCGTGATTTCCTCCGGGCCGAGCTTGGTGTCGCGGGCCATGACCTCGAACTCCTCGATATGGATCGAGGTGAAGACGTCCTGGGCCACGATGTTCTCGGAGAGAAGGATCGAGTCCTCGAAGTTGTAGCCGTTCCACGGCATGAACGCGACGAGCACGTTCCGGCCGAGCGCCAGCTCGCCGAACTCCGTCGACGGGCCGTCGGCGACGATGTCGCCCTTCTTGACGATGTCGCCGACGCGGACCAGCGGACGCTGCGTGATGCAGGTCGACTGGTTGGAGCGCTGGAACTTCTGCAGCCGGTAGATGTCGACGCCCGGCTTCGTCGGGTCCATCTCGTCCGAAGCGCGGATGACGATACGGGTCGCGTCGACCTGGTCGACGATACCGCCGCGGCGAGCCGCGATCGCAGCACCCGAGTCACGGGCGACGACGGCTTCCATGCCGGTGCCGACGAAGGGCGCGTCGGCGCGAACCAGCGGCACCGCCTGGCGCTGCATGTTCGAGCCCATCAGCGCGCGGTTCGCGTCGTCGTTCTCAAGGAACGGGATCAGCGCCGCGGCGACGGAGACGAGCTGCTTCGGCGACACGTCCTGGAAGTCGACCTTGTCGACCGGGGTGACGATGACTTCGCCGGCGCGGCGGCAGACGATCAGGTCGTCCGTCAGGCGGCCTTCGGCATCGACGGCGGCATTCGCCTGGGCGACGTTGTACTTCGCCTCTTCCATCGCCGAGAGATAGATCACCTCGTTCGTGACCTTGCCGTCACGGATGCGGCGATACGGGCTCTCGATGAAGCCGTACTTGTTCACCCGCGCGAAGGTGGCGAGCGAGTTGATCAGGCCGATATTCGGGCCTTCCGGCGTCTCGATCGGGCAGATGCGGCCATAATGCGTCGGGTGCACGTCGCGCACCTCGAAGCCGGCGCGCTCGCGGGTCAGGCCGCCCGGGCCAAGCGCCGAGAGACGGCGCTTGTGGGTGACTTCCGAGAGCGGGTTGGTCTGGTCCATGAACTGCGAGAGCTGCGACGAGCCGAAGAACTCGCGCACGGCGGCGGCCGCCGGCTTCGCGTTGATCAGGTCCTGCGGCATGACCGTGTCGATATCGACCGAGGACATGCGCTCCTTGATGGCGCGCTCCATGCGGAGCAGGCCCAGACGGTACTGGTTCTCCATGAGCTCGCCGACCGAGCGCACGCGGCGGTTGCCGAGATGGTCGATGTCGTCGATCTCGCCCTTGCCGTCGCGCAGGTCGACCAGCGCCTTGACGACCGCGAAGATGTCTTCCTTGCGCAGGATGCGCACGGTGTCCTCGGCGTCGAGGTCGAGGCGCATGTTCATCTTGACGCGGCCCACGGCCGAAAGGTCGTAGCGCTCGGCGTCGAAGAACAGCGACTGGAACATGTTCTCAGCCGTCTCGAGGGTCGGCGGCTCGCCCGGGCGCATCACGCGGTAGATGTCGAACAGGGCTTCCTCGCGGCGCGAGTTCTTGTCGACGTTCAGCGTGTTGCGGATATAGGGGCCGACCGTGATGTGGTCGATGTCGAGCACCGGGATCTCGTCGAAGCCGTCATCGACGAGCTGCTTCAGGAGCTTCTCGGTGATTTCCTCGCCGGCCTCGGCATAGACCTCGCCCGTCGCCGGGTTGACCAGGTCCTCGGCGATGTACTGGGTGTACAGGTCCTCGTCCTGCGCGCGCAGGAACTTCAGGCCCTTCTCGGCCAGCTGGCGGGCCGTGCGGGCGACGAGCTTCTTGCCGGCCTCGACCACGACCTCACCGGTATCGGCGTCGATCAGGTCCTCGGAGGCCTTGAAGCCCTTCATGCGCTCCGCGTCGTAGGGAACGCGCCAGCCCTTGGCGTCCTTGGCGTAGGTGATGTGCTTGTAGAAGCGGTTGAGGATCTCCTCGCCGTCCATGCCGAGCGCGAACAGCAGCGAGGTGACCGGGATCTTACGCTTCCGGTCGATACGGGCATAGACGATGTCCTTGGCGTCGAACTCGATGTCGAGCCAGGAACCGCGATAGGGGATGATGCGCGCGGCGAAGAGCAGCTTGCCCGAGGAATGGGTCTTGCCCTTGTCGTGATCGAAGAACACGCCCGGCGAACGGTGCATCTGCGAGACGATGACGCGCTCGGTGCCGTTGACGATGAAGGTGCCGTTGTCGGTCATGAGCGGCATGTCGCCCATGTAGACATCCTGCTCCTTGATGTCCTTGACGGACTTGGCCTGGGTGTCCGGATCGATATCGAACACGATCAGGCGCAGCGTCACCTTGAGCGGCGCCGAGAAGGTCATGCCGCGCTGGCGGCACTCGTCGACGTCGTATTTCGGCGGCTCGAAGGTGTACTTCACGAACTCCAGCAGCGAGGCGCCGGAGAAATCGCCGATCGGGAAGACGGACTTGAAGACGGACTGGAGGCCCTCGTCGGCGCGGCCGCCCTTGGGCTCGTCGACCATCAGGAACTGGTCATAGGACGCCTTCTGAACCTCGATGAGGTTCGGCATCTCAGCCACTTCCTTGAGTTTGCCGAAGAACTTGCGGACGCGCCTGCGACCCTGGAGCGAATTGACCATGTTGTTCCTCGCAATCTCTTCGGACGGCTCACCCGGAGGTCCGGGCGGTCGAAGGCGGCAGGCCGCCGGGTGAGCCGTTCGGCGCCGCATCGCGCCGACCTGCATTTCAGTTGAAGCCGCACCGCACGGTTGCAGCAGGCTCCAGCAACAACTCCCGCGCACTTGCGCGGAAACGACGCAACAGCCCCGGAGGCGTTAAGCGCCCCGGGACTGTCGATAGTGACTACGGTCGGACCGGCATCAGCCGGCCCAAGCTCACTTGAGCTCGACCTTGGCGCCGACGGCCTCGAGCTGCTTCTTGAGCTTCTCGGCCTCGTCCTTGCCAACCGACTCCTTGACCGGCTTCGGAGCGCCTTCGACCAGGTCCTTGGCTTCCTTGAGGCCCAGGCCGGTGATGGCGCGGACTTCCTTGATCACCTCGATCTTCTTGTCGCCGGCCGAAGCCAGGACAACGGTGAACTCGGTCTGCTCTTCAGCAGCGGCGGCAGCGCCACCGCCAGCAGCCGGACCAGCCGCAACAGCGACGGCGGCGGCGGCGGAAACGCCCCACTTCTCTTCGAGCATCTTGGCGAGGTCAGCGGCCTCGAGAACGGTGAGCGACGACAGCTCGTCGACGAGCTTGGCGAGATCGGCCATGTTTAACTTCCTGTCTTAAGAGGTTCGAACGATAAGGGTTGCTGGCTATCAAGCCGCATTCTTGTCGGCGTAAGCCTGAACCACGCGAGCCAGCTTGCCGGCGGGCGCGTTCGTGAGCTGCGCGAGCTTCGTAGCCGGGGCCTGGATAAGGCCGATGAGCTTGGCGCGCATTTCGTCGAGCGAGGGCATCGTGGCCAGGGCCTTGACACCATCGGGGTTCAGGGCGGTCGTGCCCATCGCGCCGCCCAGGATGACGAGCTTGTCGTTTTCCTTGGCGAAAGCGGTGGCGACCTTCGGCGCCGCGACCGGATCGTTTGAATAAGCGATCAGGGTGGGACCCGTCAGCAACTTGCTGATGGACGCGACGTCGGTGCCTTCAAGAGCGATCTTGGCCAAGCGGTTCTTTGCGACCTTAACAGTGGCGCCATTCGCCTTCATCTCGCGACGAAGCTTCTGGAACTGGGCCACGGTCAAACCCGCATAGTGGGCCACGACGACGACCGACGTGTTCGCAAACACATCGTTCAGCGACGCGACGGCATCTTTCTTTGCCGCTTTATCCACTGGGCTCTCTCCGGTAGGCGACAAGCCTTGAGGGCTGGCCGCCGGTTGCAAATGCCGCTTCCCGAAACCCCGGTTGACACCGGCGCCCCGCAAAGCGACGCTTGGTGCCCTGTCCCCGCTCCCGAACCCACGAGGGGCCGCGATCGGGCGAGATGGTTCGAACCGTCTTTTCCGGATCTCGCGATCCGGGACTAAGCTCTTGCACCGTCTATGCAGGCCTCTTGGCGAAATTATGCTCCCGGACGAACCGGGAAGGCACCTGCAGTCTCAGACAGGACTGGATGATTCCATGCCTCGGAAATCACTTTCCCCGGCTCAAATCACCCATTCTTCAGCGGAAAACCGCCGAAAAACGCGAAACAGACCCCTTCGTGCCAGGCACGCTGGAGCCCCTTCACTTATGGAAACAGGCTGCGTCATAACGCTTTAGCCTGCTTCTGCCAAGTAGGCTCTTGACTTCACGAAATCAAGAGCGGGTGGGCGGCCGGTCAGCCAGCCGCCCTTCCCTCAAGCTTGTCAGCCACCGATGACGGTGTTCGGCTCGATCTTGACGCCCGGGCCCATGGTCGACGACAGGGCGACGCGCTGGATGTAGGTGCCCTTGGCGCCGGCGGGCTTCGCCTTGGCGACCGAGTCGACGAAAGCCTTGATGTTCTCCGAGAGCTTCTCGGCCGAGAACGAGGCCTTGCCGACGGCGGCGTGAACGATACCGGCCTTCTCGACGCGGAACTCCACCGAACCACCCTTCGAGGCGGCGACGGCGGCGGTCACGTCCATGGTGACGGTGCCGACGCGCGGGTTCGGCATCAGGCCGCGCGGGCCGAGAACCTTACCGAGACGGCCGACGAGACCCATCATGTCCGGGGTCGCGATGCAGCGATCGAAGTTGATCTCGCCCTTCTGGACGGACTCGACCAGCTCCTCGGCGCCGACGATGTCGGCACCCGCAGCCTTGGCCTCATCGGCCTTGGCGCCGCGGGCGAAGACGGCGACGCGCAGCGTGCGGCCCGAACCGTTCGGCAGGTTGCAGACGCCGCGGACCATCTGGTCGGCGTGACGCGGATCGACGCCGAGATTCATCGCGATCTCGACAGTCTCGTCGAACTTGGCGTTGGCGCGTTCCTTGATGAACGTGACAGCCTGGTCGAGCGAGTACAGCTTGGTGCGGTCAATGCCTTCACGGCCCTTGACGACGCGCTTTCCGACATGTGCCATTGGTCAGCCTCCCTCAGCCCACGACTTCCAGGCCCATGGACCTGGCCGAGCCACGGATCATGGCCGAAGCCGATTCGACGGTGTCGCAGTTGAGATCGGCCATCTTCTTCTCGGCGATCTCGGCGATCTGCGCAGTGGTGACCTTGCCGACGTTGCCGCCCTTGCCCGGGGTCTTCGAACCCGCGGTCAGGCCAGCAGCCTTCTTCAGCCAGTACGAGACCGGCGGCTGCTTCATCTCGAAGGTGAAGGAACGATCGGCATACGCGGTGATGATCACCGGGATCGGCATGCCCTTTTCCATCTGCTGGGTCTTCGCGTTGAAGGCCTTGCAGAATTCCATGATGTTGAGGCCGCGCTGACCCAGCGCCGGACCGATCGGCGGCGACGGATTGGCCGCGCCCGCCGGAACCTGAAGCTTCACGTAGCCCGTGATCTTCTTCGCCATGATGGCTGCTCCTGCCGTCCGCTCCGATGCCTATTCGAAACGACGACGACCCCGCCTGCCGATGCTCTTCATCGGGGCCGGGGTGGTTGCAGTGCGTGGTGCGGCGCCTTGAGTCCGGCTGGCGACCGGCACGCCTCCCACGCGGTTGAGGCGCGCCCTATGACATAAGGCAGCGCCGAAGGGAAGTGGATTCGCTAATGGCGAACCACAGCCCTCATCCTGAGGAGCAAGCGGAGCTTGCGTCTCGAAGGATGTTCCAGATGATTCCGGAGCCTCCTGAAGCATCCTTTGAGACGCCGCTGAAGCGGCTCCTCAGGATGAGGGCTCCGGAACGGCACGAAAAGCCTCAGAGCTTCTCGACCTGGCTGTATTCCAGCTCGACCGGCGTGGCGCGGCCGAAGATCGAGACCGCGACCTTGAGGCGGGCGCGGGCGTGATCGACATCCTCGACGACGCCGTTGAACGAAGCGAAGGGGCCGTCCGCGACCTTGACCTGCTCGCCGACCTCGAAAACGATCGTCGGCTTCGGCCGCTCGATGCCCTCGGCGACCTGGCCCTTGATCCGCATCGCCTCATGCTCGGGGATCGGCATGGGCTTGGCCTTGTCGGCGCCCAGGAAGCCGGTGACCTTCGGCGTGTTCTTGATGAGGTGATAGACCTCGTCGGTCATCTCGCACTTCACCAGGACGTAGCCGGGGAAGAACTTGCGCTCGGTGTCGACCTTGCGGCCGCGGCGAACCTCGACGACCTTCTCGGTCGGCACCAGCACCTCGTCGAACTTGTCGGCGAGGTTACGCTGCGCGGCCTGGTCGCGGATCGACTGGGCGACCTTGTTCTCGAAGTTCGAATAGGCGTGGACGATATACCAGCGGGTGCTCACGTTCGTAATTCCGTTCAACGGGCGCCGAGGACGAGGCCGAGCACCCAGCGGATGACGGTGTCGGTGAAGAGGAAGAACAGGCTGGACAGGACCACCATGGCGAGCACGAGGCCCGTGGTGATCAGCGTCTCGCGGCGCGACGGCCAGGTGACCTTGGTCGCCTCGGAGCGCACGTCCTGCAGGAACTGGAAGGGATTGGATTTCGCCATGAACCACCTCGGGTTCCGAGCCGGTCCGCGATCTCTTGCGGTGCCGATTCGGCCGTCCTGAAACATTCGCGGCGCGGAACCCGGGGAGGGTTGCGCGCCGTCGTTGCAAGCCTCTTACATCGCTTGCGGCCTTTAGCCAAGACCCTTTCGGGTTCGGCCTCCTCTCAGGCCCGGCTCGCCGCGATCAGCAGGAAGAACGGCCGCTCACGCTCCCTTGCCCATCCAGGCTCGGCCGCGACCTGCTCCGGGCTCGGCGCCCATTCGACCAGCCGGTCCAGCCTAAAGCCCCCACCGAGCAGCAGGTCGAGATAGGTGCCGATGGTCCGATGGCGCTTGACCACCCCTTCTGCCAGCCAGTTGCTCACCCGCCTGCCCTCGTCGTGATAGCCGTTGATCGGCCAGGTCGCGCGGCCATCGGCATCGACAAGCCATTCCTGCCGAACCGGCGCGGTCATGATCGGATGTTCGACCGAGCAGACAAGGCTGCCGCCCGGCTTCAGCGCTGCATGCACACGCCCGAACAGCGCGGTAAGATCCTCGATGTAGTGGAAGGCAAGCGAGCTATAGGCGAGATCGAAGGCAGCCGCCGGCGGCGCATAGGTTTCGAGATCGGCACGCTCATAGGCCACGCGGGAATCGGGCGTCTCATGCCGCGCACGCTCCAGCATCTTCTCGGACACGTCGACGCCGAGCACGCTGGCAGCGCCCTCGCCCGCCGCGAAACGGCAGAACCAACCGAAGCCGCAGCCGAGATCGAGAGCGCTCTTACCAGCGAGTTCGGGTAGCATTCCGCGCAGCACGGGCCATTCCGGAGCGCCGTCCAGACCATGGACGGACCGCGGCAGCTGGCTGTAGCCCGCGAAGAAGGTCTCGTCGTCGTAGATGTTCTGGGTCATGGATGCCTCGCCAACCTGCTTGGGCATCCGGGCTTCAAGTCGCCAGCGGGACGACTGGCAGGGGCAGCAGGGCTCGAACCCGCGACCTGCGGTTTTGGAGACCGCCGCTCTACCAACTGAGCTATACCCCTGCAGGTGGGCGTCATGTGCCCCAAGGCGCGATGCATTTCAAGTCGAAATCGCTGGTCATCCTCATTTGCTGTAAGAGCCGAGCTCGCGCGCATAGCGCTCGACTAGCTTCAGCCCGAATTCGGTCGGCCTGAGCGCCGGGCCGCGATCGTGGATCGGGATGCCGGCGCGCGCGCCGAAGATGCGCTTGCCGTAGCAAAGCAGCGTCTCGATCGACTGCATGATGAAGGTGATCGCCGGCAGAACCTCGCGATAGGCGGCATCGGCGCCGGCTTCGTCGCCGGCCTTGTAGCGGGCATAGGCGCGCAGCGCGTAGTCGATCGTGTCTGGCGCCAGGATCATGCCGGCGCAGCCGGCGCGGAAATTGTCGATGAGCTCAAGCCCGCCGCGCCCGTTGAGAATCGGCAAGCGGCCCTCGGTGACCGCGATCAGCCGCTCGATCTCGACGACCGAGCCCTCGCCCTTGATCAAGCTGATATTCGGATAGCGCCGGGTCAGCTCGCGGATATCCTCCGCCGAAAGGCCGCGCCCCATATAGGCCGGCGCGTTCTGGATCGCGACCGGCAGTGAGGTCGTCTCGGCGATGCGCCCGAAGAAATTGATGTATTCGCCCGCCCCGAAGCTGCCTACCATTGGCGGCTGGAGAATCACCCAATCGGCACCGTTCTGCTCGGCAACCTTCACCAGCGCGGCCTGCTCCGCCACCGAGGAGCCGAAGATCGTGAAGGCGAGCGGCTTCCTGCCCGCCACATCCTCCGCCATCCATTCCATCACGGTGCAGCGCTCGGTGAAGCTGAGCTTCGAGACTTCGGTCGCGAGCCCCAGCGCCGCCATGCCCTGCACGTCGAGATCGAGGCTGATCTGCGTCTGCTTGCGCATCGCCGCGCGGTCGAGCCGTTCATGCGCGTCGAACAGCGCGAAGACGATCGAATGGATACCCGGAAACGGCGGCGCGAAACCCATGAGACGAACCTCCCCTGGGCCGCTCTGCGGGGCGTCCGCGTAGGGCGCGGATCGGGTGACGGCCCTGCCCTCGTTTCTAGAGAGCCGCCATTCCCGCGACCAGCCCGCCCGGCAGGCGGGCGCCCTGCGCCATCCGCAGGATCAGGCGATGTCGAGCCAGCGCCCTGCCCGCGCCGAGGCCTGGATCGTCTCGACCAGCATCTGGATGCGCTCTCCCGCCCGGAAATCGAACGGCTCGGGCCGCAGACCCGCGATCGCCTCCATGAAGCCCGCCACCTCGATCGCCTTTAGGTCGTTGAAACCGAGCTGATGGCCCGGCGCCACGCAGAACAGCCCATAGGGCTCATGCTCCGGCCCGGCCTCGATCCGGCGGAAGCCCCGCCGTCCGGCGGCATCGGCCGTGCTGTAGACATGCAGTTCGTTGAGGCGCTCCTGCGTGAAGAGCAGCGCGCCCTTGGTGCCGTAGACCTCGAAATCATGCTGCATCTTGCGCCCGGTCGCGATCCAGCTCGCCTCGATGCTGCCGCTCGCGCCATTGGCGAAGCGCAGGAAGGCTCGGCCGCTGTCATCGACCTCGACCGCGCGCTGCCCGCCCCGCCCGTCCGGACGGCTGGAAATGGCGGTGACGCAATCGCCCATCACCTTTGTGATCGGTCCGAGCAGGAATTCGGCCGTCGCCAGCGCATGGCTGCCGATATCGGCCAGCGCCCCGCCGCCGGCCGGCTCGTGCCGGAAGCCGAAAGGCGTCGCGGCATCGGCCATGTAGTCCTCGGCATGAATGCCGCGATAGCTTCTGACCTCGCCGATTTCGCCGGCCCTAATCATCTCCCGCGCCAGCCCGAGCATCGGATTGCAGAGATAATTGAAGCCGACCTGTGTCTTGATCGTCGCGGCAGCCGCCGCATCGGCCATCTCGCGCGCCTCGGCCGCCGTCGGCGCCAGCGGCTTCTCGCAATAGACATGCTTGCCGGCCGCGATGGCCGCGAGCGCCATCTCGCGATGGAAGGCGTTCGGCGCTGTGATATCGATCAGGTCGATTTCGGGATCGGCAATGAGGCTGCGCCAATCGCCGCTGGAGCGGGCGAAACCGAGCGTCCGTGCCGCCGCTGCCGCAAGCGTCTCATTCCGGTCGGCGACCGTATGCAGCTCAAGCTCGAAAGGCAGGTCGAAGACCCGCTGCGCCGCGGCAAAGCCGAAGACATGGGCCTTGCCCATGAAGCCCGTGCCGATCAGGCCGATCCTCAGCCTTGGCTTTCCCATCGTCATCGGCGTCTCCCGGCAGTCGCTCTCGAAACGGCGACGTTGCCGAACTGATAGCCGGCTGATTGTCGGCACGCCATGGCGCGAACATGCACAGCTGTGCACAGATTATTGAACAAGCCACTCCGACGCGCTCGTCAGCCAGCCGCGAACGCTGCGGGCAAAGAAAAAGGGCGGTGTCGCCACCGCCCTTTCCCAAATCAGTCTGCGTGCAGTCGATCAGGCGATGATGCTGGCGACGACGCCGGCGCCGACGGTGCGACCGCCTTCGCGGATGGCGAAGCGCAGCTTCTCTTCCAT
>NZ_JBWKOI010000010.1:0-54550 GCF_059416005.1 Allobosea sp. GW821-FHT09G06 | reverse complement strand
GCTTCATCGCGCTGATTCCTTCTGGAAACCAGCATCAAAACAGCCCCGACCTGCAGCAGATTTGAGTCAGACCCAAACTTGCACGCCGAAACACACCATGGCGGACCTCAACCCACCCGCGATCGAGGACGATAAGCCCCTTCAGATTACACCAAAGGCCGCCTGATCATGACGGCCCGGTCCCACACCCGAAATTACACCACGTTGACGGACGCTATCGGAGGAGGCGGCGCAGCAGGCAGGAATTCACCTGCTGAACAGGCGGGCCGCCGTCATCGATGGGGTGCGCTTCGTGGGTGCCGTCCTCTGGACGAACTACCGGCTCCTTGGCACGCCTAAACCATCTATGGTCCACGCGGGGCACGAGTTAAATGATCACAGAGTGATCGAGTACCGAGAACGCCCTGACCATGTCTCACGGTTTATGCCTTGGCATGCCGCGGCCGAGCACAGGCTCGATCGCGACTTTATTCGCGACACGCTCGCGATTCAGCATGACGGGCCGACAGTGGTGGTCACCCATCACGCGCCTCACCCAGATTCAGTGCAGCCGCGACACCAGGGGAGCTCGCTCTCGCCAGCCTTCGCCTCTGATCTTAGCGAACTGATCAACCAGCATCAGCCTGCCCCGTGGATCCACGGGCACGATCATGGGGCACACGATTATCTCGTCGGGCGAACGCGCGTCTTTGCTAATCAGGGGGGGTACCCAGGCGCGGACGGAAGTCGCGAAAACGCCGACTTCAATCCTCGCTGCGTTATCGAGGTGGGCTCCGGTTCGAGCGCGCCATGGTGAAGAAGGGGAAGGAGGATTCGAGATCCCAGGCCAAGGCGGCGGAGACGAGGCTCCGGCAGGAGGCGGCGGCGAGAAAGCGCGTCTTGAGGGCTCTCGACCAAATTTATGAGAGGCAGAAAGGCAAGCCTTCCCTTCAACCATTCCCGACAGCACTTGCGGATTCGGTCCCGGGGAGGGCCGTGCTGCAGCGGAAGGAGAGGGTCCTCCGCTTTCGATACGGCAGGACGTTACCGTCTACGACGCTCATCTTAGGGTCGGAGAGTCGATCAAGATCCCGCACGTCGACGGACTGTCCGCAATGGCTCTATGTTATGGATGGAGAGATCTCGATCGGGGGTGACTCGCTTCAAAAGGGCGATGCGGTGACCGATTTCGATGATGCTCTGCCTCCGGTCGAAGCAAAATGCCAACCGGACTGGTCCTTTTTCTGGTCAACCGCAATGCCACCGCGTCTCTCTTGGGCACAATCAGCGGACGCTAGGCCACCTGAACCGCCCCGGGCTCACCGGAGCCCGCTCGATTTGAAGGCTGCGATCGCTGCCTCGTCCAGCATCGCACAATAGCGTGCGGCAACGCGCCGGCAATGCCTGCGCGTCGCTCTGTTCCGGCGGGGGCGGTCAGCGGCCGAGACATCTGTTGAGCGCCGCGACCAGCGCCTGGGGACGCTGACGGCCGGATTGCGCCGGATCCATCGCGTTCATGGTGTAGCCGAAGCCGAGATTGAGATCGGGGTCGGCGAAGGCGGTTGCTCCGCCGGCGCCCATCATGCCGATCGTCCTCGGTCCAGTGCTTGGAAAGCTCTCGGTCGGCATGAGGAAGCCGAGTGAAAGCGACAGCAGCCGGTCCTGAACCTCCTTCCCCGTCCACTGCACCTCCGCCGCCCGCTCGACGGCGGCCGCACTTATGAGCCGCACGCCGTCAACGGCGCCGCCACACGCCATGACGCCGCAGAGGCGAGCGAGCGCCCGCGCATTCGTATGCGCGTTGACGGAGGGAATCTCGGCACGCCGCCACTGGCGGCTGTTGAAATCCTCATCGTCCCAGAAGATCTTCCAGCTCTTGGCGAAGATGTTCGTGCCTTCGTCGATCCAGCCCTGCGACGCATGGTCTTCCTTGTCCAGGAAGGTCGCGACGCGAGCATTCTCCTCGTCGCTGAGCCCGATTACGCAATCGATTCCAAGAGGCTCGGCGATCTCCTTGCGCAGGAACTCCCCGACCGAACGGTTCGTCACTCGCCGAAGAACCTCCCCGATGATGAAGCCGTAGTTCGCGGAATGATAACAGGGTGTCGTGCCCGGCTCCCACAGCGGCGCTGTTGCTGCCAGGCCTTCCGTCATGCGCGTCCAGTCATAGGCCATTCCAGGCGTAGCGCCGGCGACGATCGGGATACCGCAGCGGTGGTCCAGCAACCAGCGAACCTTTGTCTTCTCCTTTCCCGCCTGTCCGAACTCCGGCCAGTACGTCGTCACGAGTTCATCGACGTCGATCAGCCCGCGGTCGACGGCCATGTGGAAGGCGAGGGCGGTAATTTCCTTGGAGACCGACTGGACACAGCAGATGGTGTCCTTCTGCCAGGGCTCCTTTTGCGCGGCATCTGTGTTTCCGCCCCAGAGATCGACGACGGTCTCTCCGCGGATGGTCACGGATACCGACGCACCGACTTCATCGCGCGCGGTGAAGTTCTTGTAGAAGGCATCCTTCACCGCCGCGAAGGCGGGACTGCAGAAGCCGCTTATTTCGATCGAGCGGTCAGGATTGTTGATGCTGCGCACCATCACGTCGTCTCCAGGAAAGGCGTGGGCAAGCGGCGACTGGCGGCGGGAGCCGCCGATGCCGACTATTTGAGGCGAAGGTCGAGGGCCTTGTACAAGGTGACGGCCTGGTTGCCGTGCGCCTTCATGGGGGCAAGGCGAGGGCCCATGATCATGTAGGCCTGGTCGTGGACGAGCGGCATCCACACATCGTCCTTGTGCACGATCAGCTGGGCCTGCTTGTAGGCCGACTCGCGTTTCGCGGGGTCGGTGGCGGACCGTGCCTCCCGGACGAGCTTGTCGAACTCCGCGTTGCGCCAGTTCATGCGGTTCGGGACGGGGATTGCGGTCGATGCAAAGTTCTCCGACATCATCATGCCCGAGGTCAGGTATGGCTGCTGCAGCCCATACATCTCGAAGTCCTGCTGGGCGGCTCGCTGGAAGAACACGGCTCCGTCGAGCAGCTCGAGCTTGGCGTCGACGCCGATCTGGCGCAGAGAGCCCTGAATGGCCTGGGCGACGTCAGCCATGATCGGCGCGGGGATCACCACCACCGGAGCCAGGCGGACGCCATCCTTGGCACGGAACCCGCCCGCTCCGCGGGACCATCCGGCCTGATCCAGCAACGCATTGGCCTCAGCCAGGTTGAAGCGGGACAGGACCGGCCCGAGCTCGGGATTGTAGTCGGTCGACTGGGGGTGCGTGTAGCTGTAGGCGGGGTCGGATCGGCCAAAGAACACGGTGCGGGCCAGTTCATCCCGGTTGATGGCCATGTTCATCGCCTTGCGGACGCGGGCGTCCGACACCATCGGGCGATCGGTCTTGAAACCGAGATACAGCAGCGAGAAGAAGGTCGCTGGCCGGACCACGGAGAATTGCCGGGCCGACTCGAAGCGCGCGATCGACCAGCGCGGCACGTACTGCGTGAGATCCGCTTGCCCGGCCGTCATCGCGGCCATGCGGGTGCCTTCGTCTGGCACCTGCTTCAGGACGATCTGGTCGACATGAGCCGGGCCGCGGTTCTGATAGAAGTCGGGTCCCCATTTATAGTGGGGATTGCGCTTCAGGACGAGTTCGTTGCGGGGCAGCCAGCGCACCCAGCAGTACGGACCTGTGCCGTTGAAGTGCTTGACGCCGAAATCGGTCCCCAGCTTCTCGACCTCGTTGCGATCGATGATGGATGACGACACCTGCGTCAGGTTGATCAGCAGCTCCGAGTGCGGCTCGTTGAGTTCGTAGACGACCGTCGTTTCGCCTTCGGCTCTGATGTCCTTCACGCTTCCGGCCTGGTTTGCGAGCGGAGCCCGCGTCTCCGGCGCGATCCACCGCTTCAGCGAGAAAACGACGTCCTCGGCCTTCATCGGGCGACCATCGCAGTAGCGGACGTCGTCTCGCAGCGTGAACCTGTAGGTCAGGCCGTCCGGCGAGGTGTTCCATGACGTCGCCAGCAGCGGCTTCACCGTCTTCTGATCATAGTCCAGCGCCAGCAGCGTATCGGCGAGCAGGAACGCGATCTCGGTCATCGGCCGGCTGACGACCTTGTGGGGATCGTAGCGCTCGGCTTCCGCCGCGCGCAGGATCGTGACCTGGCTCGTGCCCTGCGCCGAAGCGCTTGAGCCGGCGAGGGCGAACGCCAGCAAGAGGGTGGCCTTGAGCGATTTCGACATTCCTCTTTCCCTTTCGATCCGGTTCGCGATCAGGAGGCTTCGGCGGCAACCTGGGGGGCGTAGGCTCTTGCCAACGCCGTCAGCCGTGGCGAGACGAGTGCGGCCGGCGGCGGGGCGAATGGCGCAATCGTCGCGACGTGATGGCAGGCGACGACGTGATCGTCGGGTAGACGCACTGCCGGCGGTGGCGTCGTGCAGATTTCGGTGGCGTGCGGGCATCGTCCGCGGAATGCGCAGCCATCGGGTCTGTGGAACGGAGATGGAGGTTCGCCCTTCAGCCGCGCCCTGGCGTCCGGAACCGCACCGGCTCGCGGGATCGATGCCAGCAATGCCTGCGTGTAGGGATGCCGGGCCCCCGAGAACAGAACGTCCGAGGGAGCGCTTTCCACGATTTGTCCGAGATAGAGGACGGCGACGCGGTGGCTGATATGGCGAACCACCGCAAGATCATGCGCGATGAAGAGGTACGAGAGCCCGCGCTGTTCCTGCAGATCCTTCAGCAGGTTGATGATTTGGGCCTGGACGGAGACGTCGAGCGCGGAGACCGGTTCGTCGCAGACGATCAGCTGCGGATCGCAGGCAAGGGCCCGGGCGATGCCGATGCGCTGACGCTGCCCGCCGCTGAACTGGTGCGGATAGCGTGAGGCGAGCTCCGGTGCGAGGCCGACATCCTCGAGAAGCCTGTCCACGGCTGCGTTCAGCGGAGCGCCCGAGAGGCCGTGGTGAAGGCGCACGGGCTCGGCGATCAGTTGCCGGACGGTGAGGCGCGGATGCAGCGAGGCGTGCGGGTCCTGAAAGATGATCTGGATCTTGCGGCGGATCTCGCCCGAGGTCGCCAGCGCCTGCAGATCCTGGCCTCCGAACGTGATCGATCCGCCGCTCGTAGGCATCAGGCCCAGCAGCATTCGCCCGACCGTCGATTTCCCGCTGCCGCTTTCGCCGACGAGCCCCAGGGTCTCACCACGGTCGATCTCGAAGGATACGCCGTTCACCGCGTGGACTCCCCGGCCGGCGTGGCGGAAGAACGACTGGGAGCCGAAGACTTTCTCTAGGTTGCGGACCGATAGAAGCTGTTCCCCGTCCGTCATGCGCGGCCTCCGAGTCCGTCGGCGGTCGGTAGCGGCACGCGGAAGCATGCCGCACGGTGATCGGCCGCAGCCTCCAGGAGTGGCGGCGCCTCTCGCCGGCAGGTTTCCAGCACCCAGGGACATCTGTCCGCGAAGCGGCAGCCCGACTTGACGGTCCTGGGCAGCGGCACCCTGCCGCCGATGGTGGTCAGGCGTCGCTCGCGCACGCCGAGCTTGGGAAGCGAGCCCAGCAGGCCGATCGTGTAGGGGTGCTGGGGCTCGCGGAACAGGCTGGCGGCCGGTGCATGTTCGACCACCTGGCCGGCGTACATCACCATGACATGCGTGGCGATCTCGGCGACGGCGCCTAGATCATGCGAAATCAGAATCGTTCCCATCCCGCGCTGATCGCGTAGCGAGCGCAGGAGCTCCAGAATCTGGGCCTGTACCGTGACGTCCAGCGCCGTCGTCGGCTCGTCGGCGATGAGGATCGAAGGGTCCCCCGCCAGCGCGATGGCAATGACCACGCGTTGCCGCATGCCGCCCGACAGCTGATGGGGGTAGGCATCGACGCGCTGGGCCGGATCCGGGATGCCGACCTGGCGCAGCAGATCGATCGCCCGCGCCCGCGCTTGACCACGCGAGACCAGGCGGTGGGTTAGCAGCACCTCCGCGATCTGGTCGCCTATGTTGTAGACCGGATTCAGCGCCGTCATCGGGTCCTGGAAGACCATCGCGAGTTCGGTACCGCATAGCCGCCGCCGCTGCCGGCTCGAAAGACCGCCGAGCTCTCGCCCGTCGAGCGTGATCGTGCCTCCTGCGGCCAGGTTGGGACCGAGCAGGTCCATCATCGCAAGAGCGGTGAGGCTCTTTCCGCTACCGCTTTCGCCGACGAGGCCAAGTGTCTCGCCGGCGCGGAGGACGAAGGAGACGCCTGCGACCAGGTCCACCCGGGAGCCATCGTCGCCATCGTAGACGACGGTCAGATCTTCGACGTCGAGCAGCGCCGGCTTCATAGGAGCCTTTTGTCCAGTTTGTCGCGCAGGGCATCGCCGAGCACGTTGAGCGAAAGCACCAGCAGAAAGATCGCCAGGCTGGGATAGGTCGCCACATGCGGGGCAAAGGCCAGCACGTTGCGTCCTTCTGCGGCGAGAACGCCGAGTTCGGCCGTTGGTGGCGCGGCGCCGAGGCCGAGGAAGTTGAGCCCGGCTCCGAGAAGGACGATGAATCCGAACCTCAGGGTCAGGAACACGAACACGGTCGGCACGCAGTTCCATGCCAGATACTTGAAGAAGAGCGTCGCGCGGCTGAGGCCGATGGCCTTGCCGCTTTGCATGTATTCCTGACGCGCCACGACCAGGGCGGCGGCCCGGGTGATGCGCCCCACCTCTGGGATCGTCGCGATCGCGAGCGCGATCGTCACGGGCAGGAGGCCGGGGCCGAGGCTCGCGCCAAGTGCCAGGCCGAACAGCACGGCGGGAAACGACAGCAGGATGTCGAGCAGGCGGCCGATCGGACCATCGGACGCTGGGAAGAAGACAGCCACCAGGCCGAGCAGCGCGCCGAAGACACTGCCGATCAGTAATGCGGTCAGGCTGGTGAGCAATGTCAGGCGTGTGCCGTACATGATCCGGCTGAGCAGGTCGCGCCCCTGCATGTCCGTGCCGAGCCAATGCTCCCAACTCGGTTCCTGGAGCGCGGACGGCAGGTCGACTTGATACGGATCGTAAGGCGCGAGCTGCGGGGCGAAGATTGCAGCGAAGGTGATGACGCCGATCACTGTCGCTGCAGCGATCGTGGCGATCTGTCCCCGCGCCCGGCGGCGCTTCGATTTGGGGCCGGTCGTTACCTGCTTGGCTGCCACGGCCATCTCAGGACAACCTCGGATCGAGCGCAGAATAGAGGAGATCGACCATCAGGTTCACCATCACGAAAACACAGGCCATCAGCAGCAGCCCGCCCTGCGCGGTCGCATAGTCGCTGTTCATGATCGCGCCCACGATCAACCGCCCGACGCCCGGCCAAGCGAAGATCGTCTCGATGATCACGGTGCCGCCGAGCAGATGGCCGATCTGCATTCCAATCAGCGTGACGATGGGCAGGAGCGCGTTGCGCAGGCCGTGCTTGATCACCACCCGGTATTCGGGAACCCCTTTCGCCCTGGCGAGCTTGATGTGCTCGGCATGCAGCGTCTCCAGAAGGGCAGTCCGCGAGATGCGGGCGATAGGCCCGATCAGCGTGAAGGCAGCCGTCAGGGCCGGCAGAGCAAGTCCCTGCAGGCCCTCCAGCGTCCACATGGGGCCGAGCCGCCCCGTGAAGGGCAGCAGCCCCCATTGCACACCGAAGGTGAGGATCAGCATGTAGCCGACCCAGAAGACGGGAAGGGATATGCCTGCGACCGCCAGGGCCATAATGCTTCGGTCGATGATCGTGCCGCGCTGAACGGCCGCGACGACGCCCAGT
Organism: Allobosea sp. GW821-FHT09G06; assembly: GCF_059416005.1. Taxonomy (NCBI): domain Bacteria; kingdom Pseudomonadati; phylum Pseudomonadota; class Alphaproteobacteria; order Hyphomicrobiales; family Alloboseaceae; genus Allobosea; species Allobosea sp. GW821-FHT09G06. The sequence goes on along the minus strand of NZ_JBWKOI010000010.1, from coordinate 46,806 downwards.
CCGATGCCGACCGGCACTGCGACGAGCAAAGCGGTCAGCACCAGCTCGGCGGTGGGGCCGAAAGCCTCGATCAGTTCTTCGAGCACCAAGCGGTTCGAGATGATCGACCGGCCCAGGTCTCCGACGATGACATCGCCGAAATAGTGGATCAGCTGGACTATCCAGGGCTTGTCGAGCCCCATCTCGATCCGCAGCTGCGACACCACCTGAGCCGATGCCGACTGCCCGGCAAGCAGCGCGGCCGGATCGCCCGGCACGACCCGCAGCAGCACGAATCCGAAGAGGATCGCTCCCGCCAAAACGGGCACCGACAGCGCTAGGCGGGCGGATACGGCCTTCAGCAAGGCTCGACCCGGACAAGCCGGCCCTTTCTGGCGTTAGCGCGCGATCTGCGGAATTTCAGCACGTCCCTCTCCGCGGGGTGATCCCCTACTCGCGTCAGGAAGTTAGTTATGCTAACTAAGTTATCGGCGAAGCCGGGCTTGTCAATCCGGATTGTTGGTCTAAATCGCCGGGCGAGTTTCCAGTGTAAGTTGCGCCGCGTCCTTTTCGCCTCGGCATCTGCGGGGGCTCGGCGTTGTCGCCCTGCCAATCAGCGCGACGACGCATGGAATGGACGATTTGCACGAGGGCTCGCGGCGGCCGGTGCAGGAAGAACGAGTGGAGCGTCTTCCGGCAGTCGCGCCGGGTCCGCGCTCGAAACGGAACGTCGGGGAGGGCCCGGATGGGTGACAGATCGGACACGGCCACGGCCCTGCTGGCTCCCGGCGGGTGCCGTCGACAGAGGCTGTCGGAGGAGGAGCGTCGGGCGCTGTATTCCGGCCCGTGGAATGTCGGATACCTGATCCGGACGGTCAGCCGCCGGGCGCGGGATCAGATCAAGGTTCTGCTCGGCGAGCAGGGTATCAACATCGGGATGTGGCCCTATCTCTGGGCCCTCTACAAGAAAGACGGCGTGCCGCAGGTGGTCCTCGGGCGTTCAGTCAAGGCCGTAGGCCCCTCGGTCGTCAGCGCGGTCAACCAACTCGAGCGCGCCGGGCTTGCGCGGCGCGTCCGGGATGAGCGGGACATGCGGGTCGCCAACATCCATCTGACCGACAAGGCGCGTACGCTAAGGCCGCGTATCGAACAATGCGTCAGCGACGTGAACGAGCGCGCGCTGCAGTTCCTGTCCGATGAGGAGGTCGCCCTCCTCATTACCATCGTCGAGAAAATCAATGCCGGGCTCGATCAGGATGTTCGCCAGCCTTAGTATTGAAGTTACATAGTCACTGGCGGAACAGAGCCCGCATGCCTGCTGATCTGGTATCGAGTCGCTGCGCGTTGCTAGATCGCCTCGAGCGCGATAGCGATGCCCTGACCGACGCCGATGCACATGGTGGCGAGCGCGCGCTTCTTGCCCGTGAGCGAGAGTTCCAGCGCCGCTGTGCCCGCGATGCGGGCGCCCGACATGCCGAGCGGATGGCCGAGCGCGATAGCGCCGCCGTTCGGGTTCACATGGGCGCCGTCTTCCGGAATCCCGAGTTCGCGCAGGACCGCGATGCCCTGGCTGGCGAAGGCCTCGTTCAGCTCGATGATATCGAAATCGGAAGGCTGCACGCCGATCAGCTTGCAGAGCCTCTGGGTTGCGGGCGCGGGCCCGATGCCCATCACGCGGGGCGCGACGCCAGCGGTTGCACCGGCCACGATACGCGCCAGCGGCGTCAGGCCGAAGCGCTTCATCGCCGCTTCGGAGGCGACAATAAGCGCGGCCGCGCCGTCGTTGACGCCGGATGCGTTGCCGGCGGTTACGGTGCCACCGTCCTTCCTGAAGGGCGTCGGCAGCTTGGCGAGCTTTTCGATCGTGGTGTCGCCACGCGGATGCTCGTCAGTGTCGACGATTGTCGCATCGCCCTTGCGGCTCGGGATCGTCACCTGGACGATCTCCCTTGCGAGCCGACCGCTCGCTTGCGCTGCAACCGCCTTCTGCTGCGACCGGACAGCGAAAGCGTCCTGATCTTCGCGTGAGACCTTGTAATCGGCCGCGACGTTCTCGCCGGTCTCCGGCATCGAAACAACGCCGTACTGCTTCTTCATCAGCGGGTTGACGAAGCGCCAGCCGATCGTGGTGTCGTGAATTTCGGCGTTGCGCGAGAAGGCGCTCTCGGCCTTAGGCATGACGAAGGGCGCGCGGCTCATGCTCTCGACGCCGCCTGCGATGACGAGTTCGGCTTCGCCCGCCTTGATGGCGCGCGCGGCCGTGATTACGGCATCCATGCCAGAGCCGCAAAGCCGGTTCATCGTGGTGCCGGGCACAGTCTCGGGGAGGCCGGACAGCAGCAGCGACATGCGCGCGACGTTGCGGTTGTCCTCGCCCGCCTGATTGGCGCAGCCGTAGATCACCTCGTCGATCGCGGCGGGATCGAGGCCGCCATTGCGCTCAAGCAGCGCCCTTAGCGGCACCGCGCCAAGATCATCCGCTCGCACAGCGGACAACGACCCACCAAACCGCCCGATCGGCGTGCGGATGTAATCGCAGATATAGGCCTCGGGCATGATCTTCCCTGTCACTCGTTAGGATGTTGGTTGTTCGCCGTCGATCTCGGCGATGAGTTCTGCCGCCTCTGCGAAGGCGGTGTTGCCGGCGGGCACGCCGGCATAGATCGCCGTCTGCATCAGCACCTCCTTGAGATCGTCCTGCGTGAAGCCGCCGCGGCTCAGGCCCGCGCGGACATGCAGGCGGAACTCCTCCCAGCGGCCGAGGCTCGCGGTGATGGCGAGCACCAGCAGGCGGCGCGTGCGGTCGTCCAGCCCGGGCCGGCTCCAGATCTCCTGCCAGGCGATTCGCGTAATCATCGCCTGGAACTCGGCGTTGAACGGTGTCCGGTTGGCGAGCGAGCGGTCGACCCAGGCGTCGCCCAGAACGCGGCGACGGTTCGTCAACCCGGCCTCGAAGAGGGCTTCGGAAGCATCCTCGGTGTCCGGTCCGGGTGACAGGAAGCCGCGCAGCGCGCCGACGACCGCCGCCGGGGCTTCGACGGGCGCGAGGTGCGAGCAATCCAGATGCGCATGGCTTGCGCCGGGGATTGCGGCGAGCAGCTTCTCGCCATGGCCGACAAAGGGCGTCGAGACGTCGCGTTGCCCGGTGACGACCAACACCGGGCAGGTGATGCCGGGAAGCCGGCCGATCAGGTCCATGTCGCGGATGGCGGCGCCGGCCGCGGCATAGCCGTGGCCGGATTGGGCGATCAGGTTGCGCTTGAGGCTCGCCGCGACGGCGGGCTGTCCGGCGGCGAAGGCCGGGGACAGGAAACGCTGCAGGGCGGCATCGGCGATGGAAGCGGTGCCGCCGGCACGCACCTGCGCGATGCGATCCCGCCAGACGGTGCCGTCCATGGTGGCCGAGGTGCAGATCAGGGCTATCGCCGAGACGCGCTTAGGGTGGCCGAGCGCCAGTTCCATCGCGATCATGCCGCCAAGCGAGACGCCGGCGATCGCGGCGCGCTCGATCCCGGCCGCGTCCATGACAGCGGTGACGTCACCGGCCAGCATCGACAAGCTGTACTCGCCATCGGGTGCATCGGAGGCGCCATGGCCACGAGTGTCGATCCGCAGCGTGCGAAACGAGGCTAGGAGGCCGGGCATCGCCGCGTCCCAGAGCGACATGTCGGTGCCGATCGAGTTCAGCAGGACGAGAACCGGCCTGTCCTCGGCGCCTTCCAGCTTCCAATAGATGCGGGCGCCGCTGCTTGCTGCGAAAGGCATGGCCTGTCCTCAATCGTTGATGGCGAGAAGATCGGCGACCAGCGCCGCGCTCTCGCCGATATCCGTTCCGATGCCGGCTGCCGCCAGGTTGCGGGCGATGGCGGTCTCGTCTACCTCCAGCCCTTCCACGACCGTCGCCATCGCCTCCGTGGCTCCAGCGGCGAGCAGGAAGAGATCGGCGAGCGCCGGGCCTTCCGCCTGCCAGCCGCCCAGCCCGCGCTCCTGCTCGGCCGGCAGCCCGGCGAGGATGCCGGCGACGAGGCCGGGGGCGCGCAAAGCGGCCGAAAGGGTGATCTGGCATCCGGTGGGGTTGCGCTTGTGGGCCATGGCGGAGGAGCCGCCACGGCCAGGAATGGCGGGTTCGCGGGCCTCGCCTATGCCGTTCTGGGCGAGAAGCGAAACGTCCCGCGCCATCTTGCCGAGCGAGCCGATCAGGATGGCGAGCGCCGTCGCGATGCCGGCGATGCCGCCGCGGCGGCTCTGCCAGGGCGCGGCATCGGGGAGGCCCAGCATGGCCGCGAGGCGTGAGGCGATGGGGGCAGCCTTGCCGTCCAGTCCGCTGCGGGTTCCGGCCGCACCGCCGAATTGCAGTGTCGCGCTGGTTTCGACTTCGCGGCCGAGCCGTGCCGCAGCCTCGGCGATGCCGGCCTGCCATTGCGCGATGCGCAGGCCGAAGCCGATCGGCAGGGCATCCTGCAGCAAGGTGCGGCCGATGGCGGGGGTCGTAGCGTAGCGCCCGGCAAGCGTGGCAAGCGCCGTTGCGAGGCGCGCGAGATCAGCGTCGAGCAGGCGGAAGGCGGCGCGGATCTGGCAGGCGAGAACTGTGTCGGCTACGTCCTGGCTGGTCGCGCCCTTATGCAGCACTTTCGCGGGCACGTCCGGCAAGGCGGCGCGCAGCCGCGCCACCAGTGGGATCGCCAGCGTGCCGGCGAGCGCCGCTTCATCGGCGAGTTCGGCCGGATCGATGACGATCGCGGCGCAGACCTTCGCGATCGCCTCGGCTTCCGCCGCGCCAATCAGCCCTTCGGCCGCTTCCGCGCGGGCGAGACCCGCCTCGAAGGCGAGCGCATGCCGCAGCGTGGCCTCGTCCGCGAAGACGGCCAGCATGGTATCGGTGGTTGCAGGGCGCTGCCTGAGCATAGCGCTCATGGTATCAGGACGCTCACAGATCGAAAAACACCGTCTCGTTCTCGCCGGCGAGATTGATGTCGAGCCACCACGTTCCGTCCGGCTTGCGCTGGGCGATCAGGGTGTGGCGGCGGGCCTCCGGCACGAGGTTCAGGATCGGGTCGGCCTCGTTGCCCTCGCCATCGGCGAAATAGAGCCGGGTCGGCAGGCGCTTCAGAAGCCCGCGGCCGAACACCGAGACGGCGACATGCGGCGCCTGCAGCGTATTGCCGGGGCCGGGCACGCGGCCGGGGCGGATCGTGCGAAAGCGGAACACGCCGTCCTTGTCGGTCGAGCCGCGGCCGAAACCGACGAAATGCTGGTCGAGCGGCACATCCTCGCGGGTATCGTCCGCGCTGGCATAGCGGCCGGCGGCATTGGCCTGCCAGATCTCGATCATGGCGTCGGGGATCGGCTGGCCTTCGGCATCGAGCACCGAGCCGGCGATCTCGATGACCTCGCCCTGCGGCGTGCCCGAGAGGTTGGACCCCGAGAGCAGGAAATGCTCCGGCGGCATCAGGTCGGGCCGGGCGCCCATCTCGGACACGGCCACCAGATCGGCGCCGCCCTTCCAGGGCAGCCCGTAATGGAAGTAGGGGCCGACGGTCTGCCAGGGCGTCTGGCCGAAGATCGACGGATCCTGGCTGTCCTGTCGCGGGGCGGCGTTGCGGCTCTCCAGATCAGTGGTCGTCGTCATGGTCGTCCTCGAACGGCGTCTGGTCGCGGCCCTTGAGCACGATGTCGAAGACATAGCCCAGCGCCCAGTTCGGCACGGTAGCGTCGATGTCGAAGCGCGAGACCATGCGCTGGCGATAGGGCATCGGCACGGCATTCGCGATCGGGTCGATCTCGATCAGCGGATCGTCCGGGAAATACATCTGCGTCACCAGCCGGGTCGCGAAGGCGGGCCCCAGCAGCGAGAGATGGATATGGGCCGGTCGCCAAGCGTTCTTGTGATTGCCCCAGGGATAGGCGCCGGGGCGGATCGTGACATAGCGATAGCGGCCCTCGGCATCGGTAATGACGCGGCCGACGCCGGTGAAGTTGGGGTCGAGCGGCGCGGGCCAGTCGTCCTTGGCGTGGATGTAGCGGCCGGCGGCATTGGCCTGCCAGATTTCGACGACGGTTTTCGGCACGGGCCTGCCGTCCTCATCGAGCACGCGGCCGGTGACGACGATGCGCTGGCCCTGCGGTGCAGCCTTGTGCTGCGTCGTCAGGTCCAGCATCGCAGGACCCATCAGCCGGCCCCAGTCGCCAGGCCCGGTCACTTCCGTCAGCGTCTGCGGGATCGCGAGCGGCGCCTGCCGCGGGCTTCTCGCTACCGTGGAGCGGTAATCCGGCCAGTGAGAGGGGGGAGAGCCCTCATCGTTGGGTGAATAGGGAAAGATGAGCCTGCTCACGCCGCCTTGTCCTGCTTTTCGGTGGCAACCGCGAAGGAGGCGGCTGTCTTTGCCTTGACCTCGTCGAGGCTGACGCCCGGCGCGAGCTCGATCAGGGTGAGCCCGCCGCCATTCGCCTTGTCGCAGGTCATGACGCAAAGGTCGGTGATGATCATGTCGACCACGCCCGCGCCGGTGAGCGGCAGGGCGCAGCGCTCCAGCACCTTGGATTCGCCCGCCTTGTTGGCGTGATCCATCACGACGATGACCTTCTTGACGCCGGCGACGAGGTCCATGGCGCCGCCCATGCCCTTCACCATCTTGCCGGGGATGGTCCAGTTGGCGATGTCGCCATTGGCCGCGACTTCCATCGCGCCGAGGATGGTCAGGTCGATATGGCCGCCGCGGATCATCGCGAATGAGTCGGCCGAGGAGAAGATGCTCGAGCTCGGCAGGATCGTGATCGTCTGCTTGCCGGCGTTGATCAGGTCCGGGTCGGCCTCGCCCTCATAGGGGAAGGGGCCGATGCCGAGCAGGCCGTTCTCGGACTGCAGAGTCACGTCCACGCCGTCGGGGATGTAGTTCGCCACCAGCGTCGGGATGCCGATGCCGAGATTGACGTAGAAGCCGTCCTGCAGCTCCTTGGCCGCACGCGCGGCGACCTCCTCGCGAGTCCAGGCCATCAGGCTGCCTCCCTCTTGCGCTCGGTCAGCTTCTCGATGCGCTTCTCGTTGATGGTGCTTTTGATGACGCGGTCGACATAGATGCCGGGCGTCTGGATCGTGTCCGGATCGAAGGACCCGACCGGCACGATCTCCTCGACCTCGGCCACGGTCACCTTGCCGGCGGTCGCCATGTTCGGGTTGAAGTTCCGCGCCGTGCGCCGATAGATCAGGTTGCCGGCGGTGTCGGCCTTCCAGGCCTTGACGATGGCGAGGTCGGCCCGGAGCCAGGTCTCGCGGACATAGAGCTGCCCTTCGAATTCCTCGACCGGCTTGCCCTCGGCGATGACGGTGCCGACGCCGGTCTTGGTGTAGAAGGCCGGGATGCCGGCGCCGCCGGCGCGGATGCGCTCGGCCAGCGTGCCCTGCGGGTTGAGCTCCAGCTCCAGCTCGCCGGCAAGATATTGCTGCTCGAAAAGCTTGTTCTCGCCGACATAGGACGCGATCATCTTCCTGATCTGCCGCGTCTGCAGCAGCATCCAGAGGCCGAAGCCATCGGCGCCGGCATTGTTCGAGATGACCGTCAGGTCCTTCACGCCGGAATCGCGAATCTCGGGGATCAGGCTTTCGGGATTGCCCGAGAGGCCGAAGCCGCCGGACATGATCGTCATGCCGTCGAAAAGCAGGCCCTCCAGCACCGCTGCCGGGCCGTCATAGATCTTGCGCATCTTTTATCGCTTCTGGTGATTTGGCTGAGGTGTTGCGGAGGGGCGCCTCGTTGCGAGCAATATGCCCCCCACGATCACGATGAAGGCGACCGGATGGTACCAGGCGAGACGCTCTCCGAGCAGCGCAGCTGCAAGAATGGCGCTGAAGATCGGCATGAGGTGCATGAACATGCCGGTCGTTGCCGGGCCGAGCGTCGCGATCGAGCGGTTCCAGAAGACATAGGCCAGTATCGACGGGAAAATCGCAAAATAGATCAGAGCCGGCAGGCTGTGCAGCGTCGGCACAAAGATACCGCTCGCGGTTGTCTCGACCAGGACGAAGGGCAAGTGGAAGACAATACCGAAGACGGTCGTCGCTCCCAGCAGTGAGAGCGGTTTCAGGCCGAGCGGCCGGCGTCGGACGAGAACCATGTAGAGCGCCCAGAAGCTCATGCCGAGGACGACCAGGATATCGCCCCGACCCACTTCGAGATCGCCCAGAGCGAGAAGGTCACCGCGCGCGATCACGAGCACCGCACCAACAAGCGAGACGGTGATGCCGAGCGCCCGCAGCGGAAAGATCCGCTCGCCCAGAAGAACCCAGGCCAGAATGATCGTCACGACAGGCAGGAGCGAATTCACAAGGGCAGCATTGATCACCGTCGTGTGATGCAGCGCCGTGTAGATGAAGCAGTTGAACGCTGTCACACCGATTGCGCCGAGCAGGGCCAGGAACGGCCATTCCTCCCGCAGCCGCGAACGATCGAGCCGCAGCGAGGACCATGCGAAAGGCAGCATGATCGCCAACGCGAGCACCCAGCGCCAGAACGACATCTGGATCGGTGGAATGTCGTCGCGCATCATCCGCGCAATCAGGAAATTACCCGCCCAGAAGAGCGGAGGCAGCGCGGCGATGACGTAGGCCAGCGGGATGGGACTTGCCGCGGATGCGGCCGGCTTGCCCCTGTCGAGTTCAGCCATCGCTGCGCTTCTTCGCCATACGCACTTCGGTGTAGCGGCCGAGCACGGAGTTGACACCGACTGCCAACAGAAAAACGATCAGCAGCAATGCGTACATGCGGGGCATGTTGAAGGTCGTGTAAGTCTGGATGACGGCGTAGCCAAGCCCCTGGTTTGCGAGCTTGGTCTCTGCCAGCAACGTGCCCACGATGGCGACGCCGAGGCCAATGCGGATGCCGTTGATCACCGGCAGTCGCATCGCCGGAATATAGATCTTGGTCAGCATCTGGGCCGAGGTGAGTCTGAAGGTCATCCCCACACGTATCAGGACCCGATCGATCTCGCGCATGGACGCGGCGACGCTGACGGCCACCGGGAAGAAGCAAGACAGGGCACCCATCGCGACCTTGGAACCGGGGCCGACGCCGAACCACATGATCATGATCGGGAAGAAGATGATCTTCGGCGTCGGACCCAGATAATGCAGGAGCGGCTCGTATGCTGAACTGAGGAAGCGGTCGCGTCCCAGCACAATGCCTACAAGAACTCCCGCGCCGCCGCCGATGGCGACGGCCAGTACAACCTCGCCGAAGGTCACCGCGAGGTTGTGGTAAAAGCCGCGATCGATCAGCAGCATCGCCAACTCTCGGCCGATAAGCGGCAGCGGCGGCACCACGTCGCGATACAGCAGGCCCGAGCGGGCCAGGCTCTCCCATCCGATCACGATCGCCAGCACAATGGCGATGCGTGTCAGCATGACTGCTTGCCCTTCCGAAGGGCGTTTCCACGGCGTCGTACGAGACGGCATGGATCCGGCGGCCTGGTTCATGGCTCGGACTCTCGTCACTTGGGGTCTTAGCGGCGCGGCGGAATCTGGATCAGTTCGCCGAGCTGTTCCTTGGTGAGCGGCTGCGCGGTGTACTTCAGCGTCACGGCGTCCGGCACGATGGTGTCCAGCCCGACAATGCGATCGGGATCGAGCGCCTTCTTCGGAAAGAATTCATCGCGGGTACGCTTGGCGATCTCGAGAGGCACGCCGACGAAATCAGCATAGACCTTGAGGGCCTCGTCGCTCGCATACATTGCGTCCACGGTTTCCCGGTAGGCGAGCATGAAGCGATCGAGCTGCTCCTTCTTGGACTGAAGCACCGACGTGTTCGTGATCAGCAGACGGACGGTCTGGTCCCGGAATGCCTGGGTGTTGTTTCCGGTCGCGATGACGCGGATTTCGCCCTTGCTGAGCTGTTCGAGGCCGAAGGGCGGCGCCGCCCAGCCGACGTCGATCTGGCCCGACATGACCTGCGTGAGCGTCGGAGCCGGCCCCCCGGTGGCGGTCAATTTCGCCTTCAGTCCGTTTTCCTTGACGAAGGCGTTGACGACGCCATGCGTCGATGACCCGTTTGTCGAATAGGCGACCGTGCGCCCGTCGAAATCCTTCAGGGTTTTAACCGGTGAATCGGACTTCACGTACCAGTACAGATCTTGTCCGCCAGTCGTCTCGGCCCCGATGATACGGATCGGCGCGCCCTTGGAGAACGCCGAGAGAGCGCCCATGATGCCGCCGGCCACGCCGATGTCGACGCTGTTCGACAGCACGGCCTGCTGCGTCTCGCCGCCGCCTTGCGTGTACAGCATCTGAAGGTCGAGCTTGTGCTTCTTGAAGATGCCAAGGCGTGTGCCGATTTCGGCGACCGAGGTATCCCAGTTGCCGCGCTGGCCGACCGCAAGCTTAAGCTGATCCTGTGCGCTTGCCGGACCTGCCGCGAGTGACAGAAGACCGGCAAATGCGCCCGCCAGAACCGTTCGCTTCGTCAAGGTCATATCTTTCCTCCCTCATTTTTTGATGGTCGTCGCAGATTTCTTGGATGCTGCGTTTGCCGTGCACGTTAGATCTTGAAGGCCTCCAACGTGGGAGCGGGAAACAGATCCTCGACGCCAAGGCGCCGCGACGACAAGCCCTGCGTGTGATGCGCCTGAAGGAACGCGTCCAGCACGTGCCGGTTCGCCTCGACACCATAGGACCAGAAATCGTTGCCCATCAGCTTCTTCGCCGATTGCAACTGCTCCTCGACGAATGGCAGCGTGACCTTTGTGGCCGATGTATCGGTGAGCCGCGAGAGAGCGATCCGCTTCGACTGCTCGAACGCCTTCAGGAGAGCGGCCGGCAGCCATGGCTGGTCTTCGACGATCGTGCGTCGCGCACCGATCACATGCATGATCGGGAAGATGTTCGTGCGGCGGTAGTAGTCGGAGGCCGCCGCCGTAGGCGTGGCAAAGAGTCGTGCGATCTTCGGGTGGCCCGCCTCGAAGGCGGAGGGCGCCCTCGGGCCGATAAAGCCGTCAATCTCACCGTCGGCCAGCATTTGGTTTAGGGATCGGTCCGCGGGAGCCTGCTCGACCCGGATGTCAGAGGGGAGTGAAACCGCGATCTTCTCCGCGCGCCCGGGCTGTTCGATACCGCCGCGGACCCATGTCACGTCGGTGGGCCGCACGCCATAATCGTCCTCGAGCATGGAGCGGATCCAGACGCATGCCGTGAGCTGGTACTCGGGACACCCGATGCGCTTCCCCTTCAGGTCCTCCGGCTTCTCGATCCCGCGGTCGGTCCGGATGAAGATCTCGGAATGCCGGAACGCGCGCGACACGAACGCGGGCACGCCCACATACGGGTTGGTCCTGTGATCGACCTTCACCGCGAAACTCGACAAGGATGCCTCGCAGACGTCGAATTCGGCATGCCGGAATGCGCGGAAGAAGATCTCCTCCGGGAAAAGCTTCATGAACACGGGGTCGACACCGTCGATCTGAACTTCGCCGTCAAGCAATGGTCTATTGCGGTCGTAATCTCCGATCGCGATGGAAAGTCGCAGCTTCGACAATTCTTCCTCCCGAGGCGGGCATCATCGGCCCAGCTTTCAGGCAGGATGCGCCCGGGGCGCGGCTCGGACAAAGACTTCTGCGAGATGCCAGTGAGACCTCGACGGTTTGGCGCCCGTCCTCGTCGCGCCAGCGTCACGCGCACTGTGCAGGCGATCAGCCTCTCCGTAAGGTTTTGTTCGCCGCAGCGGCCCGTCGAAGAATCCGGATGGCGCGATGACCTTCAAGACGATTTTCTTATACGAGAAGGAACCAAAATATACTTGATGTCGCTCCTGAAAGGCGCGGACATCGTGCCCGGCCCAACGCTGGGATGCGATCGATGATGCCGTGATCTCGGCTGGGCGACTCTCGACGTTTTTGCATCACATAACAATGTATGTCCGCGCGGCGCGGATCCTTTTGCAACGGCACCGCGTCTCTCTGCCGCTGCGTGCGTGAGGGGGCGGCACCGTCCACCAGGGGAAGGCGCCGCAGCGGAGATCAGGGAGGAATATCAATGACCAGATCATTTCGGGCCATCACCCTCGCGCTGCTCGCAGGCGCGGTTCTCGCCGCGCCCTCGGCGGCGAGAGGCCAGGAGGCAGGCCAGGGGAAGCGCACCTACTTCGCCCTGGGTCCAGCGACCGCCGTCTATGCCGAACCGGCTGCGCGCGCCAGGGTCGCAGCCCTCGTCATCCATCGGACCGCCAACTACACCACGCATATCGCCTGCAACGAACTGCCGAAGCGTGGTATTGCGGCCCTGTGCATGAGCACGCGCTTCACAAACAACGAGTTCGCGGTCGACTGGGACCGGATCGCGCTGGACGTGAAGGCCGGCGTCGAATTCCTGCGCAAGCAGCAGGGTATCGAGAAAGTCGTGCTGTTCGGCCATAGCGGCGGAGGCCCCACCACAAGCTTCTATCAGGCGGTGGCCGAGAACGGACTCGGCTTCTGCAAGGATCCGCAGAAGCTGGTGCCCTGCCGCGACGATCTCGCCGGAATGCCGAAAGCCGACGGCCTGATTCTCGCCGATGCTCATCCGGGCGTGCCGGTCATTCTGCTGCGCAGCCTGAACGGGTCGGTGCTCGACGAGACGGCCGGCAAATTCGATGCCGCGCTCGACCCGTATCTGACGAGTAACGGCTATAGCGCGACAGCGTCGTCAACCTATTCGCCGGAATTCCAGACCCGCTATTTTGCTGCGCAGTCGGCGCGCATGAACGCGCTGATCGCGACCGCGCAGGGGCGCGTGAAAGCCATCCGGGAGGGCAAGGGGACCTATCCGGACAATGACCTGTTCGCCATCCCGCATGGCGGTAATCCCGGCGCGGGTCCCGGCGGCGCATCGCAACTGCACAGCCTCGATACGGCGATCCCGCTTCGGCGCACGCGCGCGCCGCAGAAACTGGTGCGCAACGACGGCAGCATCGTCGAACAGATCGTTACCTCCGTCAGTCCGCCAGAACTCGACACGAAGGAGACGACCAACAGCTTCGATCGCGGCACAAAAATCCTGTCGCTTCGCTCGTTCCTGAGCACTCAGGCCGTGCGCTCTAGCAACTCTCTCGATGGTATCGACCATTGCTCCAGCAACAATTCCACCATCTGCGCCGTTCGCTCGATTGCCGCGCCGACGCTCGTGGTCGGCATGGGGGGCTATCTGTTCATTCGCGACTCCGAAGAGGAATACGAGAACAGCGTCGCCGCCAAAAAGGAACTCCTTTTCATCGAGGGCGCCAGCCACGGCTTCACCCCGTGCCGGAATTGCTCGGCCGACCCTGACGCCTATGCGAACAGCGTGCGCAACCTGTTCGACCAGGTGAAGAACTGGGTCGACGCGACGATGCGCTGAGGGGCTGGCACGGGCCGTTGCCAGACTATGCGCGGTTACGATGGGACCGCAGCGTCCTTCCTGTGCATGCCGGAATGGGCCCGGAATTCGGAACCAAGGCCGCCTGCGTCGACCAGCCGCGGCATTCGCGTGCCGTTCGGTGGCCCGCATCGGTTCTGGGTTCCGGGCTCCATCCTATGGACCGGAATGACGGCATGTTTCGAAATGAAGTCCGCGCGCTCTAGATGCCCACGCGCCGCGCCAGGGGGCCCAGGGAGTCGAGCAGGCGCCTCACGATCCCATCGATGAAGTGATCGATCAGATCCTGGCTTCTGAAAGAGGCCGCGTTAGATGGCCTCAGCAGATAGAGGGTTCGGGTCAACGGGATATCGGATACACGCTGCATCACCAGCTTCCCGGCCCGGATCTCCTCACTGGCGGTGCCGTAGGGCATCATGCTGGCAGCCGCTCCGCGCACCACCAGGCTGCGCATCGCCGGAATCGATTCCGCCTCGTAGACGATCCTGAGATCGAGCGAATAGCGGGCTGCGGCGTCTCTCAGCAACCGCTGAACCATGTCGCGCTCGCCGGCCTGCACGAGGTCATGAGAGAGCGCGTCCGCCAGAGTCAGGGTTGGGGGCAGAGGCTCTCCCGTCGCCGAACGAGCAAAGATCAGCTCCTCCACCAGCAGCGGGCGGCGGCTGACTCCGGGGCGGGCTTCGTCCACGCCGTAAGCCAGCGCATAGCTGAGCTCGCCCTGTTCGAGGGATGTCGTCAGTGCCCGGCTCAACGCTTCGACAAGGCTCAACGATACGGTGGGCATCGTCCGCTTGGCATTGAGCAGCATGTCGGGGTCCATCTGCAGCATGATGCTGGGCGTGAGGCCCAAGATCATCATCTCTTGCTCGGGACTGACATTGCCGATGATTTCGCGCTTGAGCTCCTCCACATCCTGCAGGATACGGCGGGCCCGATCGAGCAGAAGCCTGCCGGCCTCGGTGAGTTCGACGCCGCGCGAGTGGCGCACCAGGAGTTCCGTCTTGAGCTCCTGCTCGAGCTGACGGATCTGCAGACCGAGCGCTGGCTGTGCGACGTTGAGCTGTTCGGCAGCCCGGGTGATGTTGCCGACTTCCGCGATCCGCACGAAGTAGCGCAGCTGCCTGAGATTGATCACTTCCTCCTGTCGATGTTCGCCGTTGCGCCGGAGTATGGCGCAGACGGGCGCACTCAGGAAGGCGTCGGCCCTGTGCCGGCGCGGCTGCGGGAGCCGAGCCTGATTCAGCGTGCGGGTCGCATCCAGCGCTCGAGCCATTCCAGGGCCGAGAAAATGACGACGCTCACGAGTATGACGAAGATGATCGTTGCGAAGACGCCGGGCAGATCATAGCGTTCGGCCAGGTCGTTGATGAGTTGACCAAGACCACCGAAGTTGATCAGGAATTCTACGCCGATGAGATTGATCAAGGTGAAGATCAGACCCAAACGTATTCCGGTGAAGATCGTCGGTATCGACGCCGGAAACTGGATCCTCCAGAACAGCTGCGACGGAGTCAGATTGTAGGTGCGCCCAACGTTTAAGAACGTCTTCTTCACGCCCTGGAAGCCCTCGATGGTCTTGAGCGCCACGGGCGCGAGTCCCGCGACGAATCCCATCGCGATGATTGTCGCGGAGCTTCGTCCAAAGATGACTAGGAAGAGGGGATAGGCGAGCACAATCGGCGCTGCGGCGGCAGCTGCGATCCAGGGTTCCACTGCAAGTTTGAGAATGCGTCTCTCGTGCAGAAAGATTCCGAAGCCGACACCCACGATAATGACGAGCAGACTTGCCGCGACTGCCTCGGATCCGGTCACAAACAGCCGATGAGCCAGTTGCTCCTCGCTAAACAGGCGGCCGAAGCTGCCTATCACGGCGGAGGGAAACGGGATCACGAACTGGTTGAGCAGCCCGGCATAGAGCAACAGCTCGACACCGCACAGCACAAGCGCAACGGTGGCCAGCCCGAATATGATCGGAGGAAAAGCGAGGATCCGCATCGTCAGCCTTTTCTCGCGCGGGCTGCTTCCTCGGCATCGGCCATTCCGCGCGATGCCTCTTCTCGCAGATCGTTCCAGATCTCCGCCACATAGCGGCCGAACGCATCGCTGCCGACGACATCGCTGCTGCGTGGGCGCGGCAGGCGGATGTCGACGATCCGCTTCACCTTGCCGGGACGGAACGTCATGATCAGCACCCTGTCCGAGAGCTGCACGGCTTCCGTGATGTTGTGGGTGATGAGCAGCGTCGTTTGCCGAAGATCCTGTTGGATCTTGAGGACTTTGTCGCCCAGCAGCACACGGGTCTGTTCGTCGAGTGCAGCGAAAGGCTCGTCCATCAGCAGGATCTTGGGCTCGAACACCAGCGTCCGGGCCAGCGCGACGCGCTGGCGCATGCCGCCCGACAGTTCCGACGGGTAGCGCTGCTCGAAGCCAGAAAGGCCGACCATCTCGATGAATTTGCGGGCCGTTGCGTGGCGTTCTTCCTTGCCCACACCCTTCACTTCGAGCGGAAAGGCAACGTTGTCGATGACCGTCCGCCAGGGAAAGGTCGATTCTTCTTGGAATACCATGCCGATGGACGGATGCGGGCCCGAGACGCTCTCGCCGCCGACGGTCACGGTGCCTTCATAGCCGCCTACAAGGCCGCCCATGATGTTGAATACCGTTGACTTCCCGCAGCCCGACGGGCCGATGATCGAAACGAATTCGCCGCGCTTGATCTCGAACGACATGCCATCGACAGCAGTCACAGTTCCTTCGCGCGTGTCGAAGCGCATCGAAACGTCCTTGATGACGACATCGATCTCGTCGATGGTCTCGCTCGCAAGACGCAGTTTGGCGTTAGCCCCCCGCATGTGCCTTTCGTCCTCCAGATCGTTGCCGCTCATGAGTTGCGCCCCTGCATCCTGTCACGCCAGTGCGTGTCGGGGCGTTCGACCCATGCGGTCTTGAATGGATTGATGGCAGGCATTCATCTCCTCCAGCGAGGTCGTTCTCGAAGGTTGCCCGCTTGTAGGCGACGCTAGGGTGGCCCCTCATCGTGGTCCAATACTATATCGCTTTGTCTTCCAAACATTTGCGTAGCGGTCGAAACGGCAACAAAATGCCGTGCTCCAACGTCCAATGGGCGTTAAGGTCCGATCGAAAGAACGGAGTGAAATGCCCGAAACAAACTCAAAGGCCTCTGTGCCGCCCGCCGAGCAGCGCTACGATCTCCCGCTTGAGGGAAGCGTCGGCTATCAGCTCCGGATGGCCAACAGAGCCGTGCAGCGCTATCTGCAATCGCAGATCGAGCCGCATGGTGTCACGCTAGGCATGTGGTATTTCTTGCGGGCTCTCTGGCTGGAGGACGGCCTGACCCAGCGAGAACTTTCCCAGCGAATCGGAACCATGGAGCCGACGACGCTGTCCGCGCTGGCGACAATGGAGAGGTCCGGTCTCGTGACCCGTGAGCGGGATCCGCACGACCGGCGGAAGCTCTGCGTCAGGCTGACCGAACGTGGCCGCTCGCTGCAGTCGAAACTGATACCCTGCGCCAACGAAGTCATCGAGCGCGCGACAACCGGGATGAGCGGCGAAGAAAAGGCTCGCCTGATCAGTTGCCTGGCGCAGGTGCAGCGAAACCTGGCGGACGCGCCTTCCGGGGGCAGAGACATCGACTGAGGCGCCATGCGCTAGACCAGGCGCATGGGGCCGGGTTTCACGGGCCACCCTGCGCTGGAGCAAGTCTAATGCTCCAGCGTCCCGCCTGCGCCAGTCATATCGGAAAGCGGGCTCCGCTTCTGTGCCGGCGAGTTAGTCGCCGACTTTTCCGGTGCCTTCGCGCGTCATCCCTGCTGCCATGGCCGGGTTGTAGCCCGGCTTCACCCGTGCATCGATAACGACCGATGCGCCGTTGCGAGCAGCCTCGACCCCTTTCCGGATCGCATCGATCAACGCGTCTGTGGTCGAGACTGGCCCGATCCCAACAAGTCCCTGGGCGCTAGCCATCGCGGCGATGTCGATGTCGGGATCTCCGATACGCTGCCCGATCCACTTGTTCTCCACCGGCCGATCGCGCGTGCGCGCGACGCGTTCCTGATGGATCTCGTCATTGTAGAATGAGCGATTATTGGCGACGATGGCCAGGAAAGGCAGCTTGTAGTGTGCGGCTGTCCAGAACGCGGAAACGCCCATCATCGTATCGCCGTCGCCCAGAACGGCTACGGGCAATCTGCCTGAGCCGGCAAGCGCGAGCGCTGCGCCGGCCAGCATGCCGGGCCCCGACCCGATGCCGGCACCGCCATCGGTGCCGAGATAGTCGAGCGGATGGCGGAAGTGCCAGCTTTCACCGGCCCAGCCGAGAGGCAGCCGGACAAGCGACACGACTTCATCGCGCAGCACCGTGCCCATCGCCGCCGCGAGCGAGACGATGTCGAGCTCGCGTGATTCGCCGGGCAGGTCGAATGCCGGCAATGCCGTCAGGTCGGCCGGTTCGGAACCGGGACCGACGCCGAGTTCGTCAGCGAGCAGATGGAGCGCCGCGTTCGGATCGCTGCTGAAATGCAGGTCGGCGGGCGGCAGGGCCTGGTGGTCCATGCTCCAGCCGTTGTGAAGCTGATGGTCGAGCTGGATATTGATGATCTTGGTCGCGGCCGAACAGCCGCCCTGTTTCAGGGTGCCGGCGAGATCGACCCAGTCGAGCGACAGGATGACGTCGGCGTCCGCGATCCGCTTCGCGCCGGCCTCGTCGAGGAAATGCCCAGGCTTGGCGCAATGCAGCCTGTGATCGGTCGGGAAGGCTGCGCCCACCTTGATGTCCGTGAGCACCGACGCGTTCAGCGCTTCCGCGAGGGCCACGCGACGCGCCCAGTCGCGGGTGCTGCGCGAAACCCTGCCGATCAGGAGCATCGGCCGCTCTGCGCTCCTCAGAAGCGTCGCGGCGGCTTTGATGTCCTGCGCCGCCGGGACACCGGGGGAGGTCAGAGCGAAGCGTTTGGGATCGGGCAACTCGGGCATCTGCTCCAGGCGGCGCTCCTGCATGGAGACATCGAGGCAGACATAGGTCGGCGCCGCCGGTGCGGCCCGGGTGATGTTGTTCGCCCGCACCAGAGCTTCCAGCGCAGCTGCGACGGAGACCGGCTGATCGTCCCACTTGATATAGGGGCGGATCATGGCGGCCTGGTCCTTGGCGGTGTGTAGCCAGTCGATCCAGGGGCGGCGCTCGGCAGCATCGACGGGACCCGTCGCGCCGAGGATCAGCATCGGCACGCGGTCGCACCAGGCGTTGTAGATCGCCATCGTGCCGTGCATGAGCCCGACATTGCTGTGCAGCACCACGCCCATCGGCCGCTCGGTGACCTTGGCGTAGCCGTGAGCCAGAGCGACGGCGTGCTCCTCATGCAGGCAGAGCAGCATCTGGGGGTCCTGGTTGCCCAGGTGGTTGACGAGGCTGTCATGCAGCCCGCGGAAGCTCGAGCCGGGATTGAGCGCGAGATAAGTAATGTCCAGCAGCCGCAGCATCGAGGCAATGGCGTCGCTGCCCCAAATGCCGTTGTCCTGCGATGCGACAGGCGTGTCGATGCCGTCGATCGGAGTGCTCATCGTGTATCCTTTGCTTGTCTGGTCGGCATTCGGGCCGTCCGAGGGCCGCAACGTAGGGTCTCGCATGTGATTGGATGCCACGGCGCCGGTCAGCCGCCGCGGAGGCTCACATGGACGTTCTTCTCCTGCGTGAACGCGAGGAGTTCGCCCAGGCATTCCTCGCGGCCCAGTCCGGACTGCTTCCAGCCGCCGAAGGGCGCACCGAGAAAGTGCTTGGAGACCTCGTTCACCCAGACAAACCCGGCCTCGACGGCAAGCGCCGTGCGATGGGCCTTGCGCAGGTCGTTCGTCCAGATGGAGCACGTCAGGCCATATTCGACCTCGTTGACCTGGCCGAGCATCGTCGTCTCGTCATCCCAGGGCAGGACTGCGAGGACCGGCCCGAAAATCTCCTCGCGCGCGATGCGCATCGCCGGCGTGACATCGGCGAAGATGGTGGGCTCGACGTAGAATCCCTTCGTCAGCGCCGGATCAGTGGGCACCGCACCGCCAGTTATGAGCCGTGCTCCCTGTTCCTTGGCCGAGGCGATGTATTCCAGGACGCGCGCGTGCTGCTGCCGGCTGATGATGGCGCCCATGGTCGTCCGGTCGTCCGTGGGGAGGCCCGGGACATAGTGTCCGGCCAGCGACGGCAGCCTGGACAGCACATCCTCGTAGATGTCCCGGTGGATGAACGCGCGGCTCGTCGATCCACAGGACTGGCCGCACCAGGTGAAGTTCATTCCGCCGATCACGGCCGAAGCCACGGTCGCGGGGTCGGCGTCGGAGAACGCGATCAATGCGTTCTTGCCGCCGAGTTCCAGCAGAACCGGCTTGATGGTGTCGCTGGCCGCTTTCATCACGGCACGACCGGCGCCGACGCTGCCGATGATCGCGATCTTGTCCACCCCGGGGTGGGAGGCAAGGGCCGCGCCGGCCTCGCGCCCGCCGGGCAGAACGCTGAATACGCCCCTCGGGAGGATATCCTGTACCAGTTCGGCCAGGCGCAGCGTGGAAAGTGGCGCCTGCTCGGGCGGCTTGACGATGACCGCGTTACCCGCTGCCAGCGGGGCGGCGATCTTGCCGGCGCAGAACATGAAGGGATGATTGAAGGCGAGGATGCGCGCGACGACGCCCAGGGGCTGACGGAGCGTCATGTTGATGACGTCCGGCCCCATCGGGATGGTCTCGCCCTTCATCTCCGTCACGAGCCCGGCGAAATAGTCGAGCTGCGCGGCGGCGATCGTGGCATCGCCCATCATTTCTCGAACCGGATTGCCGCAATTGGCTGCGTCGAGGGCCGCGAGTTCGCGCGCATTGGCACGGACGACGGCAGCGACTTCCTTCAGCAGACGGGCCCTTTCGAGCGGGGCAACGCCGCGCCAGGAGAGAAAGGCCTGCCGTGCGGACTTGACCGCGGGATCGACGTCGCTGGCGCCAGCCTCCGCAACCTCGGCGATCGGCTCGTCGAGGCCCGGATTGGACGTTGCGGCGTAGCGCCCCGATATCGGATGGCGCCATTCACCCCCGTAGTAGAGGCTGCGGCCGGCCGGAGCTGGCTTGTCGAGCATAAGAAGACCCCAATGCGTTTCCAGGGCTCTTGCTCCGGCCCTCCAAGTTCAGTTTCGCGCAGCGCCGCCGGCGTTTCCAAGACTTTATCCCTTGGGCACCCAAGCCGATATGATCGTTCGGGCTCGCCGTCGGGTTCAGCTGCCGGCAGCCGCCATTTCCGCCTCGGTGTCGTCCTGCTCCATGCCGTCGAGCAGCGCGATTTCCTCATTGGAGGCGCCGAGCCTGCGCCAGTCGTCGCTCTTGGGGACGATGCCCTGATAGGAACGCAGCTTCGCCTGCGGGATATGCGGCTCGACGAGACCGAGCGGGGAAGCGCCGGCGGCATGCTTGCGCGCTGCATCGATCATCACCCGGCGGAACTGCACGATCGCGATGTCGCTCGCGCCGAGGCGCTCGCTGGTACGGTCGGCGATCGGGCCCATCGACTCCCACATCATGATGTCCTGGTTGGGAATTCCGGGCACGCCGGTGAAATCCCCCAGCTTCATCGCCTTGCGGTCCTGCAGGTAGTTGTTCTCCCGCTTGCGCAGCATTGGCTTGTAGGTCTTGTCGAGATCGATGCCGACCTGCGCCACGCAGAACTTCCGCCAGCTTTCCTGATCGATGCAGTCGTCATTGCCCCATGCGATGAAATGGAAATAGCTCGACACGTCGTCCTTCGGCACGATCACCGTCGCGACGTTATAGGAAGAGTTGGGGGGGATCAGCGCGGCGAAAGGCGCAACGAATACGGTCAGTCTCACATAGTCGTGGGTCTGGGCATTGGTGATCGGGCGGCGAAGCGCAGCGTAGCGGAAGCCGTAGTTGGTCAGCTGGACCTGGATGCGCGGGTTCTTGTCGGTCGACGGACGCGTCCAATGCGTCGCAGTCGCGCCGGCGGTCGTCACGCGCGAGGGCTTCATGTCGGAGGAGTGCAGGCTCGACGAATGAGCCGAGTCGATCTGTCCTTCCATGATCTGGGCCCAGTTGCAGGGCAGATCGATCTTCACGATCGAGACCTTCGCCTCGGGCGTGGGCGCCCACGGCGGGGCCTCGAATTCCGGCATTTGGTCCTTCGGACCCATATAGACCCAAATGAAACCTCCCGCCTCCTGGGTCGGATACGCCTTATGCTGAACCTTATCGGCAAAGCCGCTTTCTGCCGGCTCCGACACCATTTCGAGGACCTTGCCGTCCACGTCGAACTTCCAGCCGTGATACAGGCAGCGAAGGCCACACTCCTCGTTGCGGCCGAAGAACAGCGAAGCCTTGCGATGCGGGCAGTACTCGCCGAGCACCCCGATCCGTCCGTCAGTATCGCGGAAGGCAACGAGATCCTCGCCGAACAGACGCACGCGGACAGGCGCGCCGTCGCTTTCGATGAGCTGCTCCGACAGCAGCGCGGGCACCCAATGACGCCGCATGAACTGACCCATCGGGGCCTCGCCTTCCACGCGGCAGAGCAATTCGTTCTCTTCGTGGGTCAGCATCTCATTCGCTCCAGATTTGACGGCCGGGCTAGTCAGCCGGATAATACTTAGGTATCTAAGTCTCACATTATTCGGAATTCAAGCGCTTGTCGAGACGGCGCCGCGCGGAGGTTTGGATGAGCGATCAGGAGCAGTGGCTAAAGGCCAGGATCGTGGGGAAGGAGGCGGTCGCCGACGACATCGTCATGTTCGATCTCAGGCCGCTGGATGAGAACATGCTCGAGCCCTACACCCCCGGGGCTCACCTGGCGGTGAAGGTGCCGAACGGCGAGACGCGGAAATACTCGCTCTGCAACGGTCCGGACGAAGCCGAGGGCTATGTCATCGCCGTCAAGAAGGAACATGGCGGCCGGGGCGGGTCCGTCAGTCTGATCGATCAGACCAATGTCGGCGACAACATCCTGATCTCGGCGCCGCGCAACGATTTCCCGCTGAAGGACGGCCCGTCGAGCTACATTTTCATCGCAGGCGGCATCGGAATCACGCCGATCCGCTCGATGATCCGCCATCTGATGGCGACGCGCGGGAAGCCCTTCAAGCTGTATTACTTCACGCGCACACCGGCGATGATGGCCTTCCGGGAGGAGTTCTCCGGGCCGGAATTCCGCGGCAAGGTCGTCATCCACCACGATAACGGCGACCCCGACAAGGCGTTTGACCTCTGGCCGGTCCTTGAAGACCCGAAGGGGGCCCATCTCTATTGCTGCGGCCCGCGGGGCCTGATGGAGGCGGTGCGGGACATGACCGGCCACTGGTCCTCGGCCGCCGTCCATTTCGAGGATTTCGGTGCGGCCAAGGCGAAGCCGGAAGACAATGCGCCCTTCACCGTCGAACTGGCCAAGAGCGGCGAGATCTTCGAGATTCCCGTCGACAAGTCGATCCTCGAGGTGCTGCGCGAGGCGGGAAAGACGCTGCCCAGCTCCTGCGAAAGCGGGACTTGCGGCACCTGCAAGACGCGATTGGTCTCAGGCGAGCCCGACCATCGCGATCTTGCGCTCTCCGAGCAGGAGAAGGCGCGAAACATCATGATCTGCGTCTCCCGCGCCAAATCCGGCGCCCTCGTTCTCGATCTCTAGCGAGGCAGTGGTGAGCGAACCTTTGCGATTGGGCGTGGTCGGGCTCGGCCGCGCCTTCATGCTGATGCTGCCGACATTCGCGCAGCATCCCCTCGTTCGACTGGTCGCTGCGACCGATCCGCGTCCGGAGGCGCGGTCGCGGTTCGTCGAGGAATTCTCGTCGAACGGGTTCGCCGCGAAGGCCTATGACACTCTCGACGGTTTGCTGGCAGACGAAGCGGTCGAGGCCGTGTACGTGGCCTCCCCTCACCAGTTCCATGTCGCCCATGTCCGCAGCGCCGCTGCGGCCGGCAAGCACATCCTGGTCGAGAAGCCGATGGCGCTGCGGCTGGAAGACTGTCGCGCCATGATCGATGTGGCTGCAGAGGCCGGTGTCCACTTGGCCGTCGGCCACAGCCATTCCTTCGATCTGCCTTATCTACGCACCGCCGAGCTGATCGGATCGGGCCGCTTCGGCCGCCCGCGCCTGATCGTTGGAAGCAACTATACGGACTTCCTGTACCGGCCGCGGCGGCCCGAGGAACTGGACACGTCCCGAGGTGGCGGCGTCGTCTTCAGCCAGGCGGCGCATCAGCTTGATGTCGTCCGCCTTCTCGCTGGGGCGGAGATCGAGTCACTGCGGGCGGTCACCGCGCGCCTCGACCCCGCCCGGCCGACGGAAGGCGCTTATCAGGCCTTCCTGCTGTTCGAGAACGGAGCCAGCGCGACGCTGACATATAGCGGGTATGGGCGGTACGACACCGACGAGCAACTCGGCTGGTTCGGCGAGCTCGGGCAGCGTCGCGATCCTTCGCAATACGGCGCCGCGCGTCGGGCCCTCGCGCCGGTCTCGACGCCGGAGGAGGAAGCTGCGCTCAAGGAGAAGCGCGCCTATGGTACGTCCGCGACCGTTGCGGGCCGGACGGCACCCGCCGCTCATAATCATTTCGGCCATTTCCTGGTCTCCTGTGACGAGGCCGACCTGCGCCCCATGGCGGATGGGATCCGTGTCTATGCCAATGATCGCGAATGGCTCGATCCATTGCCGGCGCCAGCTGTGCCGCGCGCGGAGGTGGTCGACGAGCTGCATGCCGCGGTCAGGTTCGGCGTCCCGCTGCTTCACACCGGCGAATGGGGTATGGCGACGCTCGCAGCTTGCCTCGCGATCCTCGAATCGGCCGCCACCGGACGAGAGGTTCGGCTCGGCAGCCAAAGCACTTCCTCTGCTCGCGGCTGAGGACAACCCGTTGTTCCGCGTCGCGTGCGGATAGGGAATAGGCATGGCTTGGTTTGCGGGCAGGCTGGGCGAGACCTTCGCCATTCTCTCTGTCTTGGCCTTCGCTTATGGCGGGGTCTCGATCGCAAAGGCGAAGCTCTACGGAAAAGGCGATGGCGGCGCCGTGCTTTCGGTGGTGTTCACGACGCTGCTGTCGGCCCTTATCTGGGCGGTGGCGGGAACCTCGGCCGGCAGCTTGCCGGACACGCCGGACTTGATGATCGGGCTTGCCTGGTTCGCCGTCTCCGGCCTGCTCGCCACGGCGCTGGCGCGCATCCTCTACTTCATGTCGGTGCGCGATCTGGGTGCAGTGCGCGGATCGGCCGTGAAGCGTGCCATCCCTTTCTTCGCGGCAGTCTTCGGGGTCCTTTTTCTGGGTGAGACGCTGAACTCCAATAAGCTTCTCGGCCTGGCACTGATCGCCGTCAGCATCGCGGTTCTGGTCGCGGTCGACCTGGCTCGCCGCGGCGGCAGCGAGGCGGGTGCGGTGGCGTCGATCGGCTACGCATGGGGGACTGCATCGGCACTGTGCTACGCCTCGGCCTATGTGGCCCGCAAGTTGGGCCTCGGCTATGTGCCTGATGGCGCACTCGGCACCTTCGTCGGCTCCATGGCAGCCGTAGCCTATTACGCATTCGCCGTCTCCTTCAATGCCCGCGCGAGAACGGCGACGTTCGCTGCCATGTCCCTAAAGAACAACTGGGCGGTTGTGGCCGCCCTCTGTTTCTCTATCGGCCAGATCTGCAACTTTTATGCGATCCAGCACACCGCGATCTCGACTGTCGGGGCGATCCAGTCGCTCGAGGTTTTCGTCTCGATGGTGATTGCGACGGTCGTGCTTCGGACCGAACGCGCGCCCGGCTGGATCACGATCGCAGCGGCGGTGGCTGCCACCGTCGGCGCATTGCTTGTTGTCGCCTGAGCAAGCGGGCCTGCCGCCGCGAGAGCATGGTCGCTGCGGCGCGCCGCCTTAACCCTGCGCCGGCTCGCGCAGGACGCGCTCGAAGAAGCCCGACAGGCGCTCTACCTCGGTGAGCGGGAGCACGTCGGCGACATACTGATCCGGACGCACGACGACCATGCAACCTTGCTCGCGGTCGATTCCGCGCAGGTCGAAGATATCGCTGCCCGGGCGCTGGTCCGCGCAGTGCACCTTCTCGTAGTCCGTCAGGCCGTATCGGCCCTTGGCCGGCTGGAGGAAAGGCGGAACGCGCGCCAGATCGGCTTCGCAATGGGCCTGCTGCAGCACTGCGATAACCTCGATCAGGGCGTCCGCATCCCCGAGCGGCGTGTAGCGCCGCACTGGAGAGGCCTGGTCGTGGTCGAGAAAGCTGACGAGCTCCGACAGGCCTGACCCGCCGTCGAACGGATCGCCGGCTCCAGCGAAGGCGACAATGCGCCAGCGCCCATCGGCTGTGATGCGATGCGAGAGTTCCAGGGGCTTGGCATCGGCGAGCCTGACCACCGGTGCGGAATGAAACCGCATGCCGATCTGGTAGCCCGATGCCAAGCCCTGATGCATGCCGTCGGCGCAGATCGCGGATGGCTCGTAGCGCACGGCTGTCCCGGCGGTGAAGCGACCCTGCTTGACGAAGTAGCGCTGGAACTCGGAGGGATCCCGGGCGCGTTGGGCGTCGGGCCCCGGGCCGGCTGGACGAGCGCTGAACATGGCCGCGAACTCCCGGTCGAAGTCGATCAGTTCCTGGGCGAGCTTCCGGCGTTCCGCGGAGTAGCTGAGCAGCAGTTGCGCGGGGCTCGTGCCTCTTATGACGGCTGCCAGCTTCCATCCCAGATTGAAACCATCCGCCATCGAGACGTTCATGCCTTGCCCGGCCTTTGGGCTATGCGTGTGGCAGGAATCGCCGGCGATGAAGACACGGGGTGGCCGGCCGGCATACTCGCAGCCGTCGTCAAACCGGTCGCACAGCCGCTGGCCGATCTCGTAGACCGACCACCATGCCACTTCCTTGACGTCGATCCGGTAGGGGTGCGCGATGCGGTTCGCGGCAGCAACAAGGTCCACGACCTCCAGCGACCGCGAAGCGACGCGCTCGTCTTTCGCCAGCTTGTCGAGCTCGACATAGAATCGCACCAGATAGCCGCCCTCCCGCGGTATCACGAGCATGCTGCCCTGGCTGGCCGACTGGATTGCGGCCTTCATGCGGATGTCTGGGAAATCGGTGATGGCGAGGACGTCCATTACGCCCCAGGCGCTGTTGGCCGAGTCACCGCGCAGCTCGAGTCCGATCGCCTTGCGAACGGCACTTCGCGCCCCGTCGCATCCGACCACGTAGCGCGCTGTGACGACCTCTTCGCGCTCCGAGCCAGCCGGCCCGAGCTGCTTCAGCCGAACCGTGACGGGGTGGCTTTCAGCCTCGGTCGTATTGGCTGGCCGGTCCAGCCCGATGAACTCCACCGCGTAGTCCGGCTCCAGCCTGCTCGCCGAGTTGCGCATGGTCTCCAGCAGGAAATCATGCACCCGCGCCTGATTGAGGATGACGTGCGGGAACTCGGAAAGCCCGTCCTCAGTATCCTGGATGCGGCTATGGCGCGCGATGCGCCGGGGATCGGCGGCGTCGGGCTTCCAGAACGTGGTCTCGTTGACCCAGTAGCTTTCCCTGGCTACCCGTTCGGCGAAGCCGAAGGCCTGAAACATTTCCATGGTTCGGCAGGCTATGCCGTCGGCCTGGCCGATCCGAAGAGGACCCGGCTTCCGCTCTACGATCCGGACGCGGATGTCAGGAAAAGCGGACAACTGGGCCGCGAGGGTGAGGCCAGCCGGTCCGCAGCCGACGATCAGCACATCGACGTCCGACGACCCGCTTGGAGCCCGGCTTTCCGGGACCGGAAGAATGGCAGGATCGCCGGGCAGGAAGCCGTTCAAATGAAACTGCATCGGGGCACCTCGCAGCTTCCCTTGGCCGTCAGGCCCGGCCCCCGGACCGCCTCTGGCGGGTCTGCTCGAGCCAAAGGTCCCAGGGCCGCTGGACCTGGCCCTCAACCCGGTCGACGCAGGCCCGGCATTCGTCCTCGGTCAGGTACGTCACTTCGCCCAGCTGGGTGGCCTGCAGCTGATACCGGGCATTGAGCTCTGCGTAGACGGCCCGGTAGACGGCGTTCTTCACAGTCGGTCCAACGACGGTCGATCCATGGCCGCGCATCAGGACAATGTCGCTGTTGCGGAAATGCTGGGCCAGCGCACGCCCCAGTTCGGGGCTGCTGATCAGCAGGTCGGTCGCGTCACCGCCTGTCGCCCGGATCTCGAAGACAGGCGCTTCCTTTCCGATGAAGCCGGCCATATGGAAGAGCGCCCTCAGCCTGGTTCCTTTCACGACGCTCAGCGGAACGATCGAATGGGAGTGGCTGTGAACGATGGACTGGACGTCGGGCCTCGCGCGGTAGATCTCGCTGTGAATGAACCGCTCCAGGTAGACGCCGCGGCCGTTCGCATCGACGGGCTGGCCCGAGAGATCGAACTCCACGATGTCCTCTGCCGTTACACGCCCCGGCGCCATATTGCGCGCCAGCAAGAACCGATCCGGCCGCTTGTCGTGGCGCACGCTCACATGGCCGAACGCGTCCACTACGCCCTGGTCGAACAGAATGTGGTTGGCTGCGACGAGCTCGTCCATGAGTTCCCGCGCCGGCGGCGTTCCCGGAGCGGCGCCATCCGGAACAGTGACGGCGGTTGCGGTGTCACACATGCGGGTTTCGCCTCCTTGCGACGGTTCGAGGATGCCCTGCCTCGCTGGCCCGGGCTTCACTATTCAAGTTCGAGGGCGCGAACTGAGACAATTTCGGCTTGTCTTCCCGCCACAAACCGGCCTTCGACCGGCCAGCGACGCTTGGCGGGAACGGTGCGGCCGCTCAGGCATAAGGCAGGGGCTCGGGCTCGAACCCGAACATTGATGCGAAGCGACGGCTGAACGCAGGCCACGCCTGAGGGTTGACCACTCGGGGCGGCGCACGGCCGTTGAAAAGCTCGATCCATTGGTCCGCGGCGGAGGACGACATCTGCTCCAGCGCTTCCTTTGTAATCCCGGCGGTGTGCGGCGTGGCGATTACGTTGTCGAAGGACAACAGCGGATGGTCTGGCGGTGGCGGCTCCTTGAGAAAGACGTCGATCCCTGCGCCAGCGATGCGGCGTTCTCGAAGCGCTGTCTCGAGCGCCGGTTCGTCGTGGATACCCCCCCGCGCGGTATTGATGAAATAGGCGCTCGGCTTCATTGCGGCGAACTGAGCCTCTCCGAACATGCCCAGTGTCTCCTTGGATCGCGGGCAGTGCACCGAAACAAAGTCCGAGCGCTGCAAAAGCTCCGCCAGACTTGCGCTGGTGCCGCGCCGCCGAACGATTTCCGCACCGTCGAGATAAGGATCGTAGGCAAGCACCGTCATCCCGAAGAGCCCATGGCAGAGTTCGGCCAGCCTCCCGCCGATAGCGCCGAGCCCGACGATGCCCACCGTCTTGCCACGAATGTCGTTGCCTTGCAGGGCGTACCGGTCGATCTGCGCTCCGTGCCGCCGCAACACCTTGTCTGCGATGCCGATCCGCTTGGACAGCGACAGCATCAGGCCTAGAGCATGTTCGGCCACGGCCTCGGTATTGGTGCCGCCCTGGTTGCAGACAAGGATGCCGGCGGCGGTGCAGGCCTCGACGTCGATATAGTCGTAGCCGGCGCCTGTGGAGCTCGCCGCGAGCAGGTTAGGGCAACGGGCGATCAGTGCTGCATCGGGGAACCAAGGTTCGCGCAACTCCGTTCGCGCCTGGACCTGATAGCCATGTGCTCTCGACATCACGTCCCAGTTGTCCGCCTCGACGGTCGAGTAGCTCAGTTTCCGCAGGTCGACGTCGGCTCTTCCACCCAGGATGTCTTCTGCGATCGGATCGACCCAGCTCTCGAAGAACACCAGACCTGCCTTTTGTCCTGCCCGGACCGCCATTGTCTCTCCCTTCGGCGTCTTTTGAGGGCATCCGCAGTCGCAGCGCGCGAGGTTACGGCGAGCCCCTTCGTTGCCTCATCATGACTGTGGGTTGAAAGCTGCGCAATTGTAAATTAGTTTCCTAAGTAATCATTATAACAAAACGAGTGTGGAGGATGACACCATGGGCGGAAGGTGGATGCTTGCCTTGATGATTGCGGCCTTTGGCTGGGTCTCGGCACACGCACAGGAGGTTCGCAGCGGCGCAGCCGGGAATCGGATCGACCTCGCCATCGTCTCGCGCACCGTGTTCTACCTCCCGCTCTGGCTGGCGGCCGAGAAGGGATACTTCGCGGAGGAGGGGATCGATCTGCGTATCGAGGTCTTCGACAACGCGGAAAAGATCAATGAGGCGCTCAGGTCGGGGGCGGTCCAGATCGCCATGTCGACGCCCGAGAGCATCATGGCCGATGCTCTCAAGGGGGGCAGCCTCCGGGTGGTCGCGGGCAATGCCGGACGCTTACCGCACTTCATCATCGCCCGGCCGGAAATCCGGACGATCGCCGATCTCCGCGGCAAGACGATCGGTGTCCTCTCGGATCAGGAGGGCACGACCCATCTCGTGCCCGAGGTGACGCGCAGTGCCGGGCTGAAGCCGGGCGACTATGTCGTCAAGGCGGTTGGAGGCGCCCCGACCCGCTGGCGCCTCCTGCGATCGGGCGAGATCGACGCCGGGTTGCAGCCGTTTCCCTTGAGCTACGAGGCGGAGGCGGCGGGCTTCAGTAACCTGGGACCGCTGTCCGGCTTCGTCCCGGAATGGCAGTTCACCAGCGTGAACGTCGATATGCGCTGGGCCGAAGCCAATCGGAATCGCCTGACGGCGACGCTGCGCGCATTGCGGCGCGGCCTCGACGCTATCGCCGCGGAGCCCGCCACTGCAGCCGCCGTTGCCGCGCGCGAACTGAAGACGTCCGAGCCCCTCGCTGCTCGCGCTATCGCCGACACCGCCCGCCTCGGGATCCTGACGCCAGGCATGGAGGTATCGCTGCCGGGGTTGAAGAAGGTGCACGAGGCGCTTGTGGCGGCAGGCCTGGTCGCGAGCGAGCCGTTCGACGCAAGCCGCGTGGTCGATGCGTCCTTTCTGCGCGCCAGCCGCTGAGGCCAGCTGTACCGAAGGTCTCGCGATCAGCCGGGCGCGCGATCGAGCACAGGAAAATGCCGCCGCGGCGGCGATGCATCCAGGAGGTTGTCTTTGGCCTATGATCTTGAGGTCGCCAATGTCTCCAAGCGCTATGGCGATCGGTCGAGCGGTCTACTGGCCGTCAGCGATGTCAGCCTGTCGGTGCGGAAAGGCGAGTTCGTGTCCGTCATCGGGCCGAGCGGCTGCGGCAAGTCCACGCTCTTCGGGATTATCGGCGGTCTGATCGGTGATTACGACGGAGAGGTTCGCGTCGGCGGACAGTCTCATGTCGGCACGCATCGCGACATCGGAATTGTCTTTCAAGAGGAATCGACGCTGCCGTGGCGAAGCGTCCTGGCCAATGTCGCCCTGCCGTTGGAAATCCAGGGCATGCCACGCGCCGAACGCGAGGAACTGGCGCGGCATTACATCGATCTCGTCGGTCTTACGGGCTTCGAGGCGAGCAAGCCCGCAGCCCTGTCGGGCGGCATGCGCCAGCGCACGGCGATCGCGCGCACGCTGGCCTTCAAGCCCCGCGTGCTGCTGATGGACGAACCGTTCGGGGCGCTGGACGAGCAGACTCGCCTCCTGCTCGGTGATCGGGTGCTGGCGATCCATACCGAATTGCAACAGACGACGCTTCTGATCACCCACAACATCACCGAGGCGGTTCAACTGAGTGACCGCGTCGTCGTGATGTCCTATCGCCCGGGCCGCATTCTCAAGGTCATCGACATCGATCTGCCGCGCCCGCGAAGCTCGGAAAGCATCACTGACGAGCGCTTCGGACGCTATGTCGCGGAGATCTGGGGGGATCTTCGTGCCGAAGCCAGCCGTGGGATGCAGGAGGGTGAGCGCAAGCGGGCCTGAAGTTCAGCTGTGCCAGAGGGAGGACGACCACGATGAATACCGAACGAAAGAACTGGATCGGACCGACGCGGCGGACGGCTATTGCCGGTGGCTTGGCCGCCGGCCTGATGCCGCGCGTCGCCCGCGCCGCCGACAAGATGCGCATCGTCAGCAGCCAGAAGGGTTTCTGGGACACCACTCTCATCCTGTTTGGCCAGCAGAAGGGCATTTTCGCCGATCACAAGCTCGATCTCGACATCATCTGGTCGGATGGTGGGTCGGACATTCAACAGGCAGTCATCACCGGTTCGACCGACTTCGGCGTCGCGCCCGGAATTCTTGGCGCGTTGAGCGCATTCGAAAAGCGCGCGCCGATCGCCGTGACGAACGCGGCCATGACGGGTTCGAGTGACCTGTTCTGGTACGTGCGGGCGGAAAGCCCGATCCGTAGCCTTGCTGACTGCAACGGCAAGACGATTGCTTTCTCGCGCCCCGGCGCATCGACCGAGCTCATTGCATCGACCCTGATCGACCATGCCAGCGTTAAGGCCAAGCTCGTCGGAACCGGCGGTCCCGGCGCCACACTGACCCAGGTGATGTCCGGCCAGATCGATGTCGGCTGGTCCGCACCTACGGTGGGGCTCGCTGAGGAACGCGCCGGCAAGCTGCGGATCATCGCGCGCGGCAACGACGCGCCAGGACTTGCGGCGCAGACTGTCCGCGTCGGAATGACGAATAGCCGGTTCCTGGCCGAACGTTCGGAGTTGCTCGCGCGCCTGTCGAAGGGAATGCAGCAGACCATAGACTGGGCCTATGACGGCGACGAGGCTCTGCAGATGTATGCCGAGCTGAACCGTGTCGATATCGCGACGGCGCGGCAGGCCCGCGACACCAACTATCCGAAGGCGGCGCTGGCGCTGGCGCCGATCGGGAACATCGAACTGAGCATCGCTCAGGCGGTGAAGGATAAGCGTCTGTCGAAGCCGCTGACACCGGACCAGATCAAGGCGTTTACTGCCAATGTCGGGCGGTTCCTCGCATGAGGCTCAGCGGAAGTGGGGCCAGCCTGGGCCTTCTTATCGTCGCGACGGCAGCTCTTGAGGCGTTGTCGCGCGGCGGTTGGGTTTCGACCTTTGTTATGCCGGCCCCATCGGAGACCCTGGCCGCGATACCCGGGCTCTTCCTGCACGAGGGGCTCGGATATGCCACATGGGTGACCTTTCAGACGACGCTGCTGGCGACCACGCTTGCTTTGCTCGTCGGGGTGCCCGCCGGTGCTCTGCTCGCGAGGCACCGCAGGTTCGGGCAGGCCTATGAGCCCTGGCTCGAGGCGGCCTTCTCGGCGCCCATCATCCTGCTTTACCCGCTGTTCCTGATCTTCTTCGGACGCAGCCTCGTAACCATCGTGGTGATGGGTTTCGTCGTTGGGGTCATCCCCGTGATCATCAAGACCCGCGAAGGGATCGTGAACCTGCGGCCGGTATTCCACAATCTCGCGCTCTCCTTGCACATGAGCGATGTGCAGAGCCTGATCAAGATTATCCTGCCTGCAGCGTTGCCAAGCATTTTCGTCGGGCTGCGGCTCGCGCTGATCTATGCGATGATCAACATCGTCGCGGTCGAGTTTCTCGTGGGTTTGGGTGGGCTCGGTTATCTCGTAGC
Organism: Allobosea sp. GW821-FHT09G06; assembly: GCF_059416005.1. Lineage (NCBI taxonomy): Bacteria > Pseudomonadati > Pseudomonadota > Alphaproteobacteria > Hyphomicrobiales > Alloboseaceae > Allobosea > Allobosea sp. GW821-FHT09G06. Next base: position 13,913 of record NZ_JBWKOI010000010.1, on the reverse strand, counting down.
CGATATGTACGATCGCTACGACATTCCATCGATGTATTCCGCCATCGTCTTCGTCGTCATGCTCAGCAGCGCATTCTTTCTCGTCATCGAACGGAGCGAAGCATGGTTGCGATCGGCATGACGCCGCCCGCCGCGGCCGCGGACCGGGGGTTGTCCGTGGGCGCCATCAGGCTGCTGACCTTGACGGGTCTGCTCGCCGCCTATCAGGCAATCTCATCCTCAGGGCTTGTCTTCGAGGGTGCGATGCCAGGGCTGCCGGCCATCGCTGTCGCATTGCTGCGCCAAGTCGCCGATCCCGCGTTCTACCCGCATCTCGGTCGCACTGCATACGAGGCCGCGGCGGGGGTCGCGATCGGCGCCAGCTTGGGCGTGGCTTGTGGGGTGTCGCTGGGCGCGTCCCGCTTCCTCGCGGCAATGCTGGACCCGTGGATCCGGGCCCTCGCCCCCGCGCCGAAGATCATCTTCCTGCCGGTGCTGATCCTCGCCTTCGGCATCGACGCCGGACCGAAGATCGCAATGGCTGCGATTTCTTCCTTCTTTCCGGTTGCGGTCGCCACCTTCGGCGGCATGCGCGAGGTCCGGCGGATCCTGGTGCAGGTGGTGCGGAGCTTCGACGCCTCGACCTTGCAGCTGGTGCGGATCGTCTACCTGCCGTCGATTGTGGTTCCTCTGCTCGGAAGCCTGCGTCTTGCCGTGGGCGTGGCCCTGATCGGGGCACTGCTCGCTGAAGTAAAGATGTCGAACAAGGGGCTCGGGTACCTGATCATCCAGGACTATAACGCCTTCCGCACCGCGGAAATGTACGCGCTGCTGCTCCTGGTATTTGCGCTGGCACTCAGCATCAACGCCGTCCTGCGCGCCATCGGCCGGCGCTACGGTGTTCCCTGAGCATTCTTATCAGCGCCACGTGACGAGGGTCGGGCGCATAATCCGGATAAAATCAGATGAGCCTGCTCAAGACCGCAACGAATGTCGCCGATTTCGCAGCGGCCGCGCGACGCCGTCTGCCGCGCGTTGTTTGGGATTACCTCGACGGCGGGGCGGAAGACGAGACCACGCTGCGTGACAACCGCGCCGGGTTCGAGCGGCTAAAAATCATGCCTAGGGTCCTGACGGGGAATGCGAAGCGCGACCAGTCAGTCGAGTTGTTCGGGACACGCTTCGCCTCGCCCTTCATGATCGGGCCTACCGGCCTCAACGGCCTGTTCTGGCCTGACGCGGATCTTGCACTGGCGCGGGCAGCTGCATCCGCGGATGTCGGGTTCGCGTTGTCGACAGCGTCCAACAATTCGTTGGAAGAGGTCGCGGCCACCGGGCCTGGCACTCGCTGGTTCCAGCTCTATCCGTGGGGTGATGCCGCCTTCTCGGCGCGGTTGCTCGAGCGGGCTAAGCGCTCCGGCTACAGCGCGGTGATCGTGACCGTTGACACCTTGACCGCAGGCAAGCGCGAGCGCGATTTGCGGAATGGATTCTCTCACGAACTCCGGATCACCCCCCGCGTGGTGCTCGACGGTTTGGCCCATCCTGCCTGGCTGCGCTCAGTCTGGCTCGGCCGGGGCATGCCTCGCTTCGAGAACCTGGCGGAGTTCCTGCCTCCGGGCGCGTCCGCGTCGCAACTCGCGGACTTCACCCGCTCGCAGCGTAACCCGTCCTTCGCCTGGGAGGATATCGAACGGCTGAAGAGGATTTGGGAGGGGCCGCTCCTGGTCAAGGGCATCCTGGCCTCGGCCGATGCCGTCCGCGCGCTTGAGGCCGGGGCAGACGGGGTGGTGGTTTCGAACCACGGCGGCCGACAGCTCGATGGTGCCCCTGCGACCATAGACGCACTTCCGGGCATGGTCGCTGCAATCGGCGGACGGGGACGCGTCCTCGTCGATGGAGGGTTCCGGCGTGGCTCGGACATTGTCAAAGCCGTAGCTCTGGGCGCTGATGCGGTACTGCTCGGGCGATCGACCCTTTACGGGCTGGCCGCTGCCGGCCAAGCCGGCGCCACCAGGGTCCTCGCGATCCTGCGTGATGAGGTCGACCGGACTCTGGCGCTGGCCGGAGCCGGCAATCTCGTCGACTTGCAGCAAATGCAGATCGTTTCGCCGCCGCCATAACAGCGTTGCCACGGCGCGCTCGGCCGCGTCGTCTGACGGTGTGAAAGTCGCGATATCAGCGTCTGTTGGCAGGCTCTTCGGGGGCCGGATTGTTCGCCGTGGACGCCAGAATGGCGATCGTGTCCTGCTCGGCGGCGGCGGCGCTCTTATAGCGCGGTGCCGTCGTGACCAGGGGACGTTCAGCGTCTGCAGGATAGTAGATCTCGATCGCGAACCGGCCGGAAGCGGCGTCCTCGACAGACTCAATCCGGATCAGTGGCATGGTCATTCTCCGTTCGGCGTCGCCTCAAGGCAACCTGCCGGATTCTTGAACCATCGTGGTTGGCTGGTCCAAAACAAAAGCAGCCTTGCTGCCATTCGGCTTTCCGTTCGAGGACCAGGAAAGCGTCGCACGTATCCGATAGTTCGGCGTAGGGCAGCGCTGCGGACGGAGCCAGATCGATTCCGTCTTTCAGGCCAATCTCAACGGTTTGCCTAAATAATAGCCAGAGATGTGCGAGTGCTCACGATGCCAGAGAGAATCTCGCTTCTCCAAACGTTTACTCGGTTCGCTACAACGCGACCGCTTCGTGGTCGAGCAACGTTTCGCTACCGAGAGGCCGCCTGCCACGGGCTTTTGAAGAAGCTCGGCGCTCTCTTTGCCTAATTTTCGAGCAGTTTCTGCGGGGCGTAGCTAGCAGGGTCGTCCCGGCGCCTTGACACTAGAACGCCCCTAAAGTCGTATTCGTATGATGGCATACCGTTTGACAACGGTGATGCTGCCCATCCGAGGAATGTTTCGTGACCCAGCCCTGTGATCTGACCGCGTCCGAGGCGCGCTTTCTAATCGGCGCGAAGCAGCTTTCTCCCGTGGAGTTGCTCAACTCCTGCCTGTCCCGCATCGAGGAGGTGAACGGCGCCGTGAACGGTGTCGTCGCTCTTGATGTCGAAGGCGCGACAGAAGCGGCGAAAACAGCCGAGAAGGCCGTTCTGTCGGGGGAGGCGCTGGCGCCCCTGCACGGATTGCCGGTTGGCGTGAAAGACCTCAACGATACGGCCGGGCTGCGCACGACCTACGGTTCGAAGCTCTACGAAGAGAATGTTCCGGCCGCGGACGAGCATCTGGTCGCCAATCTCCGCCGCCAGGGCGGCATTGTTTTCGCGAAGACCAACACGCCGGAATGGGGCGCGGGCGGTAACACTTTCAACCCGGTCTACGGCGTCAGTGCAAACCCCTTCGATGTAGCGCTGACGTGCGGCGGCTCCTCGGGCGGCTCCGGTATCGCGCTTTCATTGGGCATGATGCCGCTCGCACACGGCTCGGACAATGCGGGCAGCTTGCGCATCCCGGCGTCATATTGCGGCGTGGTCGGCTTCCGCCCGACGGCGGGCATCGTGGCTTCGGAAAAGCGCCTGATCGGCCTGTCGCATCTGCCGGTGCAGGGGCCGATGGCGCGTAACGTGGCAGATGTCCGGCTGATGCTGAATGCGATGTCGACCTCAGCCTCCATCGACGCCCTCGCGACCCCGCTTGCCCTGCGAGATGACCGCCCGATCGATCCTTCGACACTGAAGGTCGCCTTCTCGCAGGATCTCGGCTTCGCCCCCTGCGAGCCTGGGCTGCGGAACGTGTTCGACGAAAGAACAGCCGCGTTCGCCTCGATCTTCCGGTCCACGGCCAAAGCACACCCGGATTTCGGCGACACCCGCCATGTCTACGAGGTGCTGCGCGCCGTGAATTACATCGGCATGTTCGCCGATCGGCAAAAGCAGAAGCCTCGGCAGTGGGGGCCGCTGGTCCAGCAGAACCTCGACCACGCATCGCGCTTCAGCCTCGAGGATGCGTCGCTGGCGTTCATCGAGCACAGCCGTATCTATCAGCGCGTGCAGGCGTTCTTCGAGGAGTACGACCTCCTGATCACGCCGACGGTCGGCGCCTATCCGTGGCCAAAGCACGATATGTATCCAGCCTCGATAGAGGGCAGGGCGATTGCCAACTACTTTGATTGGGTAGGCCTGACCTATGGCATCACGCTGATCAACCATCCCTGCATCTCGATCCCCTGCGGCCTGGACGACCGTGGCCTGCCCTTCGGCCTGCAGATCGTCGGGCGCCGGAACTCGGATCTTCATCTGCTGCGCTGCGCCGAGGCGATCGAGACCGTGCTCGCGCGTTCGCCCGTTCTCGCCAGGCCTTTGCCGGATCTTGCCTATCTTCGCGCGGCCCATGCCGATGATCGGATGCGGCCCGTGGCAGCGGTCGGCTGACAGCCGAGCTGGAGGAAGCGTTTAGTCATGCTACGAACCCTCGCCACGCGGATCCTGGGAGCCGTCCCGGTCGTTCTCCTGGTGGCACTCGGCATCTTCGCTCTCGTCAGGCTCGCGCCCGGTGACGCAGCCAGTACCCTCGCCGCCGAGGATGCGAGCGAGGCGGATATTGCTCGCATGCGCGCGCAATGGGGGCTCGACCAGCCGGTCCTGGTGCAGTTCTTCTACTTCCTGGGCAATCTCGCGCGCCTCGATATGGGCACGTCCTATCGCTACCATGCGCCCGTTGCCGAGTTGATCGGCCAACGGCTGCCCGCCACTCTCGAACTGGCTCTCACCGCCCTGCTACTGGCTGCCGTGATCGCGGTGCCGCTCGGCGTCGCGACTGCTCTCAAGAAGGGCAGCTGGCTCGATGGTTTGGGCTCGCTTCTGGCCGTCCTCGGCGTCAGCGCTCCATCCTTCTGGGTCGGTATTCTCCTTGTGCTGCTGGTCTCGGGCCACTTCAATCTCCTGCCGTCCAGCGGCCGGATACCGCTCGACGTGCCGATCCGGGAGCTGACAGGCTTTATCTTGCTGGATAGCCTCCTTCAGGGGCGGTTCGACCTGTTCCGTCAGGCGCTGTCCTTCATCGTCCTGCCGGCCGCCACGCTGGCTTTCGGCATGATCGGTATCATCGCGCGAATTTCGCGGTCCGCCGTCATCGATGTCGGGCAGGAAGAGTTCGTGCTCACCGCGGTTGCCAAAGGATTGAAGCGCCGCGAGGTGGTCTCTCGGCATCTGCTGCCGAACGCGACGGTGCCGATCGTCACGATCATCGGCCTGGAACTTGGCACGCTGATCAGCGGCAGCATCGTCGTCGAGGTGGTGTTCTCCTGGCCGGGGCTTGGCTCGCTGCTCTATGCCGCGGTGACCGCCCGCGACATTCCGCTGACGACGGGTATCGTCATCTCCTACACATTCATCTTCATCTTCATGAACATACTGGTCGATCTGATCTACGTCCTCGTGGATCCGCGGCTGCGCGTCGCGAGGACGTGACGATGCAGCCCTGGCGCTTTCTCGAGATCAAATTCGTCATCGGCACTATCTGCCTGGGAGCGATCGTTCTGCTCGCACTCCTCGGCGGCCTCGTCGCCGGACATGATCCTAACGAGCAGAACCTCATGTTTGCGCTCGAGCCGCCATTCGGCATCGAGAGCGGCTATTATCTGGGAACGGACCATCTTGGCCGCGATCTGTTGGCACGGATGACCTCTGGCGCGCGCATTTCCCTGGCGATTGCCGGGTCGGTGGTCGTGCTGTCGGGGGTCGTTGGGGTGTTGATCGGAGCGCTGTCGGGCTATCTCGCCGGTGCCCGCGACGCGGTCATCCAGAAGGTCGTCGAGACGTTCTGGGCGTTTCCGCCAATCCTGCTGGCGATCGCGATCCTCGCGTTCTTCGGGCCGAGCCTGGGCAACGTGATCATCGCGCTCACGATCCAGCGCTGGATTCCCTATTGCCGGATCGCCCGCGCGCAGGCGCTCATGCTCCGCTCCCGGGAATACATCTCGGCAGCAAAGATCATGGGCGGCGGTACCGGCTGGATCCTGCGTCACCATGTGCTGCCGAACCTGCTCGCTTCCGCGATCATCATCGCCACCTTCACGATGGCCACCGCAATCCTGGCGGAATCGAGCCTGAGCTTCCTGGGTTTGGGCGTGCCTCCGAACGTCCCGACTTGGGGCGGCATGCTCGCGGAGGGCCGCTCCTACATCACACGCGCATGGTGGCTGGCCGTCCTGCCCGGCCTCGGCATCTTTTTCACCGTGCTTGGCCTCAACCTGCTTGGAGACTGGCTGCGCGATCAGCTCGATCCCAAGGCCGCTCTAAACCTGTCGTGACAAATGCCATGCAAGCGACCCCTCCACGCATGAACGGTTCAACTTCAACACCGGTGCTGCAGGCCGAGGATCTCTCGCTGTTTCTGCGCACGCATCAGGGCGGGCATCTGAAGATCGTCGACGGCGTGACCTTCACGATTGGCAAGGGCGACTTCTACGCCGTCGTCGGAGAAAGCGGCTCAGGCAAGACTGTGCTTGGACGCTCGATCATGAGGTTGTTTCCGCCCTCCATGCTGCGCATGGAGGGGAAACTGTCCCTGAATGGCGTGGACCTGGTGTCGGCGCCTTCGTCCCAGGTCCAGACGATGCGCGGTCGTGTGGTCAGCATGATCTTCCAGGAGCCCATGACCTCGCTCAACCCGTTGATGACGGTCGAGCGGCAGATCGCGGAGGCTCTCGCCGTCGCGGGCGGAGGCAGCAGACGCGAGCGCAGCGAGCGGGTCCTCGACCTGCTTGCGAGCGTCCAGTTCGCAGATCCGAAGAGCGTGCGCTCCATGTATCCCCATGAGCTCAGCGGCGGCATGCGTCAGCGCGCGATGATCGCCATGGCACTGGCCAACAATCCCGCGCTGCTCATCGCGGACGAGCCGACGACGGCGCTCGACGTCACGATCCAGCAGGAGATCATGCAGCTATTGTTGCGCCTGCGCGATCAGCATGCGCTCTCGATCCTGTTCATCTCCCATGATCTTTCTCTGGTGCGCCGTTACGCGGATCGCATCGGCGTTCTCTATGGCGGCGTTCTGATGGAGAGCGGCCCCGCGGACCAGTTGATCGACCACCCGACACACCCCTATTCGCGCGCGCTCGTCGATTGCATCCCGCGTCGGCGCGAAGGCGGGCGGCGCCAGGCCGGCATCGAGGGCCAGGTGCCCGGGGTGGCCAACTGGTTTGAGGGCTGCCGCTTCGCTCCGCGTTGCCCTCGCGTCCAGGACGATTGCCGCCGCGGCGAGATTCCGCTGCGGACAACCAAGACTGCGCAGGCGGCCCGATGCCTTTATCCACAATGACCCCCGACCATCCGGTGCTGCGTGCCGAGGGTCTCAGCAAGACCTATGCAGGGCGCGGCGGCCTGTTTAGCAGCAAGCCCGGCGTGACGGCTCTGACCGACGTCTCATTCGAAGTCCCGCGGGGAGAGATCCTGGGCATCGTCGGGGAATCCGGCTGCGGAAAATCAACCCTCGCGCGGATCATCGTCGGACTCGAGCAGGCAAGTGGCGGGCGCCTGGCCTCGGAGGACCGGCCATTGGTGGACGTCGCAGCGGGTATTTCGCTGCCTGCCGCCTCCCGTCAAATCCAGATGGTGTTTCAGGATCCATACTCGTCTCTCAATCCGCGGATGACCGTCGCGGATGTGATCAGTGAAGGGTTGCGTATCGCCGGCGAGCGAAACAAGCGGGTACTGGCGGAGCGCGTCCGGGAGATGCTGCAGCTGGTCGGGCTGCCGGGCGAAGCCGGATCGCGCTATCCATTCCAGTTCAGCGGCGGACAGAGACAGCGCATCGGCATCGCCCGTGCGTTGATTACCGACCCGCGACTGCTGATCGCAGACGAGGCGGTGTCGGCCCTCGACGTCTCCGTGCAGATGCAGATCCTCAATCTTCTGCTCGACATCCGCGACAGGCTCGGCCTGACGATCCTGTTCATCAGCCACGACATCGGCGTGATCGACTATCTCTGCGACAAGGTCATCGTCCTCGCGCACGGGCGCGTGGTCGAATCCGGCGCAGCGAGCGCCGTCATTTCCAACCCCGAACATGCTTACACGCGAAAGCTGATCCAAGCCGTCCCAAGAATGGCTGGGTGAGCCGACGTACTCGGGACAGCAGCCCATAACGCCGGAGGAGCCAGGATGTCACATAAGAGCAGCCCCGTTCTCGCAGCGAGCTTGATCGCTGCCGCCATCGCTATCGCAGCGCCCGCCTCAGCCCAGACCGCGCAACGGCCGGCCAACGAGACGCTCGTCGTCACGACTGCGGATACGCTGGTGACGCGTCACCCCTACGCCGAGAGCAGCGCCCAGATGTACTCGATCTGGTGTCAGGTCTACGGCTGCCTCGGCCGCTACGACTATGCGCAGCGCAAGTTCGTGGGCCAGCTCGCGGAACGCTGGGAGCAGCGCGATGACGTCACCTGGCGCTTCCATCTGCGTAAGGATCTCGTCCGGCACGATGGCGGCCCCGGTCCCACCGTTGCCGACGTCCTGCATTCCTACAACCAGGTCATGACCGATCCGCAAAGCCAGGGGCGGTTCTATCTTTCGAGCGTGAAGGAAATCCGGCGCGTCGATGACCATACCTTCGACGTTGTTACGAAAGAGCCGGCGTCGTCGCTGCTGGGGCAACTGTTCGACAAGTTCACGATCACCAGCGAAGAGATCTTCAAGAAGCAAGGAGGCGTCGCCAGCTACAACACGGCGCCGATTGGATGGGGCCCCTACAAGCTCACAAACTTCGCCATCAGTGACCGGATCGCGCTCGAACGGCATGATGCCTATCCTGCCAAGGTCGAAACCTCTCCGCGCAACGTGCTGTTCCGGCGTATCCCCGAGCCGGACCAGCGCGTCACGGCCCTGCTGAACGGCGAGGTTCAGATCGCGCGGCTGATCCCTCCGCAATTGGTCGGCAGGCTGGAGAACGTGCCTTCCGTCGAGATCCGGCGCGCACCCTCGAACGAGCCGATGTTCATCGGCTTCAGCGTCAAGACCAAGCCTTGGGATGACCCGCGCGTGCGGAGGGCCGCTGCGATGGCGATCAACAAGGATGTGATCATCCAGCGTATTCTGTTTGGGATGGCAGACCGGCTCGATGGCCCGGTTGGAGCGCAGCAGATCTGCTACACGGCTCCGATCGACCAAAAGACGCCGTATGACGTCGCGGGAGCACGCAAGCTTCTGGCCGAGGCCGGCTATGCGGGTGGTGGGCCAGTCGTCGACTTCTTCACCGCCACCGGCCGCTACATCTCCGATCGACAGATCGCCGAGGCGATCACCCAGATGTTGAACCAGGCCGGTTTCAAGGCAACGCTCCACACGCCGGAGTTCGCCGGGCTCTGGGCCAATGTCAGGGCAGGCAAAGCGCCCATGTACTACATGGGGCGCGGCCTTGCGCTCGAGCCGTCCGAATGGCTGTCGCAGTATTTCGAGACCGGCGTCACGCCGCGCATCGGCTACGACAATCCTAAGCTGAACGAGCTGTTCGAACGCGAGCGCAGGACCTTCGACATAACCGAACGCTGCAAGATCATCCGTGAGATCAGCCAGCTGATCGAGACCGAGGCACCAGGCATCTTCCTCTGGAATCACCAGTACGTCAGCGGCGTCCGCAAGGGGCTGCGCTACGTGCCGGATGCTTCGGGCGAGATCTGGCTGCCCGACGTCCGCCTCTGATGACAGTCCACTATCCCGCTACAAACGAAGGCGATTCAGCCATGACCGACCCGACCAAGCGCGGCCCGTCGAGGCGTACCATCATGGGTGCGGCCGCGGCCGCACTGATGCCGCTGCCGCTGATCCCGACCGCTGCCTCCGCACAGGGCAAGGCGCTCACGATCACGACAACGGGCATCCTGAACAACGTCAATCCCTACGCCCACTCGAGTATCCACCTCTACTATATCTGGAGCCAGATCTACGGGAGCCTCGGCCGGTACAACTACGCCGCCAAGGCCTATGAGGGCGTGCTGGCGGAGAGCTGGGAAACCGTCGAGCCGACACGCTGGCGGTTCAAGCTCAGAAGCGATCTCAAGCGCCACGACGGCGGTCCGGGCCCCACATCAACTGACGTCGTGCACTCCTGGCGGCGCATCCTGAGCGACCCAGCGAGCCAGCAGGCGTTCTTCCTCACCGAGGTCGACAAGTTCGAACGCGTCGACGATCGGACTTTCGACATCGTCACGAAGCGCCCGGTGGCGCAGCTGCTGTCGCTCCTGTTCGACCGCTTCGTGGTGACGAGTGCTGATCTTCACGAGAAGCACGGCGCAAATGCCGACAAGGCTGCCGCCTTCGGCTGGGGCCCCTATAAGCTCGACCGTTTCGACATCGATCGCAGTGTGATCGTCGCCCGCAATCCCTCATGGCCGGGTATGCCGGCCTCGGCACCGGAGACGGTGATCTATCGCCAGATTCTGGAAGCGGAGCAGCGCGTCACGGCTCTACTCAACAACGAGGCGCAGATCGCGCGCCTGATCCCGCCGCAACTGGTCGATCGCCTGAAGTCGAACCCGGCCGTGAAGGAGGTCGAGACAGGCTCGCTGGAATGGATGTTCCTGGGCATGAACGTCAAGATCAAGCCCTTCGACGATCCGCGGGTGCGCCGGGCGGTGGCGCATGCGATCAATGCCGATCTGATCGTGAAACGGCTGCTCTTCGGGCTTGCGGATCCTATGCAGGGGGCCATCGGCAAGCATCAGGATTGCTTTGCTCCGAGCGCGGCCCGGCCCGAATATGATCCCAAGAAGGCCAAGGCGCTGCTCGCGGAGGCGGGCTTCCCCGATGGTTTCGACGTCGAGTTCGCGACCGCGAACGGGCGTTACGTCTCGGATCGGCAGGTCGGCGAAGCGTTGGCTCAGATGCTCCGGCAGGTGGGTATCAGGGCCAAGCTCAACACGCCCGATTACGCGAACTTTACCAATGACATCCGTCAGGGAAAGTTGCCGCTCTACTATACCGGCCGGTCAGCGGCCAACGACCAGCTCGAAGCTCTGGCACAGTATTTCGAGACAGGCGGCTCGCGGCGAACGAACTATTCGGATCCCGAGGCGGACCGGCTGTTCCGTGAAGTTAGGGCGGCGTTCGACACCAAGGTCCAGTGCGATCTCCAGCGGTCCTTGAGCGATAAGCTTTCGCAGGATTCGCCAGTGGTCTTTCTCTGGACGCATCGTCTGGTGAACGGCGTTCGCTCGAACATCAACTGGCCGGCGGATGCCACCGGCGAGCCTTGGCTCACGGACATCACGGTATCCTGAGTTCTGCACCGGCCGGTCGAGCGACCGGGCCGGTGTGAAGCTCCGCGAAGTCGGCGCTCGTGACACCCGAGCGCCCCGAAACGGTATTGGATTGAGACGATGACGGTACGCGAACAGGTCCTGCGCCGCGCACGCGGGTATATCGACGATGGCAGCTTCCTGCGGCAGCTCGCGGATCTGGTGGCCTATCAGACCGAGAGCCATCCTCCCGGCAGAAAGAAGGAACTGGAACGCTACTGCGCCGAGGGACTGGGACCGATCGTCTCGAAACTCGGCTTCTCGGTCGAAATCCTGCCAAATCCGTTGGAGGAACACGGGCCCGTCCTCCTCGCGACGCGGCATGAGGGCGATGGCCTGCCCACCATCTTGATCTACGGCCATGGCGACGTCGTTCGGGCCATGCCGGAACGTTGGCGTGCGGATCTCGATCCATGGAAGCTGAAGGTCGAGGGCGATCGTGTTTATGGCCGCGGCGTCGTCGACAACAAGGGTCAGCACCTGCTGGCGATCGAGGCGCTGCGTGCAATCCTGGAAGAAAAGGGATCGCTCGGTTTCAACGCCAAGATCTTCGTCGAAACCGGAGAGGAGGCTGGCTCGCCGGGTCTGAAGGCGTTCCTGGAACGCCATCGAGAACGCTGCGCCGCCGATGTGTTCATCGCGCTCGACGGCCCGCGTCAGAGCATGCAGGTTCCGGACATAACGCTCGGCACGCGGGGAGGGCTGGCGGTCGATCTGATCGTCGATCTACGCGAGGGATCGCATCATTCCGGCCACTGGGGCGGGCTGCTCAAGGACCCCGCCGTGATCCTGGCGCATGCGATCTCGACGATTATCTCGCGCGATGGCCGGATCCTGGTTCCAGGATGGACGCCGAAGTCGGTGCCGGAATCGGTCACACGGGCCAGCCGCGCCGTCGTGATCGAAGATGCGCCCGGCGCTCTGAAGCCTGACGAGGGCTGGGGGGAGCCTGGTCTCTCTCGGACCGAGAAGATCTATGCCTGGAGCAGCGCCATCGTGCTGGCCTCCGTCAGTGGTCAGCCGGAGGCGCCGGTGCCGGCGGTTTCCGGGTTTGCCAAGGCGCGCATCCAGCTCAGGCACACGGTCGACGTCGACGCTGCCGAAGTCGCGCCGGCGCTGAAGCGTCATCTGGTGGAGCAGGGCTTCACCGAGGTCGAGGTGCGGCCGGTGGTGGAGCGGGACATGTTTCCGCCCTCGCGTACGGATCCCGATGATCTCTGGGTTCGCCGTGTGGCGGAATCGATGGAGACGACCGTCGGCCGCCCGCCGAACCTCATCCCCAACATCGGGGCTTCGGGACCGTCGGAGTTCTTCAAGCAGACGCTCGGCGTGCCGATTCTCTGGATCCCGCAGTCCTATGGAGGCTGTGGTCAGCATGGCCCGGATGAACATGGGTTGATCTCGCTGTTCCATGACGGGCTAGGGATCATGGCTGGTGTCTTCTGGGACATCGGGGCTGAAACGACCGCGCAGTCAGCTGGCAACCCCGGCTAATTGCCGCGAAGGCGTAATCTGTCTACGAGGGGCGGCGTGACTGCTAGGGGGGCGGTGCCACGCCGATCCACTTGAAACCAGATATTATCGCCATGAATGACGTGCCTTCACTGCGCGTAGTCCAGGATAAGGTCAGCTTGCGAGAACGCACCACGGCCGTGCTTCGCAACGCCATCCTTACGATGCGCTTCAAGCCTGGTGAACGCCTCGTCGAGCGGCAGCTGTGCCTTGAGACCGGCGTAAGCCGGACCTGCATTCGGGAGTCGATGCGTCACCTCGAGGCAGAGGGCCTGGTCCGCCGCGAGCACAATAAAGGCGTCGTCGTTTCAAGCATAACCGCGACTGAGGCGTCCGAGATTTACGAGGTCCGGCGGATTCTCGAAGCCAAGATGCTGGAAAAAATGATCCGGCAGCTCGACACCGACATTGTCGGGCGGCTTGAGGCTGCGCTCCTGCGTGCCGAAGAGTGCATAGGGCGCCCGATCGAGTATGTGGGTGCTATTGGCGATCTCATCGAGGTGCTTTGGAGCGGCTACAACAACGATACCGCTCGCAACCTGCTGCGATCCATTTTCGATCGCATATCCTACATTCGGATTATCCTCAGCGTCTCCACTGGTGTTGACGAGAAGCGCACGACCGTCGCCATCCTCCATGGAGTTCTCGATGCTATCAAACAACGCGACGTCGTTGCCGCTCAGGAGCGTTACGACCATTATCTCACGCGTGCACACGATACCGTAGTTAAGATCATCACATCGAACTCCGCCTCAAATGACCGCCTTGTGACCCAGGTGGCGATCGGTTGAACTGCGGCGATTGTGAGTTTCGCCGCGATCCCGTGCTGTCGGCGCGGCCCGAAACCTTGGATGCAGCAGACGTTCCCAAACTGTCGATCGGAGCAATGCGGCCGGCAGATGCGAGAGAGCGCTTTAGGAACGAAGCGTGAGCCGGTCCGGCGGCGAGGGAAACAGAATATTTAGTTTTCTAAGTAAGTATCTCATCTCATATGGGGTGGGACTGACATGCAGAAAATTCGGCTCGGCAATCTTCTTCATTGCCTAACACTCGTTCCGCTTGTGGCCTTGATATGCTTCGGCGCGATCCTGGCTGTCAAACGGCGCGGAATATTGCCCCCCGATCGGCGTCCAATCTTGGGTCTGACGCAATCCCGCTGACATTTGAGATCATTGCGCGCCGATCAGAC
>NZ_JBWKOI010000009.1:0-57944 GCF_059416005.1 Allobosea sp. GW821-FHT09G06 | reverse complement strand
TAAGCCCCAGCGTCCTAAGGAAGCGCAGAAGAGGCGCCGCTCAGCGGCGGCGCCGTCTCGATGGGCGGTTTATAGGCCAGGCCCGGATTGGAAGTCAACACGCTCGATGAAGTTTTTTTGACGAAACGCATTTCTTTTGCCGGAAGCCCCGAAACCCGGCCGAAACGGCGCATTTTGCGGCTTTCTGACCACTCGCCGGCTCACATCCTCTCGACCGCAGAAGACGGCTGGCTCTCACAGCCCTGTTGCGCCGCAAAAAAGTTCGTCGGCGAAGATCGGCATGGCCGGGGCCGGGCTGGATTCCCCGTCGGCGGTCGGCCACTTCTGCGGAAGAAGCCCGCCAATTCCCGGCATGTAGCGTTGTTGAAACGAAAACGCGCGCGCATGTACGTGTGCGTTCCCGCGAACCCTACTTCCCAAAACAGCCGCAATCTCCCAGCACAGGAGATCGTCCACGGCTGAACGGATTGATTCCGGCTTCCGGCACGGGCATGGTCCTGGCGCGCTTTCGTCAGGATGCGTTCAAGGCGTCTTCGCTGCAGCGAGGGTCGCCATCGAGATTTCGAGACAGCCCGCAAGAAGCAACCGCCACGACATGAACGCCCATCCCGAGTTCGCACAGCCGGCCGAGCCGCTCGCCCCCGAGGCAGCGGCTCTTCTGGTCGATCTCGGGATCGAGCCGCCGATCCAGCCGGGCGATTCCCGCCAGCAGCCTTTGGACCGGCGAGGCGTCTCGCTGCGTTGGCTCTTCGCTTGCGCGCTTGTCGGTTCCTGCGGCGCCGCCCTGCTCGGCGCCGCGATCCTCGTCGCGATGCGCGGCGATACCAGCTACCCGGAACAACCGGAGACGGTCGCCGTTCGTTCCGCCTCGGCCGCAGGCGACGGCGGCGGGGCGCGCAAGGCCGACAAGCTCGTCGCCGATCAGCCGGTCATGTCGGCGCGCCACACCCTGCGCGCACCGATGTCGCAGCGCACCGGCAACCGCGAGGTCATCCGCGTCCGGCCTTTCGTCCGCCTGGCGTCCAACCTGTCGCTGACGACGGGCGTCTATGCCTCCAATATTCCGCCCTTCAACCCGCTGCGCCTCTTCGCCGAGGGCGGGCAGCCCGAGGAGCGCTATGCCGAACCGGCCCAGGACATGCCGGATGCCGACGTTACCATCGTCAAGCGCGACCTTGGCGATCTGACCCTGCCCTCCGGCAAGCCGCAGCTCAGCGATGCCGAGGTGATCTCGCAGATCGAGGAAGAGCGCGCCAACATGGCCAATTCAGGCCGCCAGCGCGCCTTGCCGATCCCGCCGCAATTGATGCTGAGCCGCACGCTGACCGGCACCGCCGCTCCGGGCAACGACATTCTGGCCTATGCGCCGGCGACTGATACCCGCTTCTCGGGCATCGAGGTCCGCGTCGTGCCCGAGAACGTCACCAACGCCCCGAAGACCCCGATCCCGGCCTCGCGCGAGCCTCTCGTCGAGGATAAGCTGCTGATGGCCAAGCGCGGCGAGAATTTCGAGCAGGTCATGCGCGGTGCCGGCGTGGCGCCCGAGCAGGTCCGCACGATGATCGCGGCTTTCGGCGGCAAGGTGCGAACCTCCGCCCTGCCCGACGGCCAGGTCCTGCAGGTGCTCTATGCACCGGGCCCGCGCTCAGGCGATCCCCGTCAGATCATGCGCGTCTCGCTGCTCAGCAATGGCCAGCCCGACGGCATCATCGCGATGAACGACAAGGGCGCCTTCGTGCCGGTCGATCTGCCGCGCCAGGATGCGGCCGGCCCGCAAAAACCGCAGCGGCGCAACACCGAGGACGGGGACGATGACGACGAGGGTTCGGGCGGCGCCCGGCTCTATGAGAGCCTTTACGAGACCGGCGCCCGGCACGACCTGCCGCGCCCGCTGGTCGACGAGCTCGTCCGCATCTTCTCCTACGATCTCGATTTCCAGCAGCGCGTCCATGGCGGCGACAATCTGGAGGTGATCTTCACCGAAGAGGATGAAGGCGAGCGCGCCGAGATCCTGTCCGCGAGCCTCACCGTCAATGGCGAGACCCGCCGCGTCTTCCGCTACCAGGCGCCCGATGACGGGCTGATCGAGTATTTCGACGACGAGGGCAAGTCGCTGAAGAAGTTCCTGCTGCGCAAGCCGATCGCCGATGGCGAGCTGCGCTCGGGCTTCGGCATGCGCTATCACCCGATCATGCGCTATTCGAAGATGCATACCGGCGTCGACTGGTCGAACCGGATCGGCACGCCGATCCTCGCCGCAGGCAACGGCACCGTGCTCAAGGCCGGCTGGTCCTCCGGCTACGGCAAGCACACCGAGATCCAGCACGCCAACGGCTACGTCACCACCTATTCGCACCAGTCGAACTTCGCCAACGGCATCGTTCCGGGCGCCAAGGTCCGGCAGGGCCAGGTCATCGGCTATCTCGGCTCGACCGGCCTTTCGACCGGCCCGCATCTGCACTACGAGGTCCTGGTCAACGGCAATTTCGTCAATCCGATGAAGATCCGCGTGCCGCGCGGGCGCGAGCTCCAGGGCACGACGCTCACCGAGTTCAGGCGCCAGCGTGACGAGATCCGCGGCCTGATCGAGAAGGCTGGCGGCACGCTCGCGCAGTTGCGCTGAGCGCATGACGACAAGGCGTTACAACCTCCGCCCCGCTTTGGCTGCTTGACAGCGCGCTCGCAAGCGGACACCGCGGAGGCAGGCGTTCCTCTCTCACGCGAGTTCCGAAGCCATGCTCGCTTCCCTCCTCGTCGTCCTGCCCGTCTTCGGGCTCATCGGCCTCGGCTATCTCGCCCGCTGGAGCAAGCTCCTGCGCGAGACCACCGGCGAGGGTCTTTCCGATTTCGTCTTCGTCCTCGCCGTGCCCTGCCTGCTGTTCCGCACGCTCGCGAAAGCCGATATCCCCGTCACCCAGCCCTGGGGCTACTGGATCGCCTATTTCGCCGGCCTCGCCGTGGTCTGGGCGCTGGCCATGGTCATCGCCGCCAGGTTCTTCGCGCGCAAGGGGCCCGAGCTTGTCGTCTCCGGCTTCGCCGCCGCCCAGTCGAACACCGTCTTCGTCGGCGTGCCGATGATCCTCAAGGCCTATGGCGATGCCGGCGCCGTGCCGCTCGGCCTGCTGCTCGCGATCCATCTTCCGGTCACGATGACGGTCGCAACCCTGCTGGCCGAAGGCCGCTCGGCCTCGATCCCGCAACTGATCAAGCGCCTGTTCACCCATCCGATCATCATCGGCATCCTGCTCGGATCGGCGGTGCGTCCCTTCATTGCGTACATTCCCGAACCGGCCTGGACGCTCGTCGATCTGCTGGCCGGCGCTGCCGTGCCTTGCGCATTGATCAGCCTGGGCATAGCCATGCGCCGCTACGGCCTCGAATCCGGCCTCGCCCTGCCGGCTGTGCTGAGCGGATTGAAGCTCGGCCTGCATCCGCTCCTGGTTTACTGGCTGGCGACGCGGGTCTTCGAGATGCCGGCGCACTGGTCGGGCGTTGCCGTGCTGTTCGCTGCCTGCCCCTGCGGGATCAATGCCTATCTCTTCGCCGAACGCTACCGGCAGGGCGTGGCCGATGCGTCGAGCGCGATCACGCTCTCGACCCTGCTCTCGCTCTTCACCACCGCAGCCTGGCTGACCTTCCTCGGCGTCGGCTGAGCCCTCAAGCGAAGCCGAGCTGCCGGCGGATCTCTGCCACGCTGATCCCGTCGGCGCGCAAATCCGCAAGGCTTTGCGAATCCCGGCTCTTGGCCAGCTTCTGCCCGTCATCATCGAGCAGCAGGTGGTGGAAATGATAGAGCGGCGTCGGCAGGCCGAGCAGGTTCTGCAAGAGGACATGGACGTCCGTCGCCGCTTCCAGATCCTGGCCGCGCACGACATGGGTCACGCCCTGCAAGGCATCGTCGACGGTGACGGCAAGGTGATAGCTCGTCGGCACATCCTTGCGGGCGAGCACGACATCGCCCCAGCGCTCAGGCGCGACCGGGACGGCCTGCCTGAAATCCGCGACGTCGAAAGCTGCATAGCTGAGAGGCCGCTTCGCAGCGGCGAGCGCCGCCGCCATGTCGAGCCGCAGCACATGCGGCTCTCCGGCCGCGATGCGTCGCGCCGCCTCATCCGGATCGAGCCCCTTGCAGAGGCCGGGGTAGAGCGGCGCGCCATCTGGATCGACCGGCCAAGGCTGGCCGGTCGCGGCTTCCCGCGCGGCCACAGCGCTGCGAATCTCCTGTCGCGAGCAGAAGCAGGGATAGACCAGCCCGCGCTGGCGTAAGGCAGCCAACGCCCCAGCATAATCGTCGAAATGCGCCGATTGCCTGCGGTGGCCCGGCTCAAACCGGATACCGAGCCAGGCAAGATCCTCTTCGATCCCCTCCACGAATTCCGGCCGGCAGCGGGTCAGGTCGATATCCTCGATCCGCAGCAGCAAGCGGCCGCCGAACCGACGCGCCAGCGCCTCATTGGTCAGGGCCGACAGCGCATGGCCGAGATGGAGGCGCCCGTTCGGGCTTGGGGCAAAGCGGAAAACGGGTGGAGAGGGCGGCATTGCTCCTGTCTAAAGCATTTTCGAGCGAAGTGGACACCGGTTCGCGTGAAGAAAATGCGTTAAAACAAAGGCCTAGAGCAATTCCGCGATTCGGAGAATTACGGAATTGCTCTAGGCCTTGCATCCGCCCGCGCCAAGCGGCTCCCTGCTGACGAAAGCCGTCGCCTCTGCCATCGATACCCGGATCATGATCGAGAGAATCACATCCAACGCCGATCTCGAGGAAGGCATGGCCGCCCTTATCGCCCTGCACCCGGACTGGCAGCCCATCGTCGCGCGCACCGGCCTGCCGCCCTTGCGGCTGCGCGAGGGCGGCTTTCCCGGCCTCGCCGCGATCATCGTCTCCCAGCAATTATCGGTCGCGAGCGCGCGCGCCGTCTGGAACCGGTTCGCCAGCGTCTTCGTCCCGCTGACGCCCGAGCGCGTGCTCGCCGCGACGGATGACGACATGCGCCTGTCCGGCCTGTCGCGGCCGAAGCAGCGCACGCTGCTTGCGCTTGCAAGCGCCCTCGTCGAGCGGCGCTTCGCCTTCGAGGCGCTTGAACATGCCTCCCCCGAGGCGGTTCACGCGCAGATGACGGCGATCTCCGGCATCGGCCCCTGGACGGCGGATGTCTATCTGCTGTTCTGCCTCGGGCATCGCGACGGCTTCGCGGCCGGCGATCTCGCCATCCAGGAAGCAGCCCGCCACGCCTTCGGCCTCATCGCCCGCCCGAAGCCGGCCGAGCTTCAGGCGATGGCGGAGGCCTGGCGGCCCTGGCGCGGCGTCGCGGCGCGGCTGCTCTGGGCGGATTACGCCCTGCTGAAGCGCCGCGAGGGCATCAACGCCTGAGATACCGGCCCGAAGGGCGCGGAACGGCCTTTCAGCCCCGCGTGATCTGGAGCGCCGTCTGCGCGGCCGCCTTCAGCATCCCTGAATCGCTCATCACCGTCACCATGCGCGCCCCCATGGCGAGGCCCTGCTTGGCGCGCTCCGCCGTCGCCGCATAGAGCGCAACCGGCTTGTTGGCCGCCGACGCCCGCGCGACGACATGCTTCAGCGCCTCATCGACCTCGCGCGCGGTGGCATCGACCTTCGCTCCACCGGAGAGCGCGATCGACAGGTCGGACGGCCCGACGAACAGCGCGTCGATCCCGTCCAGCGCCAGAATGTCGTCGACGATCGCCATCGCCTCGCGTGTCTCGATCATCGCGAAGGTCATCGAGAAGCTGTTGGCGGTCTTGAGATAGCTGTTCTGGTCAAGGCCGGAGGCGCCGAGACCGCCATAGCTACCCCAGCTCCGCTCGCCCATCGGCGGATATTTGGCATAGGCCGCGAAGCGACGGGCATCCTCCATCGTGTTGATCATCGGCGCGATCACGCCGGAGACACCGCTGTCGAACAGCTTCGAGACATTCTGGAACTCGCCGACCGGAATGCGCGCGATCGCCGGCTTGCCGGCGGCATTGATCAGCGGGATCGCGCGGATGACCTCGCCAAGCGTGATCGGCCCGTGCTGCATGTCGAGCGTGATCGCGTCGAAATCCTCTTGCGCCAGGATCGCCGCGATCGACGGGTCCGGCAAACCGCACCAGGCCGAAACGACGCTGTCACCCCGGGCGAAACGATCGGCGAGGGAAGCGAGGACGGTGGGCTTGGCCATGATGCGTTCATCCGTGTCTGGCCGCATTTCGGGCGTTGCGGCGGTCGATGCAGGTTGAACAGTCTCAGGCCGGAAAAGCAAACGGGCGCCCATGCGCCCGTTTCAAAGACGTCCTGCGTCAGCCGGGATGCAACCGGCCTGGGAGCTTAGCGCCCGGCCTGGATGTCGTCGGCCGCCTTGATCAACAGCTCGGTCATCACGGTGCGGATCTCGGTATCAGCGACGGTGACGCTGGCCAGCGCGAAGTCGTTCTTGACCTTGCGCACTACGTCCTCGTCGCCGGCCTCCTCGAAATCGGCCACGACGACCGACTTGGCATAGGCCTCGGCGTCGGCGCCGCTCTTGCCGAGCTTCTCGGCAGCCCAGAGCCCGAGCAGCTTGTTGCGCCGGGCGGTCGCCTTGAAGCGCAGCTCCTCGTCATGGGCGAACTTGTTCTCGTAGGCGTCCTTGCGCTGGTCGAAGGTCGTCATGCGGCGTCCATGTCCTTGTCTGGGGAATATGTCGCTCAACCATATAGGTTGCTCGCGAGGCGAGAGCCAGCCTCGATCAGGGTCTTCAGCGGTCTTTAAGCGTCTGGAAGCCTCCAAACGGCGATTTGTTGCGTTTACGGCGTAGACACTCCATATAGCAGGCGCGAGAGCACCGCCGGTGTTCCCGCACGCAACCGGCGCCGCTGCCGCCGCTGGATTCGTACCCGACGAGTCCGACAGGCCGACGACGCTGGACAAGAACAGATCAGGGGCCAGATCCCGCCGCGAGACCATCGCGTCCAGAGAAGGGCCGACCTTTGGATTTCCTCAAGCCACGGTACATACCCATGAATCGCCGCCGTCGCATTTACGAAGGCAAGGCGAAGGTCCTCTATGAAGGACCCGAGCCCGGTACGCTGATCCAGCACTTCAAGGACGACGCCACCGCCTTCAATGCCAAGAAGCATGAAGTGATCGACGGCAAGGGCGTGCTCAACAACCGCATCTCCGAGCACATCTTCTCGAATCTCAACGACATCGGCGTGCCCACGCATTTCATCCGCCGGCTGAACATGCGTGAGCAGCTCATCCGCGAGGTCGAGATCATCCCGCTCGAGGTCGTCGTGCGCAACATCGCCGCCGGCTCGCTGGCGACCCGCCTCGGCCTCGAGGAAGGCACGCAGCTGCCGCGCTCGATCATCGAGTTCTACTACAAGAACGACGCGCTGAACGACCCGATGGTCTCGGAAGAGCACATCACTGCCTTCGGCTGGGCGACGCCGCAGGAGATCGACGACATCATGGCGCTCGCCATCCGCGTCAACGACTTCCTCTCCGGCCTCTTCCTTGGCGCCGGCATCCGCCTCGTCGACTTCAAGATGGAGACCGGCCGGCTCTGGGAAGGCGAGATGATGCGCATCGTCGTCGCCGACGAGATCAGCCCCGATTCCTGCCGTCTCTGGGACATCAAGTCCAAGGACAAGATGGACAAGGACCGCTTCCGCCGCGACATGGGCGGCCTGATCGAGGCCTATTCCGAAGTCGCCCGCCGCCTCGGCATTCTCGGCGAGAACGAGAACCCCGGCCCGTCCGGCCCGCGCCTGGTGCAGTGACAAGGCCGTTTGACAATTCGCTGCGGGGTGTCGAATGGCGGCATTTTTGAGAACCGGAGCGGAGCGTACATTTGTACGTGAGCACTGGAAGCGCAAAAATGCTGTCAGTCGACCGCCGCAGTAGAATTGGCAAACTGGCCTTGAAAGCCATCGCGGCGCCATTATCGCCGACGAAACGGGAGCGCATGCGCTCCCGTTTTCATGTCGCGGCCGTGCTTCTGGTTGGCAGCCTCCTGCTCGGCGCCTGCTCGCATCATTTCGGAGCAGGCATCGCCGACCTGCCGGCTTCCCACGGCTGGCAGCCCCTGCCGATCGGCTCCTGGGTGCTGAATGACGGGCTCGAAGCCCGCTCCATGGTGTTCTGCCCGCGCGAAAGCTGCACGCGCCAGGGCTTCGCTGCCGTGATCGCCCTCGAAGGCGAGCAGGCCCGCGACATGGAAAAGGCTCTTTCCGAAAGCCCGGCGAGCCTCGGGCAGGCCTTCGCCCGGATGGCGGCAACGAAAGCGGCCGAGCGCCGCAAGGCGCAGCGAGGGCTGAAGAAAAAGCCCGACGCGAAACCGGAAGCCCGCAGCGCGACCGACGTCGCCCGCATCGCTTCGACTGATGCCAAGGGCGTTCTCGTCACGATCCGCTCGCTCGATACCGCCGGCCGTCAGGCCGTCGCCGCGATCTTCTATGGCCGCGAGGCCGACCGGCTCGTGCTGGCGCTTGCCGTCAGCGAGACCGCCGAGGCTGCCCGCCGCGATGCCGAAGCCGCCTGGCGCAGCCGCTGATTCACGTGAAACGGCGGGAAACGGTTGAGCCCGCTTCGATTCGCCGTTAAGGCACCCGTAACAATCCGCGTCCGGAGAACCCCATGAAAGCCCGCGTCACCGTCACCCTGAAGAACGGCGTGCTCGATCCGCAGGGCAAGGCGATCGAAGGCGCGCTGAAGTCGCTCGGCATCGCCGGCGTCGATTCCGTCCGCCAGGGCAAGGTCTTCGATATCGAGCTCTCGGGCTCGGACAAGGCCGCCGCCGAGGCTGCCCTCAAGGCCGCCTGCGACAAGCTCCTCGCCAACACCGTGATCGAGAACTACCGCGTCGAGATCGGAGCCTGAGCGATGAAAGCCGCCGTCATCACCTTTCCCGGCTCCAACCGTGACGGCGACGTCGCCAAGGCGCTGAAGCAGGCCGGCGCCGAGGTCACCCATATCTGGCACGGCGACAGCGAGCTGCCGGCCGGGACCGATCTCGTCGTGCTGCCGGGCGGCTTCTCCTATGGCGACTATCTGCGCACCGGCGCCATCGCCGGCCGCGCCCATATCATGGATGCCACTCGCGCCCATGCCGCCCGCGGCGGCTATGTTCTGGGTATCTGCAACGGCTTCCAGATCGCCTGCGAGGCGGGGCTGCTGCCCGGCATCCTCGTGCGCAACGCCCATCTGAAATTCGTCTGCAAGCGCCAGCACCTCAAGGTCGAGCGTAACGACACGCCCTATACGAGCGCCTATGCCAAGGGTCAGGCGATCGATGTTTGCATCGCCCATGGCGAGGGCAACTACATCGCCGATGCCGAGACGCTCGCCCGCCTCGAAGGCGAGGGCCTCGTCGCCTTCCGCTATGCCGATGCCGAGGGCAACGTGACCCCGGCGGCGAACCCGAACGGCTCGCTCAACAACATCGCCGGCATCTATTCGCCGGGTTTCAACGTGCTCGGCCTGATGCCGCACCCGGAAAACCTGATCGATTCGCTGGTCGGCGGCACCGACGGGCGCGGCCTGTTCGACAGCCTCGTCGGCTCCAAGCGCGCGGCCTAAAAAAGCGGCGAGCAAGCACAGGCACGTCATTCTCGGGCGAAGCGAAGCGCAGACCCGAGAATCTCCCGCAGAATAGACCGCCCTTTTCGGCATGAGATGCTCGGGTCAAGCCCGAGCATGACGCACCGGTCACCGCGCCTTCAGCGCCCGCTGTAGCAGCTTGCTCGCGGCATTCTGGTCGAGCGGGCCGACATGCTTGTCGAGGATGTGCCCGTCCGGCCCGATGACGAACGTCTCGGGCACGCCGTAGACGCCCCATTCGATCGCCCCGCGCCCGGCGGGATCCACACCGACCGCCGAGAACGGATTGCCGAGCGCACCGAGGAAGCGGCGGGCATTTTCGGCCTCGTCCTTGTAGTTCATCCCGACGAGAGCGACCTTGCCCTGCTTGACCGCATCGGTCTCGGCCAAGCCCATCAGCACGGGATGCTCGACCCGGCAGGGCGCGCACCAGCTCGCCCAGACATTGACCAGCGTCGCCTTTCCGCCAATGAGATCGGCATTGCCAAAAGCCGGCACGGGCTTGCCATCCCTTTGCAGCCCTTCCAGCGGCGCGAGCGTGATTACCGGTGCGACGCGCCCGATCAGGGCGGAGGGCACCTTGCTCTTGTCGCCGCTGAACAGGCCGATGCCGAAGACGATGGCGAGCAGGCCGAAAATGATCAATGGCGCGAGGAAGACGAGCGGCGAACGCCGCCGCGGCGCGGCTTCGACCTGGCTCATACCGCCTCCCGGCCCGAGCGGCGGCCGGCACCGCGACGCTCCAGCGCATCGAGCGCCCGCTTCTGGGCAGCGTGGTCGCGCAGGATCGCCAGCGTCAGCCCGGCGAGAACGAGCGCAGCCGCACCATAGGACGCCAGGATGAAGCCGGCATGCGGCCCGATTGCGTCGAGAAGCGCGCTCATGCCGGCGCGCCCTGCGCCGCCAGCCGGTCGAGCCGCTCCGCTTCGAGGATCGTCAGCGTCCTGACCCGCCGGCGCATGATCTCGGCGCGCATCGCGACCATATGCAGCGACAGCGCCATAAGCGTGAAGCCGACCGCCAGGATCAGGAGCGGCCAGAGCATCGAAGGATGGATCGTCGGCCCGCCCATGCGCAGCACCGAAGCCGGCTGGTGCAAAGTGTTCCACCAATCGACCGAGAACTTGATGATCGGCACGTTGACGAAGCCGACCAGCGTCAGGATGGCGACGGCCCGCGCTGCCCGCGAGGGATCGTCGAGCACCCGCCAGAGCGCGATCAGGCCGAGATAGATCAGCAAAAGCACGAGCATGGATGTCAGCCGCGCATCCCAGACCCAGTAGGTGCCCCACATCGGCTTGCCCCAGAGCGCGCCTGTGACGAGGCAGATCAGCGCGAAACAGGCGCCGATCGGCGCGGCGGCCTTCTGCGCGACATCGGCGAGCGGATGACGCCAGACCAGGGTGCCGAGCGCAGAGAGTGCCATCATCGAATAGAACATCATGGCGAGCCAGGCGGCCGGCACATGGATGAACATGATGCGGATGGTCTCGCCCTGCTGGTAGTCGGCAGGCGCCTTGAACCACGCGAGATAGAGCCCGACGACGATCAGCAGCGTCGCGATCGCGGCAAGCCACGGCAGCAGCAGCGCCGAGAAGCGCATGAAGCGCGTCGGATTGGCGAGGTCGATCAGGCTGGCCATGATGCCGGCGATGTCAGTTGCGGGGGCTTGAGCGCCATGGCGCAGCTTTAGCAATCTCGACGGGTTCCAAGCAATGGATGCCAGGGGGATGCGACAATCACGCTTCGGCTAGGTTTCCTCATCCGGGCCGGAAGCCTCCGCACCGCCCTTGTCGACGATGCCGAACTGCTTGGATTGAACGCCTTCACCGGCCAGATCGAAACCTTCGGCGGCCAGCCCACGTCGCAACAGCTCGCGCACGGCCGCCGCGCGGCTGGGCATGCGCTTGTCGAATCGCCAGTTTTCCAGGGCCCGCAACTCGTCCTGGTTGAGCATGATCTGGAGGCGTTCGCCCCGTTCTTCGGGCGGCATCCTGTGCAACCACATCAAAATGAGTAAGTGACGATAACAGCGCTTGAGACTGGGATGCAAGCACCTGCTCCAATGCCTGCACCGACGATGGTTCCTGCAATTGACTATCTTGCTAAACCATTGAAAATATTATCATTTTTTGACTTTCCGGTTGCCCCAGCCTTTGCCTTGCGCTAGCTTCACCGACAGGAGGATCGACCATGCTGATCAAGCTGTCGGAAGACATGCAGCGCGCCGTCGAGATGAAGGTGCGCAGCAAAATCGACGAGGTGCTTGTCCTCGACGTCAACGCCACCGCCGAGGAAATCCGCCGCGCTTTCGTCGAGCGGAACGTCGCGCTTGAGGATATCGCGGTATCCGTCGCCAAATTCGCGACCCAATGCGGCTACCCGGTCGAATTCGCGCCGCAGGCGCCCCAGCGCGACTGAACCGCCTAGTCGGCCGATCTCAAGGCTGCGGCGGCAGCCACGGTGCCCACCACGATCGCGCCCAGCGAGATCGCACAGAGGATCAGGAACGGCGTCAGGAAGGGCACGGTGCCGCCGACAGCGGCATTGGCAGCCGACACGCCGAAGATCAGCACCGGCACCGTCAAGGGTGCAACCAGCACCGGCACGATCAGACCGCCACGCCTGAGGCTTGCAGCCAGCGCCGCCCCGCCCGCCCCGATAAAGCTCAGGGCCGGCGTACCGACCAGAAGTGTCGCGACCAATGGCAAAACGCCCTCACCCGGCAGCGCCACCAGCAAGCCGAGCAATGGCGAGACCAAAGCCAGCGGCAGGCCCGTCGTCAGCCAATGCGCCAGCCCCTTGGCCAGCACGGCGAGCTCCAGCGGCAGGGCCGAGGCGCGGATCAGATCGAGCGAACCGTCCTCCTCGTCGCTCTGGAACAGCCGGTCGAGCCCGATCAGCACCGACAGCAGCGCACCGAGCCAGAGAATCGCCGGACCGATCCGCGACAGCAGGTTGAGATCGGGACCGAGCGCGAAGGGCACGAGCACGACGAGCGTCAGGAAGAAGACGAGCGCCA
This sequence comes from Allobosea sp. GW821-FHT09G06, assembly GCF_059416005.1. Classification (NCBI taxonomy): domain Bacteria; kingdom Pseudomonadati; phylum Pseudomonadota; class Alphaproteobacteria; order Hyphomicrobiales; family Alloboseaceae; genus Allobosea; species Allobosea sp. GW821-FHT09G06. The sequence goes on along the minus strand of NZ_JBWKOI010000009.1, from coordinate 45,339 downwards.
ACTCGCCGCCACCGCCGGCCCGGCTCGCGACGGCGAGGTCACGCTTCAGGATGGCCCAGAAGGCGCGTCTCACGGGCCGATCCTGACTTCGCGCGTGCCCTCGATCCCCAGCGGGCCATGGGTCGCGGCGAGAATCGCGCCGCCCTGCGCCAAGTGATCGCGCATCAATCCGGCAACCATCGCTTGCGAGGCTGCGTCAAGTGCCGAGAGCGGCTCGTCGAGCAGCCAATACGGCCGCCGTGACACCAGAAGCCGCGCCAGCGCGACGCGCCGCCGCTGCCCCGCCGACAGATAGCCGGCCGGCAATTCCGCCGCGTGGCCGAGCCCGACGACGGCCAGCGCTTCGTCCGGGGTCAAGGCGGCGTCGCCCAGCACATCCCTTGCAAAGACGAGATTCTCGCGGGCCGTCAGCGCCGTCTTCAGCCCGTCGCGGTGGCCAACGAGATGCGAGATCTCCGCGAGATCGGCCTCGTCCTCCGTCCCTTCCAGCCGGATGCTGCCGCTGTCCGGCCTCAACCTCCCGCAGAGCATCGCGATCAGGCTCGACTTGCCAGCGCCGTTACGGCCAGTCAGAGCAATCGCCTGGCCCGGTTGCAGCGTGAAGCTCAAGCCCTCGAAAATCAGCCTGCCGCTGCGTCGGCAGGCGAGATTCTCGGCGTGGAGGCGCGTCGGCAGGAATGGAACTTGCTTCAAGGCAGCGCTGCCGCAGATACGTCCGAGCTCATTTCGTTCATCTAGCGCGCTTCTTGGAATTGCTCTATAGAACCCGCGGCTACGCCGCACGCCGATCCGGCGCGGGGCTCGGGCACTCCCGAGGCGGCGCGCGCGTCATGCGCATTAGGCCTTCGAACGGCGGTGTCCGCAAGGGCGCTCCGGTCGCGACCGCAACCCCTTGATCAGGATCAAGCCCGAATGGCCTCGCTCGACTCATTCAAAGCCCGCAAGACGCTCACCGCCGGCGGCAAGACCTACACCTATTACTCCCTGCCCGATGCCGAGAAGAACGGCCTGCCGGGCATCTCGAAGCTGCCCTTCTCGATGAAGGTGCTGCTCGAGAACCTCTTGCAGTTCGAGGACGGACGCTCCGTCACCAAGGCCGACATTGAAGGCTTCGTCGCCTGGCTCGACGACAAGGGCACCGCCGGCAAGGAGATCGGCTTCCGCCCGGCGCGCGTGCTGATGCAGGACTTCACCGGCGTTCCGGCCGTCGTCGACCTCGCCGCGATGCGTGATGGCGTCAAGGCGCTCGGCGGCGACCCGCAGAAAATCAACCCGCTCGTGCCCGTCGATCTCGTCATCGACCACTCGGTCATCGTCGACGAGTTCGGCACGCCCAAGGCGCTCGCCCAGAACGTCGAGCTCGAATACGAGCGCAATGCCGAGCGCTACAAGTTCCTCAAGTGGGGCCAGGGCGCCTTCGACAATTTCCGCGTCGTCCCGCCCGGCACCGGCATCTGCCACCAGGTCAATCTTGAGTACCTCGCCCAGACCGTCTGGACCCGCAAGGAGACCATCGACGGCGTCGAGGTCGAGGTCGCCTATCCCGACACGGTCGTCGGCACCGACTCGCACACCACCATGGTCAACGGCCTCGCCGTCCTCGGCTGGGGCGTCGGCGGCATCGAGGCCGAGGCCGCCATGCTCGGCCAGCCGCAGTCGATGCTGCTGCCGGAAGTGATCGGCTTCAAGCTGACCGGCTCGCTCAAGGAAGGCATCACCGCGACCGACCTCGTGCTCACTGTCACCCAGATGCTGCGCAAGAAGGGCGTCGTCGGCAAGTTCGTCGAGTTCTTCGGCCCCGGCCTCTACAACCTGACGCTGGCCGACCGCGCGACCATCGCCAACATGGGTCCGGAATACGGTGCGACCTGCGGCTTCTTCCCGGTCGATACCGAGACGCTGGATTATCTGACCACCACCGGCCGCGCGGCCGACCGCATCGCGCTGGTCGAGGCGTACAGCAAGGCGCAGGGCCTCTTCGCCACCCCCGAGACGCCCGATCCGGTCTTCACCGACACGCTCGAGCTCGATCTCTCGTCGGTCCAGCCCTCGATGGCCGGCCCGAAGCGTCCGGAAGGCCGCGTCGACCTCTCCGCCGTCAAGGCCGGCTTCGCCGCCGCCATGGACACCGACTACAAGAAGGGCGCCGAGCTCTCGCGCCGCGTCGAGGTCGAGGGCGAGGATTTCGACCTCGGCCATGGCGACGTCGTCATCGCGGCGATCACCTCCTGCACCAACACCTCGAACCCCTCGGTGCTGATGGCGGCGGGTCTGCTCGCCCGCAACGCGGTCGCCAAGGGCCTCAAGGTCAAGCCCTGGGTGAAGACCTCGCTGGCGCCCGGCTCGCAGGTCGTCGCCGAATATCTCGCCAAGTCCGGTCTCCAGACCGATCTCGACAAGCTCGGCTTCAACCTGGTCGGCTTCGGCTGCACGACCTGCATCGGCAATTCCGGCCCGCTGCCGGCGCCGATCTCGAAGACGATCAACGAGAAGGGCCTGATCGCGGGCGCCGTCATCTCCGGCAACCGCAATTTCGAAGGCCGCGTCTCGCCGGACGTGCAGGCGAACTACCTGGCATCGCCGCCGCTCGTCGTCGCCTATGCGCTCGCCGGCTCCATCCAGATGGACCTGACCACGCAGCCGATCGGCCAGGGCTCGGACGGCAAGGACGTCTACCTGAAGGATATCTGGCCCTCCAACAAGGAGATCCAGAGCTTCATCCAGCAGAACGTCACCCGCGCCATCTTCGAGGCGAAATATGCCGACGTCTTCAAGGGCGACGCGCATTGGCAGGCGGTCAACGCCCCGACCTCGGAAACCTATGCCTGGGACGACGATTCGACCTATGTGCAGAACCCGCCCTATTTCCAGGGCATGGGCAAGAAGCCGGCCGCGATCGGCGACATCAAGGGCGCGCGCATCCTCGGCCTGTTCGGCGACAAGATCACGACCGACCACATCTCCCCGGCCGGCTCGATCAAGGCGGCCTCTCCGGCTGGTTCCTACCTGACCGAGCACGGTGTCGCGGTGGCCGACTTCAACCAGTACGGCACGCGCCGCGGCAACCATGAGGTGATGATGCGGGGCACTTTCGCCAATATCCGCATCCGCAACCACATGCTCGGCCCGAACGGCCGCGAGGGTGGCTACACGATCCACTATCCCAGCAAGGAAGAGCTGCCGATCTACGACGCGGCGATGAAGTACCAGGCGGAGAAGGTGCCGCTGGTGATCTTCGCCGGCGTCGAGTACGGCAACGGCTCCTCGCGCGACTGGGCGGCGAAGGGCACGAACCTCCTCGGCGTCAAGGCTGTGATCGCCCAGAGCTTCGAGCGCATCCACCGCTCGAACCTGGTCGGCATGGGCGTCGTTCCGTTCACCCTGCAGGAGGGCACGAGCTGGGCCTCGCTCGACCTGAAGGGCGACGAGAGCGTCACCATCCATGGTCTGGCCAACGTCAAGCCGCGCCAGATGATGGAAGCCGAGATCACCTATGCCGACGGCTCGGTGAAGAAGGTGCCGATCCTCTGCCGCATCGATACGCTGGACGAGATCGACTACTTCAAGAACGCCGGCATCCTGCATTACGTGCTGCGCGGCCTCGCCGCCTGAGCCGAAAGCAGCGACAACACAGCTCATGGCCGGCGCAAGCCGGCCATGACGCATTGGGGGCGCCTCCCGGTTGTCCTCGCGCCCGCCGCAGTGTAAGGGGGCGGTTCAGTCATCCTCGGTGGCGACTAGGGGCAGGCGCAGGGCGAGTTCCCGCGCTCGGATGTCGTCCGCCATCACCGACAACAGACGGGAGCACCCGCAGCATGTCCGCCACGTTCGAGACGGTCGCCGGCATCATTTCCGAAACCTGCGATATTCCGCGGGAAAAGATCACGCCGCAGAGCCACGCGATCGAAGATCTCGGCATCGATTCCCTGGCCTTCCTCGACATCGCCTTCGCAATCGACAAGGCCTTCGGCATCAAGCTGCCGCTTGAGCAGTGGACGCAGGAAGTCAACGAGGGCAAGGCCCCGGCCGAGCAGTATTTCGTGCTCGAGAACCTCTGCAAGCGCATCGACGATCTCGTCGCTGCCAAGAAGGCGTAACAGCCTTCCGCCGCCGCCGGACTTGAGCCGGCGCGCGGCTCCCGATAGAGCATAGGGGCCGTTGCGCGGATCGACCGATCCGTGTCGCGGCCTTGCGCCGTTCTGGCGCCGATAGAGTCAAGGATCGCATGCGCCTCGAATATTTCGACATGATCGACAGGGTCGTGACCTTCGATCCGTCGCAGAAGCGCATCGTGACGCGCTCCACCGTTCCCGCCGAGAGCCCGGTCTTCGAGGGCCACTTCCCCGGCCACCCGCTGGTGCCCGGCGTGCTCCTGACCGAGACCATGGCGCAGGCCTCGGGCTATCTCCTGCTCGGCCTCAACGGGCTCTCGCAGATGCCGTTCCTGATGACGGTCGACAAGGCGCGCTTCCGCACCTTCGTCGAGCCCCGCACCGAACTGGAAGCCAGCGCCGAGCTGGTGATCGAGGGTTCCGGCTATGCGGCCACCAAGGTGAAGCTGACCAGCGAAGGCAAGCCGATCTGCGATGCCGAACTGCGCTTCCGCCTGATGCCATTCCCCGCCGATATGCGCGCGCTGATGCAAGGCCGCATCGAAGCCATCGGCCTGAAGCCGGAGCCTGCGCCATGAACCGCCGCGACGTGGTCATCACCGGCATCGGCATCGCCTCCAGCCTCGGCGAAGGCGTCGAGGCCCATGCCGCTGCGCTCGCCGCAGGCGGGCCGCCGGTCGTCGATACCGAGAGCTTCAAGCCCTATCCGCTCCACCCGCTGGCGGCGCTGGAACTGGACAAGCAGATTCCGAAGAAATCAGACCAGCGTCAGATGGAGCCCTGGCAGCGGCTCGGCGTCTACACGGCTGGCCTCGCCCTCGATTCCGCCGGGCTGAAGGACGATGCCGAGGCGAAGAGTGCCCTGCAGGTCATCGTCGCGGCCGGCGGCGGCGAGCGCGACCATGCCGTCGATGCCGGCATCCTCGAAGGCCTGCGCGGCGCCAACGACACCGGCGCCTTCCTCAACGAGCGCCTGATGGGCGATCTCAGGCCGACGCTTTTCCTGGCCCAGCTCTCCAACCTGCTCGCCGGCAACATCGCCATCGTCCACGGCGTCACCGGCCCGTCGCGCACCTTCATGGGCGAGGAGCAGGCCGGCGTCGATGCGATCCGCACCGCCCATGCCCGCATCGCCTCGGGCCAGTCCGACCTGATGCTCGTCGGCGGCGCCTACAATGCCGAGCGGCGCGACATGCTGCTGCTCTTCGAGCTCGGCGGCTATCTGCACCGCGACGATTTCAAGCCGGTCTTCACGCGCGAGGACGCTCCGGGCCTGATCACCGGCAGCGCCGGTGCCTTCCTCGTGCTGGAATCGGCCGAGCGCGCCGCCGCCCGTGGCGCCAAGGCCTATGCGAAGCTCAAGCACACAGGCGCCGCGCGCAGCCGCCGCGAGGCTGGCACGGTCCAGTCGGCCCTGACGACGCTGCTCGGTGGCTTCGGCCCGGTCGCCACTGAGGCGCTCGCGATCTCCGCCGCGACCGGCTGCGCCGGCATCACCGGAGAGGAAGCGGCGGCCATCGCAGCCGCGGCTCCTTCCGCAAAGCGCATCGCGGCCGGCGATCTCGTCGGCCATGGCGTCGAGGCGGCTTTCCCGGTTTCTGTGGCGCTGGCGGCAATCGCCCTGTCAGCCGGGCAGGCCAAGGAAGCGATCGTCACAGGCGCCGGCCACTGGCGTGGCGAAGGCGCCGCACATCTCATTCAAGCGTGAGGGTTGAAACCATGACCACGCATCGCGACGCCAAGGGCCGTCCGCTCGTCGCCGTTACCGGCCTGGGCGTCGTCACCTCGCTCGGCCAGGGCAAGGAAACCAACTGGCAGGCCCTGACATCAGGCCAATCCGGCATCCACCGCATCGATCGTTTCCCGACCGAGGGCCTGAAGACCAGCATCGGCGGCACCGTCGATTTCCTGTTCGACGGACCGTTCACTGCCCCCCAGCTCTCCGAGAAGCTCGCGACGCTCGCGGCGGAGGAAGCCGTCGGCCAGAGCGGCATCGGCACCGACGGCGATTTCCCCGGCGAACTCTTCATGGCGGTGCCGCCCGTCGAGATGGAATGGCCGCAGAAGCAGGAGATGGCCCAGGCCGTCTCCGGCGAGGTCGATTATGACGGTCTGCTGCGCGCCGCCGCCACCGGCAAGTTCCGGGCGATGCACGAGCTCTTCGTCTTCGGTGGCGTCGCCGACCATATCGCCGACCGTTTCGGCACCAAGGGCTCGCCGATCTCGCTCTCGACCGCCTGCTCCTCCGGTGCGACCGCGATCCAGATGGGCGTCGAGGCGATCCGTCGCGGCGATACGCAAGCCGCCCTCTGCATCGGCACCGACGGCTCGATCCATGCCGAGGCGCTGATCCGGTTCTCGCTGCTCTCGGCCCTCTCGACCCAGAACGACCCGCCGGAAAGCGCCGCCAAGCCCTTCTCGAAGAACCGTGACGGCTTCGTCATGGGCGAAGGCGCGGGCGCCTTGGTGCTGGAGGATTACGACCATGCGCTGGCGCGCGGCGCGACCATTTTGGGCATCGTCGCCGGTTGCGGCGAGCGCGGCGATGGCTTCCACCGCACCCGCTCCAGCCCGGACGGCAAGCCCGCCATCCTCGCCATGCAGGATGCGCTGGCCGATGCCGGGCTGACGCCCGACGACGTCGACTACATCAACGCGCACGGCACCTCGACGCCCGAGAACGACAAGATGGAGGCGATGAGCTGCGCCGCCGTCTTCGGCGAGCGCATGGCGAGCCTGCCGATCTCCTCGAACAAGTCGATGATCGGCCATACGCTGACGGCGGCCGGCGCGGTCGAGGCGGTGATCTCCTTCATGACCATCGCCAACGGCCTGATCCCGCCGACGATCAACTACGTGAACCCCGATCCGGCCATCGCGCTCGATGTCGTGCCGAACACGGCCCGCGAGGCGAAGGTTAGGACGGTGATCTCCAATTCCTTCGGTTTCGGCGGCCAGAACACTTGCCTCGTGCTGACGGCGCCTCCGGAGGCCGCATGACAAAAGTTCTCGTCACCGGCGGCGCCAAGGGCGTCGGCGCCGCGATCGTGCGCGCGCTCGCCGCCGCAGGCCACGATGTCGACTTCACCTTCCGATCCTCCGCCGAGCAGGCGAAGGCGCTGGCGCAGGAGATCGCCACGAGCCATCCCGGCCGCGCTATTACCGCGCTGCCGCTCGACCTTGCCGACAAGGGCGCGCTCGACGCCTTCTGCGAGGCGCGCGAGGGCGAAAGCTATTTCGGCCTCGTCCACAATGCCGGCCAGCCCTATGATTCGCTGGCCGCGATGATGGTGCAGGACAAGGCCGAGGCGGCGATGCAGGTCAATTTCTGGGCCTTCACCCGGCTCGCGAAGAGCCTGATGCGCGCCATGATCCGTGCACGTGCCGGCCGCATCGTCGCGATCGGCTCGGTCGCCGCGTTGCGCGGCAATCCCGGCAATGCCGCCTATGCAGCCTCCAAGGGCGCACTGATCTCCTACGCCAAGACGCTCGCTGTCGAGACCGGCAAGCGCGGCGTCACCGTCAACGTGATCGCGCCGGGCTTCGTCGATACCGACATGATGGCGCCCTACGCCGCCTATCGCGACAAGATGCAAGCGCAGATCCCGGCCGGCCGCTTCGCCAAGCCGGAAGAGGTCGCCGGCCTCGCCGCCTTCCTGATGAGCGAGCCCGCCGCGTATATCAGCGGCACCGTGCTGCCGATCGATGGCGGTTTGACGGCCCAGCTCGGCATTCACCGCTGATCCGTTTGTTCTGAAAGGTCGATTTTCATGCGTTCCCTCCAGCTCCACGGCGACCGCGACCTGCGCCTGGAAGAGATCGAGCCGCCACCGCCGCCCGGTCCGGGCGAGGTGCAGATCCGCATCAAGGCGGTCGGGCTCAACTATCTCGACCTCTGGGGCTTCCGCGGCATGGCCTTCGCCAAGCGCAAGATGCCGCAGGCGGCCGGCGTCGAGGCGGCCGGCGAGATCGTCTGCGTTGGCGAGGGCGTCACCGGCTTCGCGCCCGGTGACACCGTGACGGCCTACGGCGCCGATACCTGCGGCCAGTGCAAGGCCTGCCGCGAGGGCCGCGACAATCTCTGCGAGAACGTCGCCGGCATCATGGGCTTCCATATCGACGGCTTCGCCCGCGAATTGCTGAACCGCCCGGCGCGCCTCACCATCAAGGCGCCGAAGGGCGTTTCCTTCGAGGATGCGGCCTGCGCCCCCATCGGCTTCGGCACGGTCCAGCACATGCTGTTCGACAATGCGAAGCTGGAGCCCGGCGAATCCGTGCTCGTCCATGCCGGCGGCTCGGGCATCGGCACGGCCGCGATCCTGATGGCCAAGGCGATCGGTTGCACGGTCTATACGACCGTCGGCGACGACGAGAAGGGCGCCAAGGCCAAGGCGCTGGGCGCCGACCATGTCATCAACTACCGCGAGGACCGCTTCGAGGGCGTCGTGCGCAAGCTCACCGGCCGCAAGGGCGTCGATGTCGTGTTCGAGCATGTTGGCGCCGACACCTGGAACGGCTCGCTGCTCTGCCTGAAGCGCGGCGGCCGGCTCGTCACCTGCGGTGCGACCTCCGGCCCCTCGGCGACGATCAACCTGATGCAGCTCTTCCAGCAGCAATACCGCATCACCGGCTCCTTCGGCTGCCGCATCGAGAACATCGCGCAATCGCTGGAGAAGATGGCCGGCGGCATGAAGCCGGTGATCGATTCGGTCTTCCCGCTCGCCGAATTCGAGAAGGGTCTCGCTCGCATCGAGGGCCGCAAGGTCTTCGGCAAGGTCGTCATCGCCTTCTGATCGGGACCTGTTCCCCGCCAAGGACTTGACGCGGGCGGCTTCCTGCCCCAGATCGCCCGTTCAAGGCCCGGTCTTGCTCTCGGCACGGGCGAGCTAGAGCATTTTCAAGCGAAGTGGGCACCGGGTCGCGTGAAGAAAATGCGACCAAACAAATGGGCAGAGCAAGTGTGCGTTGCGCAGCGACGCGGACCTGCTCTGGGGCAGGACCGACCTTGAGACGATTGAAGGCAATCGCCGCGCGCATCGGCGCGGCGGCGATGATCGGTGTGATCCGGACGCTGTTCGCGTTCCTGCGCATGCTCGGCCCCGAGCGCGCCAGCGATCTCGGCGGCTGGCTCCTGCGCAGCGCGAGCCCGCTGATCCCGGTCAACCGCGTCGCGCTCGCCAATATCCGCGCAGCCTTCCCCGAGAAGGACGAGGCCGAGGTCAAGCGCATCGCGCGCGGTGCCTGGGAGAATCTCGGCCGCGTTGCCGGCGAATACGCCAATCTCAAGGCGCTGTTCGACTACGACTACCACAACCCCGACAAACCCTCGCGCGTCGAGGTCAAGGGCATCGAGCATTTCATTGCGCTGAAGGACGACGAGAAGCCCGGCCTGATCTTCTCGACCCACCTCGCCAATTGGGAACTGCCGGCGATCTGCGCCCAGGCCTATGATCTCGATACCACCGCGGTCTTCCGCGCCCCCAACGACCCGGCGATCGCCGCTGTCGTCCACGAGATTCGTTCCGGCGCGATGGGCGGGCTCGCGGCCGCCAGGCAGGGCGCGGCCTTCGCCATGCAGGGCGTGCTGGAGAACGGCGGCCATCTCGGCATGCTGATCGACCAGCATTTCACCCGCGGCGTCGTCGTGCCCTTCTTCGGCCGCCCCGCGCTGACCAACCCGATCATGGGCAAGTTCGCCAAGCGCTTCGAATGCCCGGTCCATGGCGTGCGCGTCATCCGCCTGCCGAACCACCGCTTTAGGCTGGAGCTGACGCCGCCGCTCGACCTGCCACGCGACGCCAATGGCGAGATCGACGTCCAGGGCGCGATGGCGATGATGACGGCCGTGGTGGAAGGCTGGGTGCGCGAATATCCCGAGCAATGGCTCTGGATGCATCGCCGCTGGCGGCCCAACATGATCTCGGCCGCAGCGCGTGAAGCCTTCGATCACGCCAACGCGACCGTGCCCGTTTTCAAGGCAACGTGATTTCCCTCGCAAGCCGATTGCGGGCTTTGGTAACCTCAGGAAAAGAAGTCGTCCGCAGAGTCCCGATCATGTTCCCTCGCCCGCGCCATCTCGCAGCGACCGTTGCCGCCTTTGCCTTGGGCATGGCGACCGCGCACGCGCAGGCGCCGGCAAAGCCGCCCAAGGCGGTGATCGAGCTCTTCACCAGCCAGGGCTGCTCCTCCTGCCCGCCGGCCGATGCCCTGGTCGTCGAATTGGCCAAGGATCCCGAGCTGATCGCCCTGACCCTGCCGGTGACCTATTGGGACTATCTCGGCTGGAAGGACACGCTCGGCAAGGATTCCTTCGCCAAGCGGCAGAAGCTCTATGCCAAAGCCCGCGGCGACGGGCAGGTCTACACCCCGCAGGTCGTGATCAACGGCGCCGCCCATGCGATCGGCTCTGAACGCCCCGAGATCGAAAAAGCGGTGAACCAGTTCGCGACCACCGGATTCGCCGCTCGCATCGCTTTGAAGGAAGAGAACGGCGCCCTCCAGATCCGGATCGCGCCGGCCGGCAACGAAAGCGAGACCACGGCCGGAATCTGGATCCTGCCGACCACGTATCAGGCGGCGGTACCGATCACGCGCGGCGAAAACCAGGGCCGGACGCTCACCTACGCCAATGTCGTGCGCGGCATGGTGCGCGTCGGCGACTGGACCGGCAAGGAGGCGACCGTCACCGCACCGCTCTCCGCCACGCAGGCGCCGGAGGCCGATGGCTATGTCGTGATCGTCCAGGCCGAACGCGCCAACAAATACGGCCACATGATGCCCGGCGCGATCCTCGGCGCCGCCAAGGGACTGGCGAAGCGCTGAATCGGAAGCGCCGCTGCCTATAGCAGGATCACCTTGTTCGAGAGCTCGTCGACATCGCCGGGCACCGGCGGCACGTGCTGGGCCAGCACCGTCCCGACCGAGCTCACGGCGGTGATCAACCCTTCCGTCAGGCGATCCTCGCGCGCGGCTGCGAGCAGCGGCTCGATGATGCCGCGCCAGGTATCCTTCTCGACCAGCCCGTCGATGCCGGTATCGGCAAGGATTTCGGCATAGCGCTCCTGCAGCGCGATATAGAGCAGCACGCCCGTGCGCCCCTTGGTCCGGGTCAGCCCGCGCGCCGTGAATTCCCGCAGCGCCACGTCATGCGCCCGCCCGCGCTTGACGAAGCCGGGCACGAAGCGTCCGCCACGACCATACCAGAGCAGGCTCGCCAACAGGCCGGCTGCGCAGATCAGCTGGATCAGGAATATGCGCGGCGCGCTCATCACCGTCAGCCACAGCAGCGGCCAGGGTACGAACAGCGCCAGCGTCAGCGCCAGCATCGCGGGGACGTTCCGATAGCTCGACGCCGCCCGGTCGATCACCACGACGATCTCGCCCGCGGTCAGGCTCTCGGCCCGGCGCACGGCTTCCGCGATCGCGTCCCTGTCGGCTGCATCCATCACCAGTCTCCCGAAGCTCCGCCACCGCCGGAGGAGCCGCCGCCACCGGAAAATCCGCCGCCGCCCGAGCTCCAGCCACCCCCGCCGCCGCTCCAGCCCGAACCGGAACCGGACCCGGTGCTCCAGCCCGTGCTCTGCGGCAGTGTCACCCATTGCCCGTTGCGCAGGCGATGCCGGCGCGCGCCGCCTTGCTGGCTCAGGCCGCGCAGGAAAGCGACGATGAACAGGAAGATGAAGATCATCGCGATGACGACGGCGATATCCTCGCCCAGCGTGCTCTCGTCCGAGCGCACCTCGGCGCGTCGCTGCCATTCCTCGGCATCGCCCGCGAGAATCGTCAGGATGGCGTCGACGCCGGCCTCGATGCCCCCCGCGAAATCGCCGGTCTTGAACTTAGGCGCGATCGCCGTCGTGATGATGACCTTGGAGAGCGCATCGGTCAGCGCGCCTTCGAGGCCGTAGCCGACCTCGATGCGGACCTTGCGCTCCTTGGGAGCGACGATCAGCAGGGCACCGTTGTTCTTGGCCTTTTCGCCAAGCTTCCAGTGCCGGAAGAGACCGTTGGCGAAATCCTCGATCGTCACATCCTGCAACGAGGGCACCGTCGCGACGACCACCTGGTCGGAGGTCTTGTCCTCATGCGCCTTGAGCTTGTCCTCAAGCCGCTGTCGAACATCTGGAGCGAGCAGGTTGGCGCCATCGACGACCCGCCCCGTGACGGCGGGGTAGGTCGGCTCGGCAGCGAGGGCGAAGCTGCTCCAAAGCAGCAGGAGCAGCAATACCGCCGCGTGCCAGAGCGTCATTCTCGGGCGCAGCCCTCGGGTCCGACCTTTGGTCGGCCCAAGGATAAACTCCGCGCAGACCCGAGAATCTCTGGCAGGAGATGCTCGGGTCAAGCCCGAGCATGACGGGCTGGTCGCTGCCACCGGATTCAGCCGATCGACCTCAGAACTTCACCGCCGGCGGCCGCTCGGCACCGGCGGTCGCCGTGAACGTCTCCATCGGCTTGGCACCCCAGAACAGCTTCGCCCAGATCACGCCCGGGAAGGTGCGGATCTCGGTATTGAAGGCCTGCACGGCCTGGATGTAGTCGCGCCGGGCGACCGCGACGCGGTTCTCGGTGCCCTCGAGCTGCGACTGCAGGGCAAGGAAGTTCTGATTGGACTTCAGCTCCGGATAGCGCTCGACCGTGACGAGCAGCCGGCCGAGCGCGCCGGTGAGCTGGTTCTGCGCGTCCTGGAATTCCTTGAACTTCGCGGGGTCGTTGATGGTCGAGGCATCGACCTTGACCTGGCTCGCCTTGGCGCGGGCCTCGACCACGGCGGTCAGCACCTCACGCTCCTGCGCGGCATAGCCCTTCACGGTCTCCACCAGATTCGGGATCAGGTCGGCCCGGCGCTGATACTGATTCTGTACCTCGGACCAGGCCGCCTTCGCCTTTTCCTCCAGCGTCGGCACGTTGTTGTAACCGCAACCGGCCAACACGATTCCGAGCATGCCAAGGACAAGCCAGGTGAGCGGCCGGCGGAGATGAGTCACAATCGACATGCCGAAAACCCCTTTTGGCAACGTCAGAACAAGCGATTCGGACCTTACCCGCCAGCGCCCGCCCATCCAAGCTGTCAGGCCGCGACGAATAGCCTATCCTGCGCTTCTCACCGGAGCTTCGCCCATGCGCCTGTCTCTCTTTCTCTCGGTTCCCGCAGCCCTGCTCGCCACCCAGATCGCCGTCGCCCAACCGCAAGCGCCGGCTCCCGAGGCCGCGACCGGGCGGACGATCAAGTCGCTGGGAACGGCCCAGCGCTTCATGGCCGCAGCCGCCAATCCGCTGGCCGCGACGGCCGGGCGCGACATCCTGCGTGCCGGCGGCAGCGCCACCGACGCCGCCATCGCCATCCAGCTCGTCCTCAATCTGGTCGAGCCGCAGAGCTCCGGCATCGGCGGCGGCGCCTTCTTCGTCCATTGGGACGAGGCCGGCCGCAAGGTGACGACGCTCGACGGCCGTGAGACCGCGCCGGCCGCCGCCAAGCCCGATCGCTTCATGAAGGACGGCAAGCCGATGCCGTTCCGCGAGGCCGTGGTCGGCGGCCGCTCGGTCGGCGTGCCCGGCACGCTGAAATTGCTGGAAGACGCCCATCGCCGCTGGGGCAAGCTGCCCTGGCCCGATGTCGTCGCCCCGGCCCTGAAGCTGGCGGAGGAAGGCTTCGCGATCTCGCCGCGCCTCAACGGCCTGCTCGCAGGCGAGAAGGATCTGCCGAGGAACGCGCTGGCCGCCACCTATTTCTACGAGCCGGACGGCAAGCCAAAGGCGGTCGGCTCGGTCCTGAAGAACCCGGCCTTCGCCGCGACTTTGCGCGCTGTCGCAGTCCAGGGCCCGGACGCCTTCTACAAGGGCGCGATCGCCGAGGACATCGTCGCGACGGTCACCGGCCATCCGACCAATCCCGGCGACATCACGCTCGCCGATCTCGCCGCCTACAAGGTCGAGGAGCGCGAGGCCGTCTGCGGCGCCTATCGGATCTGGCGCCTCTGCGGCATGGGCCCGCCGAGCTCGGGCGCGGTCGCGCTCCAGCAGATGCTCGGCATCCTCGAAGGCCAGGACCTGCGCCGCATGGGGCCGGGCGCCGATGCCGCCCACTGGTTTACCGAGGCCGGCCGGCTCGCCTTTGCCGACCGTGCGCTCTATCTCGCCGATCCCGCCTTCATCAGCGTGCCCGTGCGCGGCCTGATCGACCGGGACTATATTCGCTCGCGCGCCGGACTGGTCAGCCCCGAGCGCTCGATGGGTCGCGCCAAGCCCGGTGATCCGCCGCATCGGCGGGCGCAACTCCTCGCCCCCTCCGACGGCATCGAGAACGGCACCAGCCATATCTCCGTCGTCGATGCTGACGGCAACGCCGTCGCCATGACCACGACGATCGAGGACGGTTTCGGCTCGCGCCTGATGACCAAGGGCGGCTTCCTGCTCAACAACGAATTGACCGATTTCAACTTCGCCCCCGAGGAGGACGGCAAGCCCGTCGCCAACCGCGTCGAGCCCGGCAAGCGCCCGCGCTCCTCGATGGCCCCGACGCTGGTCTTCGATGCCTTCGGCCGGCTCTACGCCGTGGTCGGCTCGCCCGGCGGAAGCCAGATCATCGGTTATGTCGGCAAGACGCTGGTCGCCCTGCTCGACTGGAAGATGGACCCGCAACAGGCCGTGGATTTCGGCAATTTCGGCAGCCGCAACGGCCCGACCGAACTGGAGAAAGGCACGGAGGCCGAGGCCTGGAAGGCTGCGCTCGAAGCGAAGGGCCACGAGGTCCGCCTGCTGGAAATGACCTCGGGCACGCAGGCCATCGTCAAGACGTCGGAAGGCTTCCTGGGCGGTGCCGATGGCCGCCGTGAAGGCGTCGCGATCGGCGATTGAAAGGCGTTAAGCCTGCGCCGGGCGCTCGCCACCAGCGCCGCGTCCGGCGATCAGCCAGTAGACGAAGCCCGTCGCCGCGCCGACCAGGAAGAGGCCGGAGATGATCTGGATCTCGGCCGTGCTCGGCGCGCGCGACAGCCGGAGCATCGCGAGCGGCAGCAGCGCGGCCAGCAAACCGGTGAAGCCGCTCTGGAGCAGGCCGCTGCGCAGGCGGAAGAGTTCGCTGCCGACCGCGACCAGCACCACCGGCGCCACGATGATCGCCATCCCGAGTTTGCCGATCAGGGCGAAGGCGGCCTGAGCGGCCGGCGCCGGATCGACCCCGCTCTCGGCGAGGCCGAACAGGATATCGATCAATCGCTCGATGCCGCCGCCGATCAGCATGGCCACGGCCGGCGAAGCAACACTTGCCATGGCGAGGAAGGCCACGCCCGCGCCCATCGCAACGAGGCAGGCGAACGGGATCAGCAGAATCCAGCGCAGCAAGGCTTACTCCGCCGCAACCGCGGGAGCGTCGGCCTGCGCCTCGTCCAGCATCAATCGGGCGCGGGCGGAAAGCTTCTCCGTCTCGCTCTTGAGCTGGCCGCAGGCGGCGAGGATGTCGCGCCCGCGCGGCGTGCGCACCGGCGAGGCATAGCCGGCGCGGAAGACGATCTCGGAGAAGCGCTCGATCCGGTCCCAGTCCGAGCACTCGTATTTCGTGCCGGGCCAGGGGTTGAAAGGGATCAGGTTGATCTTGGCCGGGATGCCCTTGAGCAGGCGGACGAGTTCGCGCGCCTCGGCATCGGAATCGTTCACGCCCTTCAGCATGACGTATTCGAAGGTGATGCGCTTCGCGTTCGACAGGCCCGGATAGTTCCGGCAGGCCTCGAGCAGGTCCTTGATCGGGTATTTCTTGTTGAGCGGCACCAGCTCGTTGCGCAGGTCGTCGCGCACGGCATGCAGCGAGATCGCCAGCATCGTGCCCATCTCCTCGCCGAGCGGGCCGATCTGCGGCACCACGCCCGAGGTCGAGACGGTGATGCGCCGGCGCCCGAGCGACAGGCCCTGGTCGTCGGTGATCACGCCGATCGCGTCGCGGACGCCGTCGAAATTGTAAAGCGGCTCGCCCATGCCCATGAAGACGATGTTCGAGACGAAGCGTCCGCCATCATTCGGCACGAAGGCGCCGTCCGGTGCCTTGCGGTTCGGGAAATCGCCGAGCCGGTCGCGCGCGACCATCAATTGGGCGACGATTTCCTCGGTCTTGAGGTTGCGCACCAGGCGCTGCGTGCCGGTATGGCAGAAGGTGCAGGTCAGCGTGCAGCCGACCTGGCTGGAGACGCAGAGCGTGCCGCGGTCGACCTCGGGAATATAGACGCATTCGATCTCGGCGCCGCGGTCATGCGGACCGGTCGAGGGCATGCGCATCAGCCATTTGCGGGTGCCGTCGGTCGAGACCTGCTCGGCCGTGACGGTCGGCAGATCGAGCGAGAAGCGCTCGGCGAGCTGCCCGCGCAGCCCCTTGCCGATCGTCGTCATCGCGTCGAAATCGCGCACGCCGTAATGGTAGATCCAGTTCCAGAGCTGGCCGACGCGCATGCGCCGCTCCTTCTCAGGCACGCCGATCTCGGCCAGCGCCTCGGTCAGGCCGGCGCGGGTGCGCCCGGCCAGCGAGGGGCGTCGCAAAACGGGTTCGGCCGCCGGAGCGGCGGTAGCGGGAACGGATGCGGTCATCGGAGCTCTGTCGTCGCCCATCGGGGAAGGCGCGGGATTTCGCGGCTCCCTAGCACAATTCGGCAGAAATCGGAAATCGAGCCCCGTCGTCATTCTCGGGCGGAGCGAAGCGCAGACCCGAGAATCTCCGGACACGTAGGCGCAGAGAGCTACTTCCGGCATAAGATGCCCGGGTCAAGCCCGGGCATGACGAGCCTTCGGGCTCGACCTCGATATCGCTATCCGCGCCTTACTTGCAGGCGTCTTCGGCCCGCTTGACGATCTGGCTGATGCCGGCGAGCGAGTACTTGTCGCTGGTCGGGTTGCCGCGCTTCGACGTGCCCTTGATCTCAAGCCCGGAGCCACGGCGCAGCGCGTCGAGCATGCGCGGCTCCTCGGCCGGGTTCTTCAGCCACATGTTCTGGCCCTTGGCGACCAGCGCGAAGCGCTCGTTGCCGATGATCGCCTGATGCTCGACCCCTTCCTTGAGGTCGAAATTCATCACGAAGCTGATCTCGTTGCGCACGCCCTCGCCCGGCCGGCTGGAGACGAAGAGCAGGCCTTCGACATCCTTGAGATTGGTGGGAATGCGGGTCTCGGCCTTGGACAGGGCGTAGCAGACCTTGGAGCGGCCCTGCTGGGATGAGAAAGCCTGCCACTTGCCGGCCGTCTCCAGCAGCATGGCCTGGCCCTGGCCGGGACTGGCGGCAGCAGCGGCTGCGGCCGGAGCGGGCTTGGCGCGCTGCTGGGCGGCTGCGCCTGTCGGCAGCAACAGCACAGCGATGCCGCCCGCCGCGAGGGTGGCAGCAAGAGCAGAACGGAGGGCAGCGGCGCGGGAGGTGCGGAGGAACGAGCTGATCATGGACCGCCATCAGTCACTAAAAAACTTAATACCGCGTTTACCACCTGTTGATCAGGCGCGCTCACGCGGGGACGGCGGCATAGAGTGTCACGATCCTGGCGAAAATACGAATGGCGGCGGGGCGGTTCCGCGCCGTCTCCGGCCATGCCAAAATCAGATCCAGCGACGACGAAGGCGGATCAACGATGAAAGCCCTGCTCTGCGACCATCACGGCCCGGCCGAGGAACTGGCGATCCGCGACCTGCCCGATCCGGAACCCGGCCCCGGCGAGGTCGTCATCACGGTGAAGGCCGCCGCCCTCAACTTCTTCGACACGCTGATCATTCAGGGCCGTTACCAGACCAAGCCTGCCTTCCCCTTTTCGCCCTCGGCCGAATGCGCGGGCACCATCGCCGCCATCGACGAGGGCGTCACCGGCTGGCAGATCGGCGAACGCGTCGCGGCCTGGCTGGGCTATGGCGCGGCGCGTGAAAAGGTCGCGGTTTCCGCCGATCAGCTGATCCGCATTCCCGAGCGGCTCGACGATGCGCAAGCGGCCGGGCTCTTCGTGACCTATGGCACCGCCATGCACGGGCTGATCCAGCGCGCCGGACTGAAAGCGGGCGAGACGCTCGCCGTCCTCGGCGCTTCCGGTGGCGCGGGGCTTGCCGCCGTCGAGATCGGCGCCCTGCTCGGCGCCCATGTCATCGCCTGCGCCTCCTCGCCCGACAAGCTGGCGCTCGCCCGCGAACACGGCGCGCAGGAGGAGATCGATTATGCCCGCGACGATATCCGCGCCGGACTGAAGAAGCTCACCGAGGGCCGCGGCGTCGACGTGCTCTACGACACGGTCGGTGGCGAACTGGCCGAGCCGGCCTTGCGCTCGATGGCCTGGGAAGGACGCTATCTCGTGGTCGGCTTTGCCGGCGGCGAGATTCCGAAAATCCCGCTCAACCTGCTCCTGCTCAAGGGTTGCGACCTGCGCGGCGTGTTCTGGGGCCAGTTCGTCGCGCGAGATCCGGCCGGCCATCGCCGCAATATGGAACGCCTGCTGGACTGGGCGGCGGGCGGCCATATCCGCGCCCATGTCCACGCCACAGTCCCGCTGGAACGCTGGACCGAAGCCTATGCGCTGATTGCCGACCGCAAGGCCAAGGGCAAGATCGTCCTGACGCTGTGACGGAGTCTCAGAGCTCCGCCATCGCCTTCTTCGCCCGCTCGCGATGCTCGATCGTGATCGAGCCGGCGACGGCCGCGATGGCAGCGGCGATCACCGCCGCATCGTCGGTGAAACCGAGCAGCGGCATGATGTCGGGAATGGCATCGATCGGCAGCACGAAATAGCCGAGCGCGGCGAGCAGCGTCATCCGCACGCGCCGCGGCGTCGCCGGATCGCGCGCGCAGAACCACGCCGCCAGCAAATCCTCGGCAAACGGAATACGCTTCGCGACGCGCTTGAGCCGGGCCATGAAATCAGACCCGAACTTCGCCTCGTCGCGCAGGCTCTTGCGGATCGCCTCCATCTCCTCGCGGCTGAAGCTTGCGCTGAACCCCTCGCTCATCCCTGTCTTTCTCCTTGACGTTCGATGACGCCGATAATCGCGCGCTCCCGATCGAAGCGCCATGTCGAAAGATGGCCCCGGCGCAATCCTGCACAAGAGGCGGTTCCGAAAACCCGCTTGGAACAGTGCGAAACGCCCTCTAAACCGGCTGTCAGAACAAGATTGACGGGAAACGCGCCATGAAACTCGATTCCTCCCTCGCTGCCATCGTCACCGGCGGCGCCTCCGGCCTCGGCGAGGCGACCGCGCGCATGCTGGCGGGCCAGGGCGTCAAGGTCGCGCTGCTCGACCTCAATGCCGAGCGCGGCGAGGCCGTCGCCAAGGAAATCGGCGGCGTCTTCGCCCTCTGCGACGTCACGAGCGAGGGTTCCGTCGATGAAGCGCTGGCCAAGGCCCGCGCCGCCCATGGCGTCGCCCGCATCATCGTCAACTGCGCCGGCATCGCGCCCGGTCGCCGCGTCGTCTCGAAGAAGCGCGACACCGGCGAGCTCGTCGCCCATGACCTCGCCACCTTCGAGAAGGCTGTCGCGATCAACCTGAACGGCACCTTCCGCGTCATCGCCAAATCGGCGGTCGCACTCGCCGGGCTCGATCCGATCACCGAGGATGGCAGCCGCGGCGTCATCATCTGCACGGCCTCGGTCGCGGCGGAGGACGGCCAGATCGGCCAGGCCGCCTATGCCGCCTCCAAGGCCGGCGTCGTCGGCATGACCCTGCCGATTGCGCGCGATCTCGCCGGCGTCGGCATCCGCATCGTCACGATCATGCCCGGCCTGTTCGAAACCCCGATGTTCGCCGGCCTTCCCGACGACGCCAAAGCCTCGCTGGCGGTCTCGGTACCACACCCCTCGCGCCTCGGCCGCCCGGCGGAATATGCCGCGCTCGCCCGCAGCATCATCGAGAACGACATGCTGAACGGCACTGCGATCCGCCTGGATGGCGCAATCCGGCTCGCACCGAAATAGCATCGGCCATCGTCGTCATGCTCGGGCTTGACCCGAGCATCCCCTGCAAGAGATTCTCGGGTCTGCGCTTCGCTGCGCCCGAGAATGACGCGCGGGTTACCCATCAGACGATCCGAAACACCTCGCCGGCGCTGCGGTCCCGGTAGAGGTCCACCCGCGTGCCGTTCCAGTGATAGTCGAGATGCCGGCCCTGAACGGGATGCCTCGCGCCATCGGGATAGAACAGCCCGGCGCACTCGCCACCGGGGCAGCGCACGCTTGGATAGGCGACGCCGGCCGAACCGAGCGCCCGCAAGCCGATGCCGAGCGCCTGGCTCGCCGTGTAGTCGGCGGGGTCGAGCACCGGCGCAGCTTCGGCCCCGAGCGGCCTGATATCGTGAAGCTCCGCGTCGACCTCCAGCACGATCTCACGGAATTGCGAGGTCCAGCCCGGCGGCTGAGCGGTGGCCAGCATGAAGCGGGCGTGGTGGTGGATCGTCTCCAGCAGCGCCACCTCGAAGCGATCCCCCACATAGAGCACGCCAAAACTGCCGTCGCTGAAACGGCTCGGCCGATCCGGGCTGACATGGGTGAAGGGCGCCATCAGCCAGCTCGCGCCCGGCCCGGAGACGCGGCGGTCGGCCGGCACCAGATCGAGATTGCCGATCGTCTCCATCAGGCGCGGATTGGTCTTCTGCTCGGCCGCGATCAGCAAAGGCCAATCGGCGGGGTCGGCGATATCCTCGAACAGGTCGATCGGCGGGAAGATGCTGCGGATGATCCGGACCGCACCGCGCCATTCGATATCGGCGACCGGCAGGCTCGCCGGATCGATCACCAGGCGCCCCGCTCGGCATCGAGCAGGCGGCGCACCCGCATCAAATCGGTCAGTTCGCCACAGAGCATGACATCCAGCGCCGTTCTGCCGCCGAAATCGGCATTGGCCCGCTTGATCCAGTCATAACCGCGCTGCGGCTCGGTGAAGATCAGGCGCAACGCCTTGTGGATGCCCATCAGGTTCGAGAGCCGGGCCTTGCCGTCGCGCGAGATCCGGCCGATCTCGCCGGCTTTCCAGCGCCGGTAGCTCCTGACCGGCAGGTCGATCAGAACCGCCGCTTCCTCGTCGGTGATCCGCCAGAGCCGGAACAGGTTCACCGCGGCGCGGAACATCGCGGCGGCCTCGTCATCCGAGATCGGATCGGGGACGAAATCGCGCTGGGCCGTCTCGATGCGCAGCAGGCCGATCATGGGATTGCTCTCCATTTGGCATAAAATGGAGATAATCCTGCCAAATGGCAAGAGGCCGCAATTGTCGACCTATTCCTCGGTCTTCGCCGGCTTGATCTCGTGCTTCAGGATCAACGGCGTCTGCGCCAGCGCGAAGGCCATGGTCAGCGGCATCACGCCCCAGACCTTGAAGGCGACCCAGAAATCCTGGGTCTGCGTGCGCCAGACCACCTCGTTGATCGCCGCCAGCACGAAGAAAAACAGGCCCCAGCGGAAGGTCAGCTTGCGCCAGCCCTCGGCATCGAGCTGCAGCACCGTCTCCAGCACCAGCGAGAGCAGCGAGCGCCCGAAGAACAGCCCGCCGAGCAGGACCGAGCCGAATAGCGCGTTCACGATGGTCGGCTTGACCTTGATGAAGAAGGCGTCGTCCAGCGCCAGCGTCAGCCCGCCGAACACCGTGACGACGATGGCGTTCACGATCGCCATGCGCGGGAGATAGCCGAGCAGCGCCCGCGACAGCGCCAATGCGATCAGCGATGCCGCGATGAAGATGCCGGTCGCGACGAAGATGCGCCGGTCCTCGGCCACGCCGAACAGCCGGTCGCCATAGGAATTGGCGAAGAAGAAGATCGCCAGCGGCCCGAATTCCAGCGCGAGCTTGAGCAGCGGATTGACCGCCTTGCCCTTGCCTGCCGCCTCGGCCGGTTGCTGCACCGTCTCGCTCACGCCGCCTCTCCCAATCCCGCCACGGCCCGCGCGAAATCACGCGCCGAGAACGGCTCCAGATCATCGACGCTCTCGCCGACGCCGATGAAATGCACGGGCAGGCCGAACTGCGCCGCCAGCGCGACCAGAATGCCGCCGCGCGCCGTGCCGTCGAGCTTGGTCATGACGAGCCCGGTCACGCCTGCGGTCTCGCGGAAGGCCTCGACCTGCGAAATCGCGTTCTGGCCGACGGTCGCGTCCAGCACCAACAGCGCCGCATGCGGCGCGCTCGGGTCCTGCTTGCGGATGACGCGCACGACCTTGGCGAGCTCGTCCATCAACCCCTGCTTGTTCTGCAAGCGGCCGGCCGTGTCGATCAGCAGCACGTCGGTATTGTTCGCCTTGGCCTTCTGCAACGCCTCGAAAGCGAGGCCAGCCGCGTCGGCGCCCTGCTGGCCATAGACGACCTCGGCCCCGGTGCGCTCGCCCCAGACCCGGAGCTGCTCGATCGCCGCAGCGCGGAAGGTATCGCCGGCCGCGAGCATCACGGATTTCCCCTCGGCGCGGAATTTCGCGGCGAGCTTGCCGATCGTCGTGGTCTTGCCGGAGCCATTGACCCCGACCATCAGCAGGACGAACGGCTTTTTCGTGGCGTCGATCGCGAGCGGCTGGGCGACCGGCACAAGGATCGTCTCGACCTCGCGCGCCAGGATCGCCTTCACTTCGGCCGGATCGATCTGCTTGTCGTAGCGACCGTCACCGACCGCTTTCGCGATCTTTGCGGAGGCCGCAAGGCCGAGATCGGCCTGGATCAGGATGTCTTCCAGGTCTTCGAGCGTGCCGGCATCGAGCTTGCGCTTGGTGAAGAGGTCGGTGATCCCCGTCGTCAGCGCCGAGGATGTCCGCGACAGCCCCTCGGTCAGACGCCGCCACCAGCTCCGCTTCGGCTGCGGAGCGGGGGCGGCAACTGGTTCAGGAGCAGCAGTGGGCGCCGACGGCGCAACGGCAACAACCTCAGGTTCCGGCTCCGGCTCCGGCTCGGCCGGAGGCGCGACCGCTTCGACCGGAACGGACGGCGCCACGGGCTCCGGAACCGGCGCCTCGACGACCAGCGCATCCGCTTCGACAGCCGCAGGAGCAGCCTCTTCGACCTCCGGTTTCGACTCCTCGACAGGCTCGACACCCCGCTCGGTCACCGTCTCCGGCGCGGGCGCCGGCTTGGCCGGTTCCTCGTCGCGCCCGAACAGCCTCGAAAAGAAGCCGCGTTTCTTCGGTTCGGTCTCGCTCATCGTCGTCCTGTCTTCGGTTCGGCGGGCATCTTTGGTTGCGCCACCGGGCCGGCTTCGCTAGCGCAATGCCATGGCAACGCCGGACCGACCAGAAAATTCGCACCCTGACGGGCATAACGACGCCGAACTGCCGGTGCCGCTGCTCTATCGCGACGCCATGATGCTCGTCATCGACAAGCCCGCCGGACTGCCTTCGCATCGCGGCCCGCAGGCCAAGCGTCGCATCATCCCGGTCCTGACCGATTATCTCGATGCGCTGCGCTTCGGCCTGCCGCGCAAGCCGGAGGCCGCCCACCGGCTCGACAAGGATACCTCCGGCTGCCTCGTGCTCGGCCGGCATCCCCGCGCCATGGCCGAGCTCAACCAGATGTTTCGCGATGGGCGCATCGACAAGACCTATTGGGCGATCGTGCAGGGCAGCCCTGCGGAAGACGAAGGATTGATCGACTTGCCCTTGGCCAAGCGCTCGCCCGAGCGCGGCTGGTGGATGAAGGTCGATCCGGCCGGCCTGCCCTCGCAGACCCGCTATCGCGTCCTCGGGCGGGGCGAGAGCGAGCATGGCCCGCTCGCTTGGATGTCACTGGAGCCGCTGACCGGGCGGACGCATCAGCTGCGCGTCCATTGCCAGGCCTCGGGCTGGCCGATGCTCGGCGACGAGATCTATGGCGATGCCCCGCGCGAGGGAGGGCCGGGCCTCCAGCTCCATGCCCGTGCGATCACGATCCCGCTCTACAAGAAGCGCGATCCGGTCACGGTCGAGGCGCCGCCACCCCCACATATGCTGGCGGCGCTCAGGGCTTGCGGGTGGAAACCTGAGGGATGAGCCGCTTCAGCTGGCGAGCGCGTCGATCGCCTTGGCCAGCTTGACGTCGAGCTCGGTCAGGCCGCCCGCATCATGGGTCGCGAGCGTGATGTCCACGGTGCGATAGACATTCGACCATTCCGGATGATGGTTCATCGCCTCGGCCAGAAGCGCGACGCGGGTCATCCAGCCGAAGGCTTCGCTGAAATCGCGGAAGACGAAACGCTTGGCGATGGCCTCGCGCCCCTGCACGAGCTTCCAGCCGGTCAGGGTCGCCAGCGCTTCGGCCTGTGCCTCGGGCGAAAGCCGCTTCGGCCGCGTCATCGGCGCATCTCCCGTGACAGGCGATTCGGGTAGGAAGGGCCGAGCGGATAGGCCGCCTCCAGCACATAGGGTCCACCCCCGATCGAATCACGCGAGGACATCAGCGCAACCCGGCGGGCGGTGAAGGTGAACGGGCGAACGATCGGGTGCTGGCTGAGGAAATGCGCGAGCTCGACGGGGGTCGTGTCGCGCAAGCGCGCCAGCGTGACATGCGGCACGAATTTGCGCGCCTCCGCCGGCAGGCCGAGCCGGCGCATCTGCCGTTCCAGATCAGCCTGGAGATCGGTCAGGGTCTTGCTCGGCTGCGCCCGTGCGAACAGCGCGCGCGGCTTGTCGCCGCCGAAGCTGCCGAGCGCATCGAGCGTGACCTCGAACGGATAGGCCGTGAGGTCGGAGAGCATGTAGTCGATATCGTTGGCCATGCGGCGGTCGACATCGCCCAGGAAGCGCAGGGTGATGTGATAGTCGGCCGGCTCGATCCAGCGCGCACCCGACAATCCGCCGCGGTGCAATGTCAGCCCGGTCGCGACCTCGGCGGGGATTTCCAGAGCGATGAACAGCCTCGGCATGAGCGAATCCCTGCCAAGCGATTGTGACTCTGGCGAGACGGTAGAGCAGGAAGCCGGCTTAGGGGAATTGTTTTTGCGTGAAGCGCACCGACCGCGGGCTCGTCATGCCCGGGCTTGACCCGGGCATCTCTGGAGGGAAAGGCGCCTTCTTCCGGCAGAGATTCTCGGGTCGAAGCCTTGCTTCGCCCGAGAATGACGCGCGCCTGCTCAGGGGCAGGGATTGCCGACGAGCTGATGGATCGCGTCGATCTTCGCCTCCACCTCCGGCGAGAGCTTCACATCGATCGAGGCGATATCGGTCTTGAGCTGCTCCATCGTGGTCGCGCCGATGATATTGGCGGTGACGAAGGAACGGCTGTTGACGAAGGCAAGCGCCATTTGCGCGGGGTCCAGCCCGGATTCGCGGGCGAGCGCGACATAGCGCTTGATCGCCGCCTCGGCGCCTTCCGTCTGGTAGCGCTGGCCGCGATCGAACAGGGTCGTGCGCGCACCCGCCGGACGGGCCCCGTCGAGATACTTGCCGGTGAGATAGCCCTGCGCCAGCGGCGAGTAAGCGAGCAGCCCGACATCCTCGTGAAGCGCGACCTCGGCCAACGCCGTCTCGAAAGTACGGTTCAGCAGGTTGTAGGCGTTCTGGATCGACTGCACCCGCGGCGTGCCACGCGCCTCCGAATCCCCGACGAAGCGCATCGTGCCCCAGGCGCTCTCGTTGGAGAGGCCGAGATGGCGGATCTTGCCGGCCTTGATCACCTCGGCGAAAGCGTCGAGCTGCTCGGCAATGCCCGTCTCGTCGGCCGCCGACGCATAGGCATCCCTAGCAAAGCGCGTCGGATTCGAGCCCCAGGGCATCGGCCGCTCGGGGAAATGCAGCTGGTAGAGGTCGATATAGTCCGTCTGCAGCCGCTGCAGGCTCTTGTCGACGGCTTCGAAGATCTGCTTGCGCGTCACCCGCGTCGGGCTCTTGTCGTCGCGGAACCAGGTATTGCCGCCGCGCCCGCAGACTTTCGACGCCAGGATGACCTTGTCGCGGTTCTTCCGCGCCTTGAACCAGCTGCCGATGATCCGCTCGGTCGAGCCTTGCGTCTCCGGCCTCGGCGGGATCGCGTAGAGCTCGGCGGTGTCGAAGAAATTGACGCCCTGCTCGATGGCATAGTCCATCTGGGCATGGCCTTCGGCTTCCGTATTCTGCTCTCCCCAGGTCATGGTTCCCAGGCAGATCACCGAGACCTTGAGATCGGTACGTCCGAGGCGGCGGTATTCCATGGCGAAGCAACTCCGGAAGCGGGGGCCGGCAGGCGGCAATGCAAGAATCGGGGATACGCAAGCGGAGAACCCGCAGGCGGATCAGGACCTGGGCGGCAAGGTGGCGATGAAGCGCTCGACCGTCGGCAGGATGGTCCGGACGATGACGGCGACGCCCTCGGCCGTGGGATGGAGCCCATCCGCCTGGTTCAGGGCGCGGTCACCCGCGATGCCTTCCAGGAAGAACGGGTAAAGCACCAGCCCGTGCTTCTTCGCAAGCTCCGGATAGATCGCATCGAAGCGTTTCGCATAATCCTCGCCGAGATTGCGCGGCGCATACATGCCGGCCAGCAGCACCGGGACCCTCCGCTCGGTCAGTCGTGCGATGATCGCTTCGAGATTTTGCCGGGTCAGGGCCGGGTCGACGCCACGCAAGGCATCGTTCGCGCCGAGCTCGAGGATCACGCCGTCGGTGCCATCGGGCACTGACCAGTCGAGCCGCTCGAGCCCGCCCTGCGTCGTGTCGCCGGAGACGCCGGCGTTCACGATTTCGACAGCGAGGCCCTTCTGGCGCAAGGCCTGCTCCAGCACGGCCGGGAAGGCGGCACTGCCCGGCAGATTGTAGCCCGCCGACAACGAATCGCCGAAGGCCACGAGCTTCAGCGGCTTCGCAGCGTCGGGATTGGTGTTGGAGGGCTGGGCATTGGCCATGACGAGGGAACCCAGGAGAAACAGCGTGAGAGCGACGAAAAACGTCGCAGCCGATTGGACAAGCGTGAATCCGCGCCCATATGGCCGCAGACCGCGCCGCGCCGTGGTTCCGCCCCGCTCGGGGCGCGATTCGGTGCGAGCGGGGTTGGCGATGAAAGCGTAAGTCGGGATCATGGTGTGATGAGCGAGAAGGCCGCTTCGGCAATCGAGTTGCAGGATGTCCACCTGAGTTTGGGGCGTGGCGCCGCCCGCGTCCATATCCTCAAGGGCGTCTCGGTGTCGCTGGCCGACGGCGAGGCGACCGGCCTCGTCGGCCCCTCCGGCTCCGGCAAGTCGACCCTGCTGATGACCATGGCCGGGCTGGAACGCCCCGATTCAGGCCTCGTCAAGGTCGCCGGGCAGGATCTCGGCGCCCTCGACGAGGACGGGCTCGCGATCTTCCGCGGCCGGCATATCGGCATCGTCTTCCAGTCCTTCCACCTCGTCCCGACCATGACGGCGCGCGAGAACGTCGCCCTGCCGCTGGAACTCGCCGGCCACCCCGACGCCTTCACCCGCGCCGAGGCTGAACTGCGCAATGTCGGCCTGGGCCATCGCATGGACCATTATCCGGCCCAGCTCTCGGGCGGCGAGCAGCAGCGCGTCGCCATCGCGCGTGCCGTCGCGCCCGATCCCGCAATCCTCGTCGCCGACGAGCCCACCGGCAATCTCGACGAATCGACCGGCCGCTCGATCGTCGACCTGATCTTCGCCCTCAAGCGCGAGCGCGGCGCCACGCTGGTGCTCGTCACCCACGACCTTTCGCTCGCAGCGCTTTGCGAGCGCACCGTCCGGCTACGCTC
Source organism: Allobosea sp. GW821-FHT09G06 (assembly GCF_059416005.1). Lineage (NCBI taxonomy): Bacteria > Pseudomonadati > Pseudomonadota > Alphaproteobacteria > Hyphomicrobiales > Alloboseaceae > Allobosea > Allobosea sp. GW821-FHT09G06. The sequence goes on along the minus strand of NZ_JBWKOI010000009.1, from coordinate 17,619 downwards.
CGGCGTGATCGAGGCCGAGCCCGAGACGGCGGTCGCCTGACGATGCACGCACCCGTCAAGCCGTCCCAAAGCCCGGCCTACCGAACCCCGAGCATCGGGCTCGTCCTGCGCCTCGCCATCCGAGATCTGCGCGCGGGCTTGCGCGGCTTCGGCATCTTCATCGCCTGCCTCGCGCTCGGCGTCATGACCATCGCTGCCGTCGCTTCCGCCTCGCGCGGCCTGACCGAGGGCCTCGCCCGCGAGGGGCGCCGCATCCTTGGCGGCGATGCCGCCTTCAGCCTGATCCATCGCGAGGCGACGGCGCCCGAGCTCGCCTTCCTGACCGCGCGCGGCACCGTCTCCAGCATCGCGACCATGCGCGGCATGGCCAATGCCGGTGAGAAGGGCGCAGCCCTGGTCGAGATCAAGGCGGTCGATGCCGCCTATCCGAGCATCGGCACGGTCGAAACCGACCCGCAGGCGCCATTGCCCAGCCTGCTCGACCAGCGCGATGGCGCCTATGGTGCGGTCGCTGACCCCGTCCTGTTCGGCCGGCTCGACCTCAAGCCCGGTGATATCGTCACGGTCGGCGGTGCCAAGATCCAGCTGCGCGCCAATCTCGTTTCCGAGCCCGACAAGATCGCGGCCGGCGTCGGCTTCGGGCCGCGCCTCCTCATGTCGCAGGACGCGCTGAGGGCGACCGGCCTGATCCAGCCCGGCAGCCTGATTCGCTGGACCTATCGCCTCCAGCTCCCACAGAGCGCGACGAGCGATGCCGATCTTGAGAAGCTCATCACCGATGCCGGCGCGCAGCAGCGCGACGCCGGCTGGGAAATCCGCTCCCGCGCCAACGCGGCGCCGAGCTTCCAGCGCAATCTCGAGCGCTTCACCCAGTTCCTGACGCTCGTCGGCCTCACCGCCCTGCTGGTCGGCGGCGTCGGCGTCGCCAATGCCGTGCGTCGCTTCGTCGAGGCCAAGAAACTCGATTTCGCGACGATGAAGGCCGTCGGCGCCACCGGCGGGCGCGTCGTCGCGATCCACCTGACCGAGGTCATGCTCGTCGCCGCGATCGGCACGGCCATCGGGCTCGTGCTCGGTGCAGCCGCCCCCTTCGGTCTCGGCGCGATCGTCCAGAGCATCCTGCCCGTGCCGTTCGAGCCGACGCTGGCCCCGAGCGAACTCGCCATCGCCGCGCTCTACGGGCTGCTGACGGCATTCGTCTTCGCGATCATCCCGCTTGGGCGCGCCCATGACATCCCCGTCTCCGCCCTGTTCCGCGACAAGGTCGAGCCCGATCCCCGCCGCCCGCGCGCGATCTATCTCGTGCTTTGCGTGCTGGCGCTCGCCGGCCTTGCCGGCGTCGCCATCGGCTTCGCCTACGATCGCCGGATCGCGCTGATCTATATCGGCGTGATGTTCGGCGTCTTCCTGCTGCTGCGCGCCGTCTCGCTCGGCCTGATGGCGCTGGCCCGCCGCATCCCGCGCCCGCGCCGACCCGCCCTGCGCATGGCGCTCGCCAACAGCCACCGGCCGGGCGCGCTGACGCCGGCGCTCGTGCTCTCGCTGGGCCTGGGCGTCGCGCTGCTCTCGGCGCTCTCCTTCATCGATGTCAGCCTGACCCGGCAGCTCACCGGCGCCCTGCCCGACAAGGCGCCGAGCTTCTTCTTCCTCGACGTGCCCAGCCGCGATTCCGAGCGCTTCGACGCCTTCCTCGCGGCCGAGCGCCCGGGCGCGAAGACCGAGCGCGTACCGATGATGCGCGGCCGCATCGTCTCGGTGAACCAGACCCGCGCCGAGGACATCAAGGCGAGCGAGCAATCCGCCTGGGTGCTCGATGGCGATCGCGGCATCACTTACGCCGCAGCACTGCCGGAAGGCTCGCGCGTCGCGGCCGGCGAATGGTGGCCGGCCGATTATCGCGGCGAACCGCTCGTCTCCTTCGACGCGCAGAACGCCGCCGGGATCGGCCTGAAGATCGGCGACAGGCTCACCGTCAACGTGCTCGGCCGCAATATCACGGCCCGCGTCGCCAATTTCCGCACGGTCGACTGGCGCTCCTTCGGCATCAATTTCGTCATGGTGTTCTCGCCCAACACCTTCGCCGGCGCGCCGCACACCAATCTCGCCACCATCGCGGCGAGCCCGGACGGCAAGGGCGCGACCGACGCCGTGCTGATGCGACGCCTCGCGCTCGACTTCCCGGCGGTGACGGCGGTGCGGGTCAAGGACGCGCTCGAAGCGGTCAACACCATCGTCGCCCAGCTCGCCATGGCGATCCGCGGCGCCTCCGGCCTCGCCATTGCCGCCAGCCTCCTCGTGCTCGGCGGCGCGCTCGCGGCCGGCCAGCGGGCGCGGCTCTATGACGCGATGATCCTGAAGACGCTGGGCGCGACCCGCCGCTTCATACTTTCGTCGTACGCCCTTGAATACGCCGCCATCGGCTTCGTCGCGGCCGTCTTCGGCGTTCTCGCGGGTACAGCGGCGGGCTGGGGCATCGTCACGCAAGTGATGCGGATCGAGTTCGTCAGTGATCCCAGAGGAGCTATACTGGCTGCAACTGCCGCCGTCGGGGTTACCGTCCTGTTCGGGCTCGTCGGTACGATAAAAATACTGACGAAAGCGCCGGCTTCTCATCTCAGGAATTTATGATGACTATCTGAGAACGACTCTCGATAGACATTAAAATCCTGTAATTCTGCCTATGTGCAGCGCCGAACTTCTATACCGGGTCCGGTCTTAACCATGGCGGGCTCTTGTAAGAACCGGCAAAGCCGCCCATATTCCCGTCATCGCGACTTTTCGTGCGCGAGGACGGCTGGCGCTTGCGCGCTCTCCGTCGTCCGAAACTACGTCAGGGGAAACTCTCTTAATGAGCAACTTCGACCGCAATGCTCCAGTCTGGGGTGCCGGCCGCGCACAGCAGACCAGCGCCGTCGAGATGGATCAGGGCCTGCGCTCGTTCATGCTCGGCGTCTACAACAACATGGTGATCGGCCTGGCGATCTCGGCGCTGTTCGCGCTGGGCGTCAACAAGATGGCCGTGACCGATCAGGCCAACGCCGTCGCCAAGATCGGCAACACCTACCTGACCTCCTTCGGCCAGCTGCTCTATGGCACGCCGCTGATGTGGGTGGTCGCGCTGGCGCCGCTGGCCTTCATCTTCTTCTTCTCGTTCCGCGCCGACAAGATGTCGGCCTCGTCCGCCCGGACGATGTTCTTCGCCTTCGCGGCGGTGATGGGCGTCTCGCTTTCGACGATCCTGATCCGCTACACCGGCGCGTCGGTGGTGCAGGTCTTCTTCATCACCGCGGCGGCCTTCGGTGGCCTCAGCCTCTATGGCTACACCACCTCGAAGTCGCTCTCCGGCATGGGCTCGTTCCTGGTCATGGGCCTGATCGGCCTGATGCTGGCCTCGATCGTGAACATCTTCCTGGGTTCGGGCGCTCTGGGCTTCGTCATCTCGCTGGTCGGCGTCGGCATCTTCGCCGGCCTGACCGCCTGGGATACCCAGCGCCTGAAGGAGATGTATCTCTACTCCGAGCTCGGCCCGGAGGAAGCTGCGAAGCTCTCGGTGAACGGCGCGCTGTCGCTCTACCTGAACTTCATCAACATGTTCCAGTTCCTGCTCTCGCTGATCGGCAACCGCGAGTGAGAACGACAGGCTCCTGAACGGGAGCAAGAGCATCGGCCCGAAAAGTGGAACGCGGTTTTCGGACAAAGCCGATGCAAAATCGAAGAGTTGAAGCCCCGGCCCCACGGCCGGGGCTTTTTCTTTGGGCGGACCTTTCCTTTTGGCACGGGCATTGCTCATGCTTTGGGCATGACGACGCCTTCGATCCGCCCCGGCCTTCCCGCCGACATCCCCGCCATCGCCGCGATCTACGCCCATGCGGTGCTGCACGGCACCGCCTCCTGGGAGCTGGAGCCGCCAAACGAGGCCGAGATGCAACGACGCTTCGAGGCGATCCTGGCCGGCGGCTATCCCTATCTCGTCGCCGAAAGGAGCGGCGCCATCCTCGGCTATGCCTATGCCGGCGCCTATCGGCCGCGCCCGGCCTATCGCGCCACCGTCGAGAACTCGATCTATCTCGCGCCCACGGCGCAGGGGTTGGGAATCGGCAGCCTGCTGCTCGACGCCCTGATGCAGGCCTGCACCGAGCGCGGCTTCCGCCAGATGATCGCAGTGATCGGCGACGGCACCGGCGCCTCGGTCGGCTCGCGCCGCCTGCATGAGCGCGCCGGCTTCCGCCTGATCGGCGTCGCCGAAAAGGTCGGCTTCAAGCACGGCCGCTGGCTCGACCAGATGCTGATGCAGAAGGAGCTGGGCGAGGGCGGCCGCACGCCGCCGGAATTCTGACCTTAACAGCCTCATGCTGAGGAGCTGCGTCAGCGGCGTCTAGAAGGATGGTCCAGCTGTCCCCAGAACCTCCTGAAGCATCCTTCGAGACGCGCCTTCGGCGCTCCTCAGGATGAGGGCTCGAACAACTGTCCGGTCCGTGACGCCTCAGCTCACCACGCTGAGCTTGTTGTCGAGCACCTTGAGCACGCGCGAGAGCTCCGAGCCGCGCTTCAGGATCAGCCCGGTCGCCGCGACGACCGAATAGGCGCCCTGCCGTCGCGCCAGCGCCGGGTCCTTGACGATCCGGTAAAGCGGCATCTCCGACGAGCGCCGGAACACCGAGAACTGCGCCTTGTCCTTCAGGAAATCGATGGCGTAGTCGCGCCATTCGCCGGCCGCGACCATCCGGCCATAGAGATTGAGCAACTCGCTGAGTTCGCGCCGGTCGAAGGTCACGGGAATCTGTCGCGCGGGCGCGGGGAAGTTCACAACCGCGCTCGCGGTCTGCGATTGTGGCGTTTCGCTCTCGCTCATGGCGCCTCCCTGGTCGGGGCCTCACCAAATCATGCCCGGATGATGCGCCCGCGGTCCTGTGCTGGCAAGAGACCGCTCTCGCACTCTGGGTCGGCGTTCTCAGCGAATGCCCCATTTTCGCCGCGAACGCGCCAAGCGAGCGCCAAGTTGCGACGTTCAACTCCCCTCGTTGCCTCGACGGCCCGGTTTCGCTGATCGCCGGTTTGTCAGCCCCCCAGCCCCCCGGAGTTCGGGCGGAGCCGGGCCACCGAGTCGAGGCCAACTAGCGGCTGGCATTGCGCCGGCCGTTTTTCTTTTGGGGCTTCCAGCGCCACCGCTGTCATTCCGGGGCTTCGCGGAGCGAAGAGCCCGGAACCCACGACCGGGCGAGCGGCTTACAACGCGGCATAAAATCTCTCACCGAGTCGTGGGTTCCGGGTTCGCGCCTGCGGCGCGCCCCGGAATGACAAACATGGGCACGCTCTACCGCGCCTGCCCGTGATATTCGGCATTGGGCCGCATATCGACCGCCGAGGCCATCCGGTTCGACATGTTGTAGAAGGAGGCGACGGCGCCGATATCCCAGATATCGCGCTCCCCGAATCCGGCCTTGCGCAGGGCTTCCCGGTCCTCCTCGCCGATCAGATGCGGCGTTTCCGTCAGCTTGACCGAGAAGTCGAGCATGGCGCGGTGCCGCACCGACAAGTCCGCCGCCCGGTAATTCATCACCATCAGCTCGCCCAGCACGGGATCGCCGGAAAGCTGGCGCACGGCCGCGCCATGGGCGGTGAGGCAGTAATAGCAGCGGTTCACGCTGGAGACGGCCACCGCGATCATCTCGCGCTCCAGCTTCGACAGACCGGACGGCGCCAGCATCAGGTCGTTGTAGAAGGCGGCGAAGGCCGTGAGCTTGGCGTCGTCATGGGCATAGGAGGAGAGCACATTCGGCACGAAGCCGAGCTTCTCCTGGCATTTCGCGAAATAGGCCTGGTTTTCGGCCGAGAGCGAACCCGGTTTCAGGTCCAGCGCCATGACGGCCGGCGGCGAATCCTGACGCGCCGGCTCTTCTCCCACCTTGGGTTTGTCATGCTTTGTTGCCATGGTGTGTCCTGTCGAGTCGGGGGGAGCGTCAGTTTGCCGCTTTTTCAGGCACGGCAAGTTGAAAGGCTCCGCAGCCTATGTCATCGCTGCGGCAAAACAACTGGGGTTGGGACATGGGCAAACGGGTGACGAACGCGACTGCGGGCGCAATCGCAGCGATCGAGGCCGCAGCCACCGGACTGAAGAGTTCGATGCCCGCCGAATTCCCCCGCCTGCTTTTTGGTCGCTCCGTCGCCGAGGATCTCGAGGCCCTTCCGGCCGAGATGCTCGCCCGCACCGCCGCTGCCGCCTTCGAGCAGCTCGCCCAGCCGCGCAAGCCCGACACGATCAACCTGCGCTTCCGCGACGAGGAATACGGCGAGGGCGAGCGCAAGAACCAACTCACCGTCCTCGAGGTCGTCAACGACAACAAGCCGTTCCTGCTCGATTCGACGCTCGCCGAATTGCAGGAACAGGGCCATGAGCCGCGTCTCGTCGCCCACCCGATCCTGGCCGTCGCCCGCGACGCCAAGGGCAAGTTCACCTCGCTCGCCGGCGAGGCCGCCGGTCGCGCCCCCGAGGGCACGCGCCGCGAGAGCCTGCTCCATATCCACGTCCCGCGCATCGATACGCCGGAAGCCCGCGAGAAGCTGCGCGCCGGGCTCGACCACGTCTATGCCGATGTCGCGCTCGCCGTCGACGACTGGGCCGCGATGCGTGGCCGCATCACCGAGGTGATCCAGGCCTATCGCGCCAATCCGCCGCCGCTGCCGGAGGACGAGATCAACGAGGCGCTGCAATTCCTCGAATGGATCGCCGGTGACAACTTCACCCTGCTCGGCATCCGCGCCTATCGCTTCCCGGGCGGTGACGTCGCGGCCGATCCGATCGAGGGCTCGGGCCTCGGCATCCTGCGCGATCCCACGGTCAAGGTCCTGCGCAAGGGCCGCGAGCTGGTCACGGTCACGCCGGAGCTGCGCTCCTTCCTGGCCAAGCCCCAGGCGCTCATCATCACCAAGGCCAACGTCAAGAGCCGCGTCCACCGGCGCGTCCATCTCGACTATGTCGGCGTCAAGCTGTTCACGCCGGACGGCCGGCTCGACGGCGAATTGCGCATCGTCGGCCTGCTGACCTCGAACGCCTATACCGGCTCGGCCCGCGCGATTCCGTATCTGCGCCTCAAGGTCGCGCGCGTCGCCAAGAATATCGGCTTCGATCCGGCAAGCTATTCCGGCCGGGCGCTCATGAACGTGCTCGACGCCTATCCGCGCGACGAGCTCTTCCAGATCGATGTCGCGACGCTGGAGCAGTTCGCGCTCGACATCCTCCAGCTCACCGAGCGGCCGCGCATCCGCGCGCTCGCCCGCGTCGACGAGTTCGACCGCTTCGTCTCGATCCTCGTCTTCATCCCGAAGGACCGCTACGACACCACGGTGCGCCTGCGCGTCGGCGATTTCCTGGCGCGGATCTTTGGCGGGCGCCTCTCGGCCGCCTATCCCGCCTATCCCGAAGGGCCGCTCTCGCGCACCCACTACATCATCGGCCGCGACGAGGGCAAAACCCCGCGCGTCGAACGCTCGACGCTCGAGGCCGGCATCAGCGCCATCGTCCGCACCTGGGGTGACGGGCTCAAGGACGTGCTCGATCAGGAGAAGGCCGGCCCCGCCGCCCGCGCGCTGGCCGAACGTTATGCCGAGGCCTTCGGCGCCGCCTATCGCGAGCGCTTCTCGGCCGCCGACGCGCTGGTCGATATCGAGATGCTCCAGCAGCTCACGCCGGAGCGCGGCCGCGCCGTCAACCTCTACCGGCGCGAGGGCGACGACGCCAAGCGCGCCAATCTCAAGGTCTTCTCGCGCGGCGCGCCGATCTCGCTCTCGGCCCGCGTCCCGGTGCTGGAGAACATGGGCTTCCGCGTCGTCAACGAGCGGACCTACAACGTCATGCCGCAGGGCAATGGCGACGCGGTCCGCATCTGGCTCCATGATATGACGCTGGAGCGCGCCGACGACGGCGAGATCGATATCGAGCATCTCGATCCGACCATCGAAGCGGCGCTGATGGCGCAGTTCCGTGGTTTCGCGGAATCCGACCGGTTCGACCAGCTCGTACTGGTCGCCGGCCTCGGCTGGCGTGAGGCCGCCTTGCTGCGGGCCTTCGGCCGCTATCTGCGCCAGGCCGGCGCACCCTATGCCCAGGGCTATATCGCCGACGCGCTGACCCGCCATCCCGACATCGCGTCGAGCCTCCTCGCCTATTTCACGGCCAAGTTCGACCCGCGCGTGCCAGCCGGTGAACGCGAGCAGCGCATGGCCCAGAAGCATGCCGAGATCGAGCAGGCGCTCGACGCCGTCACCAGCCTCGACGACGACCGCATCCTGCGCCGCCTCGTCAACCTGGTCGATGCCGCCTTGCGCACAAACTTCTTCCAGATCGGCCCGGACGGACAGCCGCGCCAGACCATCACCTTCAAGTTCGACTGCGCCCGGGTCGACGGCCTGCCGCTGCCGCGCCCGCTCTACGAGATCTTCGTCTATTCGCCGCGCGTCGAGGGCGTGCATATGCGCTTCGGCAAGGTCGCCCGCGGCGGCCTGCGCTGGTCCGACCGGCCGCAGGATTTCCGCACCGAGGTGCTCGGCCTCGTCAAGGCGCAGCAGGTCAAGAACGCGGTGATCGTGCCGGTCGGCGCCAAGGGCGGCTTCTTCCCGAAGCAGCTCCCGCCGGCCTCGGATCGCGCCGCCTGGCTCGCCGAGGGCACCGAGAGCTACCGCATCTTCATCCGCAACCTGCTCGAACTCACCGACAATCTCAACGGCGAGACCATCGTGCCGCCGCCGGACACGGTGCGCCATGACGGCGACGACCCCTATCTCGTCGTCGCGGCCGACAAGGGCACCGCGACCTTCTCTGACACCGCCAACGCGATCTCGCTGGAGAAGCATCATTGGCTCGGCGACGCCTTCGCTTCGGGCGGCTCGCAGGGCTACGACCACAAGGGCATGGGCATCACGGCCCGCGGCGGCTGGGAAGCGGTGAAGCGCCATTTCCGCGAAGTCGATATCGACATCCAGACCACGCCCTTCACGGTTGCCGGCGTCGGCGACATGTCGGGCGACGTCTTCGGCAACGGCATGCTGCTCTCGCCGGCGATCAAGCTGGTCGCGGCCTTCGACCATCGCGACATCTTCCTCGATCCCGATCCGGACACCGCGAAGTCGCTGGCCGAACGCCAGCGCCTCTTCGCCCTGCCGCGCTCCTCCTGGGCCGATTACGACAAGAGCCTGATCTCGAAGGGCGGCGGCGTGTTCTCGCGCCAGGCCAAGAGCATCCCGCTTTCGGCCGAGGTGCGCGCGCTGCTCGACCTCGACAAGAAGGAGGTCTCACCTCCCGAGCTGATGACGGCGATCCTCAAAAGCCGCGTCGACCTGCTCTGGTTCGGCGGCATCGGCACCTATATCCGCGCCACCGACGAGACCGACGCGCAGGTCGGCGACCGCGCCAATGACGCGATCCGCATCACGGGCAATGATCTCCGGGCGCGGGTCATCGGCGAGGGCGCCAATCTCGGCGTCACCCAGCGCGGCCGCATCGAGGCCGCGCGCAAGGGCGTCAAGCTCAACACCGACGCGATCGACAACTCGGCCGGCGTCAACACCTCCGACGTCGAGGTCAACATCAAGATCGCGCTCGCCGGCCCGGTGAAGGACGGCCGCCTGAAGGAAGACAAGCGCAACGAATTGCTGGCGGCGATGACCGACGAGGTCGGCGATCTCGTCCTGCGCAACAACTACCTGCAGACGCTGGCGCTCTCGCTGACCGAGGCGCAAGGCTCGGCCGCGACGCCGGGCCTGCGCTTCCTGATGCAGACGCTGGAGCAGGACGGAAAACTCGACCGCTCGGTCGAGTACCTGCCGAGCGACGCCCAGCTCGCCGAGCGCGAGAAGCGCAGCGAAGGCCTGACCCGGCCGGAACTCGCCGTGCTCCTGGCCTATGCCAAGCTCTCGCTGCACGACGCGCTGCTCGAATCCTCGGTGCCCGACGACCCCTATCTCGCCAGCGAACTCGTCCGCTATTTCCCGAAGGCGCTGCGCGAGGCCTATCCGGACGCGATCGCCAGCCACAAGCTGCGGCGCGAGATCGTCGCGACGCAGCTCGCCAACGCGATCGTCAACCGCGGCGGCCCGGCCCTCGTGCCGGTTCTGGCGGCGCTGACCCGCTCCGACGCGCCGGCCATCGCCGCGGCTTACGCGATCGCGCGCGATTCCTTCGATCTCATCGCCCTCAACGGCGAGATCGACGCGCTCGACGCAAAAATCCCCGGCAAGACCCAGCTCGGCCTCTATGGCGCCGCGCAGGAGCTTGTCACCAACCGCATGGGCTGGTTCCTGCGGCGCGGCGTCGCCAAGCCCGGCACGATCGAGCAGACCATCGCGCGCTATGCCAAGGGCGTGAAGGAGCTGGCCGGCGAGCTTGGCACCCTGCTGCCCGAGGCTGCCTCGCAGGCACGGCTGGCGCGCATCGCCGTGCTCACCTCCGAAGGTGTGCCGGAGGCGCTGGCCACGCGCATCGCCAGCCTGCCGGCGCTGGCCGAGGCGACCGACATCGTCGACATCGCCGAGCGCAGCAAGCGCAAGATCGGCGAGGTCGCCCGCATCCATTTCGGCGTCGACGCGCTGTTCGGCCTGTCGAGCCTCAAGGCGGCGGCCGCCGCCGTGCCGGCGACGGACGATTACGAGCGCCTCGCCCGCGAACGGGCGATCGAGACCCTCGACGACGCCCAGTCCAATCTGACGCAGGAGGTCGCGGCCTCCGCCAAGGGGCAGGGCACGCTGGAGAGCTGGATCGCCGAACGCGGCGAGGATGCGGAGCGCACCCGCAGCACGGTCAATGCGATCGCAAGCTCCGGCCTGACCTTGCCGAAGCTGATGGTGGCGGCCGGCATGCTGGCCGATCTGCCGCGCAAGCGCTAGAAGGCGTGGTGTTGTGACGACGAAACACGCCGTCATCCCGGGCTTGCCCCGGGATCCATCGTAGAGCGCCACGCCCTATGATGGATTCCGGATCAGCGCCGCTATCGCGGCTTGTCCGGAATGACGGTGGTGTTTCCATACGCAAACCGGCACCCGCTTGTGCTCCCCTGAACGGAAAGACCGATGACCGGCGAAGCCGACACGACCACCCGCATCGACCCCAAGCTGCTCGAAATCCTGGTCTGCCCGCTGACCAAGGCGACGCTGGAATACGACGCCGCCAAGCAGGAACTGATCAGCCGCGCCGCCAAGCTCGCCTATCCCATCCGCGACGGCATTCCGATCATGCTGCCGGAAGAGGCGCGCCCGCTGGAGGATTGAGACAGGGTGTCATTCTCGGGCGGCCCGCAGCGGCGACCCGAGAATCTCATGCCGATAGAGGCGCCATTTCCTGCAAGAGATGCTCGGGTCAAGCCCGAGCATGACGTGGAACTCCTTAAAGCGCCTCACCCCTCAGCAACCGAGGCGACGCGCCTGCCACGCCTGCCGCCTCGCGGATGAAGAAGCGCTTCAGCCCCGGCAACCGATCGACGATCCCGAGCCCGAGATCGCGCGCCAGCCTGAGCGGCGTCGCGTCGTTCGAGAACAGGCGGTTCAGCCCGTCCGTCACCGCGCCCATCGCCACCGTGTCGAAGCGCCGCGCCTTCTCGTAATCCTCCAGCACGTCAACCGAGCCGGGATCGAGCCCGAGCCGCGCCGCATCGACGATCACCTCGGCCAGCGCCGCAACGTCCTTCAGGCCCAGATTGAGCCCTTGCCCTGCGATGGGGTGAATCAGATGCGCGGCATCGCCCAACAAAGCCAGCCGCTCGCCGACGAAGCGCCGAGCCACGCCGAAGCCGAGCGGATGCGCGCTCACCTTGCTTTCGAGCGCGATCTCGCCGAGTTCGAGCCCGAAACGCCGCTCGATCTCGGCCAGCATGTCCTGGGCATCGAGCGAGAGCAGCGGCTCGACATTCTCCGTCCGCTCCGTCCAGACGATCGAGGAGCGGTGACCCAGCGTCCCGCCATCGGCCAGCGGCAGGATGGCGAAGGGGCCCGACGGCAGGAAATGCTCGATCGCCCGGCCACCATGCGGACGCTCATGGCCGATCGTCGCGACGATGCCCGACTGGCCGTAGCCCCAGCCGACCCAGCCGATCCCGGCCTGCTCGCGCAGTTTCGAGCGGGCACCGTCGGCTGCGACCAGCAGCGCCGCCTCGCAGCGCGCGCCGTCGGCGAAAACGATCTCGACCGCCGCATCATCGGCGGTGAAACGCCGCACGCCCGTGCTGCGCAAATCCACGCCAGAAGCTTCGCAGGACGCCTTCAGCGCTGCGACCAGGGCCGCATTCTCGACCATATGGGCGAAGGGCTCGCCGGGCTCGACCTCACCGTCGAAGGTCAGGAAGACCGGGCGGACGGCGTCCTCGGTCCGGCTGTCCGAGACGATCATCTCCAGTATCGGCTGGGCCGTGTGCGCAATCGCATCCCAGATGCCGAGCGTCTTCAGCATCGCCCGGCCACCCGCCGCGACCGCATAGGCCCGGTTGTCGGCGCGGGGGGCCGCTGCCAGTGCCGGATCGGCCAGGATCACCGAGAAATCCGCGCCCAGCCCCTGCTTCAGCGCGAGCGCCAGCGCCAGCCCGGCAATGCCGCCGCCCGCGATGACGATGCGCATGGCGCCGCTGCCCTGCTCGATAGCCATATCGTCCTTCTCTCCGCGCCGACTTGACGCCACGGGATGCCTCGGTGCTGATGCTAGGCGAAACCGGCTGTCCCTGTGCGGGCCGCCGGCCGTTCCGTCAACCTGACCGCGATACCGCCGACCATGTCCCAGATCAGCGCCTCCCTGACGGCGATTCTCGACCTCGAGCAGCTCGAGCGCAACCTGTTCCGCGGTCGCAGCCCCAAATCGAGCTGGCCGCGCGTCTTCGGCGGTCAGGTGATCGCGCAATCGCTCTATGCCGCCTGCAAGACGGTCGAGGGCCGGCAGCCGCATTCGCTGCACGCCTATTTCCTGCTGGCGGGCGATCCGGAAGTACCGATCGTCTACGAGGTCGATCGCCTGCGCGACGGCCGCTCCTTCACCACGCGACGCGTCCTGGCCATCCAGAAGGGCGAGGCGATCTTCGCCATGTCGGCCTCCTTCCATGTCGAGGAGGCCGGCTACGAGCACCAGATGCCGATGCCGAAGGTGCCGATGCCGGAGGAACTGCCGGACCGCGAGGAGATGGTGAAGCTGTTCAGCGCGCCCGAGCACAACCCGCTCCAGACCTTCTATCAGCGCAAGCGACCGATCGAGATCCGCCCGGTCGAGCTCGAACGCTATCGCGGCGGCGGCAGCCTGGAGCCGAGATTCAACGTCTGGATCCGCGCGATCGAGCCGCTGCCGGACGAGCCGGCCTTCCACCAGAGCGTGCTCGCTTACGCTTCCGACCTGCTGCTGCTCGATTCCAGCCTGATCGCCCATGGCGCGACGGTCTTCGACCGGAAGATCCAGGCTGCGAGCCTCGACCATGCTTTGTGGTTCCATCGCCCGTTCCGGGCCGATGACTGGCTGCTCTATTCGCAGGACAGCCCCTCGACTTCGGGCGCGCGCGGCTTCTCGCGCGGTCTGGTCTTCGACCGGCAAGGCCGCCTCGTCGCCTCGGTCGCGCAGGAAGGGCTCGTCCGGCCCCGGCCCGATCTCGGCTGACCGGAATTCAGGCAGCTGCGCAGAATCCAGTCTCTTGCCTAAATCTTAGGCAGTAGAGCCGGCCATTTCCCTATGACCACCACGATTCCACCTCCGGATGCGCCTTTGCGCCGTCTGGAGCGGGTTGGCACGTCCCTTGAATTGCATGTTGCGACGCAACTGCGGTCCCGCAGGCGCGAGAGTGCAACGAGATCGCCGGGGCTGACGACCGGGCGGCGCAGACGGGGAAACCCAGCACATGAAAATCGTGATGGCGATCATCAAGCCGTTCAAGCTGGAGGAGGTGCGCGACGGGCTCACCGCCGTCGGCGTGCACGGCCTGACCGTGACCGAGGTGAAGGGCTACGGCCGTCAGAAGGGTCATACGGAAATCTACCGCGGCGCCGAATATGCCGTGAGCTTCCTGCCGAAGATCAAGATCGAGGTCGCGGTCTCCGACGAGCTCGTCGACCGGGTGATCGAGACGATCACCGCCGCCGCCCGCACCGGCCAGATCGGCGACGGCAAGATCTTCGTCTCGTCGATCGAGAAGGCCGTGCGCATCCGCACCGGCGAGACCGACACCGACGCCCTCTGAGCCCCGACCTCCAGGAGTTTTCGACGATGAATTTCAGGACTTCCCTGCGGGCCGGATTGGCTGGCCTCTCACTGGCCGCGCTGACGGCCGGCGTTGCACTGGCCCAGGCTCCCGCCACCCCACCCGTCCCCAACAAGGGCGACGTCGCCTTCATGATGAGCTCGACGATCCTCGTCCTGCTCATGACCGTTCCCGGCCTCGCCCTGTTCTATGGCGGCCTCGTCCGCTCGAAGAACATGCTCTCGGTCCTGACGCAGGTCTTCGCCATCGTCAGCGTCGTCTGCATCCTCTGGGTCACCTATGGCTACTCGCTCGCCTTCACCAATGGCGGCGGCCTGAACGACTTCGTCGGCGGCTTCTCCAAGGCCTTCCTCAGGGGCGTCGATGCCACCACGGTGGCGGGCACCTTCTCGAACGGCGTCTACATCCCCGAATTCGTCTATGTCTGCTTCCAGATGACCTTCGCCTGCATCACGCCGGCGCTGATCGTCGGTGCCTTCGCGGAGCGCATGAAGTTCTCGGCCCTGCTGCTCTTCACAGTGCTCTGGGTCACCTTCATCTATTTCCCGATGGCCCACATGGTCTGGTACTGGGGCGGGCCTGACGCGGTCGGCAATGCCGCCAAGGCGCTCGCCGAGGCCGGCGCGGACGGCAAGGCTGCCGCTCAGGCGGCGCTCGACGCCGTCAACGCCGATGCCGGCATGCTCTTCAAGTGGGGCGCGCTCGACTTCGCCGGCGGCACGGTCGTCCATATCAATGCGGGCATCGCCGGCCTCGTCGGCTGCATCCTGATCGGCAAGCGCGTCGGTTTCGGCAAGGAACTGATGGCGCCGCACTCGCTGACCATGACGCTGATCGGCGCCGCGCTTCTCTGGGTCGGCTGGTTCGGCTTCAATGCCGGCTCAAACCTCGAGGCGAACGGCACCGCCGGGCTCGCCATGCTCAACACCTTCGTCGCCACCGCTGCGGCGGCGCTGGGCTGGCTCTTCGTCGAATGGGCGGTCAAGGGCAAGCCGTCGATGCTGGGCATGGTCTCGGGCGCGGTCGCCGGCCTGGTCGCGGTCACGCCGGCTGCCGGCTTCGCCGGCCCGATGGGTTCGATCATGCTCGGCCTCGTCGCCGGTGCCGTCTGCTTCGTCTTCTGCACGACGGTGAAGAACGCCCTCGGCTACGACGATTCGCTCGACGTCTTCGGCATCCACTGCGTCGGCGGCATCATCGGCGCGATCGCGACCGGCATCCTCGTCAACACCACGCTCGGCGGCGCCGGCATCCCGGACTATTCCAGCAAGCCCGGCGAGCTCGCCGTGGGTGCCTATGAGTTCGGCCCGGCCGTCATGGCCCAGATCAAGGCGGTGCTGTTCACCATCGTGTTCAGCGCCGTCGGCTCGGCCATCCTCTACAAGATCGTCGACCTCGTCGTCGGCCTGCGCGTCACCACCGACCAGGAGCGCGAAGGCCTCGACATCGCCGAGCATGGCGAGCGCGCCTATCACAGCTGATCCTCCCGCCGCTCCCAGCGGCAACTCGGCCCCGGCAGCTCTGCCGGGGCCTTTTTCATGGCCCCGGCTCGTTCACGACGATCTCGAGCACCTGCACGCCATCCGGCAATTCGATCAGGAACTCCGCATCGCGCGGCAGATGATGGATGCGGCGCGGATCGGGCCCGGCGAAGCGCGACATCGCCGCGACGCTTTCCCAGTAGGAGATCGTGACGAACTCGGTCTCGGCCTCGCGATCCTCGCGGAACATCTGCGCGCCCAGCGCCTTCTCCAGCAGCGGCGTCACGCCTTCGCTGCGCAGGTAGATCGCATACTCGTCAGCCTTCGCGCGGGTCGTTCGGCCGCGCCAGATTCTCGCGATCCGGGCTTGAGCGGGCTTCGATTCTGTCACGGATGCCTCCCTTCCGGTTCGGGAGATCAAAGCAACGGCATCGCGTCCCGGTTCCGCCCGCTCCCGACAATCGACGGCAGCAGCGCGCCGGCATGGCTCAAGGTTAAGCGGGTCTTAACCTCGTCTTCCTAACCTTCCGCTGATGGCCGGAATGATGCGGCCCGACAGTCCGGACAAGACCCGAAACCGCATGCGCACGATCCGCCGCTCCCAATCGCTCATGGACCGCCTGCCCGACCCGGTGCGCGAGTTCCTGTCGCGCCGTGCCTCGGAGCTCACCGGGATGGGCGTGCTCGCCCTGATGGTCGCCGTCGCCACGGCGCTGGCGAGCTGGTCCGTCGACGATCCCAGCCTCAACAACGCCACCAGCGGCGCCGTCCGCAACTGGCTCGGCCGCCCCGGCGCCATGGTCGCCGATCTCCTGATGCAGCTCATCGGGCTTGGCGTCATCGCCCTGCTCTTCCCGCCGGTGATCTGGGCGCTCAGGCTCGTCCGCTTTCATATCTTCGATCGCGGCGCGCTGAAGCTCGGCCTCTGGGTCGTCGGCGTCGCCGCCACTGCCGCCGTCGCCAGCGCCCTGCCGGCCACCCCGCGCTGGCCCCTGCCCACCGGCATGGGTGGAGTCATCGGTGATGGCCTGCTGTTCGGCACGCGCAATATCGCGGGCATCGCCGGCAGCGCGGTTGGCAGCCTCGTTGGCTTCCTCTATGCCGGCATCGCCATCCTTGCCGTCACCGCGGCTGCCGGCTTCGGCTTCGTCGCCGATGAGGACCCGGCCTTAGACAATGACGAAGCCGAGGACAGCTGGTCCGACGGCGAGGAGCGCCGTGACGACGAGCCCGGCATCGCCGTCATCCTGATCGGCTGGCTCGCCCATGGCGCTATGGCCCTGCGCGCCGCGATCCTGCGCCGTCTGCCGCAGCCGCCCGAGCCCGCGGTCGATACCGGCGTGGTTCCGACCCGCGACAGCAGCCGCGTCCGCCGCGAGCCGCAATTCGGCGAAGCCCCGGCCAGCCGCCGCAGCCTGCCCGATTTCGACCCTGAGCCGCTGCCCGGCGCCCGTTCTGTTACGGGCCCGAATCGAGCTTCCGACGACTACGACACGCCCTTCGATCTCGACGACGAGCCGCAGGACCTGCGCGACCTCAACGCCCCGCGCGTGACCATGCCCCGAGCTGCGCCGAAGCCCGGCAAGCGCATGCAGCGCGAGGCGCAGCCCTCGCTTCTCGATCGCGACACGTTCGAACTGCCGCCGCTGACCTATCTGGCCGAGCCGAAGAAGGTTGCCGCCAACGCGGTCTCGACCGATGCGCTGGAGCAAAACGCCACGCTGCTTGAAGGCGTGCTGGAGGATTTCGGCGTGCGCGGCGAGATCTCGCAGGTGCGCCCCGGCCCGGTCGTGACCCTTTACGAGCTGGAGCCGGCTCCGGGTACGAAATCCTCCCGCGTGATCTCCCTGGCTGACGACATCGCGCGTTCGATGAGTGCGGTGTCGGCGCGCGTTGCGGTGGTGCAGGGCAAGAACGCGATCGGC
>NZ_JBWKOI010000008.1:0-125137 GCF_059416005.1 Allobosea sp. GW821-FHT09G06 | reverse complement strand
GCCGATCGCGTTCTTGCCCTGCACCACCGCAACGCGCGCCGACACCGCACTCATCGAACGCGCGATGTCGTCAGCCAAGGAGATCACGCGGGAACTCTTGATGCCGGGAGCGGGCTCCAGTTCATACAAGGTGACGACCGGCCCCGGGCAGGCCTGGACGATCTCGCCACGGATGTTGAAGTCTTCCAGCACGCCTTCCAGCAGGCCGGCGTTCTGCTGGAGCATCTCGACCGGCATGGTCTCGGCCTGCTCCTGCGGCGGCTCGGCCAAGAACTCGATCGGCGGGAGCTGGAAGCCGGCATCCTGCACGACCGGCAGTTCGACGAGGCGAAGCTTGGCCCGGAACGGGGTGACCTTGGCGGATTCGACCGCGACCGGCTCGGGACGGACGGCTTCAGGCTTGGCGGCCTCGGGCTGAACGGGTTTGGGCAGAACAGGCTTGGGCTCGACCGGAGGCCGGGTGCGGCGCGCCAACGGCACGCCGGGCTTTGCCGCAATCACGGGTTCGCTCGTGATCGGAGCCTCGTCCTCGACCACAGGCGCCTCAGTGGCCGGCATTTGCCAAGACGGCGTCGCGATCTGGAAGCTCACCTGATAGCTCTGCCCCCAGCCGAATCCAGACCAGGCCGGCGCAACGACCGGAGCCTTCATCGCGAGCGGCGCGGCCGAGCGCATGGCGACTTGCGGCTCTTCGACAGCCATGACCGGGGCATAGGCCGTCGCTTCCGCCGTCATCGAGGGAGAAGCGGGATCGAACGCGAAATCGGCATCGTCGCGCTCAGCCTCGGGCACGCATTCCCAGAAGGCGTGATCCGAGATGAAATCGAGCGGCGTCGCGACATCCTGCTCCGGGTAGGCAGCGATCTCCGCAAGGGCGTCGAAACCCATTCCTGCGGGCTGCATCTCGTCGACAAAGGCGTTCTCATCCGCATCGAAGGTGAGCTCGACATCAGCCGGCTCGTCCATGACGGGTTCAGGCATCGGCTCGGCACTGGGCGCGCCCCAGACCTGCCGGATCAGGTGGTCAGGCGTGCGCCAGAAGCGGACGCGGCTTTCCCCCGGAACAGGAGCGTCCGGAGACAGGCTGATGTCGAAACGCTGCCCGAGGACCGGCGAGGCGGAGAGCTCCCGCTCGGCCTGAGCGAGCTTGCGCTGCGCATCGACGGAGCGCGAGGGCCGGACATAGGTCGGCCAGAGACTGGACGATGCCGGCTCGTTGCGAAGCGGCTCTGCGACAGCGGTTTCCGGGGTTGCGGATAGTGCGGTCTGCTGTGGTTGAGCGAGGCGATGATCCTCGGAAACGACGGCGTTCGCGCGGCGGAGACGATCCAGTTTTTGCATGGGCTTAGGCGAACACTACGCTTCGTTAACCTGAAACCCAGTCCTAGCCCGGCAGGGTTAAGAGACCGTTCCGGCAGTCTCCTTTTCGGTGTCCGAAGCTGGCGCGCTCAAGCTCCCTGCGACGATCAGAGCACTTCTTTTTCCGGCACGTTCCTTGTCGCATCGTCGTCCTGGAGAACGCGCCAGGCGGCGCCTTCTAGATCGGCGAACTGGCCCGATCTCATGCACCAGAAGAAGGCGCCAAGCCCGAGCAGGCCGAGCCCGAGCGCGAGCGGAAACAGGATCACGATGATGTTCATGCCTCTGCCTCCGGCGATGCCTTGCGGCCACGTGCGCGCAGAGCATTCAGGGTCACCACCAGCGACGAGCCCGACATGGCGACGGCGGCGACCAGCGGCGTCGCCAGCCCGGCAATCGCGATCGGCACCGCCACCGCATTGTAGAGCACGGCGAACCAGAGGTTCTGCAGCATCAGCCCGCGCGCCTTGTGGGCGATGCCGAGCGCCGCCGCGACGGGCGCGAGACTGTCTCCGAGGAAGACGATATCCGCCGCCGCCTGCGCGAGATGGGTGGCGCTGACCGGCGAGAGCGAGACATGCGCGCCTGCCAAGGCCGGCGCGTCGTTGAGCCCGTCTCCGACCATCAGCACCTTGCGACCGTTCGCCGCCATGCTGTCGAGAAGGTTGAGCTTGTCGGCCGGCAGCAGCCCGGCCTGGACATGCGCAATGCCGAGCGCGGCCGCGATCGGCGCGACCGCTTCCGGCCGGTCGCCGGAGAGGATCGCGATCTCCAGACCTGCCGCGCGCAAAGCGTCGATCGTCGCGCGCGCATCAGGGCGCAGGCTCTGCCCGAGTGCCAGAACGGTGCGGTAGCTGCCGTGGCGATAGGCGATCAGCGAGGCGCCGGGATGAAGCGCCTTGACCGAAACCGCCTCGGCTTCGGCATCGCAAAAGGCAATGCTGCCAAGGCGCTGCTCATCAGCGCCCTCGCCGGCCGACAGGCCGTGTCCGCGCTCCTCGCGAACATCGGTCCTTGCGGAGATGCTGCCAAGTGCGCGGGCCAAGGCTTGCGCCAACGGGTGGGTGCTGGCCGCCGCCAGCGCGCCGATCTCGGCCCGCCGCTCGGCCGGCAGCGCCCCGGGATTGAGGATATCGGGCTCCGGCAGGGTCAGCGTGCCCGTCTTGTCGCAGACGGCGATATCGGCCTCGGCGAGGCGCTCCAGTGCATCGCCCTCCTTGAGCATGATCTTGCGCTTGAACAGGGCGGAAGCCGCCACGACTTGCACGGCAGGAATCGCGAGGCCGAGTGCGCAGGGGCAGGTGATGATCAGCACGGTGGCGGCGATCAGCAAGGCCTCCGGCCAGGCGAGCCCCCAAACGAGCCAGCCGAGGAAGGTCGCGGCTGCCAGCGTATGGACCACCGGCGCATAGAGCCGCGCCGCCCGGTCCGACAAATGGACATAGCGCGAGCGGCTGCCGACGGCCTGATTCATCAGCCGGTCGATCTCGTCGAGCAGCGTGCCCTGGCCTGCGGCCTCGACACGGATGGTCAGGGCGCCGGTGAGGTTCAACGTGCCGGCATGGACGCGCTCGCCCTGCCCGATCGCGGCTGGCGCGGTCTCGCCGGTGACGAGGCTTTGATCGAGCTCGGAGCGGCCGGTCTCGATGATACCATCGACCGAGACGCGCTCGCCCGGGCGGACGAGGACGCGGTCGCCGGGCACGATCGCGGCGATCGGCGTGATCATCCAGTTGCCGTCGTCAGTGAGGCGGGTCGCGGTCTCGGCCTTGAGCGCCGCGAGATTGCCGGCGAGATCGCGGGTGCGGCGGCGCATGAGCTGGTCGAGATAGCGCCCGATCAGCAGGAAGAAGAGCAGCATCACCACGCCATCGAAATAGGCGTGGCGGCCATGGGTCCAGGTTTCCGCGACCGACATGACGAGCGCCAGCACGACGCCGATGGTGATCGGCACGTCCATGTTGACCGCGCCGGCCTTCAGGGCGCGCAGCGCGCTCTCGAAGAAGGGCCGGCCGGCATAGGCCGCCGTCGGCAAGGCGATCAGCGCCGAGAGCCAGTGGAAGAAGTCGCGCGTCGTCGGATCGATATCGCCGCTATTGCCGGCCCAGACGGCAACCGAGAGCAGCATGATGTTCATCGAGGCGAAGCCGGCGACGCCGAGCCGGCGCATCAGGCTGCGCTCCTCGATGGCAGCGCCATCCTCCTGCCGCTCGGCCACGAAGGGATAGGCCTTGAAGCCGAGCGCGCCGAGCTTGTCGACGACCGCCTCCGGTCGCAGCAGCGCCTCGCGCCATTCGACAGAGACGCGTTTCAGGGCGAGATTGACGCGGGCGCCGAGGATGGCCGGCTCGCGGCCGAGCCCGCTCTCGATCGCCTGCATGCAGCCGGCGCAGCGGATGCCGTCGACCGCCAGTTCCATGCTGGCGATGCCGCCATCGCGATGACGCACGAAGACCGAGAGATCCTGCGCTGCCATCTTACGTCTCCGGCAGGATGATGCGGCTGCGGGAGACGAAAACGACCTCCTCGCCGCGCTTCGCCTGCAGCTCCAGTATCCAGGAACCGGCCTCGACACGGTCGAGATCGGCCTCGTAGCGACCGGGCTGGCGCTCGTTCAGCGTGACGGCGTGGTCGCGTGCGGAGGTGGCGGGATGACGCAGGCGCGCCGTTGCCGTGAAGCCGGAGAGAGGTCGGCCGGCGCGGTCCACCAGGGTGACGCCGAGCGCGGCGCCCTCGCCTTGCCGGGCGAGCGCGACCGCCGCCTTCCAGCCGCGCGCATCGCGCGCGTGCTGGCGGGCGATCTCCTCGTTGAAATGCTGGCTGGTCTCATAGGCGCTGCGCGTCTCGACACCCGGCATGGTGCGAAGCGCCACGGTGAGGATGGTCGCATTGACCGAAACGATGACGCCGAAGAACAGCACCAGCATCGCCGCGACCATTCCCCCGGTCAGCTTGAAGGGGCGGCGCGGGCGCGGGGCGGCAGGGATGTCGCAGGACATCAGGAAAACTCCGCAGCAGCTCATGGTTTGGCTCCGGGCGCCATGAAGTGATCGGCCGCGCGCACGGTCTCCCCGGCGAAGAGATCGGAAGCGGTGATGGTGACGGCCTGCGACGCTTCCAGCGGCACGCCGGCCGGCACGGTGACGAGCACGCGCACCTCGCGCGAGGCATCCGGATCGACGGTCACGACCGGCCTGACATCGGCCGTCGGCGCCACGCCGACGGCCTCGATGCGGATGCCGGGCAAGCCGTCGACGGTCAGCGCGAAGGGACGGGTTTCCGGGCGCTTGTTGAGCAGCCGGACCGCGTAGGCATTGCGGATCGAGCCGTCGCGCAATGTGACGAAGAGCGGCGCGCGCTCGTGCAGCACCGAGATATCGGCGGTGCGGCGCGTCGCGAGCTGCCAGAGCATGGCGCCGCCAACGACCACGATCAGCGCCGCATAGATCGCCGTGCGGACCCGGAACGGGCGGTAGATCGCCTTCAGGCCGGCCATCCGCCGCTTGACGTTGGTCTCGGTGTCATAGGCGATCAAGCGCTTGGGGCGATCGACCTTGGCCATGACGGTGTCGCAAGCGTCGATGCAAAGCCCGCACTGGATGCAGTCGAGCTGGGCGCCGTCGCGGATGTCGATGCCGACAGGGCAGACCGCGACGCATTGATGGCAATCGATGCAATCGCCCGCCGGCGCGCCCTGCGCCTTCAGCCTCAAGCCCTGCTTGACCGAGACGCGCGGCTCGCCGCGGTCGTAGCGATAGGTAACGTTGAGCGCCTCGTCGTCGGTCAATGCCGCCTGGATGCGTGGCCAGGGGCACATGAACTTGCAGACCTGCTCGCGCATGATGCCGGCGAGCGTATAGGTCGTGAAGGTCAGGATCGCGATCCAGACATAGGCCGAGAGTGGCGCGGTGAAGGTCGCGAGTTCGCGCACCAGCGTCGGTGCATCGGCGAAATAGAGCACCCAGGCGCCGCCGGTCCACCAGGCGATGATGATCCAGACCGCGTGCTTGGCGCTCTTGCGCCAGAGCTTGTCCGCGCTCCACGGAGCCTCGTCGAGACGCATGCGCTCGCGCCGGTCGCCCTCGAAGAAGCGCTCGACGGCGAGGAAAAGGTCGGTCCAGACCGTCTGCGGGCAGAGATAGCCGCACCAGACCCGGCCGGCGACCGCGTTCATCAGGAAGAGCGCGAAGGAAGCCAGGATCAGCAGGCCGGTGAAGTAGTAGACCTCCTGCGGCCAGATCTCGATGAAGAAGAAGTAGAAGCGTCCATTGGCGATATCGGCCAGCACCGCCTGGTTCGGCAAGTGCGGGCCGCGATCCCAGCGCAGGAACGGCAGCAGGTAGTAGATGCCGAGGCACAGGAAGAGGATCGCCCATTTCGCGCGCCGGAACGGGCCGGACACGCTCTGCGGATAGACCTTCGCCGACGCCGCGAAGAGCGGCATGTCGTCGGGATCGGCCCCGGCCGTGCTCACGCTACTGCCCTCCCCCGAGCGAGTGGACGTAGACGGTCAGCGCCTTGAGCGTGGTCTCGTCGAGGCGCCCGCCCCAGGCCGGCATCACGCCATTGCGGCTGTTGGCGATGGTCTCGGTGAGCGAGGCCATGTCCATGCCGTAGAGGCTGATCGCATCGGTGAGGTTCGGCGCACCCATCTCCGCATTGCCCTTGCCAGCCTCGCCATGGCAGGCGGCGCAATTATCGGCGAAGAGCTTGCGGCCAAGCTCGAGATTGGCCTTGGGCTCGGTCGAAAGGCCGGCAAGCTCGCGGACATGGTTGGCGACGGCGACGATCTCGTCGCGCTTGAGCATGCCGTCGCGACCGAAGGCCGGCATCTGGCTCACCCGCGTCTCGTCCTGGCCGGCAACGCGGATGCCGTGGCGCAGGGTCTGCATGATCGCGTCGAGCGAGCCGCCCCAGAGCCAGTCGTCGTCGTTGAGGTTCGGATAGCCCTTGGCACCGGCGCCACCGACACCATGGCAAGCGGCGCAGTTGTCGCCGAAGGCGGCCTTGCCCTGCGCCATCGCGATCTGGAACAGGGTCGGATCGGCCTTGATCTGCGCCGGCGTGGCCTCCGCCATGCCGGCAGCCTGGACGGCGCGCTGCGCCTTCAACTGCGCCATGTCGGCGCTGATATCGGCCCGGCTGGCATAGCCGATCAAGCCCTTAGTGGTGTCGGTCAGCAGCGGCCAGGCCGGGTAGACGACCCAGTAGCCGATCGACCAGACGATGGTGGCGTAGAAGATGCCGAGCCACCAGCGTGGCAGCGGGGTGTTGAGTTCGCGAATGCCGTCCCACTCATGGCCGGTCGTGGCGATGCCGGTATGAGGGTCGATATGCGGGGCGTCGTGGTTCTTCTGGTCCATGATCAGTCCTCGCGCAGCGGATTGAGCGCGGCTTGCTCGAAGCGGGCGCGGTTCTTCGGCCAGAAGGCGTAGACGCAGACGCCGAGGAAGACGGCGACGAAGTAGAGAAGGCCGACGGACTGGGCGAAGCCGGCAAGCCAGTGATAGGTCGTTTGCATGGCAGCCTCGCTCAGCGGATGTTGGCCTTGTCGTCGTAGAGCTTGAAGTCGACGAGCGTGCCGAGCGCCTGGAGATAGGCGATCAGGGCGTCGGCCTCGGTGATGCGCTGCGGATCGCCGTCGAAATCGCGGGACTGCGCCTTGGGGTAGCGCTTCTCCAGATCGGACTGGCCGGGATGGTCCGGCGTCGCCTGCGCCTTCAGGTCGCTCTGCGCCTGAGCGATCATCGCGTCGCTATAGGGCACGCCGCCGGCGCGGTTGGCCCGCACTTCGTCGGCGATGTCGCCGTATTTCAGCTCGGTCTTCGCCAGGAAGGGATAGCCGGGCATGATCGATTGCGGGACGACCGCACGCGGTTCGGCCAGATGCGCCCGCTGCCACTCGTCGGAATATTTGCCGCCGACGCGGGCGAGGTCCGGCCCGGTGCGCTTGGAGCCCCATTGGAAGGGCTTGTCGTACATGCTCTCGGCCGCGAGCGAGTAATGCCCGTAGCGTTCGACCTCGTCACGCAGCGGCCGGATCATCTGGCTGTGGCAGTTGTAGCAGCCCTCGCGGACATAGATCGCCCGGCCGGCGAGCTCGAGCGGGGTGTAGGGGCGCATGCCCTGCACGGTCTCGATCGTGTTCTTCAGGTAGAACAGCGGTGCGATCTCGACGAGACCGCCGATCGAGATCACCAGCAGCGTGCCGAGGACCAGGACGATCGAGTTGGTCTCGAAGATCTTGTGCTTGGCCCAGAGCGATTTGCGCGCGGGCTTGTGTTCGATGCTCGTCATTCTGGAAGCTCCTCAGACGGCCATGGCCAGCGGCGCTGGCGCCTCGTCGGTGCGCGGCATCTCGGCCGCACTCTCGGAGCGCACGGTCATCCAGAGATTGAAGGCCATGATCAGCGCGCCGAGCAGGAAGAGCGCGCCGCCCAATGCGCGGATCACGTAGAAGGGATGCATCGCCGCGACGGTCTCGATGAAGGAATATTCGAGGAAGCCGAGCGCGGTGTAGGCGCGCCACATCAGGCCCTGGAGGATGCCGGAGACCCACATCGCGCAGATGTAGAAGACGATGCCGAGCGTCGAGATCCAGAAATGCCAGCTCACCAGCTTGAGCGAGTAGAGCCCCCGACGGTTCCAGAGCCAGGGCACAAGGCAGTAGATCGCGCCGAAGGAGATGTAGGCGACCCAGCCGAGCGCGCCGGCATGGACGTGGCCGATGGTCCAGTCGGTATAATGCGACAGGCCGTTGACCGCCTTGATCGACATCAGCGGCCCCTCGAAGGTGGCCATGCCGTAGAAGGCGAGCGAGACCACCATCATCCGCAGCACGGGGTCGGTGCGCAGCCGGTCCCAGGCCCCGGACAGGGTCATGATGCCGTTGATCATGCCGCCCCAGGAAGGCATCCACAGCATGATCGAGAAGGTCATGCCCAGCGTCTGCGCCCAATCGGGCAGCGCGGTGTAGTGGAGATGGTGGGGGCCGGCCCAGATATAGATGAAGATCAGCGCCCAGAAGTGGATGATCGAGAGCCGGTAGCTGTAGATCGGCCGCTCCGCGCGCTTGGGCACGAAGTAGTACATGATCGCGAGGAAGCCGGCGGTGAGGAAGAAGCCGACCGCGTTATGGCCGTACCACCACTGGAACATCGCATCCTGCACGCCCGACCAGAGGCCGTAGGAGCGCGGCGACAGAAGCGAGACCGGCACGGCGACGTTGTTGCCGATATGCAGGACCGCGATGGTCAGGATGAAGCCGAGATAAAACCAGTTCGCCACATAGATATGCGGCTCCCGGCGCTTCATCACCGTGCCCAGGAAGACCAGGAGATAGACGACCCAGACGATGGTCAGCCAGAGGTCGGCATACCATTCCGGCTCGGCGTATTCCTTGCCCTGGGTGATGCCCAGCAGGTAGCCGGTGCCGGCAATGACGATGAAGAAGTTGTAGCCGAGCACGACGAACCAGGGCGACAGCGTGCCGGCCAGCCGCGCGCGGCAGGTGCGCTGCACGACGTAGAAGGACGTGCCGATCAGCACGTTGCCGCCGAAGGCGAAGATCACCGCCGAGGTGTGCAGCGGCCGCAGGCGCCCGAAATTGATCCAGGGCAGGTCGAAATTGAGAGCCGGGAAGGCAAGCTGGAGCGCGATGATGAGGCCGACGGCGAAGCCGGCGATGCCCCAGACCATGGCGGCCACGGTCGCGAACTTGACCGGCTCCATGTTGTAGTTGGGCTTGCCGTCGACTTCCTGCGGCTCGACCGCAACGCTGCCGTCGAAGCAGCGGTTGGCGATCAGGATGATGCCGACGACGGAAGCCAGGACGCCGAGCATGGCGTGGAAGGCGTAGCCGGAATTCTCGGTCAGCGCCGCGATGATGATCAGGGGCAGCACGCAGGCCGCCGCGATCAGCATCCCCAACAATTCGCCGACCGTCGCCTGCCTGACAGGGCTTGCCGTTGCCGTCACCTTCTGACCCCGCTTCGTCGCCGGCGCATGAGCGCGCCATTCGCGTGAGACTTAGCGAGCGTGGGACGGAGGGGCGTTGATTCAGGTCAAGGGCGGCGGCGCGCCGGGTGCGGCGCCGCGGCGCAGGCTCAGGCCGCGACGGCGCTCATGCGCTCGGGGTTCATCACGCGCACACCGCCCGGGACGATCAGGATCGTCTTGTCCTTGGCGAGGCGGGTGAAGGTGCGGCTGACGGTCTCGATGGTCAGGCCGAGGAAGTCCGCGATGTCCTGCCGTGTCATCGGCAGGGGCACGGTGACCGAGGGCTTTCCGAGGCGCGCCCAGCGCTGCTGCATGCCGAGCAGGAAGCAGATCAGCTTCTCCTCGGCGGTGCGCCGGCCAAGCAGCATCATCTGCTCATGGGCGAGCGTCAGCTCATGTGTCGCGAATTCGTGCAGGCGCTTCAGCAGATGCGGCTTGGCGTCGACCAGCGCGGTATAGGCGCCACGCGAGAAGGCGCAGGCCGAGACCTCGCCGATGGCATCGGCCGAGAAGCCATAGGCATCGCGCATCGCGAGCCCGAGGAAGTCGCCCGGCAGCGCGAAGCCGACCACCTGACGGCGACCGTCGGAGAGAAGCTTGTAGAGGCGCACGACGCCGGCCGTGACATTGTAGACCGAATGCGCCTCGCGCGCCTGCGTGAACAGCGTCTCGCCCGAGGCGAAATGCGTGGGGTGCGCCAGCGATTCCAGCAGCGCCAGCTCGTCGTCGGAGAGCGACGCGCAGACGCTGACAAGACGCACCATGCAGCTGCGGCAATTGCCTTCACCACGGTGCGCAGCGCTACAGGCCGAAGGATGACAGTTCACGATCGCATCTTCCCACTTATCGGAAAGACCATAACCGAGGCTGGCAAGGTCACAAAGCACGCTCGCCGCCAGAGCCCGCGAAATTGATCCAGATCAATGCGACGACAGGCCTCACGCAACCACCGTGCGCCCCTGAATTCGGGAGAAACCGCACGTGACGGGCGATGATATCTTCGAGGTCGCGCGCATCGCGCCGGCCGGCGCCGACACGGTCTTCAACCTCGTCGCCATGCTGCATCCGGAGGTGACGCCGGAGGGCTGGGCCGAGTTCGTGCGCGACCATTCGCAGGATGGCGTAAGGCCACGCGGCGTCTTCGCGTTGCGCGACGCACGCGCCATGCCGCACGCCGTCTTCACCTTCCGCGTCGCGCAGACGATCGCGGGCGGGGCCGCGCTGGAAATCTCGGAACTCGCGATGCTCCGGCTGCCGGGCACGCATCTGGTCAACGCGCTGCTGCGCTTCGCCAACCAGCTTGCGGTCGAGCTCGACCTGCCGCGGATCGCGATCTCGCTGGAGCGCTCGGCCGCCTGGCCGCAAGACCATGACGCGCTCCAGCGCTCGGGCTTCCAGATCGACCGGATGATGGTGCTGGGCCGGGCGCAGCTGGCGCCGACAGCCCCCAATTGACCTGCCTCAAACCGGCAGGCCGCCCCGATCAGCGACCGTTGGCCTTCCGCCAGGCCGCGAAATCGACCTTGGTCTGCTCCTCGGTCGCCGGATAGAGGCCGAGGATCGAGCGGCCCTTGAGGACCTCCTCGGTGACGAAATCCTCGAAAGCGGTCATCTCGACGGCCTCAGTCGCGACTTCGTCGGCGAGATGAGCGGGGATGACGATGACGCCCTCGGCATCGCCGACCACGACATCGCCCGGGAAAACCGCGACATCGCCGCAGCCGATCGGCACGTTGATGTCGATTGCCTGATGCAGGGTGAGGTTGGTCGGGGAGGACGGGCGGTTGTGATAGGTCGGGAAGGGCAATCCCGCGATCTCGTAGGAATCGCGAAAACCGCCATCCGTGACGACGCCGGCGACGCCGCGCTTCATCAGGCGTGAGACGAGGATGCCGCCGGCCGAGGCCGCGCGCGCGTCCTTGCGGCTGTCGATCACCATCACAGCGCCGGGCGGGCAATCCTCGACAGCCTTGCGCTGCGGATGGGCACGGTCCTGGAACACGGAAAGCTGGTTCAGATCCTCGCGCGCCGGGATGTAGCGGAGCGTGAAGGCCTCGCCGACCATGGTGCCAACACCGGGATTGAGCGGGCGGACATCCTGGATGAACTGGTTGCGCAGGCCACGCTTGAACAGCGCCGTGCAGAGCGTGGCCACGGAGACCGTGCGCAGCTTCTCGCGGGTTTCCGGCTTGAGACTGGGCATGCGTTCACCTTCCGACGTCCGTGGATCCCCGCCGGGCGGCAGGCAAGGGAGAGGTTCCCGCGATCCGCCCCGCTTTGTAAAGGCAGCGTGGGACGCGAAAAACGCAACCCCGCCCCTGCCCGCCGGGATATCGCTTACTTGCCCCAGCGCAGCGCCAGCGGATCGAGCTCACGCGCGAGTTCGATCAGGCCCTCGCGCGTCTTCGGATGCAGCGGCGTCAGCGGATGGCGCACGGCCTCCGACTTGATCACGCCGCCCTCCTTCATCACCGCCTTGGCCGAGCGCAGGCCGCATTGGCGGTTCTCGTAGTTGATGATCGGCAGGACGCGGGCATAGAGCGCCGCCGCGTGCTTGCGGTCACCCGCGGCATGGGCGGCGAGAATCGGCTTGATCAGGTCCGGAATCATCGCCGAGGTCATGGTGCCGGTCGCGCCGGCATCGAGATCGGCCATCAGCGTGATCGCCTCCTCGCCGTCGAAGGGACCGACCACGGCGTCGCCGCCGGCCTCGATCAGCGCGCGCAGCTTGCCCGCCGTACCGGGCACCTCGATCTTGAAATAGCGGACGAGCGGGACCTCCTTCGCCAGCCGGATCATGAAGGGCACAGTCATGGTCACGCCGGAGAGCGGCGCGTCCTGCAGGATGATCGGGATACCGCAGGCGTCAGCGACCGCCTTGAAATGCTCGATCATGCCCTGTTCGTCAGCCTTGAGCAGCGCGCCATGATAGGGCGGCATCATCATCAACATCTTGGCGCCGGCATCGGCTGCCGCCTTGGCACGGGCTGCGGCGATGCGGGTCGAGAAATGCGAAGTCGTGACGATAACGGGCACGCGGCCTGCGACCTGCTCCAGCGAGAGCCGCATCACCTGGTCGCGCTCCTCGTCGGTGAGCAGGAACTGCTCCGAGAAATTGGCGAGGATGCAGATGCCGTCGACGCCCTGGTCGACCATCAGGTCCATGACGCGCCGGTTGCCCTCGACATCGAGGTCGCCGTTGTCGTGGAAGATGGTCGGCGCGATCGGCAGGATGCCCTTGTAGGGTTCGGTCATGGCGTCATCTCGTCGGTGGCGGACAGGAGGAGTTCAGACAGTGCTGGTGGCCTTGGTGCCGCGCAAGCGCCGCGCGACCGAGCCGATCACCGGCATGACCAGCAGCGCGAGGCCGATCGCCATCAGTGTCGAGACCAGCGGGTTCGACCAGAAGATCGAGAGCGAGCCCTGGCTGAAGATCATCGACTGGCGGAAGGCATCCTCCGCCTTGTCGCCGATGACCAT
Organism: Allobosea sp. GW821-FHT09G06; assembly: GCF_059416005.1. Classification (NCBI taxonomy): domain Bacteria; kingdom Pseudomonadati; phylum Pseudomonadota; class Alphaproteobacteria; order Hyphomicrobiales; family Alloboseaceae; genus Allobosea; species Allobosea sp. GW821-FHT09G06. Next base: position 112,300 of record NZ_JBWKOI010000008.1, on the reverse strand, counting down.
GGCGAGCACGAGCGGCGCGATCGGGTAGTCGAGCTTCTTGAAGAGATAGCCGACGAGGCCGAAGGCCAGCGCGAGCCAGATGTCGAACTCCTTGCTCGCGGCGGTGAAGGCGCCGATGAAGCAGATCACCACGATGATCGGCCCGATGATCGAGAAGGGAATGCGCAGGATCGAGGCGAAGAGCGGCACCGTCGCCAGCACGACCACGACCGCGACGAGATTGCCGAGATACATCGAGGCGATCAGGCCCCAGACGAAATCCGGGCGGTCGGTGAAGAGCGTCGGGCCGGGATTGAGGCCCCAGATCATCAGGCCGCCCATCATCACCGCCGCAGTCGCCGAGCCGGGGATGCCGAGCGCCAGCATCGGCAGCATGGCAGCCGAGCCGGCGGCATGGTCCGCCGTCTCCGGCGCGATCACGCCCTCGGGCTCGCCCTTGCCGAACTTGGCGGGGTGGCGCGAGGAGCGCTTGGCCATCGCATAGCTCATGAAGGAGGCGGCCGTGGGCCCACCCGGCGTGATGCCCATCCAGATGCCGATCAGCGAGGAGCGCAGCAGGGCGAGCCAATAGCGCGGCAGCTTCATGGCGGTGCGCAGCACGTCGCCGACGCGGACCTTGGCGGCGACGCCCTCGAATTTCAGCCCCTCCTCCATGGTCAATAGCAACTCGCCGATGCCGAACAGGCCGATGACCGCGATCAGGAAGCTGACACCGGCGAGCAGCACGTCGAACTCGAAGGTCAGCCGCACATTGCCGGAGACCGAGTCCATGCCGATCGTCGCGAGCGCGAAGCCGATCGCCATCGAGACGACGGTCTTGAAGGGCGAAGCGCCGCCCAGCCCGATGAAGCTCGCGAAGGTCATGAAATAGACGGCGAAATATTCGGGCGAAGAGAAGCGCAGCGCGAATTTCGCGACCCAGCCCGAGAGCAGCGTGATCAGGATGACGCCGGCGAGCGCGCCGAAGCCGGCCGAGAGGAAGGCGAAGGAGAGCGCTTCCGTCGCCTTGCCCTGCTTGGCCATCGGGTGGCCGTCGAAGGTCGTCGCGACCGATGAGGGTTCGCCGGGGATGTTGAACAGGATCGACGTGGTCGAGCCGCCGAAGAGCGCGCCCCAGTAGAGCGAGGTCAGCAGGATGATCGCCGAGACCGGGTCCATCGAGAAGGTCAGCGGCAGCAGGAGCGAGACGCCATTGGGCGCGCCGAGCCCGGGCAGGACGCCGACGAGCACGCCGAGCAGCACGCCCGCCATCATCAGCAGGACATGGTGCGTGGTGAGCGCGACCGAGAAGCCGTGCATCAGGTTGGCGATGTTGTCCATGCTGATATCCCCGCCGTCTCAGAGGCCGATGAGCGGCTCGATCGGGCCCTTGAGCAGGCCGATCTGGAAGAATTTCTCGAGCGCGAAATAGAAGAAGGCCGCCGTCACGAAGGCGGTGGCGAGGCTCTGCAGCCAGCCATAGCCGCCCTGGAAGCGCATCGCGAAGACAAGATAGAGGATCGTCGCGACATACATGCCGAGCGTCGCGCTCAGCACCACGAAGGCGACCAGCGGCAAGAGGAAGGCGAGCACGCGCTTGCCGCGCTCGGCGTCGAGAAAGGCCTCCGCGAGCGCTGCCTTGCCGGCGACGCGCTGACCGAGGGTGACCGCGATCGTGCCGAGGCTCGCCAGCGCGATCAGCGCGCCAGCATAGAAGGGAAAGGCGCCGGGCTGAGGGCCGGACGTATCCCAGCCGATGCCGAATTCGAGCGAGCCCTTCACGATGATGAGCCCGAAGACCAGCGTCAGGACGGCCGTCCCGATCTCTGCCCAGAAGCGGGTGATCATGCGGTGGGTTCCTCCTTGCGGGAGCGGCGGGAATGCGCCCCGTCATTCCGGACGCAGCGAAGCGGAGATCCGGAATCCATCGTAAAGCTCAAGCGCCCTTCGATGGATCCCGGGTCGGCCGAAGGCCGCCCGGGATGACATACAGGTTCAGTGTTTTCTCCGGCCAGCCGCTTACTTCGCGACCCAGCCTTCGTTCTCGAAGACCTTCTTGTTCGCCGCCTCGTCCTTGGCGACGAAGTCCGTGAGCTCCTTGCCCTTCATGAATTTGGCGGTCTGGGCGGTGCGCGTCACGAATTCCTGCCATTCCGGCGTCTTGGAGACCTTCTCCAGCAGGCCGGCATAATAGGTCACGGCATCGGCCGGGACATCGGCCGGCAGCCAGACGGTGCGCGGCATCTGGAAGGTCTCCAGCGGCAGGCCCGCTTCCTTGCAGGTCGGGATGTCGCCCCAGCCCTTGCCCTCGAAGACCGGCTCGCCCTTGGCGAGGCGCACCGGCGAGAACACGCAGAGCGGCTTCACCTGCCCGGCCTTCCACTGGCCGATATTCTCGTTGGGGTTGTTGGTATTGGAGTCGATATGGCCGCCGGCGAGCTGCACGGCCGCGGCGCTGCCGCCCTGGAACGGCACATAGATCCATTTCACGCCAGCGGCGTCCTGGATCATCGAGGTCAGGGTCTGGTCGGTGTCCTTCGACTGGCTGCCGCCCATCTTGAAGCCCATCGGCTTGGCCTTGACCGCCTCGATATAGGCCTTGGCGTCGCCATAGGGCGCATCGCCCTTGACCCAGAGCAGGAACTCGTCGAGCGCCAGCGCCGCGACCGGCGTCAGGTCCGAGACCTTGTAGCCGAGCTTGGCGACGTAAGGCAGCAGATAGGCATTGTTGGTGCCGAAGATGACGCGGTTCGGATCGCCCTTAGCGCCCTTGCCGTAGACATAGCCTTCGGCGCCGGAGCCGCCGCCCTTGTTCACCACCACGATCGGCTGCTCGGTGAACTTATGCTTGGTGATGATCGACTGGATGATGCGGGCGAAATTGTCGGTGCCGCCGCCGGCGCCGGAAGTCACGACGAACTCGATCGGCTTGGTCGGCTCCCAGGCCTGCGCGGCACCGATGCCGCCAAGCGCGAGCGCGCCGGCGAACGCAGCCGAAATGGCGATGGTCTTCATGGTTTCTCTCCCTGGGTTCTGATTGTGCGAGGCCGCTCTTGCCGGCGGCTTTGTCGAGAAGGGTTGAGCGTCAGGCGGCGGCGCGGGTCTTGCCCTTTCCGTCCTGGGCCATCTTGATGGCAAGCGCGAGCGCGGCCCGCGTCGCGCCGAGATTGGCGATGCCCTGGCCTGCGATTTCATAAGCCGTGCCATGGGCCGGCGTGCAGATCGGGAAGGGGAAGCCGCCGATCAGGGTGACGCCACGGTCGAAGCCGATCAGCTTCATCGCGATCTGGCCCTGGTCGTGATACATCGTCAGCACGGCGTCGAAATCACCGTTCCTGGCGCGCAGGAAGACGGTGTCCGAGGGGAACGGCCCCTCGACCGTGAAGCCCTTGGCCTTGGCCGCCTTCACCGCCGGCTCGATCGTCTCGATCTCGTCACGGCCGAAATTGCCGCCATCGCCGGCATGGGGATTGATGCCGGCAACCGCGATGCGCGGCGGGTTGAAGCCGGCGGCGCGCAGATTGGCATCGGCCAGCGTCAGCGCCCGCAGGATGCGCTCCTGCGTGATGTTCTGCGCAACCTCGGACAGCGGAATATGCGAGGTGACGCGGGCGTTCCAGAGCTTGTCGAGGATGTTGAACTCGCTCGCCGCGCCCTCGAAGCCGATGGCATCGCGCACGAAGCGGATCTCGTCGTCATAGCCGGGATAGGCGAAGCGCATCGCCGCCTTGTTGAAGGGCGTGAAGAACACCGCATCAGCCTTGCCGGAAGCGGCGAATTGCAAAGCACGGCGGAAATTCTCGGTCGCGGCCTTGCCGCCGGCCAGCGTCGCGGTGCCGCGCTTGAGATCGGCGGGATCGTGGTTCGCGAGATCGACGAAGACCGGCCGGTCGCCGAGCGGCAGCGCCTCGCCATCCTTAACGACCTGGACCTGCGGATCGGCGCCGCCATCCTTGATGCCGAGATCGAGCAGGCGCTTGTCGCCGAACACGACATAGCGGGCCGCGCCGCGCAGATCGGCCTCCGACAAGATGCGCGACGTCAGTTCGGGACTGATGCCGGAGGGATCGCCCATCGCCACGGCGATCACCGGCAAGGCGTCATTCGTCCGCTCATTCATGGCCGCCACTCCGCTGCCTGTCTGTTCCTCTGGCTCCGTTGGCTAACACAGGCGGCTCGAACGCTCAAGTATGCTGTATGCAGCATATCAAAATCGATATACTTATTCGCTCGGCGCAGGCTGCGAACCAGACTGCGCCGGAGGAGGGCCGAATGAATTTTCATGCGCACTACGCCGGGCTCACGGAGCCGGTCGAAACCTGCCTCGTCGGCAGCGGCAGCTTCGGGCGCAGCTATCTCGCGCAGTCGCGCCGGACGCGATTGGTCAATGCGCGCATCGCGGTGGATGTGACGGCAGAGGCTGCCGGCAAGGCTTTCGCCGCTGCCGGTTTCGAGCCAGCCGAGATCGCCCTGTGCGAGACCAGCGCCCAGGCGAAGGCTGCCTGGCATGCCGGACGATGCGTCGCCGCGGCGAGCCTCGATGTCGTGATCGACTTGCCCTTCGCGCTTCTCGTCGAGGCGACCGGTAGCCCGGAAGCCGCAACGCGGCACAGCCTCGCCGCGATCGATGCCAAGCGCCATGTCGCGCTGGTCTCGAAGGAGGCCGACAGCGTCGTCGGGCCGGGTCTGGCGCGGCTCGCCCGCGACAAGGGTGTGGTGGTGACGCCGGTCGACGGCGACCAGCCGAGCCTGCTGATCGCGCTGGCGAGCTGGGCCGAAATCATCGGCCTCGAGATCATCGCGGCCGGCAAGTCGAGCGAGTATGATTTCGTCCTCGACGCCGCGACCGGCGACGTCACCTGCAACGGCGTGACCCGCTCGCTGCCGGCGCTGCGGGAGCATTGGCTGCCCGGTTCGCGCTCCATCGTCGCCAATGCCGCCGAGCGCGCGCGCATCCTCGGCGAGGCCTTTCCCCTACGAGCCGTGCCCGATCTCTGCGAGATGACGCTGGTCGCCAATGCACTCGGCTTCTCGGCCGATGCTGCCGGCTTCCATGCGCCGCCGGCTCGCGTTCCGGAACTCGCCGATCTCTTCGCCGAGCGCAGCGAGGGCGGGTTGATGGGCGGCACGCGCCGCATCGACGTGTTCCACCATCTGCGCCTCGCGGAGGAAGCGAGCTTCGCCGGCGGCGTCTTCATCGTCGTGCGCTGCGACAATGCCGAGACCTGGGAGATGCTCGCCGGCAAGGGCCATGTCGTCAGCCGCAGCGGCCAGACCGCCGCGCTCTACCTGCCGCGCCATCTGCTGGGCGTCGAGGTCGCGACCTCGATCCTCGATGCCGCCGGCCTCGGCCGTTCCGGCTATGGCGACGATTATCGGCCACGGCAGGACCTCGTCGCGGTGGCGCAGCGCGACCTCGCGACCGGTACCGTGCTCAAGATGGGCGGGCATCATCACAGCATCGAGAATGTCGGGGCCGAGGTGAGGCCCGCGGCGGCGCTTGCGAACGACCGCCCTGCCCCGTTCTATCTGGTCGCCGACCGGCCGCTCGTCCGCGCGGTCAGGGCCGGTGAGGCCATCCGTCTCGGCGATGTCGAAATCCCCGAAAACTCCGGCCTGCTGGCAATGCGCCGGCGGCAGGATGCGCTCTTTGCCACCGATGAGAGCACGTCCGTTTGACAGCGCGGGAGCTGCGTGCCGTAACGGAGTGGCCGGAAACAATGGAGCAACGATGAGCGAGACGGCGGCCGACTATACTCCGATCATGCGGCGGACCCTCCATGACGAGGTGCTGGAGCGCCTGCGCGACATGATCATCGAGGGGCGGCTCGCTCCCGGCCAGCGGATCAACGAGGGTCAGGTCGGCGCCCAGCTCGGCGTCTCGCGGACGCCCTTACGCGAGGCTATCAAGACGCTCGCCAGCGAAGGGCTGGTCGAGATCCTGCCGGCCAAGGGCGCGATCGTCCGGAAGTTCACGGCGCGCGACCTCGCCGACATCCTCGAAGTCATCAAGAGCCTCGAGCAGCTCGGCGGGCGGATCGCCTGCGCTGAGGCCAGCGACACGACGATCGAGGCGATCCACAAGCTGCACAAGGACATGCTCGCACTCTATGCGACGCGCGACCGGCTCGACTATTTCAAGCTGAACCAGGCGATCCACAGCGCCATCGTCGCCGCCTCCGGCAATGCCGTGCTGGCCGAGATGCACACCACCTTGCAGGCCCGGATCAAGCGGCTGCGCTTCGTCGGCAATGAAGGCCCCGAAAAATGGGCCGGGGCCGTGGCCGAGCACGAGGACATGATGGCCGCCCTACTGAAGCGCGACGCGGACGCGCTGTCGGAAGCGATCGGCCGCCATATGGACACGACGCTGGTGCGGGTGCGCGAGGTGCTCTGAGCGCCTGCCCGAAACGCCGGCTTCGTCTGGAGCCCATAGACTTTCGAATAAGCTCCGGATGACAGGCGAAAACCGCCTCGCGTCAGCGGAATCCGTTCCTGCACAATCGTTTACCTTCGCCCGGAGCCGGCCTTCGCGCCTTCCGAGACGGCTATCCGCGCTTCCTTAATTTCAATAAGCTGTAGACAAGGCGGCCCGGGGACTTCCGCCCACGGAGCTTCCGATACAACGGGGCCATTCACCGCCCTGCTCGGGCGGAAAGGCGTTCAAGGAGACATCCATGAAGACAATTCTGTTGGCGACGCTGTCGGCCGCCGCGCTGATGGCGGCACAGCCGCTGATGGCCAAGACGCTGGTCTATTGCTCGGAGGGCAGCCCCGAGAATTTCGCGCCGAGCGTCAACACCACCGGCACGTCCTTCGATGCGAACACCCAGATCTACGACACGATCGTGCAGTTCGAGCGCGGCGGCACCAAGGTCCAGCCGGCGCTCGCCGAGAAATGGGACATCTCGCCGGATGGCCTGACCTACACCTTCCACCTGCGCAAGGGCGTGAAGTGGCACTCCAACCGCACCTTCAAGCCGACGCGCGACTTCAACGCCGACGACATCATGTTCATGATCGAGCGGCAGTGGAAGGAGAATCATCCGTTCTTCAAGGTGACCAGCTCGAACCATTCCTATTTCAACGACATGGGCATGCCCAAGCTCTTGAAATCGGTCGAGAAGGTCGATGACTACACGGTCAAGATCACGCTGAACCAGCCGGAGGCGCCGTTCCTCTCCGACCTCGCGATGCAATATGCCAGCGTGCAGTCGAAGGAATATGCCGACGCCATGCTCAAGGCCGGCACGCCCGAGAAGATCGATCAGGACCCGATCGGCACCGGCCCGTTCTCCCTGGTGCAGTACCAGAAGGATGCGATCATCCGCTACAAGGCCCATCCTGAGTACTGGGCCGGCAAGGCCAAGATCGACGACCTGATCTTCGCGATCACGCCGGACGCCTCGGTGCGCTGGGCCAAGCTCCAGAAGGGCGAATGCCATGTCATGCCCTATCCGAACCCGGCCGATCTCGACGCCATCAAGAAGGACGCCAATGTCGAGATTCTGGAGCAGCCAGGCCTGAACATCGGCTATCTCGCCTACAACACCACCAAGAAGCCGTTCGACGACGTGAAGGTCCGCCGCGCCATCAACAAGGCGATCAACAAGAAGGCGATCATCGACGCGGTCTATCTCTCCAGCGGCGTCGCGGCGACCAACCCGATCCCGCCGTCGATGTGGTCCTATAACGAGACGATCAAGGACGATCCCTTCGATCCGGAAGCGGCCAAGAAGGAACTGGCCGAGGCCGGCTATCCGAACGGCCTCGAGATCGACCTCTGGGCGATGCCGGTGCAGCGTCCCTACAACCCGAACGCCAAGCGCATCGCGGAGCTGATGCAGGCGGACCTCGCCAAGGTCGGCGTCAAGGCCGAGATCAAGAGCTTCGAATGGGGCGAGTACCGCAAGCGCATGCAGGCGGGCGAGCACCAGACCGGCATGCTCGGCTGGACCGGCGACAATGGCGATCCGGACAACTTCCTGCACACGCTGCTCGGCTGCGACTCGGCCAAGACCAACGGCTCGAACGTCGCCAAGTTCTGCTACCAGCCCTTCGAGGAACTGGTGACGAAGGCGAAGACGGTCACCGACCAGGCCGAGCGCGAGAGGCTCTACCGGCAGGCGCAGGTGATCTTCAAGGAGCAGTCGCCCTGGTTCACCATCGCCCATGCGGTGCAGCTGAAGCCGATCCGCAAGGAGGTGAAGGACTTCAAGCTCTCGCCGTTCAGCCGCCACGTCTTCTACGGCGTCGATATCGGCAAGTGATGCCACAGGCCTGAATCTTGGTGCGGGCCGAGCATTTATTGCTCGGCCCGCACCTGCCTGATTTCGATCATTGCGCCATGGCAGCGCTGATATTTTCAGGTCTTGCGCGCATCGGCGCGCGCCACTGCGAATTCAACGTCGAAATCCACGATTTTCCACGCTTCGTCCTTGATCTTTCTCCCGATCTGGTGTTTTGCGCTCCGCCAAAATTCGAACTTGAATAAAACGACAAGACAAGCCGCTGCGCAGGATGTGCTCCGGCCAAAAAGACTGGCAGAACCATGCTGCGCTTCATCTTCACCCGGCTGAGCCTGGTCGTCCCGACCTTCATCGGCATCACGCTGCTAGCCTTCTTCCTCGTCCGCCTCGTTCCCGGCGACCCGATCGAGACCATGGCCGGCGAACGCGGCATCGACGCCGCCCGCCACGCCCAGCTCCTGACCGAATACGGTCTCGACCGGCCTCTGCTCGTCCAGTACGGCAAATATATCGAGCGGGTCGTACAGGGCGATCTCGGCAAGTCCATCGTGACCCGCGACAGCGTGCTCTCCGAGTTCGGCCAGCTCTTCCCGGCGACGATCGAGCTTGCGCTCTGCGCCATCATCATCGCGCTGCTCGTCGGCCTCCCCGCCGGCATCATCGCCGCGGTGAAGCGAAATTCGATCTTCGACCATGGCGTGATGGGCATATCGCTCACCGGCTATTCGATGCCGATCTTCTGGTGGGGGCTGCTGCTGATCCTGCTGTTCTCGGTGCAGCTCGGCATCACGCCGGTCTCGGGCCGCATCGCGGTGCAGTATTTCATCGAGCCTGTCACCGGTTTCCTGACCATCGACAGCCTGCTCGCCGGGGATATCGACGCCTTCTGGTCGGCCCTGTCGCATCTCGTCCTGCCGGCGATCGTGCTCGGCACCGTGCCGCTCGCGGTCATCGCGCGCATGACGCGCTCGGCCATGCTGGAAGTGCTCGGCGAAGACTATATCCGTACCGCCCGTGCCAAGGGCATGGCGCCGATCCGCGTCGTCGCGCTGCATGCCCTGCGCAACGCCTTGATTCCGGTCGTCACCGTCATCGGCCTGCAGGTCGGCACGCTCTTCACCGGCGCGATCCTGACCGAGACGATCTTCTCATGGCCCGGCGTCGGCAAATGGCTGATCGAGGCGATCAGCCGGCGCGACTATCCCGTGCTTCAGGGCGGCACGCTGCTGCTCGGCGTCGTGGTGATGAGCGTCAATCTCTTCGTCGACCTGCTCTACGGCCTGATCAACCCGCGCATCAGGCACGCGAAATGACCCACCGCTTTTCCTTTTGCTCCCATCGGAGCCTCGCCGCATGAGCACCGAAACCCTGCAAGCCCCGGCCGCCGTGCCGAGCGTAGCCCCGCCCCATCCGCTGCGCGAGTTCTGGACCTATTTCAGCGCCAATCGCGGCGCCGTCGCCGGGCTCGTCGTCATCGTGCTGGTGCTGGTCTGCGCGCTGTTCGCGCCCTGGATCGCGCCGCATGACCCGAACCTGACCAACAACGCGGTCTTCCTGAAACCGCCATTCTGGCAGGCGGGCGGATCGCTCGCCTACCCTCTCGGCACCGACGCGATCGGCCGCGACATCCTCTCGCGCCTGCTCTACGGCGCGCGGCTCTCGCTGGTGATCGGCATCGCGGTCGTCGCGCTCGCGATCGTCGTCGGCATCGTGCTCGGGCTGATCGCCGGCTATTTCAAGGGCATCGCCGATATCGCGATCATGCGCCTGATGGACATCCTGATGACGATGCCGAGCTTGCTGCTCGCCATCGTCATCGTGGCGATCCTCGGCCCCGGCCTGATGAACGCGATGCTCGCCGTCGCCATCGTCGTGCTGCCGCATTACGTCCGCATCACTCGCGCCGCCGTCATCACCGAGGCAAGCAAGGACTATGTCGTCGCCGCCCAGGTCTCGGGCGCGCAGACGGTCCGGCTGATGTTCTCCGAGATCCTGCCGAACTGCGCCGCGCCGCTGATCGTGCAGGCGACGCTCGGCGTCTCCACCGCGATCCTCGATGCCGCGGCACTCGGCTTCCTCGGATTGGGCGCCCAGCCGCCGACCCCGGAATGGGGCACGATGCTCGCCGATGCGCGCGAGTTCGTGCTGCGCGCCTGGTGGGTCGTCACCTTCCCCGGCCTCGCCATCCTCATCACCGTGCTCGCCTTCAACCTTCTCGGTGACGGCCTGCGCGATGCGCTCGACCCCAAGCTGAAGCGCTGATCCCATGCCCCTGCTCGAAATCGAAAACCTCAGCGTCGAATTCCCGACCTCCCAGGGAACGCTGCGCGCCGTCGACCGCATCGACCTCACCCTCGACGAGGGCGAGGTGCTCGGCGTCGTCGGCGAATCCGGCTCCGGCAAGAGTGTCACCATGCTCGCGCTGATGGGCCTCGTCGGCTATCCCGGCCGCGTCCGCGCCGACAAGCTGCGCTTCGACGGCCGCGACCTGCTCACCATGTCCGCCCGCGAGCGCCGCCAGCTCACCGGCAAGGACGTGGCGATGATATTCCAGGAGCCGAGCACCAGCCTGAACCCGTGCTTCACCATCGGCTTCCAGCTGGCGGAGACCCTCAGGAAGCACGAGGGCATGGACAGCAAGGCCGCGAAGCGCCGCTCGATCGAGTTGCTCGAACAGGTCGGCATTCCCGCGCCGGAAAGCCGTCTCAAGGCTTATCCCCACCAGATGTCCGGCGGCATGAACCAGCGCGTGATGATCGCGATGGCGATCGCCTGCAATCCGCGCCTGCTGATCGCCGACGAGCCGACCACCGCGCTCGACGTCACCATCCAGGCACAGATCCTCGAACTGCTGATGACGCTGCAGCGCGAGCGCAACATGGCGCTGGTGCTGATCACCCACAACATGGGCGTCGTCGCCGAAACCGCGCAGCGCATCATGGTGATGTATGCCGGGCAGATCATGGAAGAGCGCAAGGTCGACGCGCTCTTCGCCAATCCGCAGCATCCCTATTCCGCCGCGCTGCTCTCGGCCCTGCCCGAGCGCAGCGAGCATGCGACCCGGCTTGCCACCATTCCCGGCATGGTGCCCGGCCTGAACGACCGGCCGAAGGGCTGCCTGTTCTCGCCGCGCTGCGCCTATGCGACCGAGCATTCGCGCACTATCCAGCCAGAACTCCGGAACTGGGCCGATGGGCGCGTGCGCTGCCACTATCCGCTCGGCGATGCGAACCGGGACGCCGAGCGCGCCCGCGACGAAGCCGGCCAGGCGAAGGAGGCCGTGCGATGAGCCATCCCGTGATCGAAGCGCGCGAGCTGACGCAGATCTACCCGGTCAAGCAGGGCCTTTTCAAACCGCCGGCGCAATTGCAGGCGGTGAACAAGGTCTCCTTCGCTGTCGAGGCCGGGCGCACGCTCGCCGTCGTCGGCGAATCCGGCTGCGGAAAGTCGACGCTGGCCCGCATGGCGACGCTGATCGAGAAGCCGACCGCCGGAGCGCTGACGCTGGACGGGCTCGATGCCGTCTCGCCGCCGACGAGCGAGCGCAGGCGCCTGCGCCGCACCGTCCAGTTCGTGTTCCAGAACCCTTACGGCTCGCTCAACCCACGCAAGAAGATCGGGACGATCCTGGAGGAGCCGCTCAAGATCAACACCGACCTCTCCGCCGCCGAGCGCACCGAGAAGGCGCGCGCGATGATGGCCAAGGTGGGCTTACGCCCCGAGCATTATGCCCGCTATCCGCATATGTTCTCGGGCGGCCAGCGCCAGCGCATCGCGATCGCGCGTGCGCTGATCCTCTCGCCCAAGGTCGTGGTCGCGGACGAGCCGGTCTCGGCGCTCGACATCTCGATCCAGGCGCAGGTGCTGAACCTGCTGGCCGATCTGCAGGACGAGCTGAAGCTCGCCTATCTCTTCATCTCGCACGACCTCAGCGTCGTCCGGCACATCGCCCATGACGTGATGGTGATGTATCTCGGCAATGCCATCGAGCACGGGCCGAAGGAGCGCATCTACGCGCGGCCTCTCCATCCCTATACGCAGGCGCTGCTCGCCTCGACGCCACGCGTCGATGCCGGCAAGCGCGAGCGCATCATCCTGCGCGGCGAACTGCCCTCCCCGTTGAACCCGCCGAAGGGGTGCGTGTTCTCGACGCGCTGCCCGCATGTCACCGATCGCTGTCGGGCCGAGCGGCCGGAAAAGCGCGAGATCGACAGCCGCAAGGTCGCCTGTCACTACGCCGAGGACTTTCTCGCCAAGGCTGCGTAAGCGGCGCTGAGCATCTTCAGTGGCTCCGGCGGCGCGATATCGCGCCGGCCGGAGCAGCTTGGCCCGAGACTGCAGGCTGCCGTTGGGTTCGCGACTATCGGCATCTGGACCTGCCATGAATCCGGCACTGCCATTTGTCCTATCGCAACGCATCCCAGATAATTCTCGTGTAACTTTTGAGATGAACTGGACGAATTCGTGGTTGTGGAGTCACAATGACTTTCCGGCTCGATACCGCGGGAGGGCGGGATGCGTACGGAAGCTGAGGCGATCAACCGCCATATCGGAGATCGGCTGCGCATTCTCCGCAAGAAGCGCGGCCTGAGCCAGGCCGATCTTGGGGCCGTCCTCGACGTCTCGTTCCAGCAGATGGGCAACTACGAGAAGGGCAAGGACCGGCTGAGCGCAGGGGCGCTCTTCATGCTCGCGCGCTTTCTCGGGACCAGTCCGGCGGCCTTCTTCGAGGGCCTGGCCCCGGCCGAGGCCGGATTTGCCGAGGACGCGGCCGATTATGCAACGGCCGACGAAAGGCCGCCGCAATCCAGCAAGCTCGATGCCGCGTTCGGGCGCATCCGCTCGCAGCGCGACCGCGCACTTGCCGTCGCGATCGTGGAAACGATCGCGCGCCGCGACGACGGAGCAGCCTGACCACGAGCACGAGCCGGCTTTTCGGGCAGGCTCTCCGCGAGCCCACCTCATCATTGCAGGCTCGCGGGGCTTCCCCTCCTCCCCGCGTGTTCTGCGAAGCAACCCAGGCGACCGAGTGAAACTGGCCAGCCCGGACTCCTGGATTGCTTCATCGCCCACTCCCCGCAACGGCGGCTTGCGTAGAGGGTCGATCTCACGCCGAAACCGAGGCCCCAGGCCGGGCCAGCTCGCATTTCGGCCAGACGCTGAAAGTTCTAAACGCGCCCCTCGCTCAACTCGCTCCGGATTGAGATGGCGATATCCGGCCGATCGGTCGTGAAGGCGCTCACTCCATCGGCGTAAGCCTTCCTTATCGCCGGTTCGTCATGGGCGCCGTAATAGCCCAGCTTCACAGCCTCGCTGCGGCATGCCTCGCCATCGCCATCCCGGGCGTGCGCGATGCGGATCGCGATCTCGGGTACGCCGGCGGCCCCCGCCTTGCGGCAGATACCGCGAAGGTCGCGCGCGGGGGGCGCCAGCAGCTTGTCGGCGATCAGCCAGATCGTCGGCACCATGGGCGCAAGGCGCAGGAGTTCCGCCAGCGTCGGCAGGTCGAAGGAGGTGAAGGTCGTGCGATCCAGCAGGCGCTTTTCCTGCAACCGCGCCACGACCTGCGCCTCGATCCCCGGATAGCGCACCCCTCCCTGCCGCGTCTTCAGCTCGATGCGCAGCCTGATGCCGCTCGGCTCGAGGATATCGAGGACCTCATCGAAGCTCGGGATGGTTTCGCCATCGGTCCCGATCAGCTCCACCGCCTGCAGCGCGGCCCAGCCCATGTCACCGACCGCGCCTTCGCCTGAGGCCGTCCGGCCGAGCAGCGGATCATGGTGGACGACCAACACGCCGTCGCGGCTGCGATGAATGTCGAACTCGATGAAATCGACCGGAAGGACCGCGGAATTGCGGAAGGCGATGCGGCTGTTCTCGGGCCAGATCCTGGCGCCGCCGCGATGCGAGGCGATGTCCGTCATATCTCTGTAACCATGCGGAGCGATGCCTGTGTATGCAACATAAATTGCCGATAGGCGAGTCTGCAATTTAACTTGCAGAGCGCCGCAAGGCTCCGTTACGCTGGCGGGCATGGAAGAGACGATGAACCTGACGGAGATCATCGCGGCGCGGCAGGACGAACTGACCGAGTCGGATCGCCGGCTGGTCGAGGTTCTCCTGGCCAACCGCACGGCGGGCAGTTTCCTGCCCTCGCACAAGGTCGCCGAGCAGGCCGGCGTGCATGCCTCGACCGCCGGGCGCCTCGCCCGCAAGCTCGGCTTCGCCTCCTATCGCGAGATGCGCGGCGCGCTGCAGGACACCGTCGTCGCCGATCTCGACGCGTCGGTCCGGGTGCGGCGCCGGCTCGACCGGGTGCGCGGCGATTCCCTGCTCGGCTCTGTCGTCGAGGGCGAGATTCGCGCGCTCGGCGCGCTGGTGAGCCAGATATCCGATACGGAGATCGTCGCCGCGGCCGACATGCTGCGGCAGGCCGGGCGCATTCTCGTTGCCGGCGAAGGTCATGCCAGCAGCCTCGCCGATCTGTTCGTGCGGCGCCTCGTCCGCTCCGGCTATCGCGCAACGGTCGTCGCCCATGCCGACTGGCAGGCGGCCGACCAGCTGCTCGGCCTTGCCGTCGGCGATGTCGTGATCGCGCTGATCTTCCGGCATGAAAGCACGGCGATGACCCGCCTCGTCGCCTGCGCCCGCGAGATCGGAGCGAAGACGCTCCTGATCACCGACAGGCGCACCGGCGTTCCCGCCTGCGACATGCAGCTCGTCGCCGCGCGCGGCGAGCAGGGCGAGTTCCATTCGCTGACCGTGCCGATGGCGATCTGCAACACGCTGATCCTGGAACTGTCGCGCACCGATGACGGCCGCTCGCTGGAAACGCTGGCGAAGGTCGAGACCCTGCAACGCCTGTTTCGCGGCAAGCCCGGTTAGGGCCGCCGCAGCCATTTCCGCCCGATCACCGACGAAAACCTGTTCCCCAGGAGAGTGCGATGAAGACCTCGACCATCAGCAAGGCGATCCCGGGGGTCATGCTCGGCGCAGGCCTCGCCGCCATGGCTTGCTCAAGCGCCACCGCGCAGGAGCGGCCCGCCCTCACCGTCGCCGTCAACGAGCTCGCGCGCTCGCTCGACCCCGGCGAGCACACCGGCAATGTCGATACCCGCATCTACTACTCGATCTTCGACACGCTGATCCGGCGCGACTTCGCCAAGCCGAAGGCCGATGGCGGCGCCAGTCTCGTGCCCGGCCTCGCCGAAAGCTGGTCCTGGACGACGCCGACCACCTTCGACCTGAAGCTGCGCCGCGGCGTCGTCTGCCATGACGGCAGCCCGTTCGACGCCAATGACGTGCTGGCGACCTTCTCGCCCGACCGGCTCTGGGGGCCGAAGGCCTATTACCCTGAAGGCCGCGTCTATTTCGGCAATTTCACCAATGTCGAGAAGCTCGACGATTTCACCGTGCGGATCACGGTGGCGCAACATGACCCGATCATGGAGCATCGCCTGTCGAGCTACATGTCCTTCGCGATCTGCGACGAGCCGTGGAACGCCTTCCGCAAGGAGGGCGTCGATTCCAAGGTCTGGATGGACCAGGCCGCCAAGGCCCTGCGCTGGAAGCCAGTCGGCACCGGCCCCTACAGCTTCGTCGACTACCAGAAGAACGACAAGATCACGCTCGCGGCCTTCGATCGCTATTTCGGCGGCCAGCCCGCAGCCAAGTCCATCACCTTCCGCTCGGTGCCCGAGGTCGCGGCCCGCGTTGCCGGCCTCGTCGCTGGTGATTTCGACATCGCGGTCGAATTGCCGCCGGACCAATGGGATGGCTTGAAGCGCTACAAGGATGTCTCGGTGAAGACCGAGCCGCTGGAGAACAGCCATGTCCTCCAGTTCAACACCAGCGACCCCGTGCTCGCCGACAAGAAGCTGCGCCACGCGATGAGCCTGTCGATCGACCGCAAGGCGCTGATCGACGCGCTCTGGAAGGGCCAGACCTATACGCCGAACGGTCACCAGCTCCCGAGCTTCGGGCCGATCTATGTCAAGGAGAACAAGGGCTACGCCTATGATCCGGCGCTGGCCAAGAAGCTGCTCGCGGAAAGCTCCTACAAGGGCCAGGAAATCTCCTACCGGCTGATCCCGAACTACTACCTCTACAATGTCGAGGCGGCGCAGGTGATCCAGGAGATGTGGCGCGCTGTCGGCATCAATGCCCGCATCGACTTCGTCGATAGTTTCAAGGAGGTGCGCAAGCCGGGCGCCCAGGTCTTCGCCTGGTCGAACACCTATCGCGTGCCCGATCCGTCCGGCGCGATCCTGACGCTGTGGGGGCCCGAGAGCGAGAACCAGAAGACCTGGAAGCTCTATGGCGCGAGCCCTGCCTTCAACGACGCCGCCAAGGAGCTGACCGCCGAGACCGACGAGGCCAAGCGCCGCGCCGCCTTCGCCAAGCTGCTGACGGCCTTCGAGGACGATATGCCGATGACGATGCTCTACAACCCCGTCACCGGCTACGGCGTGAAGAAGGGCATCAACTGGACGCCCTACAGCCAGTACTACATGGACTTCCGCCCCTCGAACTTCTCGCTGGCCGCGAAGTGACGGGGAGCGGGCGCAGGATCGGGACCGAGGGGGGCAGCGATGCGCTGCTCTCCGTCGAGGGCCTGACCGTCGGCTTCCGCACCGCGAAGGGCTATGCCGACATCCTGCACGCGGTCTCCTTCGCGGTACGGCCGGGCACGACGACCTGCATCGTCGGCGAGAGCGGCAGCGGCAAGAGCGTCTCCTGCCAGGCGGTGCTTGGTCTGCTGCCAGCGAACGGGCGCCGGACAGCAGGGCGCATCCTGTTCGAAGGGCGCGACCTCGCCGCTGCCAGCGAAGCCGAACTTGAGACGATCCGCGGTCGCGGCATCGGCATGGTGTTCCAGGACCCGCTCGGTTCGCTCAACCCGCTGCACACGGTCGGGACACAGTTGCGCGAGACCCTGCGCCTGCACACCGCGCTCTCCGAGCCGCAGCGTCAGGCCCGCGCGCTGGAGCTGTTGCGCCTCGTCGGCATCCCCGAACCGGAGCAGCGCCTCGCTTCTTACGTCCACCAGTTTTCCGGCGGCATGGCGCAGCGGGTGATGATCGCGATGGCGCTGGCTTGCGAGCCGCGCCTGCTGATCGCCGACGAACCCACCACCGCCCTCGACGTGACCATCCAGGCGCAGATCCTCGACCTCCTGAACAAGCTCAAGGCCGAGCTCGGCATGGCGATCCTGTTCGTCACCCATGACCTGGGCGTCGTCGCGGAAATGGCCGATGATGTGGTGGTGATGCGCCATGGCCGCGTCGTCGAAGCCGGCCCGGCCGAGCGCCTCCTGAACGCGCCCGAAGCGCCCTATACGCGCGAGCTTCTCGCCGCGATGCCGCGTCTCGACGTCGCCGCGCCGGTCTATCGCGAACGGGCAGCGTCATGAGCGCTGCGACCGAGCCCTTGCTGCGCGTCTCTGCCTTGCGCCGCCATTTCGGCGGCGGCCGCTCCTTCCTGAGGACGCAGCGGACCATCCGCGCCGTCGAGGATGTGTCGCTGACCTTGCGCATCGGCGAAACGCTCGGGCTCGTCGGCGAATCCGGCTGCGGGAAATCGACGACGGGCCGCATGATCGTCGGGCTCGAACGGCCGAGCGGCGGCGAGATCCTGTTCAAGGGCCGTGACCTGACCGGCCTGACGCCGAAGGACTGGCAGCGGCAGCGCCGCGACATCCAGATGATCTTCCAGAACCCGCAATCGGCGCTCGATCCGCGCTTGAGCATCGGCCGGCAGATCCGCGAGCCGCTCGACCTGCACGAGATCGGCGAACGCAGCGGGCGCGATGCGGAAGTCCTGCGCCTGATGCAGGCGGTGGCCTTGGCGCCGGAGATGGCCGATCGCTTCCCGCATCAGATCAGCGGCGGGCAGGCGCAGCGCGTCGTGATCGCACGGGCACTGGCGATGAAGCCGAGCCTGATCGTCTGCGACGAACCGGTCTCGGCGCTCGACGTCTCCGTGCAGGCGACGGTGACGGAGCTGCTGCAGGAGCTGCAGGAGCGCTTCGACATCGCCTATCTCTTCATCTCGCACGACCTGCGCGTGGTGAAGAAGCTCTCGCACCGTATCGCGGTGATGTATCTCGGCCAGATCGTCGAGGAAGGCCCGACCGACCCGGTCTATCGCCAGCCGATGCACCCCTACACGATGGCCCTGCTCGCCGCGATTCCGGACCTCTCGGCCTCGCGCGGGGCCCGGCCCGTGCGCCTCGCGGGCGACCCGCCTTCGCCGGCCAACCCGCCGGCCGGGTGCCATTTTCACACGCGTTGCCCTTACGCCCGTCCGCGCTGCTCGGCCGAAATGCCAAGCCTGCGCCCGCTCGGCGAGGGCCGCAGCGTCCGCTGCCATTTTGCTGGTGAACTGGGAGTTGCGTCATGACCCGGCCGCTCGTCATCGCCCATCGCGGCCATTCCGCGCGCTATCCCGAGAACACGCTGGAGGCCTATCGCGCTGCGATCGTGTCTGGCGCCGATCTCGTCGAGACCGATGCGCGGCTCAGCGCCGACGGCGTCGTCATCGCCTCGCATGATCCCGATCTCCTCCGTGTCGCCGGCCGCGACGCTGCGGTCGCGGAGACATCTCATGATGACCTCAAGGCCATCGCCCGCTCCAGCGGCGTGCAGCTCGCGACGCTCGCCGAAGCGCTCAGCGCGATCTGCCCGCATCGCCAGGCGCTGATCGACATCAAGACCGGGGATCTTGCGATCATCGACGCCGTGCTTGGCGTGATCAAGGAACTCGGCGTGCTCGACCGGGTCTGGGTTGGTGCGCGCGAGGTGCTTCAGGTCGCGCATGCCACGCTGACGGTGCCGGGGATCCGGGTCCTCGCCTTTCTGCCCGACAAGGCCAATCCGGATCATTATGCCGCCGCAGGCGCGAGTGCGTTCCGCGTCTGGGAAGGAGCTCTTGACGGCCCTGTCGCCGCGCGGCTGCTCGGACGCGTGCCGGTCTGGGTCACCGCCGGCGGCAAAGGCACGAGCCGCATCGTCGGCGACGTCGATAGCGAGAGCCTTGGCGCTATCCTCGCACATGCGCCGCAGGCCGTTCTACTCAACGATCCCGACCTGCTGACCGGCCTGCAGAGCCGCATGGCCTCATGATGCCGGGCCGGCTTTTCCTGACGAAACTCGCACGCGGTCTCCTGACCGTGTGGCTGATCGTGACACTGACCTTCGTCGCGCTCAATCTCTCGGGCGACCCGATCGAGGCGCTGGTCGGCGATCAGGCTCCCGCCGAAGTCATCGCGCATTATCGCGAGAAATTCGGGCTCGACCGGCCACTTTGGCAGCAATACGTCTCCTATGTCGCAGGGATCGCGCAGGGCGATTTCGGCCTGTCGCTTTCCGATCAGCGGCCCGCCATCGAGCTCATCGCCGCAGCATTGCCGCGCACGCTCCGGCTCGGGCTCACCGCCTTCGTGCTTGGCCTTCTGCTGGGCGTCGGGCTCGGCATCGTCGCCGCGCTCAACCGCAACCGGCCGGTCGACCGCTTCGTCATGAGCTTCGCCGTGCTCGGCTTCAGCCTGCCGAATTTCTTCTTAGGGATTCTGCTGATCCTGCTGTTCTCGCTGCACTGGCGCATGCTGCCGAGTTCCGGCGACCAGACGATCTGGCACCTGATCCTGCCGGCGATCACGCTGGGCACGCATTTCGCCGGCACCTTCGCCCGCTTCACGCGCTCGGCCATGCTCGAAGTGCTGAACAAGCAATATGTCGTCGCCGCCCGGGCCAAGGGCGTGCCGCGGCCGCGCCGCGTGCTCTGGCATGCCCTGCCCAATGCGGCGATCCCGATCATCACGATCATCGGCCTCAAGCTCGGCGATCTCGTCGCCGGCTCGATCATCGTCGAGACCGTGTTCGCGGTACCGGGCGTCGGGCGGCTTCTGGTCAATGCGGTGACCTCGCGCGATTTCGCGCTGGTGCAGGCGATCCTGATCATGACCTCGATCACGATGGTGCTCGCCAATCTCGCCGTCGACGCGATCTACACGCTGATCGACCCGCGCATGCGCGCCGCCCGCTCGGAGAGCTGAGATGGCGCTGTCGAGCCTGTTCCGCCGGAAGGACGATGCGCCGGTCCGCGCCGAGGCACGCTATCCCACCCTCGTGGTCATGGCCCTCATCCTGCTCGGCCTGATCCTCGTGATCTTCCTCTTCGCCGACTGGCTGGCGCCTTACGATTACCGCACCCAATCGCTATTGAAGCGCCTGAAGCCGCCGGCCTTCCTCGGGGGGATGCCGGAGCATCTGCTGGGGACCGACGAGCTCGGGCGCGATGTGCTCAGCCGCCTGATCTACGCGATCCGCTTCAGCGTGCTCGTCGCGCTCGGCGGCACGCTGATCGGCGCCTTCATCGGCACCACGCTCGGCTTCATTGCCGCCCACTTCCGTGGGCTGGCGGAAGAAGCGATCATGATGCTGGCCGACGTGCAGGCGTCCTTGCCCTTCATGATGATCGCGCTGGCGCTGATAGCCCTGTTCGGCGGCGGCTTTTTCCTCTTCGTCGCGATTATGGGCTTCTATGGCTGGGAGGTCTTCGCGCGATTGACGCGCGGCGTCGTCATCGCCGCCAATACGCAGGGCTATGCGACGGCGGTGACCGCGCTCGGCGCGCCGGCCCGACATGTCTATCTCCGGCATGTCCTGCCGAACATCCTGAGCGTGCTGATCGTCCAGTTCACGCTGAATTTCCCGCAGGTGATCCTGCTGGAAACATCGCTCAGCTTCCTCGGCCTCGGCATCCGCCCGCCCCTGACCAGCCTGGGCCAGATGCTCGGCGCCGGCCGCGCCTATCTGACCAGCGCCTGGTGGATCGCTGTGCTGCCGGGCATGGCGATCTTCCTGACGACGATGTCGATCTCGATCGTCGGCGACTGGATTCGCGACCGGCTCGACCCGACGCTGCAATCGCGCTGACCGGCCCCTGTCAGGACAGATCGACCCGGCCGAGGACGCGTCGCGCTGCGGTACGCAACGCACGCTGGTCGTGATAGCCGACCGCCCTGACGATCTGGTGCTGCGCCACGCCGTCGCTCGCCATCGTCATGGCCCTGAGCACACGCAGGCGCGAACGCCAGTCGCCGAAGCTCATGCCCGTCTCGGCCCGGAAGCCGCGCGTCAGGGTACGCCGGCTTGCACCGGCTCGCTCGGCCCAGCCGTCGAGATCGATGTCCAGTGCCGGGTCCTTCAACAGCGCATCGCAGATCCGCCGCAGGCGCGGATCGCGCGGCAAGGGAAGCGTCAGCGCCGTCTCGGGCGCCCGCGCGATCTCGTCGAGGATCAGCGCGGCGAGATGGCCACCGCGCCCGGTCTCGTCATAGAGCAGCGGCTCGGCCGAAAGCGCCTCCAGCGCCGAGGCCAGCAGGGCCGAGACCTCCAGCACGCGGCATCCTGTCGGCAAGACCCCGACCGCCTCGGGCGCGATATAGGCCGAGCACATCGAGACCGCGCCATGCATCCTGACCTCATGCGAAAGCAGTGGCGGAATCCAGAGCGCGTGCCGGGCCGGCAGCACCCATGTCCCATCCTCCGCCCGCACCAGGGTCAGGCCGGCTGTGGCATAGAGCAATTGCGCGCGCGGATGGCTGTGCCAGCCCGTGCTCGCGCCGGCCTCATAGCTCTTCGGCATCACGGCGACGGCACGTGGCACCGTCTGATAGGCCTCGCTCTCGCTGCGCATCACCCGATCTTTTTGGCCCGATTATGTCGAATAACGACCCGACAGGCTTAACGGGTCAAGCTAGGATCACGCATCATTGCTGTGAGACCCCCATGAGCCCCGAGACGCTGTCCAGGCGCACCCTGCTTTTCGTCAACGCGGCCCATGCGCTCGATCATTTCGTGCTGCTGATTTATCCGACGGCGGTCATTGCCATCGCCGCGCAGACGAACCTGAGCTACGCGGAGCTGATCGGCCTCGCGACCGGCGCCTTCGTCGCCTTCGGCCTGTGCTCGCTGCCGATGGGCTGGCTCTCGGACAAGTTCGGCCGGCGCAACATGCTCGCCGTGTTCTTCATCGGCTATGGCCTGTCCTGCCTCGGCGTCGCCAGCGCGGACCGGCCCGCCGCCTTCGCCGGCTGGCTGCTCGTGCTCGGCGTGGCCTCGGCAATCTATCATCCGGTCGGCTCGACCATGCTGGTCAGCCATGCCCGCCAGCTCGGCCGCGACCTCGGCGTCAACGCCGTCTGGGGCAATCTCGGCGCGGCCTCGGCGGCCGGCGTCACCGCGCTCATCGCCGCGAATTTCGGCTGGCGCTTCGCCTTCATCCTGCCGGGCCTCGTCTGCCTCGTTCTGGGGGCCGCCTTCATCGCGCTCGTGCCCGGCGACGGAAACCCGTCCGCCAACCGCTCCGGCAAGGCCGAGCTGATCCCCGTCAATCGGCCGAAGGCTCTGCTCGCCATCTTCGCCGTCGCGATCATCGCCGGCGGCATGACCTTCAACATCACCACCATCGCGCTGCCGAAGGTCATCGACGAGCGCCTAGGCCTCGACCTGCCGCTGGCGCTGATCGGCTCGCTGGCGACGCTCGTCTTCGTCTTCGGCGCCGCCACGCAATGGCTGATGGGCCGGCTGGTCGATCGCTACACGCTGCCGGCCCTGTTCGTCGGGCTGGCGCTGTTCCAGCCGCTGGGCCTCGCGCTCGCGGCGACGACCTCCGGCGTGCCGCTGCTGATCGGCCTCGTCATGACCATGGCCGCGATCTACGGGCAGGTCGTCGTCAACGACGCGATGGTCGCCCGCTACGTGCCGGCGCAGCACCGCGCCAAGGCCTTCAGCGTGCGCTATTTCCTCGGCTTCACCGTCAGCGGCTTCGTCGTGCCGATGCTGGCCGTGCTTCATGCGCAGGGTGGCTTCGGGCTGGTTCTGGCCGGCGCCACCGTCTTCGGCCTGATCGTCTGGTGCGCGTCGCTGGCGTTCTTCTTCCTGGCGCAGGCCGCGCCCGCGGCGAGCACCATCACAGCCGAGCAATAGGCCCCCGGCAGCGCAAGCTGCCGGCCCATCGTTCAAACAGGATCGCCCCCATAGCCCCGTCATGCACGGTGGGGTGCAACTGCGCTTGATCATGCGCTTCTGACATCTCACAAAACGATTGTCAGATCTTAAAAACTGAGCCAGCATGGCTCATGCTTGATCAATCGCCCTTCTCGCTTCCCAAGCCGCCAGCGGCCGAGAGCGACATCGCCTTCGCGAGCCGGCGCCTGCGGCAGGCGCTCGTCCGCTGCGAGCTCGCGCCCGGCACCTATGTCCATGAGGGTGATCTCGCACAGCGTTTCGGGCTTGGACGCGCGGCTGTCCGTGTTGCGCTGACCGAGCTCGCGACAGCCGGCTTCGTCGCCCGGCATGCGCGGCAGGGCTGGCGCGTCGCGACGGTCGATGGCGCGCTGGCGAGCGCGATCGTCGAGGCGCGTTTGCGGATCGAGCCAGCCCTGGTCGAGAAGCCGCTCGATGAGCGCAGCACTGCCCTGCTCGGCAGCCTGCGCGGAGCGATCGACGCCGTCATAGGGCGGGACGACGCTTCCGCACGCACGATGGCGCAGCAGCTCTGCCGGCAGGCGCTCGATCTGCTCGCGCAAAGGACCGGCGGTTTCATCGCAATCTGGCTGCGCGATCTCTGGGATCACACCGAACGCCTGACGCGCTCGCTCGAAATGGCCGGCGCTGCGGCACCCGCGACCGATCCGCGCCCGTTGCTCGATGCGCTCCTGCGCGGCGACCGCGAAGCCGCGCTTCTGGCGCTCCAGGAGGAGCAGAAGCGCTTCACCGACGCGGTGGCGCACGGCTTTCTCGCGACCGCCCGCCTGCTTCCGCAGAACGAACCCGTTTCCGTGCGCAGCCGCCGGGCGCGCCGGAACACGAACGACCGCAAGCCTTCCACCGCCCTTTCCGAGGAGAAATCGCGATGAGCCGTGTTTCGAAAGCCGCAGCCGCCTTCCTCGTCGCCACCGCGCTCGGCCTCGCGGCCGGGCCGGCGCTCGCCGCCAAGGAGCGTTTCGTCGTCGACCTCGTCAACGAGCCGTCCTCGCTCGACCCGCAGGTGCAGTGGAACCCGGACAGCTACTATGTCTACCGCAACATCTTCGACAATCTCGTCACCCGCGACGACAAGGGCGCGATCGTCCCGCAGGTCGCGACCGCCTGGAAGCAGGTCTCGGATAACGAGATCGAATTCGACCTGCGCAGCGACATCGCCTTCCATGACGGCTCGAAGCTGACCGCCGACGATGTCGTCTTCAGTGTCAAGCGCATCACCGATCCGAAATTCGCCAGCCCCCAGCTCGGTCAGTTCGACAAGATCACCGAGGCGATCGCGCTGTCGCCGACCAAGGTGAAGCTCGTCACCGCCGGCCCCTACCCGGCGCTGCTGGCGCAGCTCGTCAAGCTCTCGATCGTCCCGAAGGCCGTGGTCGAGGCCGTCGGCAAGGATGCCTTCAACCTGAAGCCCGTCGGCAGCGGCCCGTACAGGTTCGAATCCTGGCAGCGCGGCGTGAACGTCCAGCTCACGCGCAACGACGCCTATTGGGGTACCAAGGCGCCCTTCCCGGTGGTGACCTTCCGCGCCGTGCCGGACGCGGCGACCCGCCTCGCCAATCTGCAAGCCGGCGCGAGCGACCTCGTCGTCACGCTCGATGCCGACCAGGCCGCCCAGCTCAAGTCCTCTCCCAAGGCCCAGGCCCTGATCGGCCTGACCGAGCGCGTCGCCTATGTCCGGCTCAACACGACCAAGCCGCCTTTCGACAATCCCAAGCTCCGGCTGGCCGCGGCTTACGCGCTCGACAAGCAGGCCATGATCGACGGCCTGCTCGGTGGCCATGACAAGCCCGTGCCGGAACTGCTGACGCCGGCGATCTTCGGCTGGGTCGATGGCATCAAGGCGCCGGAGCACGACCTCGCCAAGGCGAAGGCGCTGATCGCTGAAGCCGGGCCGGCCGCGAAGGCCGAGATCGACCTCGCCACCGCGCCGGTCTTCGACCAGCGTATCGTCCAGGCGATCCAGCAGATGCTGACCGAAGCCGGCTTCAACGTGAAGATCGCGATGTCGGACATGGCGACCTATCTCAAGCGCGCCCAGGCCGGGCCGGAGGCGACCTCGCTGCTCAGCTTCGGCCGCTGGTCCTGCGCCTGCCAGGATGCGGACGGCGTGCTCTTCCCGCTGCTGCACAAGAGCAGCGGCTGGTCGGCCTATCGCAACCCGAAGATGGACGCCCTGCTGGAAGAGGCGCGCGCGACGCTCGACACCGGCAAGCGCCTCGCCGCCTACAAGCAGGTGCATGAGATCGTCGCCGCCGACGTGCCGGTCGTGCCGCTCTACCAGGCCGTGGTGATCTATGGCGCGGCCAAGAGCCTGACCTTCCAGCCGACGCCGAACGAAAGCCTGTTCATCAACCGGATGAGCTGGAAGGACTGAGCCGCGGTGCCGGGTTTCCTGCTCCGCCGGCTGGGCCAAGCGCTCGTCACCATCCTCGGGGTGGTGACGCTGATCTTCTTCGTCCAGCGCCTGACGGGAGACCCGACCTACCTGCTCGTGCCGGAGACGGCGACGCAGGCCGATATCGCGGCGCTGCGCCACCAGCTCGGCTTCGACCGGCCGCTCGTCGTGCAGTATCTCGACTTCCTCGGCGAGCTCGTGCGCTTCGATCTCGGGCAATCGGTGGTGCAGCGGGTACCGGTGACGACGATCATCGCCTCGCGTCTCCCCTATACGCTGATGCTGGCGACCGGCGCGCTCCTCGTCGCCTGCGGCATCGGGGTGCCGATCGGCATCCTGCTCGCGATCTTCCGCAACTCGGCCGCGGCGAAGGCCGCCGCCGGCTTCGTCCTCGCCGCTCAGAGCATGCCGACCTTCTGGAGCGGCATCCTGATGATCCTGGTGTTCTCGGTGCTGCTCGGCTGGCTGCCACCCTCCTCCACCGGCGACCTCTCGAATCTCGTCATGCCATCCTTCGCGCTCGGCCTGCTGAGCATGGCGACCTTCGCGCGGATCACGCGCTCGGCCCTGCTCGACGAACTCTCGAAAGACTATGTCCGCACGGCCCGCTCGCGCGGCGTCCGTAGCGGGCGGCTGCTCGTCCGCCATCTCGCGCGCAACGCCTCGATCCCGGTGATCACGGTCGCCGCGCTCGAAATCTCCAACCTGCTGGCCGGCGCCGTCATCGTCGAGACGGTCTTCGCCTGGCCCGGCCTCGGACAGGTGACGGTCCAGGCGATCCTGGCGCGCGACTTCATGATCGTGCAGGGCGTGGTGCTGCTCGGCGCCTTCGTCACCGTGCTGCTCAACCTGCTCTCGGACCTGCTCTACAGCCTGGTCGATCCGCGCATCGTGCTGGAGGGGGCGCGGTGAGCGTCGCAGCCGCAAGCCCGATGCCGCGCGCCAAGCGCCGTGGCCTGTGGCGCTGGTGGCCGGTCGGCATCATCGCGCTCGTCGTGCTGGTCGCGATTTTCGCTCCCTGGCTCGCGCCCTATGATCCCAACCAGCAGAACCTGCTCGGCCGATTGAAGCCGCCCGGCACCGTCTCGCGCAGCTTCCATTATTGGCTCGGCAGCGACGAGCTCGGCCGCGACCTGCTCAGCCGCGTCATCCATGGCGCGCGCATTTCGTTGATCGTCGCTTTCGCCTCGGTCGTCCTCTCCGGCGTGGTCGGGACGACGCTCGGCATGATCGCCGGCTACCGGCGCGGCTGGGTCGAGATCGCGGTGATGCGCGTCGTCGACGTCTTCCTGTCGATCCCGGCGATCCTGCTCGCGATCATCACCGTCGCGGTGCTCGGCCCCGGCATCGTCAACGTCATCATGGTGCTCGCGCTCACCCGCTGGCCGCGCTACGCCCGCATCGCCTACAGCCAGACGCTATCGGTCGCGAACATGCCCTATGTCCGGCTCTCGGCACTGATGGGGGCCGGCGCACCGCGCGTGCTGTTCCGCCATGTCCTGCCCAATATCGTCGGCGCGGTCAGCGTCGTGGCGACGCTCGAATTCGGGCTGATGATCCTGTTCGAGGCCGGCCTGTCCTTCCTCGGGCTCGGCGTCCAGCCGCCGACCGCGAGCTGGGGCGCGATGCTCTCGACCGGCCGGAACTATGTCGCGACCGCCTGGTGGGTCGCCACGCTCCCCGGCATCTGCCTGTTCGTGCTGGTGCTCGCCGTCAATCTCACCGGCGACGCCGTGCGCGACCGCCTCGATCCCCGCCATCGCTGAAGGACTAAGCCCATGTTCGAGGACATCAAGGGGAAGCGCGCCGTCGTCACCGGCGCCTGCGGCGTGATCGGCCGCTGGATCGCCGAGGTGCTGCACGAGGCCGGCGCCACGCTCTGCCTGACCGATGCGCGTAGCCAGGATCTGGAGACGCTGGCCAAGACGCTCGGCCTCTCCGGCGAGAGCTTCGTCATGCCGGCCGACCTGACCGACGAGGCCTCGATCACGGCGCTCGCCGCCGAGATCGGGAAGCGCTGGGGCGCCGCCGACATCCTCATCAACAATGCCGGCATCTATCCGAGCGCCTTCCTGCTGGACACGCCGACCGCCGAATTCGACCGCATCCTCGCGATCAACCTGCGGGCGCCGTTCATCCTGACCCGCGAGCTTGCGACGCAGATGGTGCGCAAGGGCGTGAAAGGCTCGATCATCAACATCTCCTCCGGCGCCTCGCGCAAGATGCGGCGCACGGCCTGCGTCTATTCGATGTCGAAGACCGCGCTCGACCGATTGACCAAGGGCTTCGGCGTCGAGCTCGCCGAATACGGCATCCGCTCCAACGCGCTGGAGCCGGGCTTCGCCGCCGGCAGCACGGTCAGCGCCCTCACCGATGCGCATATCCAGAACACGGTCGCGCAAATCCCGCTCGGCCGGGCGTCGTCCCGCGCGGATGTCGGCAACGCCCTGCTTTACCTCGCCAGCGACGCCTCGGCCTATGTCACCGGCGCGACGCTCACAGTCGATGGCGGCAACTCGATCGGCTCGCTCGCCGTCCATCAGGACAAGAAGCAGGCGCTCTGAGGAGGCAAGGACATGACCGCCCCCAACGCCGCCCGCCCGGCCTATGAATGGCCCCTGGGCAAGTCGAGCGCCTTCTGCTTCACCATCGATGTCGATGCGGAGAGCCCCTATCAGTGGAGCCTGCCGGAAAGCGCGCCGGTCGCGCTCGGACAGATCGAGCAGCGGCTGTTCGGTCCCCGCGTCGGCATCTGGCGCCTGCTCGACCTGCTGGATCGCTACGGTATCAAGGCGACGCTCTTCGTGCCGGGGCTGATCGCGAAGAACCATCCGGAGCTGTTGCCGGCCTTCGTCGCGCGCGGCCACGAGATCGGCCTGCACGGCTATTTCCACGAGCTCGCGACCGAGGCCGGGCCAGAGGAATTCGCCCGCGCGATGGACGAGTCGCTCGCGCTGTTCAAGAGCCAGGCCGGCGTCGTGCCCAAGGGCTTCCGCTCGCCAGCCTGGGAGATGACGCCCTTCATGCTTGAAGAGGTGAAGCGGCGCGGGCTCTACGATTCCTCGCTGATGGGCTTCGACCATCCCTACACTATCGACGGGGTGACGCAGGTTCCGGTGCTCTGGGCCGTCGACGACGCCGTCTATTTCCGCTTCACCGGCAGCGCGCAGGACCGCGCCCCACCCTCGGCCCAGAACGGCATTCTCGATGCCTGGCTCGACGAATGGGAGGTGCTGCATCGCGAGGGGCGGATGATGATGCTCACCGTCCATGACTGGATCTCCGGCCGGGCCGGGCGCGTCCGCATGCTGGAGAAGCTGCTCGACGTGGTGACGGCCTCGCCCGGCGTCTGGATCGCGACCGTGGGCGAGCTTGCGGAACATCATGCGGCGAGCGCCAATGCGCAGCGCTTCAGCGTCCCGATGCGGCTGCCACAGCCGAGCGCGCCCCTGCGCTTCCGGACCAAAGCCTGATGCAGACCTTCAGCATCCGCCGCCCTGCCGTCCGCTCCCCGCACGGGCTCGTCGCCGCGCAGAACCGCCACGCGGCCGAGGCCGGCGCCAACGTGCTCGCACGCGGCGGCAACGCGATGGATGCGGCGATCGTCACTGCGCTGGTGCTGAGCATCGTCGAGCCCTGGCTTTCGGGCGTGGGCGGCGGCGGCTTCCTGATCCATGCCGACGGCAAGACGGGAGCGCTCGACACACTCGATTTCAACGTGCGCTCGCCGCGCGGTCTCGATCCGGCGGATTATCCGCTGACCGACGCCGGTTCGGGCAACTGGTTCGCCTGGCCCGCCGTCGTCGGCGAGCGCAATGTCGCCGGCTACAGCGCGATCTGTGTGCCCGGCGCCATCGCCGGCTTTTCCGCCGCGCTGGAGCGCCATGGCACGATCTCCTGGAGCGAGGCGCTGCAGCCGGCGATCGAGCATGCCGAACGCGGGCTGGAAATCGACTGGTATGCGGCGCTGTGCATCGCGGTCGAGGTCGCCGGCCTGTCGCGTGACCCGGTGATTTCCGCACTCCTCCTGGATAACGGCCAGCCGCCCAAGGCGGGTGCCGACACCCGCCGCTTCAAGCCGATGACGGCCAAGGCCCAGCTCCTGAAGCGATTGGCAAAAGCGGGCGCCCGCGACTTCTACGAGGGCGAGACCGCACGCCTGATCGCGGATGATCTCGAAGTGGGCGGTTCGGCCATCCGCACTGAGGATCTCGCCGGCTATCAGGCGGTCTGGTCGCCGGCCCTGACCGGGCGCTATCGCGATCTCGACATCGCCGCCATTCCCGGCCTCAGCGGCGGTCCGACCTTCTTCGACGCGGCGCGACGGGTGGAAGCGTGCGGGCTCGGCCCCGACGCCTCACAGGCCGATGCTGCACTGACCTACGCCACCGCGATCCGCGAGGCTTACGCGGTGAGGTTGAACAGCATGGGCCATGCCGCGACGCCGCAAGCGGGTTGCACCTCGCATGTCAGCGTCGTCGACCGCGACGGCAACATGGTCTCGCTGACCAACACGCTGCTCTCGCGCTTCGGCGCGCGGGTGGCGCTGCCGCGCGCCGGCATCATCATGAATAACGGCATGATGTGGTTCGATCCGCGCCCCGGCCAGCCCAACAGCATCGCGGCCGGCGCCAAGCCGCTGGCGAACATGTGCCCGCTGGTGCTGAGCCGCGACGGCAAGCCCTGGCTCGCGATCGGCGCCGCCGGCGGCCGCACGATCTTCCCGACGCTCTTGCAGATGATCTCCGGCATGGCCGATTTCGGCCTTTCGCTCGAAGATGTCTTCCACCGGCCGCGCATCGACGCCTCCACGCCGCGCATCAAGGTCGATGCGCGGGCCGAGCCGGACGTGGCGGCGCGGATCGCCGGCGCCTTTCCGGTCGAGATCGTCGAGGACACGCTCTACCCCGTGAATTTCTCGGTTCCCTCGGCGGTGATGCGGGCGAAGGATGGCGGCTTCCTCGGCATGGCACACCCGACCAGCCCCTGGGCCGCGGTCGCGGCAGCCTCGGTATGAGCGAGCACGCCAACCCGATGCTGGCGATCGAAGGCCTCGCTATCGAGATCGAGGGCAACCGCATCGTCGATGGCGTCTCGCTTAGCGTCGAGACCGGCCGCATCCTCGCGATCGTCGGCGAATCCGGCTGCGGCAAGAGCCTGACGGCGCTGTCCGTGCTCGGCCTGCTGCCCGGCGCGGCGCGGGTTTCCGCCGGCTCGATCCGGCTCGGCGGGCGCGAGCTGACGGGGCTATCCGAGGCGGAGCTGTCGCAAGTGCGCGGCAACGACGCCGCGATCATCTTCCAGGAGCCGGTCGCCTCGCTGAACCCGCTGATGCGGGTCGGCGAGCAGGTCGAGGAAGCATTGCTCCTGCATCGCGGCCTGTCGCGCGCCGCCGCGCGCGAGGAAGCCATCGCGATCATGGCGCGCGTCGGCATTCCCGATCCGGCAGGGCGCGCCCGGCAATATCCGTTCGAACTCTCTGGCGGCATGTGCCAGCGCATCATGATCGCCTCAGCCCTGATCTGCCGCCCCTCGCTGCTGATCGCGGACGAGCCGACGACGGCGCTCGACGTCACCATCCAGGCGCAGATCCTCGACCTGATGCGCCGATTGCGTGACGGGGTCGGCAGCGCGGTCGTGCTGATCACCCATGACATGGGCGTCGTCGCCGATCTCGCCGATGATGTCTGCGTGATGTATGGCGGGCGGATCGTCGAGAGCGGCCCGGTCGACACCATCTTCGCCGCACCGAGCCACCCTTATACCCGCCTGCTGCTGGGCACGATCCCGAAGCTCGACGGCGCACGCAAGACGGTGCTGCGCACGATCGAGGGCATGGTGCCGCCGGCCGGCGCCTGGCCCGAGGGCTGCCGCTTCCGCACGCGCTGCCCACTCGCCGACGAGGCTTGCATCGAGGTTCCGCCCGCCGTCGCGGTCGGCGCCTCCCATCGTGCCGCCTGCTGGCATGTCGACCGGCTGGAGGCGATGGCATGAGCGAGCCGTTGCTAGAGGTCCGCGACCTCAAGGTGCATTTCCCGCTGCGCGGCGGCATCGGCACGCCCGGCGGCGTGGTCAAGGCGGTCGACGGCATCTCGCTCGACCTCCAGGCTGGACAGACGCTGGCGCTGGTCGGCGAATCCGGCTGCGGCAAGTCGACGACCGCCTATGCCGTGGTCGGGCTGGAGCGGGCGACGGCTGGCACGATCCGCTTCGACGGGCGCGACATCACCGCGCTCAAGCGGCGCGAGCGGGCCGCGCTGGCGCAGGATATCCAGATCGTCTTCCAGGACCCGTCCTCAGCGCTCGATCCGAAGATGACGATCGCCGACAGCATCGCTGAGCCGCTCGCCATCGCCGGGCGCAGCCGTGCCGACCGCAAGGCCCGCGTCGCCGGACTCTTGGATCGCGTCGGCCTGCCTGCCGCGCTGGCGGAGCGCCTGCCGAGCGCGCTGTCGGGCGGGCAGCGCCAGCGCGTCGTCATCGCGCGGGCGCTGGCTTTGTCACCACGCCTGCTCGTGCTCGACGAGCCGGTCTCGGCGCTCGATGTCTCGATCCGCTCGCAGGTGCTCAACCTGCTGCTCGAACTGCAGCGCGATCTCGGGCTGTCCTACCTCTTCATCTCGCATGACCTCTCGGTCGTCCGGCATATCGCCGACGAGGCGATGGTGCTCTATCTCGGCACGGTCGCCGAGCAGGGTCCGGTCGATGCGATCTTCGAGCGGCCGCAGCATCCCTATACCAAGGCGCTGCTCTCGGCGATCCCGCTGCCGGATCCGCGGGCCCAGCGCAACCGCGAGAAGATCATCCTGAGCGGCGACCTGCCGAGCCCGCTTTCGCCGCCGGTCGGCTGCCCCTTCGTGACGCGCTGCCCGGAGCGGATCGCAGTCTGTGCCGAGGAGCGCTTCCCGCTAGCGGCAGGCGAGACGGGAACCGAGGCGGCCTGCGTCCATGTCGGGCGGCAGGTGATCGGTTAGCCGCAGACGCGCTCCCATTCCGCGAGGGCGAGCAGGAGGTGGTAGAGCACCCGCACCGGGATAACGGTCTGTCTAGGTGTTCCGTGCTTCGCGAGCTGGTTGAACCAGAGGCCCGTCTCGGGCGCGACGAACCAGCGGAACAGGCTGGCGAGATGCCTGTCGAGACGCGCGGCCGCGTCGGCATCATCCAGGAATTCGATCCGGGCGAGGAAGGCCTTGATCGCCTCGGTCTGGGGCCAGAGCAGCTTGGTCGAGGCCGTGACATGGCCGGCGCGATCGAACACATCGAAGGCTGCGATCGGGCCCGTTAAACCGTCATCGAGGCCATGCCGGATCGCGAAGCCGTAGAGCCTCTCCGCCAGATCGCGCGCTTGGGTGTCCCCTGTCAGGCGCCAATGATGCAGCAGCAGCCAGGTCCATTCGAAGTGATGGCCGGGCTCGCAGACCAGGCCGGCCGCGTCGGGAGCCGGCTGCCAGTCATCGGTGAAATACTCGCCGAGCGTGCCGGTCTCCTTATCGACCAGATGCTCGCGCGCCAGCCGAACGATCGCATCGGCATGGTCGAGCCAGCGTTGTTCGCCGGTCGCCTCTGCCAGCGCGTGGAACGCTTCCAGCAGATGCATATGCGGGTTCTGCCGGCGCGGCAGCGTGCCCAGCGTATCCTCAGCGAAGCCGCCCTGCGGATGCGCCATCTCGCCTTCGATGAAGCCGATCACCTCGTCGGCGATCGCGAGCGCCTGATCGTCCCGCGTCGCGCGATAATACCAGGCCATTGCGAAGAGGACGAAGGCGAGGTCGTAGAGGTCGGTGCGGGCATCGACCGGCGTGCCGTCCTCACGGACGGAGTGCAGGAAGCGCCCCTGCCCGCCTTCCCGGCAGGCATCGCGCAGGAAGGCGAAGCCGTGATGGGCGGCGGCGAGCGCCTTTCCCTGCGGGTCGAGCAGATGGGCATGGCTGAAGACATAGATCAGCCGGGCCGTGACCAGCGTCGTTTTCACGGGGCCGGGCTCGCGATCCGGATCCGCCGGATCGAACATCTCGACGAAGCCGGCACGGCCGGGCCGGACAGCGCGATCGATCCAGGCCGGGATGAGGGTTTCCCGAAGCCACGCCTTCGACGGCAAGCCGATCGCGGTTTCCACGGCTTCTTCACGCTTCATCGGACGATATCCCCGGTGAGGAAACCACGTGCGAGGTGAGGTTCAGAGGAACCGCACCATCGCGAACACATCGGATCGATAACGGCTGGCCGGCCGGGCGCCAAGACAGGCGGCTCCGCTTATGTCGCGCCCCGGCCGACGACTTCGCGCATGGCGATATAGCTGTGGTATTCCGCGACATTCGGATCGTCGTGGAAGACCTCGCGGGTGAAAGCGGCATAGGCCGCCATGCTCTCGACTTGCAGGTGCAGCACGAAATCGGCGCTGCCGGTGACATAGGAAGCGTGCTTCACCTCCGGCCTAGCCTGGAGCTTGCGGGCGAAATCGCCATAGGTGCGCGAGCCCTGGATGATCGAGACGGTGACATGCACGGTCACCGGCACGCCCATGACTTCCGGGCTGACGACCGAAACATCGGCCGTGATGACCTTTTCCGCCCGCAGGCGCCTGAGCCGCCGCAACACTGCGCTCTGGGACAGGCCGACGCGTTCGGCCAGCACACGCGCCGGCGTCTGGTTATCGGCCTGCACCTCCCGCAGCAGGGCGTAATCGAACTTGTCGAGATCGACCGTTTTGGTCACCTGATATCCCATGATCGGCGAAATTCGTCATCTGATAGCAAAAATGGGCGACAATCGCCAAGCGCTTGCCGGCATGATCTGATCCAGATGCCGACCCTGTCGGCGGTGACGAAACGGGAACGGGTCATGACTGCGACGAAGTGGACCAAGAGAAGCCTTGCCGCGCAGGCCATGGGCAAGATCGACCCGACCACCCGGGGCGTGGTGCCACCGATCCATGTCTCGACGACCTATATCCGCGACGAGGATAACGGCTACTCGACCGGCTTCATCTATGGCCGGCCGGACAACGAGACGGTGCATGAGGCGCAGGCCGTGCTAGCCATGCTGGAGGAGGCCAAGGCCGGCGCGCTGCTGTTCGGCTCCGGCATGGCGGCGGCGACCGCCGTGTTCCAGGCGCTCTCGCCCGGCGACCATGTCGTCGCCTCCAAGGTGATGTACTGGGCTCTGCGCGCCTGGCTGCTCAACGAGGCGACGCGCTGGGGCATCAAGGTCGATTTCGTCGAGACCGACGATCTCGCCGCGCTGAAGGCGGCCGTGAAGCCGGGCGCGACCAAGCTCGTCTGGATCGAGACCCCCTCCAACCCGCTCTGGGCCATCACCGATATCGCAGCCGCCGCCGAGATCGCCCACAAGGCCGGCGCCAAGCTCGCGGTCGATTCGACCTGCGCGTCACCGGTCCACACCCGACCGCTGGCGCTCGGCGCCGATATCGTCATGCATGCCGCGACCAAGGTGCTGAACGGCCATTCCGACGTCGTCGCCGGTGCGCTCTGCGCCCGCGAGGACGATGAGTTCTGGAACCGGGTCAAGACGGTTCGCAAGGGCCAGGGCGGCATACTCGGCCCGTTCGAGGCCTATCTGCTGATGCGCGGCATGCGCACGCTCCATGTGCGGCAGGAGCGGCAGGCGGCCTCGGCGATGGCGCTGGCGCAGCGGCTCTCGGCGCATCCGCTGGTGGCCCGCGTGCTCTATCCCGGCCTGCCGCAGCATCCCGGCCACGACATCGCGGCGCGGCAGATGGAGAACGGCTTCGGCTTCATGCTGTCTGTGCAGGTGACCGGCGGCGAAGGTGCGGCGATTGCCACGGCGGCTCATGTCGAACTGTACAAGCGCGCCACCTCGCTCGGCGGCGTCGAAAGCCTGATCGAGCATCGCGCCTCGATCGAGGGCGCCGGTTCGCCCTGCCCGACCGATCTGCTGCGCCTCTCGACCGGCATCGAGGATATCGATGACCTCTATGCCGATCTCGACCAGGCCCTGAAGGCCGGGCATCGCGCGTAAGGCGCCATGCCATGACCCCGACAGGCTCCGCTTCCGTGCCGGCCAGCCAGACGGTCGGCAAGGTCCTGCTGCTGGCCACGGCCTTCGGCTGGGGCCTCAACTGGACGGTGCTGAAATTCGTCCTGCAGGACTGGCCCCCGCTCTTCGCGCGGGGGACGGCCGGCCTCATCGGCGCGCTCTGCCTCGCCCTGCTGGCAGTGGCTCGCGGCGATAGCCTTGCCGTGCCACGCGAAGCGCGCGCGCCTCTCGTGATTGCGGCCTCGATCAACGTCTTTGCCTGGATGGGCTTCACCGCGCTCGCGTTGAACTGGCTCAAGGTCTCGGAAGGGGCTCTGATCGCCTATTCGATGCCGATCTGGGCGATGTTGATGGCTTGGCCCTTGCTCGGCGCGCGGCCGACCCGGCGCAGCCTGGTGGCGCTGGGGCTCAGCATCACCGGCATGGTCGTTCTGATGGGCGGCCCCGACTTCACGGCGGCCAAGCTTCCCGGCGTGCTGTTCGCCTTCGCGGCGGCCGTGCTGTTCGCGCTTGGCACGGTCAAGGCGCGGAAGCCCCTCGCCATGCCGGGACCGGCCGTCGCGGCCTGGCAGGTCGCCCTCGGCTGCCTGCCGATGGTCGCACTTGGCCTCATGCTGGAGCGGCCGAACATCGCCGCGCTCTCGGCCCCGGGAGCGCTCGGACTGGCCTACATGGCCATCGGCCCGATGGCCCTTTGCTACCTAACTTGGTTCGGCGCGCTCAAGCGGCTGCCGACGGCGGTTGCCGCCACCAGCATGCTGATCGTCCCGGTCGTGGGAACGATCACCGCCGTGCCCTTGCTCGGCGAAACGCTTGGGCTGCGGGAGATGATCGCGATCGCGCTGACCATCGGCGGCGTCGCGCTGGCGTTGCGACCGGATCCTCCGCGCCGCCCAGCCTGAATCGCATCCGTCCCTGCTGAAGGCCTCATCGCCGAATATGACGGCCGCTACGGGTTCAACAGCCGGCCGGGCGGAGCACGCTCGGAAATCCTGCGCTATCCGGCCCAAGCCTTCGCTCCGCCGCTCGGGGATTTCCTGCTGCTGCGGCGTGGCGACGAGACGATCGCCGGTGGCGCCTTCATGAGCCATGACGACGAGACCGCCGAGCTGCCGATCCGTCGCTCTATCGCTCGCTGCCCTTCGAGAAGCATATCGGCGCGAAGGCCGGTATCGCCGCCAGCACGCCCGCCTATCCGCCGGCCGCCTCGCTGGAGGAAGCGACCGCCCGCGTCGGTCTGGTCAAGGCCGCGCAGGAGGCCCGGATCGCAGCAAGGCTGACGGCCCGTCGCGCGGCGGCAGCCCAAGGCCCGGCGCCCCGTTTCGGCTCGTTCCGCAACGTCATTTTCTTGAACGAAGGTCGTACAACTTCTTCGTTCTCCGGATTGCCCAAACAAAAAAATCCTGTTCGGCTTCCGCAAGCCGGCGCGTGGCGAAATCATGGCAAAGCTTTCAAACTCAAGGAGATCGCGCCATGTCCGCCCTGTCCCTGCTGCGCCGGAGCGCCCTCTCGCTCGCAGCGGCCCTGCTGCTGGGCGGTGCCGCGCTCGCCAATTCCGGTCCGCTCGTCACCACCGACTGGCTGGAGAAAAACCTCAGCGATCCGAAGGTGCGGGTCGTCGAGGTCAGCGTCGAGCCCGGCCTCTATGAGCGTGGCCATATCCCCGGCGCGCAGAACGTCGTCTGGCACACGGATCTCGTCGACACGGTCGAGCGCGACATCGCCAAGCCGGAGAAGTTCCAGGCGCTCGCCCGCAAGCTCGGCCTCGACAAGGACGTCACCATCGTCCTCTACGGCGACAGCAATAACTGGTTTGCCGCCTGGGGCGCCTGGGTCTTCGACATCTACGGCCTGCGCGACAACGTGAAGCTGCTCGATGGCGGCCGCAAGAAATGGGAGCTGGAGAAGCGCCCCGTCTCGACCAACCCGCTGGCGGTCAAGGCTTCCGCCTTCACCGTGGCTGAGCCCAACCGCAAGCTGCGCGCCCGGCTCGCCGATGTCGTCGCCACCGTCGAGAAGAAATCCGAGGCGCGTGTGCTCGACATCCGCTCGGCCGACGAGTTCTCCGGCAAGATCATCGCGCCGGCCGGCTTCCAGGAGCTGGCGCTGCGCGCCGGCCATATCCCCGGTTCCGTCAACGTGCCCTGGGCTCAGGCGGTCAACCAGGCCGACGGCACGCTGAAATCGCCGGAGGAATTGAAGAAGCTCTATGCCAATGTCGGCATCGACGGTTCGAAGCCGGTGATCACGACCTGCCGCATCGGCGAACGCTCCAGCCACACCTGGTTCATCCTGTCGCGCGTGCTCGGCTATCAGGTCGCGAATTATGACGGCTCCTGGACCGAATACGGCAACACCGTCGGCCTGCCGATCAGCAACCCCGCTGGCACGGTCTGGGGCGGCAAGTAAGCTGCCCCCGCGCCGATGAGCATCTCCGACGAAAGCGGCGCGCTGGATTACCAGCGCGCCCGTGAAGCGGCCATGGCGGCTCCGGCTGCCGTGGCTGATCCCGCTTCGGGGCCAGCCTTGGGCACCCTGATCGCGCTCGGCCTTGCCGCCCTGCTCGCACTGGCGATCGTCGGTATCGGCCGCCATGGCGATCCGGCTCCGCAGCTGCAATTGTCGCTGATCCTCGGAGCGGCCTTCGGCTTCGTGATCCAGCGCTCACGCTTCTGCTTCCTCTGCATCTGGCGCGACTGGCTCGACCGGCGCGACCCGCGCGGCCTACTCGGCATCGTCACGGCGCTCGCTGTCGGAATCACCGGCTACACCCTGATCTTCGGCGCCTGGCTGCCGGACCCGTCGGGCACGCGCCTGCCACCGACTGCCCATATCGGGCCGGTGAGCCTCGCGCTCGTACTCGCGGGCCTTGCCTTCGGGGCGGGTATGGCGCTTTCCGGCTCCTGCCTCAGCGCCCATCTCTATCGACTTGGCGAAGGCTCCCCGACCGCGCCTTTCGCCCTGACTGGGGCCGTCGGTGGTTTCATCCTCGGCTTCCAAAGCTGGAACGGGCTCTATCTCTGGACGATCGCGGGGGCGCCGGTCCCGTGGCTGCCGCGCCATCTCGGCTATGGCGGCGCGCTGATCGTGTCCCTCGTCGTTCTGGGCGCGCTGGCCTGGCTCCTCCTGCGCAAGGGCAACCTTCCCCCACAGCCTGAGCCGTCGCGCGATCCTCTCGTCGCTGTATTCCGGCAACGCTGGCCGGCCTGGCTGGGCGGCCTGCTCGTCGGGCTGATCGGGGTTGCCGCCTATCTGCGCGTATCGCCTCTCGGAGTGACCGCCGAGATCGGCTCGCGCTCGCGCCAGCTTGCTGGTGCCTTCGAGCTGTTGCCGTCTCGGCTCGAAGGTCTCGACAGCCTCCGCGGCTGCGCCACCGTCATCCGCGACGCGCTGGTGACGCCGAATGGCCTGTTCATCACCGGCATCGTCGCAGCCGCGCTGATCGCGGCACTGGCCGCGGGCGAGTTCAAACCGCGTTGGCCGACGACCGGTCAGGCGCTACGTGGATTGACGGGAGGCGTCCTGCTCGGCTGGGGCACCGTCATCGGCCTGGGTTGCACCGTCGGCACTTTGCTCTCGGGCATCTCGGCCGGCGCGCTCTCGGGCTGGGTCTTCGCGCTGGCGCTCGGCGTCGGCGCCACGGCTATGCTGAAGCTCGGACGACGGGCCGGACTGCCCCTGTAGTTCGCGGCGGCGGGACAGGCATTTCCCGCGAGGGCCCGAACGCCTTCACGCATCGAACACCGCTGCAATCCCCCGCCTTACGACAGCTGGGCTTCGAGAAGCGTCAGAACGGGTTGATGTAGTTGGTGATCGCGATCTGCCGCAGCAGCACCTTGCGGATGACATGCGCGGCCTTGACCCGATCGGTGAAGATCGCGGCATCGCCCGCGCTACCGGCCGGCAACGTGCGCGCGAAGGCTTCGTCGTCGAGCTTCACACGGACAACGAAAGGCGCGGCCTGAACGGATTTCGGCGCCACTGCGACGCCGGAGGTCTGCACTTGGCCTGTCGCGACGGCCTGGAGCACGCTCTCGACCTTGCCTGTCTGCACCGTCCCCGGCGCCCATTTGAAGGTGAGCTCGACCGGCTGGCCGGCCGCGACATAGCGCGCGTCGATCTGGTTGATCTCGACGCCAAGGAGAGTGTCGGCGGTATCGATGAAGGCCATCACCGGCGCCAGCGGCAGGTTGGTCACCCGCGCGCCCTTGCGCAGGGCGAGATTGGTGACATAGCCATCCGCCGGTGCCCGCACCGTGGTCTTTTCCAGGTTCCACTTCGCGCCGGCGAGCTGCGCCTTGAGCTGTTCGACCTCGGCCTCGCGCTGTTCGACATCGAACGTCCGGCCCGTGCCGCGCGACTGGAGCTGGGTCATCTCGGCGAGGCGCGTCTCCTGGAACCTGAGCTGCGCCGCCAGGGCGTCGACCTGGGCCTGGAACGGCACCGGATCGATCTTGAACAGCACGTCGCCGGCCTTGAGCGGCGTATTGGCTGTGACCGGCACGTCGGCAACCTCGCCCGCGACGTCCGGCACGATCGCGACCGAGTTGCGCACGACCAGCACCGGCCCCTGCGGCGCGCCCCAGTTCATCGGGATGAACAGCCCGATCAGCAGGACGAGGAGAACAAGGACCGGCGAAACCTTCCAGAACAGGTTGAAGGGCACGACCTTGAGCTTCACCAGGATGAAGAGCAGCGCCAGATAGGTGTTGAGCAGAACGACGATCATCGCGCCGTCTCCACATCATCAGTGGCATGGCGCGGGTTTGCCGGCACGTCGACATAAGCCCAGATCAGCACGACCGGCCAGAGCACGAAGCCGAG
The DNA here is from genome assembly GCF_059416005.1 of Allobosea sp. GW821-FHT09G06. NCBI lineage: Bacteria > Pseudomonadati > Pseudomonadota > Alphaproteobacteria > Hyphomicrobiales > Alloboseaceae > Allobosea > Allobosea sp. GW821-FHT09G06. Next base: position 71,783 of record NZ_JBWKOI010000008.1, on the reverse strand, counting down.
GAAGAGCGTCACCCAGCCGCCGATGGCAACGGCTTCGGCCCAGGGGTGATTACGGCGCCTGGCGACCATGCCGGGCCACATCGCCATGAAGACGACGACGAAGACCGTACTGGCGACGAGCACCACGAGGACGATCCAGGCGAAGATGTCAAGACCGGACATGCCGGCGCCTCACGGCACGGGTTGCGGCTCGGGGAATTTCCAGCGCCCGTTCAGAACCTCCGCCCGTGGGCGATAAAGCCGGACGGTGTAGTTCCAGCCCTTCATCACCGGCAGGCAATTCGGGACCTTGCCGTCGCAGCCGCCGAACTGGATGTCGACGGCGCCGTCCGCGCTCTTCTTCGCGGTAATGTTGTTCAGCGAATAGGCGTTGTTGGCGTTCTTCTCGTAATAGCCCTCGGCATTGTAGACGCTGACCGACCAGAAGGCATCGACCGGCACGGCCCCGACCTTGAGCCTGTAGACCGTCGTGCCGTCATTCTTCGCCGGCGTGAAGCTCAGATAGGTCGCGTCCTTGTCGGGATTGCCGCCCCAGCCCGCGGCGGTGACGATCAGGTGGCGGATCGGATCGACCTGCCCCTTCTGGCCGAAGCCATTCTTGAAGCCGCCTATGGTGGAGGCGAGCACCAGAAGGGCATCGCGAACCTTTTTCTGGCTGGCCTCTTCCCATTTCGGAATCTCGAACTTGCCCGGGCCCTTTTGCTCAAGCTTGAGCGCGTCTTGCAGCGCATGGACCTGCTGGACGTCCTTCGGATCGTTGGGATCGACCAGCGTGCGCACGCCGACAATGGCGTAGCGGGTGCCGACCTTGGCCCGCGTCAGCGTCACCGGGCCAGGCTTGTAGGTGACGAGCGTCACGTAATGATCTTGGTTGATGACCTGCAGCGACATGAAGCGCTTGCCGGAATCGGGCAGGATGACGGTCACCGGACCAGCATCGAGATCGACGACAGCCGAAGAATAGAGCGTGTCGCGATTGAGGCGGATGATGGTCTGGTTCTCGATATCCGCCGGCAGCCGCCTATGGATGAATTTGCCGAGGCCGCCGTCCTGAACGGTCCTGCTCATGTAGAGATCGGACTCGGCGCGCGGAAAGTTGTCGACCGTGACCGGAACGGGGCCGCCTGGCGCATTGCTTTGCTGGGCGAAAGCCACGCCCGTCATGATGAGCGACAGCGCGACCTGGGATGCCAGACTGATCTTCATGGTGCTCTCCTGCCGATCTCGGCGCCGCCTGCGGAAATGTCGTCAGTTCACCTTGGTCACCGGTGGAGGTTGCCACCCGCCGTTCCGGACGATCTCCTTCGGCACATAGGTCCGGAAGGTCAGCGAGAAGGTCTTTCCCTCCGGCGCGGGCAGCCAGTTCGACTCCGGGACGCCCGCAACCGGCTTTGGCCCGATCGCGATCTTGAGCGATCCGTCGGCCTCGCTCGCGAGCTTCGAATAGGTATTGAAATTGAACCGGTTGAGCGGATTCGGCATCACCCGATAATCCGGTACGCCGACGAGAATGACCGACCAGTACGCATCGACGGCCGACTGCGGCAGGCGATCGGCGGGAAAATGCATGACATAGCTGTTGCTGCCATTGAGCAGCGTCTCGCCAGCGTCCCGCGTCGCGGAAAAATAGGTCACTTCGTCGATGGCATTGGCCCAGATACCGGCGAAATTGACCGTCGTGCGCAGCCAGAAATTCTTGCCGTAATTGCCGACCGCGGCGCCGCCGACCCAATGATTGCGATAGGGAGCGCTCCTGGTGAAGGCGTATTCCTGGAATTCGGGCACGACCTTCTTCAGCTGCGCGTCGATAGCCGCGCGAGCTTCCTTGCCCGACGCGACATAGGCTGAGATCGCCCGCACCTTCTGCTGCATCTCCGCGGCATTGGGGGCAACGTCGAGCGCGCTGGCCAGCGTCGCATCGACCTTGTCGAAGATCACGGCGCCGATCAGATCCTTGTTCTCGAACATCGGCAGCGCGACCGGCCTGGCAATCGCCGGCTTGCCTGCCGTACTGACCTTGAAAGCCTGCTGCAGCCGGATGGCACCTTCGGGATCGCCCTTGAGCTCGATCCGGCCGAGAACCTTGGCCTTGCTGGAATGCAGCTCTATCCGTGCCGCGTCGGCTGGTATCTTCGCCTGCGAGCCGGGCTTCACCAGCGCGAACTTGCCGAAGGGCTTCGACGGGAAGGTGCGCTCGTTGATATTGGCGATCACCTCGCCCCATTCGTCGAGGATCTGCGCAGTGTAGTAGCGCCCCTTGATCTCCGGCACCTCCAGGATCACCGGCGTCCTGTCGTCGACGGCAACCCAGGTTTCGAGATAGGCAACGTCGAAATTCGGATTGACGAAATCAGCCGAGCCGAGCGGATTGTACCTGATCTTGTTGTAGGCGAAGTCCTTCGCCTTGCTGTCCATCTGCTCCTGACGAATGACCAGCACACGGCCGAGCAGGTAGACATAGGCGTCGGCCACGGTTTTCGCGTCGGGGGCCTGAGGTGGCGACGGTTGTGCCGCTGCGATCGTCGGCACGACAATCGTCAGGGCCAGCAGGAGCTGCTTCAAAGGGCTCGTGGACATCGCCTGCTCCATGACGGCCGTAAGCTGTCGACCTGGATTGTCGGGAAGCGCTGTCGAGGGACCTGCAAGGGCGGAGGCGCGCCCCTTGCTGCCCGGCTTCGCGACAGGACCGTCGCACGCCGCCTTCGCGGCCTTAAGACCGTAACAGTTACCGAGCTGGTTTCGCGTGGCTCGGGCGTGGAGATCGTCGGCTTCTACGAGGCGGGATTGAGTGGGGGAAGCGCGGCCTGCATCGCCTTGCCGCCGCCTTTCGGATGCCGCCAGCCAGCTACGGCACGCGCCAGCTCCCGCCCGCTTCGCCTGCTCCAGCCACCGCCGCCGAACGTCGCCCGCTCGAGCTCCGCCAGGCACGGCGCCACGCGCGGGTCTCTGCGCAAGGCCTCCCGGTCAGCCGAGGACAGGCGGCCATGCCAGATCGCGAAGGCACGATAGCTTGCGCCGGCTTCCCCGCTCCTCGCGGCTCGCCGCAGCTGCCAGCGTGCGGACCATTCCGAGCCGCCAAGCCCGATGACGGCCTGCCGCCAGAGCGCGCGGAGGCGCTCGCGCAGCAGGGCCAGCAGCGCGATCAGGATCAGAGCCAATCCTCCAAGCGTCCACGACCACATGGCAGATCGGCCGGGCCGGGCTGGTTGCGTCGCGGCCGCGATCGTGACCGTCAGCCCCGGCAGCGTCTCGGTCCTCGCCGTCTTGTCGGCGAGGCTCCACCAGGGCTGCGACAGGGCCGGCAGCGCGAAGCTGCCCGGCTGCTCGAAGACATAGGTGACCTTGTCGGTGCGATGCCCGTCCACGCTGCCGCGATTGCTGCGATCCTCGATCACCGGCGGATCGACATAGATCCGCACTCCGTCCGGCGCCTCGAAGCGGAACTCGGCCATGCCGAGCGCCGGCACGCCTGCGGCCTGACGCCGGATCGTCCGGACCACCGCATCTCCGGCACGGAACGAACGCTCCCGAGGTTCCGGCGACCAGCTCTCGCTCGCGCTCACACTGTCGGCGACGAGCACCGGGCCGGATGGGTCGATACCGGGAGGCACGCTGACGCTGAAACCTGTCGCTGCGCCGGTCATCGAACCCGCCGGGTCGCCATCGCGCGTCAGCAGCGTGACGGCCGGCGCCGGTATCGCGATCTCGCCCCCGCGCCGCGGGAAGATGACGAATTCGAAGCTCTGGCCGACATAGTCCCGGCCGTCGATCCGGTCGCGGCTGGTAATCGCCTGCGTCTCGAATCTCAGGATCTGGGCCCCCGCCGCTTCCGGCACGTTGACGAGCGGCGGATGCTGCATCGCGCCGGGGAACAGCACCGCCACGTTGAGCCGAACCGGCTGGCCGATGACGATTCCGCTCGTGGGGTCGAGTGTCGTGCGGATGATTGGCGGCTCGGCAGGCGCCTGCGCGAACGCGATCATCGGGACAGTGAGCGACAGAAGCAGGAGAAGGGCTCTCATGGCGCCGCTCCCGGCGGCGCGCCGAGCTGATAGGCGAATTTTGCCCGCAGGAAATCCGCCGGGCGGGTCTGCACGCGTTTCAGCCAGAGGGCGCGCACCGCCTCGTCCGACATCGGCATCGCGGCCTGCACCGTCGTGTCCTCGCCACCGGGCTTCGTCTTGTCGAAGACGACCTGGTCCGGCCGGGAATCGGTTTGGCCGGTCTCGCCACCCTCCGTCTTGCGACGCTCCGCGCGGATGCGGGCGATCTCGCGGTTGCGCAGTGCTTCCGGCCAGCCCGGCCGCAACGCAAGCGAGCGGTCGAAGCGCTTCAACGCCTCGTCATATTGTCCGAGCATCACCAGCGCATTGCCCTGATCGAAAGCCGCTTCCGCGATGTCGCGCACCGCGAAGGCCTGCGCCGCGCCCTTGAAATCCCCTGCCCTGAACAGGGCGACCCCACGCCAGAGCGGGTCGCGAAACGCCTGCGCGGCCTCGGCCGCCTGGCCCCGTTGCAAAAGGAGGCGGCCGCGTTGGTCCGGGCTTAACCACAGATCGCGGAAGCCCAGCCAGGACCCGGCCACCAGCAAGGCCAGAGCTGCCAGAAACACGAGGGCCGCATAGGGCGTAACGCGGTGCGAGCGGATCATGCCACCCCCCAGCCGCGCCGGAACCAGGGCAGCGCCAGAAGCGCGAGGATCGGGACCAGCCAGTAACCGGCCTCGCGCCAGTGATCTCCCTCGCCAGCGATGCCCGCAGCATTGTCGCCACGGTCGAGACGACGGACGATGGCCGCGACGTCGGACTGGTCGGGCGTGGTCGCGACCACCGTGCCGCCCAAAGCCTTTGCCACCTCGGCGAGCCCAGCCGCTTCGGCCGTGGCATCGCGCAGGGCCAGGATCGTCACCCGCGGCGAACCAGCCGGCTGTGCTGCCATGCCGCCCGGTAGGGCCTCATCGGCGAGGAGAAGGATCGTCCCGCCTTGACCGGCGCCGGCAAGCGCGCGTCTCGCCAGCGCGAGCGCGCCTGCGAGATCATCGCCCTGCTTCGGCATGATCCCGGGCGAGAGCGCCTTGGCGAGCTCGATGACAGCGGCGCCGTCCGGCGTCGGCGGCAGGACAAGATGCGCCGAGCCGGCATAGGCGATCAATGCCGTCGAGGCGCCCTCCCGCACCGCGAGAACATCGGCCAGCTTCTGCCGGGCGCGATCGAGCCGCGTCGGCGCAAGGTCCTCCGTCAGCATGGACGGGGTGACCTTCAGCACGACCGCAACAGGCGGCTTGGCTTCGGCGAAGGGCGACGGTTCGCGCTGCCAGGCCGGGCCCGCGATCGCAATGGCCGCGATGATGCAACCGGCGAACAGCCAATCGGCGGGACCGATGCGCGCACGCCTGCCGTCCCCGGTCAGGAGGTAAGGCAGCAGTGCGGGATCGATGACGCGGCGCCATTGCAGGGCAGGATCGAAACTGCGGCGCGCCAGCCGCCACAGAATGGCAGCCGGGACCAAGGCCAGGAGCCAGAGCGGCCGTTCGACATGGAAGGCGGCGAGCGCTTCCATCACGGCCTCGCTTCGGCAACCACAGCCGATCCGGCAGATATCGCCCGCCGATGCCGACGGATCATACCGAAAGCCTGAGCGAGCAACGTCAAAACGAGAGCTGCGGCGAGCGGCACCCAGTAGATATCGCGGCGTGGTCGAAAGCTGACGCTGTCGATGCGGCGCGTCTCGATCGCGTCGAGACGCTGATAGATCTGCGCGAGCCCGGCCCGATCGAGCGCGCGGAAGAAGCCGCCGCCTGTCGTTGTCGCGACCTCCTTCAACGCGGCCTCGTCGAGCTTGTCCTCACCGGCCGCCTGCGGGTCGCCGACCGCCACCGTGTGGATGACTATGCCCTTGTCCTTCGCGACGCGGGCGGCCTCGGCTGGGGGCACCTTGCTCAGCGTGTCGTTGCCGTCGGTCAGCGCGATGATCGTCTTCGCCTTGACCGTGCTCCGGGCGAACAGCCCGATGCCGAGGCCGATCGCATCGCCGAAGGCCGTGCGCGGCCCAGCCATGCCGACCGCCGTGTCACGGAGCATGGCGCGGCAGAGATCGAGATCGGTGGTGAACGGCACGAGCGCGAAAGGCGCGTCGCCAAAGACGACGACGCCGACCCGGTCGCCCTTGCGGCGCGACAGGAAATCATCGAGCACCTGCTTAACCGCTGCGAGCCGGTCGACCGTGCGCCCGGACGCATCGACGAAATCGCGCGTATCCATCGAGCCCGAGAGATCGACCAGCAGGAGCAGATCGCGCGTCGGCAGGTCGCGATGCAGGGGCGGCTCGATCCATTGCGGCCGGGCAAGTGCCGCCATGACGAGCAACCATATCACCACCAGCACGATACGGCTGGCGGGGCTGTGCCTCGCCACGACACCACCCGAGAATGATGTCTGGCCGCTGAGCCGGGCCAGCCTGTCGAAAAACGGCACGGTCAACCCGACACGCTGCCCGACATGTGCCGGCAACGCGAACCGGACGAGCAACGGCAGCGGGGCGATGAGCGCGATCCAGGGATAGGCGAAGCTGAGCATCGTCACGCTTCCTTCGCCCCTCGCCCGCGCTGGCCGCGGAGCCAGTTCTTCGCCTGTCTCACAAGCGCGCCCGCTTCCGACACGCGCCCGCCGGGAGCGGAGATGTCTGCCAGGCGCTCGGTCAGATCGGTCGTCCGGCTGCCGGCCGGACTGGTCTGCGTGATGAAGGCGGCCCAGTACTCCCCAGTCAGTGATGCCACCTCCTCCCGGCCATAGGCGATGATAGCCGCTCGTTTCAGCACAGCTGAAACCGCTTCAGTGGTCCCGGCGTCGCCCTCGCGCAATGCATCGATCTCGGCTGCCGCACGTCGGAGATAGGCATCGGCCCGGTAGCGCCGCAGTGCCCGCCAGGCCATGACGGCCAGCGTCGCGCCAATCGTCACGCCAACGATCCAGACACCGGCTGCGGGCGGCCAGAACGATATCGGCTCCGGCAAGGCCAGATCGGCCATGTTGGCGAGATCACCGGGGTCGCTGCTCATGGCGCCCTCCCCCCGAGACGACCCAATCTCTGCGCCTGACGCCGGCCGATCAGCTCGCGCAATTGCGTGGCGACGTCGCGCTCGGTCGAGATCGGCAGGACCGGAATCGCTCGATCGCGCGATAGGCCTGCGAGCCGCGCGCGCCATTGCTCCCGCTCTTCGCTGAACCGGCCCCTCAGGGCGGCGGACGATGTATCGACCTCGATCTGCGCGGGTCCTGAGCTGAAAATCGCGGAACCGATATCCGGAAAATCCTGCTCCAGCGGGTCGTGAACGAAGGTTGCCAGAACATCGTTATGGGCCGTGAGGCGCGTCACCAAGCGCTGGGTCTCGTCATCCTCGCCGGCGGCATCGGAGATCAGGCAGATCAGCCCGTCATGCGCGACGATCCGCGCCGCGGCGGCGAGCGCCTCGTTGAGGCGAGCGGCCCCGGGCCCGGCCGATGGGAGAGGATTCAGGGCAGCGTTCTGGCGGGCGATCTCCGAGAGGACGCGGACCGCGCCATGGTCGCGGGCCTGCGGGCTCACGGTAACGACGCCGCTATCGCCGAAGACGACGGCACCGACGCGATCACCCAGCGAGGTCACGCGCCAGGCCGCGAGCGCCGCGACTTCCGCGGCAGCGACCGACTTCATCATCCGGTGGCTGCCGAAGAACATCGTGCTGCGCTGGTCGACGAGCAGCAGCACCGGCCGGTCGCGCTCCTCGGAATAGACCCGGATATGCGGGCTGCCGAGCCGCGCCGTCGCGAGCCAGTCGATGGTGCGGGTATCGTCGCCCTCGAAATAGTGGCGCAACTCCTCGAAATTCAGCCCGCGGCCACGCAGGCGCGAGGCATGGCGGCCGGCGAGCAGACTGTGGACCGGCTGGCGGGGCTTGAAGCTGAAGCCATGGGCGCGGTGCTTGAGGCGAAGGAGCTCGTCGAGCGTGACGAAGGCGCGTGCGCCTGTCGTTCTCGCCTTCCTGTCCGGCCCCGCCCGCTCCCGCATCAGCGCCATGGGCTCTCTCCGCTAGATCGCGACGGCGACCTGCTTCACCACCTCGTCCAGCACCGCGTCCGCATTCACGCCGTCGGCGCCGGCCTCGTAAGCGAGCGAGACACGGTGCCTGAGGCAGTCATGCACGACCGACTGGACGTCCTCGGGCGTGACGTAGTCGCGCCCCTGCAACCAGGCATAGGTTCGCGAGCAGCGGTCGAGCGCGAGCGAGCCGCGCGGGCTCGCCCCGACCGCGATCCAGCTCTTGAGATGTTCGCCGAATTCGGCCGGCCGCCGCGTCGCGGCGATGAGCGCGACCATGTAGGTCTCGACGACGTCCTTCGTCGTGACCCGGTCGATCTCGGCCCTGGCTTGCAGAATGGCCTCCTGCGGGATTTTCGCAGGAGGCGGTACCGGATTGCCGGATGCGGCCGCGTTCTCGGAGCGAACCAACCGCATCACCTTCACCTCGTCGGCATCGGAGGGGTAATCGATCCGGACATGCATCAGGAAGCGGTCCATCTGCGCTTCCGGCAGCGGATAGGTGCCTTCCTGCTCGATCGGGTTCTGGGTCGCCAGGACCATGAAGAGCGGCGGCAGGTCGTAGCGCTTGCCGGCGACGGTGACGTGCCGCTCCTCCATCGCCTCGAGCAGGGCCGACTGGACCTTGGGCGGGGCGCGGTTGATCTCGTCTGCGAGAATGAGATTGCCGAAGACGGGGCCTTTGCGGAATTCGAACTGGCCGTCAGGACGCAGGATCTCGCCGCCGGTGACGTCGGAGGGCAGCAGGTCGGGCGTGAACTGGATGCGGCTGAAATCGGATTCGAGATTCTTCGACAGGCTCTTGATCGCCCGGGTCTTGGCGAGGCCGGGCAAACCCTCGAGCAGGACATTGCCGTCGGCGAGCAGCGCGATGACGATGCGCTCGACGACCTTTTCCTGACCGATGATGTCCTGGTTGATCCGGCTCTGGAGCTCCCGGACGGCATCGCGTGCGCTTTGTCCGGCTCCATCCATCGCCCAAATCCCCGGAACGCCGACAACGGCGTCGTTCCGGGGATTTGGGCGGCAGGCCCCGGCGAAGTCAGCCCTGTTACGGTTACGGTTGTGCCGGAGGCCGTCAGCCTCTCTCGCGCAGCACGCAGCGGAAGCCGACATGGCTGGTCGAGGTGTCGATCGGCTCGGCATGGCGCGCCGCCGGACGATAGCGCCGGCAATAGCTGGGGGCGCATAGATGCGAACCGCCCTTCAGCACCTTGCGGGGAATGCGGATCGTCGGTTGGCGCGTATCGTAACTCTCGGCTTCCGGGCCGCCGCGCGGATTCTGCGGCACGCAGCAGGCTTTCGGCGCATCGGCCTGATGGCGCACGGACCAGAAATCGGCGGTCCATTCCCAGACATTGCCGATCATGTCCTGGAGTCCGTAGCCGTTCGGCGGAAAGGCCCGGACCGGCGATGTGCGGGCCCAGCCATCTTCCCTGCTGTTCTCGTGCGGAAACGCGCCCTGCCAGGTATTGGCCATGTGGCGGCCCTCCGGCGTGAGCTCGTCGCCCCAGGCGAACTCGCTGCCTTCGCGCCCGCCCCAGGCTGCGAATTCCCATTCGGCTTCGGTCGGCAACGCCTTGCCGGCCCAGGCGGCATAGGCTTCGGCATCGCGATAGGCGACATGCACGACGGGATGATCGTCCAGCCCCTTGATCGAGGAACCGGCGCCGTAGGGCTTGCGCCAGGTCGCACCGAACTTGAACGTCCACCATTGCGCCCAGTCACGCGTTTCGACTGCATGCGTCGGCGGATCGAACATCATCGAGCCGGCCCGCAGCATGTGCGGCAGGGCGCCGGGATAGTCCTTGGGATCGGGCGGGATCTCGGCGAAGGTCACGTGGCCGGTCGCCTCGACGAAACGACGGAACTGGCTGTTGGTCACCGGCGTCTCGTCGATCCAGAAGCTATCGACGCTGACGCGATGGCTCGGCGCCTCCTCGGCATAGTGCCGGTCGGAGCCCATCCGGAAGGGGCCGCCTTCGATGCGGATCATGCCGTCCGTGATCGAACGCGCTTCTCCGAATGCGGCATTCATCATGGTTGGCGCTCCTTCGATCGTCCGGGCAGCGTGATCACGGTTTACCGGGGAAAACCGTCTTCCAGTCGGCTTTCATGTCGACGATGGTCCAGCCCTTGGCTCGGCCCTCGTCCAGCGCCTTGTCGAGCTTGCCGATAGGCGAGCCGCGATCATAGGCCCATTCGCGCTCGGCATCGGTGTGATGAATGATCAGCGCCAGTCGTGGCCCGCTGCCTGCCGCCGTATACTGGAGCATCTGCAGGTCGCCGTCGGAATTGCCGAAGGCGAGGATCGGGCGGCGGCCGATGAAGCGGTTGATGCCGACCGGCTTGCCGGGCCCGTCATCGACGAACTCGGTCTTCGCCTGCTTGAACAGCTCCGGCCTGCCGCTGGCATCGAGACGGTACGTGACGACGCCCGACGAGCCCACGACCTGTTCCGGTGGGATGCCATAGGTCTTCTCGGCGAAGACGCGCATGAACTCGACGCCACCGCCCGAGACGATGAAGGTCTTGAAGCCCTGGCTGCGCAGATAACGCAGCAATTCGAGCTGCGGCTGATAGACCATCTCGTCATAGCGGCGCTGCTTCGTCGGATGCCGTGCCGTGTCCAGCCAGTTGCCGACAAGGCTGGCGAAAGCGTCGGTCGTCATGCCGGTATGGGTCGTCATCATGGCCTGCAGCAGGCCCTTGCCGTGGTCGGCGGTGAGCGATTTCAGGTCACGTACGAGGACTGAGCGATAGGGTTCCTTGCCCTTGAGCTCGGGCTTCTCGGTGGCCAACCGCTTGATCTCGTCGAGCGCGAACTGGAGCTGGAAATAGACCGGCTGCTCGGCCCAGAGCGTGCCGTCATTGTCGAAGGTGGCGATGCGGCGTTCGGGCGGCACGAAGTCCGGACCGCCTTCCTGCGTGACCTTTCCGACGAGATCGAGGATGGCCTGCTTGGCCTTGCCGTCATTCCAGGAAGGCAGCGGATCGGCCTGCTGCGCGAAGGCCGAGAACGCTGATAACGACAGAAGGATCGTTGCCCCTCTTGCAAGCTTCCCGATCAAGCGGCCCATGGCCCGTCCTCCCGGTCGTCATTCCCAAGCGAAACGAGCCGGCCCATGGGCCGGCTCGTTCTATCGCGGGTGGTTACTTGCTCGCCTTGCTCGCGGCCTGATCGAGGTTCTTCATCAGGGCCTCCACCATCTGGTCGACGCTGAAGCTCGCCGGCCGCTGGCTCGGCGGGAAGTCCTTGAAGGTTCCCAGGAAAGGCGCGACCCGGTAGACGCCATACTGGATCAGGTAGGCGTTCTTCGCGAGCCAGTCATAGTACTGATCGGAGACGACGTCGGCCCGCTCCATCGGATCCATGCGCAGATTGAAGACCTTCGGGGCGCGCAGACAGGTGAAGGGGTTTGACCACACGGTGAACCCGCCCGGTGCGCGCTGTTCGCAGAACACGATCTTCCAGTCGTTATAGCGATAGGAGACGAGTTCGCCGTCATCGTTGAAGTAGAAAAACTCGTTGCGGGCGGATTTTGTCTGCTGACCAGTGAGGTATGGGAGCTGGTTGTAGCCGTCGAGATGGACCTTTGCCTGCTTGCTGCCGAGCGCGGTGCCTTTCTGCAGCTTGTCCTTGATCTCGCCGTCGCCGGCGGCCGCGACAAGGGTCGGGAACCAGTCGAGGCCGGAGACCATCTCGTTCGAGATTTCGCCTGCCTTGATCTTGCCGGGCCAGCGGATCATCGCCGGGACACGGAAGGCACCCTCCCAGTTCGTATCCTTCTCGGAGCGGAACTGCGTCGTTGCCGCATCGGGCCAGGACCACTGGTTCGGACCGTTATCGGTGGTGTAGATGACGATGGTGTTGTTGGCGACGCCGAGATCATCGATCGCCTTGAGCAACTTTCCGACATCGCCGTCATGCTCGATCATGCCGTCGGCATAGTCGTTGCCGGGCATGCCGCTCTGTCCCTTCATCGCGTCGCGGACATGGGTGAAAGCATGCATGCGCGTTGTGTTCATCCAGGTGAAGAAAGGCTTGTTGGCCTTCACCTGGCGCTGCATGAAATCGATCGCGCCGGCAGTGGTCTCGTCGTCGACCGTCTCCATGCGCTTGCGGGTCAGCGGCCCGGTATCCTCGATCTTCCCGTCAGCCGAGGATTTGAGGACGCCGCGTGGTGAGTTGGCCTTGACGTAAGCCGTGTCGTTCTTCGGGAAATAAGGCCTCTCCGGCTCCTCTTCGGCATTCAGGTGGTAGAGATTGCCGAAAAACTCGTCGAAGCCGTGCCGCGTCGGAAGGTATTCGTCGCGGTCGCCAAGATGGTTTTTGCCGAAATGCCCGGTCGCGTAGCCGAGCGGCTTCAGGGCCTCCGCGATCGTCACGTCGCGATCCTGCAGGCCGACCGTCGCTCCGGGAATGCCGACCTTGCAGAGACCGGTGCGCAGGCAGACCTGCCCGGTGATGAAGGTCGAGCGCCCGGCCGTGCAGCTGTTCTCCGCATAATAGTCGGTGAACATCATGCCTTCCTTGGCGATCCGGTCGATATTCGGCGTCTTGTAGCCGACCAGGCCGTGCGAATAGGCGCTGATGTTCGATTGGCCGATATCGTCACCGAAGATGACGAGGATGTTGGGCTTGGCCGAGCCCGCAGGGCTGGGTGCAGGCTGGGCATTTGCCGGCATTGCCGACAGCCCCAGGCCCACCGCGAGACCGACCGCGGCAAGGAATTTATGGCGTCCCATGAGACACTCCCGGTTTCGGATCCGTCGCCGGGCACTGCGCGTCATCGAGAGCGCAAGCCTGGGTGCGCGACGCCGGGAAGGTCGCACGGAGGTAGCGGGCGCTTAAGGCTGTAACTGTATCGCCGACACGCGCCGCAGCCTCAGCGGGGCGCGATCACGGCCGAAATCGACTGCACCGCAGCATCGGCGAGATCGTCGATCAGCTCGAAGCATGGTGTCGCCTTCGCAAGGAAATCCCGGAAGCCCGAAGCCAGCACCTCGCCATTGCGCAGATCGCTGAAGCGCCAGGAATAGCGGCGGCGTTCCGCCAGAGGGCGCACGGCGATGTCGAGGGAATAGGTCTCGCCGGGATGAGCGAAAAGCGCATGAATCGCGCCGGATGCGGCGCTGCGCTCCACCGACGGAACGATGAGCGTCTTGAAATGCGCCTTTCGCAACAGCGGCAGCAGCGCGTCGGTGAAAAGCTCGCCGCGCAATTCGACCTCGGGATCGGCGCGGTCGGAGTGGTCATGGATCACCACCGCCGCGGGCGGTCCGTCGGCAATCGCGTCCGCGAGGCCTTCGAGGCTGCGACCAGCCGCAGCCATCCCCGGCGACCATGCGAATGTCGGCACATAGCTGCCGCGCGGGATCGTGATCCTGACGCGATCCCCCCCTCCCATGCCGTCATAATAGGCGGTCAGGGCCGAGCGCAGTCGCGTGGCCTCGATACGCACGATGGGATCGACCGTCGGGTCGAAGCTGTCATCTCTTCCAAAGACGTCAACACCGATCGAATAGGCCTTGATCCGGTCGGATCGCCCGTCGATCGTCTGCGTCACGACGAAACTCAGGAAACGCCGGTTTCTTTCCGATATCCTGAGCGCATCATTGGCAATTAACGCTTGGAGAGCCGAAAGTACGTCTTCAGACGAGGGCTCCTCACCCTCGGCCGACATCTTTTCGTCCATTGCTCCGCCTCCAAAGCCTGGATCGAAAAATCATCTTTCGTCAATCGTTGTAACAGTGGCGCAACTATTGCCATTTTGGCAAGACACGGGTTCTCGCCGCCATAGGACCGAGAACGACGAGGTTAGGAAATCCTCTCCAGAATATCTTGTTCTGTCGCGGATGCGAGTGCGTTGTACTCCGCGGTGCGCTCCAGGCCAACCGCCGAGGGCGATTTCGCCCAGTAGGCCGCAGCCTCGCAGGCGGCCTCGTAGGCTTCGCACAGTTCCGCCAGGCGAAGGTCATGGCCGTATTTCTCGCGCAGGACAGCGCGTCGATCCGGCCAGCGGAGCATCAGGCGGGCAAGCCCGCGTTTTTGCGCCTGTTCCATACCAGCCATCCATCGGATCGCAGGGCGTATCGAAAGCATATACGCCCGTAATCTCGCTCCAGATGCAGTCGATACAGTTGCAGCCCCGGCAGCCGCGCCCGGCTCGATGTTTACCCCCGCAGCTTGACGCTCCCCATTGATCGTAAGACCCTTCGTTCTCGTGACGGAGGGCGCATGCCATGAAGCGATTCCGGACCGCCCTTCTCGGTGCAACGGCCGTTCTCTGCAGTGCCTCGATCCCGACCCAGCTCTCGGCGACCGAGGGGGGCGCGAGCCTCTATCTCCCGGGACTTCACGGCCCTGGAGCCGGCATGCTGCCGCCGCCCGGCTTCTATTTCGAGAATGATTTCTACTCTTATTCCGGGCGGCTTTCGGCACGGACCCAGACGCAGTTCGGCGGCGCCGTGTTGGGCAACGTCAAGGTCGAGGCGCGGGCCAACTTCATGACCCCGACCTGGGTCACGCCTCTCCAGATATTCGGAGGCAATCTCGCCTTCGCCGTCTCCATCCCGTTCGGCACGCCGCGGATCAGCGCCGGTGCCGTGATCGCGGCACCGCGCCTTGGCCGCGCCTTCGGGGTGACCGCCCGCGATGCCACCTTCAATCTCGGCGATCCCATCGTTTCCAGCTTCATCGGCTGGCACGCCGGCAATTTCCACTGGCAGGTCGGCGGCTCGCTGAGCATCCCGGCCGGCGCCTACCAGGACGGCGAGCTCTCGAACATGGCCTTCAATCGCTGGATCGGCGATATTTTCGCGGCGGGAACCTGGCTCGATCCCAAGATCGGCCTCGATATCTCCGCCGCGGTCGGTTTCGAGATCAACGGCCGGAACAAGGACACCGACTACCGCAGCGGCAACGCCGTGCATGCCGATCTTGCGATCACGCAGTATCTCAGCAAGGAATTCTCGATCGGCCTGATCGCCTCGCACTACCAGCAGGTGAGCGGCGACAGCGGCGGCGGAGCCTCGCTCGGTTCCTACAAGGGACGCGTCACGGCCATCGGCGGCTCGATCGGCTATAATTTCAACGTCGCCGGTACGCCGGTCGCGGCACGCCTCAAGGTCATGCGCGAGGTCAGCGTCGAGAA
Source organism: Allobosea sp. GW821-FHT09G06 (assembly GCF_059416005.1). Classification (NCBI taxonomy): domain Bacteria; kingdom Pseudomonadati; phylum Pseudomonadota; class Alphaproteobacteria; order Hyphomicrobiales; family Alloboseaceae; genus Allobosea; species Allobosea sp. GW821-FHT09G06. The sequence continues at coordinate 56,550 of NZ_JBWKOI010000008.1, read as the reverse complement.
CCGGCCACAGGGAACGATCGCCCTGATCAGCCTCGCCTTCCCGCTAGGCCATGTCCCGCCCCCCGCCGCTCCAGCCCCAGCGGTCGTCAAGCACTGACATCCGCCCGTCCCAGCGGGAACGCGGTTTCCAGCGGAAAGAGGTCGGGCAACTCGGGTGATCGCGCGCTTTCGCGGGTCGTTAGCTGCTGACGGTCGAGTGGACAAGTCCCCGGTACCGGCCGCGCTCCTGAACCTGACGGTTGGAGAACAGCTGGCACCGGGGCATCGGGGCCGGTCTAGTTCAGGACGATGTAGAATGCCTCGGCGAGGCTCAGGTCGACCATGTCGCCCTTCCGCAGCCGTCGCAGATCAGCCCTGATCGCGGGGTCCGCGACCTTGAGGGAGCGCGGGCCGAACGGGCCGACATAGCTCACGACGTTCGTCGCCGTGTCGAATCGCTCGAACCTCGCCGTCAAAGTGATCGCCCTGACGACATATCTGTCCGGCAGGTTCTGGAACTGCGGGTCGCCCGCAGCCTCCGCGTAGGTGATCGAAGGCTTGGCCCCGCGCCTGCTGCGCCCGATGCCCAGGAGCACGCCTTCGACACGCCGGATCTCGACCATGTCGCCTTCGCGAAGGCGTTCGAGGTTGCCGAATACGGGCGGAACATCGACGCGCCAGGCGTTGCCGCGCTGCTCGACGATGACCGAGCGATCGGCACGGTCGATCGACACCACACGGACATTGAGCCGCTCGATCTCAACCGGGCCGACCCCGGCGACGATGACCGTTTCGCTGGTGATCTCCGGATAAGGAGCGCAACCCGCGATTCCCGCGGCGATCGAGAGGGCGACAATCAGGCCAATATGTCTCGACATCAAAACCTCCCGCCTTGGATAGGATTACGTCTGCCCGGCTCGACCCTTCTTGCGGCTTTCCACCCGGCTCAGGGCGGGCAGACGTCCCAGAAGCCCTGCGTGCGCTCCGGATTGGTGTAGAACCAGCAATAGCCGGGTGCCGGCGGCTGCGAATTGACATAGGCCCTGGCCGCTGCGGCCGTCGCGAAGCCGATCGCGGCTCCCGACACGACGGCGAGGCCCGGATGCCACCAATAGCCGGCGGGCCGGACCCAAGGACGGACCGGGACGGGTGCAGGCCGATAGCCCGGGCGCACAACAGCCGCACGGCCCGCCACGACATTCCCCCTCGGGCCGCGCGCGACGTAACCTCTTCCGGCGACGGCTCCGCGCGGTCCGCGCGCGACATAGCCCCGCCCGGCTATGGCGCCGCCTCTCGGTCCGACGGCGACGCCACCCCGCGCAACGCCCCGGCGATATTGCGCCGGCTCGATGAGACCGGGCTCCCCTCTCTCCAATCCAGGAGCCATCAGCGGAAGCGCCCGTGCATCATGGGGCACGAGCGGCGACAGCATCAGCATCACCGCCAAGGCCTTGCCAGCCAAGGTCCTGGACAGAAGACCGGCCATCGGCGCCACTTGAAGGCGACCTGCCGCCTTCGCGCCTTGAAACGACATCATGTCATCTCCTCCCGTGCTTCATCAGCTTTTCGGGCACCGGCGACGCGAAGCATGGCACCGCGCCGCAGCGCGATACCCGGCCTCTCATTTGTCGCATCGGTTGTAGCTCGTCTCGACCTCCGGAAAGTCCGGATCGAAGCGCACCAGGCCGCCATCGGGCATGAGGCGGACGGAGACGCTCATCGTCTCGAAGATGATCTTGGTCTGGCAGCTGAGCAGAACGGTCAGCACATCGCCCTTCTGCTTCGACGAGATCGCCTCGCAGCTCGCCTGTGTGCCGCGAACCTGCTTGCCCGTCGCGATGAAGCCCGACCAGCCATCGGCCGAATTCTTGAAGACGAGGCGGCCATTGCGCTTGGCGAAGACCTGGTCGCAACGTGCCGCGCTGGTCGCCCAGGCACCTTGCAGGCGTTCGACGGCCTGACTGGAATGGCCCGCGATCGTCGCGGCAGCGGCGAGCAGCGTCGCAGCAAAAAGCTTCATGCCTCGTTTCATGCCCTTGCCCACTGAACCACCGGTCCGGCCGACCTTGTTTGCGTGTCGCAATGGGCGGTAGCTAATCAGAGTCCGCAGGCAGTTTGTGATCGAAACTGTTACATGATGAGGCAAGGATTCTGGGTGACTATTTGAAGCGCCAATGCTTGCAAACCAGGATGATGTCGATGAGTGAGCGAGCAGATCATGTGCTTCGCCAAACGCATGCAGTCTGACGCGAAACGCGTCCCGCCGGTTCGGCACGGCGCGCGCTCGATCGCCGCCATGTTTCATGCGGTGACGGTGCTTGCCGCCATCTGTTTCTCCATCCTCGCAGGTTCGCAAGCACGCGCTGCCGGCAAACCACCCGCGTTCCTGCGCAGCTGCACCATCGCGCCTCCGGACCCGGCTCCGCTTTTCTCCTCTTCCACCGTGTCGAAGCCCGTCGCGGAAAACGATGACGATGATGAGGATGACGAAGACGAAGATGACGAAAGCCCTCGCGGCTTCGTCTCGCCGGGATCCGGCACCTGCATCGCCGTATCCGGCACGGTCAATGCCGGGATCCAGCGCGACGACTACAAGGCGAACGCACTGGCGCGGGCGACCGGACTGGTCCCGCAGAGCGCCACCAGCTTTCCCCTGAGCACTACCTTCCGGATCGAGACCGGTCAGACGCTTCCGGATGGCAGCTATCTGGCGAGCGCCTTCGAGTTCTCCGTGGACACGACCAGCGAGGGCGGCAGCGAGCTCACGCTGAGCGAGGCCAGCGTCACCTTCGGCGCGTTCGCCTTCGGGCTTGCGGGCTCGCGCTTCGATTTCTGGGCCGGCGACGAATTCGCCTTCGTCGGGCGGATACCAAGCCGCACCGTGGCGCTGATCGGCTATGAGCGCCAACTGACCGAACAGCTCAGCCTGTCGCTTTCGGCCGAAGACGCCTCCGCCGACCGGCGCACAGTGTTGCCGGCGCGAGGAAGCCGGATACCCGACGGTGTCGTGCGGTTGCTTTACGAACAGGACGGATTGACGGTGCATGGGGCCGTCGCAGCACGGGAGGTGCCGGGTGGCGGTTCCAGCCGCGTCGGCCGGGCCGCGATCCTCGGCGCGACCTGGGAGAAGACGCTTCTGGGCCGGTCACTGACGCTGACCGCCCAGGTCGCCGGGGCCGTGAACGCGGCGCCCTATATCGGTTCGCGAATCGACCAGCGCACGGCCTTTTCGGTCCTGACCGGAGACCTGACGACGCGCGGCTGGTCCGGCGTGGTCGCGATCGGACGGGAATGGACCGACGAGTGGTCGAGCAACGCCTATGTCAGCCGCTATCGGCTCTCGATTCCGAACGCCTCCGGGCTGGCGGGCCGAATCCAGATTGACCGCGTGGCGGCCAACCTGGTCTGGGCGCCGGTCGATGGGCTGCGCCTCGGCCTCGAAGGTTCCGTCGCCTGGCAGAAGCTCGACATCGCCGGAAACGCACGCGCGGCGAGCCTTTCCGGCCTGCAGAGCTCGGCACAGCTCTTCCTCGAACGAACCTTCTGATGCGGCGCTCGATCGCGCAGGCGCCGTCATCGGCAAGGCATGGCAGGAAACCGCTAGGCAGAAGCGATCTTATCCGGATCGGCTGTCTCAGAGCGCGAGAGCGGCCGTGACGGTCATTGTCTCTGCCCCTGTCCGGCAAGGCAGTCCCGCGCTTGCAGCGCCATCACACGCTCTTCGTTCGCCTTGATCACGATGACCTCGAATGCGCCGAGAAAGCGCAGGCGTTCGACGATCGCATCGCGCACGGGAGCCGCGTGCTCGCCGATGCCCCCAGTGAAGACGAGCGCGTCGATCCCACCGATGGCGGCCGCCATGGATGCCGCGAACTGCGCGACCTTGAGCGCGAAATAGTCGAGCGCGAAGCGGGCGCGCGGGTCGTCGCTTTTGAGCAGCGTCTCGACATCGTTGGAGAGGCCCGACAACCCGAGCAGACCCGAGCGTTCATAGAGCGCGTCCGAGACCTCCTGCGCGTTCATGCCCAGGCTCTGGAACATGTAGAGCACGGCCCCGGCATCGAGCGCGCCGCAGCGCGTGCCCATGGGGAGGCCATCGAGGGCCGTCATCCCCATGGTCGTGTCGATGCTGCGCCCGCCCAGGATGGCGCAGAGGCTCGCGCCATTGCCGAGATGAGCTGCGACGACGCGGCCCGCATGGAGACGGGGATGCTGCTCGGCCAGCACCATCTCCAGCCATTGATAGGACAGGCCGTGGAAGCCATAGCGACGGATGCCCTTGTCGCGCAGCCCCTGTTCGAGAGCGAAGTTATGGGTGAGCACGTCGTGGCGGGCGTGGAAGGCGGTGTCGAAGCAGGCGATGTTCGGCACGTCGCCCATCAAGCGCCGTGCGGCGGTCACCGCGGCCAGATTGTGGGGCTGGTGCAGCGGCGCCAGCGGCGAAAGCGCCTCCAGCGCCGCGAAGACCTCGGGCGTGACCACGACCGGATCGACAAAGCGTTCGCCGCCATGGACGATGCGATGGACGATCGCCTTCATCCGCCAGGCATCGTCATGGCGGTCGACGAAGGCGAGGACCGCCGCAAGAGCAGTGTCATGGTCGCAGGCCGGCGGCAGCGCGATGCGCTCCCGGGTGCCGTCCGCGAGGCTCGCGTCCATAGCGGGTTCCGGCTCGCCAAGGCGCACGGCCTTGCCCCGCGCGAGAACGTCGAGATCGCCGACGCGAAAGACCTGGAACTTGAGGCTGGACGAGCCGGCGTTGAGGACGAGGACGGTGTCGATCACTTGATCCGCCCCGTGCGGCGCGCTTCCGCCAGGAGGGCGGCCAGCGCACAGGAGAGCAGGCGCGCGCGCAGATTATCGGCGCGGCTCGTCAGGATGATCGGCACGCGCGCACCGAGCACGATTCCGGCAGCATCGGCGCCGCTCAGGAAGGTGAGTTGCTTTGCCAGCATGTTGCCGGCCTCGATCTCGGGCACGAGCAGGATATCGGCATGGCCGGCTACGGCCGAGGCGATGCCCTTCTCCTTCGCCGCTGCGGCGCTGATCGCATTGTCGAAGGCGAGCGGCCCGTCGACGATGGCGCCGGTGATCTGGCCGCGATCAGCCATCTTCGAGAGGGCAGCGGCGTCGAGCGTCGCCGTCATATGAGGATTGACGGTCTCGACCGCGGCCAGCACCGCGACCTTCGGCAGTTCGTCGATGCCGTTCAGCGCGACATGCCAGAGATTGACGGCGTTCTGGACGATATCGGCCTTCGTCATGAGATCGGGCGCGATGTTGACCGCAGCGTCGGTGATGATGAAAGGCTTGGGGTAGCTCTCGATATGCATCACGAAGGCGTGCGAGATGCGCCGCTCGGTCCGCAATCCGGAATCGGATCGGACGACCGCGCCCAGAAGCTCGTCGGAGTGGAGCGAGCCCTTCATCAGCGCATCGAGCTCGCCCGCCGCGGCCAGCGAGACCGCCTTGGCCGCCGCTTCGTGGCTGTGCTCGGTATCGACGATCTCCCAGGGCGAGATGTCGATGCCGGCCTCCTGCGCCGCAGCGTGGATGCGACCGGCCGGGCCGATCAGGACAGGCGCGATCAGCTGCTCGCTGACGGCATCGGCCACAGCCTCGATCACATTGGCCTTGACGGGATGCACCACCCCGGTCCGCACGGCCGGAAGCGCCTCGCAACGGCCGAGCGCAAGCCGGAAATACTCGGAGGAGGTCAGCGTCGTCATGGCGCCTCTCTAGCGTTGCGTGGCGAGCCAGCGGGCGATGCCGGGCCATGTCTCACTGAGGGTCTTACGCCCCATGAACAGGCCGATATGGCCACCGGGCACCAGCTTCTTCTCGATCAGCTTCTTCGGCGTGCCGACGAGGCCCTCCGCGGCGAAGACCTGCTCGCTGGTGGTGATGTCGTCCGCGGCGCCGGCCAGCAGATAGACCGGGCAGGTCACGTCCTTCAGGCTGAGGCGCCGGCCGAGACCGACGAACTCGCCCTTGGCGAAGCGATTGCCCTTGAAGATCTGTTCGATGGCCTGGAGATAGTAGACGCCCGGCAGGTCGAGCGGGTTCTCGTACCAGGCGGCGAAGGTCTCGGTCCGGTCGAGATAATTGTGGTCCGCGAGGTTCTGGTAGAGCCGGACGAACTTATCGACGTAGTGCTCCTCGGGATGCATGTTCTTCCAGCCCGCGAGCATGAAGCGCCCCGGCATCAGGCCGCGGCCGGCCCGCACCATCGCTTGATAGCTCTTCAATGGCATGGTCTGCGCCATCTGCTTGATCGGGCCGTTGCCCGCATCGGCATCGATCGGCGAGCCCGCCAGCACCAGCGACCTGACCTTGTGCGGGAAGCGCGAGGCCAGCATCGCGCTCAGCCAGCCGCCCTGGCAGAGCCCGACCAGATGCACCACGCCGCCGAGATCATCGATCGCAGCGTTGAGTTCAGCCAGATAGGTGTCGATGCTGAAATAACGCATTTCCTGCGTCGCCGGCTTCCAGTCGGTGACGAGGACGTGCTCGATGCCGTTCGCCAACAAGACCTCGACGAGGCTCTGGCCCTTGTCGTAATCGGCGATGGTGGCGCCATGCCCGGCATAGGGGGCGTCAACGAGAACGGGAATGCTGCCGGCAACGGCCTTGCCGAACTCACGCAGGCGCATGGTGGGCAGGTCGAGGCGCACCGTGTTGGGCGTCGCCCAGTCCGGCGGCGGCGGGCGGGTGATCTTCACGGCTTCGGAGAGGAAATCGAGATTGCGCTCGGTCAGGCGCAGCGCGGCATCGACGGGCCAGAACCAGGGCAGGCTGAGTTCTGCGGGGCGGTCGGCATCGCGCGGCGCGGCCGGGTTGGTCTTCTTGCGGGCGGTCATGTCGAGCGGGGCCTCCTCCCGTCAGGTCGGAACACTAGGAAGCCGACAGCGCGATGACAATCGACCGGGCCGCTTCCGCTCCCGCGGCAAAACCGCCCTCACGCGAAGATCACTTTCCGGAAGCGGGCGAGCGCGAAGGCGAAATAGGCCGCGCCGATCGCGATGATCTTGGCGATCTCGGGCCAGACCACGTCGAGCCCGGCGCCGCGATAGAGCACGCCTTGCGAGAAGGCGACGAAATGCGGGGTCGGCGAGAAGACCCGCATGATCCATTGCAGCCAGAGCGGCATGCTCTCCATCGGTGTCGTCGCGCCGGACAGGAGCTGCGTCACCACGAAGACCGGGATCGCGAGCAGGCCGAACTGCCCCATCGTCGTCGCCAGCGTGCCGAGCAGGATGCCGAGCGCGGCGACTGAAAAAGCATAGATCGCCGTCCCCAGCACGAAGAGGAGGAGCGAGCCGGCGATCGGCACGCCGAGCATCCATTCGACGACGAGCACGAGCGAGGCCACCGCCGCGACGAGAATGACCAGGGCGTTCGCCACCATCTTCGCGAGCATGATCTCGACCGGCGTGACCGGCATCACCAGGAGGTGTTCGACCGTGCCCTGCTCGCGCTCCCGGATCAGGGCCGCGCCGGTCAGGATGATCGTCAGCAGGGTGACGTTGTTGAGCACCTGCATCACCGAGCTGAACCAGCCGGAGTCGAGATTGGGGTTGAAGCGCGCCCGCACCACGAGATTGATCGGCGATGCGGGCGCGGTCTCGCGCCCGGCCTGCCTGTTCGCGATCTCCTCCGCGATGATCTGCTGGATATAGACCGCGCCGTTGCCGGCCTGGGTCATCGCGGTGGCATCGATATTGAGCTGCAGCGCCGTCTGCCGCCTGGCCAGCAAGTCCGCCTGGAACTTCGGCGGGATCTCGAGCACGAAGACGAGCCGGCCGGAGTTCATCTCGGTGTCGATCTCCGAGGCGGCGATGCGTTTCGAGACCTTGAACAGGGGCGCGCCGAAGGCACCGAGCAGCGAGCGCGAGAATTCCGACTGGTCCTCATCGACGATCCCGATGGTGAGGTCGCGCGCCTCCAGCTTCACGCCGGTCGCGACCGTGTAGACGGCGATGCTGAAGGTATAGGCCACCAGCACCAGCATGATGGGGTCGGCGCGCAGGCTGCGCAGCTCCTTCACCACGAGGCGCAGGATGTTCTGGAGATGGATGACGAGCGCCGCCATCTCAAACCTCCTGCTTGCGCAAGGCAAGCTGCGCGACGACGAGGAAGAGCAGGAAGAAGACGGCCAGCATCACCAGGTTGGGCCAGAGCTCGGCTGCTCCCAGTCCCTTGGTGAAGACGCCGACGCTGACCGGCTGGTACCAGGCCGGCGGCAGGCTCATGCCGATGATCCGGCCACCGCCCGAAAGCGAGGCGACCGGCACCATCAGGCCGGAGAAATTGACCGCCGGGATGATCGACAGGATCGCGGTTGCGAACACGGCCGAGACCTGCGTGCGGGTGAAGCTGGAGATCAGCTGGCCGAAGCCTGTCGTGGCCGAGACATAGAGCAGGGTCGCCAGCACCAGCACCCAGGCCGGCCCCTTGATCGGAACCGCGAAGACGGTGAGCGCGATCAGCGCCAGCATGACGAAGCTCGCCATCGCCACGGCGATATACGGCAATTGCTTGCCGAACAGGAATTCGAAGCGGCTGATCGGCGTCGAGCGGAAATTGGCGATCGAGCCGGTCTCCTTCTCGCGGACGACGCCGATCGCCGACATGATGGCCGGGATGAGGATCAGCATCAGCATGATCACGCTCGGCACCATCGCATTGGCGCTCTTGAAGGCCTGATTGTAGCGGAAGCGGGTTTCGATCGTGACGGGCGACGGCGCATGGCTCGACGCGGCCTGCGCTGCCGCGAAACCCTGCGCATATTGCGTCGCCAGGCCGGTGACATAGCCGCGTGTGGTCTCGGCGCGGAACGGCATGGCGCCATCGAGCCAGACGGAGAGCTCCGGCGCGCGCGCCGCCATCAGGTCGCGGCCAAAGGAGGGCGGGATCTCGATGGCGAGCTGGATCTCACCGCTTCGCAGGCGCTGGTCGAGTTCGGCGGCGGAGCGGATCGGCGCCTGCTCGTCGAAATAGCGCGAGCTGGAGAAGGCCTCGACCAGTTGCCGGCTCTCCATCGAGTTGTCCTGGTCGAAGGCTGCGAATTTCAGGTTCTCGACATCGAAGGAAATGCCGAAGCCGAAGGCCAGCATCAGCAGGAGCGGCCCGAGGAAGGAAAAGCTCAACCGGATCGGATCGCGCAGCAGCTCCATGGTTTCGCGGCGGGTGCAGGCCCAGAGGCGGCGCGGATCGAAGCGGCGGGCCGGGGGCGCCGGCCGGGTAGCGGCGGCAGACACCGCAGCCGGTTCCGGAGGCGCATCCGCTATGCCGGCGGCCTCCTTGAGATAGGCGATGAAGGCCTCCTCAAGCGTGTCGACGCCGCGTTTCTGCACCAGCTCCGGCGGCGTGCCGACGGCCAACACCTTGCCGGCATGCATGAAGGAGATGCGGTCGCAGCGCTCCGCCTCGTTCATGAAATGGGTCGACAGGAAGATCGTCACGCCATCGTCGCGCGAGAGATCGATCAGCGTGCGCCAGAAGGCGTCGCGCGCGATCGGATCGACGCCCGAGGTCGGCTCGTCGAGGATCAGCATGGCCGGCTTGTGCAGGACGGCGACGGCGAGCTGCAGGCGCTGGCGGATACCCAGCGGCAAGCTCTCGGGCCGCTCGTCGGCGACATCAGCCAGATCGAAGCGGGTCAGCAGCTCCGCGATCCGGCCGGGAATCTCGGCCGGCGGCAAATGGTAGAGCTCGGCATGGAGCACGAGATTCTGGCGGACCGTCAGCTCGCTGTAGAGCGAGAACGCCTGCGACATGTAGCCGACATTGCGGCGCGTCTCCATGTCGTCGGCGGCGAGCGGCTGGCCGAAAAGCCTGGCCGTGCCCTCGGTCGCCGGCAACAGGCCGGTCAGCATCTTCATCGTCGTCGACTTGCCGCAGCCGTTCGAGCCGAGGAAGCCGAAAATCTCGCCGCGGCCGATGCGGAAGCTGACATGGTCGACGGCGACGAAATCGCCGAAGCGGCGGGTCAGACCCTCAGCCTCGATCGCAGGCGTCGCATCATCGCTCACGACCCGCGGCCGCATCACGACCTCCCGGTGCTGCGCGCGCTTGGCTTCCGGCAGCAATGCGACGAAAGCGCCTTCCAGCGTCGACTGCCCTGCCTTTTCGCGGAGTTCGGCGGGCGTGCCGGTGGCGATCGCCTTGCCGTCATCCATCGCCACGAGCCAGTCGAAGCGCTCGGCCTCCTCCATATAGGCGGTGGCGACGATGACGCTCATGCCCGGACGGCGGGTGCGGATCGTGTCGATCAGGTCCCAGAACTGGCCGCGCGAGAGCGGATCGACGCCGGTCGTCGGCTCGTCGAGGACAAGCAGATCGGGATCATGGATCAAGGCGCAGCAGAGCGAGAGCTTCTGCTTCATGCCGCCGGATAGCTTCGCGGCAGGCCTGGCCTCGAACGGATCGAGCCCCGTCGCCTTGAGCAGTTCGTCGATGCGGCTGCGGCGCTCAGTGGCGTCCTGCCCGAAGAGCCGCGCATGGAAGTCGATATTCTCGAAGACCGAGAGCGTCGGGTAGAGATTGCGGCCGAGCCCCTGGGGCATATAGGCGATGCGCCCGCGCCGCGCCTCGCGCTCAGCCTTGATGCCGAGATCACCACCGAGGGCATGGACGCTGCCCTGCTGGATGACCCGCACCCCGGCGACCAGTGCAAGCAAGGTCGATTTGCCGACGCCGTCCGGCCCGATCACCCCGATCATCCGGCCGGCGGGGATATCGAGGGTCAGCGCGTCGAGGGCGATTGCCTTGCCATAGCGGTGCGTGACCCCCGCGAGGCTGGCGGCAGGGGCAGCCTCCGTCATGGCAGCTTCACGGCGAGAGAGTCAGGCCATTTCGCGCTGGGGGACGTGCGGACGAAGCCGAGGCCACGCACGCCCGTCTTCACCTGCCGGTGATACCTTGCGAGCAGCTCGCGATCGACCTGGAGCTTGGCCCGGAAGACCAGTTTCTCGCGTTCCTCGGCGGTCTCGACCGCCTTGGGCGTGAACTGCGCATCGGCCGCGACGAAGCTCACCGTCGCCGGGATGACATATTGCGGGACGGGGTCGAGGATGATGCGCGCCTCGTCGCCCAGCGCGAGCTGCCCCGCCTGCGCGGCCGGCAGGTAGATCGTCATGTAGACATCCGAGAGGTCGAGGATCGTGACGACGCGCGTGCCGGCCGCAACCACCTCGCCGGTTCGGGCAAGCTGGTACTGGACACGCCCGCTGCGCGGCGCGAGCAGCACGAGATCGACCAGGATCGCCTTGATCTGCTCGGCATCGGCTTCGGAGGCGTGGATCGCGAACTGGGCCTGATCGCGCTGCGCCTGGGCAGCCCGCAGCGCCGCGTCGGCCGCATCGGCCTTGGCCGAGCGCTGGTCATCGACCTGCTTGCTGAGATAGCCCTTTGCGACAAGTTCCTTGCCCCGCTCGGCATCGGTCCGGGCGAGGATCTGGTCGCTCCTGCGCTGGGCGATCAGCGCCTCGGCCTCCGCGAGGGCCTGACGGGCGCGCAGCACCTGCGCCTGTGCGGACCGCAGTTGCGCTTCGTATTCTGGCGACGAGATGCGGGCGATCACCTGCCCGGCCGTGACCTCGTCCCCCTCCTTCACAGTGACCTCCGCCAGGCGGCCGGCATATTTCGAGGACACGTCGACCTGCGTCGCCTCGATGCGGCCGTTGGTCTTGACGATGCCCTCCGGCATCGTGTCGCCCCGCAACCTCTCGATCAATGCCCTGATGCGGGACTGTGACTGTGCGCCTGGCGCCGGCAGGACGAGTGCGGCGAGAAGGATTGCTGCAACGGCTCGAAAGCGGCGCATCTTGCATCTCCGAAGGACAGCGGCGGAACCGGCATGGGCTACCGCCTTAACATGCGGGACGCAGCCGGCCAGGCCAAGCGGCGACTTCGCATGGCGCCATGACGATTGGCCTGTTGCCGGTTTCGCGGCGCTGCTTGAATTTCGTTGGATCAGGCTTGAATTCGAAGGTCGAGGCCAGCACGAACAGCCGACGAGACGGATACCAACGGTGGCGATGATGAGCGAACACAGCCAGCTCTGGCGGGCGCCCTTACAAGGTGGCGGTCGCTGGCAATATGAGGGCAACGTTCAAATTGACCATGGAGCGTGGATAGGCCGGGGCGCCGGAGGTCTGAAGAGAAGCGGCGTGACGGTCACCGGCGCCATCGCGTCGGGGCGCGGCAACTCCAAAGTCGTTGTTCAGATCGGCACCCAGGACTTCATCCAAGTCGCGCGGGCGATGTGCGCGGAGAACCGGGAGGCCGCCATACTGGCGTTTTCGAAGGCCATCCTGGAGTGCATCGTCCCGGAAGCCCCTTCGCCTGAGCCGGGACCTTCCGGAGCCTGATGTGATCCCAACGGCTTCCTCTCCGCAGAGTGTCAGCAGCCGACATCGAGCGTCCGTCGCGTCTCGAACCAGCTTGCGCCTCGCGGCCCGGTTCGCGACGCCGGGCACATTCATCTGGATCGGACCCCGCGCTCGTAGAGAGCCTGATTGAACAAGCCGTCCAGCGCCGGTGCCTGAGGGAAATCTCCGAGTTCCACCTGATAGGCCAGCAATGCCTCGGTTGCTGTCCTGATCTTTGCGGGGTCGTTGACGAAGCTCACAGCTGGCGAAACGAGCGCCTTCGCGATCGTCGCTTCGGCGACCAGGTCGCCGCCGAGCGCGGCCAGCACGAATGGAGCGACCTTGGCCGGCTCCGCACGGATCCGTTCGGTCGCCTTGTGGAACAGCCCGACGAAGCGTTCCGCCGCCTCCGGCCGGCTCTTCAGCAAGGCTCCTGACGCGGCAACGACGACGCCCGGGATGTTGGGAAACATGTCCGGCGAGTTGACGATGCGCTTGATGCGGGGATCGCGTTCGGAAACCAGCGTCGCCGAAGGCTCGAGCAGCGTGCCGCCGTCGATGGCACCGGTGAGCATCGCCTGCTGGACGACCTCGATGCCCATATTGACGATCTCGACATCGGACCGCTCGACCTTGCCGATCTTCCAGAGCCAGTGGTGAAGCGCGACGGTCGGCACGCCGCCCGGCGGAAGCGTGCCGAGCTTGGCCTTGCGGCCCGTGGCCGTGCGAAACGCCGCGAAGGCCTTGGCCGGGTCATTGGCGTTTTCGGCGAAGGCCTTGGCGAGGGACGGGCCAGCCATGAACGCCGTGCCGCCGACGGCTGCGGCTGCGATGACGGACGTGTCGAGGCCACGGGACCGCGCAACCGCCACCGGCGCGACGCCGATGACCAGGATATCGATCGTGCCCGAGGCGAAGGCCTGGATGGCGTTCGGGCCGGAATCGAACTTGTTGAGCCTGAGTTCGAGGCCGGCATCGCGTGCCGATCCATCGCCCGCAAGGACGAACAGCGCACTCGCTCCGATGACCGGCACGTAGCCGATGCGCAGCTCGGTGCTTTGGGCGAAACCGGGACCGACCCCGGCTACGGAGCCCGCCACCAGCGCAAGCAGGGTTCTACGGTCGATCATCTAGGGCTCCACGTCCGCGCGGCCTCGGGCTGAGGCGCGTCAGCGTTATGTCACCGCGACGGAGGTGATTGCTTCCAAATCGCGAAGCCGAGGGAGGATGAAACCAGCGTGCGCACGGGCGAACACGAAACCGATTTCTCCGCTCACCGACGCTCAGGCTGAGAGCTTTATCGGCTTGGCTGGATCGAACTGGCTGACGACCGGGTCGAGGCCCAGCCGGTCGCGCAGCGTTCCGTCGCCATATTCGCTCCGGAACAGGCCGCGCCTGCGCAGCAGCGGTACGACTTCGCTCGCAAAGACCTCGAACTGCGCCGGCAGGATCGGCGGCATGAGATTGAAACCGTCGGACGCTCCCGATCTGAACCAATCCTCGATGATGTCGGCGATCTGTTCCGGCGTCCCGGTCGCGGTGAAGTGGCCACGCGCACCGGCAAGGCTGCGCAGCAGGCCACGCAATGTCGGCCGTTCACGCGCGACGAGCGCGGTGATCGACTGGGCCCGGCTGCGCGAGGCCTGGACCTGCGACGGATCGGGAAAATCCTCGACCGACAGAACGTCGTCGAGCTTGAGATGCGAGAAGTCATGGCCCCCGAAGCGGCTCGACAGCCGGGCGAGCCCGACGCTCGGATGGGAGAGTTCATTCAACTCCTCCCAGACCCGTTTCGCCTCCACCTCGGTCGAGCCGACCGCGGCACTTAGGCCAGGCAGGATGACGATCTGATCCGGACTCCGGCCCAGCGCGCGGGCCTGTGTCTTGATATCGGCATAGAATTCGATCGCGCTGTCCTTGGTCAGATGCGCGGTGAAGATCGCCTCGGCATAGCGCGCGGCAAAGGCACGGCCGTCGGTCGAGGCGCCGGCCTGGACGAAGACGGGGCGCCCTTGCGGCGAGCGCGGGATATTGAGCGCGCCGGCCACGCTGAAATGGCTGCCGCGATGCGCGGCGCGCCGAACGCGATCGGGCAGCGCATAGGTTCCGCGCTCGCGATCGTCGACGATGGCGTCCCTCGCCCAACTGTCCCAGAGCTTGGAGACGGCCTCGACGAAGTCGTGGGCGCGTGCGTAGCGCTGGTCGATACCGACCTGAGAGTCCTGGCCGAAATTGACCGCAGCGCCCGGCGCCCAGGAGGTCACGATGTTCCAGCCGATGCGTCCGCCGCTGATATGGTCGAGCGAGGCGAACTGGCGGGCGAGATTGTAGGGCTCGTTATAGGTGGTCGAGGCCGTGGCGATCAGCCCGATATGCTCAGTCAGCGCGGCCAGCGCCCCCAGCAGCGTGACCGGCTCCAGCTCGCCGCGCGCGGCATGGGCGAGTTCGTCGCCGAGTGCGAGCTGGTCGGCGAAAAAGATCGAGTCGAGCTTCGCCGCCTCGGCCGCGAGCGCGAGATCGCGATAATAGGACAGGTCGCTCAACGCCTTCTTCGTCGAGGACGGATGGCGCCAGGCCGTTTCGTGGTGACCACGGCCGTTGATGAAGAGATTGAGGTGAAGTTCGCGTGCCATGACGATCGATCCTGCCGGATGTGGTTCTAGACGGCGTCGGAGACGCCGAGCGCCGCGAGGAGGTCGCCGCGCAAAGTCTCGAATTGGGGGTCCTTGAGGCGCGGATGCGCCAGAGCGACCGGGCGGTCGACGATGATGCGGCCGTCCTCCATGACCAGAACGCGGTCGGCGAGCTTGATCGCCTCGTCGACATCATGGGTAACCAGCAGGACCGTCGGCCGGTGCTGGCGGATCAGGCCGAAGAGCAGCTCGTGCATCCGGATGCGTGTCAGGGCGTCGAGCGCACCGAAGGGCTCGTCGGCCAGAAGGAGCCTTGGCTGACGCACGAGCGAGCGCGCCAGCGCCACCCGCTGCTGCTCGCCGCCGGACAACGCATTCGGCCAGGCGTCCTCGCGTCCGCCGAGCCCGACATCGGCCAGCGCCGCGCGTCCACGCTCGTCAGCATCGGCCCGGCGCAGGCCGAAGACGACGTTCTGCAGCGCGTTCTTCCAGGGCAGCAGCCTGGAGTCCTGAAAGAGGACCGAGCGATCGTCCGGTACGCTGATCCGGCCTTCGCCGTCGACGCCGTCGTCGAGGCCCGCCAGGGCGCGCAGCAGCGTGCTCTTGCCCGAACCGCTCTTGCCGATCAGCGCGACGAACTGACCCGGCGCGAAGTCGAGCGAAACCTCGTTGAGCACGGTGCGGCCGGAAAAGCGCCGGGTGACGCCGCGCAGGCTGACGGCGGCGAGCGCATGGCCCTGCGGCAGATGGAGCGGGTGGGCGGAGGCGTTCATGATGCCAGCGCCTTGCGGTAGGAGAGCGCCCGGCGTTCCCAGGACCTGACCGCGAAATCGGAGCCGAGGCCGAGGATGGCGTAGATCGCGAGGCCGACGACGATGACATCGGTCTGGCCGTAGTCGCGGGCGCGATTCATCAGATAACCGATGCCCTCGGTGGTGTTGATCTGCTCCAGCACGACGAGCGCGGTCCAGCAGGTGGTGACGGCGAGCCTCAGGCCGGTGAAGAAGCCGGGTAGCGCTCCGGGCAGCGCGACCTCGCGCAGGAACGCCCCACGGGACAACCCGACGCTGCGGGCGAGCTCGACATGCCGGATATCGATGCCTCGCAGCGCAGCGTGGGTATTGATGTAGATCGGCACCAGCACGCTGGAGGCGATCAGCGCGACCTTCATCGCCTCGCCGATGCCGAGCCAAAGGATGGCGAGCGGGATCAGCGCCAGCGTCGGCACGGCTCGCTTGATCTGGACCAGCCCGTCGAGAGAGGCCTCGCCGATGCGGCTGAGCCCGGCCGCGAGCGCCATCGCAAGCCCGATGGCGACGCCGATGCCGAGCCCGAGATAGGCCCGCTGCGCCGAGGCAAGGAAATGGCCGGCCAACGTGCCGTTGCTCAGGAGATCGATGCCCGTCAGGACGGCCGTCGACGGCGCCGCGAGGAATTTCGGCGAGAGCCAACCGGTGCTCGAGGCGAGCTCCCAGATCGCGACCAATGCGATCGGGCCGAACAGGATGCCGCCCGGCGGCAGCCGCGACGGCGCCAGTTGCGGCGGCCGCAGCGCCTGTCTCCCAGCGGAACGCTCGTCAGCTTCCGCGCTGGGCTGGAGGCCGGTGGCGTAGGTGATGAGGCTCATGGATTCCATCCGCTCCGGCCAGGGCGTCAGTTGGTCTTTGCGGCGATGACCGCGTCGAAGCGCAGGTCGAACTCCTCGCGCGCATCGAGCCGCTTGGGCAGGTCGCCGGCCTCGTGGATCACGTCGATCAGCGATTGCTGCTTGGCGATCAGGCTGGCCAGCAGTGGGAACTCGAACGCGCCCTCCGACTCGACGATCTTGCGGGCATCGGCCGGCTTCAGGTTCTGGCGCTTGACGTAGTAGGCATCGACCCAGGCATCCACGTTCTGGTGCGACCAGCGGCTGGCGTCGATCCAGCCCGCGACGAATTCGCGGATCGCCGCCGCCTTGGCCGGGTCGTCCAGCGCCTTCTGGCTGGCGTAGAGATAGGTCAGGCTCTTGGGCAGCCGGTCGTTCTGCGCCTTCGGCAGCGCGCTTGCGCCACGATCGGCGAAATCGGCGAGGTAGCGCGAGAAATGCGGCTCGTTGAGCGCCGCGACATCGACCTGTCCGGTCCGTATCGCATCGGGGAAATCGGCGGCCCTGAGAGGCACGAGCTTGACGTCCTTCCGCGTCAGGCCGGCGAGCTTGAGCGCGTTCAGCACGAACGGTTGGCGCCCGGTGCCCTCGCCATAGGCGATGCTCCTGCCCTTCAACTCCTCCAGGTTGTTGATCTTCAGGCCCGGACGGACGGCGAGGAAGTAGTCGGTTTCGGAAGAAACCCGCGCGGCGACGATCGGAATTCTCTCGCCGGCCGCATGGGCCTGGATCGGCGGCGTATTACCGACCGTGGCAAGGTCGAGCGCGCCGGCTCGAAACGCCTCCAGGATCGCCGGGCCGCCGAGGAAGTTGGCGTAGGTGACGTTGCTCGACAGCTTCGCCTGAACGCCCGAGGCGCGGATCAGCGTCTGCAAGGCCTCGTTCTGATCGGCGACGACCAGCTTCGTGCCGGCCGGGATGTTTTGGGGAAGTGCTCCCTGCGCGGCTGCGCTGCCCACGGCATGGGCGACGAACGGCAGAAGCAACGACGCCTTCAGCAGTGCGCGGCGGACAGCTTGAAAGCGCTTCGAGTGCCCAGTCGCATCAGCCATGGCCGTCCCCTTTCGCAAATTGGTGATGGTCGACGATCGGCGCCGAACTTCCCAAATCTTGCAGAAGGATCGTTCGTTAAGTCAAACGAATGTTCTTTTTAATATAC
Source organism: Allobosea sp. GW821-FHT09G06 (assembly GCF_059416005.1). Lineage (NCBI taxonomy): Bacteria > Pseudomonadati > Pseudomonadota > Alphaproteobacteria > Hyphomicrobiales > Alloboseaceae > Allobosea > Allobosea sp. GW821-FHT09G06. The sequence continues at coordinate 38,760 of NZ_JBWKOI010000008.1, read as the reverse complement.
AGCACCGCCCCGAAGAACCTTCCAGACTCACAAGAGGATTCGGGAAGGAATAGGTCGTTCAGCCTGATTCTGGTCTCGCCGGGCAGCGCCAGCGTGATGCCCCGAAGCTCGCGCTCCCAGCCGACCGGAGCGGCACCGGTAGAGCGGGCCACGCCGCGCTCTAGACGCCGAGCCTGGGGCTTCGACGAATTCCGGAAACTCCGATCGGAGCCTGCATGTATTCCGTTGCCTCCGCACGCTGGTGCAAACGCTGGAGCGTTTCCTGTCTCGATCAGCGATATCCCTCTTGGACGCCAGGAGCGCCGTCCAGGAAGCTGCAATGGCACGATTCCTGATTGGGTGAGGCCGGACCAATCAACGGGAACCTCCGAACGGCATGCAGCCCAATCTGCGGATCCTCATCGTGGACGCGAACCAGGTTCGGGCCGCGATCATCGAGGAAGGCCTGCGGGAAGCGGGCTACCAACAGCTCGTCCGCCTCTCCGCAACGACAGGTCTCGTCGCGGCGATCGAAACCCATGACCCCGATGTCGTGGTGATCGACCTCGAAGACCCCAGCCGCGACGCGCTGGCCGACATGTTCCTCGTCAGCCGCCATGTCCGCCGGCCGATCACCATGTTCGTCGACCAGTCGGATTCGGCCTCGATCGAGGCGGCCGTCGAGGCGGGCGTCTCCGCCTATATCGTCGACGGACTGAAGAAGGAGCGGATGCAGCCGATCCTGCAGACCTGCATCAGCCGCTTCAACGCCTTCCGCAAGCTGCGCGAGGAGCTCGACGAAGCCCGCTCGCAGCTGGAGGACCGCAAGACGATCGATCGCGCCAAGAGCATCGTCATGCGGCTGAAGGGCCTGTCGGAAGACGAGGCCTATGCCCTGATGCGCCGCACCGCGATGAACGAGAAGCGCAAGCTCGTCGAGATCGCGCGTTCCCTCATCACCGCCGCGGAGATGCTGAAATGACGACGCTGCACCTGCGGGTCGGCTTCATGCCGCTGGTCGATTGCGCGCTGGTCGTGCTGGCGAAGGACGAGGGCTTCGCCGAGGCGGAAGGGCTCAATCTCGAGCTGGTCCGCGAGGTCTCGTGGTCCAACCTGCGCGACAAGCTGAACGTGCGCCTGTTCGACGCCGCGCATATGCTTGGCCCGGCGGCCATTGCCGCGACGCTTGGCATCGGTGGCGTGAAAGCTCCGATGGCCGCGCCGCTGGCGCTCAATCGTGATGGGGCGGCGATCACCCTTTCGCTACGGCGTTTCGAGGAGTTGTCGCGGCTGGCCGATGGGGATCTGGCCGATCCCGGCGTCTCGGCTCGGGCGCTCGCTGCCATGGTTGCGCGCCGCACGGCCACCGGCCTGCCGCCGCTGACCTTCGCCGCGGTCTTCGGGTTCTCGACGCATATCTACCTGCTCGGCGAATGGCTTGAACAAGGTGGCCTCAAGCTCGGCGAGGACATCCGGTTCGAGGTCGTGCCACCACCCCAGACCGTCGAGGCGCTCGCCAGCGGGCGGATCGACGGCTTCTGCGCGGGCGCGCCCTGGAATGCGGCGGCCGTCGCGGCCGGCGTCGGCGCGATGGTCCATGCCAGCGTCGACCTGCGCCGCGATTGCCATGACAAGGTGCTGGCCTGGCGTGCCGACGATGTCGAGAAGCGCCCGGCCGCCGTTTCGAAGCTCGGAACCGCGATCCTGCAGGCCAGTGCCTGGGCCTGCCGTCCGGAGAATTTCGCGCGCATGGCGCAACATCTCTCGGCCCCGGACCGGCTCGCGCTGCCGGCGCCGCTCATCGAACGCATCCTGCATGGCGAATTGATCCAAGGCGCCGGCCGGCCGGCGCGCAAGGTCGAGCGTTTCATCCGCTTCGACCGGGAAGCCTTGCGTCCAGACCCCGATGACGCCGACTGGGTCCTTTCTGGCATGGAGCGGGCCGGGCAAGTCGCGGTGACGCCGCAGATGCGCGATATCGCGCGGAGCGTATTCCTGCCTGCCGCTTTCGCAGGCATTCTTGCCGCAAGCCAAGAGCAGCCCACCGATTAGGCAGAGGCGAACTGATTGTGCACCGCAGCAAGGCAATCAAGCCAGCGATGCTGCGCCACCCTTCCCGAATCTATTGCAATTCAAGGCTAGGGCTCCCGCGAAGCGGTTGGCACGATCCTTGTAGAGAATGACCCGACGCGGCCAACGCTGCCCGCGCCACCCCCGATCCGGACGATACAGCAACGTCGCTGTCGAATGCGCCTGCCAAGGCGTCTTTCGCGCGGCGTTTTTCGCATTCGGGGCTGGATCGGGCAGGCGGCTTTTCAGCAACCGAGAGGCGATCGATGACGCAGAGCTTCAAGACCCGGAACAAGGCGGTCGCAGCCCGGCTGGCGGCTCCAAGCCGTCGCGACTTCCTCAACCTGTCGGGCGCAACCGCCTTGCTTGCCGCAGCGAAGACCGCCCTGCCCTCCGGCGCCTTCGCGCAAGGGACCGGCCCCGAGGTCAAGGGCACGCGCCTCGGCTACATCGCGCTCACCGACGCCTCGCCACTGATCATTGCCAAGGAAAAAGGGCTCTTCGCCAAGCACGGCCTGCCCGACATGGACATCGCCAAGCAGGCGAGCTGGGGCGCGACGCGCGACAACATGGCGCTCGGCTTCAAGAACAACGGCATCGACGGCGGCCACATCCTGCGTCCGAAGACGCATCTCTATGCGACCGGCAAGGTGATGCAGAACGGCCAGCCCCTGCCGATGTACACGCTGCTCAACCTCAACGAGGACGGGCAGGCGATCTCGGTCTCCAACGAATACAAGGACCTCAACGTCCAGAAGGACGCATCCCCGCTGAAGCAGGCCTTCGAGCGCAAGAAGGCCGCCGGCAAGGAACTGACCGCCGCGATGACATTCCCGGGCGGCACCCACGATCTCTGGATCCGCTACTGGCTGGCCGCCGGCGGCATCGATCCCGATACCGAGATCAAGGTCATCGTCGTGCCGCCACCGCAGATGGTGGCGAACATGAAGGTCGGCACGATGGATTGCTTCTGCGTCGGCGAGCCGTGGAACGAGCAGCTCGTCAACCAGAACATCGGCTATACCGCGCTGACCACGGGCGAACTCTGGGCCCGCCATCCCGAGAAGATCCTGGGCATGCGCGCCGATTTCGTCGATGCGAACCCGAAGGCGACGCAGGCCATCCTGATGGCCGTGATGGAAGCCCAGCAATGGGCCGACAGGATGGAGAACCGCCAGGAACTCGCCGAGATCGTCGGCAAGCGCCAGTGGTTCAACGTTCCCACCAACGACATCAACAAGCGCCTGCTCGGCGACATCAACTACGGTAACGGCCGCGAGGCGAAGGGCACCAGTCTCTACATGAAGTTCTGGGGCGAAGGCGGCGCGAGCTCCTATCCCTGGAAGAGCCTCGACACCTGGTTCGTCACCGAGAACATCCGCTGGGGCAAGTTCGACCCGACGATCGACATCAAGGCGCTGGTCGACAAGACGAACCGCGCCGATCTCTGGCGCGAGGCGGCCAAGATGCTGGGCGTCACTGGCGCGCCGACGGCCGATTCCCGCGGCGTCGAGACCTTCTTCGACGGCACGAAGTTCGATCCCACCGCGCCGCTGGACTACCTCAAGGCGCTGAAGATCAAGCGGGTGGCCTGACGCATGGCCGAGCCCCTGATCATCGTCGGCAACGGAATGGCGGCGACGCGACTGGCCGACGAGCTCAGCCAGCGCGCGCTCGGGCGCTACTCCGTCGCCGTGATCGGGGACGAGCCGCGCCTGGCCTATAACAGGGTGCTGCTCTCGCCTCTGCTGGCGGGCGAGATCGGTGAGCCCGAGATCGAACTCAAGCCCGCTGCCTGGTGGCGTGCGCGCGGCATCTCCACCTTCTACGGCCGCTCCGTCGAGAGCATCGACCGCGCGGCGCGGACGGTGACGCTGCGCCGCGGCCCGACGCTGCCCTATGGCAAGCTCGTGCTCGCGACCGGCTCGACGCCGCTCCGGCCGCCCTTCCCCGGCGGCGATCTCGCCGGTGTCGTCACCTTCCGCGACACCGCCGATGTCGGCGCGATGCAGGCCTATGCCCGGCGCGGCGCCCGCATCGTCGTCATCGGCGGCGGGTTGCTCGGGCTCGAGGCGGCCTATGGGCTCGCGAGAGCCGGGGGATCGGTGACACTGCTGCATCTCGTCGATCGCCTGATGGAACGCCAGCTCGACCATGAAGGCGCCGGCCTGCTCGCTGCGGCCATGGCCGCTCGGGGCATCGATGTCCGCCTCTGCGCCGAGACGAAGAGCTTTCGTGGCGAAGGGCATGTCGACGCCGTCGAACTCGCCGACGGAGCGGAGATCCCTGCCGATCTCGTGGTCATCGCCATCGGCGTGCGCCCGAATACCGGGCTCGCGCGGGCCGTGGGCCTGAGTGTTGGACGCGGCGTTCTGGTCGATGACGGGCTGGCCACCGACGATCCCGCGATCTTCGCCATCGGCGAATGCGCTGAGCATCGCGGCCTCGCCTACGGACTGGTCGAGCCCGCCTATGAGCAAGCGCGGGTGCTGGCTGCGCGGCTTGCCGGCCAGGATGCGGCCTATCGGGGCTCGCTACTCGCGACCAACCTGAAGGTCTCCGGCGTCGGTGTCTTCTCGGCCGGTGAATTCGAGGCCGGCGACGGCACCGAGACCGTCGTTCTGCGCGATCCCTCAGCGGGCATCTACCGCAAGTTCGTGCTGCGCGAAGGCCGGCTCGCCGGGTGCGTCCTCGTCGGCGATACGCAGGGCGCGCTGTTCTATCTCGGACTGATCCGCTCGGGGCAGGACATCAGCGCGATCCGCGCGGACCTGCCCTTCGGCGAGAGTTATTGCATCAGGGAAGCCGCCTGATGCGCCACGACGCCCCTCTCGCTTCGACCGCGACGCGCACGACCTGCCCCTATTGCGGTGTCGGCTGCGGCATTCTCGCGACACCGGACGGGTTGGGTGGTGCCGCTGTTGCCGGCGATGCGGAGCATCCGGCCAATCGCGGGCGGCTCTGCTCGAAGGGCTCGGCGCTCGGGGAGACGCTGGGGCTCGGCAGCCGGGTTCTGCACCCGCTGAGGCGCAATCGGGACGGCGGCTACGACAGGGTCGGCTGGGACGGCGCGCTCGACGCCGTTGCAGGGGGCTTGCGGACCGTCATGGCCACGCATGGCCCGGAGGCCATCGCCTTCTACCTCTCCGGCCAGCTCCTGACCGAGGATTATTATGTCGCCAACAAGCTGGCGAAGGGCTTCATCGGCACGCCGCATGTCGATACCAACTCGCGGCTGTGCATGTCCTCGACGGTTGCGGCACAGCGCCGGGTCTTCGGCTCGGACACCGTGCCCGGCGCCTATGAGGATTTCGACAGTGCCGACCTGATCGTCCTCGTCGGCTCGAACACGGCCTGGTGCCATCCGGTCCTGTTCCGACGGATGCAGGACAACCGGCGCGAGCGTGGGGCGCGCATCGTCGTGCTCGATCCCCGCATCACCGCGACGGCAGAGGACGCCGACATGGTGATGGCCTTGAAGCCGGGCTCCGACGCCGCGCTCTTTGCAGGGCTGCTCGTCCATCTCGCCGATCGCGGCCTCGTCGATCGCACCTATGTTGCGCGCCATGTCGCCGGTTTCGACGAGGCGCTCGCCAATGCGCGCGAGATCGCTCCCGACATCGTCTCGGTTTCGGCCTCGACCGGTCTGCCGGAGGCGCAGATCGCCGCCTTCTACGAACTCTGGGCCAGCACGCCCCATGTCGTCACGGCCTGGAGCCAGGGCGTCAACCAGTCGGCGCAAGGCACCGACAAGGTCGCGGCGATCCTGAACTGCCACCTCGCAACCGGCCGGATCGGGCGGCCCGGCTGCGGCCCGTTCTCCCTGACCGGCCAGCCCAACGCCATGGGCGGACGCGAGGTCGGCGGGCTCGCCAACATGCTCGCCGCCCATATAGGCTACGGCGCGGAGGAGATCGACCGCGTCAGCCGCTTCTGGCAGGCGCCGAACATTGCCCGGCGGGAAGGTCTGAAAGCCGTCCAGATGCTGGAAGCGGTCGCCGAGGGCAGCATCCGCGCGCTATGGGTGATGGCGACGAACCCGGCCGTCTCCCTCCCGAACGCGGACAAGGCGCAGGCCGCGCTCGCCGGCCTCGATCTCTTCGTCGTCTCCGAGAACGTGCTCTCCAACGACACGCTCGCGGCAAAGCCGCATTATATCCTGCCGGCGGCAGCCTGGGGCGAGAAGGACGGCACCGTCACCAATTCGGAGCGCCGGATCTCGCGTCAGCGCGCCTTCCTGCCGCTGCCTGGCGAGGTGAAGCCGGATTGGTGGATCATTGGCGAGGTCGCCAAGCGCCTCGGTTTCGGGACGGCCTTCGCTTATGCCGGCCCGCACGAGATCTATGCCGAGCATGCGGCTCTCTCCGCCTTCGAGAACGCCGACACCCGCGATTTCGACATCGGCGCCCATGCCGGCCTCGACAAAGCCGCCTATGACGGTCTCGCGCCGGTGCAGTGGCCGGTGCCCACCTCCAGACCGCAAGGCACCGCGCGGCTCTTCGGCGATGGCAACTTCTTCGGTCCCGGACATCGCGCGCAGATGCGCCCGCTCGCCGCACCGAAGCTGGCCACGGCAACGAGCGAAGCCTTTCCGCTGCTGCTCAACACCGGCCGCGTCCGCGACCATTGGCATACGATGACGCGGACCGGCCTCAGCCCGCGGCTCAGCGCGCATATCGCCGAGCCTTCGGTCTATGCGCATCCGGCCGATATCGCTCGCTTCGGGCTGGCGGAGGGCGGCTTCGCTCGCCTTGCCAGCGCCCATGGTGGCGCAGTGCTCAGGATCATGGCCGATGCAGGTGTCGGGGAAGGCTCGCTCTTCGCGCCGATCCACTGGTCGGGCGAAACCGCTTCGGACGCGCGGATCGGTGCGCTGACGCAGCCGCTCTGCGATCCTTTCTCCGGCCAGCCCGAGATGAAGGCGACGCCGGTTTCCATCGCGCCGGTCGCCTATCGCTTCGAGGGCTTCGTCCTGTCACGCGAGCCGTTCGCGCTGCCGGAGCAGAGCTGGTGGGCGCGGCTTGCCGTACAGGGCGGCGAGGGCCGGTTGTTCGCCACGGATGCCTCCATCGATGCCCTAGCGACCCTGATGCGCGAGTGTTTCGGCGCGGATGGGCTGACGGAGCTGATCGACCGCGACGGCGGCAGCTATCGCTGTGCCGTGCTCCGGGACGGCCGGCTTCAGGCCGCGCTCTTCCTCGCACCGGCTGGGCGCGCGCCGCTCTGGGACACGGTCAAGGCCGTCTTCGCCGATCCGGCGGCGATCGTGGAGAGCCGGCTTGCCCTGCTCTCGGGACGCGTTCCCGGCGGGGCCGATCCGGGCCCGACCGTCTGCGCCTGTTTCGGCGTCGGCCTGAACGCCATCCGCGCCGCCTTCGAGGGGGGCGCCGCGACGGCCGAGGAGATCGGCCAGCAACTCAAGGCCGGAACCAATTGCGGCTCCTGCCTTCCTGAAATCCGCCGCATCGGCGCGCAGGCACGCGCGAGCGAGGCGGCATGACGAACGCGACGGACAATCTCGGCCAGAGGAGAGAGCGGAACATGGGTCAGCCTGTCTTGAAAGGCGCGACGGCCGGCGCGGCCGTCGTCACGCTTCCCGCCAAGCAGCCGGAGGTCGTCGCCTTGCCGATTGCTTCGGCAAAGCCCTTTGCGACGAGGCTCGCCCCCTGGGGGAAGAGTGCGCTCGTCAACCTGTTGCCGCCGCTGATCACGGTCGCGTTGATCCTGCTGTTCTGGCAGCTCGCGGCGGCTGGCCCACAATCCTCGCTGCCGCCACCGACCAGGATCTGGGAAGAGGCGAAGGACCTGATCGTCGAGCCGTTCTACTGGGCGGGCTCGCAGGATATCGGGCTGGGCTGGCGCATCCTCGTCTCGCTCCAGCGGGTCGCCATCGGCTTCAGCCTCGCCGCCATCGTCGGCGTGCTGCTCGGCGCGCTGGTCGGCCAGTCGGTCTGGGCGATGCGCGGCCTCGATCCGGTGTTTCAGGTGCTACGCACCGTTCCGCCGCTGGCCTGGCTGCCGCTCTCGCTCGCCGCCTTCCGCGACAGCCAGCCCTCGGCGATCTTCGTGATCTTCATCACCGCGATCTGGCCGGTGATCATCAACACCGCCGTCGGCATCCGCAACATCCCGCAGGATTACCGCAACGTCGCCAAGGTGCTGCGGCTGAACCAGATCGAGTTCTTCTACAAGATCATGGTGCCCTCGGCGGCGCCCTACATCTTCACGGGCCTGAGGATCGGCGTCGGCCTGTCCTGGCTCGCGATCGTCGCGGCCGAAATGCTCACCGGCGGCGTCGGCATCGGCTTCTTCATCTGGGACGCGTGGAACTCGTCCCGCCTGTCCGACATCATTGTGGCGCTGGTCTATATCGGCGTGGTCGGCTTCCTGCTCGACCGCCTCGTCGCCCTCGTCGGCCATGTCGTCACCCGCGGCACCGCGACCAACTGAGGAGCGAGGCGATGAGCTATCTCAAGATCGACCATGTCGACAAACGCTTCCAGCGCGGCGCCGCCACGACGGACGTGCTCAAGGACGTCAGCCTCGTCATCGACAAGGGCGAGTTCGTCTCGATCATCGGCCATTCCGGCTGCGGCAAGTCCACCCTGCTCAACCTCGTCGCCGGGCTGTCACCGGTCAGCGCGGGCGCGATCCTGCTCGAGGGCAAGGAGGTCAATGCGCCGGGCCCCGACCGTGCCGTGGTCTTCCAGAACCACTCCCTGCTGCCCTGGCTCACCGTCTACGACAATGTCGCGCTCGCCGTGAACAAGGTTTTCGGCCGCAAGAAGAGCAAGGCGGAGCGGCATGACTGGATCATGCACAATCTCGACCTCGTCCAGATGGGCCATGCCAGGGACAAGCGCCCCGGCGAAATCTCCGGCGGGATGAAGCAGCGCGTCGGCATCGCGCGAGGTCTCGCCATGGAGCCGAAGATCCTGCTGCTCGACGAGCCCTTCGGCGCGCTCGACGCGCTGACCCGCGCGCATCTGCAGGACTCGGTGATGCAGATCCATGCCACGCTCGGCAACACCATGATCATGATCACCCACGACGTCGATGAGGCGGTGCTGCTCTCGGACCGGATCGTGATGATGACCAACGGCCCGTCCGCCCGCATCGGCGAGGTGCTGGACGTGCGCCTCGCCCGCCCGCGCAAGCGGCTGGAGCTGGTCTCCGACCGCACCTACATCGCCGCGCGCGAAGCCGTGCTGAAATTCCTCTACGAGCGGCACAGGTTCGTGGAGGCAGCGTGATGCGTCATCCCGCACGCGCTGCGGCACGACAGTGCTGCTGCGCAGATGCGGGATCGCAAGACGAGAGGGCGCCAATAGCGGCGCTGCATTCTGAGGACGGTCCCGGATCGCCGCTTCGCGTCGTCCGGGATGACCGAGGATCACCATGAGCGACGATTTCACTCCCGACCAGAAGCGCTATCTCGAAGGCTTCGTCAGCGGCATGCAATCGGCCCGCACGGCGCGGGGTCTGGGTCCGCTCGGCGGAACGTCCGGCGGCGCTCCGGCGAAGCCCAGCGGTCCCGACCGGGAGCATGCCGAAGCGCAGGCACGGATGGTCACGGCCGGCGGAAAGCTCGTCGACCAGGAGAAGTGGAAGGCAGCCGAGCATCCCTTCGACGCCTATGCCCGTTTCAAGGAGCAGGCGGCTTCCGGCACTTACCCGAAGCCCGAGGACAATTTCCGCTGGCGCTATCACGGCCTGTTCTATGTGGCCCCCGCGCAGAACAGCTACATGTGCCGTCTGCGCATCCCCAATGGCATCCTCAAAGCATGGCAGTTCGCAGGCGTCGCCGATCTCGCGGAGACGCTGGGTGGCGGCTATTCGCATGTGACGACGCGCGCCAATCTCCAGGTGCGGGAGATTTCTGCCGAGAACGGCGCAGCGTTTCTTGAAGGCCTCGCCGATCTCGGGCTGACAGCGAAAGGCTCGGGCGCCGACAACATCCGCAACGTCACGGGCTCGGCGACCGCCGGCATCGATCCGCTGGAGCTGCTCGACACACGCCCGCATGCCCGCGCCTGGCATCATCACATCCTCAACGACCGCTCGCTTTACGGGCTGCCGCGCAAGTTCAATGTCGCCTTTGACGGCGCCGGCTCGATCGCGACGCTGGAGGACACCAACGATATCGGCTTCCAGGCCATCGAGATCGATGAAGGAGCTACCTTCGAGGGACAGCCCGTCGCGCCCGGCATCTGGTATCGCCTCGCGCTTGGCGGCATCACCGGCCACAAGGACCTCGCCCGCGACACCGGCGTGATCGTCGCCCCGTCCGACGCGATCGCGGTCGCGGACGCGATCGTGCGCGTCTTCATCGCCAACGGGAACCGCACCGACCGCAACAAGTCCCGGCTGAAATACGTGCTCGATGCCTGGGGCTTCGACGCATTCCTCGCCGCCGTCGAGGAGAAGCTCGGCCGCCGCCTGATCCGGCTCGATGGCGCCTTCGTCAAGCCGCGCCCGGTCTATGACCGGCTAGCCCATATCGGCGTCCACGGCCAAGCCCAGCCCGGCCTCAACTGGATCGGCGTGGCGCTGCCCGTCGGCAAGCTGACCGTACAGCAGATGCGCGTCATTGCTTCGATCGCGCAAGGATGCGGCGACGGCGATATCCGCCTCACCGTCTGGCAGAACCTGCTGATCTCCGGCGTGCCGGGCGCCAAGGTCGAGGACGTACTCGCCAATCTCAAGGCCATCGGTCTCTCGGCCGAGACCTCGGTGCTGCGCGCCGGATTGATCGCCTGCACCGGCGCTACGGGGTGCAAATTCGCCGGCGCCCATACCAAGGAGGATGCGCTCGCCATCGCCGCCCATTGCGAGCCGCGCATCACGCTCGACACCGCGGTGAACATCCATCTCACCGGCTGCCACAATTCCTGCGCCCAGCATTATATCGGCGACCTCGGGCTGATCGGGGCCAAGGTCCCGGTCAATGACGAGGGCGACACCGTGCCCGGCTACCATGTCTTCGTCGGCGGCGGCTTCGGCGTCGAGGGCGGCATGGGCCGCGAATTCCGGACCAACGTGAAGGCGGAGGATGCGCCGGCCCTGGTCGAGGCGATCCTGCGCAGCTGGCAGGTGCACCGCGCAGCGCCCGACGAAAGCTTCGTCGCCTTCGCCCGCCGCCACGAGATCGCAGCGCTTCAAGTTCTGGTGGAGCAGATCGGAGACGCGGCATGACCGTGCAGAGCCCGAGCCCGATCGTCCAGGTGCTGCCCGAAACCGCCCCCTTCAGCGAGGAGCAGCGCTCCTGGCTCAACGGCTTCTTTGCCGGGCTGCTCTCGCTCGACAATGCCGGCGTGACGGCGTTGTCTCCGGCCGAGAACGCCGCCGTCATGGCGGAGGCGGAAGACGGCGCGCCCTGGCACGATCCGTCGCTGGAGATGGCCGAGCGCATGACGCTGGCCGAAGGCAAGCCGTTGCCCCGCAAGCTCTACGCCGCCATGGCCCAGCAGGATTGCGGGCAATGCGGCTATGTCTGCGAGAGCTATTCCGCCGCCATCGCCTCAGGTGCCGAAGGCCGGCTCAATCTCTGTGCGCCCGGCGGCAAGGAGACCCTACGCCAGATCAAGGCGCTGGTGGAGGAAACGGGCGCGTCCGCTCCGACCACCCTAACCGATGCTGCACCGGCCACAGAACTGGGACCCAAGGGACGCTGCCGCGAGAACCCGGCGCTCGCGACCTTCCTCTCGCGTCGCAAGCTCAACGGCGAGGGCTCCGAAAAGGAGACCTGGCATGTCGAGTTCGACCTCTCCGAATCCGGGCTCGACTATGTCGTCGGCGATGCGTTCGGCATCGTCGCGCAGAATGATCCGCGCCTCGCCGATGCGGTGATCGCGCTGCTGGGTGCGCGGCCGGATGCCGAGATCGGCGGCAAGTCCCTACGCGACAAGCTCATGGAAGACTGCGCGCTTGGTCCGGCGCCGGACGCACTGTTCCAGCTCATCTCCTACGTCACCGGCGGAGAGACCCGCGCCAAGGCGAGGCGTCTTGCCGCCGGCGAGGACCCGGACGGCGATCTCGACCGGCTCGACGTGCTCGGCGCGCTGCACAAATTCTCGCAGGCCCGGCTCTCGGCCGAGGCCTTCGTCGAGGCGCTCGACCCGCTCCAGCCGCGGCTCTACTCGATCTCGTCCTCGCATCTTGCAACGCCCGGCCGGATCACGCTGACGGTCGATGCCGTGCGCTACAAGGTTGGCTCGCGCCCGCGCTGGGGCGTCGCTTCGACCTTCCTCGCCGACCGCGTCGCACCCGGCGACAAGGTGGCGGTCTATGTCCAGCGCGCCCATGGCTTCGGACTGCCGGCCGATCCGGCGACGCCGGTCATCATGTGCGGCCCGGGCACGGGCGTGGCGCCCTTCCGCGCCTTCCTGCATGACCGGCAAGCCACGAAGGCGCCGGGCCGCAACTGGCTGTTCTTCGGTCACCAGCGCCGCACCTGCGACTTCTTCTACGAGGACGAGCTGCAGGCGATGAAGGATCGGGGCTTCCTGACCAACCTCACGCTGGCCTGGTCGCGCGATGGCGAGAAAGTCTACGTTCAGGACCGCATGCGCGAGCGCGGCGGCGAGCTATGGTCGTGGCTCGAGAAGGGCGCGCATTTCTATGTCTGCGGCGATGCCAAGCGCATGGCCAGGGATGTCGAGCGTGCACTGGTCGACGTGGTCGCGGAACATGGTGGGCATTCGGCGGAAGATGCGATCGCCTATATCGCTGCTTTGCGTAAGGCGGGGCGTTACCAGGCGGATGTCTATTAGAAGATCACCGTCCCTGATTCCGCGAAGGGACAATCAAGCTCTTGCCGCTGCGCCCTCCCATCACGAAGAATAGCGCGGCCGAGGAGACGCCAGAACCTGAGTTTTCTCCTCGTTTGCCGCGCCCGGCACTATCGTTGGGAGCGGCGCAGTCTCAGGCGCATCATATTCGGCAAGCTCAGGACCACTTCATCCTTTCGCAGCTCGCTCGCCCTGGAAGAGCGGCCGCAGGGCCTGGAACTCCTTGCCGAGAAAATCCGACAGGATCCTTATTCGCCCGGTATGACGCAGCTCGCCATGCGTGAGGAACCAGAGATCGCTTGCCAGTTCATCGATGGGTTCGCCGACGCGGGCAAGCCTCGGGTCGAGGTCGGCGAGGTAGCAGGGCAAGATGCCCAATCCAATGCCGTTGGCAACGGCTTCGGCCAGCGTGTAAAGGCTGTTCACCTGAAGCACGGCCCCGGCATACCTGCCCGACTCCTTTAGCCAGCGTACCGATGCGAGGTGCGCGAGCTCAGGGTTGGGGACGACCCAGGCTCGATCGTCTGAAACACCGGCGTCGCCACCCGCCTTGCGGTAGATTGAAACCGCGATCCGGCAGAGCTTGCGACCAACGAGGTTTTCCGGCGGCTCGCCGCCAGCGCGCAGCGCAGCGTCGACTTCCCGCTGGCGCAGGTTCGACATTCCAACGCTCGATCGCAGGTCAATCAAGATCCCTGGATGAGCCATCCTGAAGCGCCGCATCAACGGCATCAACGGGCCGGCGATCAACGTATCCACCGTCGCCAGGCGCACCGTTCCGGCCGCATCGGAGTTTTCGTTGCCGACGCGCGCCTCGAGAGCACCGATATCCTCATCGATCCTTTCGGCGAGGCCTGCTGCCTCTCTCCCGGCGGCAGTAAGGGAGACGCCGGTCGTGTCCCGATGAAAGATCAAGGTTCCCAGTCGATGCTCCACCGCCTTGGCGTGCCTGAAAACCGTCGGCGTACTGACTCCGAGGCGTGCGGCGGCACCCGCAAATGAACCCGACCGGGCGACCGCCAATATCAGGCTGAGATCGTTCCATTGAAGTCGCTTCTGCACGTAATCCCGCGTTTCATTTCTGGCACTATCCCTTTTGCATTTTTACTGCCCAGTATCGCTGCAGGCAATGGAGGCGGCCATGACGACCAACGGCATCAAATGGTCAGACGGCTCGGCGCCCTGGAACGGCGAGTTTCAGGGCAGCGGATTTGGCTCGGATGTGTCGATCGTATTCACCAGGCTGGACAAGCCGGGCGGCGGACCGGCACTGCATCGGCATCCCTACTCGGAGACTTTTCTTGTCCGGAAGGGAGCCGTCCGCTTCACCGTCGGCGACGAATGCCTGGACGTCGTGGCGGGCGAGATCGTGGTGGTTGGGGCCGATACTCCGCATTGCTTCACGAGCGTCAGCGACGATGTCGAGATGATCGACATCCACGCCAGCCGCCGGTTCATCACGGACTGGTTGTAGGGCAGCGACGCCAATCAGCGCCGCCGCTGCGGCGTCAGCAAAGTTCCACTAGTGGAGAACACGCAATGTCGAAGATGATTTTCGTCAACCTGCCCGTCAAAGACCTTGCTGCGGCGACGCAGTTCTACGAAGCGATCGGCTGCAGCAAGAACGATCAGTTCAGCGATCACCAGGCGTCGAGCATGGTCTGGTCGGATGCCATCACGTTCCAGTTGCTGTCGACCGCCTATTTTTCCACGTTCACGACCAAGCCGATCGCTGACGCTCATGTCTCCACCGGGGTCCTCCTCGCCCTGACCCATGACAGCCGCGAGCACGTCGATGCGATCGCGCATGCAGGCGCTACGGCAGGCGGGAAAGCCGATCTGCGAGATCCGATCGACCTGGGCTTTCTCTACAACCGTGCCGTCGAAGATCCCGACGGCCATGTGCTGGAACTGGTTTCGATGGATATGAGCAAAGCCGCCGCCATGGCGGGCGAGTAGCGGGGCGAGCCGGCTCCGGACCTGCCGGGCGCCCTGCACGCCTCACCGATATAAAGGGCCCTCCCCGGTCTTCGCCCATCCCGACTTGGCGGGTTGGACTGGCCACGACAGCAGCCGTTATCTCACTGGGGACACGGCTCTGCTTGCGCGTTTCGCTCGTGCCCGCTCCCTGATCTCTCGATCCGGGTAGAAACGCGAAGCCCCCGTGTCATTTCTGACGCGGGGGCTTTCTGTATCGGTAGTGATATTGGTTGCGGGGGCCAGCAACTACCGATGCCGACACTCGCTGCAAGCCGAAATCTAAACCAAGAAAAGCACACCACTGGATGAGAACATCAAGGCCGCTCAACAAGCCGCCGAGCCATGAGTTCATGGCTGAGGTAGAGATGAAGTTGATCCGGCTTCGTGGGCTGTTCACGGCAATGGCGGGGAACTCCAACTCCAGCTTGATCGCAACAAATGCCCTGACTCAAAGCGATCCCGTTTTAAGGACTTAGATCAATGCAATTTACGCGCGGACGTAACCTCGCAAGAGCCGAACGCGTACATCGTGTTGATCGATACTGAAGTTGCCTGACCTGAAATCACTCCGTCCCAATGGCCAACCGTCCGCGCGCGCTCGAACGGGCGCTCGAGCGATGGGAGTTCGACGACACTGATCGCGAGAATAGCGATTGCGGCCGAGCAGATTTCGCGCGCGCTTGCAAAGACGGCGTCGGCGCTACCTTTGGCAGCGTCGAAATTGACCTGAACGCTCGCGAGGTCCCCATTGCGGTCGGGACGAAGCCAGATTTCCAGCGTCTCGGGCAAGCGTAAAACCTTACAGTTGATCCATGCGCGATCACAGTCGGTCTGAGCAGAGATGCTAACACCTCTCTGTTTCACATACGAACTCAAAAGCGCAGCGAATACTTGGCGCGATACCGGCTCAAAACCTTGAGCCAGTCCAGGCTCACAGCTGGCCAGCAGAATTGTCGCGAAAATGGCAGCGCCTCGTCGGGCCATTCTTGCCGCCCCTTTGGCCGAAGTCTAGCCCAGCGCCGCCAAGCCGTTCAAGCCGCAATCAGCGCTGCGGCGCGGTCAGCGCCAATCGCCCCTCATCGAAATCGTGAAATATGCTGGCCTCCTCCCGCACCTCCTGCAATCCGGCCGAGCCGAACCATCCCGATCGCGTTAGGTGATCGACGAGCCCTTCCGGTTAGCACCGCGGATCAGAAGCAATCGAACGCATAGGTTTTCGAATTCTGCAGCAAGCGATCGGTTAACCCACCTGGAGGATCAGAATTGTCGTTGAAGCTGAATCCCAATGGGCAAATCGTCGTTGCATATCGGTTCGCAAAAGAATCCATACGGAGGACGACCGAGGCACGGGGCTCGTCAAAGGCACGCTCGGTTTTGACCTTCAGAAGATACTTATAAAGGCCGATTTTATCGTATGAGTACTTGATCGGCCCAGTCGGAAAGTCGATTCCGTTAGGAACGTCCAGCATTACGGAGTTGGCGCAGGCCGATAGACCCACCCCCACCGCCAACGCGAGGAATGCCTGGAATTTCATGACCATTCAGCCCCCTGAGACCGACGATGGACAAGCTCAGCACAGTCCCGCGCGGCTGTCGATTTGCAAACCGTTCAAGCGAAACGATGCGCGGGATAACGACGCTCAAGAAGGCACTCGCATCATGAGCGCGCCAGTTCTGATTGCGGTGCCATCTCTTCTCGATGGTCGATTGCAGTTCGGCGCAAAAGAGGGCGGCACATTCAACGCCTTCAGCGTCGCCAAACCGATTCCGGCGGCCACAATGGAGCCCTTCTTCGCGAGGCGCTACGCTGTCTGGAGGTGCAGAAGCCACAGGTCGAGAATGTCGATCATAGGCATTCCGATCAAAGTCCGAGCCGTCACGACCGATACCACGCCCAATCCTAGAAAGGGGCCGAACGGAAGCGGATGCCGGGCATCGAATTTGGCATCGAACACTTTCCGCACCAGCAGGTAGGCGAGTGCGGACATCGAAGCCAGCGCAAGGGCGAGGGCGAGCTCATCCGCGCCGGTCCAGGCTCCCGCAGCTGCGGCGAACTTGACGTCACCTGAGCCGAGACCGTCATAGCCACGATAGGCTCGGAAGGCCGCCTGCAGCAGCAGAAGGCCGCAGCCTCCCAGAGCCACACCGGCGAGCGCCGCTATCGGACCGATGGATCCGGGAAGGAAAGACACTACGATCCCGCACAGGAAGATGGCCGCATTGACCGGGTCGGGGATGATCATCGAGCGGATATCGACGGCCGCGGCATACGCCGTCAGCCCGAGAAGGGCGGCGAGCGCGGCGAGTTGGGCTAGACCCGGCATCGGTTCAACCGTCCCCGATCAAGCGGTGCGTCAGCATGGCGGCAGTCCGGCACGGCCAGCGTCGGCGCGACGCGGTGCTCGCTCGCGCCATTCCCGAATCCGATGGCCTGTCGGGTGGTCGCGGGAGATCTCGATGACGGCTTCTCTTGCGAAGCGCGCTCCCGAGGCCTCCACGGCCTCGCTGCCGATCAGGAAGGCGGTGCCCGCGGTCTCAGCAACATAGATGCTTGGCAGATCCCGCCGGGCAGCCTCGCGCGATGGCGCGAGCCCGCCGGGCGAGACGGCGCCGAGGAGATGCAGCGGCGCGACGTCCGGGTCCAGGCCTGCGTTCCCGGAATGAACGGTGACCAGGGGGACCAGCGCTTGGAAGAGGTCGCGGCCCATGCCGGTGACCTGATCGAGTTCGAGCACCGACCGAAACGCTGCAGGCCGGGATCCTGCCAGAGCGGCCCCGTTCTCCGCCGCGACTTCGCGCAGGCTCTTGAGGTTCTGCACGATCGCTATGGCCGATCCGGCTTCTGCACTCATTCTCCGGATCAGCGCTTCGATCAGCTCGATATTCGCAGTGTTGAGGTCGATTTTCCCCCCCTCGTCGGCGCTGGAAACCGTGAGACTCCACCCTTCGCCCAACGAGCAGGCGACCGGCGTCCCGTCCACCCCGAACCGACGGCTGCGAACCTTGCCGTCAGCCCCGCCGGACAGCAGATCCAGAACAGCCAGGTTGACGCCGATGTTCGCCATCGCTTCGGCGCGTGCATGCCGGGCCAGGCTCGCCGCCTCGATCGCTCGGTAGCGGGCGGCGACGATATAAGTCATGAACAGCAAGGTCAGGATTCCGACGGCCCAGATCACCACGACCAGTGCAAAGCCGTCAGTCTTGCCATTGGGGAGACCGTCACTCCCGGGCAGAGCTTCCGTTGACCTGCCCCTGACGTCGCTGCCTTGCCTTGATCCCATTACCGACCCTGAAGCAACCATGCCTGACGAGCATGGACTGGTGCGGACGAAGCCCTGCGACAAACCTATTTCTTGTGATGATGGTCGTGCGAATTCTTCTTGGCGGCCGCGGCCGCGTAGGTCAGAGCCTCCACATAGGCGATGACATCGGCAGCGTCGGCCTCCGAGAGCCCGAGGGTCGGCATGCGCGCGCTGTAGCTCGCGAAAAGCTCTATCGCGATCGGATCCTTCCGGGCCCGCATTTGCTCGGGCGCGGTGAGATAGCTGACGATCCAGTTGCGATCGCGGCGTGCGCTGAGAGCCTGCAGATCCGGTCCGATGCGCTTGCCCCCGCCGATCGTGTGGCACGACGCGCAGGCCTTGATAAAGAGAGCCTGCCCCGGCAGCCCGGTCGCGTTACCAGCGGCACGCTGTTCGCCGGCGCGAGTGCCGCCGTCCTCGCTCCGGCCCTCCTGGTTACGCAGGACGGGATTCATCGACCTGATCGTCATGACCAAGGTATTGATGTCGCTGAAGGCCGAATCCCGGGCCCATTCGCCGGTTGCGTCATTGACCAGCATGATGTCGCTGCGGTGCTCGAACACCTTTCGGCTTCGTTCGCCGAGCTTGTGGCGAAGCACCGCGATGTCCTGGACGCTCCCCGTCAGAAAAAGCCAGTCCGACCCGGTCTGGAAGGCTTCCGTATAGGCCTTCAGCTTGTCCGGCGTGTCATTGGCCGGATCGATGCTGATCGAGACGAAGAAGACGCTCTGTCCCACCAGGGCCCCGAGCTTGTCCTTGACCTGCGCCAGCCGCGCCGTCGTCACAGGGCAGATATCCCGGCAAGTCGTGTAGATGAAGCTAATCACGACGATCTTGCCCTTGATCGCATCGTCGTAGAACCGCAGCGTCTTGCCGTCCTGGTTGGTCACGGATGTGTTGGGCAGATAACCAGCCCCCCAAGGCGAAGCGCCAGGGGCCGCGGGACTCTTGGCGGCAAGGCCGAGGAGCGCAACCACTACACCGATCATCAAAAAAAGCCGCCCCGACATGACCCGCCCCTTCCGGCTCCGCCTCGACACAATCCGGCGCTCCGAGCGTCACGGCATTCCTGCGAGCCTGCCCCTCCGCGGGTCCCCTTCCGGCAGGATCTCGGGCTGCTTCCAGACCACGCCGTTCACGGTCGGAATCGGCGTCATGGTCACCACATATTGCGGCTGTCCCTTGTAATCGGGATGGCCCGGCGGCGCCGACAAGAGCTGGTAGCGCAGCAGCATCGCGAAATCCTCGTGGCTCGTATTGTGACAATGGGTCACGTAAGAACCACCGAACTCGCCGAAGCGGACCTGGAACTTCACCTTCCCGGACGGCCGCAACCTCCACGTATCCTTCCGGACGAGCCGTTCCGTCGCGGGAAGGGAGCCGTCGCCACGGTTGATGGTGACGCCCTCCTCGAAGTGGAGGTGGATCGGATGGTCCCAGCCGCCGCCGCCGTTGACGAGGGTCCAGTGCTCGACCTCGCCCGGCTTGGGAACCAGCAGCGAAATGCGGTTGGCATTGAGCGAGTGCGCCTTCTCCCCGTTGATCTTGATGGTCCAGGGGAAAAACTCATAGTCTCCGCATTCGGGGACGCATTGCCCGTCCGGCGTATCGCGCGAATCGCCCGATCCGGACCGGCCGAATTCGATGGTCCGCTCGCGGACAGGCGCCACGATCGGAATCTGCGTCGTCAACGTCTTCGTCCCGGCCCGCCAGTCGGATCCATTCAGATCGACGCTGCGATCTCTGTCGCCGAGGCTGGCCGCATTGTACATTTTGGCGGGATTGTCGACGCTTTGCAGCGAACTCACGATCCGGAATTCGAGGATCGGGCCGACGCAGGGATCATCGTCCCGCCCCTTGAAAGCCTTCTCGATGGACACCGCACCCTTCGGCTTGCGTCCGTCGGTCTGCTCCAGCAGGTTTGTCAGATAGATGCTGTCGCCCGGGGTGAACGCCGCGAAATCGACGACGATGTCGTAGCGCTCGGCTGGGCCTTGCTCGTCCAGCTCGGTCAAGGCGATCGGGTTGACGACCAAGTTGCCGTCATTGGCGATGAAGTGGAACGGGACCTTGGTCCCGCGCGAGAACTTCCTGCTCTTGTTGACTGCAAGGGCCAGCTTGACGAAACGCGCCATGGACGCGTTCAGGAAGCGTAGACGGTAACGCCGCGGAAGAACCTCAAAATAGGGATAGTAGGTGCCGTTGACGCAGATGATATCGCCGAGGAAGCCATCGGTGTCGAAAATGTCGAAACGACATTGACCCTCGACATCAAAGGCCGGGTTCGAGATTGCCATGTTGACGTCGAAATCGACATTGCCCCATTTCAGCTGCGAACCGCTCGGCAAGCGCAAATTGATGCCGTCGTCGAGATCCTCCCGGCCCCGGTCAGGCCCACTATAGATATTGCAGAACGCGAACATGCCCTTGTGCACGTTTTCAGCCGTGAAGAAGAAGCGGTGATCGTGGAACCACAGGCTGCCCTGAATCTCGCGGAAGTCGCCGGGCACCTGGACGAGCCCCTCCCCGTCATCGGGGCCTGAAGATTTGCGCGCATAGTCGCGGTCGCCCGTCGGCCAGACACTGGGCATGTCGCGACGGGCCATGGCCATGGCCCAGTGATAGTCATAGAAGGTGCCGGGGAAATGATAGGCGTTGCAGGCGCCGTCGCTCTCCGCGCCATTATGCGCGTTATGCAAATGGATCGAGATCTCGTTTCGTCCGAATCCGCCGTTCGCTCCCCTGTCTTCCGGCAGGTCATTGTAAATCCGGGTGAGAATCGGCTCGCCATAGCGGGCCTTGATCAGGAGCGGGGAGGCGACGCCCGTGCGAAGACCTGCCCGGCTGCCTGCCTGGCCCGGTTGCCGCGGGCCGAAGCTCCATAGCGAGTTGGCATTCTGCTCGGGCATCCCGTCGCAGTAGCGGCTGCCGGCCCGGATCTGGCCCAGGGACAGCAGATAGCCCTTCTTCGGGTAAAGTTCCTCCCAGCGCTGATGCGCGAAGAACTCGCCCGGCGGACGGCCTTCGAACGGCCCTACCCCGGTTACCGGATTGCGGAAGGCCGTGCGCCCGGAAGCGTTGTAGTCGGTGTGATAGGAGAGGTTTTTCGCCGGCAGCTCCGAGCCTCCGGAGGCGAACTGCCAGGCGGCATCGCCATTGGCCTTGCGCAGCAGCGGAACGGGTGTCTGCACAACGGCACGCGGCATCGGGTCGTGGAACTTAGCCGCTCCGAAGGTTGGGCTGCGCGGAGCGCCGACCGGCGCCTGAGCGAAGGCGCTCGTGGCGAAAGGGCTGAGTCCGTTCTTGGCGACCAGGAGTCCAGCTGCCGTAAAGTAACCCCAGCGAAGAAGATCGCGCTTCGTGATCTGGCCGACCGACAGTGCCTTGACGATCTCCAGCCGGTTCTCCAGCGCGCGTTCGGCTTCGCGCAGACGGATACCCTTGGTTTCGCGCGGAAGATACATCCCCTTTGCTCCCGATATGTATAGGCCCGCATTGTTTGGCGTGATTCGAATGCTGTTCGAAATGCACGTGCCCTCGCTCCGAGGACGGCCTCGGCAGGGGTGATACCTCAAAGGAAATCAGCGCTATGCTTGAAACTTCAGAGTACATTCATGACACGGCATCACGACTCCTTCAAAGTGAGATTCCAAAACCATGAGCGCCTCTTCATTACCCAAAGCAGGATAACTCGCAATGGCGAGCGCGAATACAGACAAAAGTCCAGCGAAATTCACCATCGAATTCCGGTATCAAGCTCACTACAAATCGAAGCGCGCTTGATGATTTTTTAATCAGAGTGAAAACTAGGATTATTCACAAAACGATCCGCGTAATAGCCAGTAATATTTCCATTCGCGCACGAATAAATCGGTATTCTGAGTTATAATCAAACAAAAATTATGAATTAATCAAATATTAAATCTATCAATCAGAAAAAACTCGGGAAATTATTTCAAAATTTTCCAATTTTTGATTTGCAGATAGCCTTCCGCGCAACGCGACGATGCGCGGCGGCCGTTCCGCGTTCTTCCAATCCTCCCGCCACTCCTCCGGAGCGGCCGAACCGGGAGAGCCAAAATAGCTGAACCGCGCAGTGGCAATGTCGCGGATGATGACCTCCCCCCGCCCCCCAGCCTTCAAGGCAAGGGTGCCGATCGGAACGAGCGATGAGTGGAACACGACCGCGCCAGCACGACGCGCCCCAGGCTCCTCGATGGTGATCGAGATCGTCCGGATTCCTCCAGCCTGGACATCCCCGTTGCTCAAAGCCAGGAAGGACAGCTGCTTCTGCGAGCCCTCGAACAGGACCCGGCCAGGGCCCTGGGCCGTCGCTTGCACAAGTGGCAGCGCGCTGGCCAACGCCCCCGACAGGAGCGCCGCCCCCGTCGCAGCCTCGACGATCTCGGCACGGGCGCGCCCCGTCTCTGCAACCTTGCTCGCCAGGCCGAGAGACAAGGCGAAGAGCCCCAGCATGAGCGCAAGCAAGCTCAGCCCGACAAGCACTTCGAGCAGAACGAAGCCATCCGTCTTGCCGCTCGTCCGGCGGTCGCCTGTCATGGGCTGCGCCTCGGCACGATTTCGAGCGATCGGAGCGTCATCGATCGGCTACCGGTGCCGCGGCCTTCGGAAACAGTCACCTCGACCCACAGGCTGTCGACTTGCCGGGTCTCGCCCGACGCGTCACTGGCGCCGCGCAACACGGCGCGCCACTCCCAGCCATTGTCGAAGCGACCGGCCGACGTTCCAGGGCGGAGGGGAAAATCCTGGCCGGCCGCCGCCAGCTTGCTCTTCGCCAGCATGGTCGCTCGCGTCAGGAAGATGGCCTGCTGGTCGCTTCGCACCGACACCGACAACGCGGCGAGAAGCGACGCCAGGACGACCACCAGAATTGCGAAGGCAATCAGGAACTCCAGCAGCGCGTATCCCGCCCGACTGTCGCCTGTCACCTCCTTGGCATGACTAGGGCGCGAGCGTGACATGGCCAGTGGCCCAACTGACACGCACATGCGCATCGACATTGCTGAGGTGCAGACGAATATCGCCCCCTGTCGATCGGCCCGTGGGAAAGAAACGGATGCCACCGATGCCTCGGGATTGGCGCTCCGACTCCGCGAGGTCCGTGTCGATACCGATATGGGCATCGATCCGGGAAGCACCGATCACCGGCGAGAGATAGGTGCGGCGCTCCCTATCGATCACGAAAACCATCTCGCGGTCCTGCGCCATGGCGGCCGCCCGCGTGACGCGCAAGGCCGCCGCCAGACGGGTTGCGTCCGCCCTCAGTTGCGCCTGTGACGGGGGGCGGCTCAGCAACGGCGCTACAATGAGCGTGGCAACGGAAACGACCGCGACAAGCACCAACAACTCCAGGAGCGTGAACCCGGCATCGGCAGCCACGGGGCGCCGCAAGGTGTTCATCGCAGCGCCAATTCGTTGATCGAGAGAATGGCGCCCATCACCGAGAGGATGATCGCCGCGATCATGCCCGCAACGAGAATCGTGATGGCCGGGGTCAGCGCTGCGAGTGCCCGCGCCGTCCGCAACTCTTCCTGACGCTCCAGGATGAGGGCCGCCCGGGCCAGCATATCCTGCAAGCGCCCGCTCTCCTCGCCGACAGTGACCATCTGCTGGACGACAGCCGGCAGGGCCTCGGCTGTCGACAAGGCGTTGCCGATACTGACGCCGGCGCGAATTTCGGCCAGCGAGCGCTCGAGCCTGACACGGATATGATGGTTCCGGACAAGGGGACAGGAGGCCTGAAACGCCTGCAGCGGCGGGACGCCGGCCTTGATCAGGGTCGCAAGCGTCCGCGTGAAGCGCCCCGCCTCGCGCAGTTCCGTTATCCGGCCGACGATGGGAACCGACAGATAGAGTTGGTCCAGCCGGGTCCGCAATGCAACGCTTCTACGAGCAACAACGATGCTCAGCGCCAGTGCTGCCACCCCGGCCGCAACCAGGGCCAGAATCCAGGAAGCGTTCTGCCTGACGGCCTCCATGGCGGCGATGATGGCCGGCAACGGCATGCCGTTCTCGAGGAAAAGAGGAGTGACCGCAGGGACAAGCAGCCCGAGCACGATCGCAATCGATATGACAGCCAGCCCGATGAGCAAGGCCGGATAGGCCATTGCGGAACGGATGCGGTTCGCGATCTCGACGCGCCGATCGAGCAGGTTAGCGAGTTCCAGCATGGCCCCTCCGAGATCGGCACCCAGTTCGCCCGCCTGGACGATTCTGACGAACTCGGGGCGAAAGGTCTTACCCATTCCTGCCATCGCGTCGGCCAGAGTGGAGCCTTGCAGGACCCCATCGCTCAAATCGAGCACGAGCTGGCGCGCTCGAGGATTCTCGACGATCGTCGCGGTGATACGCAGCGCCGCATCGAGGGAAAGGCCGGCTTGGAGGAGGACAGCCAGATCACGAGCCAGGCGCGCAAAGCGGACATCGCCTATCTGCCGCGAGCGATCCAGGCTGATCTCACGGAACAGGAAGTCGCTGCCGCCCGAAGCCCGCACCTCGTAGGGTGTGACACCACGCGCGCGAATGATCCGCCGCGCCTCCTCCGACGTTGTGGCTTCGACATCGTCTTCGATGAGATTGCCGGCCCCATCGAATGCCTCGAAGTGAAATCTCATGACGGCCCCGCATCGAGGGCCGTCGTGACGCGGAGTATCTCTCCGACTGTCGTCAGGCCTCGCCAAGCCTTGGCGACGCCATCCTCATACATCGACCCCCCTCCGTTCCGTCGCGCTATGCGCTCGATTTCGATGGCAGGCAGCCGTTGCAGAAGCGCTCGCTGGGTTGCTTCGTCTACGACCAGCAGCTCAGCGATCGGCAATTGCCCCCGAAAGCCGCTGAACCCGCATCTCTCGCAGCCGCAGGACTGAAGCAGCTTCGGCGGCCCTATCTGTCGCAGCGCCGGAACGGCCTCGACCAGCTGCTCGGCGACCTCATGCGCGACCTCGTGCGGCTTTGCACACGCGACGCACAGGCGCCGCACAAGCCGTTGCGCCATGATTCCTCGAAGCGTGGACCCGAGCAGGAAGTGCTCGACCCCCATGTCGATCAGGCGTGTCACGGTCTCGGCCGCGCTGTTCGTGTGCAAGGTCGAGAAGACGAGATGGCCGGTCAATGAAGCCTGAACGGCAATGCGCGCCGTTTCCATATCACGGATTTCGCCGATCATGATCATGTTCGGGTGGTGCCGCAGGATGGCGCGAAGGCAGGCCGGGAAATCAAGGTTGATCGATGGTTGGACCTGGACCTGGCTGATGCCGGTGAGCTGGTACTCGATAGGATCTTCGACGGTGAAGATCTTCACCGTCGGGCGGTTGATGTGCTTCAGCATCGTATAGAGTGTCGTCGTCTTGCCGCTGCCTGTCGGGCCGGTGAGGAGGATGATGCCGTTGGGCTGCTCCATCACGCGGTGCAGTGCTGCAATCTGAGCGCCTTCAAAGCCAAGACTTGGGAAGTCGAGCTTGACCCGACTGCGGTCGAGAACGCGCATCGTAACCGTCTCGCCGTCGATGGTTGGAATCGTTGCGACGCGAAAGTCGATGTCGTTGCCACGAATGGCGAGTTTGATGCGTCCATCCTGCGGCAGGCGGCGCTCTGCGATATCGAGCTTCGCCAGGATCTTGATCCGCGAGATGACGGCGGCACGCAGCCGTGCCGGTACCTCTTCGGCGACGCGCAGCATGCCGTCGATCCGATATCGAACGGTCAGCGCATGCCCGGTTGGTTCGACATAGATGTCCGAGGCGCGCGCATCTACCGCTGCCGAGATGATCTGGCTGACGAGGCGGATCACCGGCGCTTCGCTGGCGCTGTCGCGCAACCGTTGCAGGTCGTGCTCGCTGGGATCCTCGCTCGCCGGCGCAGAGGCTCGCGGGACCGCAGTTTCGCCGTCGTAGAGTGCCGCCACGGCCCGCTCGAAATCGGCGAGCGTGATGACCTCGTGGCGGATCGCATGATCGACGGCAAAACGGATTGCATCGAGCGGCATCTGGTCAAGCGGATCGACAACCGCGAGAGTCAGCGTATCGCCCTCGAGGCGGACGGGCAGAATGCGGTTCTGCAACACGAAGGACGGCGGTAGCTTGTCAGGGAGCAGCAGCGGCAAGGCTTCATCGCCCGGAGCGTAGATCGCCAAATCGAGAAAGCGCGCGAGAGCGACGGCGAGATCCAGCTCGGCCATGATGCCGAGCTTGGCCAGGACAAGATCAAACCGGTCGCCGGTCGCTGCCGCAGCGCGTTGGGCACGCCCGATCGACGTCGCATCCAGGAGCGTTTGCGATTGCAGGAAGGCTCCGAACTTCTCCGCGAACGCCCCACTCTGCGAGGCGCCTTCGGCCAAGGTAGCTCGAGGGTGCTCGGTCATGCTCCCTCCGCAGGAAGTTCACCCGGCAGCCGGTAGATAGGCTGCCGTCGTCATCGCAGCACGCGCTTCGCGTTATTGATCAGGATTCGGCCCGGATCGCGGGTCGTCGCGAAACTCTCGACCTTGCGCCGGTACTCGTCGGTGACGGCGCGCGCCTCGTTGAAATCGCGCACGACTCGCGGCGTCAGCATGATGACGAGCTCCGTCTTCTCGACCAGGTCCTGCTTGTCCTTGAACGCATTGCCCAAAATCGGGATATCGCCGAGGACCGGTACCTGTGTCGCGATCCGCGAGGTCTTGTCCTGGATGAGCCCGCCGAGGGTAATGCCTTCGCCATCGCTAACGACGACGGTCGTGTGCACTCGCCGGCGCGCGAATGTCGGTGAATCGATGCCGGAAGAAGTCGTCCTCTGCACGCTGGAGACTTCCTGCTCGATCTCAAGCAGCACGCGCCCGGCCTCGTTGACCCGCGGGGTGATGTTGAGGATCACGCCGGTATCCTTGTAGGAGACGGAATTCACGACCGGAGCTCCCGGCGTCAACACGCTCACGGCCGATTGTGTCGTGACCGGCACCTGATCGCCGATCTGCAGGGTCGCGGTCTTCCTGTCGAGAACCATCAGGCTCGGTGAGGCCAGGACATTCACCCGTCCCACCCCGTTCAGCGCATTGAGCGTCACCTGTGCGTTTGCAGCCCGGAAGACATAAGAGAAGCCGGGGAAGACGGAGTTCAGCGCTCCGTCGATGGCACTCGAGAATGTGGCCGACTGGCTGCCTCGTTGGTTCTGCAGGAACCAGCGAACACCGAACTTCAGGTCATCATTCAGGGTCACCTCGGCGATCGTCGCCTCGATCAGGACCTGATTGGGAATGACGTCGAGATTGGCGATGACGCGGGCGATCCGCTTGTAGTCATCCCGCGATGCCAGGATCAGCAGGGCATTTTGCGATTGGTCGGCCACGACCTTGATGCGCGGCTCGCCGGAGGGGCCGCCTGCCCCGAACCCGGTCGCCGCCGTCTCGGCCCTGGTCTCCTGCCCTCCGCTCGCCAGGGTCGCCCCGCCGAAAGGCATGCCGGAGATCATATCGAAACTCCGACGCGACGAGGAGCCACCGAACGATACGCCCGCGAAGCGGTCATTGCCCTGGCCGCCGGCCGGCGAGCCCGTTGCCTGAGCCAGCTGTGCGGGAACGGCCGGTGCTTCCGCTTCCTGGGTGCGTGACCGCGCTCCCGCCCGGCCGTTCGCATCTCCTGGAGCGACCTCGTTCGCAAATATCGAATTCAGAACTTCGACCAGCTCCTTGGCCTGCCGGTTGCGGAGCACATAGCTGTGGACTTCCCGCTGCGGACCGACAGCCTGATCATCGAGGCGGCGGACCCATTGCTGCGCCTCCTGTAGGTATTGCTGCTGCTTGGAAATGATCAGGATCGATTTGAGCCTGGTATTCGGCACGAACTGAACCATGCCGCTCATTGCTCCGTCGCCATTGGCGAGGAATATCTTGTTCACATTCTCGACGATGGCATCGGGATCGCCGCCCCTTATCGGCACCAGCGCGAATGACGTACCCTTCATCGCATTGACGTCGAAAACGGAGATCGCCTCCTCGATCGCGCTCATTTCCTGGGCGGTACCCGAGAGCAGCAGCGCATTGCGGGAGGTATCGACGCGCACGACGCCGCCAAACGAGGCAATCGGATCGAGAATGCGCTTCATTTCCGCCGCGGCGACAAATCGCAGAGGCACGACCTTGACCGTGTTGCCGATCGCCTGGGAGCCACCATCGCGCCCCGCCAATCTCGCTCCCGTCGCGGCCTGATCGGCAGTCACGATACGGTAGATATTGCCGTTCTGGACGATCGCGGCACCGATCGTTCGCACCGATGCCTCAAAGAGTTCGCCGATACCCTCGCGCGTGAGTGGGCTCGTGGTCTGGAGCGTGACCCGTCCTTCGATCTTGGGGTCGACCGTATAGTTCACCTTGAAAATGTCGGCGAGAACGGCCTTCGCCGCCTCAGCCAGAGAAGCATCGACGAGGTTCAATGTATAGGTCTGGCCTCCTGGCGCGGGCCTAGTGCTGCCGGTCCCTCGGGGCCCCTCGGCATTTCCGGTGAACGGCGTTCCCCAGAATACCTTGCTGGCCTGTGCCGGCGCTGCGCCGCTCGGATCGGGCAGGCTGGCGTATGGGCCGAAAGGCCGCTTCTTGCCGTCATCCTCCAGACGTCTCGAATAGGAAACATCGGGCTGTCCCTCGTAGACAACCTCCTCGGACGTCTGGCAGGCCGCCAGCCAAGTCAAGACGACAAGCGCCGAAGCAATGCTCCGACAGCGTTCGAAGACAGAACGACTTTTGTCGCCATAGCATGCACGCATCATACCGCGCTACCTGCCTGTACCAAACCCTGCTACCCAACGACAGGCGTTAACTCTGACGAAGGATTCGCATAAAGCCAATCGATTTCGGGGCACTAAAATCCCTGTTCAACATCAACAGTTTTCCGCGCTTATGCACGTCGCGACGCGCGCCTCGAGCGACCGACGACACCCAATGAGCCCCTGAAGGCGACGGACTTCGCTGCCGGGCCGAAAGCGGAGCCAGACCGCGGTTTCATTGCCGAACTGCTACGGCAGGCGACACGCTGTCGCCTGCGTATAACGGCAGCGTCATCTTGCGGTCTCCGCGGGTCAGGACCACCCGACCCGGCTCGATCATGGAAACAGCCCATCCATCCTCCGTCCTTTCTCCAAGCGCGACCCAGAATCCAGCCTCACGCCGTTGCGTCCGCAGCAACGCCTTGTTCAGATCGGGCGAGACGATGATGCCGCCGACCGAATAGCTCGGCGCAACCTCGACGACCGGGCTCACGACCGGCGCTACGACCGGCGCGCGCATCTCGACCGGCATCGGCGGGCGCCGCTCCGGCGAGAACAGCGGGCGGGCAATCAGACTTTCGAACTGGAAAGGCGCTTCCTCGACAATCTGAACGAAAGGCTTCTTCGTAGCTGTCGCGGATTTCATGATCCTGCTGCCGGCCGACGGTTCAAGTGGCTCTGCGATGCTTCGCCAGGCGAAGTTCACGGCAATGACTGATGTGGCGACGAGGCCCGCCGTGCCGACCGCCAGGACAGATGTCCTCGGGTCGAGGCTCAGGAGTCTGACCATCGTGTCACTCCATAGACCTCGATAATGACCCCGAGCCTGTCGCGTGTGCTCTCGGCTTCGACGAGTGCCGACAGCTTGACACTGTGAACGAACAGGAAAGGCACGCCCTCCTCGATGCCCGCCAGAACCTCGGCCGCACGTGGCGTTGCCGCCGCGAACTCGATTCGTGCTCCAACGAGCTGGCGACCGGACCAGCTGCGGGACGGCAAGGCGGTCACGGAGCTGAAGCTTACAGCATGATCGTCAGCGACCTGCCGCAATCGGGTCAGCAGATCGGAGGTCGCAAGGCTTTCACTGGTGCCCTGAAGAAAACGCCTCGCCGCCATTTCCACGTCAACTGGATCGAGCCTGACGATCGACTGCTTTCGCTGGAGCGCCGAATTGAGGCGATCGAGCCGCAGCGCGCTCTGCTCAATCTGGCTCTCCCGCTCTCTCAGCGTCCCGATCGCCGGTTCGACCGCAAGGATGTAGACGCCGGCCACGACCAGGGCGTTGGCCGCGATGAAGGCGGTGAAGCGAAGCCAAGATCTGACTTGCCCCCCCATCTACCGGCGCTCCTCGGCTGGCAGGCGCGCCTTCCTCAAGGAAGCGCGCAGCGAGAAATTCTCCTTGCTCTTGGCAGGATCGAACACCAGCGGGCCGGAAAGGGCCGCTCTGTGAACGACGGAGGACTGTTCCAGAAGTTGGATAAGCCCGGCCGCGGCATCGGAATATCCGGTCGCACGCAGATTGCCGCCCGAAATCTCCAGCCCCGTCAGAAAGGTCGGGTCGGGGAGAATGCGCGCCAGCTCGTCCCATACCTGGACGAGGCCGGGCGCCCTGCGAAGCTCGACGAAGACCGCGATATCCTCCGCCAACGCAGAGGCCGGTCTCGAACGCTCGGTCACCTCCCTGTCGAGCGCCGAAATCTCGACGATACGCCCCTCCATCTCGGCCAACAGCGCTTCCTGGCGCCAGAAAAGTGCCGCATATCCGACAAGCGCTCCGAGCAGCGACACGAAAACCAGCGCGATGACGAGCCTCTTGAGCCAAGGCGAGAATGCTTGCGGCCTGCGCGCAAACGGCACCGTCACGGCCTCCAGCCCAACAATGGACGGGCCTTCCAATGTCGTAACCTCGGAAGGAGCAACGGCAAGGCGCGCGAGAAGCCGATCGAGGATCGCGCGCGGCAATACTAGGTAGCGCAGCTCCAGTCTGCCAACTCCCGCAGTCCTCAGATCGTAACCGATGAACATCTCGTCCGGTTTGAACGGGGTTTTCAGCGAGATGTTTTCGCGAATGATGTCCCCTGCATGTCCCTGGGCGCGTGCAGGGATGATCTGCGAATGCGTGATCGCCTTGCGGAGGGCCAGCACAATCCGGATCTTGCTCACGGGCGCATGGGCCGCGGCCCTCTTCAGACAGCGATCGAGCATCGCACGGCTGTAGTCCGCCCATGCGATTTGCTCGACGAAATTGTCCCTGCCTTCAGGGCCGGAAAACGAAATCGCGACATGCTCCTCATCAGGGCGAATGGTGAGTGTCATCGGGCGGCTGGCCTTGCCCCACGTCCTCAACGTGACCGGCAGCGAGATCTGCAACTCCCTGACCCACCATTGCGCCAGGAGTGCCGCCCCCACGCTGAGTTGGTGCAGCACAGTCATCTGGGCAGCGCCCCCCGTGTGCCCAAATTGCGCTTCTGGACCTCAGCCTCCTCGTTGCTCCCACGCCTGTCGCTCCCGTCGAAGCCGATCAGGAAGCTGCGCCCATCGTTCTGCACGACGTAATGGTAAGGCTTGCCCCAGGGATCGCGCGGAACAGCCGCTGCCTTGAGATAGGGACCGTTCCAGCTTTGCAGATTGGTCGGCGGGGCAATCAAGGCCTGGAGACCTTCCGCATTCAGCGGATACCGGCCATTATCGATGTAGAACAGCTCGACGGCATTCGACAGCGTCGTCGCCTGGATGCGCGCCGTCGCGATCTTGGCATCGCTCAGGTAGCCGACGACACGCGGGCCGATCAGGCCGACGACCAGGCCGATAATACTGAGAACGACCAGGACCTCGACGAGAGTGAAACCAGCCTGGCTTGTCTCGCGTCCGAAAAAGGGGGACGTCGTGCTGGAGACGGGAAAGGGCTTGCGGGGTCCTTTCCCGATCTTGCGCGAGATGCCGGAGCTGTTCCCGCTTCGATCCGCGCCGCCGAACTCGCGATTGGCAGCGATCCGATACACCGCGGGATCGCCGGAGCGGCTTTGCTGCGAGGTGCTAAAGCACCTGCTCCTACCCGCGAGGCAGCTTGCTCGCGCGAAAGCTTCGATCCTTGTCACGATGCTCCCCGTCCAACACCGCTATGCCCCGCTCACGCCCCAAGGCCTGCTGAGCAACGTCACGTGAGACGAAAGCCTCGATCCAATGGCGAGGTACCCGCTACTTGAAGAGCCGACGCCATCGAAGCTTGAAATCTCCGTCCCCGATTTCCGAATATATCGCTACGAGGCGATGCTAGGTAGCGACCTTGGTCGGGCCAAATGGAGGGCTCTCGAATCTTCCGTATCCGCCATGCGCGACTGCGGGCTGATCGGTTCCGAGGACCACGAAAGATTCTGTTGTTTAGTCTCGCTTATCGGCTCACGCATTGAGCGCATCCGAATCGTAATTCCCTTGTTTTTCAAAGGATTGACGGCCGAACAGCAGATCGGAATCGTCTCATCGGCAGAGGCGCTGATAATTCTTCCCTACCCGGCGAGCCTGCGGAGCGGTTTTCGAAACTTCGCCCGGAAAGCCGGATATCCGCATCGTTTGAAAGGTTTAGATCATGGCGACGCGACGTCCGGCGTGATCGATAGGCACAGATCGCCGCCGATCGATCGCGAATCCGTTCGGCCAACGGACACTTCATCTCCTTTCCGAGCAGGTCGCTCCTGGGCGACGATGCTGTCTGGACGTCGCGGGAATGGATATTTAGGGCCGGTATCTGGCCGGCCAGCGCCGCGACGACCGCCGGGTGGCGATGCCCGACCGAGCACACATTGTTGTAGCAGCCGAGATAGGCTTTGGCCTTGGCATCGTAGAGCCAGACGCCGCCTCCCTGCACCGGCCGCAGCGGCTCCTCGTAGAATTGCCGGACAGGCTATTCCCGCACATGCACTCCGAGCTTCGTTCCGCTCGCTTTCAAGAGCCTTGCTGCACGCGCGCGGTGAGCAGCACGAGCACCGCGTCGAGCAGCACATACATCGCGACCCTCCCGGTCGGGATGAAGATGTCGCTCTTCGACTTGCGGTAAGCGTTGAGCGCGATGTTGACGTCCGAGAGCTCGGCCACCAGCGAGCCGGCCGGCGACAGCGAGACGATCCGCGCGCCTGCCTTGCGCGCGATCTCGATATTCGAGACCAGATAGCTCGTCAGCCCGGAATAGGAGAGCGCGAAGACGACGTCGCGGGACGTCAGGTGCGGCGCCGACACCATCTGCAGGGTCGGGTCGGCATAGGCGACGCTCGCCATGCCGAGCCCGGCCATGCGGTGCTGGGCCTCCGAGGCCAGGAAGCCTGAGCCGCCATAGCCGTAGATGTCGATGCGGCGCGCCGCGGCGAAGAAGCCGATCGCGCGCTGCAGGCTCGCCATGTCGATGTCCAGCCGCGCCTCGCCGATCGATTTCGCGGCCTTGGCGAAAACCGCGTCGAGGAGGTCCGCCGCCGGATCGCCGCTCGCGGCGGGAACGGGTTCGGCGATCTTCTGCAACGTCGCCAGATGCTGGGCGAGCTTCAGCCGGAAATCCGGGAAGCCATCATAGTCGAGCCGCCGGCAGAAGCGGATGACCGAGGGCTCGCTGACCTTCGAGATCCGCGCCGTATCGGCCACCGACCAGGTGATCGCGGTCGAAGGCGTGTCCAGGATCGTCTCGGCGATGCGCCGCTCGGCCGGCGTGAAGATCGAGAGGGACTGTCTGATCCTGTCCAGCATCGGGACGGCTCCTGCATGGACGGCAGCGTCCGGGCGGTTTGTAGCCCCTCGCCCGGCCCCGCGGAAGGCGGCCCCGCCGACCTCAGGCGGCGGACTCATGCTGCAGCGCGCCACTCCAGCGCCGCCAGGGCAGAGCCTTCGTAATCGAAGGCGCCATGGCTGACCACGACCCTGCGCACCCGCTCGACCTCGGCGAAGGGATCGGCCACCGGCCGGCCCTGCGCGTCCCAGGCGAAAATCCGGCCGCCGGCGGCGCGGACAAGCTGCATACCGGCCGCGATGTCCCAGGCCTTGAACTTGGTCTCGTGGCTGATGGCGGCGCGCCCGGCGGCGACATAGGCCAGATGCAGGGCGCAGGAGCCGAGGCGGCGCACGGCGCGGAACGAGCCGACCAGCCGGGCGAAGGCATCGAGCACCTCGCGGCCGATCGGATCGCCCTCATAGGGAGCGTTGGTCAGGAGCTCGACCTCCCGGTCGGTGCGGCCGCGCAAGGCCGGCTTCAACGGCGTGCCGTTGAGCGAGAGCACGCCGCCCGCCGCCATGAACAACTCGTCGCGCACGGGATCGTAGATCACGCCGCAGACCGTCTCGCCGGCATGATAGGCCGCGATCGAGACGGCGAAGATCGGCAGGCCCGAAGCGAAATTGCTGGTTCCGTCGATCGGATCGATGATCCATGTGGTGTCGCCCTCGCCCGACCAGCCATCCTCCTCGCCGAGGATGCGCGAGGCCGGCACGCGCGCCAGGATGATGCGCTTGGCCACGGCCTCGGCCTCCTTGTCGGCCGCGGTCACGACGTCGAAGAAGCCGTCCTTCTGCTCGATGGCGAGCGTGTCCGGCGAAAAGGCCTGGAAGGCCTCGCGCGCCACGGCACCGGCGGCGCGTGCGGCTTCACATGCCGTCTCGGCGATCGCCGCGTGGATGTCGTTCGTGGTCATGAGCCTCAGGCCGCCTTGTCCGCTTGCGCCTCGTCCGAGGCCAGTCCGATGATCCAGAGCGGCGCGCCCGCAAGCGAGACATTGATCGTCTCGCCGACCGCGGCGATGCCGTTCCGGTGATAGAGCGTGTCGAGGACGGTGCAGTCCTGCCCGTCGATATCGACGAGATATTCGACATAGCTGCCCTGGTAGACGACGCGCCTGACCGTGAGCGGCGCTCCGCCGGCATCCAGACGCGCATGCTCGGGCCGCAGCACACAGCGCACGGTGTCGCCGGGGCGGTAGTCGCCCCCGCCAAGCGGCGCCGCGACGGTCTCGCCCGCGATCATGAGCCCGACCTCGTTGCCCTCGCGCCGGGTGACGGGCGCCGAGAGGATATTGGCGCGCCCCATGAAGCGGGCGACGAATTCCGTCTTCGGCCGCGCATAGATCGCCGGCGGCGCATCGTCCTGTTCGATCACGCCGTTGCGCATCACGACGACACGGTCCGAGATCGCCATGGCCTCGCTTTGGTCATGCGTGACGTAGAGGCTGGTGATGCCGAACTTGAGCTGGATCGCGCGCAACTCGTCGCGCATCCGCTCGCGCAGCTGTGCATCGAGATTGGAGAGCGGCTCATCGAAGAGCAGGACCTTGGGCCGTGTCACCACCGCACGCGCCAGCGCGACGCGCTGCTGCTGGCCGCCGGAGAGCTGCGAGGGGGCGCGCTCCGCCAGCGCGGCGAGGTGCATGGTCTCCAGGATGTCCCGCGTGCGGCTGGCGATCTCCGCCGCCGGCACGGATTGCGAGCGCAAGCCGTATTCGACATTCTCCCGGACAGTGAGATGCGGGAACAGCGCATAGCTCTGGAAGACCATGCCGATGCCGCGGGCATTGACCGGCACATGGGTGATGTCGGCGCCGCCGATGGCGATCGTGCCTTCGCTCGGCGCCTCGAAACCGGCGAGCATGCGCAAGATCGTGGTCTTGCCGCAGCCGGAGGGGCCGAGCAGCGTCACCATCGTGCCGGGCTCGATGCGCAAGTCGAGCCCCTTCACTGCGATGGCCCCGCCCGGGCCGCCGAAGCGCTTGGTGACGTTACGGAAATTCACTTCACTCATCGGGAGGACCCCGTTTTCACGCCGCGCGCCAGGAAGGCTTGCAGCACTGCCAGGATGGCGAGGACGACCAGGATCAGGATGACGCAATAGGCCGCGGCGACGCCGAGCCGCTGCGTCTCGACCTGCGAGAGGATGGTCACCGTGATCAGCGACCAGTTGGCCGAGACCAGGAAGATCACGGCCGAAAGCGTCGTCAGCGAGCGCGTGAAGCCATAGGCCAGCGCAGTGAACAAAGCCGGCCGCAGCAGCGGCAGCGTGACGACGAAGAAGGTGCGGGTATTGGAGGCGCCGAGCACGGTCGAGGCCTCCTCGATCGCGCCGTCGATCTGCTTGAGCTGGTTGGAGCCGGCTTCGATGCCGACCTGAAGGTTCTTCACCACCATCACGGCGATGACGATCAGTGCCGTTCCGGTCAGCAGCAACGGCGCCTGGTTGAAGGTGCCGACATAGCCGATGCCGAGGATGGTGCCCGGCGCGGCGAAGGAGAGCACCGTGCCGAAGCGCAGCAGGGCCGAACCCGGAAAGGCCCGCCGCGTCAAGAGATAGGCGATCAGCATGCCGCCGACGGCGGTGATCGGCGTCGCGATTCCGGCGAGGATCAGGGAATCGCCCATCGTGCCGATGCCGGCCGTGAAGATCGTACGGTAATGCTCGACCGTCAGCGTGTTGTTGATGCCCGGCAGCTTGGTGAAGGAGACGAACAGCACCGTGCCGTAGAACAGCAGGATCGTGGCGCAGAGCAGGTAGCAGGCCAGCGTCAGCGGCAGCACCACGCGCCGGCTGGTGATCCGGATCGCCTGCACGGTCGGCTTGCCGGTGACGGTGACGTAGCTGCGCTTGGCCAGCCAGTGGCGCTGGACCATGAAGGCCAGAAGCGAGGGAATGAGCAGGATGCTCGCCAGAAGCGCGCCGCCGCTCAGGTTGAAATAGCCGATGAGCTGCGAATAGGCCTCGACGGCGAGCGTGTTGAAATTGCCGCCGATTACCATCGGATTGCCGAGATCCTCGATCGACTTGACGAAGACGAGGAGCATCGAGCTCAGGATCGCCGGCGTCGCCAACGGCAGGGTCAGGCGCCGGAAGGCGGTCCAGTTCGAGGCGCCGAGCGAGGCGGAGGCATCCTCCAGCGCGCTGTCGACCGCCTGCAGCATGCCGCGGATGTTCAGATAGGCGATCGGCGTGAAGGCGAGGACCTGGATGAAGAGCAGGCTATGGAAGCCGTAGATGTTGCTGTTGCGGATGCCCAGCAGTTCCTTGGTGATCAGCCCGGAGCGCCCGAACAGGATGACGATCGCCAGCGCCATGACGAAGGGCGGCGAGATGATCGGCAGCAGCGAGACCATATGGACGAAGCCCTTACCGGGCATCGAGGTCTTGGTCAGCGCGAAAGCCAAGACGAAGCCGACGAAGGTCGCGACGAAGGCCGAGGCGCAGCCGAGCATCAGCGTGTTGCCGAGCGCGCTCCAGACATAGGGTTTCGACAGGGCCGCCCCGATCGCCGCCAGGTCGAGGCCGTGATCGGTCCAGACCGCCTGCCTGAGCACGCTCAGGATCGGGATCACCGCGAAGATGACGACCGAGATCGTGACCAGCAGGTAGATGCCGAAGAGCCAGGGATCGGCCACGATCTTGCGGATCGCGGCCGGGCGCCGCCAGCCCGCTGCCGGACCGGCAGCGGGCATCTGCGAGATATCGGCCATGAAGCTGCCTCGCGCTTACGTGGCGTGGCGTTTACTTGGCGTCGCTCTTGCGGCGGATCTCGTTCTCGTAGCGCTCCAGCAGGCGGGCGCGGTTCTGCCCGGCCCAGACCGGATCGTAGGCGATCAGCTTGACGTTCTTGATGTCGATCTTGGCATCGGTGTTCTTGAAGCCGGGCACGATTGGGCCGCGGAAGGTCAGGCCCATCGCCTTCTGCCCGTTCTGGGTCAGCACCCAGTCGATGAAGGCGGCCGCGCCCTGGCGCTGGTCCTCCGGCGCATTCGCGACGACGGCGGCGGCATTGACCTCGAAGCCCGTGCCCTCCTCCGGGAAGGAGAAGCTGAGCGGATAGCCCTGATGCAACGCGGCCTCGACATCCTGCGTGAAGGCGGTCGCCAGCGCGACCTCGTTGCTGGCCGCCATGCGCGATGGCGCCACGCCCGAGCGCGTGTATTGCACGACATTCTTGTCGATCTGCTTCATCAGCGCGAAGGCCGGATCCTCGCCCATCAACTGCACCAGCGTCGCCAGCGAGACATAGGCCGTGCCGGAGGCGGCCGGATGCGCCAGAGCAACCGCCTTGGCGAAGACCGGATCGGCGAAATCCTTCCAGCTCTTCGGCGGCTGCGCCTTCAGGTTCTTCAGGTAATCCTGGCTATAGGCGAAGACGATCGGCGAGAGCGAGATCGGCGTCCAGGCCCCCTTGGGATCGGTATATTTAGCGTCGACCGCCGCGATGCCCTTGGCCTTGTGCGGCGCGAGCAGCCCTTCCGTGGCGCCCTGGATGAAGTTGTCGGCCGCGCCCGCAAGCCAGAGCCCGGCCTGCGGATTGGCCTTCTCGGCCCTGATCCGCGCCAGGATCTCGCCGGCGCCGAGCCGGATGAACCTGGCCTGGACGCCGGTATCCTTCTGGAACGCCTTCAGCACCGAGCCGCAATCCTCGTCGGACATCGGGCAATAGACTGTGAGGGGCCCGGCCGATGCGGGAGCGAGCGCCCCGAACATCACGCAAGCGACCGCAAGCAGCGAAGGCAGCGCAACACGCTTCAACATAGATCCCCCGAGGTTTTCGAGCGTTGGCCGTCCAGGAAGCGGCCCACAGTCCGTCTCGGCCATGGAGTTTAATTTCTGCATGAATGTAAATTGTAATTTTACTACATTCTCGCTTACAGAGCTGAAATGGGTGGGACCGCATTTCCGACTGGCCGACCGGCCACTAGTTGCTGACAAGTCGCTGCGCGTTCGGCAGGGGCAGAGCGCTGAGCCCGGCACGAGGACAGCTTCGGACGCCTGCTGAGAATCAACGCAAGCTGCGCTGCCCGTCGTTTCGCCGCACGCTGGGCGGCGTCGACCTTCGAGTTCCACGGCGACCTGGCGTGGATTCTGGCGGTTTGTTCTGAGAACGCAAAAACCCCGT
>NZ_JBWKOI010000007.1:0-149935 GCF_059416005.1 Allobosea sp. GW821-FHT09G06 | reverse complement strand
GAAAGATCGATCTTCTCCAGGCGCGTCTGATCGGCGCGCAATGATCTCAAATGTCAGCGGGATTGCGTCAGACCCAAGATTGGACGCCGATCGGGGGGCAACTTTGCGCGCCGTTTGACACCTTGCGGCGCCAGCCTACCAAACGGTCGATCTGTGTTTGAGACAGGCCGCCCAGGAACTGGCCTCGATCTATTTACTGTCCGTATTGAAGATCTCCGGCTTGCCGAAGCGGGCCATGGCGTCCTCGACCGCCTCGATGCAGAAGGCGGTGTCCATCGTGATCGAGAGCCGCCAGGCCAGGACCTTGCGGCTGAACCAGTCGACGACCGCGGCGAGATAGACGAAGCCCCGCGCCATCGGGATGTAGGTGATGTCCATCGCCCAGACCTGATTGGGACGCGTCACCGGCAGCTTGCGCAGCAGGTAGGGGAAGATCGCGTGCCCCGGCACCCGCTTCGAGGTCCTCGGTCTGCGATAGAGCGCCTCGATCCCCATGCGCTTCATCAGCGTGGCGACGTGCAGGCGCCCGGCGACATGACCCTCGGCATTGAGAAGCCCCTGCAACATCCGGCTGCCGGCGAAGGGATATTCCAGATGCAGCGCATCGATCTGGCGCATCAGAGCCAGATCGGCAGCCGGAACCGCGCGGGGTAGATAGTAGACGCTGCCCCGGCTGATCCCCAGAACTTTCGCCTGCCGGCTGAGCGGCAGGTCGTGATGACGGTCGATCATCGCTTTGCGCTCAGAAGGCCGGCCTTCCCGAGCGCGCCGGACAAAAAATCATTCTCCAGCGTCAGTTCCCCGATCTTCGCGTGCAGCGTCTTCACGTCGATCACCGGAGCCGGTGCCGCGGCCTTCGCCTCGCCGTCGAACACGCCCGCAGCCCCGTCGAGAAGCTGATTGCGCCATTGCGTGATCTGGTTCGGATGCATGTCGAACTGCTGCGCCAGCTCGACGATCGTCTTCTCGCCCCGCACGGCTGCAAGGGCCACCTTCGCCTTGAAGGCCGGCGTGTGGTTCCGCCGCGGTCGTTTCGCCATGGTCTCTCCTGTCGCGGCCATCATGCCGCCTTCAGGCAGAAACTCCACTTATCCGACCTGTCCAGTTTTCCCGAGCCAGCTCTCAACCTCGGCTAGGCGATGGCGGAGCGCCTCATGGGGTTGGCGTCGAGATCGTGAAGCCGAACGTTCGGGCAAACCCGCCGGACGATCTCGCAGAGATGCTGGTGGTGGGTCAGGTAGATCACCTGGCCGCTCTGCGCCATGTCCGTGAACAGGCGAAACGCTTCCTCTGCCCGAAAATCGTCGAACGTCTCCATGATGTCATCCGCCACGAAAGGCACGGCTCGGCGCGCCTTGGCGAATTCATGGTATCCGGCGACGCGCAGCGCGAGATAGAGCTGGAAGCGCGTGCCTTTCGAGAGCTCGTCCGCGGCCTTCGAGCCGCCGCCGGCGGCAAGGGCGATCAGCGTCTCGCCATCCTTGCCCGGTTGCGCCGCGAGGCCGGAATAGGCACCCCGGCTGATCGTCCGGAACGCGGACGAGGCCTGCTCCATCATCGAACTGCGATGACGCTCCCGATAGATCGTCAGGGCCTGCTCCGCTGCGGCGATGCCGGCGCGCAATTGCAGATAGCGCAGTGCCCCGTCCTCGATCTCCAGCAAGGTCGTGCGGCGGCGTTCCTCGATCTCGGCGACCCTGGCATCGCCGCCGATGGCCTCGACCTGGTCGATCGCCGTCGCCCGGGCGGCGAAGAGCTCGTGGCAGCGCCGATCCTGATCGTCGAAGCGCACCTTCAGCTCGTTCCATTCGGCCTCCAGCGCCGGGCGGGCCGCGTTGTCGAGCGCCGTCTCGGCACCCGCGAGGTCGTCGCTGCGCATCGCCTCGCAGATGTCGCGCTCGGCTTCTCCCGCCCGCTCCTGCAATGCGCGGCGCTGCGTGATCAGCTCCAGCGCCTCGGCGACGTCGGCCAGCGAACCCGCCTCGAAGAAGGCGATCATCCGCTCCGTTTGGCCGGCATGGATCCTGTGCCTCTCGGCCAGCCCGCGTTGCCGCTCCTCCGCGGTCTCCAACTGGGCGGATAATTGCGCACGGCGGTCCTCGCCGGCGCCCGCCTGCCGGACCCTGTCGACGATCTCGCGGACGCTGTCCAGCACCGGCATCTCGCGCGGAAGCCCCAAAGCCTGCGCGAGCACCGCGACCTCGTCGCGAAACGCCGCCTGGTCCTTCTCCATCTTGTCGATACGGTCGACGAGCCCTGCGCGCTTCTCCAGTGTCGGCGCGAGATCTGCCATCGTGATGACAGTCTCGCGCACGACGCCGAGCGCGGGGACGGAACCCGCTTCCGCCAGCCAGCAACCGCGGCAGGTCGCGGACCAGGCCTCGACCCAGTCCCGCTCCTTCGCCGCCGCCTGTTCCGCCGAGTGCTCGCGCATCGCCAGCTCGCGCTGCCGCTCCGCCAGGTCGGCGTGGAGCCGCCTCATCTGCGCCTCGCTCTCCAGGCCAGCCTGGGCTTCCGCGAGCAGGGCGCCGACATCGGCTTCCTCCGCCGCGGCGAACCCGGCCCGCGCCAGCGCGGCCGCAAGACGAGCCCGCGCGTCGCGGATGTCCGCCTGCGCCGCGTCCAGATCCTGTTCGGCAGCCCGCACGGCCCCTCGCGCCTCCAGGGCCCGGTCCCGACGCGGCAGCCAATCCTCCAGCTCCGGCAAGGACGGCACCGGGGACCAGGACGGCGCCATGACGCACACGGCCTGCGCCACCTCGGCGTCGATGCCGTCGAGAGCGGTCGCCGCCTGCGCGGCCAGTTCCTGCGCGCGGGCGAGATCGGCCTGCGCGACGGCCAGCACCTGCCCGCTCTGATGCAGCCGCGCCAGCTCGGCCATATGCGAGAGGCGCCCGGCGCCGACCAGATCGTCCTGGCGCAGGGCGGCCTCGAAGTCATCCGCCGACGCGGCGCCGAGGTCGCGCCGATGCGCGGCCCAGGCCTGCTCGCGGCGCGCGCGGATCTCGGCCGCCTCCCGATCGGTCACGATGCCGGTCGTCGCGGCCAAGCCAGCCCGCTCCGCCTCGACATGGCGCATCTGGGTCGTGAGCCGCTCGATCTCATGCCGATGCTGGGTCAGCGCGGCTTCGCTCTCGCGCCGCGACGCTTTCCACCGCTGCAACAACTCCGGCCTGGGAACCGCCATGTCGACGAGTTGCTCCAGCGTACCCTGCCAGGGCCGCAGCGCCAAAAGGCGCGCGTCGAGATCGTCCTGCGCCGATGCCCGCGCCCGTCCGGCGAGCCGCGCGCGCGGCTGATGATCGGCCGATCGCAGGGCCTCGACCGTCGCCGCCAACGCCGCGACGGCGCGGGCCCGCTCCGGGGACTCCGGCTCGGCGCCCTCCGCCCGCGGCAGCCTGCCCGCGATCTCCGCGAGCCGGCGCTGCGCCTCGTCCCGTTCGTCGCCGGCATTGCGCAGGGCGGCGTCGATGCCCGATCTGGCCTCGATCAGAGCGCGCAGCCGGCCCATCGTCGCGGCGGTCAGGACGAGGCGCTGCGGCTCGCCCTCCCCGTCGCGCTCGATCCGCTGCAGGATGCCGGAGACCTGCAGGTCGAGCTGGCGCAATTGCAGCCGGCGTTCGGGGATGTCCTTGTCCGCGGTGATGTAGCGCGCCCGCAGCTCGGTCAGCCGCTCCAGCCCCTGCGCCTGTCGAAGAGCGGCCTCGTCGACGACGGTCGCGTCGATCTCGGCGCGCAGCCGCGCGATCTCCTCGCGGCTGGCCTGGCTCTGGACGCCGAGCGCGATCTCGTCCTTCTGCAGTGTCGGCAATTCGGCCGCCCAGCCGGCCGGGGCTTCCGGCAGGCCGGCCAGGGGCGCCAGGCGCTCGCGGTCGGCCCGCAGCGCGGCAAGCCGGGGCAGCGCTGCGAGGTGGCGCTGGATCTCGTCCAGGCGCGCCTGGAGGCGCGCACGCTCCCCGACCGCTTCGTCATATTGGCCGGTGGCGCTGTCCCGCCTCTCGATCAGGCGCGCATAGTCCGACGCCGGCGTGTCGAACTGCTCGCGCTCGGCCTTCAACCCCGCGAGGCGCGCCTTGAGCTCGGCGAGCAGGCCGCTGCGGGCCCGGAACTTGTAGAACCCCTCCGCCTCGGCCCGGAGGTCGACGAGCTTGTGGCTGAGATGAGCGAGGCCGGCGCTGGCCGAGAACAGCAATTGCCCGAGATCGCCCTTGCTCGCCAAGATGCTCTCGCCGCCCTTCTCCAGCGTCTCGTCATCGAGCGAGAACATGGTGCGATAGGCGTCGCGCTCGATCCCGCCGATCTCCGCGCGGATGGCGGCTTCGGGCAGCGGACGATCCTCGGCATCGAGCAGGCTGTTCTGCGGCCGCTTGATGCGGGCGAATTCGCGCGTCTCGCCGTCGAACTCCAGCGCCGCGCCGATCCGCATCGTGGCATAGGGATGCAGGAAACCGAACGCGCTCTGCGATCCGATTCCGAACAGGAGATCGAGCAAGGCCGAGAAGGTCGTCGACTTGCCGGCCTCGTTCGGCCCGTAGATCACATGCAGATCCGGCTCACCTTCGCGCCGCGCACCGAAATCGATGCTGTGATCGGTGAACTTGCCGTAGCGCGTCAGGTCGAGGCGGCGAAGGCGCATGCTCAGCCCTCCTCGCCCGCCGCCTGAAGGCGCGCGACCACCGTTTCCGCGCCATCGCGGGCGAGGCGCGCGACATGCTCCCGGAAGGCGTCCTCGTCGGCGCCCAACACGTCGCGGCATTCCTGCGGAAGCTGGGCCCGGATCTCCTCCGCCATGCCGGTCAGCGTCGCGGCGAAGGCGTCGGAGCCGAGGATCTGCTCCTCGATCAGGCGGTGGAGATCGGTGAGCGGGTCGCCGCTCGTCGCCCCCGGCAGCGCCGGCGGCTGGCAGGCGATCTCCAGCTTCTCCACCCAGCATGAGCCGATGACGGCGGCCCGGTCGTCGGCCTCGGCCTTCAGCAGATCCATGTCGCGGCGGATGCGCCAGGCCAGCGATGTCGCTCCCACGACCTGCAGCCGCGCGACCAGATGCGCGGACGCGACCGCGCTGCGTGTCGCCTCCAGGGCCCGCGCGACGCCCGAAACCAGCTCCCGCCAATCCTCCACCCCGGTCGCGTCGACCGTGACCCGCTCGAACTGCGCGACGCTGGTCAGGCGCTCCTCGATCGTGATCGAGCGGTCGTCGCCGACCGTGACCAGGGAGACGGATTTCGGACCGGCCTCGTTGATGTCGCGGCCCTGCGGCATGCCCGGCATCGCGATCAGGCAGCCATCGTCGACGATCGCGCGCTTGTGGATATGGCCGAGCGCCCAGTAGCGAAAGCCCGTCGCCCTGAGGTCGGCCAGGCTGCAGGGCGCATAGAGGTCGTGGCCAGGGTTGCCGGCCAAGCTGGTGTGCAGCATGCCGATATTGACGGCGCCTTCGACCGGCGGCCGGTATTTGCCGAGCAGGCTCTCGGGTGCGTGGGGCTGCGCAAAGCTCAAACCATGGATCACGATCGGAACCCGCCCCGCCGCGCCGGGAAGCTCCAGCGCCTCGGCGCGACCGCCGAAGACCTTGACCGAGTCCGGAAGCACCAG
Organism: Allobosea sp. GW821-FHT09G06; assembly: GCF_059416005.1. Lineage (NCBI taxonomy): Bacteria > Pseudomonadati > Pseudomonadota > Alphaproteobacteria > Hyphomicrobiales > Alloboseaceae > Allobosea > Allobosea sp. GW821-FHT09G06. Next base: position 144,340 of record NZ_JBWKOI010000007.1, on the reverse strand, counting down.
CTCCTTCGTGATCCGCGACATCGCATCATGATTGCCGCGGATCACGAAGGTACGGATCCCGGCCTGGTCCAGCCGCCGCAGCTGCTCGGCCAGGAAGCGCGCCGTCTTCATCGAACTCTGATCGCCATCATAGAGGTCGCCGGCGATCAGCAGCGCATCGACCTGCTCCGAAAGGCAGAGGTCGATAATCCGCACAAGCGCTTGCCGGGTGGCGTTGCTGATCAGATCGGCGAGATCGGGATTGCGCAACGCGAGGGAGCGCAGCGGCGAGTCGAGATGGATGTCGGCAGCGTGAACGAAACGAAAAGTCACTAAACCCTCGTCAGCAGGGCATGCGGCCGCCCTGAGCGTCCGCTAGCGAACGAGCAACTCAAGAACGAGTTGTCAATCGCCAACAGCCGTGTGTTCCCATCCAATGGAGTTTTGTTGCCCATATCGGGGCTTTTCCGGCGCCGCCACAATCCCACGAATACCTTGCACTTCAGCGAATGCCCAAACTGCCATATTTTCAGGAAGTGATTCTCATCTTTTGACTTTGATGAGCACAGGCTTGTACGGGGGATGGTATGAAGATCGCGAAGGTCAAGATCCACAACTTCAAATGCTATGCAGGGACCTTCGAAATTCCGCTAAATGATGGCATCAACATTATCGTTGGAAGCAATGAGTCCGGCAAATCGACGATCCTTGAAGCGATTCATCTCGCGCTGACAGGCATGCTGAACGGACGCCCGCTTCGAAACGATATCTCAAGCTATCTCTTCAACCTCGCGGTCGAGCAGGAATACGTTGCACGACTCTACAGCGCAAATCCGCTGCCGCCCCCGAGCATCTTCATCGAACTCTATTTTTCGGGCGAGGAAAAGGAGTTGGCCGATCTCGAGGGCGACGGCAATTCGGATAAAGTGAAGGCAAGCGGCGTTGCCCTGAAGATCGAATTCGATGCGGATAATTACAGCGATGCCTATGCCGAACTCATCAAAACCAAGACGCTCGAGGCCATTCCAATCGAGTATTATACAGTTACGGCGATGTCATTTCGGCGCGCCGGTATCACGGCCCGGAACATTCCAATCAAATCCGCCTTGATCGACTCGGCCAGCTCACGGCTTCAGAACGGCTCCGATCTCTATGTCGCGCGCATCATACGAGAGAGCCTCGAAGAGAAAGAGCGCGCGTTGATCTCGCAGGCCCACCGCAAGCTGCGGGAGGCATTCATGCGCGACGACAATCTCAAAGTTATCAACGAACGCGTCAACAATGCTGCGAAGATCAGTAAAAAATCAGTCAGCATCTCGGTCGATCTATCTTCCCAATCCGCCTGGGAGGGGAGTCTGATGACCTATATCGACAACATCCCTTTCCACTACATCGGCAAGGGTGAGCAGTGCATCATCAAAACTAAACTGGCACTCAGCGCCAAGAAGAACTCCGAGGCCACCGTGCTCCTCATCGAGGAGCCTGAGAACCATCTTTCCCATTCGAGGCTCAATCAGCTGATCCGCGACCTGACTGCGGATAACGGCGACAAGCAGGTGATCATCTCAACCCACTCCAGCTTCGTTGCGAACAAGCTCGGCCTGGAAAACCTCGTCCTCCTGCGGCAATCGAAAGTAACCAGGATCGGCGCCCTGAGCTCCAACGAGTTTTTCAGGAAATTGGCTGGTTACGATACACTCCGTCTCGTGCTCGCCGCAAAGGCGATCCTGGTGGAAGGCGATTCAGACGAACTCATTGTGCAGCGTGCCTATATGGACGCAAATAACGGGCGCCTTCCGATCGAGAACGACATTGACGTCATCTCGGTCGGCACATCCTTTTTGCGTTTCCTAGAGGTGGCGCGAGCCCTGCGCATCCCTGTTGCCATCGTCACCGACAATGACGGCAATCCAAAAGCGCTCGACAAAAAATACGCAGCCTATGACGGCATCGACCATATAACGATTTGCTATGACGAAGCCGTTGACAAGGGCGAGCTAAAAATCGGGGATAAATCCTTTAATTACAACACTCTGGAGCCAAAGCTGCTCAAGGAGAACGACCGGAAGACGCTTGGAAAGCTCTTTGGTTTCGAGCCAAAATCTGACGACGATCTGCACCGTCATATGCACGCAAATAAGACAGATTGCGCGCTCGCCGTCTTTGCAGCGAAGGAGAAAGTCAAGTTTCCGGCCTATATCACCAAGGCTATTGCTCTATGATGGGGTCAAACCACGTCGTCATCGCCGCGGCGGGCTCAGGAAAAACAACTTACCTCGTCAACGAGGCACTTAAGGTGAAGGACGATAAGGTCCTTATAACGACCTATACGGAATCAAACGAAGCCGAAATACGTCAGAAGATTTTCGACGTAAATGGCCACCTTCCGGCGAATGTTGTCGTTATGACCTGGTTCGCGTTCCTCATCTCACATGGGGTAAAGCCTTTCCAGGGCAGCCTGTTTGATTTTCCGGTGAAGGGAATGCAGCTTGTCTCAAGCCGATCGGGTCTCAAAGCACGCGATAGGGCCGGACGTCCCCTCTACTGGGGTGAAGCGGATTTTGAGCGACACTACTTCGACTCTAGGCGTCGCATTTACTCAGATAAATTGGCGAAGCTCGTGATCCGCTGCAATGAAGCGTCGAAAGGAAACGTTTTCGATCGGGTCAGCCGCGCTTTCCGGCACATCTTTGTCGACGAGGTTCAGGATCTCGCAGGCCATGACCTCGATATCCTGACCGCGTTTTTCGCGAGCGCCTCGCGGATTGTGCTCGTCGGCGACCCGCGTCAGGTGACCTATCTCACGCACAACGAAGCGAAATACGACAAGTACGCAGAGGGAAAGCTGGTGCAGTTTCTCAAAGAGAAATTGCCCAAGAGAGTCGCCTATGAACTCGACGAAGAGAGCCTGAACACGTCCCACCGCAACAGCGACGCAATTTGCGCGCTGGCCTCGAGGCTATACCCCGAGCTCAAGGCGAGCACCGCTTGCAAGTGCGCGTCCTGCCGCAAGGACGACAATGGCCATGCCGGATTTTTCATCGTGCGGCCCGACGATATCGCGCGCTACATCGCGACCTTCCGGCCCATGCAGCTTTGTCTCGCGGCCAATTCAAAGGGCGTCGACCGAACCAATCCCGCAATGAATTTCGGGGCTTCGAAAGGACGCGGGTTCGATCGCGTACTCATCCACCCAACTGATCACATGCTGCGTTGGCTGCGCAACGATAAGCAAGCACTCGCAAATCAAACGCGAGCGAAACTATACGTTGCTTTGACACGCGCGCGCATGAGCGTCGCCGTCGTTGCAAACTTAAACCAAGAAGACGCGCCGGTCGGATTTGAACTTTTTGCCCCAGCATTTTAGAGCAGTCGGATCGGCCGACACAGCTGATGCGGTGGAGAGTACGCCACCGTCACATCGCGGCCATTCAAGCAGCGTCATCGTTTCGGAGACGGGCTCGCAAAAATCGCGAAAGCCGAGAAGTGTCAGCAGTGACAGTTTAGCGGATTGTGGGACCTTGCGCCGCGATCTGACCTATGGTCGCCTCGTTTAATGGCTGAACCGATCAAAAAATCGAGCCTTTTGGACATCTCGCTCGATGCGCTTTTCGATTGTGGTCGGAATGGGATGTCCGTCGTGGCCGTTGACGAACATGGCAGGCTCGTTTCGATTCGTGACGTGCCGAGGGGCCTGGCCTGCAAATGCACCTGTCCTGGCTGCGATCGCCGAATGGTCGCGAGAACGAAGGATGACAAGCGGACTGCCCACTTCGCCCATCACGGCGAAGCAGGCTTCACCTGCACATCGGCGGGCGAAACAGCGCTTCACAAGTTCGCCAAGGAGGTTCTCAACGAACACCTGGAGTTTGAGCTCCCATCGCGGGCGGTCGAAGAAGCTGGCGAACGAGAGGTCGTGGTTCCGGCCGGCCGCTACAAATTTGACGAGGCTGTCCTGGAAAAGAAAACCGGTTCGATCGTACCGGACGTCATGCTGCTGAAGGGCGAGCGACAGCTCATTATCGAATTCAAGGTTACGCACGCCTGCGGACCGGAGAAGATCGCCGAAATCCGCCAGCTCAATATCGGTGCCATCGAGATTGAGCTGGAGCCGTATCGTGGACTGAAACTCGGAGACTTAGCGGATAAGATCCTGTTCGAGGCGAGCCGATCTTGGCTCCACAATCCCAGAGACCTTGATGCCCGTCAGCGGGCGCGTCAGCGCGCGGCTGACAAGGCAGCGGCAATTGAGAAAGAGGCCACTGATATTGCGGCTGGTTATCGGCATGTGCCGCCGACCGCGGCCGCTGGTTCGAGCAAGCAAGAGAAAGCGGTCCGGAGCGATGGGCTCGGCGAGTTCATCAACATCGATGTCAAAGGCTCGGGCTGCTTCAATGTCCCGCTCGGGCAGTGGCAGGCTGCTGTCCTCAGGATATACCTCGGGCCCGACGATGAAGAATTTGGCTTTGGCGAGGTCTACCTCGTTGTTAAGCAGCTCGGGTGGATCGATAAGCTCTACCTCTCGATCTCTCGCGACGTCGCGCAGAAAGTTCAAAGTAAGATACCTCACTTCCAGATAGCCCCCTACGCGGTACGTGATTATCTAAAGCATCTCAGCGATAGCGGGCTGCTTTTACCCACCCAGCATGACGGGTGGCGCCCTGCGCCGGCGCTGCGGAGACTCGTTGCGGCAGCGAAGGAGCTGCGAGAACGCCCGGCCAAGCGTTTCGAAGATCTCGAGGCTTGCGCTCGAGATGTTCTGAAAGACCTTCCTCCTGAGGAAGTCGACACATTCAATATCAAAGCCTGGGCCGACCAGGTCCTGCCCGGTCGAGATTTTTCGCCAATACAGGCCCTTGATTTCGACGACATGCCGTGGCGATCGTTCCGAGGCGATTTGGTCAACCTTCGGTGGCAGGTCCGGGGCAATCCCAAGCCAGAACTGGATCTGATGGGATTGCCGCTCGCTGGCGAGCTACACCGCACGCTGGAACGGAAGGCCCAAGAGTTCGCCGCGCGCGAGCAGGCCAAAGCTCAAAAGGAGCGGGCAGCGGCTGATAGTCGCGTCGGCCAGCTAAAATCGGAAGCTTGGCAGGGATTGGGAGCGGAGGCCGACGCATGGTTCAACTCCCCTCATCGAGATTTGAACGATCGAACTCCACTTGGGGTCGCCGCGATCAGCGATGACGAGTACGTCCGAGCTCATCGGCTTCTTACAGAGCGCATTCGAGAATTCGAACTGGCCAGGGCACAGAAGCAGAAAAAGGGCGCAGCTCTCGGCGATGTCGTCAGTTTCGCACGCACGAAGTACGGCGAGCAAAAGGCCGGGCTCTGGATCCGGGGCGTTCACCCTCGCCTACAAGCTCGGCCAGAAGATTACATCGTTGACGAGACTACGCGCGATGTGTGCCTGAGGCTCATCGACCCTAAGGTGGATATTAGCAGATTTAGGAGAAAGCGGGCGTAGCAGTAGGTCTTCTCGGGGAATCTGTGAGACGGTCGCGATGTTTGCGGTTGCGCTTCGAGCTGCCATCGTCGGCCACCAAGGAGACTAGGCCCGGGCTCTTAGGCAGTGTTTTGACGTTCTCAGCGCTGTCCGGTTTGACATTGCACAAAAATGCGTCAGACTTTATCGTCTCTAAGCAACTGAAATTTAGGCATTATTTTTAATTTCGCTCGATGTGTAAAAAAGGACGCCGGTGTAGAGAGAAGCTGTTATAAATAGAGCAGTGTGACACGGTCGTCATTCTCGTTTGATAATGATCTCGTTCGGCTGCTCCGCAGCACCGGACCTTCGCTCACCATTGCGCTTATTGCCGAGATGGTGAAGGACGGCATATCTCCAGCGGCGGCGCGTCAACGCATTGCGCGTGCCGGCGATAGCGTGACCAAGCTCGCGGGGCTGAGGTTCGCGCACAACGCGCGCTTCTTCTTCTTGTCGGAGCAGTTCGGCCGCCCGTCGTTCTGGAAAGCCATCGAGAGGGCTTGCAAATCCCATGGGCCATCATACTGGGGGGCGATCATCGGCCTGAAGGCCCGTGGCGGCGCTTTCCCCCTGAGGCTATTTCCTGGGCTCTGTGGCGCTCCCCTCGCTCGCAAAGGACAGCTATCGCCCGAGCGGATCATACAGCGCCTGCAGGCCATTCACATGGTTGAGCAGATCACGGACGAGGCAACCGGCGAACGCTTCGTCGCCTTTCAACCACGACAGTATCGGACTGCAAAACTATCGCATATCCGCGCCCAGTTGGCAGCCGAGGACGTGGTTTTGCACGGCATGAAGGAGTGGTGCCGGCGCCTTGGCCTTGCCAGCTTCGAGCGCATCAAACTTCGCGGCGACGACGAGCCACCCGTCGTATCAAGCATTACCTGGGATTTCAGCGGCCCGTCCTATGCACGACCGCTCGCGCAACCACTTAATGGCACCTTACGGCCCGGTTTCGTCGTGGCAGACGTCAATCTCAGCAAGATTCTAGATTCCGATGAGGTGGCGCACTTCGTCCGGAAGCACGACCTAGCATCGGGGCCTCGGAATGTCGCCCCCATCATGCCGTTCTTGGTCGCGGACGGTTTCACGGCAACTGGCTTCAGCCTGGCACGCCAGAAAGGCATTCTCGCGACTACCACAGCGCAGATGTTCGGCGAGGAGGTCGCCAAGGCCCTTCGCGACCTCATCAACCTGTTGAGCAATGCCGGGGCGACAGCAGCCATGAACCCCGAACACCTCGAGCGCGTGATGGGAAGTCTGACAAAAATCGAGGGCGCCGCCCACAATCTGCGAGGCCATTTGTTCGAGCTAGCAGTTGGCGCATTAGTAAAGGACGTAGAAGGCGGCTATTTGCGCGCCGGCGACGAAGTGAGGGACGCACTGACGCGCCGGTCGGCCGAGATCGACGTGCTGCTCGACATGCCGGATGACAAAGGCGTGCTCGTCATCGAGTGCAAATCAAAGAGTCCCACCTCGCGTATTGGCCTTCAGGAAATCAAAAAATGGCGGGAGGATCGTGTGCCGCTTCTTCGCAGCATACTCCGAAGTCAGTCGCTGTTCGCTGACAAGAAGCTCACCTTTGAGCTTTGGACCAATGCCCCGATCGCCGGCCCCGAGCTTGAGTGGCTGGAGAGCAATCGGTTGGAGGAGGGCTGTGAAATCGGCTGGCGGGATGGCGAAGCGATGAAACAGTATCTGGAAAAATCAACGTCGAAATCGCTCATCAAAATCATGAACGAGCATTATTTCCGGCACGCGCTTGTGCGCGTCATTCCAGGTCAGTAGCGCGTCATGACCACTCGTTTCGGGTAGTTGACTCAAACTATATGACCACTCATATTGTGCGGACACAAATGAGGGGGAGGTAGCCAATGAGCCGCTGGCTTACAAACTATGGCGCGACGGAAACCGGGCGGCGGTTAACCGAGATCATCGATCAGCCTGAGCACTTTGCCGCTTTCGTGACGCTATCGGAGCAGAGGAAGCCCGCCGTCCAGGCAGTGGCCAAGGACGTCGCCGCGATCGTCGCGGCCCTTCACTCGAAAAAGGAACGCGATGCCGCGTGCCAGTTTGTCGGGTGGTACGTCGGGCAAATGATGCGCGAAGCGGGATACGTCGTTGTTCAAGAACGCGGTCGCGTTTCAGACGCCCCTTACAAGACTGGAGCGGTATGGGCGCTGGTGCCGACAGAGCCCAAACTGACCTGGGACAGCCCACCCATGATGCCTCAGGGGCGTCTCCAGCTGAAGGTAAGCATGGGTAAAAATGGTGCCGTGGCAGATTGGGAACTGACGACGTCGGACAAAACCCGGAGTGGAACGCCGCGCCGCGTGCACCAGATTATGAGCGTCAAGAAGCCAGTCGCCGCCGCCGTGATCGAGGTGATCGCCTACGCCCGCCGCCATGGTCATGCACTGATCTCGGTTATCGATCACGGCAATCAGTATCCGAAAGCCGACTGGCCAGAGGCAAACCGGTAGATCGCAGCGCTGCTGAATACATACAATCGAGACACTGCCTAGAGGCACCGAGGCCGTTAGCTGACCCCAGCGCAGTGACCCCCGATCGGGTAGCATCGTCGAGACACTCGCACTGGTGACATGCCGCAACGTCGAGCCACCACCAGCTGCGAGGATGGAGCGCCTCGGCATCGTGCAAGGGGCTGGTTTTTGGGCAAGACGTGCTCGCCCAATCTAGAGGCCAAGCGCTGCCATCCAGGCATGCACCTGGCCGAAGGCGTCCCGTTGCCACTGGTCAGGCGTTCTATCGCCCATTGCCGCTGTTCCCTCAACAAACTGGCGCACCCAGACCGGCCCGATCATATCCTCTGCAGCAAACTTCTCAGCGATCCCCTGAAACCCTTCGCGGGCCTCCTCGATCTCCAGCAGCGGGCGACAAAGTTCGGCCAGTGCTTCGGGCCCGCCGTCGTAGTTGCGAATGCAGTAGTACACATCGTACGCGTCTTTGCGCTTCTGCCGACGCGCGAGTGCCTGTCCCTTCATTGCAAGCAGCGCAGGGATGGATGCGACTGCAATCTCGACGCGATTGCGCCCACCGCCCGGCATTACGCCTTCCACGGCGATCAGTTGGTGGAAGCGGATCGCAAGCTCAGCCCCGGACGCACGTTGGACTGCGAACTCCGATAGGATTGGCGGAATATTCTTCTCAATCTCCGCATTGCGCGGCATCAAGAAGTCAACGATGACCTCGATCGGCGGCCCTCCATCAGCCGATTCAACGAGACGCACGAGCTGAAAGCGTCTGTGATCAGGGCTTTGCGCATAGCCGTTTTTCATCAGGGCTTCGACGAGACGCACATATTCGCCATCGCCGAGTGCCTCTGCATCGAGCGTCAGGTCAACATCGATAGTGCCGACATGCTGCATATCGTCCGCCTGAAGAAGGAGCCAGGGAACGGCTCCCCCGACAACGGCAAACTTCCCCTCAAAGCTGCCAAGGACCTGACCGATTTCGAGGAGCGCGGATTTTACGGCCTCGGTGACCCGGTCGGTGTAGTCGGCGGCAGATTGTGGATCAGGCGCTAGTGCCATTTAAGCAGTTTCTCTCTCAAGTGTTCGGCCGCCTCTTGCCCACGATCGTCGAGGTGCGAGAGGTCGAGATAGGTCAAGATCGGCGACGCTACCGGAGGCGCGCCGGGAAGCTTCACACGCTCCTTCAGGATCGAAGAATCGTCTGGCTCGATGATTTCGACGTTAGCGCCGGTTGTGGTGGGCTTCAGCTTTAGCCGCTCGATCAGCTCAGGCATTATCGAGGTGTCGGCATAGAGCGTGGTTGTATTCCCACGCATAAAGGGGGCGAGCCACTGCGCCGCGGAAAGGCCGCCGAGCATGGCATGCCCGTCAGTGTCCGGCGCTTGCAGGGCTCGGCGCAGCGCCTCTTCCCACTGCTTGCCGTGAAGAATGCTATACCAGCTCGTTCGCTTGCCCCGCACAGGCTCATAAGAGCTTCGCCATGCATCCAACAATGCGTCCGGCGCCGTCAGGCGAAGCCCATCGTCGCCAACCGTCGCCCATTCCCGATCCCGCAGGGCAGACCGCACGTTGCTGACATGGCCGAGGCTGGCGTTGGCAGCCTCGGCTAGGTCGGCGACCTTCCAGGCGTGGTCGGGGTCGCGTAATAGAGTCCGCAAGATTTGCCCCGCCTTGGGGGAGAATACCGCCTTATAGGAGCGAGCCGCGGGCTTGGGACGTTCGGCGGTCTCGCGTTCGATGAAGATGGTGTCGAACGCAATCCGGCAGTTTCCGGCGAGGTCGAGCCAGCCCACTCCCGCCGCTTGGCAGATCGCCCGGGACTCGGGCGAAAGCCATGACGAGCCGACAATGGGGACAAACGTGCCTTGTGCAGCCCCATTGTGATATCTGCCGATATAGGCGTGAAGCAGGTTGATGGCGTGCCTGATCTGCTTTGGAAATCCCGGATTCTTCACCTCGCAGAGCAATGTCGCCTCGCGATCTCCCGTTCGCAGGCGAGCGACGATGTCGAGACGCCGCAAGGCCGCGTGGGGGTCGTTGAGGACGACCTCATTGTCGATCGACTGAATTGCGATCGAGGGGATCCGCTCCAATTGCTGGCGCAGCGCATCAGCAATCAGAGGCCCAAGCTCGCCTTCTTTCATCCGCTCTAGTGTTTTCATTGGTCAGTGAAATAGGCCGTCTCGGTGAAATTTTCAACCTCTTCCACTACGAATGCCACTTTCAATTTTCAGTGAAATCACTCATTTGAGTGAAATCGAAGACGCCCCCGTCGCCGGTACGGCCGACCAGCACCGCAGCGCATCGGCCACCAACGCCCACTGATATTCGGAAACGATCTGTATGGCCGCGCCAACCTACGCCGAGCTTTACGCATAGTTTGGGGATTCGGTGGCAACTCCGCTGACCCCATCAAGGTCGTCGGCCTTGAAGTCGGACTAGATTGACTTAGTGCTCCGCCCGCCGGAACCAATCTCGCTGAGGGCCAGTGCCTGCTTCAGCGAGGCCCTTCTGCACCAACCTTCGCCCGGCGCGCGAAACCTCCCAAGGAATCTCGTCGAGGTGGGTAGCCAACTCCAGCGGGCTTCTGAATTTGCCGAATTCAAGGGCCACGTAGAGCTTGTGCTCCAGGGTCGCGTCATAGGGCGGCTCCAAGTTGCCGTCCTCGAAACGATCGCACCAGATTATCCGCCCGCGCCAGACGATGAAGTGACTACCGCAGCCACCGTCTCGCCAGACCGAGGGGTAGAGAGTGATCTCATCACCGCGCTCGTCCAACTTCCAAGCCTTGGCTGTACGCGGATCAAGGTTGACCACAAGTGTCTCACCGCACCCGTCCGGGCAGGCGACAAGCAGGGATCGAGGAACGCCGCGGCGGACTAGCACAGCGTCGCCAGCCGCCTCCAGCAACAGCTCGCCCTGATCACGGTACTCCGCAACTCCACGCAGGCGCAGATGACGGGCGGGCTTGCTCACGAGATCCTCCGAGCTTCAAGGTCGTCTACCAATCGCGCAGCGACGACGAAACCGTGAGCTCTCCTGTAGCGGTCCGCGGCCGGCCCGTCATTCCATTGACAGCGGCGTAATAGCTGGACGGCCACGGCGGTCTGATATTCGGTCGGGCAGGACTGCGCCGCGAGCCCTATTTGCCTAAGCTGGCGGACTGCAGCAACCATCCAGCAATAGGGAGCGTGCGCAGGGCCTGGTCCCGGCGCGTCGACAAACGCGGATGGGGCGTAGAGGCGGTCGATCTCGTCCGTCCACGCTTTGTTTTTGTAAGCTCTGGCGTCTTCTTCCGGTGGAAGCTCGAACGCGAGCCACACCTCCAGCGCGGCGACATCCGTGGTTAGAGGCCCTCGTTCAGCGACGGAAGCCAGATCGATGAGGATCGCCTGCCCGCTCCGGACGACGACGTTGCCGCCATGCAGATCACCGTGCACCGGGGCGAGGCGATAAGACTGGTCGCTTAGGCTTGTCAGCCGCTGCCAAAGTACGCCGCCAGTGGCGGCGACCGTCTCTCGTGCAGCGTGCTCCTCATAGCTGGGTTTGATGTGCTCCGGGGCGCACACGCCAGCACTGTGCATGGCGAGGGCCACCGATCCCTTGGTGGGGGAGGCATCATAAGCTTGATTGCGCCAACCTGAGAGCGTCTCCCCCATGAGGGAAGAGATAGCTTGTCCGGCCACGTTCCTGCGCACCATATCCCAGAGGGATTCCGAGCGGTCCACAAAGTCTCCCGCAAACAGGCTGCGCTCCGCGCCTTCGACGATGTCCTGCACGTTCGGCCGCAGCCCGAACGGGACGTACCGATCGGCAAATTCGCGATAGTTCGCGAACTCCTTCGCAATCTTCGCGTGCTCGTCGACCTTGGCAAAGAACGGCTGGGGCTGCTTACCCGCGCGCGAACCACTGACGGTCATGTGGACGGCGAAAACCCGAGCATCCGAGCGGCCGCCTGTTAGCTCCTGGAGCACGATACTGTCGCAAAAGTGGAATGCGCGTTGAAAAAGGGGTTCGTCTCGCCGATCAAGAGGGCGGCCATTCGTTGCCATGGTGATCTCAAGGGCCGGCTTTGCACGAGGGCCGAGTCGCCGTCGCGCAATGCGCTCAGCGATCTCGTGCGCCTCTGGCGCCGTACGAACTTTGAGACGATGCAGGAGGCGAAATCCTGCTAAGTACGCCTGGGCAGTTCCAAGTGCGCCATCGTCCGGCGACACAAGATAGATGTCGGAGCCGTAGTCCAGCAGTGGTTGCGCCAACCGCTGAATCGCAGCTGCTGTCTCTGTGCCGTTGTCACCGTCCAAAGCAAAGACCGCAGCCCGAACGTCCGCGGGATTCCGGAGCGGCTCATCGAGCGCAGTCTTAACGAGCCAGAGGCCCCGGTTGCTGAACTCACGCCCTACTTGCTCGCCAGCGGGCGGCCCCAACCAAAGAACCCCGCGCTCAGCCATGGCACATCCCGATGTGCCTCACCGGCAGTGCCCAACGTCCTGCCCGCGCCATCGCGCCCGAGGCAGAACAGACGATACAGGTATCCGTCCTTCTGGCTGTCGTCAGCCGTACCGTACCACGCACGCCGTCGTACATCTGGAAACGGGCGCCCGCGCGCACTGGCGTTACCGCACCCAAGAACATGGTCACCGCCAATGACGACATGGTCGAATTGATAGAGATGACCGCCGGCTGCGGCTCGTGCACACCCTGTACATACGGGTCAGCGGCGCGCTGCATGGGCGTGAGCATCTCTCGGCGGATCTGTTCTCCGTCCAGAGCGCCGGTGCAGGTGAGGCATGGAAGCCCGGGGGCGAGCATCTGCACTCGACCGGTGATGTGAGACACACCTTCGGGTCCGACAGTGATGCTCACGCCCATGTCGATAGCCGGCACCAGGTATTGGTAGGCCAGCTGGCCTACTACTGCCCGGCTCGCGTGGGAATCAGTGCAGATAAAAAGGAAATCGAGAGCGGCCAACTGCGGCGGCACGTCGGCATCGACGACGTCCCGCTCAAGAGGCCTAACCCGTGCCTGCGGATTAATATGGCCGATCGTCCGAGCGGCCACCTCCACTTTCGGCCGCCCTACATCGCCGGGCCCCGCGCCCACAAGGCGATTGAGATTGGTGGTTTCCACCGTGTCCGGCTCCACGACCGTGAAGTCCTGGACACCCAAATAAGCCAGTTGCTGCAGGAGTACTGAGCCCGTTCCGCCTGCACCAATTACACCAACCCGTAGGCTACGGAGCAGCTGCTGCCCAGGCGCGCCAAAGGCTCGCACTTGACGATCGTGAGCAGAAATGTCGGCGTGGTCTTGCGGGAATCGGGTCCTCAATATCAGGTCCGCGCCCACATCCCATACAGGAACCTCTTTCGTATCGCCCAGTATGCGGGCGCGACAGCCATCTGGACCGACCACTAGCGCCAGGTGTTCGAGATCGGCCGCACGTCGGGCGAAGTATGAAGCCAGTTGCGCCTCGCCGCGATCATCCTCTTCCGAGAAGACTGGATAGCTCTCCGCCCACGGGTGGGTGTGAACCATCACGATACTGAGCCCATCGCGGCGAGCGCGATTTGCGATTTCGACAACGAATGCGGCCTTCAGCACGGCGGATACGGCATCTCGCCGCTCGTAGGCATCTTCTGGCACAAGGGCAGCGTCTGCCACCACCCAAGACCCTGCTCCCCGATCATGGTGGGCATAGGCCACCGCGCAAGCCTCCCGAGAGCGATCGGCCAGCAAGGAGTCATAGAGCTCGCCGTAGAGAGGCGCAGGAAATCGCAGCCCGCTCACTGAATTCGCCTCAATCGATCGAGTATCGTGTTCATCCAACTGGACAGAGTGTCCCGGTTTGGATTCCACCCGTTCAATAAGTGCCAGGAGAACCACAGACCCATATGGGTGGTCTCTGGAATGTTGTTCTCCGCAGTATTCTGCGGCATCTGCCCGCCCGCCAGGCGCAAGTCCGCGTCCGCCCAGAAGCAGTCTACTGCAGCGAATGGGTAACCTGCCGGGGCCAGGAAACGGATGACCGAGGCAGCCTTGGTCCACCCTTCCGGCAGCGCAACCCTCAGCACGCTGATGAGACTTGCGCCGCCGGGCAACTTCGTGACTTCGACCTCGCCGAAACGCTCGCGCAATTGCTGAATCTGAGTTTCGAGCGGGGCCATGTCAGCCGAAATTCGCCTTAGGGGCCGACGAAAAGCGAGGCGGACCGCCCTGCTTGGTATCGATCAAAACCGCCTGGTCATCCGAAATGATTTCGTCTGGATCGTGCCCGTGCCCTTCCAGCACCAGGTCGTGGGTCTGATCCCAGCCGACAATCTTGGCCTTGATCTGTAGGCCGGTAAGCGAAGCCTGATCGGTTTCGTACTTCTGGCCGTTGAAGAAAAACGCGAAGGAAGTCGGTTTGCCGCCCCCCTTACCGCCGCCCTGTCCATTGCCGTTAGGCATCTGCATCTCCTTTTGCTCGGGCACATCCCGAGTGCCCGCTTGATATGACTCAGCTCGGGTTTGACGTCAATACAAACTCCGTCATGTTTGTTTAACAAACATATGTTTGCGAGATTGACAGTGAACGCCAACTGATGGAAACACTTGTGCATGGCTACAGATCACCGCTATCCGGCCTTTGGACGCGCAGTGTCGATTCGGCGGGAGCAACTGAAGATGTCTCAAGCCGATCTCGCTGCTCGTGTGGGTGTGTCCCGGGCCTCAGTTGCCAACATGGAGGCCGGCAGGCAGAGCGTGCTACTGCACCATGCCTGCAACATCGCCGCGGCGCTTGGACTTGCGAGCGTCGCCGACCTCTTGCCCGCAACCGGAAAAACAACGCTTGAAGATCAGGCGCTCGCCCTGTCTGACGACGTTAGCGCCCGAGCAAAGGAACAAATTAGCGGGATGATCGCCAGCGCTCTAGCGACGGCAAAGGCAAAATCGTGAGGCAAGCAGAGCCCCAGAAAGCACGCGAAGCAGCTCGGCGCCTCCTTGCGGAGTTTGGCGTGAAGAGTGCTCCGGTTCCGGTCGAACGCATCATCAAGTTCCGGAACATCGTACTTCAGTATGCGCCCTTGGATGCCGAGCTATCCGGGATGGCCTTCATCCGCGACAATGTCCGCATCATCGGCGTCAACGCTTTACACCATCCCAACCGTCAGCGTTTCTCAGCGGCGCACGAACTGGCGCACCATGAGCTCCACGATGGTGACATCCGCAACGAGGTGCACGTTGACAAGGCATTTCGTGTCTTGTGGCGGGACGATCTTGCATCGCTTGGCGTAGACCCGCTTGAGATTGAGGCCAACGCCTTTGCGGCCGAATTGTTGATGCCCACCGAGATACTCAAGGGCTTGATCGATCCAGCTACCTTAGACCTCGACGACGACGAAAAGGTCGAAGCCTTGGCTAAGAAGCTGCGGGTCAGCACAGCGGCGTTGCGGTATCGGCTCGCGTCACGGGATTAGGCGCGAGATGGTCGGCTTCGTCTTCTATGACACTGAGACGACCGGCCTCCAACCTGGTTGGGACCAAATAGTTCAGTTCGCCGCGATTCGAACTGACGAAAACCTGAATGAAACGGCCCGTTTCGAGACGCGCTGCCGATTGCAGCCGCAAACTATTCCGCACCCGGCCGCCCTCCTGACGAACGGCCTACCGATTGCTCGCCTCACGGATCGCGATCTGCCGTCGCATTACGACTTGATATGCTCGGTCCGCCACCATCTGTTGGCATGGTCACCGGCGATCATCGTTGGCTACAATTCGATGCGCTTCGACGAGGAAATGCTGCGACACGCACTTTTCCAGTCGCTGCACCCGGCGTACCTCACAAGTAGCCACGGGAATTCTCGCGCTGATATAATGAACCTCGCGCTTGCGGCGGCTCAGCAGCCGCACTGCCTGAACGTGCCCCTCGGGGAAAATGGCCGTCCCACATTTCGATTGGAGCGCTTAGCGGCGGCCAACGGACTTTCCGCCCACGATGCGCATGACGCCATGAGCGACGCGGAAATGGCGTTGATACTTGCTCGCGTCGTACGTGATCGCTCTCCTGAGGCATGGCATCGCTTTGTCCGTTTCTCGAAGAAGGCGACTGTCGCAGAATTCGTGGCCGCTGAGGACGCGTTCATCCTCACGGAATTTTTTGGGAATGAGGCCTACCACCGTGCAGTCATTTGCATCGGCTCGGTCCCCGACAATGTGAATGGGCGGTTTTGCCTGGATCTTTCGGTCGACACGAACGCTTGGGCCGCATTGGATGATGAGGCGCTGCGCTTAGCCGTAGCTCGCAAGGGTAGCCCGGTCCGGCGGTTGGCGGTCAATGCTGCCCCAGCTGTTGCTGCGCTATGGGAGGCAACCGATGTAATGCTCGGCAGCTTAGGTATCGACTTGGTTGAAGAACGTGGTCGTCAAATAAAAAGTAATGCGGAGCTTTGCGGCCGCGTAATACGAGCATATGTCGCCGGCTGGGGAACGCGGGAGCCCTCTCTCCACCCAGAAGAGCAGCTTTATAGTGGTGGCTTTCCGCTCCCTCCCGATGAGACCCGGATGCGGGAATTCCATCAGGCTAACCAGATTTGCCGTGCCCGCATCGTCGAGGAATTCCATGATCCGAGACTTTCAGCTTTCGGTCGACGGCTCGTTTATGCAGAGCATCGCAGCGTGCTGGATGAGGCCGCGCGTTTGCGAGAGGATATTGCGCTAGCTGAGCGGCTTCTCACCGACCACGGCGACGGTTTGACGCTCCACCGCGCATTGGCGGCCGTTGACGAGCTAATTGCAGCAGAAGCCTCCGACCCAGTTGGACTGCTGGTGAGCTATCGAGATTGGCTGGTCCAACGAACCGAACGGGTTGAAGAATTCCTGCACGGCCACCGTCCGGGCGCGATTGGTTAAGCCGATCGGCATATCCGGCGCGGGTCAGCATTCATCCAAGAGTAAAAATCACTGTCGATCAACCTGTAAACGGACTGTCCGAATATAGTCCGAGGGCCAGGGCGGCCGGTTGCATCGCCACACTAACCAGAGCGCCAGAATGCGGACGCTCCAGACGCTAGCTAGGGGCCAGCAACAGAAGCCCGAGACTACGAGGCATCAGCCTTCTTGGGTCGACCGACTTTGCCGAGACGATCGATGCACAAGGCCCGCCCATCTGGAAACCGTGCGACGACCTCGAGGCCGCCCCCGATTCCCATGCTGATCGCGCAGATCGGCACACGCTAAACGATCCCCCAGGCGCGATAGCGTTTCCGGCCTGTGAGCTCGCGCGGCAGGCTGGCGCCGAGTTCTTTCAGCATCGCCTCGACCGCTTGCGGCGTGACCTGCAATCGCGCCGCGGCCAATTGCACGGTGACCAGCGGCGACGCCACGAACAGTCCGACCAGCTCGGCCAATTTCGAATTCCCCCTTCGATTTTCACACTTCCGCAGCATCAGTTCCCGCGCCAGCACCAAGCGATCGCAATCGGCCTGAGCGAAAGCGGCCGCCTCGGTCAGCGCGCCGAGCAACCCAACGACCCGGATAGGGAGCGCCTGGTGCGGGCTCCAGCGGAAGCGTCCCCGTCGCAAACCGAGCCCGAGGGTCGGCAGATGCGCCTGCGCCAACCCGCGCTGGCGCAACACCGTCGCGGCCAGCGCGAAGCCGAGCGCGCCGGCCCGTTCCGACGGTTCGAGGGCGAGCCAGGCGTCGAGCGCGAGCGCGGCGGCGAGCGTCGCCGGCAGCCCCCTGCCCTCTTCGAGAACGGCAAGCCAGCGCTCGCACCGTCCGGCGGCGTCATAGCCGGGATCGCGCAAGCTCAGGTTCTTGCGGCCGGCGTCGGAGGACAGATCGTTCCAGCTGTCGAGCTTTTTGCGGGTGCGCGCCAGTAAGGCGTCGATCTCGGCGAAGGCCGGATCGCTGGCGTGATCGGACTCATCGTCGACGCCGGCATCGTCCTCGTCGAGCGGATCGTCATCATCGTCTCTATCGCGGTATCCCCGCTCCCAGGGCGCCGAGGCCCAGTTGATGGCGACCGGCGCGGCGACACGCCCTTCCGGTTGCTGCGCTTCCGTGAGGCCGAGCCGCAACCGCAAGGCCCCGGGACTCAAGATCTCGCCCGGCTCGCGCCGCGCCAGGCGCCGGCGCTCGTCGAGAATCGCGGCGGCGCGGGTGATAGCGTGGGTTGGGCTGCGCACATCCATTGCGGCGTCGTGCAGAACGAGGTCCTCGAGCGGGCACAGGCCGCCGGCGAGCCCGATCAGGGCCTGGGCCTCGAAAGCGTGGCCGCGCTGGCGCACCCCCTCGGCCAAATCGGGCGTGGTGCGCGCCAGGCGCTCGTCGCAGCGGGCGAGCGCGATCGCCGCGGACTCGGCCGCAACCGCGCACTCAGAAACCAGGGCCCTTCGATCGGCACGCGTTAATTCATATACGATTGATTTCACCTCCACGAAATTATCAAAGCCAATCTAAATAGCTATTGATTTGTTTCACTCCGACAGTCATCACTTCAGGTATCTAACTATCGATAATTACCTCTTATCGATAGTGATGGACGGCAGCCTGCAAATCGGCGATTCTGGCGCTCCAAACCGCCGCCGTTGGCCGTCGGCCGACCTCAGCTCGACGAGAACGGCCATGACGAGCCACAGCCGGAGCGCCCCGTGACCACGACCGCCTTGCTCCCGTCCGAGACCCGCCGGGCCCTGCAGCTCGACGCGCTGTCCGCGATCCTGCCGCTGGAGCGGCGCGATCAGCTTGCCAAGATCCTGACCGACGACGATGTCGCGACGCTGCGCCATCTGGCGAAGGAGGGCATGGGCGAGAATTCCCTGCGCGCCCTCGCCTCCGACCTGGCCTATCTCGAGGCCTGGGCGCTCGCGGCAACGGCTGCACCCCTGCCCTGGCCGGCGCCGGAAGCGCTGGCGCTGAAATTTGTGGCGCAGCATCTCTGGGATCCGGCCCAACACGAAAGCGATCCCGGGCACGGCATGCCCGACGCGATCGCCACAGCCTTGCGGCTGGACGGCCATTTGCGCGTCGAGGGTCCGCATGCGCCATCGACGGTCAAACGCCGCTTGGCCCATTGGGCGACGCTGCATCGCTGGAAAGGCCTTTTGGGTCCCTTCGCCGCGCCAGCCCTGCGTACCGCCATACGCCTGGCGGTGCGGGCCAGCGCCCGGCCACGCCGGCGCAAAAGCCAACGTGCCGTCACCCGCGACATCCTCGACCGCTTGCTCGCCACCTGCCGCAGCGATCGCTTGAGCGACACGCGCGACCGCGCCTTGCTGTTGATCGCCTTCGGCTCGGGCGGCCGCCGCCGCAGCGAAATCGCCCGTCTGCGCGTCGAACAGATTTCGGAGGAGGCGCCCGTGCCGCGCGATCCCAACGATCCGGAAACGCCGCTGTTGCCCTGTCTGGCGATCACGCTCGGCCGGACCAAGACGGCACAGGCCGACGACGACGCTCGTGTCCTGATCGTCGGACCGCCGGTCGCGGCGCTGCGCGACTGGCTCGAGCGCGCCGGGATCGGCAAGGGCGCGGTGTTTCGCGCGATCGACCGCTGGGAAGGCCTCTCCGACCGGGCTCTCACGCCGCAAGCGGTCAACTTGATCCTCAAGCGCCGCTGCGCCGAGGTCGGGCTCGACCCGCTGATATTTTCGGCGCATGGCCTGCGTTCCGGCTATCTCACCGAAGCGGCCCGCAATGGCGTTCCCCTGCCCGCGGCGATGCAGCAGTCGCAGCACCGCTCCGTCCAGCAGGCAGCGAGCTATTACAATGACGCCGACCGGCGATTCAGCCAAGCCGCCCGCCTGGCACTTTGAACCGTTGAGTCGACGCGGTTGGCGCGAGCTCCGGCAGACTCATCTGAAATTGACAGGCACCTCGCCTGGAACGCCGCATTGGCCTGCTCCGCCGAGATTGTTGAGCGTGACGTAGCAATGGCCTGGGCAGGTCATCGTCGCGATCGCTTCAAAGTCGATCTCTCCGGGGCAGCGGGGCTTTGACGAATCGTCAGCGAAGGCCGGAAGCCACCCCGGATCTGCCCGGCTCACGGATGCCAGCGGCCGTCAGACACCCAGATGCTTCTTGAGCTGGTCAGCCACTTCAGCCATCAGCGAGGGGTTGAGACGACCAAGCTTCTGAGCCTGGGCTGCCTCGATTGTCGCGATCTTGACGGGGCGGATCACACTCGGGGCCGGCAAGCCTGCCTCCTGATAGAACCGTCCTAGCGACACATCCCCGACCCATGGTCGGTTCTCGGCGCTGGTGATCATGACGACCCACAATAGCGCATCTCCCTCCCCGATCGCGCCGTTGCTGACGACGAGCGCCGGGCGGTGTTGCCGGGTGTTGCGGTCGGTATAGGGGAACGGCACCCGGACAACGTCGCCCTGCCGCAAATCAGAGATCGGCATAAGCCCGCCGATCGGCTTCGCTGTCCCATTCGCCAAACGTGCCGAACGGATCCTCGACCACGACCGAGGCCGGCGCCTTGCGGATCACGACGGACGCGCCTTCAATGCTGTAAGCGATTTCGTCGCCTTCCCGCAGCTGCAGCGCAGCCCGGATGGGTTGCGGGATCGTCGTCTGCGCCTTGCTTGTCAGCTTGCTCGTAATCATGCCGGATCCTCGTAAGGAAGCTCCTTACAGTAAGGAAAATCCTTGCAAGATTCAAGCCTTACCGTGCTCGCGGCGATGAGCACCAACACCGCTTTTGTCTGACAGAGACCAAAACGCCCGATAAGTGACCACCAGCGGCTTTTGGCTACCTCACCTCACCACCCCTGCGGGCACAGGCGCCAAGGGCCCTCAGCGACCATTCTATGAGGTCGATTTTTTAGCTCAGGCTGAATTCGTCCGTTTGCGGCCTGCGAAACCTAACGGATCAGCGGCAACACGAGAGTCGCAGCAATTGCCACGACGATGGCACTCCGAATGAGGATGCCGTTGATCCGAGCCATCGAGGCTTCCGAGCTGTCAGGCGCACGCATAACTTCGCCTCCCTCTCAGCCCAGCTTCGGACGCAACCTCAACTCATGCAATCGCGATCGTTCGCACATCGCGAGACTTTCCTCTGATGTGACCAGGCAGCCACGCAGCCAGTCCCCTTCCCCGCCGATCCGCTCGCGAGTCGAACGGGCGCGACCTGTCACCGAGATCGAGCGTCATCTCCGATCCGGATGAGGAGCGAACTCTCAGCCTTCCTTGTTGGCTGATCGCGTCAGTACGCCCCGCTCCGACCGGGCCGGTAGCTCAATGGTCAGAGCTTGCTATTCATAACAGTGCTGGTGCCGGTTCGAGTCCGGCCCGACTCATCATGCTCTCAAGACAGAGGCTCGTTCCAACAACGGAGAGGCAGAATGCTCTGCCGGCTATGACCGCGCATTGGCCAGTGAAGCCGCCACCACACCGTAGCCACGCCGGGTCTTTCTGAGCAGCCAATCCTGCAGCGCCTCAGCCGCAGCTTCCTGATTGCCGTAGAGATCCAGTCGTCGCTGGCCGGTACAGCCCCGGCGTCCCCATTCGCGGACGAGTGCGACATCGCCAAACAGCGTCGGCTCAATCGCGAGCACATAGAACCGCGCCATGTTTTGCGCCGGATCGGATCGGTCCAGCACCAACATTTGCAAGCGCGGCGTGTCTTTGGCGAGGGAGCTGTCCATGCGCGCATCTCGCGCTCATGACAGGCACCGGTCCAACGCAAAGGATGAATCAATCCCGCGGTGACGATTCACATCGTTGATGAGCCGTACGCGTCAGGCAGCAGCTCGGGCTGCACAACCTTGCCTTCCTCGCGAGATCAGATTCCGGATTTGGCGCGCAGGCCCTCGACGGTCGCCGCGCTCACGAGCTCGGCTTGCCCTTCATCACCGAGCAAGCCGTTACACCCGGACGGGTCTGAATATCCTGGTATCGGCGAAGCGCCTCCATCGCGGAAGCGGCTGCTTCCTTGACCTTGCAACCCTTGATCGTGGCCTTAATCTGAAACACGTCTATTCCTTTGAAAAACTGAAGCAGCATCAAGAGCCCGGCGCGGCCGCATCATTCATGCGGAGCTGACGACGCCGATATCGAATGCTCCGTCTTGCAACACAAGAGGTCACCCACCCGCGGCGATATCAGATCCAGATCAAATCAGCGTCGGTATAAGGCTTGAAGTTGCGGTCGACCTCGTTAGGGGCGCTGCCGCCCCCGTGCTCCTTGGCGAGCAAGTAGCCACGGACATCCATCAACCCAGGCTCGAAGCTCGTCAGCATGAGCTCCAGAGGCGCCCTTCCGCTGAACGGGATTTCACGATTGACGCTTCGGAGCCATTTCAAGCCCTCATCGTCGGTCCCCTCCAACAGACGGAGCGATCGATAAATCCCGAGCACAGCCGAAATCCGCAGCAGGACATCGGCTTCGAGGATCAGAGGCTGATCGGCACGGGCGGCATCAGACCAAATCTGGAACTCAGCGGCGGTTGGCAAGCCCAGGAGCACTCGGATCTCGGAAACATCGAGTTCCCAAACGCGCGCCACATTGAGCAGCGTCCGTAAGCCAGGGCCACTCACCCGGGCCCGGTTTTCCGGACTGGCATCGATCGGCGCAGGCGGCTTCCAGTTCATCGTGCAAACCTCATCATCGCAGGCCCATTGTACCAGATCATTGTCGGCAACCGCCCGCACATGGCAGCGATCCGCGGGGGTGCTAAGCTCGTTTCGGTTCACGACGCCGGCTTCCAATCAACGCCATCAGCATCGGTCCGATCGAGAACTCGTTGGCTTCCGCTTTCCGCGTCAGCCCCCGCAGGTATCCGCCAGCGCTGGAGATCGCCTCTCCGCGCTGCAGAATTGCCGCAACCACAATCGAGGCTTCGGTTTCGCCCATCGCATTCTGCGCATCGAGCCAGGCGCTCGGGCTAATGCCGAGCATCGATCGCACCATCGCCGCCGTCGCCAGGAAGTCTCGCCAATTGGAAATCCCGCCGCGGGCATAGTCGATGATATCCGGGCAGGCATCGAGCACCATTCCCAGCGGGAACGGCCGCTCCGGTTTCCTCACCGGTTCAGGATCGATCTCGATCTCGACGCCCCTGCTTTCTGGAAAGCTAGGTTCAAGATCAATAGGAAGGTCTGGATTTGAATTCTGTTTGTGGCGCTCAGAATGAGACTCATTGCCGCTCAGATTCTGAGTTTTTGTATGAAATTCCAGCAGGTTGAGGATTTCATCGGCCAGCATCGACAGCTCGTCGGCAACCGGCTCCAGCATCTCCCGCGGAGCGGTGCGCGGAATCCGGCCAATGATTGATCGATACAGGGCATGGATCTCCTGCCAGGTCGAAGGGCCCTGCCCGGCTGGATGAGCGGGAATTCCTTCCTCCATCGCCATCGCGATCATCTTGGCAATGTCCCGCCGGCAGATGGTGATGCGCTCTCGCACGAGCTTCAGAGCCCGCTCCTCGAGCCTGACGTCCTCGGCTGAACTTTCGATTTCCGCGGACCGAACAACCAGCGGCGACAGATCGAAGCCAAAGGCGAGTTCGATGTCCCCTCCCCTGCCCTTCCGAGCGTAGCGCTTACCGTTCGGGCTATCGCGACGGATGATCAGCCCGGCGTCGACGAGCACCGCCAGGTGGCGGCGGAGCGTCGCCGGCGACATGCCATGCGCTCTCAGAGCCAGCTGCTGGTTCGACGGGAAGACGACGAGTTGCTCGCCCGTAAGCACCGTCTCCGGGTGGAAGGTCAGCAAAGCGTCGAGCACCGCAAGGGCGCGTTCGTTCACGCCCAATCGAGCCTTGGCCGTGCAGATATCGCGAAACAGATTCCATTTATGGACCGCCTTCTCCGGCGGCCGCTCCTTCGCGCGCGCCTGACTTGCCACATGCGCAAGCGTCAGCGTTCGCCGCCCAAAAGGCGTCGTTGAGATATGGGAAACCATCTTCCTTCACCTATCGCTAGGCAAAAGAAATCCGCTCGCCGAAACGGCGCTCAATCTCTCGCGAGACTCTTGACGGCGATTCGTGGAAGTGCGATTCTCTGTTTGCTTATGACTGAGAAGGGCTTCCGGAACTCCGTTTCGGGGGCCTTTTTCTTTTGCGGCTTATCTCCTGGGATTGTGGGAACGCGGCTTACGCATCTCCGCGGCGCTTAAACGACGCGTAGATTTCTGGCAGGGCTTCGACCAGGTACGCTCCAAAGTCGGCCGTGATCTTCTTATCGATGACCAGCGTTGTGGCCTTGGCGTCATCCTTGATTTTGGCGATCCGAGTGCCTTCCGATGTCGCCCAAGAGCTCGGCGCCTTGCGCCGCTCCTGCTTCGCCGAGACAGCCTTAAGGACTGCATTGAAGCGTTCATCGGAGGCCAACTGAGAGAATTTGGGGTTCGCGACGGCCTGATCGACGGGCGTGAGGCTCCGAGCATTCTCAATTTGAGCGGCCAGTTCGATCCATCGATCGCGACCCGTCTTGGGTGCCGCTCCGATCGCCTCAATAATTCGCGCCGGGATTTTTACAGCGGATGAGATCAACCGAGACAATCCGGTCTTATCCACCGAGAGAGCGGACATAATCACCGATCGGTCGTACCCGCCCTCCTCCAAGCGCGACGCAAAGAGTGCACGCTCGATAAACGACAAGTCCTTCCGCGCGCTATTCTCCTGCCCCTGCGCAACCACGAGCTCGTCATCAGAGAGAGGCTTGACGACGGAGCGCACCTTGCGGCCGAGGACACCCGCTGCCCGTACGCGCCGGCGGCCGTAAGCAATCTGATAGCGGCCCTCATTCGTCGGATGCGGTCGAACCAGGATAGGAACCTGCTGGCCTCGTTCCCTCATCGACTCGACGAGATCCTGAATATCGTCGTCCGAATTCGCCAGTCGATCCGCGATTGGCGAAGCGTCAATGAGCGCAGGATCGATCTCGATGACAGCCTGAGACAAGACCTGTTCGAAGCCCCGTGCTACGGCACCGACAGCTCCCGGCCTCGAGGCCATTCCGCTGAGAGCAGAGAACCTGCTAGCGGGCATGGGGGCAGCCTCTTGCGAAAAGTTGCCGGCCGGCAACTCGCCCTGGTTCAAGTTCGTAAAGTCGTGCTTTCGAGCCATTATTGCCGACCCCAAGCCTGCAAAATCAGATGCTCAATTTCCCCGTTCACACTGTCCAGGGCTTCGAGCGCGCGGTCGTAGGTTGAGCGAGTGAATTGCTCGCGACTAACCTCGTATAGCGTTTGCTTGGTAATACCGGCGTCTGAGATCGCCGTGCTCTTCAACATTGGGTAGTTGAGGACGTGGTCGCCGAACATCGAACGCATAAACGAGACCATTTGGTTTTGTGGTCCGTCACCGGGCTCGTATCGCGTAATGAGGTAGCGCATCCAATCGTAGCTCATGTTGCCGCCGGCGTTCGCCACGACACTGAGCAAGTCGGAGGTCATAATCAGAAACTGGCACATCGACATGACGTCCAGCATCTGCGGGTGCACGGTCACCAGCACCGCCGTCGCGGCGCACAGCGCCGAGATCGTGAGGAAGCCAAGCTGGGGCGGGCAATCGAAAACGACGATATCGTAGTTGTCAGCAATGGAGGCTAGAGCCGAGTCCATTCGCGTGAAGAACATGCCGTTGCCGCGGCCATCCTCGATGAGCGCTTTCGGCGTCTCGTGCTCAAACTCCATCAGCTCAAGGTTGCCGGGGACGAGGTCCAGATTGGTGAAGTAGGTTTTCTGGACAATCTCCTTCAGCACTCGCCGCTGCCCGTCGTACCGGATGGCGCCGTAGATCGTCTGATTGTCGCCGACATCAAATTCGGGCTGAAATCCGTGCAATGCGGAAAGGCTCGCCTGGGGATCTAGGTCGACCGCCAGAACCCGGTAACCTCGGAGGGCGTGATATTGGGCGAGATGCGCAGCCGTGGTGGTCTTCCCGCTCCCCCCCTTGAAGTTCACCACCGCAATCACTTGCAGGTGTTCGCGACCGGATCGCGTGGGAACGTACCTGCGGTCTGCCTTTCCGTTTGCATCAAGGAGCACGCGAAGAGCTTGGATGTCATCGATGGTGTAGGAGCGTCTGCCTTGCTTGTTGACGTCTATCTCCGGACCCTTCCCATCCAGCGACAGTCTGCGGAGATATCCGTCGTTGATTCCAATGAGCTTGGCGGCCTCCGTCGACGAGAATCGGCGTAGTTTCTTCTGAGCTCGCGGCGGGAAGAGTTGGACGCGGTGAGCCTGTAACCTGGACGAGAGCTCGCGAGCGTGCGCACCCACGAGCTTGTGGATCGCGCTAGCCATCTCTTGGGCGCTGGAGATCGTGTTCACATCAAACTCGCGTATGCACGGAAGATGGCGAATACCGCCTCAGTTGCCGTGCATAGTGTCCCCACCGCGGTGATTCTGGCAAGCGGTATTGGGTAAACGAAACCTTAACGCGAAAACTAGGCAGCGGCATCGATTTCAAGAAGTTGCCGGCCGGCAACTTTCGCAAGACGCGCCCGAGCTAACCGGAGTAGAAACCCTCGACGTCTACGATGAGGTCCATCCGAAATCCGTTGGCCTTCCCAGGATTGTATCCCATCGGATTGCACAGAACTCGCGTCTTGAACGAGCGGTAATCGCAAGCCTCGTGCGTATGTCCGTGAATCCAACTAGCAGGCGCGGCCTCGCGGATTAGCCAGTCAAGATCCGATGCAAACGTTGGGTTGAGCGCTGACCCCGCAAAGCGCGCTGCGATCGACCCCGGCGAAGGGAGATGATGGGTGATCACGACTGTCGGACCAGCATGCGGCTTTGCCAGCTCGTCGACCAGGAACGCGAGGTCTTGGCGATGCTCTGCCGCAGTGAGCCAGGGCATAAAGCGGCTGATGTGTCCGCCCGCTTCGCGATAGCGGCAGCGTGTGATCATCCAATTCCTCGCCCGCCAGCACCACGGATGCCTTTGGCGTTCCGAGCAGTCGACAGTCGGTCCAGAACGTACAGCCGACAAAGCGCGTGGAGCCGATCGTCACATGGGCTCGATGAAGGAGTTGAACGCGCCCGCCAGTACGGCCTGCCGCCTCAAGGCCCGATGCCAGATTATCCTGCAGGATCGAACCGAAGAACTCATGATTGCCCGGCACGAAAATGACCGGCTTAGTCTGCAGCTGCGGCGCCGCCGCTAGCCATTCTACGGCCGCCGCGCAGCTGCCGTGTACGTTGCCGGCAACAACGGCGACGTCGAACTCCCCATCAGGATCGGGAAGAGCTACGGGGGCGCTTTGCTCGGCGTGGAGATCGGATAGAATGCATAGACGCATGTGAAGGAGATACCGCGATTGGCGATGCCGGGGAATCGAGGGCAGGTTAGGGGCGGGGTCCGGGCTGTATGCTTCGACGCTTTCGGCACAGTGGTGGAGATTGCCGACAGGCGTCGACCGTTTCGAGTTCTCCTCGGGGAACTCCCGTCAGGCGCTATCGCCAACCAGGTCCTGACGCAGCCATTGGACCTTCGATCCGTCGCGAACTCTCTCGTGGCCGAGCTCGACGAGGATCGATTAGGCGAGCTCGAACGCGATCTGCAGGCCGAAATTGCTTCGGTTCAATTGCGCGACGGTATCGCCGATATTTAGAAGAGACTGCAAGGAGAGGGAGTAAAGATTGGAATTTGTTCTAATCTAGCAATGCCTTATGGGTCTCCACTCGTAGCGTGCCTGCCCAGCACGCCGGATGCTCTGGTACTTTCCTATGAGGTGGGCTTGGCAAAGCCTGCCCCGGCAATATTCCACCTCGTTTGCGAAAGGCTCAGTTTCGCCGCGCAGGAAATTCTATTCGTAGGCGACACACAATCGGCCGACATCGATGGGCCCAGGGCGATCGGGATGCCGGCGATGCACATATCGGAGTTCACAAAGAGCTTTGAGGGATGAGGCGATGCAGGATAGAGACTCACCAAGTGCCGCGTCGGCTCTCCTGGAAGCCAAAATCCATCGTCTAGCGCAACGGCTGGGAATTTCTGACGCCGAACTGGCTAGGCTGGTCGGTTTCGAGGAAAGCACCAGGGCCGCGAAGCAGGCTTCGGAAAAGATCGACGCTGCCTTGAGCAGGATTGAGATGATTCTGGCGACGTGGGCTGAGATGGCCGGTGAGGAAGGGGCTATCCGGTTTAGTTGCCAGCCGCTTCCAGGCTGGTCGGGAAGAACTGCATACGATTTAGTGGCAGGGGGACACGCGCCGCGGCTGCTCGAATATCTCGAAGCAGTTAAGGCCGGCGTTCACGCCTGACGCTCACGGGCCGCGACCTGGCCGATAGCCCCGGGCTCGCTTCATCCTAACAAATTCGTTCTTGGGTGCCCGGGCCTCCGCCTCCGTATCGCAGAGATCAACTCGCCGCCGCCCATTCGACCCGATCCTTCCCCATTCCCGAACCAAGGACGCGCCACCGAAGCGGGTGGGGGAGGTCGATAGCGAATAGAGCCGCTGCATGTTGTGCTCGCGGTCAATTCGATAGAGCGTAGGCGCGCTTGAATATTCGAAGCTTGCCATGTCGAGATGTGATCCGGGGTGTCGTGACTAATTGAATTATTGAATCAAGATTGCTGAGATGATTCAAATTGTTGATGCGCGCTGCGCGGAGAAATTGCGCGCCCGTCGGGCAGTTCCACTGGCTGCATAGATTTGACATCTTTACGCGGACTGTGCACGAGCGCGTATCAATCCGGCTAAGGAAAACCAATGTCCGAGAACAACACTGACTTCATCGAACTGACTGCATCCATCGTCAGCGCCTTCGTCGCGAACAATAGCGTTCCGGCCGCGGATCTGCCGGTTCTGATTGCGTCGACTCACGCCGCCATCCTCGGCCTCGACGGAAGCGCCGGCCCGGCTGTTGAGCCTGAGAAGCCAGTTCCTGCAGTCTCGGTCAAAAAGTCGATTACGCCCGACTTCCTGACCTGTCTCGAGGACGGGAAGAAATTCAAATCGCTGAAGCGCCATCTTCGGACTGCCTACGGTATGTCTCCGGAGGAGTACCGCGCGAAGTGGGACCTCCCGAACGACTATCCGATGGTAGCGCCCGCCTACGCCGAGGCGCGCTCCTCCCTCGCCAAAAGGATGGGCCTGGGACAGCAACGCCGGAAGCGCTGAGCCGCGGATCGGCCCGACAGCTCGCTATGGGCCCTGTCGCAGCAACGCGTCCGGCTTGCCGCGACGCCAGATCGCCATGATGAGCGCGTCGTTGACGAGCCCCGCCGTCATCTCGGCTTTCATCGACCACCCAAAGCAGGTGTCGCGTCAGAGGACCCTGGCCGAGGCGCGGCCTCAGGCAAAGGACTATGATCGTTCGCGTAGAAGGTGCTTCGGAAGCCGTTCTGATAGGGGAGGTTCTTTTCTCTGCCCTTCTGAAATCGATTCCAGAAGCAATCCCGAGGTGAAGGCTCCGCCGCGACAGAAAATGTAGGTTTACTCGCCAGATGCTCCTGGCAGCCTGACGAGAAGTGCTGCGGCATCTACGCCCAACTCCCGCGCTACCCTGTCGAGCACGTCGATGCTCGTGCTGTAGCGGCAGCGCTCAATAGAGCTGATATAGGTTCTATCAATTCCCGCCCTGTGAGCGAGCTCCTCCTGCGACAAACCAGCTTCTCGCCGGTATCGCTTGATGTTGGCCGCGAGGACCTCTCGGATTCCCATCCAGCAGAAAAAGCTAGATTGTAGTGTATTTCTCCACGGAGTATACTCTACACGAATCGATGTTCGAGACTGTGCTGAGAGAGGAAACTGGCCGATGAAGAAGCTCGCTCGGGACCGACAGCGCGCACTCGCCGACAGTATCATCGGCAGCTAGAACTGCCGCAGCCGCCCTCGCAGGGTAAGGCACGAGGCGCCGATGAAGCCAAACAAGAACTATGGATCGAGTCCGGCTGGAATAAGGTTTCTCAAATGACTACCATCCGCGCGGTTTGCTTCGATGCTTTCGGGACCACTGTCGAAATAACTGATCGACGAAATCCTTTCAAGATTTTGCCTGAAAACTACTACCATCCAGCAGCAATGCTGGCCATGACACGGTTAACAACGGTTAGACAGCTAGCAAAAACATTTGATATTCACCTTTCAGAAGCTGAGATATCGCACTGGCAAGCTGAAATTGAAGCGGAATGCGCTTCGATCAGGTTGCGCCCTGGAATTGCTTTAATCTGGTCCGCTCTGAAAGAGGCCAGATTGAAAATCGCAGTCTGTTCGAACTTGGCTTTTCCCTACGCAAAACCAATGATGGATGCACTGCCCGCTGAGCCTGACACCATTGTTATGTCCTTTCAGTTCGGTCTGCTTAAGCCACACAAGGACATCTATCCGATTGTGGCGTCGCAGCTTGGCCTGAGGCTCTCGCAAATACTGTTTGTTGGCGATCGCTTGGAAGACGACGTCGTCGGTCCCATCGCTGCAGGCGCTTCCGCCATCCCCATTGGCGAGTTTGAAATGGCGTTCGGCTCTCGGCCTTCCATTTTTGCCCCACCGCATATCGTCAGATTCTTTGAACAGTTCGAACCGCCACGGGCTGGTTAGGCGTCCAGCTGAGCCATTCAAATGCCAAATAGCCGGATCTAGAATGCGACTACTCGTGATTTCTGATATACATCTTGAGTGCGGCCCATTCGAATTTCCCGCCTCAATGCCGGACTTTGACGTCGCTGTTTTCGCAGGAGATATAGGGAAGCCCATATCGGAGGCCATTCGGTGGATGGCAGTGCAACGAGCTGGGCCGCTGAAAGGTCGCCCCGCGATCTACGTGCCGGGCAACCACGAATTCTACCACACAGAAATGAAGAGCAGCTTGGAGAAGGGCAGGGCGGCTGCTGAAGCGTCTGGCGTCGATCTCCTGTCCCGTAACGCCATTGTTATAGGTGGGGTTAGGTTCATTGGATGCGTGCTCTGGACTGACTACCGGCTCTATGCGACGCCCAAACCGTCGATGATCTATGCCGGACAAACGCTCAACGACCACCGAGTGATACGGTATAGAGAGGCAAGTGGCCACTATAGCCGCTTTATGCCTTGGCATGCCGCGTCGGAGCATAGGCTGGATCTGGCTTTCATTCGGCAGGAGTTGGCGATTCCATTTGAAGGTTCGACCGTAGTTGTTACGCACCACGCGCCTCACCCGAATTCCATTGAGCAACGCTACCAAGGTAGCCCGCTGACGCCCGCATTTGCTTCTGACCTCAGCAATGTCATCGCTGAGTTTCAGCCAGAGCTTTGGATACATGGGCACGATCACGGATCACATGATTATCGGGTAGGGCGGACGCGCATAATTGCGAACCAAGCCGGCTACCCGAATCTCCACGGAGATCGCGAAAATCGGCAGTTTGATCCATTTTTCATTGCCAAAGTATGATTTAGTGACGCGTGTCGTTCTCCGTCTTACGAGATGGCCTCGCGTGCCCTGCGCCTGTGCTCTGTTCTGTCAATCTTTCCGGACACCGATCGGTAACCGCGGATTAACCACACGAGAGACAGTTTTTGAAGCCGCCGCACACTTTGGCGGCGGCGAGCTGAAATGCATTCAAACCCGAGGGAACCCTAAAAATGGAGGCCATTAGGGCAGCCACTCTCGAGGCCAAAATCGAATATCTTTGTCGGGAAATCCTGGAGCAATTTGTCGGCACCGAAGCGGTCAATATCGAAAAATTCCTCCTAGAACTTGTCGAACGAGCGGAAGTCGCGCCCGCTACTGCGCGGGGAATTAGCTGGCGCGAAATTTCTCGTCGGAGTCATGTCGATTACGGTCTTATCGTTTTTTGCAAACGAATGATTTCACCTGCACTTGAAGCCATAGCCGAGGTAGCTCGAGATTCACATACAGCTCCATCATCGAATATTATTCGCGAGGAGGTACCTGCCACAATCAGCGTGGCGGTGCACGACCGCGACGATCGATTCTACCTGGATTGCAGCCCAAAGATAGTTTGGCCTTATCAACTCGCCCTGTCAGGGCACCTACAGTTCGAACTTGGCACAAAAGATTTTCACCGGGTCAGTTTGCCCAATCCCGACATGAGGGAGCTGAGAATTGCTGAAACCGGGCTCAATAGCGACCATCAGTCCGCGGCGTTCTCGGACCAGGCAGGGCCGAGCGACGCTGAAGCAACGTTCGGACAGGCTTTGAAGCAAGCAATAATCGATCACCACGACAGTTGCGAGCGGCTCTGGAAAAAGCTAACGGCCCACGGATTTAAACTTCACGCGCAGACGATCGAAAATTGGCGCAATGGGCAAATTCCGAAGCGGCGCCAGAGCTATCCCATTCTGCACTGGATCGCAGAGCACTACGGGTACGATCGCAATTATTTCGTCGACAAAATCCAGTTCAAATCGTATGCCCGCTTCATAGGAATCCATCAATTTGAAATCTACGAACGCCACATCGTGGCGTGGCATCTGCCTGATGACTTTAATGATCGCAGTGAGGCCGAGCGCAAAAGAATTTTTGAATGGATAAGCGGCAACGTCTTTCACGCGCCGACTGATTATTCGCTGTATGCTTCTGAAAAATCGAAGCAGCATTTCATACTCAAATTCCCCGGTTATCGCGGTAGGCCTGCTGCTCCGATAGCTGACGACGCTTGCAACGGGGAGTTCAGCAAAATGAAGCCCAGCCTTATCGCCCCTGCGCGATTGGCAGGCGAACTCGACGACTTGATCGCCTTTAAATCGAGACAATTTGCGCGCGAAGAAATGGGTCGGATCGGATCCTGGTCTGACGCATCAATCGATATCGCGCGGATAAACATAGGAATTATCTTTGGATCACTCGCCGCTCCGTCGGAAGGTCCGGTCCGAGGCAAGGGCATTCCGGCTGAAAAGTTGACGTTGGCGCTCCTGCTGTTTCCGAAGGTTTGGGACTGGTTCTTGCTTTGGCGATCGCAGCGGCGCGGCGGCTTCTATGTCGTCACGGAAGTAAATATGATTCACTTTGCGGTCAGCATTTTGAGAAAGAAGACCGGATGGTTGCGGCAAAGCAGCCATCTCGCAGCCCACCTATCGCCAATACCAGGATGGATCTCTCCGCAGGAAATCGAGCGCGTCCGGGCGAGTTGGTCAAAGGCATGTGACAAGGCGCGGGCTCACCTGATGGATCGAGCCACCCAAATTTCAGAAAAGACGATCGAACATCGGGATAGCTCGGAATCACTAAAGCCGGTGCTCGAATCCCAGCACCCTTACGATGAGTATCTAAAAATTGCCGCAGAGATTCAAACGCGAATGGGCGAGACGGCAGGCGATCCAGTTGGGGCGGCGGAGCTTGTAAGATCGTTCCTCATAATTCGTTTTGGGCTTCATCTCTGCTTGCGCCAAAAGAATTTCCGTGAGCTCCTCGTGTGCCTTCCCGGAGAGAAGCCCCGGCCAGCTCATGAGCTTTATAAGCTCAAACGCGGCGAAATCCGCTTCAACGTGACCTCCCGCAAATGGGAGGTATTCATTCCCTTGTCGGCATTTAAAAATCACAAATCCTCTTTCTTTGACAAAAACCCGTACCATTATGTGCTTGAAGATGTGGGCGATCTATACAAATTTATTCAGATTTATCTTGACCTTCATAGGAAGACATTGCTAGCTAACGCTGCCGATCCAGGTACCTTTTTCGTTCGGACAATCAAAAAGAAATGCCGGACACCAACCTACAGCTTGCTGACGTTCAATAAGGCCTGGACTGCGATCATCCAACGATTTGGAATCCAAAATCCATTTACGGGACGGGGCGCGATTGCTGGAATTTTCCCGCATGGCCCCCATTGCGTTCGCGATGTCGTTGCAATTCACATTCTGAATGAAACCAACAATCCGTGGCTAGCTGGTTATGCGATCCAGGACACCCCGGAAACGGTCCTGAGGGTATACGGCAAACGTCTGCCTAAGCAGAAACTGGCGATCGCCGCAGAAATTTTGAACCAGGCGTGGCAGCGAAAAGCCGCACTCGATCAAGCTCCGGACTTCCTTAAGAAGCTCCAGTGGCACCACACGTTGCCGGCGGCCGCGTAGCACCGATCGGTGGCCACAAGCTCTACGTTCACACCGGCGAGTACAAGGACGGACGTCTCGGCGAAATCTTCATCGACATGCACAAGGAGGGCGCCGCCTTCCGGGCGATGATGAACAATTTCGCCATCGCGATCTCGCTCGGCCTCCAATACGGCGTGCCGCTCGAGGAGTATGTCGAGGCCTTCACCTTCACCAAGTTCGAACCCTCGGGCTTCGTGCAGGGCAACGAGCGCATCAAGAACGCGACCTCGGTGCTCGACTACGTTTTCCGCGAGCTCGCCGTCTCCTATCTCGGCCGCCACGACCTCGCCCACATCAAGCCGGAGGACCTCTCGGTCACCACGGTCGGGCAGGGCAAGAACGACGGCACGCTGTTCGAAGACAGCCAGGCACGGCTCGGCTCGAACGGCTTCGTCCGCGGCGAGATGCCCTCGGCCAAGGCGATCGTGATCGAGGTCGCCAAGAGCGAGATGGTGCAGAGCGAACTCGCAGCTGAAAGCCAGCGCCGCGCTGAGCCTGCGCCGGAACCGGCGCTCGCTGTCGCCACTGGCCCGGCCCGGAATTTCCGAGCGGAGGCGATCGAACAGGGCTATAGCGGCGATGCCTGCGGCTCCTGCGGATCGTTCACGATGAAGCGCTCGGGCACCTGCCTTTCGTGCACCTCATGTGGATCGACGACCGGATGCTCGTAAGTCTCTGATATAGTTACTGAAGTGAAAATCGAGGCATAGTGTTTCCGCGATTGCAGGTTGAGTTCCGCAATTCGAATGGGCGCCCGACAATGTCGGGCGCCTTTCATTATTGGGTTCCGTCGGATCATTGTCCGGTGTGCGGCGGGCGGATTGATGGGATGCCCGACTCTGATCAGAGCGCCATTGAAATTGATGGCATGCGATCCCCGTTGATTTGATCATCCAGGACGCACGTTAGGGATGATCAATTGTGGCTCGAAAGCCTGTCATTCCAGGACAGAACTGGGTGCCTCCTCGAGAGGTATCGGCGCGCAATCCCGACAAGCAAACAGCTTCGCAGCCCCGCAAATTAAGTCAGACTGAAGAAGTCGAGCTGAAGCGCGAACTGAGCCGACTCCGCGATCGCTTGAGGGATATCCGAGCAGAGCCGAATACGGATCCAAACAAGCGCCGTCGACAAGTCCAGCACCTCACGCGTCGCATACACGAGACAGAAGTCTCGTTGGGAATTGCAAAGGGAGCACATCTACGCCGTTCCCAAGATCGTGCTCTGACGAACGGCTTGGGCGATGCGCCCTCAGAACCCCACGCAACATTTTCTACCCGAGGCCCGGGACCGCGGCCGCCGCCACGCCCGCAGCCTCCTCGCGACAGATCGAAAGATAGCTGATGAATGATACTGAACCGGTAGTTGAGTCCTCAATCCGTGCCGACCAACTGAATTACAAATCCGGAATCTCGTACCGCGGCTGGAATCTCAGGTTCGATGCTCTTCGAAATGCGCACTACCATAAGGCTCGCCAACGACGCCTCGATACTTGGTCCAAGAGCGCCAACTTTCTTGTCGTCGTCCTCGGCACTACGGCCGCCGCGGACTAGGCAGGAATATTTTTTCCAAGCAGTTTCCAACAATGGAAGCAGGCTCGACCGCAGTCACAATCGGCTTTGTCGTCGCTGTAATCGGCGCGCTGCAGCTCGTTTACGATTGGTCTGGTCGAGCAAGAACGCACGAATTTCTGCAGCGACGCTTCTATGAGGTGATCGCGAGGATCGAAGAAAGAAGACCAGAGAACGACGAGCAGCTTGCCGAGCTTGAGGCTGAGATGGTCAGGATCTATGCGGACGAGCCCGCGACACTCCGTGCTCTCGACGCTGTCGCTTACAACGAGGCTGTCGATGCTCTCGGTTCAATCAGTGGACGGAATGATCGCCTCGTCGTTACATGGCTGCAGCGCTTGTTCATGCACTGGTGCTCATTCTCTCAAACTCACTTCCCGACCGAGGGCGAAAGCAGGGGAGTTAAGCGCACTTATTCGCCTCACGCGAGAACGACGACAATTGCTGTTCTGCCGCGCGTGCGATGACAGCGTGAGCCAGGAAGGTTGCAAGGCATCGGGTGAACAGCCACTATAACATTCGGAAAGATTAATTGTGAGCAGGGTTCCAGATTAACCCCATTGAAGCAGACTATTCCACTCCCCGAGACTGCCGCTTTGCGACTTTTAAACTCGTAGGCGACGTAGAAGCAATCTGGCTATGATGCTGTCAAACAATTAGTGCAAGCAATCGGGCGTTGAAACCCACCTGATTGAGAAGGCAACAATGAACGCAATTAAACCCAGAAAGGCCGCGCATGTGACCGCATACTTCGCCATTCGCGAAGGCGGTACCATCGATGCGCTGAAGCTCGCGAAGCTCTTGTACCTCGCGGAGCGCGCTTACCTCGACGCTTACGAACTGCCCCTGACCGGCGACAGGCTTGTCGCTATGCCTCACGGCCCCGCGGTCTCCGAGACCCTAAACCATGTGAATGAATCACCGAATCCCGGTTGGCAGGCAGTCGTGAGCGAGCGATCGGGCAATACGGTCAGCGTTGTCCCTGGCGTGACGATGGAATCGCTCAAAAGGTTGTCGCCGGCCAATATCGAAGTGCTTGAAGAGGTTTGGCAGAAGTACGGCCACTTGAATGGCCTCACCCTACGCAATTTCACGCACGACAACTGCGCTGAATGGTCAGACCCTCGGGGATCCTCGCACGAGATTTCGTACGCTGACCTTTTTCGAGCTCTCGGTAAGGACGATATCGAGGAGCTGATTGAAGATATCCAGATCGCACAAGGGCTTCAATTAGCCCCCGCTCGATCCGGCAATCACAGAAGTCGTCATTGAGCTAACGAAGAAATTTCGACCCTGGGCGCTTGCCTCCTGATTCCTTCAGGCCCGCCGGGGGCGCGCAGCTGATAGGCGGCTACACCGTCTCACAAACCTCTTATATGTAGATCGAATCTCGCCTCCGCTGCTTTGTTCACCGCATCGGGAAGGATCGCCCCGATGCGAGTAGGCGCTAGCGGCCCGGGGGCTCCAACCGGGCAGGAATCAGTCTAGCCGGGCGATTGTTTCCCATTTTGCGCGCTTTTCCGTATCGGCAGCCTGAATGAGGCGCTGAGATATTGCGCTTCTTCCTGCACGAGCCCGCTATTTCAACTCATAGGATCGCTCGGCGCGAGCCGAGCCGATCGACACAGGTGTCGAATGAACACATTTAATGTCGAGAAAGCGGCTCAGATCACCGCATACTTCGCTCTGCGCGCAGGAGGCTCTATCGACGAGCTAAAAGTGCTCAAGCTCGTTTACATCGCAGAACGAGCCTACTTGGATGCGTATGAGCTCCCACTGACCGGTGACACGCTGATCTGACCTGAGACCCTTTTCTCCTCCAGTCTGAGGGAGAGTCCTGGGTTTCATTTCTGGCCTCAGGCGGCCTGTTTTTCCAGCGTGGATTTGAGGGCGAACTCGGCAGGAGTTATGTTGCCGAGGGCCGAGTGGGGTCGTTGGCGGTTGTAATCCTCCTTCCATGAGGCGATGGCGCTGCGGGCTTCGACGAGCGTCGAGAACAGCGTGTCGTTGAGGCACTCGTCCCGGAAGCGTCCGTTGAAGCTCTCGACGAAGGCGTTCTGCGTCGGCTTGCCGGGAGCGATGTAGTGCCACGCGAGGTCGGTCTCCTGGCACCAGCGCAGGATCGCCATCGAGGTGAACTCGGTGCCGTTGTCGGACACGATCGTCCCCGGTCGGCCGCGCCGGCGAATGACATCATCCAGTTCGCGAGCCACGCGCAGGCCCGAGAGCGAGGTGTCGGCGACGAGTGCCAGGCACTCGCGCGTGTAGTCGTCGACGATGGCGAGCACCCTGAAGCGGCGACCGTCCGAGATCGTGTCGGAGAGAAAATCAAGGCTCCAGCGCGCATTGGCCCGATCAGGCACGAGCATGGGCCTGCGCGTGCCCAATGCCCGTTTGCGGCCGCCGCGGCGGCGGACCTGCAACTTCTCTTCGCGATAGAGCCGTCGTAGCTTCTTCTGGTTCATCACGATGCCCTGGCGGTCCAGCATGACGTGGATCCTGCGATAGCCGAACCGCCGGCGCTCTCCTGCCACGGCCTTCATCGCCTCGCGCAACAGGGCATCGTCCGGCCGGGTGCTCGTGTAGCGCACCGTCGAGCGGTCGATCTTCAAGGCCAGGCACGCCCGACGCTGGCTCACCGCATGCACCGTGCAGGCATGAGCCACCGCCTTCCGCTTCGCATCGGGCGTCACCATTTTTTTGCGGCGACATCCCTGAGGATCGCGTTGTCGAGCATCTGTTCGGCCAGCAGCTTCTTGAGGCGCGCGTTCTCGTCCTCGAGGGTCTTCAGCCGGCGCGCATCCGACACGTCCATCCCGCCATACTTCGCCTTGAACTTGTAGAAGGTCGCCGAGGAGATGCCATGCTTGCGGCAGACGTCAGCCGTCGCAGCTCCAGCCTCCTGCTCCTTCAGCATCCCGATGATCTGCTCTTCCGTGAATCGTGAGGGGCGCATTGTCCGTCTCCATGAGTGACGGACTCTACCCAAATCTGGAGGAAGATCAGGGTCTCAGGTCACCAGCAAAAATCGTTCGGTCGCGACTACCGCGCACGGCCACTGCACCGCACGACAAAAGCGCTGCCAAGCCAGCGGATTGTTACAGATTGTAACGGGTAGGAACCCGCGCT
Organism: Allobosea sp. GW821-FHT09G06; assembly: GCF_059416005.1. Classification (NCBI taxonomy): domain Bacteria; kingdom Pseudomonadati; phylum Pseudomonadota; class Alphaproteobacteria; order Hyphomicrobiales; family Alloboseaceae; genus Allobosea; species Allobosea sp. GW821-FHT09G06. The sequence continues at coordinate 105,704 of NZ_JBWKOI010000007.1, read as the reverse complement.
CGCCGCCCGCGTCTTTCCTTGGAGCAGGAAGCTCACCGCCTCCGCAACGGGCTCAAGGAGTAGACCATGCACCGCCCTACCCCAGAGATGCAGTCCTGCATCGACGAATGCCTGCGCTGTTATCAAACCTGCCTCGGCATGAGCACGAACCACTGCCTCAAGCTCGGTGGAGCGCACTCCGCCCCCGAGCACATCCAGCTAATGCTCGCTTGCGCCGAGATCTGCCGCGCCAGCGCCCAAGTCATGATCATCGGCTCCCCGCACCACAAGCATCTCTGCGCCGAATGCGCCGACATCTGCGACGACTGCGCCAACGAATGCGAGCGGATCGGAGACATGGACGACTGCGTCCAGGCCTGCCGCAGTTGCGCAGACAGCTGCCAAAAGATGGCGGCATAGCCGTTCCTGCCCTCGAACCCTTGGAGAATGCAGATGATGCGCTTCGTTCTGACCGCTGGCCTCGCGGCCTCCATGATAACCGCCGCACTCGCGCAGCCAGCTCCCAAGCCTCAGATGGGCGACAGCATGCCCATGAAAATGATGATGCCGGAGGCCTCCGATTCCGCATCAACCAAGGAATACAAGGCGAGCATGATGCGGATGATGCAGGCGATGCCGTCGAAATTTACCGGCGATGCCGACGTCGACTTCATGATGCAGATGAAAGCCCACCATCAAGGCGCAATCGATATGGCCAAGGTAGCCTTGGCGAATGGCAAGGACCCCACCGTCAAGAGGCTCGCCACTGAAATCGTCAGCGCGCAGGAAAAGGAGATCAAGACGATCGACGAATGGCTGAAAACGAAGGGAAAATAGCACCGCTTCTGGAAGTTTTTGACTCGTATCGAGACCCTCAGAGCTTCCCGAAAGGAGGCCCCCATGGAGCATGGCAATGGCCATAAGGGCCCAAACCATTACGGCCGACTAGCGATCGAACTGACGCTGGATTTCATTGTGATGTACCTCGTCATGTACACCATGATCGCAGCGCTTGCGCATTTCCATTTCAATCTCAACAACGTTTACATGACCATGATGATGGTCGCGCCGATGACGATCATCATGCTCGTCTCCATGCGCTCGATGTTCCCCTCGTCGCGGCTGAACATCATTATCGGCGGCGCCGCCGTTGCCGTCTTTGTCATTGGCTTCATAGCCATGCGAACCCAAGCCGGCATTGGCAATGCCGAGTTCCTGCGCGCAATGATCCCACATCATTCCGGCGCGATCCTGATGTGCCAGAAAGCCAGCATCACTGATCCGGAGATCGTCGCGCTCTGTCAGGAAATCACCAAGTCGCAGAAGGCGGAAATCGCGCAAATGGAGACAATCCTCGCCCGGCAGAGGTGAAACTCTTCACATCCGAGGCTGACATCCCCATTTCAAGCTTAGATTCTCAGCCCCGAGTGGGTTTGCCATCGGGGCAAGCCAGGGGAGGCTGTGATGAGGTTGTCTCGCCAAATCGCCCTATCGGCGGCCTGTTTGCTGCTCTTGGCGCAGCTTGAACCCGCGATCGCCCATCGTGCGAACCTGGCCCTGGGCCTGCGAGAGATCACCAGCGCGATTAACGGTAAGGTCTGTGCGACAGCGGGAGGGGCGCACTTCACCTTCGATAATGATGGGCGCTTCTCATATGATGGCCTCTGGCAAAGCAGCGGAAACTTCACGCTTGGCGATAGCGCGGTCGTGGTGACCTTCGACAGCGGCCTTCAGCGCAGCTTTGAAATCTCCAAGCGAGACGGCGCGCTTTACATGGAACAGACCCGCGTCGTCTGCACTGCGAAGCAATAACACGAACCTTCAGCCGGGCGAGCAAACCGCCCGGCTCCCATACAGTCTTGGGCTAGATCAGACCTGCTGGAGCCCTCGATAGCGCGCAAACACGTGCTGCTTGCCGGCCGAAAAGATGGCGATCTCGTAGGACTGCGGCGCTTGACCAGGCACATCCATGCCGGGCGAACCGACCGGCATGCCGGGAACCGCGATGCCGATCGCCTTCGGGCGCTCGACGAGCAGCCGCTTTACCGCCTCGGCTGGTACATGCCCTTCAATGACGTAACCGCCAATCTCGGCCGTGTGGCACGACATCAGCGCCTCCGGCACGCCAAGCTTGACCTTGAGTGGCAGTACGTCATCGAGCTCAACCACATCGACCGGAAAACCCGCAGCCTTGATATGCTTGACCCAGTTGCCGCAACAACCGCAATTCGGATCGCGGGTCACGGTCATCTTCGGCAGAGTTTCGGTCGCCGCCCCCGTTCCGGCCAGCGCCACGGTCGTGCAGGCTTGCGCTGCTCCGATCATCAGCCCGCGGCGGGTTGGTGAAATATCGATCTGCATGTTCATTCTCCTTCAATCTCGACCGCGCCTTCACCGAAGGAAGACGTATTTGACCAAGGCGGCGATCGCCAACAGCAGCACGGCGACGCCGAGCCAGTGGAAAGCCCCCATGCTCCAGCCCATTCCGTTCATCATGTCGTGCATGTCAGTCACTCCACCTTATTCAACGACCGCAGCGTGCCGCTGCACCGACGTAGGCTGGACCGCTACGACGTTGGTTTCCTCGGCCGGCGGAAGCCGCCACCCTTTGACGAGGCCGTAGATCGCCGGGATCACGAGCAGTGTGAGGACGGTCGATGAGACCATGCCGCCGATCATCGGCACCGCGATGCGCTGCATCACCTCCGAGCCGGTGCCGGTGTTCCAGAGAATCGGCAGCAGTCCTGCCATGATCGCGACGACGGTCATGATCTTCGGTCGTACGCGCTCGACCGCGCCCAGCATGATCGCTTCGTGCAGATCGGCCCGGGTAAATGCCCTGCCTTGCTGCGCACGGCGCTGCCGAATCTCGAAGAGCGCATGATCGAGATAGATCAGCATGATCACGCCGGTTTCGGCGGCGACACCGGCGAGTGCGATGAACCCGACAGCGACCGCGACCGACATGTTGAATCCGAGCCACCAGAGCAGCCAGACGCCGCCGACCAGCGCGAAGGGCAATGAGAGCATGACGATGAAGGTTTCGGTCAGCCTGCGGAAATTCAGGTAGAGCAGCAGGAAGATGATCGCGAGGGTGACAGGCACGACCAGCTTGAGGCGAGCCTCGGCCCGTTCGAGATATTCGAACTGACCGCTCCAGGCGACGCGGTAGCCTGCTGGCAGCTTGATGCTCTGCGCGATCGCATTTTGGGCGTCGCGGACATAGCCACCGAGGTCGCGCCCGACGGTGTCTACGAAGATGTAGACCGCGAGCTCGCCGTTCTCTGTGCGGATCGACGTGGCGCCGCGCTTGCGCTCCACGCTTGCGACCTCGCCGAGCGGCACGCTGGCACCCGATGGGGTCGAGACCTGGACTTCGCGCGCGATCGCCTGGGGATCGGAGCGTAGGTCTCGGGGATAGCGGATGGTCACGCCATAGCGCTCGCGCCCCTCGACCGTCGTCGTCACGGTCTCGCCACCCATCGCCATCACGATCGCATTCTGGACGTCGCCGACGGAAAGCCCGTAACGCCCGAGCGCGATCCTGTCCGGCACGATGTCGAGGAAGTAGCCGCCGATGACGCGCTCGGCATAGGCACTGCTCGTCCCCGGTACCGCTTTGAGGACGGTCTCGATCTGTCGCGAGATCGCCTCCATCTGCGCCAAGTCGGTACCGAACACTTTGACCCCGATCGGCGTGCGAATGCCGGTCGCCAGCATGTCGATGCGTGCGCGGATCGGCTGCGTCCAGGCGTTGGAGACGCCCGGAAACTGGAGCGCCTTGTCCATTTCCGCCTTGAGGTTGTCGAGCGTGACGCCCTGGCGCCACTCGGTCTTGGGCTTCAGGTTGATGATGGTTTCAAACATCTCGGTCGGCGCCGGGTCCGTTGCCGTCTGGGCCCGCCCAGCTTTGCCGTAGACCGAGGCGACCTCCGGGAACGAGCGGATGATCCGGTTCTGAGTTTGCAGAAGCTCGGCCGCCTTTGTGACCGACAGCCCAGGCAGTGTCGTCGGCATATACATCAGCGTGCCCTCGTCGAGCGTTGGCATGAACTCCGAACCGAGCTGACGCATGGGCCAGAGACTGAGCCCGAGCACCGCGACCGCCAGTAGGATCGTCACGGTTTTGGCTTTAAGGACGGCGCGAATGAAAGGGCGATAGAACGCGATCAAGAACCGGTTGATTGGATTCCTGGCCTCCGGAATGATCCGTCCTCTCACGAATATCACCATCAGCGCCGGCACCAGCGTCACCGACAGAAAGGCCGCAGCCGCCATGGCGAAGGTCTTGGTGTAGGCGAGCGGACCGAACAGCCGGCCCTCCTCCGCTTCCAGCGTGAAGATCGGCAAAAACGAGACGGTGATGACGAGCAGGCTGAAGAACAGCGCCGGCCCGACCTCGCTTGCCGCCTCGATCAGGATCTCGATGCGCGGCTTGTCCGGTCGTGCCCGTTCGAGATGCTTGTGGGCATTCTCGATCATGACGATCGCGGCGTCGATCATGGCTCCGACCGCGATGGCGATGCCGCCCAGGCTCATGATGTTGGAGCCAAGACCAAGCGCCTTCATCGCCGCAAAGGCCATCAAGATGCCGACCGGCAGCATGATGATCGCCACCAGGGCACTGCGCAGGTGCAGCAGGAAGACGACGCAGACCAGAGCGACGATAATGCTCTCTTCGATCAGCGTGCCCTTCAGCGTCTCGATTGCCCGCTCGATCAGCCCGGAGCGATCGTAGACGGGCACGACCTCGGCCCCGCCCGGCAAGCTGGGTGCAATCTCGGCCAACCGCGCCTTGGCGCGCTCGATCACGGCGAGCGCATTGGCGCCGAAGCGCTGCAGGACGATGCCGCTCGCGACCTCGCCCTCGCCGTTGAGCTCGGTGATGCCGCGCCGCTCGTCGGGGCCGAGTTCGACACGGGCGACATCGGAGAGGCGCAGGGCTGCGCCGCGCTCGCTCTTCAGGACGATGTTCTGAATATCGGCGATCGACTTGAGATAGCCGCGGCCGCGGACCATGAACTCGAACTCGCTGAGCTCGACCGTACGTCCGCCGACATCCAGATTGCTGCTACGGACGGCTTCGCGCAGCGCAGCCAGCGAGACGCCCTGGGCACGCAGCCGCACAGGATCGACCACGATTGCGTATTGCTTGACGAAGCCACCGACGCTGGCGACCTCGGCCACGCCCTCGGCACGCGAAGCCGCGAAGCGGATCTTCCAGTCCTGCAAAGAGCGCAATTCGGCCAGGGTCATCTCCTTGGCCATGACAGCATATTGATAGACCCAGCCGACGCCGGTGGCGTCAGGCCCGAGAGTCGGCGTCACGCCCGAGGGCAGGCGACGCGCTGCGGTGTTGAGATATTCCAGAACCCGCGAACGCGCCCAATAAGGGTCGGTGCCGTCCTCGAAGATCACATAGACGAAGGAGACTCCGAAGAAGGAGAAGCCGCGCACGACGCGCGCTTTCGGCACCGTCAGCATCGATGTCGTCAGCGGATAGGTGACCTGATCCTCGATGACCTGTGGCGCCTGGCCGGGATATTCGGTGTAGACGATAACCTGGACGTCGGAGAGATCGGGAATGGCGTCGAGCGGCAGGGTCCTTAGGGCATAGACGCCGGCGGCCACGACGAAAGCCGTGGCAACCAACACCAGGATCAGGTTGCGCGCCGACCAGGCGATCAAGCGGGCTATCATGGTTTCGCCTCCGTCGAGGAGAAGCCGCTCAAGGCCGCCTTGAGGTTGCTTTCCGCATCGATCAGGAAGTTGGCGGAGACGACGACGCGGTCGCCCTCGGAGACGCCCTCGCTGATCGCGACCATGCCGTCGCCGCGGCGGCTGAGCTTGACTTCACGCGGCTCGAAGCGGCCTTCGCCGCGATCCAGAATGACAATGCGTCGCGTGCCGCTATCGATGACGGCACTCCAGGGAACCGTCAGCTCTGCGCTTGCATCGCCCGCGCCGATCTCGACATCGGCGTACATGTTCGGCAGCAAGACGCCATCGGGGTTGGCGAGCTCGATGCGGACCTTGGCGGTGCGCGTCGCCTCAGCGATCTGCGGATAGATCACGCTGACGCGCCCCTCGAACGCCATGTCGGAACGGCCGCGTAGCCGAACCGTCGCCGGCGCTCCGATCCGGATCTCGGACAGCTCGCGCTCAGGCACATCGGCCAGGACCCAGATCGTCGAAATGTCTGCGAGCCGGAACAGGCTGGTGCCGGCCACCATCTTCATGCCGTCACTGACATTGCGCTCCAGCACGATACCGTCACGCGGCGCCGACCAGTTGATCGTCGGTGGTACCTTCCGGCTGCGCTCGATCTCGGCAATGATTTCGGGCGGAACCCCGAGGTTTTCGAGACGCTGTCTTGCGCCGCCCTCGGGCACGCCGCGCGCGGCGGCATTGAGCTCGGTGATGAACTGGGCACCAGCCGTGCTGATGTCCGGCGAGTAAATGCGCGCGAGCCGTGTACCCTTGGCAACGCGATCGCCGGTCGTGACTGGCGCGACCTCCTGGACGAAGGCATCCGCGCGTATCGCCACGACGGAAACGCGTCGCTCGTCGAGCTGCACCACACCCGGAACCCGAATGGTCTGTGCAATGCTCTGGCGACGGACCAATTCGGATCGCACGCCACTACGCTGGATGCGCCCGGGCGAGAGCTTGATGATCCCGTCCTCGCTCGCCTCACCCTCAAAGACGGGGAGATAGTCCATCCCCATCGAATCTTTCTTGGGCACCGGCGAGGTGTCCGGCAGCCCCATGGGATTGCGGTAATAAAGAATGCGGCCCTTCTCCGCTTGGACCGCCTGCTCCTTGCCCTCAGGCTTCTCCTCGAAGCTGATGTCCTCGCTGGCCCGCACGGCCCTGAACGGCCTGCCATCGACCGTCTGAGCCGGCTCGGTCGAATAGACCGGCTTTCGATCTGGATCCTGATAGTAGATCACGGGCCCAACTCCGGCAGCCTCGTTTGCCGCGAGCGACCCCTCGATACCGAGCCAATTCCGCAGGCCAGGCAGCGCGATGCCGCGATGACCGGCCCAATAGCCTGCACCTCCCACCGCCATGATGGCGGCGAGAGCGAGGCCTGTGAGGGCGAGGCGTTTCATGGCAGCGCCTTGAGGATCAGCTTTTTTTCGAGCGTGCCGGTCTCACCCTGGACCTTGGCACCGAGCGACAAGCGCCAACCTCCCTCCATGACCAAATTGGTCTTGAAGCTGTAGGTTCCTGCTTCCGGCACAGGGATCGCTTCGATCGGAGAGGCCATCGTGGCCATGCCCTCCGGCTCCATGTCTATGCGCTTGGCGAAGATGACGGCATCCGGCACCGGCTTGCCGGAGCGCTTATCGATCAGCCTGACGGTGATGACGACACCATTGCCCTGCTTGAATTCGCTCTGGGTGAGACGGAATTCATAATCCTTGATCTCCGCCAGAGCCGGTAAAGCAACGGCCATGAGCGGAAGCGCGGCGATGAGTGCGCGCGAAGTGCGGGTGATAAACATTGTCGAGATCCTGAGACGGAGAGGCTGCTGCGCTCACGCGTGCAGCTCCAACGTGGCGCTAGCCACGGCGCACCGACCGCCCGGGTTCACCATGCGGTCGCAACCGGCGTATGAGCGCCGGCTATGTCTCAGGTTCGTGGAGGTCGGGCGGGTGGCTCGCTCGGCTGTGAGAGGCGTGCGGCCTCATTGCCCGCAAGCCCGAGCACTACGACAACAGGTTGAACAACTAGGTCAAACGCCGTGGGTTCGCTCGCGAAGCTCTTGGCCAGGCAGAAGCTCAAGGCCGGGCAGTTCGTGGTGCAATCCGGTTGCTTCTCTTTCGGATTGGGGCAGCACGGCATCTCAGGCGACATGGTCGCCATTGTCTCGCTGTCCATGCGGGCATAACCGGCCTTTGCCGGCGCCACCAGGGCGACCAACATCGTGGCCGTGACGAACAGCCCCAGGACCAACACATTCGTGAGAAGTCGAAACTTCATGGCACCTGTTCTGACATACCGTCAGATATCGCAAAAGGGCGAAAACTGCGGCTGTTTGACCGGGAGCAAGCAAAATCGCTGCTTCGTGATCTCACCTTTGGCTAGTCAGCATACGGCGCAGGATATCGTCGCGGCGATAGAAATGGTGCCACAGCGCGCCGGCAACATGGAACAGCGCCAGTACAAGCAGCGCCCAGCTGAGCCATCGATGAACCGGCGCGGCGCGGAAGCTAAGATACATCGCAATCGTACCCGTAAACGGCAGAAGCAGCAGAACGCCGTACAGGGCAACATGAACGCCCGTCGCGGCCCACCGTTCGGGTGGCGACAACCCTTCAAGGGAAGGGCGGCCATAGAGATAGCGCAGCGCGATCTGGATCAGCGCCAATCCCATGACCAGCCAACCCATCCAGGCATGGACCTGGTGCAAAAACAGATCGAGCGGGGCAGGCTTCGTGAAGCCATGTGCCATATGGGTGCGTTGGATTGCCCAGGATGTAGGGACCTGGGCAATGCACAACAACGGCACGAGCCAGTGGATCCAGCGTTGGTAGACACCGAAAGACTTGGTCGGGCTGAGTTTGGGAACAAGGACGCTTTGCAACAAGCTCACGATTGAGGCCCGTTCGGTTGAATGGCGCGGTGTAGGTCGGGCATCAGCGGGAGGCAACCGTCGTCCTGTGCCAGGTGCCGGACGGGATCAACGCAGTCCCATTAAGCCGTTGAAGGACTGCTCTTATTCCAGAGAGACGGTGCGTAACCGCAGGGCGTTTGCAATCACGCTGACCGAGGACAAAGCCATCGCCGCCGCCGCAATGATCGGCGACAACAGCAATCCGAATATCGGATAGAGCACGCCTGCGGCGATTGGGACGCCCGCCGCATTGTAGATGAAGGCGAAGAACAGGTTCTGCCGGATATTGCTCATCGTCGCCCGGCTGAGCTGAAGCCCGCGCACGATGCCCTCAAGGTCGCCTTTGAGCAGGGTTACGCCGGCACTTTCGATCGCGACGTCCGTGCCCGTGCCCATCGCGATCCCGACATCCGCCGCCGCCAGCGCAGGCGCGTCATTCACGCCGTCGCCGGCCATCGCGACCACCCTGCCTTGCGAACGAAACTTGCTGACGACTACGCTCTTGTCCTCGGGCAGGACCTCGGCCTCGACCTCGTCGATACCGAGCCGGCGCGCGACCGCTTGTGCCGTCGTCTTGTTGTCGCCGGTCAGCATGACCACCCGAATACCGGCGCTTTTCAGCGACTTGATCGCTCTCGGGGTGGTCTGCTTGACCGGATCAGAGATTGTCAGCAGTCCGGCGACGCGGCCATCGATCGCCACAAAAATCACTGTGCCGCCCTCGGCGCGCAGCGTTTCCGCCTCGGCTGCCTGAGCCGCGGTGTCGATACCAGCCTCAGTCATGATCCGGTGGCTGCCAATCACCAGCGCGCGACCTTCGACGGTCCCCGTTACCCCCTTACCGACCGGGCTGTCGAAATCCTGCGCCTCGGCCAGGGCGAGGCCACGTTCCTTGGCGGCATCGACAATCGCGGCGGCGAGCGGGTGCTCGCTCGCCCGCTCGAGCGAAGCGGCGAGCCGCAGCAGCTCACTCTCCGCGATTGCGCCAACCGGCTTCAGCCCGGTCAGCCGTGGCTTGCCTTCGGTCAGCGTACCGGTCTTGTCGACGACGAGGGTATCGACCCTCTCGAAGCGCTCCAGCGCCTCGGCATTCTTGATCAGTACGCCGAGATGCGCGCCGCGCCCGACCCCGACCATGATCGACATCGGCGTCGCCAAACCGAGCGCGCAGGGACAGGCGATGATCAGCACGGCGACGGCGGCGACCAGCCCATGCGCGAAGCGCGGCTCCGGCCCGAACGCCATCCAGGCGGCGAAAGCGACGATGGCAATGACGATGACGAGCGGAACGAACCAGCCGGACACCTGGTCCGCCAGGCGCTGGATCGGTGCCCGCGAGCGCTGGGCCTCCGCCACCATCGAGACGATCCGGGCCAGCATGGTGTCGCTGCCGACCTTGCCGGCGCGCATGATGAAGCCGCCGGTGGTATTGAGCGTGCCGCCGATCAGGGTCGCGCCGACCTCCTTGGTGACCGGCATCGATTCACCCGTGACCATGGATTCGTCGATCGAGCTGCGGCCTTCGATCAGTTCGCCATCGACCGGAACCGTCTCGCCCGGGCGGACCCGCAAGCGGTCCCCGACATGGACCGCGTCCAGGTTGATATCCTCGTCCTCGCCGTCGTCGCGCACCCGCCGGGCCGTCTTCGGCACGAGGTCGAGCAAGGCCTGGATCGCGCCGCCCGTCTGCTCGCGGGCCCGCAATTCGAGGACCTGGCCCAACAACACCAGAACCGTGATCACGGCCGCCGCCTCGAAATAGACTGCGACCGCGCCTTCCGCGGAGCGAAGCGTTTCCGGGAACAGGTTCGGAGCGACGGTCGCGACGACGCTGTAGGCCCAGGCGACGCCGGTGCCCATCGCGATCAGCGTGAACATGTTCAGGCTGCGGTTGACGAGCGAGGCCCAGGCCCGCTGGAAGAACGGCCAGCCAGCCCAGAGCACGGCCGGCGTCGCCAGGACCAGCTGCAGCCAGTTCGAGCTCTGCTGGCTGAGCAGCATGTGTAGATCGACGAGATGCCCGCCCATCTCCAGCACGAACACTGGCAGGGCGAGCACGAGACCCACCCAAAACCGGCGGGTCATGTCGACGAGTTCGGCGCTAGGTCCTTCCTGAACTGTCGCGATCTCCGGTTCCAGCGCCATGCCGCAGATCGGGCAATTGCCCGGGCCGGGCTGGCGGATCTGGGGATGCATCGGGCAGGTGTAGATCGCGCCCGTGGGCGCCGGCTTTGCGACAGGCGCCTCGGCTTTCTCGCCGGCATAGGCTGCCGGATCGGCCTCGAACTTGTTCTGGCAGCCGGCGGAGCAGAAGAAATAGGTCTGCCCCGCATGAGCGGCGCGATGCTTTGCCGTGGCGGGATCGACGGTCATTCCGCAGACCAGATCCTTCACACTCTCCCCCGCGCCATGAGAATGGCCATGGTGGTGTGAATGGTCGTCGTGCCGGTGACCGGCGTGATGCTGATGATCTGCCATGGCTCGCCGCTTTGCTCTCCTGCCCCTTTGCCTTGCCAATGCGTGAGCGGCCGGCGGGTTCGCGCCGGCCGCCCGCGATCAGCCGATGCTTTCCGCGCCGGGAGTGTATCCGGCGCCCGCCACGATCGACCTAACGGCGGAGAAATCGGCCGCGCCGACGACGCTGACGAGCTTCGAAGCCGGGTCGGCGGTGACCGCGGTTCCGGGCAATTGATCCTCGATCGCCTTCTTGATCGTGCCGGCGCAATGGCCGCAGGTCATGTCCTCGACGCGAAAGCTGATCGCGCCCTCAGGCGCGCCGGTTGCCTTGGCTGCGGTTCCGGAATGTTGCTGGCAGGAGCACATAGCTGCGATGTCCCAAAAAAAATTGACGATTACAGCACTCTACGGCTTCCCATAATGGGAAGGTCAAGGGCATGTTGCATTCGCGTTCGAGTGCTTTCTGAGAGCGCCAAACGCGGGGCTGGTGAGCGCGAGTATCTTGTCCAAGGGGACAATAGCTGCGCGAGCGGCAGATGTTAGATTGCTTCAGAAAGCTCGGCAGTTCCAGCATCGGAGGACTTATGAGCCAAGCCATTCATCCAGCAGCCGCCTCGACTCATTTGCCGGCATTCCTCGCCGGCCCCGGTGAAACGGACTGGCTCCTGGTTGCGATGGGCATTTTTTTGGCCATCTTCGTCTTGGCAATTGGTATTCTGTATTTGCACCTGCACGTCCTGCCGGATCGGATTGCTCATAATAAGGTGCAATTGCAGATCGTTTGCGTGCTGGGATTGCTGGCCATGTTCACGCACATGCACATCTTCTGGATCGCGGGCCTTCTTCTTGCTTTAGTCGACATTCCCGATTCCATCACTCCCCTGAAACGCATCGTAGCGGCAACGGAAACGATCGCAGGCGCGAAACATCGACCGGAGTGAGTAGATCAAAGTGCCTTGCAGGGCAGGACTGGCACGATCGCATCTTTGGCGTGCTTGCTGCATTTCCCACTTAGTGAAGATCAACAGCTCTCGCTTGCTGCTGTCCATCGGTTCTGCGTCCCGTTTCTCCTCAGTGCAGGATCTGGCTGAGGAAGAGCTTGGTGCGCTCGTGCTGCGGGTTCCTGAAGAACTCGTCCGGGGTGTTCATCTCGACGATTTGGCCGGCATCCATGAAGATGACCCGGTCCGCGACCTGGCGGGCGAAGCCCATCTCATGGGTGACGCAGAGCATGGTCATGCCCTCCTCCGCCAGCGACACCATGGTGTCGAGCACCTCCTTGACCATCTCCGGATCGAGCGCCGAGGTCGGCTCGTCGAACAGCATGATCTTCGGGCTCATGCACAAAGAGCGGGCGATGGCGACGCGCTGCTGCTGTCCGCCGGAGAGCTGGCCCGGATACTTCAACGCCTGCTCGGGGATCTTGACGCGCTTGAGGTAGTGCATCGCGATCTCCTCGGCGTCCTTCTTGGGCATCTTGCGAACCCAGATCGGCGCCAGGGTCAGGTTCTCCAGGATCGTCAGATGCGGGAACAGGTTGATGGCCTGCCCCCTGAAAAGTGGTCCTCCGTGAAGTAGGCTTTTGAGCCTTGGAGGAAGCCGCTATGGCGCAGAAGAAGCATAAGCCTGAAGAGATTGTCGCGAAGCTGCGACAGGTCGATGTGTTGTTGTCTCAGGGCCGGCCGGTTGCCGAGGCGATCCGCACGATCGGTGTGACGGCCTTCACCTATTATCGTTGGCGCAAGGAGTTCGGCGGCCTGAAGAGTGATCAGGTGAAGCGGTTGAAGGACCTCGAGAAGGAGAACGAGCGGCTTCGCAAGGCGGTCTCGGACCTCACGCTTGAGAAGCTCATTCTCAAAGAGGCCGCCTCGGGAAACTTCTGAGCCCCGCCCGGCGTCGTCGCTGTGTCGAGCATGTCGTGGTGAAGCTCCGGGTTTCGGAGCGACTGGCGTGCCGGGTCCTGGGGCAGCATCGTTCGACGCAGCGAAAGCAGCCGCTGGGTCGCGCCGACGAGGCGGTCTTAACGGCCGACATTGTTGAGCTCGCCACCCGGTATGGGCGCTACGGCTATCGGCGGATCACAGCGTTGCTGCATGCCGCCGGCGGGGCAGTGAACGTCAAGCGCGTCGAGCGGATCTGGCGGCGAGAGGGGCTCAAAGTGCCTCGGCGGCAGCCGAAGAAGGGACGCCTCTGGCTGAACGACGGATCCTGCGTGCGGCTTCGACCAGAGCACCCCAACCACGTCTGGTCCTATGACTTTGTCGAGGACCGTACCCATAACGGCCGGAAGTTCCGCATGTTGAACGTGATCGACGAGTTCACCCGGGAATGCCTGGCGATCCGCATCGATCGGCGGCTCAGGTCGACCGATGTGATCGACGTTCTCTCCGACCTCTTCATCATGCGCGGCGTGCCGGGTCATGTGCGTTCAGACAATGGTCCGGAGTTCGTCGCCAAAGCGGTTAGGGACTGGATCGCAGCCGTCGGAGCGAAGACGGCCTTCATCGAGCCGGGCTCGCCGTGGGAAAATGGCTATTGCGAGAGCTTCAACGCGAAGCTCCGTGACGAGCTCCTGGACGGAGAGATCTTCTACAGCCTCTCCGAGGCGAAGATCGTCATCGAGAGCTGGCGCCAGCACTACAACACCAGGCGCCCGCACTCTTCGCTCGGCTACAAGCCGCCAGCGCCTGCGACTATCATGCCGACGCCGAGCGTGGCCGTGAAGCCGACCATGCATTAGATTGAAACCGGACCACTCAATCGGGGCAGGCCAGCTCATCCAGCCACCGCATCGAAAATATCCGCGCTACTTCGTCTTCTGTACCTCCCGACGAACCATGTCGTAGAGCTGCTGTGGGCCGAAGTCGGTCAGCGGTTGGCCGTTCACAAAGAACGTCGGAGTGCGTGTCACCTCCAGAGATTTGCTGTCGCGGGTGTCGCTATCCAGGGCAGCTTGGATTTCAGCGCGTGTCCAGTCCCGCTTCGCCAGCTCGATATCCAAGCCCGCATCTTTCGCGCGCGCCCAAGCCTTCTCCAACACGGGTCCAGTGTGATCGGCCCACTCCGGCTGAAACTCCAAGAGTGCCTCGAGGACGGGCACGAACTTGTCCTGAAGGCGAGCCGCTTCAAGGATTTTTACGGCGGCGTCGGAGCCGTCGTGAAATGCCGCGTAACGCATAACGAGGCGAACATCGTTGGGGAACAAACCCATGATCTGCTTCAAGGGCGGATAGAAGGCTCGACACGCCTCACACGATGGATCGAAGAATTCCACGATTGTGACGGGCGCGTTCAGCGGACCAAGGACCGGGGAATGGCTCCGCACCAATGCCTCGGCACGGGCCGCGGCAATCTCGCGCGCTCTCCGCGCTTGTTGAGCGTTGTAAGCCACACTCCCGCCCACGAAGAACGAGAGCGCCAGCGCGCCAGTTGCAATGACAAGGCCGCGACGGTTCATGATTGTGCCTTCGACTTTGAAGCAAGCAGGGCGAACACGATTGCTAAAAATGCTGCCAGCGAGAGGTATGGGAGCGGCAGAACTCCAAGGACGGTCATCTCTGCGCTCGCGCAGGACGGGCCTTGCGAGCAGGGCTGGATGCCTTCTGGGATCAGGCCAGCGTAGAGCAGGCTGTGGAACAGAGCGATCGCCGCACCGAGAGCGGCCAGCGGCAATGCATATCGCCAAACCGTCGTGTCCGCACGAAAGCTGGCGATAGCGAGTAGGATGGCGAGCGGGAACATGAATGCCCGCTGTTGCCAACAAAGGCTGCAGGGAGCCTGTCCCATCACCTCGCCGATGAAGAGCGCGCTTAAGCTCGCGACCAGCGCAACGAGCCATGCCAGATACAGAAACGACCACCGCCCTTCCTGGTCGGGTAACATGCTGGGATTTGTCATCAAATAGAGGCCTTTCAACCGATAAGTGCGAGGATTGGGAAGGTTTCGAGTAGCCAGAACGCCATGGTTGAGAGGCGCCCCGTCATCATGGCGAGCCCCATGGCAACCATCGTTAGGCCCGTGAAAATCTGGAGACCTCGACCGAAGCTGCGCAGCCTCCGCAGACGCGCAGTGATGCCGCCGGCTAGCAGAGCGGTGAGGAGAAAGGGGATGGCCAGGCCGAGCGAGTAGATCGCCAAGAGAGCCACGCCCGCCGCGGGCGTCGTAGAGGTCGCGCTCACGGTAAGGATTGCGCCGAGAATCGGCCCGATGCAGGGCGTCCATCCGAAACCGAAAGCGAGCCCGAGAATGTAAGCGCTTTGCGGCCGTCCGCCTGACACTTGCGGACTCAGTCGGAATTCCCGCTCCATCCAGGGGATCCGCACAACGCCAGTGCTGAAAATGCCAAAGACGACGATGATCGCGCCGCCGACGAGGCCGGCCTCGTAACGATAGGAGAGCAGAAGCCGGCTTAACGCAGAGGCTCCCGCGCCCAGGATGACGAAAACCGTCGAAAATCCGAGCACGAACCAGAAGCTCATAGCAAAGGCACTTATCCGCGCTCTCGGGCTGTCGGAGTCGACCGACAAGCTTCCCGCGACATACGACAGGTAGCCAGGGACCAACGGCAGCACGCAGGGGGACAGAAACGAGACGGCGCCGGCGGCGAGAGCGGCTAGAATGCTGATGTTCGCGATTTCCATCAGGGCTTCTGTCCTTCGTTTCCACCCTTTGCGATCAGCCCGATGATTTCCTGCCTCGTTGCCGTCGCATCCCAAGATCTGGGGCCGAACCAGCGGCCGACCTCGCGACCATTGCGATCGAGAAGGATGGACGTCGGCAGCCCGGAAACCGAAAATTCTTTCACGGCCCGGCCGGCGGGATCGAGAAAGACCGGCAAGTCCACGATGCCGAGATTGCGGAGCAAAGGTTCTACGACTTCCGCGCCGTCACGATCGACGGACAGTGCGACGACGCGAAGGCTGGGCTCTTTCCACTCGCGATTTAGGCGCGCGAGAGCCGGAAGCTCCTCGCGGCATGACAAGCACCACGTCGCCCAGATGCTCAAGAGAACCGGCTGACCCTGGAAGCTTTTCAGGTCGGTAAATTCGCCACCGAGTCGATAGAACCCGAGTGCCCCAGCGGTTCCCGCTCGTGGGGCCTTCTCATCGACGAAGAGTGACGCAGCCAAAATCGCGACTGCCGCAGTTGCGACAGCCGTGAGGATAGCGAACCGGGACTTGAGAATTTCGCCGAGCACTCCGCGGCGCCCCTGGGCTGATCGGGATCATGAGCTGCCCCAATGCACGGCGCTGTCTGTGCGCGTGAGGTTCAGCTACGATTTCGGATCCGCTGAACGCGGTCCTAGCAAAGCCTCTCGCGCGGCCCGCTTGATCAACTTTGGGATGGAGGACCGGTCGCGCGCGGCGGTGCTGTCGAGGGTGGCAAAACGAACGGAGCGAAGGGCAGCGCAAAAACCAACTTGGCTGGCCCGGGACGATCCGAAACCAAGACTGCGGCCGCAGGCGGGACCAAGGACGTCAAGGCGATGGGTTTCGCCCAGAAACAGCAACTGTTCAGGCCTTCGATATGCGCGGCGCGATCACCTTTGGTGGCCGGCGTTGTCCCGCAAATTTCTGACAGCGGAGTGCCGCGTTGAACGAATTTGATGGCGAGATGGTTGCTCGTCGCCGACGCACTAACCAGCAGCTGAAGCAGCAGCACGAGACCGCCAACGACAGCCAAGAGGCTGCGTCCGATCGTTCGAGCTGACCTGGTTGCCATCATGGTTCCGAATTATCGCGAGTTGAGCATCCGAGGCAATTTGGGAGGCCGAGGCTCGCGCTTTCTTGAAGGTGCCGTCCGGAGGCGATCATCGACCAGTCGACCTTTCGGTGATCCGCTCGTCGATCTCCCGCATCATCTCCCGCTTATCCCATTCCCGCATTCCAGCCCACCGCGCGACCTCGACGCCGCTTGGATCGAGCAATAGCGTCATCGGAAGTCCCGTGACCCGGAGGGCAGACATGCTCCGGGCCTCGCGATCGAGGTAGATTCCAAGCGATCGAATATTCGCGCGCAGGTAAAAGTCTTTGACGAGCTGCGGACCTTTCCGGTCGACTGAAAGGGCGACAACCTCAAAGCGAGTGTCGCCTTTCAAAGCCTGAAGCTTATCAAGCGAAGGCATCTCTTTCACGCATGGTGGGCACCAGGTCGCCCAGACATTCAGGAGCACGTACTTGCCCCGGAAATCGGCCAGCGATCGCGGCTGGCCGTTGACGTCCTCAAAGGTCACTGCCGGGCGGAATTCTGCCTGTCCCCCAAATCGCCGAGCCAGCCCGAGATATGCTGCCGGGGCCGCGATGCCTAATATGACGACGGAAGCGCCGAGCCATCGGCGCCTGCTGATCACCTCAACACCATGCGAATTTTGGCGAGCGCCGAGCTATCTTCCTCGTGATAGTCGATCATCGTTCGGAAGCTGCCGTCCGCATTCATAAGATACACGGACGCGGTGTGATCCATGGTGTAGCTGCCGTCGGTCGGGACCTTTTTGGCATAGGCCTTGTACGCCTTCAGAGCAGCCTCCACCTGCTCACGGGTCCCGCTCAAGCCGACGACCCGTGGGTCGAAGGACTCCAGATAGAGCGCCATCTGCTCTGGAGTGTCGCGTTCAGGATCAACCGTGATGAACAGGATCTGGAGCTTGTCCGCCGCTTGCCCGATCTGCTTCGTCAGGTTTCCCAACTGAACCAACGTGGTTGGGCAGACTTCCGGGCAATGCGTGAAGCCGAAAAATACGGCCATCGGTTTGCCGACAAAGTCCTTATCGGTAACAGCCTTCCCTCGGTGATCGGTCAGCGAAAATGGCCCTCCGATGTCCACGGGCGTAGAGATGTTGGATCGGCTCTCCGCGGTAACCCTGGATCCGTCAACCCGCCACCAGCCCAGCAAAATCGCCGCGCAGGTGAAGCTAATCAGGATAACGGCAGCCCACGCTCCGTACCGTATCCACTTCAGAAATGGCATGGCTGACACATTTGATTTTGGCGCTGATAGCGACGAAAGGCATGCGCCGCCGCGCGTCGATCCCCACTGTGACGGATGGCAAGAGTTGGGGAATTAGCGCCCAAGCCGGACTTCGGAATGCCGCTTGCGGGGGGCAAAATCATCAAGGTCGTCTCCTCATAGCGAAGGGGCCGGCTAGGCCGGTTCAACTCACGTCATGAGGGCTGGCGGTGCTCTTGATCCTTGGCGAAGAAGTGCCCGGACTGGCACGACAACCGTAGCATCGACGGCGGGCGCAGGTAGGTGAACGAACCGTGGCCAGCTGTTTTCGTCGGCAGCAGCCAGCTTACCGCTGGGCAGCAAAGCCCTATCGCCAGGCGCGTGCCGGTCTGAATTCCCATTCTGCAAAGATTGGTGGTGGTCCGAAATGCGGGCCGGCGCCTGCGAACCAGAATCGCTCGGCAGGTCTTTGGCAGGGCTCGCGGCGGTTAATTCGAGTGAGTAGCTGGCCTGAACGGGCTGTATCAAGCACGTCAGCACCAGCGCGCAAGCGAGCGCAACTGCCCATAGGCACCGCCAACAGTATGCGCTCGAAATGGTTCTCACGATGCTCTGTTAAGCCGGCCACTGCGCTCAGGCAATGCGACGAGATGTTCACCCAACCGCGAGGTCGACCAGCAATTTGATATTGAGGATGATGATGATGGCAGCCACCACCGCTGCGGTCACCGTTAACCACCGTGGCGCGACGAGCTCGCCCATTTTTGTCCGCGACGCAGTGAACATGACGAGTGGAACGATCGCGAAAGGAAGCTGAAGACCCAGGACGACCTGACTTAGGATCAGAAGTTTCGCCGTTTCTCCAGCACCATAGATCCAGGTGACGAGGAGGGCGGGAACGATGGCCACGAGCCGGGTCGCCAACCGTCGTAGCCACGAGGGAAGCTTGATATCGAGGAAGCCTTCCATGACGATCTGACCCGCCATCGTCGCGGTGACCGTCGAGTTGAGCCCGCAGCAGAGAAGGGCAATCGCGAAAAGGGTCGGTGCGATTGAAGCTCCGAGGAGCGGCGCGAGCAACTCGTGCGCTCTGCCGAGCTCCGCGACCTCGGTCTGCCCAGTCTTATGAAAGCTTGCAGCAGCCAGAACGAGGATGGACGCATTGACGATGAGCGCAAACATCAGAGCGATCGTTGAGTCGAGAGTTGCCCATTTTAGCGCGTCTCGTTTCTCAGGGATCGTGCTCCCGTATGCCCGGGTCTGCACGATGCCGGAGTGCAGATAGAGATTATGCGGCATCACCGTGGCACTGGCCTGCTGCCGGTTCTGTGGACAGCTGGTTAAGCTAATCCAACCTTCTTTTCGAACTCGACCGGGCTGATGTAGCCGATGGTCGAGTGCCTGCGAACGGCATTGTAGAAGCGCTCGATGTAATCGAACACGTCGGCGCGAGCATCGTCGCGCGTGCGGTAAACCCTGCCTCTGATCCGCTCGGTCTTCAGCGACGAGAAGAAGCTCTCCATCGCGGCGTTGTCCCAGACATTGCCAGAGCGGCTCATCGAGCAAGTGACGCCGTTGTCGGCCATAAGCTTCTGGAACTGCTCGCTGGCATACTGGCTACCCTGGTCCGAATGGTGCAGCAGGGCATCCGGCTTTCCCCGGCGCCAGATCGCCATCATCAGCGCATCGGTCACGAGCCCGGCGGTCATTTCGGCCTTCATCGACCAGCCCACCACACGGCGGGAGAAGAGGTCGATGACGGCTGCAACGTAAAGCCAACCCTCCGCGGTCCATATGTAGGTAAAGTCCGCGATCCAGCGCTGGTTCGGACGCTCGGCATGGAACTCCCGGCCGAGCGTATTCGGGGCGATGGCCGCTCGTCGGCCCTCATCCCTGGGCAGGCTGCGTCGACGCGGCCTGGCACGCAAAGCCTGGGCCCGCATCAGCCTCTCGATGCGATGCAGGCCGCAATCGATACCTTCCTCCAGCACGTCGCGCCAGACGCGCCTGGCGCCATAGGTCCGATCCGAACCAAGGAAGCTTGCACGGACCCTCGCGCCAATCTCCTCGTCGTCGCGCGCACGCAGGCTCGGCGATCGGTTAAGCCAGGCATGAAAGCCCGAACGCGACACATCCAGCGCTTCGCAAAGCCATGCCACCGGCCAGATCCCCCGGTGCTTCGCAATGAACGTGAACCTCATGTCACGTCCTTCGCGAAGTAGGCTGCGGCCTTTTTTAGGATATCGCGCTCCGCCTTGAGCTTGGCCACCTCGCGCCGCAGCTTCTCGATCTCAAGCTGCTCCGGCTTCATCTGGCCGTGGCCGGGAAAAGCCTGCGCAGGATCGGCCGAAAAGAGCTTCACCCATTTGCGCAGCTGGTTCTCATGGACATCCAAATCCCGAGACGCCTGTGCCACGCTCACTCCGCGATCCTTGATCAGGCGAACCGCCTCGATCTTGAACTCACGTCCAAACTGTCGTCGCCGCATACGCCACCTCCGGTTTCATGAAACACCCAATCTCGGTGTCCACGAAACCGGCAGCAGGCCACACCGATGATTCCCAAGGCCAGGTAGAGCATCTGGGGATTGCGGACGATCTCGGTCGTCGGAGCAAAACCTCGAATGACCTCACCCCAGTTCGGATCCGCCAGAGCAATCTGGATGCCGAAACAGAGCGCAATTACGCCGAGTAGCGTGATGATAAAGGCTTCGACCCAACGGAAGCCCATATTCTGCAGCCAAAGGATAACGATCACGTCGAGAGCGGTGACTAAGACGCCAATCTCCATGGGCATGCCGAACAGCAAATTCAGCGCGATTGCCGTCCCGATGACTTCAGCGAGGTCGGTTGCGCAGATGGCCAGCTCCGCGAAGGCCCATAGCGGCCATGAGACCGCTTTTGGAAACGCGTCCCTGCACGCTTGCGCGAGATCCCGGCCGGTCGCGATGGCTAAGCGGGCGCAAAGGGCCTGCAGAATAATCGCCATGATGTTGGAAATGAGAGCGACGACCAGCAGCGCGTAGCCGAACTGCGCTCCCCCAGCGAGTGAAGTCGCCCAATTGCCGGGGTCCATATAGCCCACTGCAACGAGATAGCCGGGGCCCACGAAGGCAAGGAATCTGCGCCAGGGCGTCGCACCAGGATTTACTGTGATGCTCCGAAACACGTCGAGCATGGACGGCTCGCCGCGCTGCCTGCGCCAGCCGGTTTCAGCGATCTCACTGCCCTTCATCGGAAGGGCTTTCTGTAAATGCATTTCATTTGCAATAAGAGAAACTGCTGAAGCCTGTCAAGACCTAGGAATTCCCGTTGAATGTTCGAGCCATCCGAAGCCCGGCGAGACTCCGTCGGCGGGCGATTTGGCCCGCAACCAGAGTATGAAATTTTTCGCTTGAACCTGAAGTCGCTAGAGGTTGTAGAGATGCAGCTTCCGAAATTCGGGCACCAGGAGTCATCCCTATGGCCGCCAGCAAGGACAGCAAGCTTCAGCCTTTGAGCTGGAAGATTAGCGGGATGGATTGCGCCAGCTGCGTGGCCAAGGTGCGCGGTGCCGTCGAAAAAATGCCAGGCGTGTCCGATTTCAGGCTCTCGCTGATGTCGGAAACGATGAAGTTGAAGCTAGACGAGACGCGTACATCTCGTCAGGCGGTCGAGCAGCGCGTGAAAAGCCTGGGCTTCGGCGCAATAGCGATGGTGGAGAGCAAGCGCCACGCGAATGACGACGTCGGTCAAGCCCACGACCACGATAAAACTGAACCATCAAAGCAGACCCTGTCTTGGAAGGTCGCGGGTATGGACTGCGCAAGTTGCGCAGCGAAGATCCGCGGCGCCGTGGAGCGCCTCCCCGGCGTCAGCAATGTCAAAGTCTCGGTGATATCCGAGACTTTGACCCTTGCACTGGATGCCGGACAAACCGCCCCTGACGCAATCGAGAAGCGCGTGAAGGGCCTCGGCTACACCACTACTGCGCTTGCAGCACTGGCATCACCCGCGCCTGCGGCAAAAGAAGACAGCTGTGGCTGCGGGCATGATCATGGTCACGCGGGTCACACTCACGATCACCACGATCACGATCATGCCAAGCATGATCACGGCAAAACTTCATGTTCGGGCCATGACCATGGCCCCTCGCATGATCATGAGCATGGGCACAACCATGGTCATGAGCACGGGCAGAGCCATGATCATGCTGGCCATAAGCATGATCATGACCACAATCACGATCAACCAGGCGACAAGCACGCCGCTCATTCACACAGTGCCAAGGTCTCGGGCTCCACGTCTGCAGTGAAGGACCACGGCCACGGCCTGCCCGGCCATGTCCATGAGGCCACGCCCGACGGCGCGAGCTGGTACCAGACCGGCAAGGGCCGGCTCGTCATCGCGACCGGCCTGTTCCTCGGTGCCGCCTATGCCGCCGGGCTGATCTGGCCTGGCATCGGCCACTGGGCCTTTATCGTGGCCTGCGTCGTCGGCGTCGCGCCGGTGGCGAAACGCGCCTTCGCGGCGGCCCGCGCCGGCATCCCCTTCACCATCGAAATGTTGATGACGATCGCCGCCATCGGCGCGCTCTTCATCGGCGCCGCCGAGGAAGCGGCGCTGGTCGTCTTCCTCTTCGCCGTCGGCGAAGTCCTCGAAGGCGTCGCGGCCGACCGGGCCCGCGCCTCGATCCGCGCGCTCGGCGATCTCGTCCCGAAGACGGCCATCATCGAGGAGAACGGCTCGACCCGCCAGGTCGACGCCACGAGCCTCAGAATCGGCCAGACCGTGCTTGTCCGTCCCGGCGACCGCATCCCGGCCGATGGCGAGATCACCGACGGCACCTCCGGCATCGATGAGAGCCCGGTCACTGGCGAGTCGATGCCCAAGACCAAGGGCGTCGGGGAGCCCGTCTATGCCGGTTCGGTCAATCGCGAAGCGGCCCTGCGCGTGCGCGTCGACAAGGCGGCCGAGGACAACACCATCGCCCGCATCATCCGCCTGGTCGAGGAGGCGCAGGAGGCCCGCGCCCCGACCGAGCGCTTCATCGACCGCTTCTCGCGCTGGTACATGCCGGCGATCGTCGGGCTTGCCGTGCTGGTCGCACTGCTGCCTCCGCTCCTGCTCGGCGCCGAATGGTCGGTCTGGATCTACCGGGCGCTGGCGCTGCTGCTGATCGGATGTCCATGCGCGCTCGTCATCTCGGTGCCCGCCTCCATTGCAGCCGCATTGTCTACTGGTGCCCGTCAGGGCCTGCTGATGAAGGGCGGGGTTGTCATTGAAGCGGCCGCCAAGACGGGCGTCGTCGCCTTCGACAAGACCGGTACGTTGACCGCTGGTACTCCGCGCGTGACTGAAGTGATCGCACTCGGAGAGGATGAACGCCGCGTCGTCGAACTCGCGGCATCCGTTGAAACCGGATCCAACCACCCTCTGGCTGAGGCAATCTTGGATCGCGCCAAGTCTCACGCCATCACGGTTCGACCAGCGCAAAATGCTGCGGCTATCGCCGGGCAAGGTGTCACTGGCTCCTTGGATGGCATTTCGGTTTTTGTTGGCGCGCCCCGGCATGCGATTTCCCGAGCGACGTTCGACTCTGAGGCCAAGGCGAATGTCGAGCGGCTTGAATCCGATGGAAAGACCGTCGCTGCCGTCATCGCCGGCGACAACCTGGTGGGGCTAATCGCATTGCGTGATGAACCTCGGGATGATGCTGCCCTGGCTGTAGCCGAATTGAAGGCGATGGGAATTCGATCGCTTATGTTGACCGGCGACAATGCTCGAACCGGCGCCGCCATCGCAGGTGGACTTGGCATGGAGCACAAAGCCGAGCTGATGCCTGACGATAAGGTCACCGCCATCAAATCGCTCGCGAGCGAGACATCTGTGATGATGGTCGGTGACGGCATCAATGACGCCCCCGCCCTCGCTGCAGCCAATGTCGGAGTGGCCATGGGCTCCGGCACGGATGTTGCTCTGGAGACGGCCGACGGAGCCGTCCTCAAAAGCCGGGTTCGGGATGTCGCTGCCATGATCCGCCTGGCGCGGGCGACGATGGGCAATATCCGGACGAACATCACCATCGCGCTGGCGCTCAAGGGCGTGTTCCTCGTGACCAGCGTCTTGGGCTACACTGGCTTGTGGGTCGCCATCCTTGCTGACACGGGAGCGACCGTCATCGTAACCGCAAACGCCCTGCGGCTATTGCGCTTCAACGCCAGTCAAGTGTCTTAGCAATGTCGGCCCTGGAACTCGCGGCGTACGGGGTGGCCATCGCCTACGTTGCGGGATTCTTGGCGCTATCGTCCGCGCTAGCTCGATCCTCAGATCAGCCAGTGTGGTTATTCGACAACGGATCGCCGCGCCAATTCGTGCCGGCGCTGCTGTTCAGGCTGTCGTTCGCAGGAGCGGTGCTGTGGCCGTTAGGCACGACAATTTTTGGTAGTGCATTTTCCGCCGATCCGTTGTCGGGCCTACTGGGCGGAAATGCGCCAGACGTGGTGGGATTCGTCCTGGTGCTTGCCGGAGTCTGCCTTGCCCTTTTTGCGCAGGGTTACATGGGTGCCTCATGGCGGATCGGGACGGCTGAAGACCACGTCGGGCCTATCGTTGATGGGGGTCCGTTCGCCATCTCGCGCAATCCCGTTTTTGTCGGCCAAGCACTCCTATTCGGCGGCCTTTTCATCGCCAAGCCGAGCATCGTCCAGGCTGGACTCACAGCGTCGGCGCTCTATGCGATAGCGCTCCAGGTACGCATCGAAGAAGGCGTTCTGCTGAAGGCTTTGGGCGAGCCTTACCGTGCCTATTGCGCGCGCGTAGGCCGATGGATCGGCTATCGCTCTCAACAATCCGGGAACATGTAATGTCACAGGCTCGGACAACCCGTCGCGTGCTTGCTTGGGCAGCTGTTGCGCTAGCCGCCGATCAGATCAGCAAGTGGTTGATCCTCAACAAGGTCATGGTGCCTCCGCGCATCATCGAATTGACGCCGTTTCTGAATGTAAGGCTCGGCTTCAACTACGGGGTCAGCTTCGGCTTGGGCAGCGAGTGGCTGGACGCCTGGCCCGGCGCTCTCGGCCTCTTCAAGTTTGTCGTCGCTATAGGATTGCTGGTCTGGGCTGCGAAGAGTGAGACAAATCTGGAGCAGATAGGATTGTCTTTGATCGCGGGTGGAGCCCTGGGCAACGCCACGGATCGCTGGCGACAAGGCGCCGTCACCGATTTCATCGATCTTCACTGGGCAGGCTACCACTGGCCGACCTTCAACGGAGCCGACATCGCCATCAGCATCGGCGTGTCTTTGATACTGGTGGTCAGCTTGATGCCGCTGAATTCGCGATCGGCTCCGTCCCACACAGGATTGAAGGGCGGCTCCAAATGATTGGCACCGGGTTCAGGAAATTTATCGATGCTCTCGGACGAGCCGACCAGGTCGCTTCTCCGAGCTATAAAGCCGTTGGCAGGACGGTCGGCCTGGCGCTGATAGGTGTTGGGCCGTTCCTGCTGCTGGGCATGACCCATACTGAGCCCGTAGCTCGGGCCAACGGTGTATCCGTAATACACCCGTGGTCGAGCGGGACGGCCTTGGTTGGGGACGACCTGCCAGTGTTCGCAATCTTTGAGAATAACGCCCCGAGGCTGGATCGACTTGTTGCCGTCGAAACGACTGCAGCCTCTGGCGTCGTGTTTGAGAGGACCATCCGGCGCTCAGCCAGCACGAGAATGGACGAGCTTGGTGAGATCGATCTGGCTCCGTCGGCAAAGACAAGCCTCAAGCCTGACTATCAGCAAATTCGTCTCATCGGTTTGAGGCAGAAGGTCGAGCCAGGTACCACTCTGCCCGTCGAGTTCATTTTTGCTCGGGCCGGCCGGCTAAAGGCCGACGTTCGGATCGAGAGCCCGGGTCAGCCGCCTCACAATGACCATTCCTAGTCTCGTCGGCTGCTTCCAAGGACGGGCCAGAAGGATGGGCCTTCGTCTCAATTCCTCCAGGTTCCGATTTCGATCGGCCTAGCTGCAAATCGATTGAGAGGGCTTCATGGGCGCAGGACATTCTCACGGCGGAGCGCAGGTCACCGGCGCTGGCAAGCACAAGTCGCGCCTCGCGCTTGCTCTCGGCCTCACGACAACCTTCATGATTGCGGAGGTTGTTGGAGGCCTCTGGACCGGCAGTCTGGCCCTGCTGGCAGATGCCGCGCACATGCTCACCGATGCGGGCGGTTTGGCGCTGGCGCTTATTGCCATTCGATTTGCTGAGCGCCCCTCCACGCCAAAGCAGACGTTCGGGTATGTTCGCCTTGAAATTCTATCGGCGCTCGCGAATGCGGTCGTGCTGTTGCTGCTGACCGTCTACATCCTATTCGAGGCCTATCAACGCTTCAAAAACCCGCCGGAGATCCTCGGTGGTCCCATGCTGATTGTTGCGGTCATCGGCCTGTTCGTCAATCTACTGAGCCTAAAATTGCTCTCAGGCGGTTCGTCCGAAAGCCTGAACGTCAAAGGCGCCTACTACGAGGTGCTCGGCGATATGTTGGGCTCGCTAGGTGTCATTGTTGCTGCCGCAGTGGTGATGTTCACAGGGTGGAAACTGGCCGACCCGATCATCGGCGCGGCGATCGGGCTCTTCATCGTCCCGCGCACCTGGATGCTCCTGAAACAGGCGGTCCACATCCTGATGGAGGGGACACCGCCGGAGATCGACGTCGGAGCGATCGAAGCTCGTTTGGCGTCACTTCCGAATGTCACCGCGGTCCACGATCTCCACGTCTGGACGCTCACATCCGGTCTCGATGCAATGAGCTGTCACGTCATCACGTCTGATATGTCGCAGGCGAAGAGCACCCTGCAAGCCGCCAGCGTGGTCATGCGCGAGGAGTTTGGAATCTCGCACACGACCATTCAGATTGAGGACGAGGACATTCGGCAGTCCTCTGGACACGACACTCGGATCTGACTTTCGCGGTCAGTTCAGTCGAAGATCCGGCCGAGGAACCCCCGTCGGCCGAAACCGCCACCATGGCCACCGCCATGCCCCCCTCCGTGGCTCCCGCCATGACTGTCGTAGCCACTTTGATGACCGCCTTGGGGCGCATAGCCCTGGTAGCCAGGTTGAGCGAGTGCTGCCCCCCAAGGTGTTGGAGCGCCGGGCTGAGTTAGGAAGCTGGGCTGCGGTTGCTCCTGAGCTGAACTTGGCTCCCGCAAACTGCGCTCAATGATTTTGTCCAGTTCGCCGCGGTTGAGCCAAACGCCGCGGCACTTGGGGCAGTAATCGATTTCGATGCCCTGTCGATCGCTCATGACGAGATCGACGCGGCAGACCGGGCACGGCAATCCTTCATGCGGCTTGGAAGCGGTATCATTCATTGCAGGCGCTCCTAACGAACACTGGACGCCCAGGATACAAGCTGGAGTCACTAGAGGTTCAAGGCGGCATTCTGAGGCAGATTGACGCAATTTCACAGGTCACAGTTTGCCGGGCGTCGAATGCACGTTTGGATCCTCGACGTGTCTCCGGTCCTCCGTCTGTTGCATGCGCACAAACGATACAGCGTAAAAGACGCCTGCAAGAACAATCAAAGCCAGCGCCAAGGCTCTGTTACGAGATCTCATAAACGTACTCCTTGATCTCGCCTGATGCGGTGAGCGGCATTTTGAAAGAACCATTTGTTAAAGAAAACGAACCCTGAATATCATTCTCTCAATTTATACCGAGATTTTTGTTCGATTCGAATTCGCGGGCGCTACGACAATTCTCGATAGGAGATTGTCATGCTTGCGCTCGCCAGATCTTGCTTTGTCGTTGCTGCTATCATCGCAGCCCAGCTTTGTTTGTCGCCGGCGAGCGCCAATGGCCTTACCGACTTTGCTCACCTTCATGCCGGACAAGCCGCCTTGCCCCCCATTGGGTGGGGTCAATTTTGCAATGCTAACCCGACAGACTGTGTTCCTCAGCGAACTGGTAGGCAGACCGTGGGCCTGACCGACGCACGCTGGGCGGAGCTTGTTGAAATCAACCTCCGCTTCAATAAAGCCATTGAGCCGGTAACCGATTTCGATCAGTTCGGCGTCGCCGAGCGCTGGACTTACGCAACGACCGGAAGAGGGGACTGCGAGGATTATGTGCTGGAAAAGCGGCGCGAGCTTTTGAGGAGGGGCTGGCCGCTCTCCTCGCTCTTGATCACAGTCGTGATTGACCGCGAAGGTGGCGGGCACGCAGTTCTTACCGTCGTGACCGATCGTGGAGAATTCGTTCTGGACAACCAGATCGATAAAATCCTCCCGTGGTCGCGCTCCGGCTTGACCTTCATCAAGCGTCAGTCCCCGACCAACCAAAACGATTGGCAGGACTTGGGCCGCATTCTCGGCCGTCCGGAGGTGGTGACCGCGAGCATTACCCCACCTCGCTAGGGGCTCAGCGGATCGCTCGATGGGAGGAACGGGATCTCGGCTTCCGGGTCGTTCCGCCCTATGACGCCACCACGGGCGGTACTTGTGAGCGGCACACACAGCTCAAGCGAGTCCACGGGCCGATCGCAGCATTGCGACGGCGAGGGCGTAGCGCGGGATCTGGGACACCGCCGGCTTTCTCCAATCCGCGGCGAACGTCGCGGTTGAGCGCCAGAGGATCTGGCGGGAACTTTTCACTTCGCAAACTCCTACGTTCCCGCAGGTGTCGCACCTATAGTGACATGAGGTTCAAGCCCCATTCTGCCAAAGGTTCAACTGCGCGGCACTTTGCCCCTTGAACCTCTAGTGGCATCAGCTTGTAGGCTAACTCGCTATTAACGCCTCAGAAGCCATAGCCGGTCATCCTCAAGCAATGTCTCAACGCTCCTCGACCTTGGTCAAAATTGCGACGGCCATCGGCCTTTTGGCGCTGCTTTCCGGCTGCGTCGTGGGCGATGGTGATGACGCGCGGCATTTGCAGCCCCTGCCTGCGAAGCTGGTCTCGCAAATGTCGACGAAAGGCATGTCGCAAGCCGACCCGATCTTCATCCGCATCTTCAAAAAAGAGAGCGAGCTGGAGGTTTGGAAGCGGGATCGAAGTGGCCGGTTTGCTCTCCTCAAAACCTATCCGATGTGTCGCTGGTCGGGGCAACTTGGCCCCAAAACGCGCGAAGGCGATCGGCAAGCCCCGGAGGGAATTTACACGGTCACTCCTGACCTGATGAACCCCAGGTCACAGTTCTACCTATCGTTCAATCTGGGCTATCCGAACGCGTTGGAGCGATCGCAGGGCTTCACGGGTTCCGCGCTGATGGTCCATGGAGCCTGCACGTCCGCGGGCTGCTTCGCCATGACGGATGATGGCGTGACGGAGATTTTCGGATTGGCTCGCGAAGCGTTTGCCGGTGGCCAGAAGAGCTTCCAGGTGCAAGCGTTACCCTTCCGGATGACACCGGAGAACTTGGCAGCTCACCGCAACAGCCCGCACATCGCTTTTTGGCGCAATCTGAAGGAAGGGTTCGATCACTTCGAGGCGACAAGGCAACCTCCGAAGGTTGCGGCCTGCGAAAGGCGATATGTCTTCGATGCCGCGGGGGACAACTCGCGTTTCGTCGCCGGTAGCCAGTGCCCGGCCTACGAGATCGAACCGGCCATTCAAACTTTGATTTCGGAGAGACGCGCAAGCGATGACAGGCGCTACAGCGCACTCACGAGCGCGAGTGCTCCCTCTCCTGTGCTCGCATATGCCGATGGCGGAATGCACTCCAGCTTCCGCAAAATGCTGAAGGAAATGGGTCCCGAGCGCTTGCAAAGCGTTGTGGCCGGCCGGGTTGAAATCAGCCGACCAGACGCTGCCCTGCTCGATCCCTATGGAGCAACCGGATCATCGTCAGAGGCGACCGGCTCGATCGCCATTCGGTGACCCAGCTTAATCAAATCTCGCAGAGTTATGGAATATGTCAGCACACCAAACTGAACGAGTTGGGGCCGCTGCCAAGCTCCGCAGACGCAATCTGATTGTACTGCTGGCCCTCATCGCCTTTGTCGCATTCGCGTTCGTGTTGAGTTTCCGACACGTGACACGCGAGATGGGAGGCGGCGCCGTCCAACGCTCGGGAACAACCAACTAGGTCGTAGTGACGATTTAACTATTTGATCCATATGGCAATTGCGGCGAGTTTGACGAAGCCCATGAAATTGGCGAGCAGTTTATCGTATCGGGTGGCGACGCGCCGGAACTGCTTGAGCTTGCTGAAGAAGCGCTCGATGCGATTGCGCTCCTTGTAGAGGTCGACGTCGTAAGAGCGCAGGTCTTTCCGGTTGCGCTTGGGCGGGATGACGACCTCTGTGCCATCCCCGAGGATCCTGTTGACGAGGTGATCGGCGTCGTAGCCCTTATCGGCGATGGCGGCATCAGCCTCGATCCCGTCGATCAAGTCATGGGCAAAGGCGATGTCGTTGCGCTGTCCGGGAGAGCCGATCAATCGGATTGGAAGACCGAGCGCTTCCGTGGCCGCGTGGATTTTCGTGCTCAATCCGCCGCGAGACCGGCCCAAGCCCTGGGCATCCGCCCCCCTTTTATCTTGCGTGCGCCGGCCGCATGCTGGTGCGCCCGCACGATGGTGCTATCGACCATGAGCCATTCGAGATCGGCTTCACGCGCCAGAACCGCCAACATCTCGTCGAGAACGCCCATCTCGATCCAACGATAGTAGCGCCGCTTCACCGAGCGGTGATCGCCAAGCCGTTCGGGCAGATCGCGCCAGCGACCGCCGGAACGCGCCATCCAAAGAAGAGCATCCAAAAACTTGCGGTTGTCGGTGCGCGGACCACGCTTGCCCTTTGTTCCCCCGGGGACAAAGCCCTTGATCCGCTCCCATTGGTCATCCCGAAGCGCGTCGCAATCCATCGCCGATCTCCAAAATCAGCTTTGAATCCGATTTGCGGCGATTGGGGAATCCCAAATCCTTAAATCGTCGCTACGCCCTAGAGCGTTTCCGGTTTAATCCGGATCATATCCGGCTGCCTTGAAGTAGTTGGCGCATTCGGTCGGCGAGAAGAGCTGAAGGATGGTGCCGACTGCGTCCCACAAGGCGCCGATTGAGCGCTCTGCTTTGGCTCGGAGCATGGCCTTCAGCTTGGCGAAGGCATTCTCGATCGGGTTCATGTCTGGGCTGTAGGGCGGCAGGAAGGACAGCGTCGCGCCTGGCCGAGCCGCAGACCAATCCAGAGTGTCCACACCGGCGCAACGACAAACAACAGCGCGGCCGCAATATTGATCAGCCAGTGGCCGTGCGGGTAATCGAGGCCCATGATCTGGTGACCGAGATCATGGATAAACTGAAACGTCGCGGTCACGTCTGCTGAACTCGTTCCTCGGTAGCGACGCCACCTATGTCGGCGCCATTTGCGTTGCCTTCCGATAGGATTGCGGGCCTCAACTCGGTGGAGCTCGGAGCGTGCGATAGAGATCGTTCACCCCATCGCTGAAATCGGCGTCGGGGTTGCGCGTGCAGAAGCTCCGCAGGAACTCGGCCTGCTTGAGCAACGGATAGACGTCCGGGGCGAGGTCCAGATCCTCGTCCTTTCCTGGGGGCGCCCGCAGCAGCAAGCCACTCATGTACCCCTGTGCCCAGGCGAAGAAGTTTTTCTCGACCTCTGGCTTGCCGTTGGTCTCCCGCAAGAAATACTGGCAGCTTGAGGCGCCGATTCCGACAATCTTGACCGACTGCGCTTCCGCCTGATCCATGAACAGCGTTCCCGCGGCCACAGCCCAGAGCGCCCAAAGCACGCACCTTCGGCGTGGTTTCAGGCAGTCGCTGATCATTTCATGATCTTTCATCGACGGCAGTGAGCTGGTCCGCCGGGACATCATTCCGGATCATCCCGGCTGTGTGACGGAGCATCCGCGGCGCAGCGTCCGTTCATGCAGACGATCTTGATGCGTCTGTCGAAGCAGTTCGCTTCATAGACTTCACTCTGTCCAATGGGATTGAGGCGCGTGACCTTGGCAGTGGGGCAAGACGCTTCGATCAACGCCCGCTGCAGATCGCCATCGTCCGCCCGCGCTTGCAGCGCGACAAGCGCAATAGAAATCGCCAGCAAGACCAATCGCATGGCTCGCCCTTCATCGTACTTCGTTCTTTGCATGGTCAAAGGCGAAGCTTCAAACAGCTCGCGATGGTGCTTCCGTCAGACAATGCGCCTGCTAACGCAACCAGCGTCGCCAGAGTTCGGTGACGGAATAGCCAGTTTGGCCGAAACAATCGCCGGGAACGGCGCTATGAGCGGCAAGGCAATTTGCGCCTTGCCGCTCATCAGAATCACTTCGCCTTCTGGAGCTTGGTGACGGTGATCTGGCCGTTGACCCTGTCGGCGTCGAACTTGATCTTGTCGCCGGTCTTCAGCCCTTTCAACATGGCGGGATCGCCAGCGCGGAACACCATCGTCATGGCGTCCATGTCGAGGTTCTTGATCGCGCCATGGTTGATCGTGAGCTTGCCTTGAGCCTCATCGACCTTGGTGACGGTGCCGCTGACCGACTGCGCGGCGGCCGGCAATGCGACGATCAGGAAGGCAAGGGTGGCGGCAGTCTTCAGCATGGGACGCTCCTTTCGCTGAGGTTGCTTACTTGACGATGATCTTGCCGGTCATGCCCGCCTCGCGGTGACCGGGGATCAGGCAGGAGAAATCGAACTCGCCCGGTTTGGTGAAGGCCCAGACGATCTCGCCGGCCTTCTTCGGCGCGAGGCGCTTGGCGTTCGGATCGTCATGTTCCATGTCGGGGTTCTTCTGCATCGCGACCGCGTGCTTGAGGTTCTCCTCCAGCGTCGCCAGGACGAGCTCGTGATCCAGCTCGCCATTATTGCGCAGCTGGAAGCGGATCTGCTCGCCGCGGCGGATCTCGATGCGATCGGGAATGAAGGACATCTTGCCGTCCTTCTCACTCATCACGACCTGAACAGGCCGCGCCGGCTTCTTCGGATCGCCCGGCTTGCCATAGGCGGCCTCGCCGCCATGGCCGGGATCGGCCAATGCCGCTCCTGCAGACAAAGCCATTGCAGTGATGACGACGAGCGAATTTGCCTTGAGAATCCCAGACATGCAGTTCTCCTGAGTGAGTTCAACGATTTCAATGATTGCCATGGGCGCCAGCCTTGTTGGCGACCATGGGTTTGCCATCCGGGCCTAACCGGGGCTTGCGCGGATCCTTGACCTGCCATTCAGTCGGCTCAATGCCGCTGTCGGGGGAGGCGCCGCGCGCCGCCTCGGCGAGCTTCTGGCCCTTGTACTCAAAGGCGACGGTTCCTTCGGGATGCTTGAACCAGCCGGGATCCTTGTAGTCGTTCTTCGCCAGCCCCTCGCGGACCTTCACCACCGAGAACATGCCACCCATCTCGATCGGGCCGAACTGACCGAAGCCGGTCATCATCGGCAGGGTATTCTCAGGCAGCGGCATTTCCATCGAGCCCATCTCACCCATGCCGTTCGAGCCCATCGGCATGTAGCCGGGTGCGATCTTGGCGATGCGCTTGGCGAGGTCCTTCTTGTTCACGCCGATATAGGTCTTCACCGAGTGCCCCATGGCATTCATGGTGTGGTGGGATTTGTGGCAGTGGATCGCCCAGTCGCCCGGCTCGTCGGCGACGAAATCGAAGGCGCGCATCTGGCCGACGGCGACGTCGATCGAGACCTCGTCCCAGGCCGCCGCCGGATCGACCCAGCCGCCATCGGTGCACGAGACCTTGAACTCGTAGCCATGCATGTGGATCGGGTGGTTGGTCATGGTCAGGTTGCCGAAGCGGATCCGCACCTTGTCATTCTTGCCGACGACGAAGGGGTCGATCCCCGGAAACACCCGGCTGTTCCAGCACCACAAATTGAAATCAGTCATGGTGTTGACCTTCGGCACATAGGAGCCGGCCTCGATGTCGAAGGCATTGAGCAGGAAGACGAAGTCGCGGTCGACGCGCCGGAACGCCGGGTCCTTGGGATGGACGACGAAGAAGCCCATCATGCCCATCGCCATCTGGACCATCTCGTCCGAATGCGGGTGGTACATGAAGGTTCCCGAGCGCCTTAGCTGGAATTCGTAGACGAAGGTCTTGCCCGGTGGGATATGCGGCTGGGTCAGCCCGCCGACGCCGTCCATGCCGTTCGGCAGGCGCTGGCCGTGCCAGTGGACGGCGGTGTTCTCCGGTAGCTTGTTGGTGACGTAGATGCGGACCTTGTCGCCCTCGACCGCCTCGATGGTCGGGCCCGGCGACTGGCCGTTATAGCCCCAGAGATTGGCCTTCATGCCGGGGGCGAGCTCGCGCACCACCGGCTCGGCGACGAGATGGAACTCCTTCCAGTCGCCATTCATCCGCCAAGGCAGCGACCAGCCGTTCAGTGTCGCGACCGGCTGGTAGTCCGGTCCCGTGGTCGGCACGAGTGGGGCCTGCGTCGTTGCCTCCTTCATGGTCGGGGCTTCGGGGACCGCCGCGAAGGCAGCGCGCCCCGATACAGCGGCCGCCCCAGCCAGAACGAGTCCGGACGAACCGATGAAGCCTCTGCGAGATAGGGATGTCATGTCGGGAAGCTCCTTCAGTGCCCGCCGCCGGCGTCGCCGCCGCTCGCTGCCGCGACGGCGGCCGGGCCGCCACCTCCGCTGCCACCGCCGATCAAGGCGTGCTTGAAGTCGGTATGGGCGATCCAAAAGTCGCGGCGGGCATTGATCGCCGCGACGTTCGACAGAATGCGGTTCCGGGCGTCGGTAATCAGATCGGTCACGTCAGTGAGCATGCCACTGTACTGCAGCAGCGACTGATCCAGGATGATCTTGCGCAGCGGCAGCACGTTGTTCTGGTACTGCCGGGTGATGTCGTAATTGGCACGGTAGGCGGTGTAGGCCTCGCGCGCCTCGGAGCGGATGTTCACCGCCTTTTCCGCCAGCTTGTTGGCGGCCTGCATGTAGCTCTGCTCGGCGAGCGCGACCTTGGACTGGCCGAAATCGTAGATCGGGATGTCGATCTCCAGTTCCAGCGTCCGGCTGCGGCTGCTTTCGCGCTCGACATGGCCATCTTCCGTGATGACACGCCCACGATCGTAGGTGCGGCGTCCCAGCAGATCGACGTCGTTGACGAAGCGCGTCGCCTGGGTGAGCCCCAGCGACTTCGCCAGCACGTCGAGATCGGCGCGTGCGATCCTGAGATCGATGCGCTTGCGTAGCGCTTCCGCCTCGACCGCCTTGACCGATTGCAGTCGCGGCAGCGGCGGTAGACTACCGACGCGGAACTTCAGATCATCGCCCCAGAGTCCGAGCTGGCGGACGAGGCGCTCGCGCTC
The DNA here is from genome assembly GCF_059416005.1 of Allobosea sp. GW821-FHT09G06. Lineage (NCBI taxonomy): Bacteria > Pseudomonadati > Pseudomonadota > Alphaproteobacteria > Hyphomicrobiales > Alloboseaceae > Allobosea > Allobosea sp. GW821-FHT09G06. The sequence continues at coordinate 70,445 of NZ_JBWKOI010000007.1, read as the reverse complement.
CTGGCGCTGCTGCTGGTGGGCCTGGGCGAGCTGCACGGTCAGCTCCGCCTCGAAAGCGAATTCGCGCGCCTGGTCGATCTTGTTGACGCCGCCGGTCTCGCCGAGCCGCTTGAACAGCTCGGAAGCCGCATCAGCCGAAGCCTTCGCCTCCTGATAGAAGGCGACTTGGGCATTGGCTGCGGCCGAACGGTAATATTGGCGGCGGGTGTCGGCCGCGAGTTTCAGCACCGCCTCGGCCGTGCGCAACTGTGCCGTCTGGAAACGCTCGCGGGCGATCTCGGCACGCGCCGGCAGGGTTGCCAGCGCCAGCAGGCTGCCGACGATCTGGCGCTCGATCTCGACTTCGAAGCGGCCGGAAAGCTTGGAGATACCCAGCCGCGGATTGGGCGGCAGGCTCGCCGCGACCATCTGCGCCTCGGCCATGCCGAGTTCGTTGAAGGCGGCCTGCAGGCCGCGATTGTTGAGCAGCGCGACCTGCACAGCCGCATCCGCGGTCAGCGGCTTGCGCAGCAGCTGATCGATCCGCGCCTTCGCCGTGAGCGCGGCCTGATCGTCGCCGATCTTGGTCACGTCCTTGCCGATATCGGCGTAAGTCGCGGCCTGGATCGGCGCCATGCCGCCATCGGCAGAAAAGCTAGCGCAGCCTCCCAGCAGGGCCGCCGTGCCGGCGAGCAGCCCGAAACGGAACAGCCGACGGGCATTCAATATCGCTGGAGCGGTCAAGGCTGTCCTTCCCCGGATAAAATTGATCGCTGAAATGGATACGGCAGGCGAAGTCATGACTTCGGGCCGACGTCACGGTTGAGTTCGTGCCAATCCTTGGGCTCGGCCGGGCGGTATGTGGCGGCGCCAGCCGTCACGCTGCGATATTGGACGGCAGGGACGCGGATATTCGGATCAGCCGGCTTGGCAAGATATTCGGGAACGGGTGTCAGCGAACAGGCGCCTAACGCCAGCCCTATACCTGCCAGGAACGGCACCTTCACGAACGTCACGATTCGGCTCCTCGCGTTTCGATGGCATAGGGGTAGCAGCGCACGCCCGGAGGCGTCCGTTACAAATTGTATCAAAGCAACGCGGGCGGCACGGCGGTAAGCGCGCTATTGTGCAGTCGTGCAAAGGAAGAAGCGCCACCGCCCCGATGGGCTTGTTTCGGGAAGCCGAGCGAAAGATGGATCAAGATCCAATCAAAACGATCGCCGAAGATCACGGTCATATTCTCGTGGTAGACGATGACCCGCAGATCAGGCTTCTGGTCTCACGTTTCCTCCAGCGCCATGGCTATCAGGTCACCGGGGCACCGGACGGGCGCGTGATGATGGATGTCGTGGCCCGCACCAGCTTCGACCTGATCGTGCTCGACCTGATGCTACCTGGCCGTTCCGGTGTCGAGCTTTGCCGCGACGTCCGCATGACGTCCCAGGTGCCCATCGTGATGCTGACCGCCCGCAGCGAGGAGAGTGACCGGATCATCGGCCTCGAAGGCGGGGCGGACGACTATGTCACCAAGCCGTTTAGCCCGCGCGAATTGCTGGCTCGTATTCGAGCCGTCTTGCGCCGCACTCGCTCGCGCAACGCCACTGAAATCCGACGTTCCGAGATCGTGTTGTTCGATGGCTGGTCGATGGATCTGCGCCGCAGAGAGCTGCAATCACCTTCCGGGACATTGGTCGATCTCTCAACCGGTGAGTTCGACCTTCTCGTCGCCTTTGTGGAACACGCCAACCGTGTGCTGTCGCGAGAAGCCTTGATGCAATTCGCTAAGGCCCGAAGCAGCGGCGACCCATTCGATCGTACGATCGACGTCCAAATCAGCCGGCTGCGGCGGAAGCTCGAAGCGGTGACGAATGGCAGCCAGCTCATTAAGACCGTCCGTGGTTCCGGCTATGTATTCGCGTCGGATGTCCGCATTCGGGAAGGGCAGTCCGCTTGAGAAAATACATCGAGCGTCTTTGGCCTGATACGGTCGCCAGCCGCGCCATCATGATCCTGGTGGCCGCACTCCTGGCATTCCATCTGCTCGGCTTCTGGGCCTATCGCGTCGGCTTCGAGAGTCTGGCGATGGCGGCCCGCGACCGTGGCCTCGCCGAGCACATCGTTTCGATCAAGCGAGCAATCGCAAGCACTTTTGATGCGCCGGAACGCGATCGCGTCGCTCACGACTTGTCGAGCGCTAGCCTTGAGGTTCACTGGAGCAATGTCAGCCTGGTGCTCGGCAACGCGCCGGCGACGGAACGGGCGCAGATCATGGAAGCGCGCCTCAAGGAGCTGGCGCCCGAACTTGCCGCGGAGTCGTTCCGGGTCGGCTTCGCCGATGACGGTGCCTTGGGAAGTGGAAATGCCGATGCCTACCGACACATGATGCTGGTCTCGGTGCGCTTGACCGACGGCTCCTGGGTGAATTTCTCGTCGTCCGCCCTTGGAGCGAACCCACATATCGACTGGAGCGTGATTGCAGTCACCATCTGCTTTGGCGTCGGCATCGTCGTTGTCGCGCTACTACTGCTTCGCTGGGCAACACGACCGCTGCGCGATCTCGCCATCGCGGCCGAGCGATTCAGCATAGATCAGACGCCGCAGCCGCTTCCCGAAAACGGACCGATCGAGGTGCGTCGCGCCGCGCGGGCCTTTAACACCATGCGCGAGCGCATCCAGCGCCTCGTCACCGAGCGCATGCAAGCGATGGCGGCGGTCTCACATGATCTGCGAACCCCGATCACCCGCCTCAGGCTCCGTTCGGAACTTCTCGACGACGACGCGACCCGCGATCTGATCGACGCCGATCTCGGGGAGATGGAGGCGATGATCGACGCCACGCTGGAATATCTGCGTGGCGGGGTCTCCAGCGAAGCGATCCGACCGATCGATCTCGCTTCGGTCATCGAGACCATCGTCGACGATCATCTCGATCAGGGGCATCGAGTCGCGTTGATCGGCCTCACTTCCGCTCCGGTGCTGGGGCGCGTGCTCTCGCTGAAGCGCGCTTTCTCCAATATCATCGGCAATGCCATCAAATATGGCCATACGGCCCGTGTCACGATTGCCGAGGCCGGAGACCATATCGCTGTCACCGTCGAGGATGAAGGGTCGGGCATTCCGCCGGCGGATATGGAGCGCGTATTTCAACCCTTTGTGCGGCTTGAGGAGTCCCGAGGCCGCGAGACGGGCGGCACCGGCCTGGGGCTCACCATCGCGGCATCCGTGATCCAGACCCACAGTGGGCTCATCAATTTAGCCAACCGCGCGGCCGGCGGCCTGTGCGTAACAATTACCTTGTCGAAAGCGGGCCTAAGTAGCGCGTCATCGGTCAGCGACGCCGGCCAGGCGCCAGCGTTATCACGGGTACTCTGGAGCTGAGCGCCATCGCGCTCAGCTCCGTATGATTGATCTCCAATCGCTACTGAACGATCGTCTCTGCCAAACTGCTTGAGGAAGGCTATCAGCTCGGCGATCTCCAACTCGTTCGGATGCCGGCCTGGGCTGCGGCGGGAGACGACGAGCCGCCAGCGACGCCCATAACCCCCAGCGTCAGCGGCGGTTCGCGAGCGCTTCTTGCCGCCAAGACAGTGTTCTATATTTCTAGAAGTACGAATTGCCTTCCGCGCGTGCTTGGGGCAAGCTCCGTCTATGCTAAACACTCAAAACGCCGCCCCTCAGCTGGAGGCCCTCGGCAACCCAACCCGGTTGTCGCTCTACCGCCTCCTGGTGAGGGCGGGACATCCCGGCTTGTCAGTGGGGCAGTGCCAGCAGCGCCTTGAGATCGCAGCGTCCACGCTATCGCACCACCTGAAGACGCTGATCATCGTAGGGCTGGTCAGTCAGGAACGCGATGGCACCACGCTGATCTGCCGGGCGAACTTCGACCGCATGAACGAACTGGTCCAGTTCCTCATCGCCGAATGCTGCGCCGACGCCGGGTGTGGCTCCGAGCAGACTGCCGCATAAATTTTTTCGACCATATTTCAGTATTTCCGGTTTCACGGGAGGATGCGAAGGTGGCAACCAAGACGATCGCGATCATTGGAGCCGGCCCGGTGGGTCTCGCCGCGGCAGCCCACGCCACGGAACGCGGCCTCATCCCGATTGTTCTGGAGCGCGGCCCGGCGGCCGGACATGCCATCCGGCAATGGGCTCATGTTCCGATGTTCTCACCCTGGGCCTTCAACATCGATAAGGCGGCGGAGCGCCTCCTCGAAGCGTCGGGTTGGACGCGCCCCGACCCGGATCGTTACCCAACTGGCGGTGACCTGATTTCGCATTACGTCGCCCCTCTTGCCGAACGGCTACGGGATCGGATCAAGCTCAATGCCGAGGTGATCTCGGTTTCCCGGGCTGGCTTCGACAAGGTCAAGACGGATGGCCGCGAGGCAGTGCTGCTGCTGGTGCGCTATCGCGACGGCGGTACGCCGGCGAGCTTGGCCGTCGATGCCGTCATCGACGCTTCCGGCACCTGGTTCTCGCCGAACCCGGCTGGGGTCGGCGGCTTGCCGGCAATCGGCGAGATCGAAGCGACCGAGCATATTGCCTACGGGATGCCGGACATCTCCGGGGAGGCCCGATCGCGTTATGCCGGGAAACAGGTCGCGGTGCTCGGCGGAGGCCATTCGGCCATCGGCACCCTCATCGCGCTATCCGAGCTTCAGGCCGAGAATCCCGCAACCAAGATCACCTGGCTCTATCGGGGTCCGATCCTGGCGAAGGCATTCGGTGGCGGCGCCGCCGACCAGCTCTCCGCCCGCGGCGAACTCGGTCTCCAGATCGCGGATCTCGTCAAGCAAGGCCGCATCAGGACCCACACCGGCTTTCGTCTGGAACAGATCGAGCGCGATGCCTCCGGTCTGCGCTTGATCTCAAACGACGAACGCAAGCAGGCCGTCACCGTCGACGAACTCATCGTCGCGACCGGCTTCCGCCCGGAACTGGCTCTCCTGCGCGAGCTGCGCGTCGAGCTCGATCCGGCGCTCGAATGCCCGCCGAGCCTGGCGCCGTTGATCGACCCCAACGTCCACTCCTGCGGAACGGTGCGTCCGCACGGTGCCGCCGATCTCGCCCATCCGGAACCTGGCTTCTACATCGCAGGCATGAAGTCCTATGGCCGAGCGCCCACCTTCCTGCTCGCGACGGGGCATGAACAAGTCCGCTCGATCGTGGCTGAACTCGCCGGCGATCACGCCGCGGCCCGGCGCGTCGAGCTCGTCTTGCCGGAGACTGGCGTTTGCAGCGCGACGCCCGGCGGACCGTCGGCTTCGACGTCGAGCTGCTGCGGAGGGCCCGCGCCTGTGGCCGTCGATGCCTGCTGCGCCGATGACGCGGTTGCCAAGCAATCCGGGAAGGCAGGATGCGGATGCTCGTCCAGCTCCCGCGAAACCACCCGTGAGACGGCCGAAGTCTGATGTCCAGTCTGTCGCTGCCTATACCCGCTCCCACCGGAGGGCGTGGTCTCGCGTTGATCACGGCGCTCGGCGTCACTCAGGTCGCTGGCTATGGCGGCCTGTACTACGCCTTCGCCGTACTGGCTCCGAAGATGACCGAAAGCTTCGGCTGGTCTCCGGAGTGGACATATGGCGGGTTCGCGGCCGGGCTGCTGATCGGCGGACTTATCGCGCCCGTCGCTGGGCGATTGATTGATCATTACGGCACCCGTCTGATGATGACCCTCGGGTCGGTGCTTGCCGGCCTCTCGCTTCTCGGCTTGGCGGAAGCGCGCGGTCCGGTTGGCTATTTCGCGGCCATGATCGCTCTGGAGATCGTTTCGACCCTCGTCCTCTATGATGCAGCGTTCACGGCGCTGACGCAGGCACGCGGCCCGGGCGCAAGGCGCGCGATCAGCCAGCTCACCTTGATCGGGGGCTTCGCATCGACGCTGTTCTGGCCGTTGACGACTGCCCTGCTCAACTCCTTTGACTGGCGCGACATCTACCGGGTCTATGCGGTCGTCCAGATCGCTCTGTGCGCGCCGCTGCATCTGTTGCTGCTGCCGGGTCCGATCCATCGCACGGCGAGTTCCGTGCCCAGCGCCGACGCCGCAGATGCCTCGCAGGTCAGGTATCTTGAAGGGAACGATCGGCGGAGCGCCTTCGCCCTGCTGGCATTGGCATTCTCGCTTCAAGGCTTCGTGGTATCGGCAATGTCGGTCCACATGCTGACGATGCTGCAAGGGCTGGGGCTGAGCGCGGCTGTCGCTGTCGGCATCGGCGCCATGGTCGGTCCCTCCCAGGTTGCGGGGCGCCTGATCGAAATGCTCTTCGGAACCTCGATCGACCCCGTCACGACCGCCTGGACCTCCGCCGCATTGATGCCAGTCGGATTCGTTCTGCTGACAATCGGCGGTTCCGCGGCCGGCCTCGCGGGTCTGTTCGCGATTGCCTATGGCATCAGCATGGGACTGAGCTCGATCGTACGCGGCACGGTCCCCCTGAAGCTCTTCGGCCCAGCCGGCTATGGGGCGATGTTGGGCAAGCTCTCCGCACCCGGACTCGTCGTAAAGGCTGCCGCGCCGCTCCTCTTCGCCATGCTGCTCGAACGTGCCGGATTGATGCCGAGCACGCTGCTCCTGGTCGCCCTGTCCGGGCTGGCAGCGGCTGCAATGTATGCTCTGGCGCGCAAGCTGCGCTGAGCTCTGTTCCGGATATCAAGGAGAACCCTCATGCCAATGCGTGAGCTGACCGATCTTTCCTCGCTTCCAGCCCTCAAGCCCGAGTTCGCAATGAGGCGGCCCGCCGAAGGGCTGCCCGATCCGCTCGGTCACCCCCCGCGCATCCTGTTGCTCTACGGATCCCTGCGCGAACGCTCATTCTCTCGGCTCGCCGTCGAGGAGGCTGCGCGCCTTCTGACGCTATTCGGGGCCGAGACGCGTATCTTTGATCCGTCCGATCTTCCTCTGCCGGACCAAGTCAAGGGCGACGACCACCCTGTGGTCCGGGAATTGCGCGAGCATGCTCTCTGGTCAGAGGGGCAGGTTTGGTGCAGCCCTGAACGCCACGGGCAGATCACCGGCGTAATGAAAGCGCAGATCGATCACCTGCCGCTGGAGATGGGCGGCATGCGCCCGACCCAGGGACGCACGCTCGCCGTAATGCAGGTGTCGGGCGGCTCCCAGTCCTTCAATGCGGTCAACACGCTTCGCCTGCTCGGGCGCTGGATGCGGATGTTCACGATCCCCAATCAATCGAGCGTCGCAATGGCCTACAAGGAATTCGATGAGGCGGGGCGGATGAAGCCGTCGTCTTACTATGACCGCATCGTCGACGTGATGGAGGAGCTGGTCCGCTTCACCGTCTTGCTGCGGCCGCATGCGGAGACGCTGGTCGACCGCTACTCCGAACGGAAGCAGAAGCAGATCGTCGTTGATCCGACGACGGACATGTCGGCTATCGCCATCGCTCACCAGCGTCGCCGGTCGGCCTGACGGCCGCTTCGGCTCTCTCAACGCCAAGCCGGAATGCCCGCTATCCAGGGCCGTTCAGCTTGCAATACATCCATATATCCACTAACTTGGATACATGGAATCAGAGCAGATTATTTTGGGGCTCGCAGCTCTCGCGCAGCAGACCCGCCTCGACGTGTTTCGCCTGTTGGTGAAGCATGAGCCGGAAGGTCTGCCCGCGGGAGAAATAGCCCGCCGCCTTGCCGTGCCGCAAAACACCATGTCGTCGCACCTGGGCATCCTGGCTCGGGCCAAGCTGGTCCGAACCGAACGCCAGAGTCGCTCCATCATCTATCGAGCGAACCTGGTGGCGGTGCAGCACCTCGTCACCTTTCTGCTGAACGATTGCTGCGGCGGACGGACGGAGATCTGCGCTCCGGTGGTCGCGGCGCTCTCGGCTTGCTGCGCCTCCTCTTCGGCCGCGACCGAGATTGAGGAACACGCCTAGACCCCTCCCCCGACCGGCTCTGCGCCTCTCGATAGGCGGCTCGCGCCTTGCCGCCGGAGCACGAAACCTCTGTGCCGGAGTTACTTCAGATGGACGTCGTCATCTACCACAACCCCGATTGCGGGACCTCACGGAACACGCTCGCAATGATCCGGAATGCTGGGGTCGAACCGCACGTCATCGAATATCTGAAATCGCCGCCCTCGCGCAGAATGGTGCGCGAACTCGTCGATCGCGCCGGCCTTACGCTGCGCGAGGCGCTACGTGAAAAGGGAACGCCTTACGCCGAGCTTGGCCTGGACGATCTCTCGCTCAGCGATGAAGCCCTGCTCGACGCAATCGAGGACCATCCCATTCTCCTGAATCGCCCCTTCGTGGTGACGCCGAAGGGCGTCCGACTGTGTCGCCCGTCCGAGCGGGTGCTCGACCTGTTGCCGCCGCAGCGCGGTGAGTTCCGCAAGGAAGACGGCGAGCTTGTCGTTGATTCATCCGGCCGTGTCCTCGCGGGAGCCTAACAGCCATGTCGACCTTCGAACGCTACCTCACCCTTTGGGTCGCCCTGTGCATCGTCGCGGGCATCGCGCTCGGCCACATTGCGCCCGGCGTCTTCCAGGCGATCGGCGCGGCTGAGATCGCCAAGGTCAACCTGCCAGTGGCGGTGTTGATCTGGTTGATGATCGTGCCGATGCTCCTGAAGATCGATTTCGCAGCGCTCGGCGAAGTCGGGCGCCACTGGCGCGGCATCGGCGTCACCCTCTTCGTCAACTGGGCGGTCAAGCCCTTTTCGATGGCCGCGCTCGGCTGGTTCTTCATCTCCTACCTGTTCCGGCCTTATCTGCCGGCGGATCAGATCAACAGCTACATCGCCGGCCTGATCATCCTCGCGGCGGCGCCCTGCACGGCGATGGTCTTCGTCTGGTCGAACCTGACGAAAGGCGAGCCCCTGTTCACGCTCAGCCAGGTCGCCCTCAACGATGCGATCATGGTGGTCGCTTTCGCGCCGATCGTGGCCCTGCTGCTGGGCCTTTCGGCCATCACCGTGCCGTGGGACACGCTGCTGCTGTCGGTGGTGCTCTATATCGTCATCCCGGTGATCGTGGCTCAGCTCCTGAGGCGTCAGCTCCTCGCGAGCGGCGGACCGGCCTCACTCGACCGCGTGCTCGGGGTTCTCGCTCCAATCTCGCTGGTGGCATTGCTGGCGACGCTGGTGCTGCTCTTCGGCTTCCAGGGAGAACAGATCCTGGCGCAGCCGCTTATCATCGCGATGCTCGCTGTGCCGATTCTGATCCAGGTGTATTTCAACTCTGGCCTGGCCTACCTGCTCAATCGGATGACCGGCGAGGCGCATTGTGTCGCCGGCCCCTCAGCCCTGATCGGCGCAAGCAACTTCTTCGAGCTCGCCGTCGCCGCGGCAATCAGCCTGTTTGGCTTCAACTCCGGAGCGGCGCTCGCGACCGTCGTCGGGGTGCTCATCGAGGTCCCGGTGATGCTGTCGGTCGTCGCGATCGTCAATCGAAGCAAAGATTGGTACGAGCGCCATCCGGCCGTCGCACGCGCGGAAGCAAATCGCGGCTAACAGCACCCGCACAAAGCCAACGGCCGCTTTCCATGCGAACCTGGCTGCCGGGCCTAACGGATTTTTGCCGGCAGTCTCTTCATCTGTGTCTCCAGACCTTTACGGCCGACACAACGAGGATCAACGCCAAGGCTGGCAGAAGCACATTACCCGGCACAACACCGAGCAAGCGGCCACCGACGAAGGTCCCGACGATCGATCCGATCGCCATGGTCAGGACGAACGCGCCGTTGCGCCGCAAGACGGAAAATGCCTGGTCCTGACTGTAGCGGGCAAAGCCGACGATCATGGTCGGCAAGCTGACGGCGAGCGATAGACTACCTGCCAGCTTGATGTCGGCGCCGAACAGCAGGACCAGCGTCGGGATCAACAACTCTCCGCCTGCAACCCCCATCAGGGACGCGACGACGCCGATGGCGAATCCTGCGATGACTCCGGCAACAAGCTGAGTGGATCCCGTAACGAATGCCCCGGCTGAGCTGACGTTGTGTCCGAAGATCAGGACGATCGCGATGATGACGAGCAGGACCGAGATAACTTTGTAGAGGGTTTCAGACTTCAAACGTGTAGCCCACCCGGCACCGAACCAGGCGCCAAGCAAGCTCCCCGCGAGCAGATTCACGATCACCTGCCAGTGGTTGGCGATTTCGACGAACGGCACGGTGGCCGTCCGGAACGGCAGAGCGGTCGCCACCACGACCAGGCTCATCGCCTTGTTCAGGATGACCGCATCAAGGGCGCGAAAGCCGAATGCTCCGATGAGGAGAGGCAATCGAAACTCGGCACCTCCGAGACCGATGAGACCGCCAAGCGTGCCTATCAGTGCACCACCGCCGAATGCGGTCGATTTATCGCGGAGAGATTTCATGAGCGCGAGCCTTCGACGCACACCTGCGTCGTGATCTAGATCAGGCCCGTGAAACCGACGTGGCGGTGCGCTTCACGGCAGGCTTACGGCGTGCCGTGGGGCAGGACCCATCTAAAGCTTGATGCGGCGATTTGCCAAGCGGTCGTCGCCTCTAAGCAGCTTCCAAAGACCTGGGTGTCGCCCCATCCATCCGGCCAATGGCTTCAAGCGCTGGCGCCAGGTCGTCGAGCATCATGCTCTCGAACGGCAAATTGACGAGAGCCGTGACCCGAGCGGTCAGGTCTCGATAGCTTTGACGGAAAGCGGCACGGCGCGCCTCAACCGGACCGCCGACCTCTGCGGGATCGTCCAATCCCCAATGAACTCGCATAGGCGCGCCCGGGAAGGACGGGCAGGCTTCGTCGGCCGCGGAGTCGCAGACCGTGATGACGAGGTCGATTTCGGGCGCGTCCGCCGCCAGGAACTCGCCCCAGGACTTCGAGCGGAAGTCAGCGGTCGCATAACCCAGCTCCCTGAGTAGCTGGAGCGCGAGCGGGTGCGGCGCCTCATGCGGGCGGCTGCCTGCCGAATAGGCTTGGATGCGGCCGAGCCCTTCCCGGTTCATGACGGCTTCCGCCATGATCGATCTGGCGGAGTTCCCCGTGCAGACGATGAGCACCCGCAAGGGTGTGTCGGTTGCCTGAGCCTCCCTGCGCGACAGATAGGGAGTTGCAGGCGTCTCGCAGGTCGACGGGCTCTGCGAGCAGCAGGCTTCGGCCAAGAAACCAAGCAAGGCGTCCGCGCGATCCGGAACCGCGGCGAAGATGATGTGTCGCCCTTCACGGCGCGAGGCCAGCAGCCCGACCTGCTCCAACGCCCCCAGATGAGTCGAGAGGGTATTGTGCGGAACGGCCAGCAGCCGACCGATATCGCCTGCCGCCAGGCCATGAGGCCGGTAGCGCATCAACAGGCGGAAGATTTCCAGTCGGGTCGACTGGGCAAGCGCTCCCAACAAGTCGACCGCGCTGGCGGCTTCGAGGCGGGTGGTCAAGCTGCGTCGTCCTTCCTTGCCAGATTGGTGCCGATCGCATCCAGCCGATGCTGTAGAGCGACACTCTCCAGCGAGGCTAGCGGCAAATTGGTGAAGATCGATATCCGATTGTTCAACATGCGATAGGCATCGGCGAAGGCAAGCGCCTTCTGGACATCCTCGCCAACGAACGCTGCCGGGTCAGGCAGGCCCCAATGCGCGCTCATCGGCTGTCCCGGCCAGTGCGGGCACGGTTCGTTCGCGGCGTCATCGCAGAGCGTGAAAACGAAATCGAGCGGCGGCGCGTCCGGCCTCGCGAACTCCTCCCAGTTCTTCGGGCGAAACTGAGTGATGTCGTAGTTCAACGACTTCAGCAGGCGCGCAGCGAACGGATTGATCTCCTCCCGGGGATCGCTTCCGGCGCTGAATCCTTTGAACTTGCCCGGCGCGACGCGACTGATGATCGCCTCCGCCATGATCGAGCGGGCGGAATTGCCGGTGCAGACAAAAAGCACGTTAAGCGGGGCGCGGGTCATGTCTGTCATCTCATTATGTCGATAGGTGTCGACATGATTGACTCCGTCGTCATTTCGATGTCAAGCGACATATCGAATAATTTGCTCCGGATCGAATTTGAGAGGCGATGGGATGAAGGTCGGGATCAACGGCATGGGGCGCATCGGACGCTTGGCCCTGCGAGCGGCGCTGGGCGCAGCAGAACGACCGACTGATGATCCCCGGCGCGGGAACCGCCTCGAGGTCGTCCATCTGAACGAGATCAAAGGAGGCGCCGCGGCGACGGCTCACCTGCTGGAGTTCGACAGCATGCAGGGTCGCTGGCGAACCGAGATCGACCATGATGGCGACAGGGCGATCCACATCGGCGAACGTAAGCTCAGCTTCTCATCCGAGGCATCCCCTTCGGAGCTGCCCTGGGGCGATCTGGGCGTCGACGTCGTTCTCGAATGCACCGGCAAGTTCCTGACCCTAGCGGTGCTGGAAGGACATCTGAAGCGCGGCGCCAAGCGAGTGATCGTTGCCGCGCCGGTCAAGGATCCGTCCGTCCTGAACGTTGTCGTCGGCATCAACGAGCATCTCTACGACCCCTCCCTGCATCCGATCGTGACGGCCGCCTCCTGCACCACGAACTGCCTTGCGCCGGTCGTGAAGGTCGTCCACGAGCACCTCGGGATCCGGCACGGCCAGATCACCACGATCCACGACCCCACCAACACCAATGTTGTGGTCGATGCCCCGCATAAGGATCTGCGCCGGGCGCGTTCGGCGATGCTCTCGCTCCAGCCGACGACGACGGGCAGCGCAACGGCGATCGCGCTGATCTATCCGGAACTCAAGGGGAAGCTCGATGGCCACGCGGTCCGCGCGCCCGTGCTCAATGCCTCGCTGACCGACTGCGTCTTCGAACTCGAACGGTCGACGACGGCCGCCGAGGTCAATGATCTCTTCAAGAGTGCAGCGACAGGCGCCCTCGCCGGAATCCTTGGCTTCGAAGGGCGCCCCCTCGTCTCGATCGATTATCAGCGGGATACGCGCTCCAGCATCGTCGACGGCCTGTCGACGCTCGTCACGAGCGGCACGATGCTTAAGGTCTACGCCTGGTACGACAACGAGATGGGCTATGCCTGTCGCATGGTCGACCTTGCCTGCCATCTCGAAGCAGTCGGGATCTGACGCGATGAACGAGGGCACGCGCAACTACGCCATCGTGACGGCCGGATACTGGGGCTTCACACTCACGGACGGCGCTCTGCGCATGCTCGTGCTGCTGCACTTCTTCCGGCTCGGATACTCGCCCTTCACGCTCGCCTTCCTCTTCCTCCTCTATGAGGCCGCCGGCGTGCTGGCGAACTTCATCGGCGGCTGGCTCGCGGCGCGCTACGGCATCACCAGGATGCTCGCGGTCGGCTTGACGACGCAGATCACCGGCTTCTTGGTGCTTTCGGCTCTTTCGCCCGATTGGTCGGCCGTGGCCTCCGTGATCTGGGTGGTACTCGCTCAGGGCATCTGCGGCGTCGCCAAAGACCTCACAAAAACAGCCTCAAAATCTGCCATCAAGATCGCCGAGACAGCAGCCAAGGCGGAGGATTCGGAAGGCCGCCTCTTCCGCTGGGTCGCCTGGTTCACCGGCTCGAAGAACGCGATGAAGGGCTTCGGCTTCTTCCTCGGCGGCCTGCTGCTCGAACTCCTCGGCTTCCGGGGCGCGCTGTGGGCCATGGCAGCGGCGCTCAGCGTGGTGCTGTTCGGGGTCGTGGCATCGCTTCCGCCCATGCTCGGAAAGGCGAAGGCGAGCAAGAGCGCACGCGAGCTCTTCGGCAAGAACCGCGGCGTCAACCTGCTGGCGATCGCGCGCGTGGCGCTGTTCGGCGCCCGGGACGTCTGGTTCGTCGTCGGCGTACCCGTCTTCCTCTACGCCGCGGGCTGGACCTTCACGATGGTCGGCAGCTTCGTCGCGCTCTGGACCATTGGCTACGGGCTCGTGCAAGCGGCTGCACCCGCCGTGGTCAAGCGCAGCCCTGACGGGCTGACGCAGGAAGTGAAGGCGGCAAGGCTCTGGTCGCTGATCCTCGCCATCATTCCGGCCGCCATCGCTGCCGTTCTGGCGAGCAACTCGGGATTGAGGCCGGATATCGTCCTGGTGGTGGGCCTGGGCCTGTTCGGCTTTGCCTTCGCCGTCAATTCCTCGGTCCACTCCTACCTGATCCTGGCCTATGCCGGATCCGAGAAGGCCGCAGAGGATGTCGGGTTCTACTACGCTGCCAATGCGCTCGGACGGTTCACTGGCACGCTGCTGTCAGGCCTTCTCTTTCAATGGGGCGGCATCTACGCCTGCCTGGTCGGCTCCTGCCTGATGCTGGCCGCCTGCTTCGCGGCGACGCTGGCGTTACCGGCGCGGGGTGCGTTAGTCCCAGCAAAAAGCTGAACACGCAGTGATCCCGGGCTTGCCTTCTTAACTAGTGGCTTGTGCCTTGATCTTAGGTGGCGGCCCAGAAACGGCCCCACGCAGCGTTGCCGTGTCGCAGGAATCTGAAATTGGGTCCAGCGTGAGGCCCGCAATGCCTCATCGATGCCGCCCTGCATAGGCGAGCCCAGCGCCGCCACCTTGACCGGAAGCAAGGCTTTGCCGCGTTAGAGCTCACATGCGGCAAGCCCTAACGTCTCGGAGCGGCGCCTTCTGGGTTAAATGTGCAGGCTCGACATTAAGTAATCCCGAATTTCAAAAAGATTTATTTTGTGTTTTGGCACATCGCCAGGGTGGACGATTATGCTCAATTTGTTTGAGAATACGGCGTCAGTCGAGGCGTCAGCAAAAGATTGGGCAATTCTCTCGATAATCTTCTTGCGCGACAGTGAGACTCGGCCACGGCCCGTACCAAGAACCGGAATAGCGATCTCACCAAGCTCGCCACGCGTTGCCATATACTTCCAAAGCGCCTCCAATGCGTCGTCTATCATTCGCGGTGTAGAGCTCGCGGTTCCATGTTCATTTAATTCTGACATAGCTAGGAAGTAGAAATTCTTACCGTGCGCCTTCACCCTTGCTACCGTCCCGATCTTATATACCTCGTTCTTCCCTTTCCTGTTATTGTCCGTACGGCTCTTTTCGCCATTGAGAGATTCTTCTATTTGCTTCTCAAGATCGCCATAGTTTCCAGGAAAATATTTTAGAAGAAATTGCCCCTGCAAACTTTCCGGCGCGATAAGACCATTGGTGATATCAGTATCAAACGTTGTATTTGTGCTGATAATAACCTCTCCGGGAGAGTCCAAAATATTTCCAATTCGTACTTCGACACTGAAATCACGTTTAGGAATTTTGTACCGGACGCGCGAGACAGGCCGCCTAGTCGCCAGAACGTAAACAAAGGCAACCAGCATTATGATAGGAAAGGCAAATACGCTGTACTTGTCTTTCGTATATATGTTAAAAAATTCGAACAGCTCAATGAACAGCCACATGACGCCGACAGCCGCAAAAAAAACGAGCAACTGCCTCGGTCGAGAAAACCGCATAGCGCCAGTATGACCAGGTGCATATTGAATCGAAAAAGTACCTCACTCTACAGACCCAAACTCATGTAGGTTGCGTCCGTGTAGTGATAATAATCTGTCTTGCCTTCTGATTTATACTTGGCGTGAGACGCTGGCCAATTTGCCATCGCGTGTTCCACTATCTTCATTCCGAAGGGAACATACACTGCAAGCTCGTCGCGAATGGTCGGTGGGCACAGAGCATCTCTTTTTCGAGATCCGTTGAGATTCACGCCGATAATTGGAAGGTCCAGCCTGAGGGCAACTTCCATTTCCCATTTTACGAATCTCGTGAGGCGCGCGGTGTTCTCGCCGATGAGCACCACGAGAAGCTTCGAATTAGCGAAGCGCACACGTAGCTGGCGCTTGATGCTTTCGACCTCGCTTGTGTCGCGCGCCGAGTTTAAGTCGTGCGCATTGTAGAAGTCAAAGGAGAATCTTTGATTAGCTGACCACGCCTGCATCAAGCGGTAATACTTCATATCTGTATCACCATCGAAGCAGATGTATGTTTTGTTGCGGTATGCCATCACACCCCCCCGGGCCGTTCGTAGCAGTATCATCAGGGCTGGAAATCAGAAGCTGCGCAAGTGAGGACGTCATTTCTGCGCGAGAAACTCGTGGAATTGCCCCTGCTGGAAAATCCGCTGACGCATCACGCGACCTTTGCCCTGGCAGCAAATGATCACACGCGTGATCGCGTCCTGGAGGCGACGTTAGCGGCGCAGGAAGCGATTTCTCGTGAACCATGAAAGATCCGGGGCCTCCCGCGGCCGAGGCGGAACAATCTCCTGTGGCATGAGCTGAAACTCATCAGAGTCTTTCGCCTTACCGATACGTCGAAGCTGCCTCCGGAATAGATGGACATCGCCGAAATAATTTGGATACGCCTCCTTTAGATTCTTGACCTTATCTACCTCGACGAGAACGGTATCAAAGCTCGGCCGTTCGGGGTCAATAATGGTTTCGATTTCCTCCCGTTCGTAAGACTCAATACCTTTCATCGGCTCTCGATAAGCCGTGACAGACACTTCATTTGTCGCCGTGTCATAGCGGATCAGGAAATACTTGGTATCGCGATCAAAAATATGACGTTCGGCGGCTCGAAACGCTTGGCTCAGATTGTCTAACGTCGCAGCGGCTCCAAGTCTGCGATCGAGATCGAGAATCTCTTGGCGTCGCGGCCTGCCGACTGGCGCACCTGGGACGGGCGAGCAATTCTCGTGCTCTGCGAACTCCGATGACACCAACTCGAACAGGCGCAGCCAATCTCCGTTACCGGCGCCCCCTTTGAGATCCTCACCTCGGATTAAACCGACAGCCTCGACAGCCGTCGCCCAAGTGTGTTGAAGTTGCGTTCTAACCTGCACTTCGATCCGGCGCCCCGAGAAGTGCTCTACCTCCCCGCTGCCGGTGAATTTGAGCTTGAGGTGATGGCTGCGGTAACCGCCTGGCTTCGGTTCTGCGATGTAGTTGTTCTGGTCAAAGATTATGTGGCGGCAACTGTCACCGTAGGCGTTCACGAGTCGTTGCACGTCCTCCATCCGCGGCAGGATTGCTCGGCAACCACCCAGGTCTTGAATCGCTTCCAGTCCGATATTGATTTTCCGGAGCTTCTTCCGGATGGACGTCATGCGCTTTAGTCGGGCTGCGCTGATTCCAGAGGTCTGTTTGAGACCGAGCTTCCTGACCTTCGCGATTAACTCAGCGTGTATGCGGCGCATCGGCGCCGCATGTGAGTCGCGCCAACTATTCGCGACAGCAAAGGCATGACGAATTTCGTCCTGTGTTTCAGTATTCCAGACAAGATCACCGGCGAGTTTTCTGCCTGCTCGGCCGACATCCTTCTTGCTGTAGACGAAAAGTGGATAGGCGACCATGAGAGGTTCACTGAGAAACAGACAGGGGCGGACGCTCATTATTTAGGCTGCCCCTGCGTCGCCCGGCAACATGCTGTCGCAAATGTCCACAGGCACAAATTATCGCGAGAAGCGTATCCTTTCTTCGACTACCCGGAGGCTGATGCTCCGAATGTCAGCCAAGGGCCGATTGTGTTGAAGAAGTGGGCGTTGCTACGAGACTGAAGTCCTGATTCAGTTGTCCTTGGGAGGGGCGGCCGATGATGGGCGAACGAACAGTGGCGCAGGAGGCGCTGTTCTACGAGTTCAGCCTGGAGCGGCATGTCCCGCCTCAGCACCTGCTGCGCGCGATCGACCGCTTCGTCGACCTGTCCGGCGTCCGCGCGCATCTGCGTCCGTTCTACAGCGACACCGGCCGCCCCTCGATCGATCCGGAGCTGATGATCCGGATGCTGATCGTCGGCTACTGCTTCGGCATCCGCTCCGAGCGCAGGCTCTGCGACGAGGTCCATCTGAACCTCGCCTATCGGTGGTTTTGCCGGCTCGGGCTCGATGGTGATGTGCCCGATCACTCAACCTTCTCGAAGAACCGGCACGGCCGCTTCCGCGACAGCGATCTGCTGCGCGAAGTGTTCGAGACGACGGTTCGGCGCTGCATGGCGGAAGGGCTGGTCGGCGGCGAGGGCTTCGCGGTCGACGCCAGCCTGATCAAGGCAGACGCCAACCGTCAAGACGGCGTGCCCGGCAAGGACGGTTTGCCTCCCGAGGTCTCGCACCATGCCGTGCGCGAGTATCTCGCCGTGTTGGACGATGCCGCCTTCGGCGCGGCGACCCCGGTCGTGCCGAAGTTCATCTCGCCGGCCGCCCCGGCAGCGCGCTGGACCGCGGCCCATGGCGGGCAGGCCTTCTTCGCTTATGCGACCAACTATCTGATCGACCTGAAGCATGCCGTCATCATGGACGTGGAGGCGACCACGGCCGTGCGCCAGGCCGAGGTCGGGGCTGCGCGAACCATGGTCGAGCGGACGCAGGACCGCTTCGGCACCTGGCCCGAGAAACTGGTGGCGGATGCCGGCTACGGCTCGGCCGAGAACCTCGCCTGGCTGGTGCATGAGCGCGGGATCGAGCCGCATATCCCGGTCTTCGACAGATCGCAGCGCCGTGACGGCTCCTTCAGCCGCTCTGACTTCGCTTACGACCATGAGGGCGATCTTTACATCTGCCCGGGCGGCAAGGAGCTTCGACAGTTCCGTCGCGCCTTCGCGGTGCCGCGTGACGGCGTCGATCGCGAGGGCCTCATGCGCTACCGGGCCATGAAGCGTGACTGCGACGCCTGCTCCTTGAAGCCGCGGTGCTGTCCGAAAGACCCAGCCCGCAAGGTCCTCCGCTCCATCCATGAAGGCGCCCGCGACATGGCGCGTGACATCGCCGCCACCGATGCCTACGCAACCTCACGACGCGAGCGGAAGAAGGTCGAAATGCTCTTCGCCCATCTGAAACGCATCCTCAAACTCGATCGTTTGCGGCTGCGAGGACCTTGTGGCGCACGCGACGAGTTCCTCCTCGCAGCCACCGCCCAGAACCTCAGGAAAATGGCAAAGCTGATGCCGATGGGAGCGCCGCCCCAGCCGGCATGAGGGGCGAGCGCCCTCTCACCGATCACCCTGCCTTCGTCGATAGCCGACCCGGCGCCCACTTCTTCAACACAATCGGCCGCGAGCGAACGTGATATTTGCTCACGGAGCCTTCTTTCCATCCTTGTCGAACTGCTTGAGGAAAGCGGTCAGGTCTTTGATCTCCTGATCATTCTTTATCCCGGCGAACACCATCTTGGTTCCTGGAATCCTGGCCTTCGGATCCTTGATGTAGACGGCGAATGTCGCCTCGTCCCAGGTGATGCCCGAGTTCTTGTTGGCGCTCGAATAGCTGTAGCCCTCGACTGATCCGGAATGCCGGCCGAACAACCCGTTGAGTTCTGGCCCGACGCCGTTCTTCGCGGTTTCACCTATCTGGTGGCAGGCACGGCATTTGTTCCAGGAGCGCTCGCCCGCCGAAATGTCCTGGGCAAAGGCAACGGACGGCGAAGCTGCGAGCAAGGCAAGCACAGGCCAGAGGCGATTCATGGTCGATGGATCTCCGATGATGAAAGGGTCAGATGGCGAAAGCGCCACGAAGCGGATGAAACAGGATCACGTCTCCGGGACGAACGCCGCCGTTCTCCGCAGCGATCTCGGCCAAACCGTCGGCTTCAGCGAGGGGTTGCAACCGGGCAGAGCCGCCCCGGCCAAGGATTTCGACGCCAAGGCCCTCGGGACCGTCGACGAGTTTGACCGGAACGAACTCAGTTCGGCCTGCGCGGCGAGCAAAGGCTGACTTGCTCGGTAAGGGAAAGCCGAGCCGCCGTGGAAGCTCCCGCCCCTCAAGGGAGCAAGTCATCGTTCGGCCCAGCAGCAGCCAGCAGACTAGGCTCGAAACCGGATTTCCGGGCAGGCCCAGGTACGCCGCGGTACGGATGCGACCGACGACGGCGGGCTTGCCGGGCTTCAAGGCGATCTTGAGGGTTTCGCCGCTGCCTCCTGCCCGCTCCAGCGCTTCAAGTGCATGGTCCTCCTCGCCGAGGGAGGCGCCCCCGCTGGTGATTACGAGGTCGGCTCGCTCGGCCGCACACTGAAGTCGATCGGCGATCATTTCAGGGCGGTCAGGAACCCAGCCACCGTCGATTGGCACCAGGCCTGATTGCTCGATCAAGGCGAGCAGCATTGGCCGGTTGGAATCATAGATCGCGCTGGGTTCGAGTGCGTCACCGGCCTGTCGGAGCTCGTCTCCCGTCGAGATCACGGCCACACGCGGCCGTGCGCGTACCTTGAAGGTGCCGATGCCCTGCGCGGCGGCAAGGGCGACATGGCGGGCATCGAGACGCTCGCCCACTTGGAGAAGGGTCTCAAGCGGTTGAACGTCCTCGCCCTTGATCCGGATATTGTCTCCCGCCCGGATCGGGCGACGCAGGACGATGATATCGCCATCGCGATCGACATGCTCTTGCATGACGACGGCGTCGGCCCCCTCGGGAATCGGGGCTCCGGTGAATAGCCGGGTCGCTTGGCCACGAGCGATCTTGCCCCCGCGACTGCCAGCGGGAACACGACCGACGACCTGAATGCGGGCTCCGACCGCAATCCCGTCACGCGCCACCACGGCATAACCGTCCATGGCGGACTGGGTGAAGGGCGGAGTCGCGACCAACGCCACAACGGGCTCGGCAAGCGTACGGCCCGTCGCCTGCGCGACCGGGACAATGTCGGCCTCGATCAACGGCGCGGCATAGGCCGATGCGCGAGCGCATGCTTCCGGGATCGAGAGAGTGACGGAAGCATGATCGACGGCTGGAGCCGCGAGCAATGCTTCCGCCGCAACAGGAGCGGTCATGGGCAACCTGCGAGCTGGAAGCGACGGGAAATGAGCGGGTCGCGCATGCGTCCGACCCGCTCATCGTGACGACGTCAGACCGCGTATTCGCGGCTCTTGAAGGACAGATGCCTGGTATTCTCCGGCGCGCTCGCGATCTTCCGGATGTTGCCCCAGGTCTGCTTGTAGTTCGGGATCACGAACTCATTGACGCCTGGCGAGACGACATTGCCTTGGACGCCAGTGGGAAACGCGAACAGCATGAAGGCCTGCTTTCGCTTCGCCGAAGGCGTCGGATAGGCCATGGCCTGCGTCGAGCCATTGTCATTGTAGACCTCGACGAGATCCCCGTCCTTGAGACCGAGCTCGGTCATGTCGGCTGGGTTCAGCTCGATGAAGGGATACGGCTGGGCGTCCATGACGAAGTCGTTCTTCTGGTCGAGATAGGCGCTCTGCCAGATCAGGTTGGCCCGCCCATTGTTTATCAGGAACGGGAATTTGTCCTTCTCGGCCTGCTTGCCGGCAGCCTGGAGACCACGCCACTGCGTCTCCATGAAGGTCGCCTTGCCGTCTTTGCCGCCGAATTTACCGTCAGCGAAAAGCCGCTTCGTGCCAATGATCTTGCCGTCCGCGAAGCCGGTCGCCGGCTCCTGGAAGCCATTCGTGCCCATCGCCTTCAGGCGAGCATAGGTGACGTGCTCTCCGCCCTTCTCATGGGCATGATAGCCGTCCATGAAAGCGTCTTCCTCGGTTTTCCAATCGAAGCCTTTGAAGTTGTCGGCGACCTGGGCCATGCCGATCTCCCGGAAGACGCGCTCCATGTTGTTGGCGATGCGGGCCGCGATCAGACAATCGGGCATCGCCTGTCCAGGCGGGTCCATGTAGCGCTCGACGAGGCGCATACGACGCTCGCCATTCATGGAGGTCAGGTTCATTTCGCCGGAGGTCGCGGCCGGGAGCCAGACATGCGACGCCTGCCCGATCTGGCTCGGTATGATGTCCATATCGACCGAGAACAGGCCGCCCTTCTTGATCGCCTCGACGATGGCGTTGACCAGCGCCGTACGGTCACCGAACGGGACCGAGTCCATGGCCTCCTTCACCAGGTCAGTGCGCTTCTTGTAGGTTCTCTTGAACTGGTAGGCATTGAGCGTCGTCTTGTAGTGGTCGCACCCCCAGATGTGGTGAACGCCCCCCTTGCCCTCGATCAGGAGCTTGTCGACGTATGCCGCCGGGCGACCGACATGGGCATCGGACGGACGCGAGTAGCCTTCCTGGTGGCCGCCCAGACGCACGCAGCCACCTCCCGGCCGACCGATGTTGCCGGTGGCGAGAGCGACATTCACGAGCGCGCCGTTGGTGCGGTAGTTGTCATTGCCCCAGATCAGGCCCTTCTCGTAGGCGAACATGGTGCGGCGACGCGCATTGCCTTCCTTTGGCGACGCGATCCATTCCGCCGACTGGCGGATCTGGTCGACGGTAAGACCGGTCAGAGCGGCAGCTTGCTCCAAGGTCGTCTTGTTGGCCGCGACCATCTTGTCGAAGCCGTTGGTCGAGGCGGCAATCAGTGCCCGGTCGAGCCAACCCTTCTCGGCGATGTACGTCATCCAGGCATTGAACAGCGCAAGATCGCTGCCCGAGTTGATGGCCAGGTGCATCACCCGGTCCTTGCCGGCCTCCACCTCGCAGGCGTTGACCGTGACGGTGCGCCGCGGATCGATGATAACGATCCGCGCAGGGGGATGAGCCTCATTCGGAAGCTCGGCGCGCTTCTTGTCCATCGACGTGCCACGCAGGTTCGGCACCCAATGGTTCAGGAAATAGTTGGTTTGGGTCTCCAGCGGATTGGCGCCCACCACGACGATCGTGTCGGCGAGCTCCGCATCCTCGTAGCAGTTGTTGAGCTCGCCGATGCCCATGTCGCGCGTGGCGTGGACCTCGGAATTGTAGGCGGGCCGGTTGTGGATCCGGATATTCTTCACCTTCATGGCGCCGAAATAGAGCTTGCCGGTGCCCCAGGTGTTCTCGTAGCCGCCCCCGGCGCCGCCATGGTCGAAAGCGGAGACGAAAAGCCCGTCCTCGCCCTGATCCTTGACGATCTGGCACGTGACCCGGGCCACGAGATCGAGCGCATCATCCCAGGACGTCGGCGACATCGCGCCGTAGCGCCAGACCATCGGGTGCGTGAGGCGCTGCTGCTGTGTCGAACGCGCCTCCGAGAATGAAGTCTCCGCCATGCGGGCGCCGCGAACCGAGCCGAGGCCCGAATTCACCACGCAGTTCTTGTCCGGCATGATGACCAAGTGGACGTCCTTACCGTCCTGCTTGACGATGTTGTACATCGACGGCGAATACCAGGCGCTGCTGTCGGCCCCTTGCTGCTGGGCAAGGTCGACCTTGAACTTGTTCTGACTCGGATCCGTGCCGCCCTGCCGATTGATGTCCCAGGTGTAGGCCTTGTAGCCGCATCCGACGATGCAGAAATGGCAGGTGACGTTGTGCTCCTTGGCGTCCGCGGGGACGATGGGGAGGCGATCGATCTGACGCTTATAGGTCATGGCCTTCTCCCTCAGAGCACGTTCGACAGGCGGCCGTAGAGCAGCTCGTCGAGCCCCTCAGCCACGATGTCGCCATTGGCTTCGACCCGCAGCGCATATTGCGGCAGGTTCTGGGTCGACTGCCCCCAAACCTGCTGGCCGCCAGCCTCGCAATCGAAGCGGGAGTAATGCCCGGGGCAGTTCAGCGTCTTGTCGGTCGCGTTGAACGCGAGCGGAAAGCCCTTGTGCGGGCAGACGGTCGAGAAGCCGACGATATCGCCGTCAGGGCCGACGCCTCCCGGAACGCGCTTGCCGAGCTTGATCAGCACGCCCGGCGCATCATCATCGGGATAGGCAACATCCTTCGGCTCGTTGACCTTGAGCTCTGCGACAGTTCCGAGCTTGTTGGCGGGATACTCGACCAGCGCGGCAGCGGGTTTTGCCTGAGCCGGCGCGGAAACGATCGTCGTCGCAGCGGCGCCTGCCGCGGCGAACCCCGCTCCTGACAGGAACCGGCGGCGGCCGAGATCGACCATCAGATCGCACTTCTTCATTGAGGTTCCTCCAGCCAGCTTCTCGTGAGCGGTAGGAGGTGATTGCAGGCCCCGTGCCAGGGCTCAGAAGGCCGAAGTCCTTAACAAAAACAGTGGCCTAAGGATCATGGTCGATCTGAGCATGTTCGAATTCTCGAACATGCTGCGGTTGCGAAAGTAAGGAAATCCAGACCCTGCAATCAGCGCGAAGAGTTCGTCGGCTGCTCGCCGTCGTCGCGACCGAAAGAAATCTCGAAATCCCGCCATTTGAGCCGCCGCAGGCGCATGGCAAGCACGAGCCCGAGGACCCCGATCAAGCTCAACACGGTCGGAGTGGCGACAATCGCAGTGAGGGCATCCATGCTTGGCATCGCGCTTCTCACTCGTCCAGGTCCGTGGTCTCAACGACCAGATGCGGGCGATCGAGTTTCGCCAGGATCGCTTCGGCCGCCTTCTTCGTGTCGAAAACAATTGTAACCGGCCCACCGGGCTGAAGCGTTCCCCGCTCTCGCTCATACTCATCGAGACTGTCCGTCCGACAGACCCCGGCGCTATCGACGATCACATAGCGGCCGATCCTGTGGCGGGGATCAGTCGTCCCGACCGCATAATTGGCGAAGCCGAGCATCGGCAACATGGCCATGCTCGCCGCCGTTTCCGCGTTGCGGAAGCCGTCGCTACCGAGCGGCGTGGCGGCGACCCGAAGTCCGATCCCCGCATCCGAAAAGGACTTGAGCGCGAGCATATGGCTCAGGTCTTCGAATGTGTACCTGCTGTGCTTTCCATCGTCCCGCGAGGCCAAATAGCCGCGTCGCTTCCAATCACGCTGCAACTCGACCGAAACGCCGGTCGCACGCGCCGCTTCACCAGGCGTGTACTCGGTCGAGATATATCGGACCGTCCGGCGTCGAGAGCTCATGCATTGCAATCCGTGAGATGCCCCACGAATACCGCAAAGACAAAACCGTGTCAAAGACCACGGTTTATCTGCAGTCTCAATCTCTCGCGGATCCCAGGCCGTACCGTCTCATCTTTTCCCAAAGTGTGGTCCGGGAGACCCCAAGTGCCTTCGCGGTAGCAAGCACTGCTCCATCGTTTTCAGAGAGAACACGGGCAATATGGCGCCGCTCGGCTTCGTCGCGAATGCCCTCCAACCCCTCCCGCTGAGACGGTTTGAAGGCAGTTTCGAGATCAGGAAACAGATCACCCGGCATCAGCAACGGTCCGTCGCTCAGAGCAACCGCACGTTCCACCCGGTTGCGGAGCTCGCGCACATTGCCAGGCCAACTATGGGCGAGCGCAGCTTCCAGGGTCAGCGCGCTGGCACCTTGAACGCGCTCTCCCATCTCGCTCGCGAATTCCGCCACGAAGCGATTGATCAGCCAGATCACGTCTTCATTTCGATCGCGCAGCGGTGGAACGGGAACATGCACGACATTGATGCGATAGAGGAGGTCTTCGCGGAATGTCCCTTCCCTCACCTTCCGATGCAGGTCTGCATTGGTGGCACAAACTACTCTTGCCCTGAACGGAACGATCTGCTCGCCACCCACCCGGCTGAAATTGCGATCCTCCAGAAGCCGCAGGAGCTTTGCCTGAAGCTTCGGCGCGAGATCGCCGATCTCGTCGAGAAACAGGGTTCCCGCACCAGCCCGCTCAGCGTAGCCAAGATGGCGGGCGTGAGCGCCCGAGAAAGAGCCCTTCTCATGCCCGAAGAGCTCGCTCTCCATGAGGTCCGACGGAATAGCGGCGCAGTTCACGGCCATGAACGGCCCGGCTGTCCCACGGGACGCATGTAGCAACCGGGCGCAAACCTCCTTGCCGCACCCGGTCTCACCCGTGAGCAGGACCGGAGCGCTGACCCTGGCCAGTCGCATGAGAGTGCTTTCGAGCGCGCGCATTGCAGGCGATACGCCGAGAAGCCCCTCGCCCTCCGGCTCAGCCGGATCAACCAAGGTCTCCAAGCGCTCAAGGAATACCGACATCTCGAAGGGCTTTGTGACGTAATCCGCCGCGCCACACCGCATCAACCGCACCGCCTGATCAATCTCTCCGAAGGCCGTCATAAACAGGAATGGGGGAGCTCGTTCGGACTTCACGGTCTCAAGGAAGATCTCCTCGCCATTGCCGTCTGGCAGCTTGAGATCGCAGATCACCGCCTGCGGCCGGCGCTTCGAGAGTCCCTGCACAGCCTCCGCTTTGGTCTTCCACCAGGTGACGTAGGCACCTTCAATGGCGAGCCTCTGGACAAGAGATTCCCCCATGATCGGATCGTCCTCGATCAAGCCGATGGCGCAACGTTCAAGCGACATCGCGAAGCTCCTCTTTTGCGCGCAGGGGGATTGTCATGCGGATCAAGGCACCTCCAAGCGGTGACCTGGCGATCACCACCTGACCTCCCATCTCCTCGAGGAGACGACGCGTGACCCATAATCCGAGCCCCGCCCCTTCGCCGAACGGAACTGGGCTGCTGGTCTCACCGGCAAGAACGGCATAGGCATCGGGGCTGAAGCCGGGCCCCTGATCGTGGACTTCCAGCAGCAAATGATCGCCTTCTATCGCGCAGATTACTGAAAGCTGGCCGCCAGGTGGGCTTACACCGATCGCATTGAGCAACAGGTTCAACGCGATTTGACGGAACGCAGTCGCCTCGATTGGCAACTCGCCCTGGATCGTGTTTTGCCAATCCAGTGTCAATGTGCGCCGGGCAATCTCTGGCCGAACGAGCAATCGCAGATCATCGAGGTCATTTGCGGCCAGATGGCGTGGATCGCGATCGGCACGATATGCCGCCAGCGTCGAGCGGACGACGTCCCGGATTCCCTTGAGGCCGCGTTCAATCAAATCGAGCGAGATCGATCGAACCTTCGGCTTGTCGCCATGGCGCTTCAACGTGTCGATCGCGTTGAACAGGCCGCCGAGAGGGTTGTTGATCTCATGGGCCATGCCGGAGGCCAGGCGTCCGAGACTGGCCAGCCGCTCCTCATTCGCCAGCTCTTTGGCAATCGCCTCGCGCTCGTTGACTGCACGCGCCATCGCGTTGAAGCGGATGAACAGGCGTCTGAACTCGCGGGTCGACGCGACGATTTCGTCTTTAGGAATCGGCTGTACCGGCCCCGAGACGCTGAGATCGAGGTGCCTCGATAGGGTGCCAAGCGGCCCGAGCATGCGCCTGATGATCCAGTAGCCTAAGGCGGCCAGCAGCAAGGCGATTGCAGCGTTTGTGGCGACCAGGGTTCGGAGGACCTCGCCGCGCTCGCGCAGCAGGTGGGAGATATCATAGTCAACATAGATCTCGCCGATGCGGCGATCCTGGTAGAGCAAAGGCCTCCGCGCGAAAGCGCGCCCCTTGCCAGTGTCGACGAAAAGCAGCGCGTCGCCATCGAATGCACGATCTCGTTCAGATTGCCGACTGAGCACAGGCGCTTGCCGGGGATCGCTTGCGGCAAGCGTTTCTCCCTTGCTGTCGACGACCACGATGCTCGCGCGGCCGAAGCCACCTTCGAGCGTCGCTCCCCTCTCGATAATGTCGAAGATCTCCCAGATATCCTCCCGCAAGACATGCGGGATGACTGCCGAGGCCAGGCCGTTGAGGTAGATCGTCGACATCGCCGCGAGCTGTCGCTCCTGAGTCTCGCGCAGTCGCGTCAGCACGACATTGGTTAGTACGATACTGACCACCACCATGAAAACTGCGACGAGAACAGGCGCCTTGAAAGCCAGCGGCCAGCGCCGCGGATCAAGCGAAGCTCGCCTCATCCGAGTGCCCTCACCAAATCCACGCGGGCCGCGATGCTGTCGAAAAGCGCAGGCTCCCCAGGCGTGAAACCATCGAGCCTCAGAAGAGCCAAAACGTCCCGACCCGTCTGATCAGCTGGCATTTCGATCAATGCCCGCCGCAGGCGCGCAATCCCGTCACTCCTGACGTTCGGGGTGGACGTCGCGATGGGCGGGAAGCCCATCCAGGCAGAGCGCCAGGCAGGCCTAGTTTGCCGTGTCAGCTCCGGCTCGGTCTCCGTCATCACCTCCCAGACGTATCCATCCACGCTACCCGATTGAGCCAGGCCCGCGGCTACCGCGCGAACAACGTTTCGATGCCCGTACGTGAAGAAGGTTCGCCGAAAGAAATCCTGGGGCTTGGCTCTACGCTCCGCCAACAATGCCCGTGTCACGAGATATCCCGAGTTGGAGTCTGGGTCAGAGAACGCGTGAATGTCTCCGCGTAGATCGGCGATCGAGCTCGCATCGCGATCAGCACCAACAAGAAGATAGGACTGATAGGTCGGTTTGCCGCGCCAGACGGGGACAGCCACCAGTTCGAGCTCACGACGATAGGCCACGAAGGGAAACCCGCAGATCCAGGCGGCGTCGAGCAGCCCTGAGATCAGCTGCGACGTAATCTCCTGATAGGTCCGCTTCAAAACAAGCTGGACCTCCATGTTCATGGCGGTCGAGAGATACCGCTGCAGCGCTTCGAGCAGTTCGAGATCGGAGGTCAGAAACACCGGTGTCAGGCCGAAGCGGAATGGTTGTTGAGCTCGGAGCACAGAAGGCGCGGCGAGAGTTGAGCTTACACCAATCAAGACGGCTCGACGCGTGAGAGCGCGGCGTTTGACGGCTGGACCTGAGAGCCGGCCGACCCTCGATGTCACGGCAAACCTCCCAGATTTTGCTTATTTTATTTCAATCTGGTCCCTCGCTGGACCCCAGTCAAATAGCTTCGGCATCTCGATGATCGTCGAATTGTCGCCTTCAAGATTCTCTCTGTTGATAGCCTCGCGCTGCGAGCTAGGCGTTCGCGCCACTATCGTAGACCCCGCACTACTCCCGTCGCGCGTTGCCAGATCGCCCCGGTTGCGCCGTCCTGCGACGCGAGTTCCTCGAGGTCGAAAAACCCTTTTGCTTCCGGGCACCCTGCTCCGAGCACCAGCGTCGGGCAGACCCGT
Organism: Allobosea sp. GW821-FHT09G06; assembly: GCF_059416005.1. Classification (NCBI taxonomy): domain Bacteria; kingdom Pseudomonadati; phylum Pseudomonadota; class Alphaproteobacteria; order Hyphomicrobiales; family Alloboseaceae; genus Allobosea; species Allobosea sp. GW821-FHT09G06. The sequence continues at coordinate 41,788 of NZ_JBWKOI010000007.1, read as the reverse complement.
ATAGTGCTACCGACAAGGCCTGCCAGCCGGGTCGCTCGATCGACCGGCTGGCAGGCATCCGTTTAGATCATTCGTTTGATTTCGACATAAGCGCCGTTGGTTTTCAGCGTGATCGTCACGTCCTTAGCGCCACGATTGCGCCAGAACCAGCCGTGGCCTCCGTCGCCTTCGGCGGTCAGAACGCCTTCGTCGCCAGCGGCGCCGCGGCCCTGCTTGTAACTTTTTTCTTTGCCGCCCCCGGCCGGGGTGCCGTGCATGTCGTAGTTCACGACGCCGCCGTCGGTGGCCCAAGAAAAGTTCACTTTGGCGCCCGCCTTCATCGTCAGCTTGTATTCAACGCCTTCGCTCGGCTTCAGGGTGATGACCGTCTCCTCTTTGCGTCCGGCAGCCTGGGCGACAACCAGCCGCTCGCTCGCATGGGCGGGTGAGACGAGAAGGGCCGCGAGCGCACTGCCGAACAGGCTGGAACGCTGATCCGAGGCCGGACGGTTGGATTGCTCGATGGAGCCCGTCGAATCCTTCTGGCGATCGCGCTGGGCTTCCTCTGCGAGTTGAGCCTTGATCTCGCCCATCTCGGTCAACTTGAGCATGCGGCCGACCCCGGTCGGGTCGATAGCATACTCGGCCGGGAGCACGATGGTGACGAGGATGCCAGCCGCGGCGACAAAGGCGATGGCAGTGGAACGCAGGAGCTGCGCCGAGGTCGGCAGTTCCGCGCGGGTCGGAATATCGGTGTTGTACATGGGTTCGAACCTCAAACCTGCGAGATGAAGTAGCCGGTGAGCTGATAACCGATCAGCACGAACCCGGCGGTGAGCATGACGGTGTTGGCGGCGTAGGCATTGCGCCAGAAGCTGTTGGTGCGACGCCAGAAGCCCATCACGATCAAGATCGTAGCCAGGGCGGTGAGCTGCCCGATCTCGACGCCGACATTGAACGCGAGGAGGTTCGGGACGAGGCCGTCCGGGGAGATGCTGTATTCGAGGATCTTGGTCGACAGGCCAAAGCCATGGAACAGGCCGAAGATGAGCGTCGCGACCTTGGTGTTCGGCTGGAAGCCGAGCCATCTCTGGAACGCGCCCATGTTGTCGAGCGCCTTGTAAAGGACCGAGAGGCCAATGATCGCGTCGATGATGTAGCTGTTTATTCCGACGTTGAAATAGACGCCGAGCAGCATTGTCGTCGAATGGCCGATGGCGAACAGGCTGACATAGATCGCAATGTGCTTCAGCCGGTAGAGGAAGAAGATCACCCCAAAAAGGAACAGGATATGGTCGTATCCCGTCACCATGTGCTTGGCCCCGAGATAGACGAAGGGGACGATGTTCACCCCCGTGATCTCCTGGATGTAACCCTTGTCGCCTTCGGCGACGGCATGGGCGAGCGCAGCGTTCAGGCCGAAGAGCCCGAACATCGCAGCGAGCAGGATTATGAGCAGAGCGCGCAGCTTGCGACGCCCCGCCAATGAGGATTGTTTCATTTGATTTCCAAGATTTGTCGTAAGGGAACGCCGCCTGTGGCGGAGCGCTTTTCAAACGACGACAGATCTCGGAGGTCGATCGAGGCCGTGGCGAAGCCTCAGTTCGGTGTCTTGCGGCTCAAGCCGCATCACGATGCCGACGAAACGCGGTATTCCGAGCCGGGGCTGACCGACCAGGTTCGCAGTCTCGTGAACATGGTCGGAGGTGCTGTGGCCGTGGACATGTCCTGGGACGCGCTCGTTCGGCTCGCCCTCGTCATGCGAATGCCCGTGCTCCGCGATCGCTACGGCAAGTTCGGCATGGCGCAGGGCTTCGGCCTGAGCCATCGCATAGACATTGTGGCCCGACTGGGACCGCGGACAGCAACATCGCGAACACCGCCAAGAAGGCGGCCGCGAGGCTCGATCTGCTTCTGATGCTGCGACGCGGCATACGATTAGCTAGGGACACCATTCTTAACGAAAGTTTGACGTGATGACATGGAGGCGCCGAATCGCGCTTTGACTCATCCTATCCAGGGGGATACCATCAGCTATGTCCGATAGCCATCTTCACGAGAGCCATCCCGAGATCGCCAAACGCCTGAAGCGGGCGGAGGGCCATCTGCGCAAGGTCATCGAAATGATCGAAGCCGGCCGGCCGTGCCTGGAGCTCGCCCAGCAACTCCAGGCGGTCGAAAAGGCGATCGGGCAGGCCAAGAAGAACCTCATCCAAGACCATCTCGATCACTGCCTTGAAGACGTCATCGGCCCTCTCGCACGCGAACAGCGCCGCCCGATCGACGAGTTCAAGGAGATAGCCAAATACCTATGAGAACGTGATCCCAGGCTGCCCTGACTTCGCCGCTCCGCGGCTGATTAGAACTGCATCGGACGATCATGCTCGACGTTCTCGCCAACCGAACCTATCGGCACCTCTTCCTCGCCCAGATCATCGCGCTGCTTGGGACAGGCCTTCTGACCGTCGCGCTGGGACTACTCGCTTTCGCGCTTGCGGGTGAAAAGGCGGGCGCGGTTCTCGGCACCGCGCTTGCGGTCAAGATGATCGCCTATGTAACCGTCGCGCCCGTGGTCGGTGCCTTCGCCGCACAGCTGCCGCGACGCGCCTTCCTGATCGCGATGGATCTCGTGCGGGCCGGGATCGCTCTGCTACTGCCCTTCGTTTCCGAGGTCTGGCAGATCTATGTCCTGATCTACCTGCTGCAATCGGCCTCGGCTGCCTTCACACCAACCTTCCAGGCGACGATCCCCGACGTGCTTCCGGAGGAAGCCGACTATACGCGGGCCCTCTCGCTCTCGCGCCTGGCCTACGATCTCGAGAGTCTGGTCAGCCCGGCTCTCGCGGCACTACTGCTGAGCCTTGTTAGCTTTCACTGGCTATTCTCAGGCACCGTTGTCGGCTTTCTCTGCTCCGCAGCTCTCGTGCTGTCGGTGTCTCTACCCGCTTCGCCCGCCGCCCATCGGCAGGGAGGCATCTACGACAAGACGACGCGTGGGATGCGCATTTATTTGGCGACGCCGCGCCTGCGCGGTCTACTGGCTCTGAACATGGCGGCGGCAGCCGGCGGTGCGCTGGTCATCGTCAACACCGTCGTCATCGTGAAGGGTTGGCTCGGATTGGGCGATGGGCAGGTTGCCCTGGCGCTGGCCTGCTTTGGGGGCGGTTCCATGCTTGCGGCGCTCGTCCTGCCGCGCATTCTCGACAAGCTTCCCGACCGGCGCGTGATGCTGTCTGCGGCGTTCTGGCTCGGCCTCATCCTGACGTTCTTCAGCGCGTCGCTGTTCGCCGCTTCCGGGACCGGCACCACGAACGCGACCTTGCCGGCGGGAAGCCAGGTTTGGTCTTTGCTCCTGTTGACCTGGCTGCTGCTCGGCATCGGCTACTCAGCCGTGCAGACACCATCGGGCAGGCTGCTGCGGCGTTCCGCCCAGGCAGCCGACCGTCCGGCCGTGTTTGCCGCGCAATTTGCGCTATCGCATGCCTGCTGGCTGGTGACCTATCCGCTCGCTGGATGGCTCGGTGCTACGCTTCCGCTCGCCGTCACCGCCTTGGCCTTCTCCGCCCTCACCTTTGCCGCACTCGTCGTTGCCGCACAGGTCTGGCCCGCGGCCGACGCCGAGACCCAGGTTCACAGCCATGACGATCTACCGCCGGATCATCCCCACTTGGTCGAGGCCGATGGCCATCGTCATGACCACGCCTTCGTGATCGATGACCTGCACACCCGCTGGCCCTCGAGGGCCAATTGATGGGCTGGGACGGATAGGCTGATCTCGCTTCACAGATCACCTGTGACATGCGTTGATCGACTGATCAGACCTCAACGACGCAAAGAGGGTCGAACCGTCGATTCTCTCGATCGCCGTGCAGATTTGGGTAACCAGCCTGGTTGGCCAAAACGCGCGTGCGTCCCACCCTGTAGTCGTGCGATCCGTGATCATGGCCATGGATCCAGAGGTCTGGCTGGTAGTCCTCGATTAGGACACTCAGATCCGAGACGAAAGCCGGGGACAGCGCGCTGCCCTGGTGTCTTGGCTGGACCGATTGCGGGTGTGGCGCGTGGTGCGTGACCACAACGGTTGGCCCCTCGTGCGTCTTTGCAAGCTCGCTGCGAATGAAAGCAAGATCGAGCCGGTGTTCGGCCGCTGCATGCCAGGGCATGAAGCGGCTATAATGACCGCTGTCCTCGCGATAGCGAATGAGTCTGTGATCGTTCAGCTCCTGCCCGGCAAACACCATCGACGGCTTAGGTGTCCCGAGGAGGCGATAATCGGTCCATAATACGCAGCCGATAAAGCGGACGCCATCAATGACGACGCTGCGACGGGCGAGCAGCTCGATCCCCGCTGCCCTCGCTGCTTCTCTGCCATCGGCGAGGCTCGACTTCATCTCGCTGCCGTAGAATTCGTGATTCCCAGGTACATAAACGACTGGGCGCCCAGAGAGCGGGCCCAGGTGCTGCTCTTGCTGCACCATCCACGCCACAGCCGCCGTAATTGGCTGCCCCATGTCGCCGGCGAACACCGCCACGTCAAACTCCGGCATAGGCGCAGGAAACTTGAAGGGGCCAAATTCAAGATGCAGATCGGAGATCACCAGCAAGCGCATTCTGCCTCCAAGTCGTTTGAACTGACGGAAGGGTCGAAGTTGGGGGCGGAACTACCGCGCCTTCGCAGCGGCAATTCGCGCGAAGAGGTCGACAACCTCGCTCGGCGCAAAGAAGGATACGCGCCCCGAGTACGAGCTCTCGAACTCCTCGATAGGCATGGCCAGCGCATCGATGGCGCCCGGTCCGAAGACGTCTGCCTCCAGATCGTCGCCGGTGAACAGGACTTCAGAGGGCTGCAGTCGTAGCTCCCTGCATACCAACCGGTAAATCTCATGCTGGGGCTTCATCAGGCCCGCACGAAACGACAGCACGAGCGCGTCAGGTGAATCGGGAAGCTGATCGATCAAGGTCTGCTCGTAGGAGTAAGCGAGGTTCGAACAGATCGCGATCTTCAGCCCGGCTCGACGCAACGCGGACCACATCTCGCTCACGCCCGGTCGCAACCGCGTCGATGCACACTCCGCTTCAACGTCTGCTTCTAGCCGTGCCAGCTCGTCTTCAGTTACGGGGTTGGCCATCTCTCGCGACAGTTGTCGCAAGCCGGTCGGGCGCGTGATTGCCATCACCGCCAGCGCGCCCGACGGTTCATCGCGGAGAAGCGCGTGGAATGGACGACGCTTGTCGACGATTTCTACAACGGTCCCGAATGCATCAAAGCAAACTGCCTGAATCTCACGCGACGTGGCACCTGTCCAAATCTCCTCGTTGGCGGTACTGGCTGGATCGCTCAAATCTATGTCACGGCGAGCCGATGCGCCCTCGACGACAGCAGCAATATGCCGCCGTACGGTCATCTGATCTTCGAATGATCCGCAAAGCACCTCAAGCGGACACAGGCCATTGAACGGAGGAAGCTGTCGGGGTCGAAGCAACCACAATCGCTCTTCTCGTGCGCCGGAAACGAGCAACAAGAATTGGCGCAGGTCGGCAAAAACACCGATTACTACCGAAATCCTTAGTAGCGTGCCTGTATCGAGCGCGAGCGGCTTATGCTCACGAGCAATCCTCGCCCATTTGCGGAGTTGCGGTAATTTGCACTCCAGAAGCTGCGCCTGCTGTCTCTCAGATAGTTCCCAGCGACGAGCAATGTTGAGGAACGTGCGCATACCGGGTGCACTCACGCGAGCGCGCTCTTCGAAACTCCGTTCGGACATTTGGACCTCGTGCGGCGAATTGCTGTTTGCGGACAACTTCGCGGGAAGCTGCGGATAAACGGCGAGATCAGCCTTTGAACGCCTGAGCAAACTCGACCGGGACCACCATTTTTGCGATGCTCCCGTTCACGTTGATTCAGCCGCTAATGCGGAATTTTTCAAAACAGAACGCCACATCGCTCGATGTCGCGTAACGACATAGCTCGCAGGCACTGTTGGTGAAGAAGCGCTGATGAAGGCCAAGTCGGAGTCATATCCACCTGCGGAGACCGCCGCACCTTCGGGCGAGCCTCGCGACCAGGTATATCATTATACCAGTAGTATACGAATTTTCCACCTAAAAAAGGATGGTCCGATCCTGCTCACGTCGGGGAGCATGCTGCCGATGCCTGAAGATGAGGAAATTCCCGGCTTCTTGTGCCAGGCAGCCCGACAGCTTCTCAATATCTCGCAGCAGACGCTTCACGAGCGCGCTGGCGTTTCCAAGAAAACTATCAATGATTTCGAGAATTTATTTGTCGCGCCACAATTGGAAACGAACAGGAAAATTCGGCAGGAACTAGAGAGGCAAGGCGCTCGTTTTTTGATCGGAAGCGAGCGAACTGGTGTCGTCATTCTGAACGAACCCCTCCCAGCGCCCAGGTCAAAAACCCGAGATTAGTGCGCTTCAGAATTAACCATATTGCGTCGAATTGTATGAAATTATCTACACCGCTGGTATATTAATTAGGTCGAGGCCAACCCGAGGTAACCGCCCTGCCCGCCTGCAGCAGCACTTGCCCGATCCGGATCGGCCTGCATCGGAGCCGGATTGATCGGCGCATTCCGCTAACTGCCCACCGGCCGCGACGGCCGTTGATGTGCCTGCAAACCACTTAGGCCAGCGGAGAATTCCCATGATAGGCACGACCCAGGTCTGGCGCGCGAACGCGCTCGAACGAGAACTCATTGCCAGTCTTCCTCGGCGGCGCCGCGGGGCGCCCCCTCACCCGGATATTAGACGGCGGGTCTCACCGGCGCGAGGTGCGACAATTTCGATAGCCGACGGGCCCCTATCGGACCAACTCCTCGATGAGGAGTTCGACGAACTGGGCTGCGAACTGACGACACTACTTCAGATGGCGGCCCAACTTTAACGCTCGGCTCTCACGCCCCACGCGGGCAAAAAGCCCGTCGGCCTAACTTCCTGCGCCATCCTACGCGCCTAGGGCAACGCAGGCCTCATCATATACCCCAAAAAGAACTGCCGATCCGGGTAGCCACACGTCGCTAGCGCCCAAGACGACGCCAAGCGGAACTCACCGACAAGGCGCCTATCGCGTCGCGTCAGCTGACGCGGCAACCCATTATCAAGTAATTAACCAAACCCGCAAAGCAGCCGGTATAGAATCGCTTCATCCGCGATCGGCTTTTTTGGTTCGTCCGGCGCTAACGATAATCACCCCGCCCATACCATAAAGCGAATACAGAGTCGAATCGGTAAAGTCGACGCAAAACCGGTCATGAGTCGGCGTCAAATCGCTGGACAGAGATACCGTTGCCTGAGGTACAAACCCGTCAACCAGCGAATGAGTTGGGATAACAGATGGAGATTTCGCGACAGAAACACAGATTGAAAACGCACAGGCAGCATCAACTTTGGCTAGTTCATGCCCAATCGACCTGAACCATACCCCTTTCATCTACGGAGTACGGAATGGAGAAGTTGGCTGCTCTCGTAGTCCGGCTCGGTCAAATCCGAGTGGAATTTGGCGATCGGGTCGCACTGCGTGCCATTCACGCAGCATCCGTGGCCGCCGCACAGGTCGTTCTGGCGGAGGCCGAGGCTGAAGCGCGGGTCAGGCCCGTTCTAACAGCCGAGATCATCGCCTTCCCTCTCATCGGCAGAACCGAGCCCGAACCAGATCAGGAACCAGGAATGTAGAGACGAAGCTCGAACCGACTCAAAAATGAAAGGGACATTCTGACGCCCGTCAGAATGTCCCCTTGAGACAACCCACTCCTCCGGAACTGGAAAACCTCGGAGTGGACCTACCGAACTCCGGCAGCTGCCGAACTCAGTTCCTCGTGTATACATGCGCGCGTGATAAAGCGCAAGCAGTTTTCACGAGAAATTGGGGTCGCGGTAGTGTGCCTACCGAAGAGAACCCCAAGATGCTTACTATTGAAAACCTGCCTTCTTCGCCGGCTCCGATGATCTATCTGCCGGGCGAGTCGCGTTCGTCTCGAAATGTCCACTCCAAGAGCCGCGGGGCGTGCCGACCCAGCATCGTTGTCCACGGTCGCGAGGTCATGTGCGAGTCTGGTGAGGAACGTGACGCGGCGCAAATCATCGCGACCAATCCAGATGTCGTCGACCTTCGAGAGCAGCCTCCCGCTGTGACCTGGGTCGACGCCGAAGGTACCCCTCGGCGGCACACATTCGACTTCCTGGCAACTTTGCGATCGGGAAAGAAGATCGCAATCGCGGTCAAGCCCATGGAAGTCGCGAAACGCACTCGCTTTCTGGAGACATTAAGTCTCATCGCTCGGCAATTGCCGCGCAGCTTCGCCGATGGCGTAAAGCTCGTCACCGACGAGGACCTCCCGCTAGACCATGTCCATAACGCGGTTTTGCTCAGGCAGTCGCTTCGCACCTCGAACCCGGCGCACGACGAACTCATCAAACGTCTTCTGGCCGAGCATAAGTACGCGACGATCGGGCAGATCATCGAGGCGAGCGGCCTCGAAGGTCAGGCCTTCCAGGCAATCATCCGCCTGATCGCCGCGGGCGTCGTTCGCGTCATCGACAATGCCCGCATCGGATATCTGGCTAGGATCGAGCTCACGATCTCCTCGAGCAATGAGGAGGTCGCGTGATGAACTCCGAATTCACCCCGCGCTTCAGCCTGTCGTACCAGGATCGCCTGGTCATCAACAACATCGCTTACAAGCGCCGCCGCCGTCTGCCCCACGGATATATTCTCGAACGCGTTGATGATCCCGATGTGGTCGAGACTTTCACCGACCGGGATCTCTTGCTGGCTTCCTCAAAGCCCGACTTCCGTTTTGAACGGAGCGCATTTGCCGAGGGCAAAGCGTCCGCTGCCTCCAATTCGGTCGATGGGCTGATCAGTTGGATTCCAGAAGATCAGCAGGAAGAGGTGCTGTGGCGCACGAGGTTTTGCGGAGGGATGGAGAAGGAGATCCAGGCCAAGAATGCCACTCTCTCGGACGCATCCTATAAGAAGTGGGCTCCAGTTGTCGCGCAGCGCGACCATGCTGATGAGCTAAGTCGTACTGCAAACCGCAATGCAGATGGCGAAATCATCAAGCCGAAGGCTGGCGATCGCGAGCTTGGGTGCCGCAAACCTCCAAGCGCGCGCACTTATCGCAAATGGCGCAAGTGGTACCTGGAGGGCGGCGAACGAGCTATCGCGCTCCGGAAGCGCTATTTCAGATCGGGTAACCGTGTAACGGAGCGACTGGGGCTGCCTGAGCGGCAGATCATGCACCGCTTCACCCAGATGTACATGTCGGAAACCCGGCCGACCAAGCGCGATGTCCATCGCCTAATGAAGGCTCACATCATCGAGGAGGAAAACCCGAAGCGGGAGGCGGCGGGTGAAAAGCCGCTTCGGGTCCCAAGCTATGAGCGCTTGGTGGCGGAGATCAACTCCTTCCACGAATTCGATGTTCATGCATGCCGCTACGGTCTCGATGCCGCAAGAAAGCGCTTCGCGATGGTGCAAAACGGCGTCGACGTCGAGCGGCCACTTCAGCGCGTTGAAATCGATGAATGGCGCGTGAACCTGCAAACCCTCTGCGCAGATCTCGGGATCCTCGATAAGCTTTCAGACAAGCTGCAGTCAGAGATCGCAACCGCTCGTCCGTGGCTATGCGCTGCCCTGGATAGCGCGACATCCGTCTGTGTTGGATTCAAGCTCGGCCTCACACCGACGGCCGAGCTTGCGTTGGACACTCTCGAGATGGTGGTGACGCCGAAGGCGCCGTACGCCTTGGCCGCCGGCGCGATGTGCCGAGACGACTTCTATGGCTCGCCCGAGCGCATTGTTCATGATCAGGGGGCCGCTTTTCTGTCCCTGCGGTTTCGTCGCGCGATCATCGATCTCGAAGCCGACGCGGAAGCTCCGCCAGCCGGAATTCCGTCACTTCGGGGTCGCATCGAGCGGTTCTTCAGAACAGCAGGTACGCAAGCGCTTTGCCCGTACACCGGCCGGACTTTTGAATCGATCGCGGCGAAGGGTGATTACGACCCGGTCGCCCGAGTCAGCCTGACCTTACATGAGCTCTGCGATGTCATCACCCGGTGGGTGCTCGACATCTACCACAACACTCCGCACGCCGGTTTGAAAGGAGAAACACCCGCCAACTGCTGGAAGCGGTTGGTCAAGGCCTATGGGATCATTCCATCGCCTGATCGCCACCGTCGTCGTGCCGTCTTCGGTGTCAAGCGCGATTGCTGCTTGACGCCCAAAGGCGTCAACTTGTTCGGCCTCCACTTCAATAGCCGCGAGTTGCAGGAATTTCGCCGCCAGCGAGGTGATGTCACCCTCGAGGTCCGCATGGACCATATGGACCTCGGTCACGTCTCCGTCCGCCTCGAAGATGGCGGCTGGCTCGCAGTTCCGAACGTACGGCCCGGCTTCGACGACGTCCCATTGAAAATTTGGCGCGCGGCGGAGGCGGATCTTCGGCGGCGATTCAAGGCTGAGGCGGCGGTTGCGGATAGGATCGTCGCGAAGGCGATCAAGGATGCCTGGGAGCTTGGCAGGGCAGCTGCTGCCCGCGTGAATATCTTCTCCACTCGGCCCAGCACCGAAGAACTGGACTACGCACAAAAGGAGCTCGGGTACGGCTTTGGTCGACCTGCGCAGCTGGCTGACGGCGCCACGCCGCTCGTCGGCAATCTGCTCGCGGGGGCGATTCCGACCGGGACCAGCGAACGCGCTGTGCCTTCAGCTGTCGCACCCAAAACCAAGACCCGTTCATTTAAGATTACGGATTGATATTTCCATGACCTATAACTCTGACCTCATTGAGGTATTCCGCGTTTCGCTTTCAGAGCAGCAGAAAATCGTTTTGGCGGCGCGTGAAAAGCTGAAAAACAAGCATATCGAGACGGAATGGGATCCTGAGCTCAGGCGCAAGTTCGATACGCTGATGCGTTCCGTTCTGAGCCAGCGGCAGTCTGGCAGCGAGCCAGCGCACGCTCGGCATGAGGGGCGCTGCCTCTTCGTGAGCGGGGAGGCCGGAACCGGAAAAACCGCATCTCTCGAGCGGCTTTTTCGAACACACCCCATCCTTCAGCCTCGGGGAGAGCATCGCTCTCCCTTGCTCAGGGTGATCGTGCCAGCTCCTTGCACCTTAAAAACGCTCGGGCGAGAGGTGCTCAGAGCACTGGGTTACCCTCTGGCTCGGGAATTGGCGGATCACATCATCTGGGCCCGCATCCTGGAGCTTCTACCCGTTGCCGGTGTGCTGATCATCCATTTCGACGAGACGCACAATCTGACGGACAACGCCAACGTGGTCCAAATGGACAACATCAGGAAGACCTTCAAGACGCTGATGGTCTCGTCCTGGCCAGTTGGCCTGATCATTTCGGGCTTGCCTAGCCTGATCCCCGAGATGCGCAAAATCGACGAGATTCGCCGTCGTGGCCAGTTTGTGTCGGTTCCGCTGCTAAGGCTGCCCGACGACAATGAGATGGTCGAAGGCATCATCTGCGGCCTTGCGGAGGTGGTTGGCGTCGCCATTGGCGAAGACGCGGCCGAGCAGATCGCGCCTCGGCTGATCCACGGCGCCTTGCACCGCTTCGGGCTTGTGATTGAGCTGATTCACGAGGCCGTCGAGCTGGCCCTGTTGGACGAGAAGGCGCTTTCGATCGAGCACTTCGCCACTGCCTACACAGACCGAACCGGCTGCGGCGCGCTGATGAACCCATTCGTGGCTCCAAACTGGGCTGATCTCGATTGCTCACAGGTCCTGGTTGATGAGCCGCCAATCGAGCCCGTCCTACCGATTGACCCGCCGCGTCGTAGTGGTCGCGGTCGCAAGAATGGAGGTCGCTCATGAGCGGCCTCTATCCTTCGCTCGAGCTGCGGACCGGTGAGTCACCGGCGAGCTTCCTGTCACGGCTGGCACTTCTGCACCGCGCCCAGAGCCTCAGCGTGTTCGCGCTTGATATGGGTTTCCAGTACCAGCACATCGTAGACGGAGATCGGGCCGCGTTGAGCCGGTTTGCCAGCGTCTCCGGTGCTTCGGTCGAGCAGCTCTTCGATCAGGCCATTGTCCGTGAGCATGACCATTATCTCTATCGCGGGCAGACCTTCGTCAGATCCTCCCTCCGACGAGCGCGAGTCGTGGCCTGCCCCCGCTGCCTGGCGGAGGATCTCGGCGATGGCGCCAGTCCATGGCAAGCGAGCGGCCGCAGCGATTGGCTGTTTCAACATTACCGTGTTTGCCTGAAGCACCATGTGCGGCTGGTGGAGTTCGGCGAGGTCAGCAACGACCAGACCACTCATGACTTTGCCCGGAGAATGGCACCGCTCGTCGTTGATATTCCGACACTCGCTCAGGAGGCAAAGCCGGGCGATCCAACAGAGTTGGAGCAGTATCTTGAAGCGCGTCTGACTGGCGGCGCCGGCCCCCGCTGGCTCGACAGCCTGCCATTCTATGTTGCCTGGAGAACCTGCGAAGTGATCGGTGCCGTAGACCGCAACGGGCGCGATGCGCCCATTCGCGATCTGAGCGAAGAGGACTGGCGACATGCCGGCAGCCGCGGGTACGACATTGCCGCTGGCGGTCCTGCCGATGTTCGAGCGTTCTTGCACGATCTCTGGTCGACAAGCAGTTGCGCCAGGCAAGGCGCCTCCGGCCCTCAGGCCTGGTTTGGGCAATTCTTCAAATGGTTGTACGCGATGAAGGGCGATCTGAACTACGACCCGGTTCAAGCCATCGTCATCGACTTCGTCGCTGACGTGGCCCCTGTCAGCCCGGACGACAGGCTCTTCGGCAAGCAAATTGTTCAGGAACGACGGCTGCACTCGGTCTTCACGGCGGCCCGCGCAAGTGGAATCCATCACAAGCGCCTCAGGAGGGTGCTCCGCGCGTCAGGCGTGTTGCCGCCCGATAGCGACCACCTCAGCGACAACTTGGTGACCTTTCGCCTGTCAGCAGGTGAGCCGATCATCGAGATGCTCCAGAACGTCATCACGCTGAAGCAGGCTGAGACCTACATCAATGCCGGGCGCGTGCACACCAAACTCCTGGCAGATCATGGCTTCATTCAGCCGGTGGAAGGGCATGACCGCCTCGAACTAGGCGATCAGCGCTACGACCGCCGTGAGCTTGACGAATTCATAAGGCGCCTGTCCGCCAACGCTGTATGGGTTAAAGAACCTGAGGGGCCCCAGTTGACCATCGCAGCAGCGGCGAAGCGTGCCTGCTGCTCGGCGATGGAGATTGTAAAACTGATACTCGATCACCAGTTGGGGTGGGTAGGCTCGTGGACCGCGACAACCGGATACCATTCCATTTTGGTCGATGTGTCCGAGATCAAACGGCTTACGCACGGTGAATACGGTGACAATCTTACAATGCGTCAGGCTGCAGACTTACTTCGATCCACCGATAGGGTTGTCAGCGTGCTCGTAGAGCGCCAGCTGCTCGCGACTGAGAGCCGGATCAACCCTATCAATCGATGTCCCTATATCGCCGTTCCACGCAAATCCATCGAAGGTTTCAAAGCTCAATATGCGTCGCTCCATGAGCTCGCCCGCAGTCGCGGACAGCATATGCCCGCCTTGAAGCGGGAATTGGCAATGCGCGGTGTTGAGCCAGCTTGGCCCCCAAATCAGGTTGGCGCGTCGTTTTACGAGCGAGCCGCTATTCCGCCCGGCATCTAAATCGAATCCAGGTTCGCTAGGATTTCAACCCGGCCTCACGGCCGGGTTTTTTTGTGTTTTGGGCTAAGAGAGCGGCTAAGTTTGCGGAAGTACTATCCCTCTGATTGCGGAACTTTGATCCTGGAATCCAAAACTCCCAATCAAACGATTTCAATAACTTAGGGTTTCTATTGCGGAAACACTATGCCTCTCTCTTCATGAAGAGAGAGGCATAGTGTTGCCGCGATTGTCGGTCGAGTTCCGCAATCTGCCTCTGGACGCCCGGCCTGAGCCGGGCGTCCAATATGATTCTAAGGCATTCCGATCATAGCTTGCTGCCGAGGTTGTCGCTTCCCGTCGCCGGCCTGGCCGGCGCTGGACCCTCGGCGGTCCAATTCCTTAGCCCCCTCCCCGATTTAGGTTCAGCGTGACGCTGCAAGTGAGTAGGCCTTCGCATAGCGCGAAGGCCCGTATCGATTAGGACCCAACTTACCAAATTGGCCCTTTCCGGACATCGAGGATGTCTGCATCTGGGCGATTCATTTTGGCATATGGCGCGCAGCATGGGCGGGCCCGTTCCCGCCGTTGGCAAGGTCAGCTTCAGGCCCGTTGAATTCGGAAAGAGTGTGCAGCCCACGTTGGCTTTTGCCCGGTTTGCAAGCTGAACAGCGAGAGTCCACCAAATTGCCATCAGTCGCTGCTCGCGCAGATCATGCTGATCGAACACGGTCGCGGCAGCCGACTCTCGATCTGCATTCTTTATCGGAGTGGTGCGAATACCGGGTGCCGCGGGGTCCGGAGCAGCCTCCGGTTAGCCGCCAATCGGATGCGAGCCGGACCGCGGCACGTCGCGAATGGGGTCGCCCAGAAGCCGCAAGCCATTTAGGACGACGAGAACCGTCCCACCCTCATGGCCGAGCACTGCAAGCGGCAGGGGAAGGTCAAAAAAGACAGCGCTGGTCACGAGAAGCAGCATCGCGCCGATCGCGAAGATCAGGTTCTGGCGAATGATCCACGCGGTGCGCCGCGAGAGCCTGTGCGCCGCCGCAAGCCGCCCCATATCCTCCGAAAGCAGCGCTACGTCGGCCGCCTGGAGGGCTACCTCTGAACCGGCCGCCCCCATGGCGATGCCGACATCGGCACGCGCCAAGGCCGCCGCATCGTTAACGCCGTCGCCGACGAACGCGATCTTGTCTTGCCTCGCTGCTTCGGCGACCAGTCTGACCTTGTCCTCAGGCAGCATCTCTGAGTGGATCTCATCGTCGCGGAGACCCAGTTCCGAGCCGATCCGCAACGCCACCGGGCGCCGGTCGCCCGTCATCATGAGAATCGTTTCGACGCCGCTCCGCCGCAGCGCCACGAGCGCCGCGGCTGAGGTTTCACGCGGCATGTCCGCGACGCTGACAGCGCCGAGGACGCGGTTGCCACGGCCGAGATAGACCACGGTCTCCGCCGCGCTTTGAATCGCCTTCAGGGCCTCGTGGTCGACGGATGCGCCCGTGGCTTCGGTCATGCGGCGGTTCCCCGCCCAGAGCGGACCGGCATCGTCTTCCCCCGCAATTCCCAAGCTGGGAAGCGCTTTGACATTCCGCACCTCGCGCATGGGCAGTCCACGCCGCATGACTTCGCGCCGCAGGGCATTCGCGATGTGATGTTCGGATTGGGCTTCGAGGCTGGCCAGCGTCGACAGGAAATCGCTCTCGTTGCCGTCGAGGGTGACGACATCGGTGACGGTGGCTCTCCCAGCCGTCAACGTCCCGGTCTTGTCGAATGCGAATGTCTTGACGCCGGCCAAGGTCTCGATCGCCGCGCCGCCCTTGAAGAGGACGCCGCCGCGGGCCGCCGCCGAGAGAGCCGAAAGGATGGCGGCCGGCACAGAGATGACGATCGCGCAAGGGCTGGCCGCCACCAGCATGGTCGCAGCACGATACAAAGCAATCTCCCAGCTGTTTCCGAGCCAGAGAAAGACGCCGAGCGCCGCCACGGACCCGACGAGCACCGCGACCGTGTATCGTTGTCCGAACCATGCGCTGAATCGTTCGGAGGGTGCTTTCGCCGCCTGCGCGTCCGTGACGAGCGCGATCATCCGGGCGACCGTGCTCTGCTCAAGCGTTTTCGTGACACGCACCTCCAGAACGCCGTCGAGATTGACCGTCGCCTCGAAAAGCGGCTGGCCCGGCTCCTTGCCGACCGGCATCGACTCGCCGGTGATCGTGGATTCGTCGAGCGAGCCCCTGCCGGAGAGGACCACGCCGTCCGCAGGAACCCGTGACCCGGGGCGAAGGATCACGATGTCGTCGACATGAAGATCGGCCGCGGGCACTTCCTCGACCTCGCCATCGGCTGTCTTGCGGAACGCTGTTTCCGGCCGCAGGGCCATCAAAGCCTCGATGGCGCGCCGGGCACGACCCATCGCTCTCTCTTCGAGTGTCGTCGACAGGCTGAACAGCGTCAGCAGGACCGCGCCCTCAAGCGAGGCGCCTACGGCTGCTGCCGCGAGGGCTGCGACGATCATCAGAAGATCGATGTCGAGGATGTGGTCGCACCACAGTTCGCCCAGCGCGCGCCAGCCGGCCGGCATGCCCCCCGCCAGGTAGGCGATGGTGGTGCCGGCAAGGAAGGCCAGCGAGCCGATCTGGCCAGCGAGAAGCCATTTGCCTGCGACCGCCAAGGCAAGGCCGGTCACCGTTGCCGCGGTCAAAGCAACCGACAGGTTCGATAGGAAACGCTGCAACTGCCCCTCCAGTGCGCGATCAGTGCCAGCCGGCGTCATGTGTGGAGCTGTTTGGAATAATTCTAATATATAGCGTGACTCCCGTTGCGCAACCATCGGGACAGTTTATCGCCCCCGGCGCGGGCGAATGCGAAATCAAGCTGGCCAGCCGATCCGGAGCCGGACGCCGAAGCCGGCCTCTTGCCCTTCCGCGCAAGGGCAATCCGAGCCTGCCCCATACAGGCAGCAGCACCTTCGGGATGACCAGCCCAGCCGGAGCCTTTGGCCAACTGCAAAACGCCGCTTGCATCGATCATTATACATTATATGATAACGTATAATGTATGGTTCTGAGAGGATGCCTGCGATGACCAGCGTGAAGATCGACGACCGGCTGACGGTAGCCTGCCAGCCGCGCCAGGAGGCGCTGGCCGCGCTGGCGGCCGCTGGCTTCGCCACCGTCATCAACAATCGACCCGACGGTGAAGAGCCAGGGCAGCCCGGCAACGCTGCCGAGAAGGCAGCCCTGGAGCGGCCGGGCCTTGCCTATCGCTTCATCCCCGTAACGGCGGCGACGATCACCGAGGCCGATATCCGCTCATTTCAAGAGGCGGTCTCCGGGGCGAAAGGGCCGGTCTACGCCCATTGCCGCAGCGGCACGCGGTCCCTGACTCTTCACGTGCTCGGCGAGGTGCTGGCGGGGCGGATGAAGCCCGGCGACGTCGAGGCCTTCGGCCGGGCCCACGGCTTCGATCTCTCAGGCGCGGTGCAGTGGCTCGCCCGCAATGCGGCCCGGGCGCCGCTGGTAAAGGGCTTCCACGAGCCGCGGACCGGCAGCGTCCAGTATGTCGTCGCCGATCCGAAGACGATGCGCTGCGCGATCATCGATCCGGTCTATGAGTTCGATGAGAAGTCCGGAGCGACCGCCACGCATCAGGCCGACGAGATTCTCGCCTATGTGGCGCGCGAGGGGTTCACAGTCGAGTGGATCCTCGACACCCATCCTCACGCCGATCACTTCTCAGCCGCTCACTATCTCAAGCAGAAGACAGGCGCCCAGACGGCCATCGGAGCGCGCGTCACGGATGTCCAGAAGCTCTGGCAGGGCCTCTACAACTGGCCGGAGCTGGCAACCGACGGCTCGCAATGGGACCGGCTCTTCGCCGAGGGCGACAGCTTCAAGGTGGGTGAGCTCACCGGGCGCGTGATGTTCTCGCCCGGCCACACCCTTGCCTCCGTGACTTACGTCATCGGCGATGCGGCCTTCGTGCACGACACGATCTTCATGCCGGATTCCGGCACGGCGCGAGCGGATTTCCCGGGCGGCAGCGCAAAGGCTCTTTGGGCATCGATCCAGGCGATCCTGGCCTTGCCGGATGATACGCGCCTGTTCACCGGGCACGACTACGAGCCCGGCGGGCGCGCCGCCAAATGGGAGAGCACGGTGGGCGAGCAGAAGCGCGCAAACCCGCATCTCGCCGGCATGACGGAGGAGCGCTTCGTCGCGTTGCGGGAGGCGCGCGACCGAACTCTGCCGATGCCGAAGCTGATCCTGCATGCGCTGCAGGTGAACATCCGCGGAGGCCGGCTGCCGGAGCCTGAAGCCAACGGCAGGCGCTATCTCAAATTCCCGCTCGATGCGCTCGTGGGGGCTGCGTGGTGATGGACGCCAAGACGACGCAGGTCAAGACGGCCCACGCCATGCCTCCGGCAGAGATGGAGGCGCGTGCTGGCGAGGTCGCCGCCCTGCTCAAGACGTTGTCGCACCCGGCCCGTCTGAGGCTCGCCTGCGCCCTTGCCGAGGGCGAATACGCCGTTGGCGAACTCGAGGAGCGGCTGGGCATCCGTCAGCCGACGCTGTCGCAACAGCTCGGCGCGCTGCGAGATGCAGGCGTCGTCACCACGCGCCGCGACGCCAAGCAGATCTTCTACCACCTGAGCGAAGAGAAGGCCGCGCGTCTGATCGAAGCCCTTTACGCCATCTTCTGCGAACCGGAGCAGCACCCATGAGTGCCTATTGGCCTTCCCTGATCGGCGGCATGTTGCTCGGCCTCTCGGCCGTCGCGCTGCTGCTGCTCGATGGGCGGATCGCCGGCATCAGCGGCATCGTTGGCCGCTTACTCGGCGGTGTGCAGATCCCGCTGAATGCGGCTTTCGTCATCGGGCTCCTAAGCGGCCCGCCGCTCTACATGCTGGCCTTCGGGAGCTTCCCGGCCGTGACCATCGCCACCTCCGGCACACTGGTCGTCGTGGCCGGGCTCGCCGTCGGCATCGGCACGCGCATTAGCTCGGGCTGTACTTCGGGCCACGGCATCCTAGGCCTCGCCCGCTTTTCGAAACGTTCCTTCGCTGCGACCGTGACCTTCCTCCTCGCAGGGGTCGCGGTGGCGACGCTGATGGAGTTCCTGCGGTGAACCGTCTCGCATCCCTACGTATCGTCGTGGCGCTCTTGGCCGGCGCTCTCTTCGGCTTCGGCCTGTCGCTCTCCGGAATGCTCGATCCGGCGCGCGTGCTCGGCTTCCTCAACCTCGCCAGCGGGCATTGGGACCCGAGCCTGGCCTTCGTGCTCGGCGGCGCGGTGCTCGTGGCGGTGCCCGGCGTCATGCTGCAACGCCGTCTGCGGCGCCCCTTGCTCGACGACAGCTTTCACCTGCCGGAGAAGGCGGAGATCGATGGGCGGCTGCTGGCCGGCTCGGCGTTATTCGGAGCCGGATGGGGGCTCGCCGGCTTCTGCCCGGGCCCCGCGGTCTCAGGCCTCTCGATGGGGCTCGTCCCGGTCTTCCTGTTCGTCGCGGCGATGGCGGCAGGGATGATGCTGCATGACCGTGTGATCGCGGAAATGCTGCCGCGATGACCTCGACCCTGGTTCCCGCGCTCGCTTCCGGCGGCCTCGTCGGCTTCAGCCTCGGCCTGGTCGGCGGCGGCGGCTCGATCTTGGCCACGCCGCTGCTCCTCTATGTCGTCGGCGTCGCCAGCCCGCATGCCGCGATCGGCACCGGCGCGCTGGCGGTTTCGATCAATGCCTATGCCAACCTGCTCGCCCATGCCCGGAAGGGTCATGTGCGCTGGCTCTGCGCGGCCGTCTTCGCGGCTATCGGATCGCTCGGCGCCCTTCTTGGTTCCAGCCTCGGCCTCGTCATCGACGGAGCGCGCCTTCTCCTGATCTTCGGCGCACTGATGGTCGTCGTCGGGCTGCTGATGCTGCGGCCGCGCAGCGTCGTCCGCGGGGGCGAGCGGCCGGTCGATCGACGGATGTGTGCGCTTACGGCCACCGCGGCATTGGCGACGGGCGGAGCCTCTGGCTTCTTTGGTATCGGCGGCGGCTTCCTCATCGTGCCGGCGCTGATCTTCGCCACCGGCATGCCGATGATCAACGCCATCGGCTCCTCGCTGCTGGCGGTCGGCACCTTCGGGTTGGCGACGGCCTTGAATTACGCTCGAGGCGGCCAGGTCGACTGGGTCGTCGCAGCGGAGTTCATCTCGGGCGGTGTCTTGGGCGGCATTCTCGGCATGCTGCTGGCGACGCGTCTCTCCGCGGGCAAGGCCACGCTGAACCGCATCTTCGCCGCGCTCATCCTGACGGTAGCTATCTATGTGATTATGAAGAACCTACCGGCGGTCATTGACGAAATGTAGCCGCGGATTCCGACCCTACGGCACGCTCCAATCCAAGGTTCCAATTTCCCCTTTCGACACGACCATATTGGATGGGCTGCGCCTAGTGGTGCAAGTAGATATTCCCGCTGAAAGCCGACATCGTCGAGCAGAATGATGATGACATTGTGCGCCCTCTACAGGCCGTTCGAAATGAACGCTGGAGGAAAGTTTGGGCCTGATCGTGCCGCCGTGGATAGCTGCCTTGCAGTTCCTGCCAACCGCCTAATGTCTGGAGTTGGCGTATGTCGTCATCACAAGAGTCGGTCGCGATCCGAATGTTACCGGGACGACCCGTTGTTACCGCCATGGAGACATGCGAGACAGAGCCCCATCTTTGAGTACAAATTGGTGGAAAAGCGCCGCACCGGCATGAGCGAGGGCAACGGCCACGAGGCAGTTAGCCGCGAGTTCGTGCCAGCCATTGATCGAGCGGCGCAGTGCGCGGTCGTCGGCGGTGAATGCGGGGATCTGGACAAGGCCGAACAGGTCCCAGCCACGCGCGCAGACATTGGCAAGCCCCACGATCAGCGTCGCCGCGATGAGCGCATAAAGAAGGGCGTGAACAATATGCTCCATCGCTCGCAAGATGCCGGAACTGACCGCGGCGGGCCTGGATCCTTTTGTCAGGCGCCAAAGGAGCCGACCCGCATAGACGACGATGAGCAGGCCTCCGAGCGTGATATGGACGGACCACATACCGTGCCGCCACTCCCTGGGCAGGACCGCTTCACTCTGAGCCATGAGCCATAGCAGCGCTATCAGGACCGCGGTCAACCAGTGAAAGCGGATGCTGATATTGTCGTAGCGGGCTGGGGTTTGGACGAAAGCCATCGTTTTATCCTTCTGCAGTTCAAGCGCCGCCGATCAGAATGCCCGTGGCCAGGACGAGAAGGCCGCCGAGAACGATCTGGAACATGGCGCGTCCGATGGGCGTCTCCATGTAGCGGTTCTGGATCCAGACGATGGCCCAGAGCTCGACGAAAACGACGCAAAGGGCGATGACCGTCGCTGTCCAGAAATGCGGGATGAGATAGGGCAGCGCATGCCCGAGCCCACCGAGCGCCGTCATGAAGCCTGAGGCTAGCCCTCGCTTCCACGGGGCCCCACGTCCCGACAGCTTGCCGTCGTCATGGGCCGCTTCGGTGAAGCCCATCGATATGCCTGCGCCGATCGACGCCGACAGCCCGATCAGAAACGTCGTCCAGGAGTTCTGCGTCGCGAAAGCCGTCGCGAAGATGGGCGCCAGCGTCGAAACCGAGCCGTCCATCAAGCCTGCCAGCCCCGGCTGGACCCAGGTCAGGACGAACTGGCGCTTCGCGGTCTCTTCTTCCTGCCGGCCATCATCGCCGGTTGACAAACCATCTTCAAGCGCGACCGCGCGGCGCTCATGCGCCGCCTCGGCAACCGCGAGGTCTCCGAGAAGCTTGCGCGTCGCTGCGTCCGTGCTGCGCGAGGCGGCGAGCCGATAGAACGTCTCGGCCTGTCGTTCCATGTCCGCCGCCTCGGCGCGCGCGCGCTCCAGCGGCAAGGTCTTCGCTAGCCAGAGAGGCCGCCGCGCATAAAAGCCTTCGACGTGCTCGCGCCTGATCGGAACAAGCGTTGGTCCGAACTTGCTCACATAGAGATCAAGCAGGGTGCGGCGATGCTCGTCTTCCTCGGCAGCCATCGTGTCGAACATCGCTGCCGAAGTTGGATAGGCCTCGCGCAGGTTCGCCGCATAGGCCGCATAGATCCGCCCATCCTCCTCTTCCGACAGAATGGCGAGCGACAGGATTTCCTGTGGACCCAGATCGTCGAACCGGCGGCGGCTGGAGCGGAAGATCGGAAAGAGAGATGGCATCGTGGTGTCACCGGATGTTGATGGCCATCATTTAGAATCTTTCTAAACTGAAAGCCAGTCTCCTTCCTGAGACTGCGGCCAGCCATCGCCACCCGCCTGAGCGCTTACGGAAGTTGTCATTGGCCGGTCGCATGAGGCCAGTTGCGTCGCTCGAGCCAGAGCCCGGCAACGAGCACGACATTGAGTAGCGCGAGGGACAGTAGCGCGCCGAACATCGGTACCGAGCCCATGCGATCGAGCAGCAAGGCGCCTGCGGTCGGTGCGATCGCTTGTGCGATGAGGCTCGGCCGCGCCAGCCTTCCGATCAGCGCCGCGTAGCGCTGAGGGCCGAACTGGGCCAGCGGAAGCGTACCCTTAGCAATCGAGAAAACGCCGTTGCCTGCCCCGTAGAGGATGATCGCAAGCCCGATCGGGCCGACATCAAGTGCCATCAGTCCCAATCCGAGGGCAATCAGCCCAAGCGCGGCACGCATGGTCCAGAGCGGATGATGCCGGGCTCCGCCAGCCATCTCGATCACCCGTCCGCCGACCTGCGCGGGACCGACAAGTGCGCCCAGAGCCACGGCCGCCGCGAGACCATTTCCTTGTCCTTGGAGCAACGTCAGCAGGTGAACGCCGACGATGGCGCCGATCGCACCACCGATGACGACGATGCCGGAGAGAAGTTGGAAAGCGCGACGCTCCGCCGGGAGCAGGTTCGATGCCGCCCCGGAAGTCCCCGTCGTCAGCGTTGGCAGCTCCGGCGGGACGCGCGGCAGGATCGTCAACACGAGCGGAAGCGAGATCAGAAGCTGGATGGCTGCATAGACGAAGCAGGTTCCTCGCCATCCGAGATGCGCAACGAGGTAGGCCGACAACGGCCAGCACACGGTGCTGGCGAATCCGCCCCATAGGGTCAGCATCGTGATCGCCGACCGCGCAGCGCCGCCGTAAAGACGCCCAAGCGTCGAGAACGCCGCATCGTACAGACCTGCGGCCATCCCCGCCCCGAGAACGATCCAGCCGAACACGAAGACCGGCAGATTCGGGGCGATGCCCAGGGTGAATTGCCCGGCGGCCAGGAGGATTGCCGCCGCCGCCAGAACCGGTCGCCCGCCCGTCTCGCCGATGGCGCGGCCGACATAGGGCGCAACGGCGCCCGCCGTTAGCAGGCCGACCGAAAGCGCGCCGACGATCCAGGGCAACGGCCATCCCGTATCGGCAGCGATGGGGGCCGCGAGAACCGCCGGGAGATAGTAGGAGGAACCCCAGGCGAGGATTTGAACCACGCCCAGAGCCGAGATCACCGTCAGCCGGTTTCGATCAGTCACGCGACCTTGCCGCAGCAGGAGGAGGTCGTTACGGGTTCCGGGAGCTTGGCGGGGCCGCAACCGCAGCCGACCTGACCATCGGCCTTCGCACGGGCGTCATCGGCGCAACAGGCCGCGACGGGGTCCGGCGCGGGGCCACCACAGCATGACGACGCGCCTACCGGCGCTGTCGTGCACACGCCCGTCTCCGGGAGAACCAGTTTGATGTCGTCTGCCGCCACCATGTCACCGGCGATGGCGGCGACGACCGATCTGACCTGTTCGAAGCCCGTGAGCATCAGGAAGGTCGGCGCACGCCCGTAGCTCTTGATCCCGACCGTGTAGAAGTCCGGCTCGTGATGCGACAGTTCGCGATGTCCATGCGGCGGCACCGACCCGCAGGAATGCAGGTTGGGATCGATCATCGGCCCGAGCATGCGGGTGCTCTCGAGCCAGGGATCCAGCTCGACGCGAAGCTCTCGGGTCAGGCTGAGATCCGGGCGCTGTCCCGTGCAGGCGACGATCCGGTCAACCGGGCCGACCGTGCGACCTCCTTCCGGTGTCTCGCCGTGGACCAGCAGGCTTCCACCTTCCTGCCGGAAGCCTGCAAGGGCGAAGCCGCGGACGAGTTCGATCAAGCCGCTATCGACAACCTGACGCAGCCGCGTCCCGAGGTCGCCGCGCCCGGCGAGCTGATCATTCGCGCCACCGCCATAGACCCGGGACAGGTCGCGCCCGCGCGTCACCCAGATCGCTTTCGTTGCGCCGTCCTGCTCGGCCAACTCGGTAAGGTCGAGCAGGACGTTCGCGGCGGAATGCCCGGCGCCGAGCACGAGCGTCGTGCGTCCCGCATACGTCTCGCGGTCGGCATCGAGCACGTCCGGGATACCGTAGGCGATCCGCTCCGCATACGCCTCCTCCCCATCGACGGGCATGCCGCCCGCTCCAGCCGGGTTTGGAGTGGTCCAGGTTCCAGAAGCGTCGATGACTGCGCGGGCCAGCACGCGGCGCGTGCCCCCGTCCCGGTCGCGAATGATGAGCTGGAACGGGTGAAGTTCGCGATCCCGGCTCACCACCTTGTCGATGCCGCGGCGCCCGATCGCCATGACGTGGGCGCCGTATTCGATGACCGGGGCGAGCTCGGCCGTTCCCGCCAAGGGAGCGAGGTAGCGATCGACCAGTTCGTGTCCCGTCGGATAGCCCTGCTTGTCCGGCTCGGCCCAACCCGCGGCCTCGAGCAGCTTTCTGCTCGCCGGGTCCACGTTGAACTCCCACGGCGAGAATAGGCGAACATGGCCCCAGTCGCAGATGTTGGCGCCGACGGATTCCCCGGCTTCGTAGACCTTCACGGCCATTCGACGCGCGATGAGATTGGCCGCGGCGGCAAGGCCGACGGGACCAGCGCCGATCACGACGACGGGAAGCTCATTCATCGCGGCATCCTCCGCTCCTGCTGGAATCATGGAATTAAAAGGCAAATCAAAAACCGCTCAGGCGGCCTTCCCGGATGATGCGGAACAGGCTTCTTCGATGCAGCATTCGTCGGAAAGAAAGCCGAGCAGCGCATCCATCGCCGGGTAGACAGCACGACAGATCAGCGTCGTCGCCTGCCGCTCTTGCGAGACGAGGCCGTTGCGGATCAGGCGCTGAAGGTGGTGGGACAACGTCGAGGCCGGAATGCCGAGACGCTCCTGCACCTGCGCGACCGGAAGGCCCTCATGCCCGGCACGGACGAGAACCCGATAGACCTCTAGACGCGTCTGGTTGCCGAGTGCCTCAAGCTGCGCCGCTGCTGTTTCGATATCCATGGAAATATAAATTCATACCGTCAGTGGGCGGTCAAGCGCTATTTCCATGATCACCGAATTATTCTGGAGCTTGAACCTTCCGGACGCCGTTACCGCGCTCGTACCAGCCCTTCGATCGGTTCACGATCCAGACGACGGTGAGCATAACCGGGACCTCGATCAGCACGCCGACAACGGTCGCGAGCGCCGCTCCGGAGTGAAAACCGAACAGGCTGATCGCGGCGGCGACGGCAAGTTCGAAGAAGTTTGAGGCGCCGATCAGGGCAGACGGCCCCGCGACGCAATGCTGCTCGCCTGCGACCCGGTTCAGGACGTAGGCCAGCCCGGCATTCAGGTAGACCTGGATCAGGATCGGCACCGCCAGGAGCGCGATCACCATCGGCTGGGCGAGGATCTGCTCGCCCTGGAAGCCGAAGAGCAGGACGAGGGTGGCGAGCAGGGCCACAAGCGAAACAGGTCCCAGTCGGCCGAGCAGTCGATCGAGCGCAGCCTGCCCGCCCTTCGCCAGAACGCGGCTGCGGACGAGTTGCGCGACGATCACGGGAATGACGATGTAGAGGACGACCGAGAGTACGAGCGTTCCCCATGGCACGGTGATCGCGGACAGGCCGAGCAGCAGGCCGACAATCGGGGCGAAGGCGACGACCATGATGGCGTCATTTAGTGCGACCTGGCTGAGCGTGAAGTGCGGCTCGCCCTTCGTCAGATTCGACCAGACGAAGACCATCGCGGTGCAGGGCGCCGCCGCCAGGATGATGAGCCCGGCGATGTAGCTGTCGATCTGGTCAGCGGGCAGCCACGGCCGGAACAGCCAGGCGATGAAGATCCACCCCAGTGCCGCCATCGAGAAAGGCTTCACCGCCCAGTTGATGAACAGGGTCACGCCAATCCCGCGCCAGTGCTTGCCGACCTGACTCAGCGCGGCGAAGTCGATCTTCAGCAGCATGGGGATGACCATCAGCCAGATCAGCACGGCGACGGGCAGATTGACCTTGGCGATCTCGGCGGCGCCGACGGCCTGGAAGACGCCGGGCATGACATGGCCCAGTGCGATGCCGACCACGATGCACAGTCCGACCCAGACGGTCAGATAACGTTCGAAAGTGGACATGCTGACCTCAGGCGAGAGCTGCGGGCCGACCGGCCGCGTCGACGACGAGTTCGCCGTCCTCCTTGCGAAACTCGCCGCGTTGCGGCGGCAGGAGCGACAGAACGGCTTCGGATGGGCGGCAGAGCTTCACGCCTTTCGGAGAGACCACTAGCGGTCGGTTCATCAGGATCGGGTGCGCCTCGATGGCGTCGAAGAGAGATTCGTCGCTCATGCTCGGATCGCCGAGGCCGAGTTCGGCGAAAGGCGTGCCCTTCTCGCGGAGGATTTCCCGGACGCTCATGCCGGCGCGATCGAGAAGCTGCTTCAGCAAGGTGCGGTTGGGCGGGGTCTTGAGATATTCGATGATGTGCGGCTCGACCCCAGCGTTACGGATCAGCCCGAGCGTGTTCCGCGAGGTTCCGCAGGCTGGGTTGTGATAGATGATTACGTCGATCGGCTCAGACATTGGCGGTTGCCTTCGGTTGGCAGCACGGGCTCAGTTCGGCCATCAGCGGTGCGCAGATCTCTGGTCGCCCGCCGCAGCAATCCTTGAGCAGGAAGGCGACAACTGACCTTAGGGCATTGAGATCGGCTCGATAGACGATTGAGCGGCTGAACCTCTCTGAGCGTATGAGGCCAGCCCGGCTGAGGATGCCGAGATGCGATGACATCGTGTTGTGGGGGACGTCGAGGCGCCGCGCGATCTCGCCTGCCGCCAATCCCTCCGGCTCGGCGCTCACAAGAATGCGGAATACATCGAGCCGCGTGCTCTGCGCCAAGGCTGCCAGCGCGAGGATGACCTGTTCATTTTCCATATGTCGAGACTTATCGAAATATTTCTAGCGGCGCAAGTGAAGGCATCCTCGCTCATAGCTGCGAGGTCGAGTTTCGGGGGCTGAACGTCTGCTTCCTGGAGGTGGCTGAATGTCAGCTGAGTGGCGCAAGTGGGCGTCTGCCCGAAAGAAAAGGATTTCACATAGCTGATATGGAATTAGCTTGCCCGGCGCCAATCCCAAGCGTCTGGATGGCGTCCCTTACAACGTTCCGCATGCAGCTCCTGTCCGCCAGCCGACGAGGCAGCGTTCCTCACCTCTCAGCGGATGTGCAGGTTCTAATCGGCGCGGCAGGCCCGGCTACCTGCCACTGGCCGGGACGGTCGCGCTGATGGCGCGCCTAAGCGCCGACTATGCCGAGCATCCGGGAGCTCCTTCGCCTATGACCCGCCGGGCAGCAATGGGCAGCGACGAGACCTGGCCGGCGCCCACGATCGATGCGGAGCAGCATGGCCTTGGCATCTATTTCCATGTGCTCGAAGCGTCGGCGCAGGCAGCCTGTGCGCGCTCGCACTATCCTGAAAGGTTCCTGTTTCGGGTCGAACGCCTCAGTGGGCATCCAGGCTCGCGACGATCTCTGCCTAGCTTGATGCCATGGGTTCTTGCCGCTGCGCCTCCAATATCTGATGCGCCGCTGCAGCCGCGGCTTCGCCACTGCCTTCGACGCGGACCGTGGGGAACGCGATCTTGACACCATTGGCTTCGAAGGCCTGCTTGATCATCATGTGAGCCCGCCGCTTGATCGTGAACTGCGTTCCCGGCTTGGTCATGAGCTTCATGCGCAGGACGATGGCATACTCCCCGAAGTTCTCGATGCCCTGCATCTTGAGCGGCTCAATGATATCCGCAGAGAATTCGGGGTCCGCCGCTAGCTCCTGGCCGATTGTCTTGATGAGCTTGCGTGCGAGGTCGATGTCCGAATCATAGGTGACGCCGACCGTCATCTTCTCGATGACCCAGTCGCGACTCATGTTCTGGATGGCGCCGAGTTGGCCGAACGGGACGGTATAGACAGGTCCGCGATGATGCCGCAGCCTTATCGAGCGCAGGCTGAAGGACTCCACGGTTCCCTTGTAGGATCCTGACTGGATGTATTCTCCGACCCGAAATGCGTCATCGAGCATGTAGAACACGCCGCTCAGGATGTCCTTGACCAGCGTCTGGGAACCGAAGCCGATCGCCACGCCGACGACGCCGGCACCCGCTATCAGCGGCAGGATTTGAACGCCCATGCCGGAGAGGATCGTCAGTCCGGCGATGACGACGATCGAAACCGCCAGCGCATTGCGCAGTATCGGCAGCAGCGTGTGCAATCTGCCGGATTGGATAGCCTGTTCCCCGCCGCCGGCCTGCTCGGCCGCTTTCAGGCGATACGCGATCAATTCCTTCGCAAGCTGCCAGGCCAGATCTGCCATGACGAGGATGATGATGCCGTTGAGCAAGCCGCCGACAAGCCTGGCGCCGAACTCGCCGCCGGCCAGACCGCCAGCGCTGAAGCGCCACAGATAGGCCAGCCAGGCGACGGCCGCTGCGAGCACCAGGGCCCTGATCCCTCTGGCGACGAGAATGTTGTAGACAATGCCGGGCGCCCCGGAGGGCCTGTAGCTGCTGGCGGCGTCCTGAGCCAGCCGGCCGGCTCCTCGCAGAAGGCCGGGCAAGAGCAAGGCGTAGATGCCGAGCCACAGCAGGCCCAGCATTCCCGCGGCCCATAGCAGCCAGAGGATGGTCAGGAAGAGCGTGAGCGAAATCCGGCCCGATCGTGAGGCCGCTTCGCCGGGATGCCGCCAGACCGCTTCGATGGCCGCCGCCAGCAGGCCGAGCCCCCATAGATATGC
Source organism: Allobosea sp. GW821-FHT09G06 (assembly GCF_059416005.1). Classification (NCBI taxonomy): domain Bacteria; kingdom Pseudomonadati; phylum Pseudomonadota; class Alphaproteobacteria; order Hyphomicrobiales; family Alloboseaceae; genus Allobosea; species Allobosea sp. GW821-FHT09G06. Next base: position 13,090 of record NZ_JBWKOI010000007.1, on the reverse strand, counting down.
GACCAGCTCGGCGACGTCCGAAGATACGCCCAGAGATTGCAGGGAGCTGACGGCCGCCCAGCCGAACAGCGTGATGCCGGCCATGAGGCTGATGCGGCGGTGCCGGAATCGCGCCGAGGCGTGATCGCTCGCGACAGGCCCCGCGTCAGGGTCTGCGCCGCTTCCCGCCGCATGAGCGGTCCCGGACGCTCTTTCGCAAGGCGTTGCCGCAGGCTTGCAGAGAGCTCTCACAACTCGAAATGCGATCACCGCGATCAGCAGCGTCAGGACGACCCTATGTAACAGCGGCGGCCATTCGAAAGCCAGGAACGCACCAAGACTGGCCAGCGCGAATGCCAGCAAGGCCGCCAGGTCGGTCATCACCATGGCCATAGCGGGCTTCGGCGCGCCGTCTCCCGCCGCGGCGCGCTTTGCAAGCGTTCGCCGTACGAGCCATTCCACGCCCAGCCCCACCATGATCGACGCGGCGAGAATGAGGGCCACCAGCCCTGGCCGGCCGCCATTCACATCGCGCATGAGGGTATCGGCGGCGCTCGCCAGTTCGGGCGCTGCGCGCGGCACGGCATCTGCGAGCCCGCTGATGTGCCGACGGAGAGCCGCCTCCCAGGCCGCGAGCATGTCGGCGGGAGAAGGCGCCGGCTCAAACGCAGGCGCAGGGCCTTTCTTGAGCCAGGCGAGAATCTCCGGGTCGTTCAACAAGGCGACAAGCTGCTTCGTCTTCTCGGACGGCGGCTCGGCAGGTGCCTGTCCCCAACCGGCTACCGGACATGTGAGAGCGGCGGCCAACAGCAGGGCGATTGGCATGAACCGAAATCGCGCCAGGATTCTTTCCATTCGCTTCATGCCCGGCGAGTGAATGCGTGGGCACTCCCGTGTTTCGCTTTGTGCCAGAGGCCAGGAACGGGGGCGCGGAGGATGACCCCGATCCATCTGGAGATTTTGCAGTTTCCGTTCGACGACTTGTCCCTCGACGTGTCGTCGAACGGGCATCATCAATGGCCGCTGAAGACTAGCGTCTTGATCGGCAGCACCAATGCCTGGATGCGCAGAAGCATGGCATGGACCAGGCCGACCGCGTCGACCGCATGCAAGGCGATGCGCCGGAATGTGCCCGTCTCCTTCGCGGCGATGAGGTCGTGGTTACTGCTGTAGGCATTGGCGATGCAGCTGCTGCCGGGCGTCACGCCGTCGAGGCCGCCATGGTAAAGCGGTTCGAGAAAGGCGAGGATCGTTCCGGGCCGCACCACCTGCTGGGCGTCGATCAGCTGCTCGCCGCTCCTGATCTGGCCGGCGGCGATGAAGTCCTGCACGCCCGTCACCACCATCGGAATGACCGTCCAGGGCTTCGAGATGCAGGTGACTTCGGCAACCATGCCGACCTTGATCACTTGCGCCTCGATCTGGTTGAAACCGGCCTGCAACCTGCCTCGCCCTGCCTCTTCCGGGATGATGATTCCGGCGGGGCGCATGAAGGGGTTCACGATATCGCCGACCCTTAACGTGAACTGTTCGACGCGCCCGTTGAACCCGGCGCGCACCACTGTCTTCTGCAGTTCGACCTCGGCCTGGGCGAGCGCGGCGGCGGCACTGGCGCGCTCGGCGGGAAGCTGCGCGGTGATCCTCGCCTGGGCGGCATCCTTGCCGGCGGTCGCCGCCTGGACGGCCGCCTCCCGTCCGGCAACGAGGTTCTCCAATCTCTCGATCTCGCGAGCTGCGACGACAGCGTCGTTACGGCGCCTCAGCTCAAGCTTCGTCTGCAGTTCGTCCTGCGCCTGCTGCAGCGCGCTTCTCGCCTCCTGAATCTTGCCTTCATTGGCCAGAATATCGGCCTTTGCGACCACCAGCGCGGCGTCGACCTCGGCAATCTTGCGGCGAGCCGTCTCCGCGGCCGCTTCCTGGGTGCTGCTATCGAGCGTGAAGATCGGCGTGCCCTTGGTGACGGCTTGGCTGAAGCCGACATGGACCTTCGCGACACGGCCATTGATCTCCGGCACGATCGGAACCGTCCGGAAGAAGGCCGCGGCACTGGTCGTCGAGGGATGATTGTAGAAGATCACGGTGATCAGGCCGACCGTCAGCATCACGCAGGTGACGATGCCCCAGCGCAGCTCGAACCAGACCGAAAAGAGCGTGATCTCGCGGCCGAAGCGTTTGCCCTGGCCGTAGCGGCGATAGAGATAGTCGGGAAGGATGGTGAAGAGCGCACAGACGAGGAGTTCAAGCATGGTTGGTCTCTTCGCTGCTCGTGACGGGGCGGGTGGCGCCGTCCGGAGCGGCTGGCGCCTCCTCTCTCGGCCCCGCCGTGGCGAGCTCCGCCGCCTGCCCACCCTGGTTAGGCCTGATGCCGGCGATCTTCTCCAGCGAGCCCGCCATCCGGCTGAACGTTCCTGAAAAATCTGGAAGATCGATCAGCGCGAGCAGCAGACCGGCGACCCAGAACAGGTGGATATGCGTGAAGAGAGCGAGCAGCCCGAGAACGGCGACGATCTCGAACTGCAGCTTGTGCGCCTTGTGGGCCATCCGTTCGGGCAGTGTGTGAAGGCGCAGGAAGAGCAGCCCGACGCCCAGGACCGCGCCGACCAAGATGATGGCGACGACGACCATCAGGTAGTCGGCCCCGCCCGGCTGCGTAATAAAGCTCGGCAGGTGGCCGGGCGCTGCCGGATTCACCGCGGCGTTCATGGCATCGCTTTCTGACCTGGAGGACTGGAACGGGTCTACTGCTTGAAGCCGATCAGGACGCCATCGGCGCCCAATGAAAGCTGCAAGCCTTTTCTTTGCGTCGCGAGACGCATCGTCACGCCCTTGGCGTTGCGCAGCCAAAGCGTGCCGCGACCTTGGGCGCCGATCGCCCAACCCTCGCGGATCTGGACATAGGCGCCTGCGATATCCTCGACCCGGCTCAGCCCATAAACCGATCCGGTCGCCGTGAGCCGCGACGCTCCGATGCCGCCAAAGCCGAGGCCACCGACGGTGAGGTCGTAGCTGCCGCCGCGGAAGCGGAGCGTCCCGCCGCCGATGGCTCCGGAGCCGATGAAAGCAACCTGGAGCTGCCTGATGCGAAGAGTAGCGCTCGGCGCGCCGGAGGGGCGGGATTGGGCATGAGCGACGCTATGCTCAAGCGTAAGGCCCAGAAAGAGAACCAGCATCCCGACCACTACGGCCATCTGCGACTTGTTCCGCTGCTTCACTCGGCTTCCCCCCATATGGCCCTGCGCTGGCATGTGCTCGATGCCATTCGCACTCGCCTTCAAATCTGGCTTCGCATGCGGGGCATCGCGTGCCCCGGTCGATATGCGGTCGTCAATCGCCTGGTGCTGTTCTATCGGGTGATCCGCACGAAGAATTGCCATTTCGCGCCAAACCAACAGAAACCTGATTCAAGCCGCGTCGATGAACAGGCTCTATCGCAACTGCAACTGGCTTCTGAAATGCCGTGGCGTAACCCCCGAGATCCGGCGGAAGGCGCGCGTGAAATGTGCCGGGTCCGCGTAGCCGCAGGCGAACGCGACCTCGATGATCTTGGCATCTGTTCCGCGCAGGAGCCGCGCGGCCTTGTCGAACCGGGCTGCACCGAGAAGATCGGAATAGGACAGCCCGGCGTCCGTGAGCTTCCGCTGAAGGCTCCTGACGCTGATGCCGGCCATTTCGGCAATGTCCGCGACAGTCGGCGCTCCTTCGTCAAGATAGGAGGGCAGCATCAATCTGAGCGCGCCGATCAAGTCGGCGCTGGATGGCTCAGCTTGGTCGACGGGCGGTGAACCCGGCAGATGGCTCTTCAGATTGGGAAGGCTCAGGAGCGAAATCGGCACTTCGATCCAGGACGCCCGCTGACCCGACAGGAAGCGGGTAGTCGGCCAGGAGGACTGGGTCTGCGGGCTCGGTGCGTACCGCGCCTCGAATGCTATCGTCGCCGGCACCCAGTTTGGCCCGGCGAACTGACGGACGATATGAATGGGAAAGATGTTTTGGAGCCACTGCGAGTGCTCGAGATGCGCGATGCCGGCCGTGCCGAGGAGGAGGCTGCATATCTTCACATGGTCATCCGAGCGCTCGAGCCACATGCTCAGAACATTGTCTTCGAGGCTCGCCCATTTGCAGGTCTGTTTCAGCGCGATGAGCAGCGTCGGAGCGCAGCCGATCACGGCCCGGAGCTTGTCGCTGAGGTGACAGAACTGCAGCTGCCGCGATGCCTGAAATCCGATATCCGGGATTCCCTGCGACCTCTGAACGGCCTCCGCGAAGTCGACGGCCCGCAGCAGCGGTACGAAGTCGTTGGCCTTTTCCTCTAGGGAGGTCGGGAGCCGGAACTTGGCCAGAAGCGGCGCCGTCGCGGCTCCGGCCTCGTCATGAATCACGGTGAAGGGAATGAGGAATTGGCAACGGGTTAGAGGAATTGCGCCCACAATGCTTGCCCCCCGGCTGTGGAAATGGACTGTCGTTCCGACCTCGGCATCCTCCGGGAGCGCCACGTCACTAACGCTACAGAGGCCGCAGGCTTTCGATCACGTACGGTGCAGGCGCTGTGTTCTGCAACCCAAACGATGGGGGCCCCGATTCGATTCTGGCGTCTGATGGCCAGACGGCGGCCGTTTTCAGCTCTTGAATGGCGTCGCCGTTCGAACGGGGTCCAAAGCTCCCTATTGCTGCGATTAGGCGATGAAGCTCATTGACATGCCCTCCCGAGAGGCAGTGCAAACCGTGATCGCGGCGTCGCTGCAACACGATGGCGCATCTCTTTAGGAAACCGCAAGGCAGCTGCGCGTGAGTGCTCGTTCGCTGCAGCGACATCTTGCCGAAATGGGCACGAGCTACAGCGAGCTGGTCGCGCAGGTGCGCCTCGACACGGCCTGTCGCCTTCTGACCCAGTCCAGCGAGCGCATATCGCAGATCGCCATGCGCCTCGGCTATGCCGGCCCCAGCAGCTTCAGCCGCACCTTCATGCGCCTGATGAAGATTCAACCTGCCACCTATCGGCGGCAGCGCGGCCGCGCCGCTGTACCTCGCGACGGACAAGCGAGCGCCGGCAGCCCTCACTAAACGGCCGCCTTGGCGCGAAATGGCAAGACACGTCTTGCGAACTGGCGCGAAAAGTACAGCGAGAGCCTCCGTCGTCTGGATGTCGCTGCCGACGCTGATCGACCAGGCTGTGCTGTGGGGGCATGATGAAGAGCGCGCGCGCTTGGGCGTCGGAACGCATTTGGACGGCTTGCACGATCATTGCGAGTTCGCCCGGCACTAGCCTTTCGAATCTTCGCCGAGAGGCGGAGAAGAGGCCAAGCGCGCATGGAATGCGCTGCTCCCTTGCCGTCGCTGCGATCTGCATCGGGACAACGTCCTTCGCAGCCGACCTGCCGCCGCGCGCAGCAACGCCGCTGCCACAGGTTCCGAGCTGGACTTATGTCGCTATGCCCTATGCCTGGCTGCCGGCGATCAACGGGTCGACGACGGTCAAGGGCCGGACGACCGATATCAATGCCGGTATCGGCGACATCCTGGACAGAAAGATCCCGGCGCAGCTCTTCGGCCTGATGGGCGCTTTCGAAGCCCGAAACGGCCGCTTCGCCGTGATGACCGATCTGACCTACATGAAGCTCGGGGCGGATGGCGGCGCGGCCCGTCCCCGCAGCGTCCATCCCCTCGTCGGCGGGGGACTGGCCGCCTTCGCGACGGTCCAGTTCGAGATGGTCATCGCCGAAGCTGCCGTGGGTTACGAACTCGTGCGCTGGCAGGGCGCGGGCGCCTCTGAAACGGCGATCGATCTCTATGGCGGCGGGCGCTTCTGGTGGCAGAAGGCCGAGGCAGAGCTCGGGCTGGCCGCAGGCCTTACGATCGGCGACCTCACCTTCGCCCGGGGCCGTGCTCTTGCAGCTTCCGGCGACGTAACATGGCTCGATCCGCTGATCGGCCTGCGCCTGCGCCACCGGTTCACGCCACAGGCGGATCTGGTGCTGCGCGGCGATGTCGGCGGCTTCGGCGCCGGCAGCAAATTTTCCTGGCAAGCCATGGGTTACGTCAACTGGGAGTTCGCCCGCACCCAGAGCGTCGCCTGGAGCGGCATGCTCGGCTACCGGGCGCTCTATGTCGACTTCTCCAAAGGCCGCGGCAGGTCGCATTACGAGTACGACATGCTGACGCATGGGCCGGTCCTGGGCCTGACGGCGCGCTTCTGATCCGCGGCGTCACTGCGGAAGATGCCTTCAGGCCGGTGTTTCACTCTCGATACTATTGAGGAGGCTGACAAATGAAGATCACCCGTCGCTCCGCCGCATTGGGCGGCATGAGCCTGCTCGCCAGCACGGCGATGAGCAAGGCGGCGCTCGCCGAGCAGGGGGCATTTCTCGGCCTCGGCGAAGGTCTCGAGGAGTTCTGGCTCGCGACCGACGCCTACATCTTCGGCTATCCGCTGGTGACGATGGAGATGACCCGTCGGATCATGACCAATGTCGCCGAGCCCGTCGGCACCCGGGCGCCGATGGGCCAGATCATCAAGCTGCGCAACTATCCCGACGCCTCGTTCAAGGACGTCACGGCGCCGAACGCCGACACGCTCTACACGACCGCCTTCTTCGATGTCGGCAAGGAGCCCTGGGTGCTGAGCGTCCCGGATATGAAGGATCGCTATTTCCTGCTGCCGATGCTCGACGGCTGGACCACGGTGTTCCAGGTTCCGGGCAAGCGTACCACCGGCACCGGCGCGCAGACCTATGCGATCACCGGCCCCGGCTGGAAGGGCACGCTGCCGGAGGGCGTGAAGGAATATAAATCGTCGACCAACATCGTCTGGCTGCTCGGCCGCATCTACTGCACCGGCACGCCGGAGGACTATGCCGCCGTACACAAGCTGCAGGACGAGTTCAAGCTCGTGCCGCTGAGCGCCTATGGCAAGCCCTACACACCGCCGGCCGGCAAGGTCGACCCGGCGATCGACATGAAGACGGCGGTCCGCGATCAGGTCAACCGCATGGACGCGGTGTCCTATTTCACCTTGCTCTGCGAGCTGATGAAGACGAACCCGCCTTCCGAAGCGGACGCCGCTCAGCTCGCGAGATTTGCCAGCATCGGCATCGTCCCCGGCCAGTCGTTCGACGTGAGCAAGCTCAAGGCGGATTTCGCCAAGCGCATTCCGGACATCGCCTTCGACAGAATCATGCTCCAGTTCAAGATCAACAAGGCGATCACGCAGCAGAACGGCTGGGCGTTCACGACGAAGACCGGCATCTACGGCACTGACTACCTGATGCGGGCGCTGATCACGGCGATCGGGCTCGGCGCCAACCGCCCGCAGGATGCGGTGTACCCGACCTCGAAGGCGGATGCCGAGGGGCACAAATACAATGGAGCGAACAAGTACGTCATGCGCTTCCCCAAGGGGCACCTGCCGCCGGCCGAGGGGTTCTGGTCGCTGACGATGTATGACGACAAGTACTTCTTCGTGAACAATCCGCTGAACCGATACTCCATCAGCGCGAGGCAAAACCTGCAGACCAATCCGGACGGCTCGACGGACCTTTACATCCAGAAGGATTCGCCCGGAAAGGACAAGGAGTCGAACTGGCTTCCCGCGCCTGCCGGCGATTTCATCCTGATGCTGCGGATGTATTGGCCGAATGAAACGGATCCGTCGATCATCAACGGCAGCTGGACGATTCCCGCGGCCCGGAAACTCACCTGACGGTTCGGCGCCTGCATTCTCTTGGGAAGGCAGGCGCCGCCTTCGGCTTGTTCGCAGAATTCGAGAAATGGAGACGACATCATGATCCGCCAGGCCCTCGCCGCATCGGCCCTGAGCTTGCTGTTGCTGCAAGCCGCGAGCGCTCAGACCCCGTTGAGCGCCTATGCCGACGACAAGGGCTACATCGACGTCCAGAAGCTGACCTGCGCCCAGCTCGCCGGCACCTTCCAGGAAGACGCCGACATGCTGACCAGCTGGTATAGCGGCTGGTACAATGGCCTCGCCAAGAAGCATCTCCTCCAGGTCAAGCGAGCGAAGGAGGCCGAGCACGAGGTCATCCAGTACTGCAAGGCCAACCAGGACAAGAAGGTCATCGAGGCGATCGCCGTCGTGTTCAAGGACATGCGCGCCAAGCTCGGGATCAAGATGAAGCCGTAGGCTCAACGCGGAAGCGATATCCTCGACGCCACCGATTCCGGAGGCGGGGATGGCCCATTCCTCAGCCGCAACGGTGGCTGCATAATCAACAGCAGCAGGAGAAACGCCCATGAAGTCCCTGATCCTGGCATCCGGCATGCTCGGACTGGCATTGATCACCATCCCGGTCGAAGCGAATGCGGTCGTTTGCGCGCGCGGCGTCGTGCGGGCAGGATGCGCCGGTCCCTACGGGGCCGTCGTTGCACGACGACCCGTTCCAAGGGCAGTCGTGGTCAGGCCTGCTGGCGCCGTCGTCGTCAGGCCGGCGGGTGCTGTAGTCGTGCGGCCGGTGCCGGTTCGCTGTGCTATCGTGAACGGCCGGAGGGTCTGCCGCTGACGCATCGGCGGATCCTGAAATGGGGGCTGGCCGATGAGGGCTTCGAGAGTTGCGCCTGCAATGGGCGCGTTGCGGAAACGCTGTAGCACCGCCAAGCGCTTCGGGCTCGGCATGTCGTTCGCCGCAGCGCTCGCTCTCGCGGCCTGTGGGGCGCGGCCCGAGACAGGTTTCCTCGCACCGGTCACCGTGGCGTATCTCGGTGCCGCAACCCACACGATCCTCGTCGCCACGACACGCAAGCGGGATGAGCGGCCAGGGACCTTGTTCAATGGCGAGCGGGCAGAGCGGCTCGATTTCGCCAGGATCGCGGTTTCGGTTCCTCCCAATCACGAGGCCGGCCAGATCGAGTGGGCCTCGACGGCACCCGGCAATCCCGGAACCAGCTTCGTCGCGCGGCAGGCGAGCTATCTCGACGGGGACAAGGCCTTCGTGCAGGCGCTGAACGCGCAACTGGCGTCCCGGCCCAAGGGGCAGCGGCGCGTCTTCCTCTTCGTCCACGGCTACAACACCATGTTCGCGGAGGGGCTCTACCGCTTCGCCCAGATCGTCCACGACGCGAAGATGCCTGCGGTTCCCGTCCTCTTCACCTGGGCCTCGCGCGGGCAGCTCGCGCAATATGTCTACGACACCAACAGCGCGACGGCCGCGCGCGACGACCTCGAGCGGACGATCCGGCTGGTCTTCGCGAGCGATGCCGACGAGGTCAACATCCTGGCCCATTCGATGGGGAACTGGGTAACCGTCGAGGCCTTGCGCCAGATCAAGATCGCCGGCGGCCTGCCGCAATCATCCAAGGTCGGGCAGTTGATCCTCGCGGCGCCGGACATCGATATCGACGTGTTCAAGGCGCAGATGCGTCGCTTCGGCAAGCCGAAGAAGCCCTTCATCATCGTGCTGTCGAAGGACGACAAGGCGCTCGGCCTGTCGAATTTCCTGGCGGGAGGGCAGACCCGGCTCGGCGCCGACGCTGATGCCGCGGAGCTGGCGGAACTGGGCGCGCTCGTCATCGACATGACGGATGTGAAGGTGCTGGATTCCAGCAATCACGGGAAGTTCGCACAGCTGGCCGTCCTTGCCCCGCAACTCCATCAGGTGTTGGAACGCGGCGTGGCGGCCCAGCGCTCCTCGGTCGGCACGGACGAGATCGCCCGGAACTCGCTCGAAGCTCTGGTCAAGCTGCCGATCACGATCATCTCGGCTCCGCTGCGCGCCGTTGCCGGTCATTGATCCGCGCAGAATCTGCCGCCGTTCAAGTGGCCGGAAGCATCCGAGACGAGCGTGCGTTGACTGGCCCCTGTAGACAGGGCTGTCTGGAAATGAGGCGCTGAATGAGCGAGAGGGACCACCCGTCGGCGTCCGGTGCGGGACATGGCCGCGAGGCATCCCGACCGGCCGGAATGTATCTGGCATTATTGCTGATCCAGACGATCGCAGCCTCTGCGATCATTGCTGCGATCCAGGGCGCCTTCCGAATCGTGGCTGATGAGGTCGGAGTGCTGCACCGGATTCCGGCGGCAGCTCTGATCGCGCTCATCGCCGCCATGGCAGTGTCACAGGCCGCCTATTGGTATCGGTTTTCAAGGATCGAGCTCCCAGACTGGCAACAGGTCTTCCTCGGGCATTGCCTGGGGTTTGCAAGCCGCCTCAGCTTCATCTTCGGTGGCGCGATGTTCAGCCTGTTCTTTCTGCGGCATGCCCCTGAACTGATTTCGTTCCAGACGGGCGTGCCGCTGCTGGCGCGGACCGCGATCATGCTGGCAGCGCTCTTCTGCCTGTATTGCTACGCCTTGGAGCTGGACCGGCTCGGAGCAAGGCTGCAATCGTCCGCGGGGGATGACTAGGGCAGCCGGGCGGCGATGACCGCGGCGATCCGACAGGCGAAACCCCGGTCGATCGGCCGGTTGCGACCTGCCGCACCGTTGCGCTTCGAGAGGTGACCCACGCGCGGGTTTGGCGCGAAATGGCAAGACCGGCGGAGGCGACGCAGCTAGCCTCGATGAAGTGTGCTCGGTTTCATGTGCCGGCATGGTTTCCGGTTCGCTGCACCTGGGCGATGGGGCGCATGTGACCGGGGCCGAGCCTGCCGTTTTCGCCGGGAACCACCCTGTTCTTCGGTCCTCTCCTTTTTGCTGTCCAGGTGATGAATGGCTGCCAGAACATCTGAGAGAAAGACCATGATGCTGTCTGGAATGTTCCGGCCTGCCGCGCTGGCCGTTGCCGGGTTGCTTGCGACGACGCTGGCGGCGGCTGGCGAAGAGAAAACGCCAGGCTACAATCACAAGATCCCCGAAAAGATCATGACGCCGGATGCGGTGGAGACCCGCTTCGGCACCATGAAATTCTTCGACGGCATGCCGGACAAGGCAACGGTCGAGCGGCTCTATGACAATCTCGACGTCCTGCGTGGCGTCGAGACGTTCCTCAACGGCGTCCCCGCCACATCGATCGAGGGCTTGCGTCTCGGCCATCTCGATCTGGGCGCGGACACGTCGAACAAGGTGATCCTTCTCGACCAGTTGATGGATTCGGCGCCGCTGTTCCTCACCGGCAATACCGATACCGTCTATGGCAGCGCTTTTCTTCACCTGGGGACGGACGGGCCGACGGTCGTCGAGATTCCCGCCAGGTCCGGTCCCGGCACGGTCAATGACGCCTATTTCCGCTTCGTGACCGATATGGGCGCTCCGGGGCCTGATCGCGGCCGAGGAGGCAAGTATCTGATCCTCCCGCCCGACTATAAGGGAGATCTGAATCCGCCCGTCGGCGGCATGGAGGCCGAGGTCGAAGGCGAAAAGTACTTCGTCTCGAAATCGACCAGCTACGTGAACTGGTTGATCCTGCGCGGCTTCCTGGTCGATGGAAAGCCCGACGCGGCCGTGGCCTCCTTCAAGAACGGGTTGAAAATCTATCCGCTCAGCAAGCGTGCCAATCCGCCGAAAATGGAGTTCATCAGCGGGTCGCGGAAGTCCTGGAACACGATTCACGCCAATAATTTCGAGTTCTACAAGGAGCTCCATACCGTCATCGATCGTGAACCGACTTCGATGCTCGATCCCGAGTTGCTGGGGCTGTTCGCTTCTATCGGCATTGAAAAGGGCAAGCCCTTCGCCCCGGACGCCCGGATGAAGAAGCTGCTGACCGAGGCCGTCGCCGTCGGCAACGCAACTGCCCGCGCGATGATCTTCCGCCCGCGCCTCGACGGTTTCCATCTCTATCCCAACAGCGCCTGGGGGGCGGCCTTTGTCGGCGGAAGCTATCAGTGGCTTCGCGACGGCGGAAAGGGCGGGCGTTACCTCGACGCGCGGACCCTGTTCTTCTACCAGGCGACGGTCAACACACCCGCCATGGTCGAGCAGATGATCGGGGCCGGCTCCCAATACGCCTATGCCGCTACGGACCGGAACGGCGACTATCTGGACGGCGAGAAGACATACAAGCTTCGCATTCCCGCCAATCCGCCCGCCAAGGATTTCTGGTCCGTGGTGGTCTACGATCCGCAGACCCGCTCGGAGCTCCAGACCGGGCAGACCTTCCCGAGCAAGAACAACAAGCGGGACAAGCTCATCGCGAATGCCGATGGCTCGATCGATCTCTATTTCGGCCCGAAGGCTCCGGAAGGCAAGGAAGCCAACTGGATCCAAACCGTCGCCGGCAAGGGATGGTATACGATTCTTCGGCTCTATGGGCCGCTCGAACCCTGGTTCGACAAGAGCTGGCGGCCTGGCGAGTTCGAGCCAATCAAGTGACGGGCTCCTGTTCGGGCTGATGAATAGACGCCTGGTGCGGGTCTGGCGTCAGAAGCGGGCTCGCTGTCCGCAGCTTTGAAGCCTGGTCCTTCGGCGCGTCGTGCCCGGGATACCCGGCTCCGGCGTCGAGCTGGTGCCGAGGTAGGCTCGTTTTCGGAGATGACCGTTGTAAGAGTATGGCTGCCATGACGATCGCGTGGCACTACCTTCACACGAACGACGTACAGGCTGCCCGTCCAATGTTTCGACGGCGCGGCGAGTTTACCTTCGTCCCGAAAGCGTAGGCTTGATGACGAGCTTTGCCTTGAGACACGGTCCCACGGGATTACAGATCGAGCACTAGGCATGTGCGATGCCGCAGTAGGTCCGCTTTCCGGCCGAACGCTTTTGTCAGCTTCTGGCGCACATGTCGCCCCTAGGCCGCCACCGTCCGGCCGCGCCCCTTCAACCGGTCACGCGTCCAGGAGAAGACCGGCCAGAGCAGCGCGGCGAAGGTCATGGCCGCCAGCACCGACGAGACCGGTCGGTCGAAGAAGGGCAGCACGGAGCCGTCCGACTTGATCAGCGAGGTCACGAAGCTCTGCTCAGGTTGTTGCCCGCCGTGGCGAAGGCGCCGACCGCGCAGAAGATCATGATCACCGGCATCACCGCCGAACGCGGCGCGCCGACGACGCGACTCGCCAGCCGGATCATCACGATGCCGAAGGGCCTCGAAGCTCTCTGCTTAGCGCCACGGCTTCTCCTTGGCTGTCAAACGGCGCGCAAAGTTGCCCCCCGATCGGCGTGCAAGTTTGGGTCTGACTCAAATCTGCTGCAGGTCGGGGCTGTTTTGATGCTGGTTTCCAGAAGGAATCA
>NZ_JBWKOI010000006.1:0-193313 GCF_059416005.1 Allobosea sp. GW821-FHT09G06 | reverse complement strand
GCCCCCGGCATGCCCTCCGGCGGAGCGCCCGGCACGGCCGCGCCGGCGCAGCCCGGCGTCGCGCCGGTTCCTCCGCAGTCGGGAGCCGTCCCCGGCCAGCCTCCGGCAGGCCCTCCCGGCCAGCCGCCCCAGCGTGAGGGCCGCCGCGGCGGCATCTCGCCGGGCGTGGCCGGCGCGATCGGCCTCGGCGCCGGTGTCCTCGGCGGCATCATGGCGACGCAAGGGGCGCAGCGCTTCGAGGATATCCGCAGCCGCCGCGAGGAACGGCGCGAGGGTGACGTCACCATCATCCGCGAGCCCGGCCGCACCATCATCCGCGACGATGACGGCCGCGCCATCATCCGCCGCGACGAGGATCAGCGCTTCCGCGATCTCGGTTGGCAGGGTCGTTCCGAACGCCGCGACGGCGAGAACCGCACGATCTTCGAGCGGCCGGACGGCACGCGCATCGTCACCGTCACGGACGAGGAGGGCCGGCTGATCCGCCGCACCCGCATCGACCGCGACAACCGCGAAGTGATCATCATCGACAACACGCTGCGGGATCGTCCCGGGCGCTTCGCCGATGATGTCGTCGTGCTGCCGCCGCCGCCGCTGCCAATCCCGCGCGAGCGCTATATCGTCGATGCGGACCAGGCCGACGAGGACTTGATCTACGAGACGATCACCGCGCCGCCGATCGCCGCGATCCCGCGCCGCTACACACTGGACGAGGTCCGCTACTCGCCGGACCTGCGCGCCCGCATGCGCAGCGTCGATATCGACACGATCAATTTCGACTCCGGCTCGTGGCAGGTCGGAGGCGATCAGGGTCGCCGTCTGGCGGTGATCGCGGATTCAGTGAAGCGCGCCTTGCAGCGCTCGCCCAACGAGGTCTTCCTCGTCGAGGGCCACACCGACGCCGTCGGCGCCGATGTCGATAATCTCTCGCTCTCCGATCGCCGTGCGCAGTCGGTCGCGGAGATTCTGACGCGCGACTTCCAGATCCCGCCGGAGAACCTGACGACCCAGGGCTATGGCGAGCAGTACCTGAAGGTGAACACGCAGGAGGCCGCGCGCGAGAACCGGCGCGTCACGCTGCGGCGCATCACCCCGCTGCTCAGCGGCCAGAACCAGTAACGACCGGGTCGGGCCGCTTTTCAGGCAGCCCCACTCTTCGGCAGGCGCAGGGAACACCCGTTCCCTGCGCCTGTTTCGTTTCCGGAGGATGACCGAAGGGAGATGCCGCCATGAGGAAAATTGTCCTGGTTCTCGCAGGAGTGCTCGTCGCGGGCATACCCATCGCAGCCTCGGTGCAGGCGCAGACCAGCCCGCCTCCGCCCACGCAGCGGGCTCCCGGCGTTCCGCCGGCTCCACGATCCAGCGAAGCGGCTCGTCCTCCGGCGCCCAACACCCTCGCACCTCGCGACGAGAAGCGCGGCAGCGGCGGGGAGAGGGCGCAGGTCCGGCCCGAGCGCGATCCGCCGATGCCGAAGCCGGTGCCCTCGATCATCGCACCTTGAACGACCGGGTTGAGGATTTGGTAGGGTTGCCGGGATAGCGTGCCCGCCATGAGCGACGCCATCTCCCTCGCCACCAGCATCGTCACGATGCAGGCCGCCTCGACGCAGCAGGCGCTGTCTGTCGAGATGCTCAAGCAGAATGCGCAGGCCGAGCAGGGTGTCGTCGCCATGCTTCAGCAGAGCGTCGAGCAGACGCAAGCCGCGCTGCCGGCCGGACAGGGCACGCTGGTCGACCGCACCGCCTGAGGTTGCTGATTTCCAACGGAGCCGCCGCGTCATCCCGGACAAGCTGCGGAGCAGCGCCGATCCGGGATCCATCATAAGGCGCTGCGTTCTACGATGGATCCCGGGGCAAGCCCGGGATGACGTCGCGGTTTCGAGGAAGCCAGAGCCTTCTTCACGACCCGATCGCTTATTTGCACAGCCCGTTGCCAAGCGGCGGCGCTGCGCCTAACCTCGTCTGCGTTCCGAGGGGTGCCCGCAAGGGCTGAGACGGCTTTCGAAGCTGAACCCATCGAACCTGATCCGGGTCATACCGGCGGAGGGACTGGAACGCGGTGCAGCCTTGGCCTGCACCCGCATCACAGCGCTTGAACCGCTTCGACGCCGGATCTCCTGACCTGTACCAAGGAGGAGATCCCCTGATGAATGCCCACACCAAACCCCAGAAGAACAGCGTCAAGACGGCGCCGCAAAGCGTGACGACGGGGCCGATCATCGGCTCGCGCAAGATTTATGTCGCGGCGCCCGAACATCCCGAGATGCGCGTGCCCTTCCGCGAGGTCGTGCTGACGACCGATGCCGAGCCGCCGGTGCGCCTCTATGACCCCTCAGGCCCCTTCACCGAGACCGATGCGAAGATCGATCTCAATGCCGGCCTTATCCAGCCGCGCCGCGCCTGGCTCGACGCGCGCGGCTTCGAGCAGGTTGTGGGGCGCGCCGTCACGGCCGCCGATAACGGCAATATCTCGGCCGAACAGCTCGTGCCGGCCTGCCCGGCTGAGCGCCCGATCCTGCAGGCGAAGCCCGGCCAGCTCACGACGCAGTATGAGTTCGCCAAGGCCGGCATCGTCACGCCCGAGATGATCTATGTCGCGCATCGCGAGAATCTCGGCCGCGCCGCCATGCTGGAGGGCGCGCGGGAGCGCCATGCCGACGGCGAAAGCTTCGGCGCTAATGTGCCGGAATTCGTCACGCCCGAATTCGTCCGTGAAGAGATTGCGCGCGGCCGCGCGATCATCCCCGCCAACATCAACCATCCCGAGCTGGAGCCGATGGCGATCGGCCGCAACTTCCTGGTCAAGATCAACGCCAATATCGGCAATTCCGCCGTCACCTCCGGTGCAGCCGAGGAGGTCGAGAAGCTGGTCTGGGCGATCCGCTGGGGCGCCGATACGGTGATGGACCTCTCCACCGGCCGCAACATCCACAACATCCGCTCCTGGATCCTTAGAAACTCGCCGGTCCCGATCGGCACCGTTCCGATCTACCAGGCGCTGGAGAAGGTCGGCGGCGATCCGATCAAGCTCGACTGGGAGGTGTTCAAGGACACCCTCATCGAGCAGGCCGAGCAGGGCGTCGACTATTTCACCATCCATGCCGGCGTGCGCCTGCCTTACGTCCCGCTGACGGCGAGCCGCGTCACCGGCATCGTCTCGCGCGGCGGCTCGATCATGGCGCGCTGGTGCCTCGCGCATCACCGCGAGAGCTTCCTCTACGAGCGCTTCGACGAGATCTGCGAGATCATGCGCCGCTACGACGTCTCGTTCTCGCTGGGCGACGGCCTGCGTCCGGGCTCGATCGCCGATGCCAATGACCGCGCCCAGTTCGCCGAGCTGGAGACCTTGGGCGAACTCACCAACATAGCCTGGGACAAGGGCTGTCAGGTGATGATCGAGGGCCCCGGCCATGTGCCGATGCACAAGATCAAGGAGAACATGGACAAGCAATTGCGCGAATGCGGCGAAGCGCCCTTCTACACGCTTGGACCGCTGACCACCGACATCGCGCCGGGCTATGACCACATCACCTCGGGCATCGGCGCGGCGATGATCGGCTGGTATGGCTGCGCCATGCTCTGCTACGTCACGCCGAAGGAGCATCTCGGCCTGCCGAACCGCGACGACGTCAAGACCGGCGTCATCACCTATCGCATCGCGGCCCATGCCGCCGATCTCGCCAAGGGCCATCCGGCTGCGAAGATCAGGGACGATGCGCTGTCGCGCGCCCGTTTCGACTTCCGCTGGGAGGATCAGTTCAACCTGGCGCTCGACCCCGATACGGCGCGGGAGTTCCACGACGAGACCTTGCCGAAGGATGCCCACAAGGTCGCGCATTTCTGCTCGATGTGCGGCCCGAAATTCTGCTCGATGAAGATCACGCAGGATCTGCGCGCCGAGGTGCTGGCGATGAGCGACAACGAGCGCGCGAGCCTCGAGGCCATGGCTGCGGAAGGCATGGCCGCGAAGTCGAAGGAATTCCTCGACAAGGGCGGGAGTATCTATCTACCTGCTGCTGAATGAGCGGTTTCAGCGAAAAGCTCGACGCGGTTAGCGTCGCATCGATCCTCGCGCGGGTGGCCAGACGCCGCCCGCGCGTCCATTGCCTGACCAATACGGTGGCGCAGAACGTCACCGCCAATATGCTGCTTGCCATCGGCGCGGTGCCCTCGATGGCAAGCCACCCCGACGAGGTCGAGGCCGTCGCTGCGGGCGCGGGCGCGATCCTGATCAATCTCGGCACGCTCAGCCTCGAAGGCGAGCGTGCCATTCCCAAGCTCGTTAACGTCGCGCGAGAACGCCGCATACCGCTGGTGCTCGATCCCGTCTTCGTCGAGCTCTCGCCCTTGCGTTTGCGGCTGGTCGGCGACGTCTTGGCACTGTTCGACGTGCTGGTGCGCGGCAATGCCACGGAAATGGCGACGCTGGAGCCGCTTTTCGCGCTCCGGCGCGACATCGTGCGCGTCACCACCGGTGCGGTCGACCGCATCGAGACGGAGGACCGCAGCCTGTCGGTCGCGCATGGCCATGAATTGATGAGCCAAGTGACCGGGCTCGGCTGCGCATCGAGCGCGCTCGTCGCCGCCTGCCGGGCGGTTGAGCCCGATCCGGTGATCGCGGCGGCGGCGGCGCTGACCGCCTATGGCATCGCCGGAGAGATCGCGGCTGAACGTTCTGCCGGGCCCGGCAGCTTCGCGATGCATCTGGTCGATGCGCTCGCGGGGCTCGACGCGGCGGCGCTCGCGGCGCGGATGGGCTGAGGCTAGCGCTGTCATCCCGTGCGCGTTGCAGCACGCAGTGCTGCGACGCAGACACGGGACCGTGCGCAGGAAAAGGCGACCTCTCAGGCAGGATGCCCCGCTTGGAAGGTGCCCTTTCGTCATGCGGTCCCGTGTCTGCGCAGCGGCATTTCATGCCGCAGCGCGCACGGGATGACAGCGCTCTATGACCGCGCTCTGGCCCGTTACTGCGTCGGCGCGAGCGGCAATGGCGCGGGCTTCGGACGCGGTTTCGGCTTGGCAGCCGCGGCCGGCTTCGCCTCGGTATTGAGCCCGAGGCGGGCGCGCAGCGAGGCGGCCCGCGCCTCCGTGATCCGGGCGCCGCAGAAGCCGAACTGGCCCTCGCGCTGGAAGTCCCGGCAGATCATCTCGCGCTCGGCCGAGAACCCGGCCTGCTCGCGGGCGATCACGCGCTGCTCGACGGCGTCCGATTTGGCGGTCAGCGTCCGGTAGCCCTCGCGCACGGCACGCTCGGCGCTGCCGCGCGCCTTCTCGATCTCCTTGGCCTGCCCGGCAACCACGCGCGCATCGGGCCCCCACAGCCCGCGCGGGTCGATCCGGCATTGCGCGGCCTGCACGATGCAGGGCTCCGTCGGCTCGACCACGAGGAAGGCGCCGTCGAGCACGTCGAAGACGATCGGGCAGATCGGCGCTTCCAGCTTGTAGCGGGGAACGCCGGCCGGGCGCCCGAGCGGAGTGACCGGGAGCGGCGCGTCGCCGAAGGAAACGGCGCAGGGATCGACCAGGTTGGTGCTCTGGAAGCCGTCGAGATTGAGCTTCAGGCCGTAACCCGTCGCCGTCTTCGAGAACACGGCCTCGCCATGGTGTCCATGGCGGTGCAGGGCCTTGCCGAGGATGGCGTCCTCGCCGGCGACCTTGATGGCGGGCATGCTCGGCGGCTTCGGTCCGGCCGGGGTGCCGGGCTGGGAGGGGGCGGCCTGCTGGGTTCCCGGCGCGTTGAACGGCTGGGCGCCCGGCAATTGCAGAGGCTGGGCGAGCGCCGCCGTCGAGGCCGCAGCGAGGGCCAGCGAGGCGAGGATGAGGCGCGTCGGTCGTGTCATGGCGGCCCAGTGAAACCGGAACGGCCTTTCTGCATGCAGGCGCAGGCGGGCTGACGCAAGGACGGGAAGGCCACACCCCGGGCAGAAAGCGTGTCGTGGCGGCTGTCCCGTCGAAACTCCCGATTCTTAATCGGCTCGCCTGTCTTGCAAGGGGTGGAACACCCTCACTATATACGCCGCCAAGGGGCGGTTTAACCACCGTCAAACGTGGAATGCCGGTTTCGTTCGCCGCTGAAGCGGGGGCGATCCGGTCCATGGGCCGGCAGGCGGCGCATAAACGTCGCAGGTCGGCGATCTGCTCAATCGAAAGGGATCCCATCCATGGGTAAAGTCATTGGTATCGACCTCGGCACGACCAACAGCTGCGTTGCAGTGATGGAAGGCTCGACGCCCAAGGTCATCGAGAATTCGGAAGGCGCGCGCACCACGCCTTCCATCGTCGCCATCACGGATGACGGCGAGCGTCTGGTCGGCCAGCCTGCGAAGCGCCAGGCCGTCACCAACCCGGAGCGCACCTTCTTCGCGATCAAGCGCCTCATCGGCCGGACCTTCGAGGACCCGATGACGCAGAAGGACCTGAAGCTGGTCCCCTACAAGATCGCGAAGGCCCCGAACGGCGACGCTTGGGTTGCCGCCGACGGCAAGGACTATTCGCCGTCGCAGATCTCGGCCTTCACGCTGACCAAGATGAAGGAGACGGCGGAGGCCTATCTCGGCCAGCCCGTCACCCAGGCCGTCATCACGGTTCCCGCCTATTTCAACGACGCCCAGCGTCAGGCCACCAAGGATGCCGGCAAGATCGCCGGCCTTGAGGTGCTGCGCATCATCAACGAGCCGACGGCGGCCGCGCTGGCCTATGGCCTCGAGAAGAAGTCCGCCGGCACCATCGCGGTCTATGACCTCGGCGGCGGCACCTTCGACGTCTCGATCCTCGAGATCGGCGACGGCGTCTTCGAGGTGAAGTCGACCAATGGCGACACCTTCCTCGGTGGCGAAGACTTCGACATGCGCCTCGTCGAGTATCTCGCGGACGAGTTCAAGCGCGAGCAGGGCATCGACCTGAAGAAGGACAAGCTCGCTCTCCAGCGTCTGAAGGAAGCGGCGGAGAAGGCCAAGATCGAGCTCTCGACCACGGCCCAGACCGAGATCAACCTGCCCTACATCACGGCGGATGCCTCCGGTCCGAAGCATCTTGCCATCAAGCTCTCGCGCGCCAAGTTCGAGAGCCTGGTCGACGACCTGATCCAGCGCACCATCGAGCCCTGCAAGAAGGCGCTCAAGGATGCCGGCCTGTCGGCGGGCCAGATCGACGAGGTCGTCCTCGTCGGCGGCATGACCCGCATGCCGAAGGTGCAGGAGGTCGTGAAGCAGTTCTTCGGCAAGGAGCCGCACAAGGGTGTGAACCCTGACGAGGTCGTCGCCATCGGCGCCGCGATCCAGGCCGGCGTCCTCCAGGGCGACGTCAAGGACGTGCTGCTGCTCGACGTGACCCCGCTGTCGCTCGGCATCGAGACGCTAGGCGGCGTGTTCACGCGCCTGATCGACCGCAACACCACGATCCCGACCAAGAAGAGCCAGGTCTTCTCCACCGCTGAGGACAACCAGAACGCGGTGACGATCCGGGTCTTCCAGGGCGAGCGCGAGATGGCGGCCGACAACAAGCTGCTCGGCCAGTTCGACCTGATGGGTATTCCGCCGTCCCCGCGCGGCATGCCGCAGATCGAGGTGACCTTCGACATCGACGCCAACGGCATCGTCTCGGTGACGGCGAAGGACAAGGCCACCAACAAGGAGCAGCAGATCAAGATCCAGGCTTCCGGCGGTCTCTCCGAGGCCGATATCCAGAAGATGGTGAAGGATGCCGAGGCGAATGCCGCCGAGGACAAGAAGCGCCGCGAGGTGGTCGAGGCCAAGAACCAGGGCGAGAGCCTCGTGCACTCGACCGAGAAGTCGCTGAAGGACTATGGCGACAAGGTTTCCGAGGCCGACAAGGGCGCGATCGAGACCGCCGTCGAGGCGCTCAAGACCGCTTTGACCGGCGAAGACGCCGAGGCCATCCAGGCCCGCACCAACGAGCTGATGCAGGCTTCGATGAAGCTGGGCGAGGCGATGTATGCGGCGAGCCAGGCCGAGGGTGCGACCCCTGAAGGCGAGCAGCCTGAGGAAGCCAAGAAGGACGACGTCATCGACGCCGACTTCAAGGACGTCTCGGACGACAAGAAGAAGAGCGCGTGATCGCGCGCTCGTAACGCAACCGACGTCATGGCCGGGCTTGACCCGGCCATCTCGTTCGGGAATGGCCTGCTGGATGGATGGCCGGGCTCGCTGCCCGGCCATGCCGCGTCAAAGCTGCGGGGACAGACATTTCGATGTCGAAGCGCGATTACTACGAGATCCTCGGCGTCAGCCGGACCGTGACGGAGATCGAGCTCAAGGGCTCTTTCCGCAAGCTCGCGATGCAGCACCATCCCGACAAGAATCCCGGCAACAAGGATGCCGAGATCAAGTTCAAGGAAATCAACGAGGCCTATCAGGTCCTCTCGGACGGCCAGAAGCGCGCGGCCTATGACCGCTTCGGCCATCAGGCCTTCGAGAATGGCGGCGGCGGTGCCGGCGGCAATGCCGATTTCTCCGACTTCATGTCGGATATCTTCGATTCCTTCTTCGGCGACGCCCGGCGCGGCGGCGCGCGTGGCGCCAATGGCCGCGAGCGCGGCGCCGATCTCCGCTACAATCTCGAGATCGGGCTGGAAGAGGCCTTCACCGGCAAGAACGAGTCGATCCGAGTGCCGACCTCGGTCTCCTGCGAATCCTGCTCCGGAACCGGCGCCAAGCCGGGCTCGAAATCGCGCCAGTGCCCGACCTGCGGCGGCCATGGCCGCGTTCGTGCCAACCAGGGCTTCTTCTCGGTCGAGCGCACCTGCCCGACCTGCTCGGGCCGCGGCGAGGTCATCGACGACCCCTGCAAGAACTGCCAGGGCGCCGGCCGCGTCACGCGCGAGCGCACGCTTTCGGTCAACATCCCGGCCGGTGTCGAGGACGGCACGCGCATCCGCCTGGCCGGCGAGGGCGAGGCGGGTCTGCGCGGCGGGCCGGCCGGCGATCTCTACATCTTCCTCTCGATCAAGCCGCACGCGATCTTCCAGCGCGACGGCGCCGACCTGTTCTGCCGCGTACCGATCGGACTGGTCTCGGCCGCGCTCGGCGGCGAGATCGAGGTTCCGACGCTGTCGGGCGAACAGGCGCGGGTGAAAATCCCCGAGGGTACGCAGACCGGCAAGCAGTTCCGCCTGAAGGCCAAGGGCATGAGCGTGCTGCGGTCGCGCGAAGTCGGTGACCTCTACATCCAGGTCGTGGTCGAGACGCCGCAGAAGCTCACCGCACGCCAGCGTGAGTTGCTGGAGGAGTTCGAGCGCGAGAGCTCGCACAACAACCACCCGGAAACCGCGGGCTTCTTCGGCCGGGTCAAGGATTTCCTCGGCGGCTTTGGCGGCACGGCCTGAGGCCTCCAAGGCGTCATTCTCGGGCTTGACCCGAGAATCTCGGGCAAGTGAGGCGAACGAGCCTCCTCCGATATGAGATGCTCGGGTCAAGCCCGAGCATGACAGCAAGGACCCAACCATGAAAAAAGGGCCGCCCGATGGGCGGCCCTTTCCGTTGCGGTGGAGATCGATCGTCAGACCTTGTCGACGGCCTTCTTGACCGCGTCCTTGCCCTTGCCGATCGCCTGCTGGGCTTCGCCCTTCAGCTCCTGGGCCGCGCCCTCGGCCTCCAGCTCCGGCTTGTTGAACGCCTTGCCGGCGGCCTGCTTGACGTTGCCAGCGGCCTCGTTGGCCAGGCCCTTGATCTTGTCGGTCGTGCTGCCCATTGCGCTTAACTCCTGAAAGGTCGGCCCCCAGCCGTTTTCCGTAGAAAGAACCGGCACGGTGGGGAAAGGTTCCGGACGTCAGGCTGCGTCTTCTGCCGGCGAGGCGAGCGCCCGCAAAGCTTCGGCGGTGGCGGCATCGGCCGGGAAGAAGGTCTCCAGCGCGAGCTCCGACAAGGTGACGTCGACCGGCGTGCCGAACACGGTGGTCGTCGAGATCAGCGACAGCGTGACCTCGCCGAGCCGCAACTGCATGGGCACGACGATGGCGGCTTCCGCCTCGGTTTCATGGCGCGCGCCCGTGCCGGGATGGGGATAGCTCATCAACTCGCCCAGCAATTCGCCGAGCCTGGCATCCGCCGTCGCCCGGACTTGCTGGCGCAACCGTGCCAACAGATGGGCGCGCCATTCCGCGAGATTGAGGATGAAGGGCGCGAGCCCCTGCGGATGCAGCGACAGGCGCAGCACATTGACGGGCGGCTTCAGCAGCTCCGCATCCGCGACGAGTCCGAGCAACCGCGTCACCGCGTTGTTATAAGCCAGCAGCGTCCAGTGCCGGTCGACGGCGACCGCCGGATAGGGCTCGTGCCCCCTGAGGATCAGGTCGATCGCGCTGCGGGCGGCGTCGAGCGAGGGGTCTTCCAGCGATCGCTCCGGATAGATCGGGGCGTAGCCGGCCGCCAGCAGCAGCGCGTTGCGCTCGCGCAGGGGTACGCCGAGATGCTCGGCCAGGAGCAGGACCATCTCGCGGCTCGGGCGCGAGCGGCCGCTCTCGATGAAGCTGAGATGCTTCTGCGAGATCTCGGCTTCGAGCGCGAGGTCGAGCTGGCTGAAGCGGCGGAGCTGGCGCCAGTCCCGCAGGAGCGCGCCGATCGGGGGAGGCTGATGAGTGTTCATGGCGGAGAAGCTAGCGATCCCGGCGGTCGGTTCCAATTACCTCCCGCTTAATCGACGGGCCGACGCGGTTCCGTCAGCATTCCCCTCATCGAAACGGGCTTGAGGCCCAGAACCGCCAAGGAGAATGCCATGTCGCCGATCCAGTCTTCGCCCCTGCTGCGCAACGCCCTGGCCCTCGATGCCGCGGCCTGCGCCGGCATGGGCCTCATCCTCGCCGCTGCCGCCGGGCCGCTTGCCGCCCCGCTCGGCCTACCCGCGGAGTTCCTGCGCGGCGCCGGCCTCGTACTGCTGCCTTGCGCGGCGCTGCTCGGCTGGTTCGCAAGCCGCAAGACCCTGCCGCGCCTCGCCGTCTACGCCGTGATCGGCGTCAATCTGCTCTGGATCGCCGACAGCATCGCGATCCTGCTGATGGGCTGGTTCGCCCCGACCGGGCTCGGCATCGCCTTCGTCCTGGCCCAGGCCGCTGCGGTCGCCATCGTGACCGAACTGGAAGTCATCGGCTTCAAGCGCTCGGGCGCGGCCCTGCCTGCGGGCGACGCTGCCACCCTTCGGTGAAAACCGTCATCTGACTGTCGCATGGGCTGACTAGCCGACGGGCTTCTGTTCCTGTCAGCGGTGAGATCCCATGCGCCAGCCCTTCGTCCTCGCGGCTCTCGCCGCTGTCCTGCTCAGCGGCACGGCCATGGCCGAGCCGCTCTTCAACCGGATCGCCACCTTCTCCGTGCCGCAGAACCTGCCGGCCGATCGCGATCCCGCCAAGAAGACCGTCTCCGAGATCATCGCCGCCAATGGCGACGGCACGCTGCTCGCCTATACCGATGCCGAGCAGAAGGCGCTGGGGATCATCGACATCGCCGATCCCGCCAATCCCAAGCCCGCCGGCTTCGTGCCGCTCGAAGGCGAATCCACCTCGGTCACGATCCTCGGCGACAAGGCCTTCGTCGCCGTCGTCACCTCCGGCGACAATTTCAAGGAGCCGGCCGGCCATCTCGCCACCGTCGACCTCAAGACCAAGCAGGTCGTGGCGAAATGCGATCTCGGCGGCCAGCCCGACTCGGTCACGCTGACCAAGGACAAGGGCAAGATCGTCATCGCCATCGAGAACGAGCGTGACGAGAAGCTCAACAAGGGCGCCCTGCCGCAGCTGCCCGCCGGCAACCTCACCCTGATCGGCATCAAGGATGGCGCCGTCGATTGCGCGACCCGCCAGGTCGTCGACATGACCGGCATCGCCGCCGTCGAGCCGACCGATCCGGAGCCGGAATTCGTCGACGTGAACCAGGATGGGCTCGTCGTGGTGACGCTGCAGGAGAACAACCACCTCGCCATCGTCGATTCGAAGACCGGCAAGGTCGTGACGCATTTCTCCGCCGGCTCGGTCGATCTCAAGAACATCGACAAGACCCGTGACGGCAGGATCAGCCCGACCGAGGAATTGAAGGGCGTCGCCCGCGAGCCCGACGCCGTGCGCTGGCTCGACAATGACCGCTTCGTCACCGCCAACGAGGGTGATTGGAAGGGCGGCTCGCGCGGCTTCACGATCTTCCGCAAGGACGGCACCGTCGAGTTCGATTCCGGCTCCGATGTCGATCACATCGCCATGCGCCTTGGCCACTATCCCGAGCGCCGCTCGGCCGCGAAAGGCAGTGAGCCTGAGGGCATCGAGGTCGCGAGCTATGGCAACGACCGCCTGATCTTCGTCGGGTTGGAGCGCGCCTCGCTGGTGCTGGTCTATAAGGACGAGGGCGCAGGCAAGGCGCCGCGCTTCCTCCAGGCTCTGCCGACCGGCATCGGCCCGGAAGGCCTGCTCGCCATCCCGCAGCGCGATCTCTTCGTCTCGGCCTCCGAGACCGATGTTGGCGAGAAGGGCGGCGCGCGCTCCGTCGTGATGATCTATCGTCGCGCCGAGCAGGCCGCCGCCTATCCGACGATCCAGTCCACCGACGAGAACGGCCTGCCGATCGGCTGGGGCGCGCTCTCCGGCCTCGCCGCCGATCGCACGGCTCCGGGCAAGCTCTTCGCGATCACAGACAGCGCCTATACGCCCTCGCGCCTCCTCGAGATCGACGCGGCGCAGAAGCCTGCGAAGATCACCGGCGCGCTCACCGTCACCAAGGACGGCAAGCCCGCTTCCTACGATCTCGAGGGTATCGCCACCCGCGAGGGCGGCGGCTTCTGGCTGGCCTCCGAGGGCAATCCCGAGAAGAAGGACGCGGTGCTCGACGACATCCTGCTGCGCGTCTCGGCCAAGGGCGAGGTCGAGGAGGAGATTCGCCTGCCGGAATCGCTCGCCAAGCATGCGGTCCGCTTCGGCTTCGAGGGCGTGGCTGTGACGGGCACCGGCGCCGACGAGACCGTCTGGCTCGCCGTCCAGCGCGAATGGAAGGACGATCCCAAGGGCAAGGCCAAACTCCTCTCCTACAAGCCGGCGACCAAGGAATGGGGCGTGCTGCACTACCCATTGTCGCAGCCGGCCGCCGGTTTCTGGATGGGCCTGTCGGAACTGGTCGCGCTGGGTGACGACCGCTTCGCCGTGATCGAGCGCGATAACGGTTTCGGCGCCAAGGCGGTGAAGACGCTCCAGACCTTCTCGGTCAAGGGCTTGAAGCCGGCGGCGATCGGTGCGGCGGAAATCCCGACCGTGACCAAAACCCTGCTGCGCGACCTGACGCCCGACCTGATGAAGGCCGGCGGCTACGGCCTCGACAAGGTCGAGGGCATGACGGTCGACAAGGCCGGCAATCTCTTCGTCGTCACCGATAATGACGGCGTCGACGATTCCTCCGGCGAGACCCAGTTCTTCGTCTTCGGCAAGGTCGGCAACTGAGACCACAAGCGTCATTCTCGGGCTTGCCCCGAGAATCTCAGGCCGGAAAGGGCGCCTTCTCGTCTGGAGGTGGTCGGGTCAAGCCCGACCATGACGAGCACGTAAAAAGCCCCGGATGCGATCCGCATCCGGGGCAAGGCGCCTGGCTATTTTGACTGGAGAGCCAGGTGGGAGGAGAGGTTACCAGCCGGCGAGGACGGCGCCCTTGAAGCGCTCGGCGACGAAGGCCTTGATCTCGGGCGTGTGGTAGCTTTCGACCAGCGTCTTGACCCAGGGCTTGTCCTTGTCGACGCTGCGCACGGCGATCAGGTTGACATAGGGGCCCTTGGCGTCCTCGCGCAGGATCGCCGAGGCCGGATCGATCTTGGCATCGACGGCATAGTTGGTGTTGATCGCGGCGGCCGCGACATCGGCCAGCGAGCGCGGGGTCTGCGCGGCCTCGATCTCGATGATCTTGAGCTTCTTCGGGTTGCCGACGATATCGGCCGGGCTCGGCTTGAAGCCGACGCCGTCCTTCAGCTTGATCGCGCCCTTGTCCTGCAGCAGCAGCAGCGAGCGGCCGCCATTGGTCGGGTCGTTCTGGATCGCGACGGTCGAACCATCCGGCACCTGCGACCAGTCCTTGTACTTGGCCGAGTAGATGCCGAGCGGGAAGTTCACGGTGAGGCCGACGCTCTCGATCTTGAAGCCGCGATCCTTCACCTGATTGTCGAGATAGGGCTGGTTCTGGAAGGAATTGGCTTCCAGCTCGCCGGCATCGAGCGCCTGGTTCGGCACGACATAGTCGGAGAACTCGATGATCTTGAGGTCGATGCCCTTCTTGGCGAGGACGGGCTTCACCTTTTCCAGGATCTCGGCATGGGGGCCGGGCGAGACGCCGATGCGGACCACCTGGTTCTGCTGGGCGAGCGCCGGGGCGGCAGTGAGCGTCAGGGCGAAGCCGGCGAGCAGCGCGGCGCGGCGGTTGAGGAGGGTCGTCATGATGTCGTTTCCTTCAGTCGGATGCGGATGAACGGGCAAGCGTCAGGCGTGGCGCAGGCGCTTGTTGAGATGGCGAGCGAGCCGGTCGCCGATGCTCTGGACGAGCTGGACGAGGACGATGAGCACGGCGACGACCGCCGCCATCACGTCCGGCATGAAGCGCTGGTAGCCGTAGCGGATGCCGAGATCGCCGAGCCCGCCGCCGCCGACCGCGCCGACCATGGCCGAAAAGCCGATCAGGCTGACCAGCGCCAGCGTCAGGCCGAGCACGATTGCCGGCAGGGCCTCGGGCACCAGCACCTTGCGGACGATCTGGACGGGCGTGGCGCCCATGGCACGCGCGGCCTCGACCAGCCCCTGATCGACCTCGCGCACCGCACCTTCGATCAGGCGGGCGATGAACGGCGTCGCCGCGACGGTGAGCGGCACGATCGCCGCACCGGTGCCGATCGAGGTGCCGGCGATCAGGCGCGTGAACGGGATGATCGCGACGACGAGGATGATGAAGGGCGTCGAGCGCGTGGCATTGACCAGCGTACCCAGCAACAGGTTGGCGGCCGGCGCCGCGAACAATTCGCCGCGCTTGCTGGTGGCGAGGAAGACGCCGAGCGGCAGGCCGAAGACCGTGCCGAGCCCGGCCGCGACCGCGACCATGGCCAGCGTGTCCAGCGTCGACTGCGCGATCAGGCGGATGATTTCAGGAGACATGGCCGATCACCTCCGCCTTGAGCCCGAGGCTCTTCAGGGCGCCGAGCACGGCGTCGCTCTCCGGTGCGCGTGAGGGCACCGTGACGAGCAGGCTGCCGAAGGGCTGGCCGGCGATGGCGTCGATCCGCCCGGCCAGGATGTTGACGTCGACGCCGACGATGGCGCTGAGCCGGCTGATCACCGGGGCCGTCGCGTTCTCGCCGAGGAAGGTGATGCGCAGCACGATATTGTCACCGGGGCGCGCGTCCTTGCGGATGCGATGGACGAGATGCTCCGGAAGTTCGACGCCGGTGACCGTCTCGACGAAGCTCGCCGTCGTCGGGTGCTGCGGGTTGGTGAAGACCGCAAAGGTCTCGCCCTGCTCGACGATGCGCCCGTCCTCGATCACGGCGACGCGGTCGCAGATCTCCTTGATGACGGGGATCTCGTGGGTGATCAGCAGGATGGTGATGCCGAGCTCGCGGTTGACCTGCTTCAGCAGGGCGAGGATCGAGCGCGTCGTCTCGGGGTCGAGCGCCGAGGTCGCCTCGTCGCAGAGCAGCACCTTCGGATCGGTGGCGAGCGCACGCGCAATGCCGACACGCTGCTTCTGCCCGCCGGAAAGCTCGGCCGGATAGCGCGCGCTCTTGTCGGAGAGGCCGACCAGCGCGAGCAGCCGCTCGACCTTCTCCGTGATCTCGGCCTTGCCGGCGCCCGCAATCTCCAGCGGCAGCGCGACATTATCGAAGACCGTGCGCGACGAGAGCAGGTTGAAATGCTGGAAGATCATGCCGATCCGCCGGCGCTGCTGGCGCCAGCCGGATTCGGCGAGGCCCGTGACGTCCGTGCCCTCGATCAGGATGCGCCCCTCGGTGGCGCGCTCCAGCCCGTTGACGAGGCGGATCAGCGTCGACTTGCCGGCGCCGGAGCGCCCGATCACACCGAGGATGGTGCCGGCGGGCACATCGAGATCGATCCCGGCGAGCGCGCTCACCGGCTGCTGGCCGCGGCGACCCGGATAGGTCTTGCCGGCACGCTCGAAGCGGATCGCCGGCTCGGGCAATGCCAAAGGCAAGGAAACAGAGGTCGCGCCGGCACCGAGCGTGCCGGGTCTGACGGGGGCGTTCATCATGTCCTCAGAAATGCGTGTGGCAGGACCAGTGGGCGATGCCGAGCTGCTCGATGGTCACGTCATGGACCGAGCGGCGCTGGTCGTCCGCGGTCGCGGCGTCGAGCGGGTCGAAGGTCAAGGGAACGGCCTGGGCGAACCAGCTCGCGAGACCGTTCCAGAGGGTGGAAAGAAGCTGCATCGCCGCCTCACGAAGCCAGCAGCAGCGGCGCTTGCCGCTGCGAGCGTGAGAGCCGACGCGCGGCGGTCTCGGCGGCGCCGGGCGTGGCGAAACGCTGCCCGTCGAGTGCCCGGAAGGCGGCGGAAGCCGAGACGAAGGTGAAGTCGCGTTCGTCGGCGCGGCGGCTCACGAGCCCGATCTGGGCCTCGCCGAGCTCGATGACATAGGCTTGCTGCGCCGGGCGGGCCCGGCTGGGAAGGGAATGAAGCTGGGACATGGAACTGCCTTCTGCCGCCGATGCGGCATGTGTCGGAACGATCGGATGGAAAGGGCCTTTCGGCCTTGCGATCTCAGCATCGACAGCGGCAGGGCATGCGGCGGAAGCGGGTTTGGCTTCGGCTCGTTTTCGCAATGGTCATGTCAGTCTCCTCGATCTGGAGCCCACGACCCAGTCGTGGCGCTTTAGCGTTTGGTGACGCGGCGCAAGCTGCTGCTCAAATCTCCGCGGCTCCCAGATTGCTCCGGGAACACCTGCAATCTGATGGAGGGCGTCCTCTTTGTCAACCGGATCGTTCTTTTCAAGAAACGAGACGAAGGAGAAGAATTTCCTCCGCACGCTCTTTGCGCCCTGCCAAGGATGCGGCAATGCGCGGCTTGACGAAGCCGGGGAAGCGGCGCCATCTGCCGCCATGCAGGCTCGCGCCGCCCTTCTCGACCGTCTTCGCCGCTCCGGGCTCGGAGCCTGGCTGGCGACGGCCTATGCGCTCTGCGTGCTGGCTTTGGCGCTCGCGCCGGCTCCCGCCATGGCGGCGTTCGGTGGTTCGGACGGCGTCGTGCTCTGCTCGGGTGCGCCGGTTCCCGACGAGGGCCAGCCGGTGCCGCTCGGCGATCTCGCCCATTGCAAGGGCTGTCCGCTCAATCCCGTTCTCGCCGGCCCGCCGATCGAGATCGCGCCGGTGCCGGGGCGGCTTGCCATGCGCCTGCTGGCGCCTGCGCTTTTGGCCGAGGGATTGCCGCATCGTTTCATGGCCGGGCTTGCGCAATCGCGCGCGCCGCCGCTGGCCTGAAATCTCCGCCTGCCCATTCGCACCAATTCCAGCCTGTCCGCTCCCCCCCGGGTGTGACGGCAATCATTACGAGGCCTGCGTCAGCGGCCTGACCCGTTCGGGATGTCCATCATGAAGTTTTCGTACTCGCTCGCTGCCGCGACGTTCCTGCTCTCGGCCGGCATCGCCTCGGCCCATGACTTCAAGGCCGGCCCGCTCAAGATCGGCCATCCCTGGTCGCGCGCCACGCCGGCCGGCGCCAAGGTCGGCGGCGGCTATCTCTCGATCGAGAACACCGGCCCGGCCGCCGACCGGCTGGTTTCGGTCTCCGTGCCCTTCGCGGCTCGTTCCGAAATCCACGAGATGGCGGTGAAGGACGGCATCATGACGATGCGCCCGCTCGACCAGGGCGTGGAGGTGCCGGCCGGCGCCAAGGTCGAGTTCAAGCCCGGCGGCTACCACATCATGTTCATGGAGCTGAAGCAGCCGCTGAAGCAGGGCGAGACGATGAAGGGCACGCTGACCTTCGAGAAGGCCGGGACCGTCGATGTCGAATTCAAGGTCGACTCGATCGCCGCCAAGGGCAGCACAGGCGAGCACAAGGGGCACTGAGCCCGGATGTTCAAGCGTCATGCTCGGGCTTGACCCGAGCATCTCTGGCTGGAGTTTCTCGGGTCGCCGCTGCGCGGCGCCCGAGAATGACGAGCTGGCTGCTCAGATCTTCGCGCGCGGATCGTGCTTGGCGATGCGCGCGAGCAGGTAGTCGACCTCGGCCTTCGCGGCGGTGCTGAGGACGGATCCCGGCTTGCGCTGGGCGTCGTGGCTGAGGATGCCGCGCTTCATCATCGTATACTTGCGCACGGCAAGGCCGACGCCCTGCTGCTGCTCGTAGCGCATCAGCGGCAGGTGGGCGTCGAAGATGTCATGGGCTTCGTCGCGCTTTCCGGCCTTCTGCAGGCGGACCACGTCGATCAGCAATTCCGGGAAGGCATAGCCGGTATTGGCGCCGTCGGCGCCGCGCTCCATCTCGAAGTCGAGGAAGAGCCCGCCATTGCCGGTCACGATCGAGATCGGGCGCAGCGAGCCTTCCGTCTGGAACTTGCGCAGCGTCGAGATCTTCTCCAGCCCCGGCCAGTCCTCGTGCTTCAGCATCACGCAGGAGGGGTTGTCCATGACGATCTTGCGGATCACGGCCGGCGTCATCACCACCGAGAGCGTCAGCGGATAATCCTGGATGACGAAGGGGGTGTCGCTGCCGATCGCCTCGACGGCCTGCGCGTAATAGCCGGTGATCTGGTCGTCGGTGCGCAACGAGGGCGGCGGGGCGATCATGACGCCGCCGGCACCGAGATCCATCACCTGCCGGGCGAGCGAGCGCATCGCGGCGAAGCCGGGCGCGGAGACGCCGACGATGATCGGCTTTCCGCCCATCCGGGCGACGCAGCGCTTGACCAGCTCGACCGCTTCCTCGGGCTCGAGCTTGGGCGCCTCGCCCATGATGCCGAGCACGGTGACGCCGTCCGAGCCGATGTCGTGGTAGAACTGGAACAGCCGGTCGGCCGAGGCCCAGTCGATGCTGCCATCCGGATTGAACGGGGTCGGCGCGATCGGGAAGACGCCGGAAGCGTCGGGGGTCAAGCTCATGATGCGGTCCTTCAAGATGGCTGAAGATTGCGGTCCCACTCAGCCCTCATCCTGAGGAGCCGCGTCAGCGGCCTCTCGAAGGATGCTCCAGATGGTTCCAGAGCCTCCTGGACCATCCTTCGAGACGCAAGCTCCGCTTGCTCCTCAGGATGAGGGCTGAGAAGGCTTCAGGCGATGCGGGTGCGGACGGTGCCGACCCCGGCGATCACGCCTTCGAGCACGTCGCCCTTGTTCACCGCGGCGACGCCTTCCGGCGTGCCTGTGAAGATCAGGTCGCCCGGCTTCAGTTCGACCAGGCCGGAGAGATAGGCGATCGTCTCCTCGACATTCCAGATCTGCTTGGCGAGGTCGGAGGTCTGGCGCACGACGCCGTTGACGGTGAGCTCGATCTTGCCGGCGCTGGGATGGCCGGCATGGCTCGCCGGCACGATCTCGCCGATCGGGCCGGAGAGGTCGAAGCCCTTGGCCATGTCCCAGGGCCGGCCGGCCTTCTTGGCGGCGGCCTGCAGGTCGCGGCGGGTCATGTCGAGCCCGGCGGCATAGCCGTAGACATGGGCCAGCGCCTCGGCTTCAGGGATGTCCTTGCCGCCGGTGCCGATGGCGACGACGAGCTCCATCTCGTGGTGGAGGTCGCTGGTCTTGGCGGGATAGGGCATGTCGGCGCCGTTGATCAGCAGCGCGTCGGCCGGCTTGGTGAAGAAAAACGGGTCCTCGCGGTCGGGGTCATGGCCCATCTCGCGGGCATGTTCGGCATAGTTGCGGCCGACGCAGAAGATCCGCCTGACCGGGAAGGAGCCGCCGCCTGCGACCGGAACGGCCGTCACGGCCGGCGGGTCGATCACATAATTGCTCATTCTGCTGCTCCCTCGATCTAGCCTTGCGCCGTTCATGGGCGAGCGGCGCCCGGACCGCAAGCGGCTTGCGTCGGCGGCGGGCCTGCGCGGGAGGCATTGCGGCACGCATTTCGCAGGCGCGGCACGGGTTGTGCGGCGCGTCGTTGCAAGTGAGACGATTTGCTCCTTACACTACCCCGCCGGGGGAACCGGCGAGCCTATGGAAGGAATGGAATGTGAGTACGGGAACCGTGAAATGGTTCAATGAGACCAAGGGTTACGGCTTCATCACCCCGGATGGCGGCGGCAGCGACGTCTTCGTCCATGTCAGCGCGGTGACGCGGGCTGGCCTGCGCGGCCTGAACGAGGGGCAGAAGGTCAGCTACGATCTCGAGCCGGATCGCAAGACCGGCAAGAACTCGGCGGTGAACCTGCAGACGACCTGAGCGTTTTCATGCGTTCTACGGGAAGGCGATGGCGGCGCCTGTCCCGAGCCTAGGGCGGATCGCGTTCGGTCCAGGTCGGACCGGCGCGGGTTCGAGGCATGCCCGTCGCCGCAGGCGACGGTGAGGGAGGGTGCGCCCTCTCAGGACCGGCCCGGCGCCGGATGGAACAGCCGGCCTCTCTCCACGATCAGCACGACGATAAGCGCCGCGATGCCGCAGAGCGCGAAGCCCAGCGTCAGCGGCACGACCGTGCCGTTGAAATGCTGGCCGATATAGAAGCCGAGCAGCGCCCCGATCACCGTGGTGACGAAGCCCTGCACCGAGGAGGCCGTGCCGGCGACATGGCCGAGCGGCTCCATCGCCATCGCCCCGAAATTGGGACCGATCAGCCCGAAGCAGAACATCGCCGCGCCCTGCAGGATCGCGAAGCTCCAGAGCGATTCATGGCCGGCGAGCGCCACCAATGCGTGGAGGCTGGTCAACGCGATATAGCCGAGCAAGGCGCCATGCGAGACCCGGCGCATGCCGAGCTTGCCGACGATGCGCGAGTTCAGCAGCGAGGACGCCGCCATGAACATCGCGATCAGCGCGAAGATCGTGGTGAACAGCTCCGGCGCGTGGAAGACATCGACGAAGACCTGCTGCGCCGAGTTGATGAAGCCGAACAGCCCGCCGAGCACGAAGGCCATGGCCAGCATGTAGCCGACGCCGATGCGGCTGGTCAGCGTCGTGCGGAAGGAGGCGAGCACGCTCGCCGGCTCGATCGGCTTGCGGTCTTCCGGATGCTGGGTCTCGGGCAACTTCAGGAGAACCCAGAGCATCACGACCGCGCCGAAGCTGGTCAGCACGCCGAATATCCAGCGCCAGGGTGCGACCCAGAGGATCGCCTGGCCGATCGAGGGCGCCAGGATCGGCACCGCCAGGAAGACGATCATGGCGAGCGACATGACGCGCGCCATCTCGCGGCCGGAATAGCAGTCGCGCACGATCGAGACGACGAGCACGCGCGTGGCCGCCGCGCCGACGCCCTGCAGCACGCGCGCCGCCATCATCGCCTCGAACGAACCGGCGAAGGCGGCGGCGATGCTGGCGACGACATAGATGGCGAGGCCCACGAGCAGGACCGGGCGCCGGCCGTAGCGGTCCGAGATCGTGCCGTAGAAGATCTGCGAGACGCCGAAGCCGAGCAGATAGGCGGTGATGATCCATTGCCGCTCGTTGGCCTCGGCGATGCCGAGCGCCTCGGCCATCTGCGGCAGGGCCGGCAGCATAGAATCGATGGCGAGCGCATTCGTCGCCATCAGCGCGGCGGTCAGGCCCACGAAGGGGTAGAAGCCCATGCCGTGGCGCGGCCGGACTGGAGCGGACATGTCGTTCATGGCGATCGCGAAACTGGCTGGCGAGACCCGGCGGCTGCGGTCATGCGGCAGCGGCGGGCAAGATTCTGCCTGTAGGATTAGCCCTGCCGGTTGCGCGCGGCAACCGGTCCAGCCGGCCATGGGCCATGCGCCGGGCGCGTTTCCCGGCGCTTCGGAGGTGGGGTTAGCCCTGCTTCTGCATCGCGGCCATCAGGGCGTCGTCGATCTCGACAGCGCGCTTGGCCGCCGGTCGTGCGGAGATGCGGGCGCCATAGGCCTCGAAGGCCGGCCGCTTCTCGATCGTGCCGAACTGCATCCCCCACAGGATCTGCGAGCCGACATAGACATCCGCCGCGCTGAAACGGTCTCCGGTCAGGTAGTCGCTGCGGGTCACCGCGTATTCGAGCGTATCCATCGCGTCGGCATAGGTGCCGTAGCCGATGGAGCGCGCCCGGTCAGGCGGCACTTCCAGGCCGAAGGCCTTGTTGGCGACGGCAGCCTCGATCGGTCCGGCCGCGAAGAACAGCCAGCGGTAATACGGGCCGCGCAGCCGGCTGCCCGGCTCGGGCGCGAGCCCGGCTTGCGGGAAGGCATCGGCCATATAGGCGCAGATCGCGGCGCATTCGGTGACGACCGTGTCGCCATGGACCAGCGCCGGCACCTTGCCCATCGGGTTGATCGCCTTGTAGGCGGCGCTCTTCATCGGGTCGCCGAAGCCGATGATCTCGGCGCGATAGGGTTGGCCGATCTCCTCCATCATCCAGCGCGCGATGCGACCGCGCGACATCGGGTTTGTATAGAGCACGAGTTCGTCTGCCATCGTCTTTTGCCTCCTTGATCGGTCGAGGATGCCCTTATCCTGCGGCATCGGCGGCAGGCTGTCAGGAGCCTGCTTGCCTGACGCGCGCGGCCCAAGCTGCTATCGTCGCCGCGAAACAGGACGAGGTTATGGACGAATCACGCGTGGCGCGCAGCGTCTCCGTCAGCGACGGGCGGCTGTCGATCGAGGGACTGTCGACCCGCTACGTGCAGGGCGCTGCCCGGCGTTTCCGGCTATCGGCCTCCGGCCTGCGCTTCGTCGGCGGCTTCGAGAGCCGCGATGGCCGGCTAGAGGAGAGCCGGCGCTTCCTCGCCGAGGCGACCGTGGTCGATGGCGGCTTGCGCCGTGCGGGCTTCGAGGGCGATGCCGGCACGGTCGGTTTGACCTTGCGCCCGCTGGCGCAGGCTGGCGACCAGCCGCGCCTCCTCCTGATGCTCGGCTATCGCGACGAGAATGACGAGGCGCAGCCATTCGCCGAGGCCTTCCTGGCTCCGGCGGTGTTCGAGGCGCTGAAAGCCGATCTGCTCTCCGGCCTGGCGCAGGAGCTTTCGCTCGGTGCCACCACCAGTCTCTGGATTCGCGAGGAGGATCGCGGGCGCCCGCATGGCGAGCCGCTCGACTGGTATCTAGGCCTCGATGCCGACGGACGCTCGACCCAGCCCGCGCGCGGCTTCATCGAGACTATCGAATGGCGGCCTCGGCCGCTTCAGGTCGCCGTCGCGGCTGACCGGGAATCTGAGCCCGTGCCTCAGGCTGTCCATCAGGCCGAAGAGGATTGGGAGGACAGCACTGCCGATGAATTGCGTCGGATCAACTGGAGCTTCCGCCTGCTCCTGCTCATGCTGGCCTTCATGCTGATCGTCGTCGCGATGAAGTAGGGGCCGGCCCTTAAGTCTCGTGGCGGCGGATGCGGCGGATCATCTCGTTCAGCGCCAGCAGCACCAGCGCCAGGATGAAGGGCAGGATGTAGTAGACCACCCGGAAGATCAGCAGCGCCCCCAGCACCTGCTCGTAGGGAAAGCGGTTGAGCGCGACCAGCATCGTCGCCTCGAACACGCCGAGCCCGCCGGGCGCATGGCTCGCGATGCCGATCAGGCAGGCGAAGATATAGGCGGCCAGGAAGGTCGGATATTCCAGGCCATAGCCGCCAGGCAGCAGCACGAAGAGCACGGCAGCCGCCGCGCAGACCTCGCAGGCGCCGAGCGCCATCTGGCCGAGCGTGGTGCCGAGGCCGGGCAGATGCAGGTTCCAGCCACGCACGCGGATCGTGCGCTCGTCCGTCGCGATCCAGGCGAGATAGCCGAGGATGCCGATGCCGACGAGCCCGCCGACGACCTGGACGATGAGCGGTGAGGTCCGCGCCAGCACCGCGACCGCCTCAGAAGCATAGAACAGGCTGGCGCAGAGGATGGCGCCGAGCCCGAGCCAGAAGGTGATGCCGGCGATCACGGTCAGGCTCGCGACCTCGGAGGCGCGGACCCCCTTCGGCGAATAGATCCAGTAGCGCACGGTGCCGCCGGTCACGATCGGGAAGCCGAGCGTGAACGAGACGGAATAGCTGGTGAAGGAGCCGAGCGCCGTGGTGCGATAGGGGATCGAAAGGCCGAGCCGGCGCAATGCCAGCGCGTCGTAGCCGGTCAGCAGCAGGTAGCTCAGCGCGGTGAAGGCGACGGCGAGGCCGAGCTGGCGCAGGCTCGCATTCTCGAAGGCGCCGGCGAGCTGGCCGGGCTCCATCCCGCTGATGATGTGCCAGAGCACGACCAGCGAGGCACCGAAGATGACGACGCTCGCCAGCGGGCCGAGCCACCACCAGCGGCTGCGCTTGCGCGGGAGCATTCCGGGCTCATGCGGGCCGAACGACATGCGCTCTCGGGGTTGCGCGCCGCTGCGGGATGCGGCGGCGCGGTGGCGGGCAGGGCTCGGGCGAGCCCCGTCCGACAGATAGCGCCTCGGCGGCAATTCACAAGCCGCTGCGGCGAATGGGCCGCATGAGGGAGCCCGGTTTCGGGCAAGGCTGGAGCGGGGCTCAGGCCGTCTTGCGGAAGATGCGCAGCGTCTTGAAGCCCTCGACCTCCTCGACCGGCATCGCCTTCATCCAGTCCGGGATCAGGCGCTCTGCCACGTCATAGGCATAGGAGCCCCTGTAGAACAGGATATAGCCGCCCTTGTCGGTCTGCGCGGTGAAGAGATCCATCACCTCGCGGTCGGTCAAGGCGCCATAGGCGTCGTTGGCCTCGCCGCGGAACTCGCCGCTGTGGAACAGCGTCACGATGTCGAAGCGCGGCAGCAGGCGGGCATTGCTGGTGTAGATGTCGCCGAAATAGGCGCTGTAGGTCTTGGTGACGTTCGGGTTGTCGGTCGCGAGCTTGATGAAGGATTCGTATTCCTGCGGCGAGGCGGTGATGCCGAGAACCGTGTTGTCGAGATGCGGCTCGGCGCAGCGCAGGCCGACATAGTGGTGCCCGCCGGTGCCGAAATGGTAGATGCGCTTGCCGCTGAGCTTCTCCTGCTCCAGCCATTCGACGAAATGCACGTCGCAGGGGCATTGCTCGATCTCGAGGCCCCAGAACGCATCCCAGATATTCATCTTCACGGTGTTTCTCCTCTCTGAAGGTCGTTTTCTGGTGGCGAAGCCGCTCAGCGGGCTTCGCTGGTCGCGGCGATGC
Organism: Allobosea sp. GW821-FHT09G06; assembly: GCF_059416005.1. Classification (NCBI taxonomy): domain Bacteria; kingdom Pseudomonadati; phylum Pseudomonadota; class Alphaproteobacteria; order Hyphomicrobiales; family Alloboseaceae; genus Allobosea; species Allobosea sp. GW821-FHT09G06. The sequence continues at coordinate 168,114 of NZ_JBWKOI010000006.1, read as the reverse complement.
GGGGCTCGGCGAAGCCCTCGCGCTCGACGATTTCGGCGACGCCCCTGATCCGGCGCAGCACGATCCGATGGCTGGCGCTTTCCGCCAGCCCCGCGCTTTGCCCAAAGGCGATGATGATTGCGCGGGGCAGGGCGGCGCGCAGCTCGGTCAGGATCTCCAGCGCCGCGTCGGTCTCCAGCGCGCTGGTCGCCTCGTCGAGCAGGACGATTGCGGGATCGGCCAGCTCGGTCCGCGCGAGCGCGAGCCGCTGCCGCTCGGCCCGGGTCAGGCTCTTGTTCCAGTCGTCCTCGCCATCGAGCCGCGAGGTCAGGGTCGACAGCCCGTAGCGGCGCAAGGTCGCGGCGACTTCCGGCGCCGGGCGCGGCCGGTCGCCCTGGAGGAGATGGCGCAAACCGATTCCCGGCAATTGCAGGTGCTGCGGCACGATCGCGACGCGCGCCCCACGCGGCAGCACGATCGCGCCGTCGCCCTGCTGCCAGAGCCCGGCGATGGCCTGCATCAGCGCGTTCTTGGCGAAGCCGGCATCGCCGGTGACATGGAGTACGGCTCCCGCAGGCAGCACGAAGCCGATACCGGCGGCGAGCGCGTGGCCTGCGCCGTCATGCAGCGTCACCGCCTCCAGCCGCAGGCTGTCATGCGGGCCGTCCTCGACGGTGAGGCCCTGTGCCGGCGGCTCCTGCTCGACCTCTTCCAGCGCGTCGGCGAGCTCGTTGACGCGCCTCGCGGCGGCGAGCCATTCGGCGATGCGCATGAAATTGTCGAACAGCCAGTTGCAGGCGTTCTGCACCGCGACGAAGGCGGCGGCGACCTGCACGACGCCGCCCAGCGTCATCTCCCCGGCGAGATATTTCGGGGCCGCCAGCAGCAGCGGCACGACCGGCACCAGCGCGCTGCTGCCATTGGTGATCCAGGTCAGGCGCGCCCGCTGCGTGATCACGGAAAGCCAGCGCAGCACCAGCACGCCATGGCTCTGCGCCACGGCATGGCGCTCGCCGGCCTCGGTGCGGGCAAGCGCGATCGCCTCGCCATGGTCGCGGATGCGCATCAGCGCGAAGCGCAGGCCCGCCTCGCTCTCCGTGCGCTGGGCGATGAGCCCGGCGAGCCGCCGTCCGACAGCCGTCACCAGCAGGGTGACGATCACGGCATAGAGGATCGCGGCGAGCACGAGATAGGCGGGAATGGTGATCTCGCTCTCGCCCCAGCTCAGGCTCAGGCTGCCGCCGATCTCCCAGAGGATCTCGATGAACATCACGATGGTGATGACGGAGGAGAGCAGGCCCATCGCGAAATCGACGATCGGCTCGGTCGCCCAGCGGACATCGTCGGCGATCCGGTATTCGGGGTTGGCCGGCTCCTTGCCGGAGAGGCTCAGGCGAAAGAAGCGCCGATCGCCGACCCAGCCATCGACCAGCTTGGCGGTGAGCCAGCGCCGCCAGTGAACCTGGAAGGTCTCGCGCGATTTCAGGATGAGGACGCCGAGCCCGGCGACCACCAGCACGATCACCGGGAATACGGCCATGGCGACGAGGGCGCTGTGGCCGTCCTTGCGCTCCAGCGCGTCGAAGAACCAGCCGTTCCAGCGGTTCACCGTGACATTGGCGAAGACGGTGAGGATGACGCCGGCCGCCAGCAGCAGCGTCCAGAGCCAGGCGCAGCGCGCCGTCTCGCCGCGCCAGAAATCACGGGTCAAACGCGCGAATCGCAGCGCGACCTGGCGATCTCCAGGCACGTCCGATTTCGCGCCTGTCGTCTCGTCGGGCGTCAGCACGGTTGCGATTAGTCCCCCAGGGCCGGTTTTCCGGTCTCCTCTGGCTCGAACCTGATCGGGCGAAAATGAACTCGACATGAACGGAGCGGCCGCGCGGCCCGCTCCGGAACAGCGCTGAAGCGCTTCGCGTTCCCCGCTCAGGTCCGTGCAGGGAGGTTCGCCATGCCGCGTGGAGACAAATCCGCCTATACCGACAAGCAGAAGCGCAAGGCCGAGCATATCGAGGAGAGCTACGAGGAGCGGGGCGTTCCGCATGAGGAGGCGCAAGCGCGCGCCTGGGCGACCGTCAACAAGGATAGCGGCGGCGGCAACAAGTCCGGCTCCGGCCGGAACAAGCCGGACACGAACGCCTCGGCAAGGCGCGGCGGCAAGTTGGGAGGCGAGGCTGCGGCCGCGCGCCCGACGGCGGAGCGCTCGGCTTCGGCGAAGAAGGCGGCCGCAACGCGGAAGAAGAACGCGTCCTGAGCCGGACGATCCGCCCGGCTCAGGCGCGGCCGGCGGCTAGCCGCCGATATTGAAGGCGGCGAGCGCAGCCATGTTGACGATATCGGAATCCTTCGCGCCGAGCGGCACGATCTGGATCGGCTTGTCGAGGCCGACGATCAGCGGGCCGATCACGGTCGCGCCGCCGAGTTCCTGCAGCAGCTTGGTCGAGATCGAGGCCGAGTGGAAGGCCGGCATGATCAGCACGTTCGCCGGCCCGGAGAGGCGGCAGAACGGATACTGGCTCATCACCTCGCGGTTGAGCGCGACATCGGCCGCCATCTCGCCGTCATACTCGAAATCGACCCGCTGGGCGTCGAGTAGCGCCACCGCCTCGCGCACCTTTTCGGAACGCTCGCCGGCCGGGTGGCCGAAGGTCGAAAAGGCCAGCATGGCCACCTTGGGTTCGTAGCCGAGCCTGCGGCCGACGCCAGCGGCCTCGATCGCGATCTCCGAGAGCTGCCGCGCCGTCGGCATCTCGGTGATCGCGGTGTCCGCCACCAGCACCGTGCGGTCGCGCGAGATCACGATCGAGACGCCGATCACGCGATGTCCCGGCTTCTCGTCGATGACGCGGCGGACCTCTTCCAGCGCGATCGAATAGTTGCGGGTGACGCCGGTCACCATCGCGTCGGCATCGCCGAGCGCCACCATCGCCGCGGCGAAATGGTTGCGGTCCTGGTTGATCAGGCGCTGGCAGTCGCGGAACAGATAGCCCTGCCTTTGCAGCCGCTCGTAGAGATACTGCGCATAGGCGCTGTTGCGGTGGGAGAGGCGGGCGTTCTGGATCGAGATGCCCTTGGCTTCGAGATCGACGCCGAGGAAGGTCGCGGCCTCCGAGATGCGGTCCTCGCGGCCGACGAGGATGGCCTGGCCGAGCCCCTGCGCCACGAAGGAGGCGGCGGCGCGGATGACCTGCTCCTCCTCGCCCTCGGCGAAGACGACGCGCTTGGGATAGCGCCGGACGCGCTCGAAGATGCGGTTGAGCGTCCCCGCGATCGGGTCGCGCCGGGCCGAGAGCTGCGCCTTGTAGGCGGCCGTGTCGACGATCGGCTTGCCGGCGACGCCGGTATCCATCGCGGCCTTGGCGACCGCCATCGGCACGACATGGATCAGGCGCGGGTCGAACGGCACCGGGATGATGTAGTCCTTGCCGTAGCGCGGCCGCGAACCCTGATAGGCGGCGGCGACCTCGTCCGGCACGTCCTCGCGCGCCAGCATCGCCAGCGACTCGGCCGCGGCGATCTTCATCTCCATGTTGATCGTGGTGGCGCGCACGTCGAGCGCGCCGCGGAAGATGAAGGGGAAGCCCAGCACGTTGTTGACCTGGTTCGGATAGTCCGAACGGCCGGTCGCCATGATCGCGTCGTCGCGGACGGCATGGACCTCTTCCGGCGTGATTTCCGGATCGGGATTGGCCATCGCGAAGATGATCGGGTTCGGCGCCATCGAGGCGACCATCTCCGGCGTCACCGCGCCCTTCTGCGACAGGCCGAAGAAGGCGTCGGCCCCGTCCAGCGCCTGGGCCAGCGTGCGCCGGTCGGTGACCGCCGCATGGGCCGATTTCCACTGGTTCATGCCCTCGGTGCGGCCCTGGTAGATCACGCCCTTGGTGTCGCAGAGGATGACGTTGTCGGGCTTGAAGCCCATCGCCTTCAGAAGCTCGATGCAGGCGATGGCCGCCGCGCCCGCGCCGTTGATGACGAGCTTGGTCGACTTGATGTCGCGCCCGGTCAGGTCGAGTGCGTTGACCAGGCCGGCGGCGGCGATGATCGCGGTGCCATGCTGGTCGTCATGGAAGACGGGGATGTCCATCAATTCGCGCAGACGCTGCTCGATGATGAAGCATTCCGGCGCCTTGATGTCCTCGAGATTGATGCCGCCGAAGGACGGGCCGAGATAGCGCACGGCCTCGATGAACTTGTCCGGGTCCTCGGTATCGACTTCGAGATCGATCGAGTCGACATCGGCGAAGCGCTTGAACAGGACCGACTTGCCTTCCATCACCGGCTTCGAGGCGAGCGCGCCGAGATTGCCGAGGCCGAGGATGGCGGTGCCGTTGGTGATCACGGCGACGAGGTTCGAGCGCGTCGTGTAGTCATAGGCGCGCGACGGGTCCTCCGCGATCGCCAGCACCGGCACGGCGACGCCGGGCGAATAGGCGAGCGAGAGGTCGCGCTGCGTCGCCATCGGCTTTGTCGGGACGATCTCCAGCTTGCCGGGCCGTCCCTGCGAATGGAACAGCAGGGCCTCCTGGTCGGTGAAGGTCGGGCGGGCTCTCTTGGTCGTCGGACGGTCGTTCATCGAAGCGTCTTTTCTTGTGCGTTTCCTCGAGGGGTACCGACCATAAGGCGGCGGCGCCTGAGATCACAAGCGGCGAGTGCTTCACAGAACTCTTGACGGAGCGGAGAGGTGTCGCGGGCGGTCAGGCCCGCGAGGCGCTGCGCACGCTGCGCACGAAATCCGCGACATAGCGGTCGAGTGCCTCGGCCTGCTCGTCAACCTTGCGGGCGGCGTCCGCGACCTGGATCGCGGCATCGCCGGTGACGCGCGCCTCGGCGCCGACGGCCCCGACATTGACGGTGACGGCATCAGCGCTCAGCGCCACCGCCTGCGCGTCGGCGGCGATGGTCGAGGCGATGCCGGCCTGGCGGCTGACGACATCGGCGATCGCGCCCGAGGTCTGCTCGATCGTCGTCATCGTGCCCTCGATATGGGCCACGGCCTCGAAGGCGGTCGCGGCGGCGCCGCGGATGTCGGCGAGCGTCTCCGCGATGTCGCGGGTCGCCTTCTGGGTCTGCTCGGCCAGCGTCTTGACCTCGCCCGCCACCACGGCGAAGCCGCGGCCGGCCGCTCCGGCGCGGGCCGCCTCGATTGTCGCGTTGAGGGCGAGCAGGTTGGTGCGGGCCGCGATCTCCTCGATGAAGTCGAGCACGGCGCGGACCTTGTCGGCCGCCTCCGTCAGCCCGGCGACGTCGCTGCGCGTGCTGCGGATATAGCTGGCGGCGGCGCGCACCGTGTCGTCGGCATGGCTGGTCTGGCGGGTGAGTTCGCGGATCGAGGCCTCGATCTCCTCGGCGGCGACGGCGACGCTGCTGATGCGGCGTGAGGCGCTGCCGGCCTCCTGTGTTACGCTTTCGGCGCGCAACGTCGTCTTGTTGGCGTTCTCGACCATCTGGCCGGCCGCGGTATGCATGCCGTGCAGCGAGGCGCCGACATCGCCGAGCGCCTTGCCGACGGTGCGTTCGAGATCGCTCGCGAGTGCGTCGAGCGTCGTCTTGCGCAATGTCTCGATCTCGGCGCGGCGGGTTTCCAGCGTCTTCTCGGCGGTGATGTCGAGCAGGATGCCGTCCCAGACCAGTGTTCCGTCGCGCAGGCGCCGCTTGGTCGATTCGCTGCGAAGCCAGACGATGCCGCCATCGGCGCCGTGATAGCGTCCCTCGAAGCGCCAGAGCGTCTCGGTTTCCTGCTGGTCGCGCCGCTGCCGCTCGAAACGCTCCCGGTCTTCCGGCAGGAGCTTGCCGAGCCAGGCCTCGGGATCGCGCTCGACCTCTTCCTTGGTGATCCCCAGCAGCTTGTCGATGGCGAAGGAGGCGAACTGGTAGGTCATCGTGCCGTTCGGCTGCACGAGCCGCTGGTAGAGCGTGCCCGGCGCGCGATCGATCAGCGTGCGCAGCCGATAGGCCGTCTCCCGCCTTTCGGTGTCGTTGATCACGATGATGCCGGTCAGGAAGATGCCGATCGTCCCGACCAGGATCATCACCGGCACCGCCTCGCGCAGGAAGCGTTCACCGGCCGCGCCGGGGATGAAACCGGCTGAGGCCAAAAGGATGGCCGCGTCGATGGCGCTGAGCGCGGCGAGGTCGCCGAGGCCGAACGGACGCCGGCGCCGCGCCAGCCACAGCGCATAGGCGATGCCGATCACGGCGCGCGCGAGGATGCCGGTGATGCCGGTCACCATGCCGACGCCGCCGCTGAGATAGCGCATCACGACCAGCGGCGCGGCGGTCAGCACGGAGGCGATGGGGCCTCCGACGGGCCCGGCGAGGATCGCGAAGCTGTTGCGGGAATCGACGACGAGGCCGGGCATGATCTCGAAGGGATTGCCCATGCTGACTAGGGCGCCGGCCGCGAACAGGATACCGACGATCAGCTGGCGCAGCCAGGCCCGGTTACCGATCCGGGGGGTTGCGACGGTCAGCAGCAATCCCGCCAGCAGCAGGAAGAACAGGCTCTCGGCGAGGTTGATCAGCAGCAATGTGGAGATCCTGGCCCGAATCGGCTGCTGAACAGTGCTTTGAATTGTTGAAAGCCGTCCTAACGGATGGCCTTGGCCGGACATTTTGCTAGCGTGCCGGCGCAATGCGCCAGAGCTCCTCCTCCGAATCCGCCCGCCCCGCGCCTCCGGCTGCCGCCGCGCCTGAGCGCGTCACGCCGATGATGGCGCAGTACGTCGAGATCAAGGCCGCAAATCCGGACTGCCTGCTGTTCTACCGGATGGGCGATTTCTACGAGTTGTTCTTCCGAGATGCCGAGATCGCCTCGCGCACGCTCGGCATCGTTCTGACCAAGCGCGGCAAGCACCAGGGCGACGACATCCCGATGTGCGGCGTGCCGGTCGAGCGTGCCGACGATTATCTCCAGCGCCTGATCGCCGCCGGCCATCGCGTCGCCGTCTGCGAGCAGACCGAAGATCCGGCCGAGGCCAAGAAGCGCGGCAACAAGTCGGTGGTGAAGCGCGACGTCGTGCGCCTCGTCACGCCCGGCACCATCACCGAGGAGCGCCTGCTCGAACCCGGCCGCGCCAGCCTCCTCGTCGCCGTCGCGCGCCGCAAGACCGGCGAGGCAGCCTCGCTCTACGGGCTTGCCGCGATCGACATCTCGACTGGCCGCTTCACGGTGATGGAGACGCCGCAGGAGCGGCTCGGAATCGAGTTCTCCCGGCTGGAGCCCCGCGAGATCGTCTGCCCGGATGCGATCCATGACGATCCCGAGCTCAAGGAATTCTGGCGCGAGATCACGATTCCCGTGACGCCGTTGGCCCGTGACGGGCTCGACGCGGCCTCGGCCGAGCGGCGCCTGAAGGAATTCTTCGGCGTCGCCACGCTCGATGCCTTCGGCGCCTTCACCCGCGCCGAGATCGCTGCGGCCGGCGCCGCGCTCGCCTATGTCGAGCGCACCCAGCTCGGTGCCCGTCCGCCGCTCTCGGCGCCGGTGCGCGATGCCGGCTCGGCGACGATGCTGATCGACGCCGCGACCCGCGCCAATCTGGAGCTGACCCGTACCCTCGGCGGCGAGCGGCAGGGTAGCCTACTTGCCACGATCGACCGCACGGTGACGCCGGGCGGCGCGCGCCTGCTGGCCGAGCGTCTCGCCGGCCCGCTGACCGATCCCGCCGCCATCGCCGCGCGCCACGACGCGGTCGAATTGCTCGTCATCGATGCCGGCCTGCGCGAGGACCTGCGCCTGGCCCTGGAGAAGGTGCCGGACGTCGCCCGTGCCTTGGCGCGTCTCTCGCTCGATCGTGGCGGCCCGCGCGACCTCGCGGCGCTCGGCGCCGGGCTCGATGCCGCCCGCGCGATCGCGGCCTTGCTGGTCCGGCGCGGCGAATTGCCGGTCGAGCTGGCGCGCGCCATGCGGGCTCTCGGCGAGAGCGATCCCGATCTGCCGGTGCGCCTCAACGCGACGCTGGCCGATGAATTGCCGCTCAACCGCCGCGACGGCCGCTTCGTGCGCGAGGGGTTCGATCCGGCGCTCGACGAATTGCGCCTGCTCCAGATCGACTCGCGCAAGGTCATCGCCCAGCTGCAGGCGCGCTATGCGGCCGAGACCGGCTGCCGCACGTTGCGCATCAAGCACAACGCGATGCTCGGCTATTTCGTCGAGGTGCCCCAGGCAGCCGGCGAGGAATTCCTGCGTGATCCCTGGCGCGCGACCTTTGTGCATCGCCAGACCATGTCCGATGCGATGCGCTTCTCCTCGGTCGAGCTCGGTGAGCTCGAAGCCAAGATTGCCTCCGCCGCCGACCGGGCGCTGAAGCTCGAACTCGCGATCTTCGCCGCGCTCAGTGAGGCCGTGCTGGCCCAGGCCGAGCCGATCAAGGCCGCCGCTCTGGCATTGGCCGAGCTCGACGTTGCCGCAGCCCTGGCCGATCTCGCGACCCGCGAAGGCTGGAGCCGCCCGCAGGTCGATGACGGCGTCGCCTTCACCATCGAGCGCGGCCGTCACCCCGTGGTCGAGGCGGCGCTGAAGCGCGATGGAAAACCCTTCGTCGCCAACGATACCGAACTGTCTCCACCGGGCACGGAGGCCAAGGGCGGGCGCATCTGCCTGATCACCGGTCCGAACATGGCCGGTAAATCGACCTTCCTGCGCCAGAACGCGTTGATCGCCGTGCTCGCCCAGATGGGCTCCTTCGTGCCGGCGACCTCGGCGCATATCGGCATCATCGACCGGCTGTTCTCGCGCGTCGGTGCGGCAGACGATCTCGCGCGCGGCCGTTCGACCTTCATGGTCGAGATGGTCGAGACGGCGGCGATCCTGAACCAGGCCGGCCCGCGCGCGCTCGTCATCCTCGACGAGATCGGCCGTGGCACCGCGACTTTCGACGGCCTCTCCATCGCCTGGGCCGCGATCGAGCATCTCCACGAGATCAACCGCTGCCGCAGCCTGTTCGCGACCCACTATCACGAGCTGACGGCGCTCGGAGACCGGCTCGACCGCGTCGCCAACGCGACCGTGCGCGTCACCGAATGGAAGGGCGAGGTTGTCTTCCTGCACGAGGTCGTGCCGGGCGCGGCCGACCGCTCCTACGGTATCCAGGTCGCCAAGCTCGCAGGCCTCCCCCCGGCGGTGGTCGAGCGTGCCCGTGCCATCCTCGGCGAACTTGAGAAGACCGAGCGCGAGAAGCCGGTCGCCTCGCTGGTCGACGATCTCCCGCTGTTCGCCGTGCCACAGCGCCGGCCGGCGCCGGTCGTCGCCGAGGGCGAGTCGGACGGACTGCGCGAGGCTCTGGCCGGGATCGACCCGGACGAGATGACCCCGCGCGAGGCGCTGGAAGCGCTCTATCGCCTGAAAGGGATTGGCTAGGCTAGCCCAGCCGCTTGATGCTGGTGATCTCGCCGAAGCTCTTGGCGCGGATGCGGTCGCGCGCCTCGCGCAGGGGCTCGCGATAGACGCTCATCACATGCCCACTGGCATGGAGCAGCGTGCCGGGGTCGGTCAGGATGCCGACATGCCCCTTCCAGAAGACGAGATCGCCGCGCTGCAGTCCTGACAGGTCCTCGCGCAACGCGACCGGCTGGCCAAGCGTCGCTTCCATCATGTCGGAATCGCGCGGCGCGGCGATGCCGGCTGCCGCCAAGCTAAGCTGCGTCAGCCCCGAGCAGTCGAGCCCGAGGCTGGTCTTGCCGCCCCAGAGATAGGGCACGCCGAGGAAGCGCTCGGCAACCCCGACGAAATCCGTCTCATGCCGGTCGATTGGCGCAAGATGGGCGGCGAAGACATGGCCGCCATCGCTTAGAACCGCGAAATCGCCCTTGCTCTCGACGACGGCGACGTTGGCACCGAGCGAGAGCGCGGTCAGCGGCGGCAGTTTGATCGAGGGACCGGGATAGACGAAGGTCCGCAAACCCGTGACGCGGTGCGTCGGTGCGGGCCCATCCGGCCGCAAGGCATCGTCGGGGATGTAGCCGACATAGCCGTCGCGAGCGAGCTGCGCCCAGGCCCAGCCTTCCTCGCGCTCATAGACCTGCACCAGCTCGCCGGCGAGCGCTTCGGTATCGAGCGCGGCGTCCGGGCGTGGCTCGCGCCGCACGGGAGCGGAAGCCGCGACGATGCGCATCGGCTGCGGGTCGGCGAAGCGGGCGGCCTCGACTTGGCCTGCCAGCGTGCGCGCAGCGAGGTCGGGGCGGAAGGCATGGATGCGGCGGTCGAGAATCGCGGTCATGGCGGCAATCTAGAGCGCTGCCCCTCCTCAGGGAACCACGTCATTCTCGGGCGGAGCGCAGCAGAGACCCGAGAATCTCAGGACGAGAAGGAACTGGTTTCCGAGATGCTCAGGGCTCAAGCCCGGGCATGACGAGGAGCAAAGGTGTCAGCTTCCCCCGATTTCCTTGGCATGCTCGGTCACGAGATCGGCCAACCGCTCGACGGCCAGCGCCCCCGCGACGGTGCGCTGGATCACGACATTGCGGCGATCGGCCTCGTCGCGCTTGCGGGTCAGCAGGCCGAGCTTGCCGAGCGTGTCGAGCGCCCGCGTGATCACCGGCTTGGTCACGCCGAGCTGCCTGGCGAGGCCCCGCACCGTATGCGGCGGCAGTTCGAGATAGACGGTCAGCAGGATCGCGGTCTGGCGCGCCGAGAGATCGGCGTCGTGGTCCCGCACCAGATCGAGATGCACCTGCCGCCACAGCTTGAGCGCCTGCGAAGGCTTGATCTCCAGGGGCATAAAGGCACGGATCCCGATCGTTACGGACCCGTATCATTATCGCGGTGGCGGCGGCGCGCAATCGGCTTCGCCGAACAGCCTTAACCGCGCGGGTAGAGCTGCTTGACGAGGGCGTGGATCAGCCGCGCTCCCTGGCATTCGCCGCCTTCGGGTCGTCCCGGCTTGGCGGAGGGGTTCCAGGCGTAGATGTCGAAATGCGCGTAAGCCTTCGTCTTCTCGACGAAGCGGTTGAGGAACAGCGCCGCCGTGACTGAGCCGGCCATGCCGCCGCCGGAGACGTGGTTGACGTCGGCGATCTTGGAATCGAGCAGGCCATCATAGGGCGGCCAGAGCGGCAGCCGCCAGACCGGGTCGTTCACCGCCATGCCGAGCCGGGCGATCTCCGCGGCGAGGTTTTCGTCATGCGTGTAGAAGGGCGGCAGCTCCGGCCCGAGAGCGGTCCGGGCGGCGCCGGTCAGCGTCGCGAAATCGACGAGCAGCTCCGGCGCCTCTTCGTCCGCCAGCGTCAGCGCATCGGCGAGGATCAGGCGGCCTTCCGCATCGGTATTGCCGATCTCGACCGAGAGGCCCTTGCGGCTCGCCAGCACGTCGCCGGGGCGGAAGGCGTTGCCCGAAACGGAATTCTCGACGGCCGGAACCAGCAGGCGCAAACGCACCGGCAGCTTCGCCAGCATGATCATCCGCGCTGCGGCGATCGCGGCAGCCGCCCCGCCCATGTCCTTCTTCATCAGGAGCATCGAGGCGTCGGGCTTGAGATTGAGCCCGCCCGTGTCGAAGGCGACGCCCTTGCCGACCAGCGTGACCCTGGGATGGGCGGGGTCGCCCCAGACGAGGTCGATCAGCCGCGGTGCGCGCGTCGAGGCGCGGCCGACCGCATGGATCATCGGGAAGTTGCGGGCGATCAGGTCGTCGCCGACGATGCTGGTGACGGTCGCGCCGCATTCGGTGGCGAGCCCGCGGATCGCCGCTTCGATCTCGCCCGGCCCGAGTTCATTGGCCGGCGTGTTGACGAGGTCGCGCGCCAGCATGGCGGATTCGGCGATCTGGCTGATCTCCTCGCCGTCGACGCCGCCAGGGATGACCAGCCGGGCGCGTGCCGGGCTCGGCTTGCGGTAGCGATCGAAGCGATAGCCCTGCAGAAGCCAGCTCAGCGCCGCCAGCGCGGGATCGCCGAACTCGCCCGACAAGGCGTAATCGCCGGCGGGCAGCAGCGCGGCGAGGCGTCCGGCCGCGAAGGGATCAGGCCGGCGCGCGGCGGCGTCGATGCCGAGCAGGACCGCCGCCAGCGCCCCTTGCGCGTCGGGCAGCAGGCAATGCTGGCCGGCGCGGGCCGCGAAACCCTGCGCAAGGGCGAAACTGCGATTGGCCGGGGATAGCCGGTCCTGAAGCGCGGGCCAGGTGCCGGCCGAGACGACGTGAACGGGAATGGCTGCGGCGGAGGAGGAGGTCAGGAGGCTGTGCACGGAGCGATGTTTCGGTTTCGGGCAAGAGCGTCAGGGAGGCGATTAAGAATGCATTAGGGTTAACGCTTTATCACCGGATCGACCAGTGAACCCATCCAGACGACCCGTTTTCGGGAGGCGATCCGGCCCATGTCTTCAGCCCGGCCCCATTCTTCCGCTCGCGAATCCCTGCGGGGTTCCCGCCCCGCGCTCGGTCTGGCCGTTTGCCTGGCTGCGCTCGTTCTCGCGGGCTGCCAGGGCCGCGGCGGCCCCGGCGACATCACCGGCTCGATCGGCCGCAGCAGCCAGGCGAGCCAGCCGCGGACCTCGTCGGACTGGCAGGCCGACCGCGAAAACTGGGCGAAGCGCTACGACGCCAATCCCAAGGACCGCGACGCCGCCTTCTACTACGCGCGGGCCCTGCGCAGCCTCGACCAGAATGCCCAGGCCCTGGCCGTGCTGCAGAATGCGGTCCTGATCCATCAGGACGACCGCGAGCTTCTTGGCGCCTATGGCCGTTCGCTTGCCGATAATGGCCGGCTGCGCGAGGCGGACGAGGTCCTGTCGCGGGCGCATTCGCCCGAGCGGCCGGACTGGCGGATATTGTCGGCCCAGGGCACCGTCGCCGACCAGATGGGTGAGCATGCCCGAGCCCAGCAGATCTACCAGACGGCGCTGAAGCTCGCCCCGAACGAGCCGACGATCATGTCGAATTACGGGTTGTCGCTCGCCCTGTCGCGCAACTTGCCCGAGGCCGAGCGCGTGCTCGCCGAGGCTGCTGCCTCGGACCGGGCGGATGCCCGTGTCCGCCAGAATCTCGTCTTCGTCCTTGGCCTGCAAGGCCGCTTCGGCGAGGCCGAGACGCTGGCCCGTCGCGACCAGAGCCCCGCCGAGGCGGCGGCGACGATCGCCTATCTCAAGCGCAGCGTCAGCCAGCAGAACAGCTGGGAATTGCTGAAGGGCGGCAAGGGCCGGGCGCCGTCGCAGGCCAGGCCGCCACTGGCGAACGGAGCGGGCAGCGCGCCTGCCGCCGCGCCGCCGGCCTGAGACGAGGGGCGCTCCGCCGATCCGCGCTTTCGCGCCGGAAACCGGACACAATCAAAGAAGGCCGGAGCTTTGGGGCTCCGGCCTTTCTGCTTTATCCGATGGGTTGCGCCTTTGCAGCTCTCAAATCGAGCGGCCGCCCATTGGGGGCCTCACTCCCATTTGAAGACCTGTACCAGGGCCGGCGTCAGGATGATCACGAACAGCACCGGCAGGAAGAACAGGATCATCGGCACGGTGAGCTTCGGCGGCAGGGAGGCGGCCTTCATCTCGGCGGCCGACATGCGCTGGTCGCGGCTTTCCTGGGCGAGCGTGCGAAGTGCCGTGCCGAGCGGCGTGCCGTAGCGCTCGGCCTGGATCAGCGCCGTCGAGACCGACTTCACGCTCTCGAGGCCGGTGCGGATCGCAAGGTTCTCATAGGCGATGCGGCGGTCGCTGAGATAGGAGAGCTCGGCCGTGCACAGCGCGAACTCCTCCGCCAGCGGCACCGACTGATTGCCGATCTCGCCCCCGACCTTGCGGAAGGCATTTTCGATGGACATGCCGGATTCGACGCAGATCAGCAGGAGGTCGAGCGCATCCGGAAAGGCCAGCCGCATCGACGCCTGCCGCTTGGTGATCTGGTTCGACAGAAAGATCTCGGGTGCCTTGATGCCAAGATAGGCGCCTGCGATGCCGATGGCGATCTTGATCGTGAAGCTCTGGCCGAAATCATTGATCACGAAGAGGTAGAAAAGCACGAACAGGAACAGGCCGACGGGGGCTGCGAGGCGGAAGAACAGGAAGGCGATCTCCGCCTGCGGGCCGCGATGGCCGGCCATCGCGAGCTGCTTCTTGGCGGTCTCGGTGCCGAGCCAGTCGCCCAGCTTGAACCGCTCCACGACGCGTCGCATGTAGGCTTTGGGCTCCTGGCGCAGCGAGACCTTCTCGTTTTGCCGGTTGAGCCGCTCGCGCTCGCGGGCACGGATCTTGTCGCGCTCCGTCGCGACGTTCTTCATGCGCTTCTGGAGATTGTTGCCCTCGGTCAGCGGAATCGCGATCGTGATCACGGTGGCCGCCGCCGCGATGGCGGCCAGCAGCGCCAGCATGAACTGCGGATTGGTGACGCTGTTGACGATCTGGGAAATCATTGCCGCCTCAGATGTCGAAATTGATCATCTTGCGCATGACCAGGATGCCCATCAGCATCCAGATCGCGCTCGCGACCAGCGCGAATTTGCCGGCCTGGGTCAACCACAGGATCTCGATATATTTCGGCGTGGTGACCCAGACGAGCACGCCCACGGTCGGGGGCAGGGCGCCGATGATCGCCGCGGAGGTCTTGGCTTCCGTCGAGACGGCCCGGATCTTGTCGCGCATCTTGCGCCGTTCGCGCAGCACCCGCGAGAGGTTACCGAGCGTCTCGGAAAGATTGCCGCCGGTCTTCTGCTGGATGGCGATGACGATACCGAAGAAATTGGCCTCGGCGCAGGGCATGCGCTCATAGAGCTTGGTGGCGGCCTCCGCCAGCGGCAGGCCCAGCGCCTGCGCTTCGATCATCAGCCGGAACTCGGTCTTCACCGGCTCCTGCGCCTCGCTGGCGATGATGCGAAGGCAATCATTGACGGGCAGGCCCGCCTTGATGCCGCGCACGACCACGTCGAGCGCGTTCGGGAACTCGACGCCGAACGACTTCAGCCGCCGGTCCTTGCAACGCTTCAGGAACCAGGCAGGCATGCCGAAGCCGCCGATGAAGAGGCCGCCCAGTGCCAGGATCCAGCTGCCGCTCACGATCCAGAGCGCAAGTCCCATGACGATCGCGATTGTCGCGCTGATCACGTAGTATTTCTTGGCTGTCCAGGACAGGCCCGCCTGGGCGATGCGCTGCTCGAGCGAGACCTTGTTGCGCGCGTTCTCGCGGTTCTCGATCTCCTTGAGGCTCTGTGCGATCTGGCCACGCTTGTTGCGCGCCTGCGCTTCCCGGTCGATGCCGCGGACCGCGCTCGGGCCGGCGAATTCCTTGCGGCGCTTCTCGGCGCGCTTCTCGCCGCTGAGCGTCGGGTAGAGCAGGGCGTAGACCGCGCCGCCGACGGCGAGCATGGCCAGGAGCGCGATTGCGAGCGTGCTCGTGCTCATGACTGGAACCCCGGTGAGACCCTGCGCTCAGATGGCATTGCTGACACCCGCCTCCTCGAGCTGGTCGAGGGCGGCCGCCAGGCGCTGCTCCTCGCCGAAATAGCGCGCGCGCTCCCAGAGGCGCGGACGCCCGACACCGGTGGAGCGGTGGCGGCCGATCAGCTTGCCGGCAGCGTCCTCGCCGACGATGTCGTAGAGCATCAGGTCCTGGGTCGTGATCACCTCGCCTTCCATGCCCATCACCTCCGTGATGTGGGTGATCCGGCGCGAGCCGTCGCGCAGGCGCTGGGCCTGGATGATGACGTCGACCGAGGAGCACAGCATCTCGCGCAGGGTCTTCGAGGGCAGCGAGAAGCCGCCCATCGTGATCATCGATTCGACACGGCTCAGGCATTCGCGCGGCGAGTTGGCGTGCAGCGTTCCCATCGAGCCGTCATGGCCGGTGTTCATCGCCTGGAGCAGGTCGAAGGCTTCCGGTCCGCGCACCTCGCCGACGATGATGCGTTCGGGGCGCATGCGCAGGCAGTTCTTGACGAGGTCGCGCATCGTCACCGCGCCCGTGCCCTCGAGATTGGGCGGGCGGGTTTCGAGGCGCACCACATGGGGCTGCTGAAGCTGGAGCTCGGCGGCGTCCTCGCAGGTGATGACGCGCTCGTCATGGTCGATATAGTTGGTCAGGCAGTTCAATAGCGTCGTCTTGCCCGAGCCGGTGCCGCCCGAGATGACGATGTTGCAGCGGACGCGGCCGATGATCTTCAGGAGTTCGGCGCCCGGCGGCGAGATCGCCCCGAACTTGACGAGCTGGTCGAGCGTCAGCTTGTCCTTCTTGAACTTGCGGATGGTCAGCGCCGGGCCGTCGATCGCCAGCGGCGGGGCGATGACGTTGACGCGCGAGCCGTCGGCGAGGCGCGCGTCGCAGATCGGCGAACTCTCGTCGACGCGGCGGCCGACCTGGCTGACGATGCGCTGGCAGATGTTCATCAGCTGCGCGTTGTCGCGGAAGCGGATGTTGGTGAGTTGGATCTTGCCGGCGGTTTCGATGAAGGTCCGGCCGGCGCCGTTGACCATGATGTCGGCGATGTCGTCGCGGGCCAGCAGTGGTTCGAGCGGCCCGTAGCCGAGCACGTCGTTGCAGATGTCGTCGAGCAGTTCCTCCTGCTCGGCGATCGAGAGGACGACGTTCTTCAGCGAGATGATCTCGTTGATGATGTCGCGGATTTCCTCGCGCGCCGATTCCGAGTCGAGCTTCGCGAGCTGCGACAGATCGATGGCCTCGATCAGCGCCCCGAAGATCATGCTCTTCATCTGGTAGTAGTCTTCGGAGCGTGGCGCTGTCTCGGCGACCTGCGCGACCTTGCGCTCCTCCACGGCGGCAGGCGCAGCTTCGGGCTTGCGCGGCGCGGCCGGTGCGGCTGCGGGCATCCTTGCGTTCAGGTTGGGCGCGGTACCTGCGCCTGCGGATCGCTTGCCGAACATCTCAACACTCTCCCGCCCGCTCCGGGCCGGTCTCCCGCCTGGCGTCCGGGCGTATCCCCGTCATCGTTCGTCTCCGCCGGTCACGAGGCCTTGCGGCGCTTCAGCTTCGCGACGAACGGTTCGAGCAGGCTGCGCCGGCTCCGCTTGGCTTCGCCGCGCCCGGTCAGGGCGCTGGCGATCTGGGTAAAGGCTTCGGTCGCCTTGCTGCCGGCCTGCACCTCGGCGATCATCTGGCCGTTATTGGCGGCCGTTCCGAAGAGCTGGGCGTCGAAGGGAACCGTGCTGAGCACATCGATGCCGAGCGCCTTGGAGAACTCGGCGGCGCTGATCTCGGGCCGCTTGGGCACGCCGACGCGGTTGAGGACGAGCCGCGCGACCCCGTCATTCGGCCGGGTCGCGCGCGACAGGTCGACCATGTTCTTGGCGTTGCGCAGCGAGGCGAGCTCCGGCTCGGCCACGATGACGATCTCGTCGGCGCCGAGCACCGTCCGCTTCACCCAGGCATTCCACTGGTGCGGCACGTCGAGGATGATGCAGGGCACGCTGGCGCGCAGCAATTCGAGGAGCTGTTCGAGCGCGTCCTCGTCGAGATCGACCGTCCGGTCGAGGATCGCGGGGGCGGCGAGCAGCGCGAGATTGTCGCTGCAGCGCGACAGGAGCCTGTCCAGCAGGTTGGAATCGAGGCGTTCCGGCGCGAACACCGCTTCCGCGATGCCTTGCGGCGGGTCTTGGTTGAAGTTGAGGCCGGCCGTGCCGAAGGCGATGTCGAGGTCGACGATCACGGTCGAGGCGTCGAGATTGCGCGCGATCGCCCAGGAGACGTTATGCGCGACCGTCGAGGCGCCGACGCCGCCCTTGGCGCCCATGACCGCGATCACGCGGCCGAGGTTGCGGGCTTCCGGGGTGATATAGAGCTCCGAAAGCGTGCGCAGGACGTCGAGAGGCTCCAGCGGCGCGATGAGATATTCGCTGACGCCGCGGCGGATCAGGTCGCGATAGAGTTGGACATCGTTGACATGGCCGATCACGACGACCTTGGTGCCGGGGTCGCAGCTTTCGGACAGGGCTTCGAGATGCGCCACGAGCGTCGCCGGGTCGGCCACCGCCTCGAGCACGATGATGTTCGGCGTCGGCGCCGCGCGGAAGGCTTCGACGGCGGCCGCGGGGCCGCCCATCTGGATGCGCGCATGGGCCTTGTCCATGCGCCTGTCGGCCACGGCCGCCTGCATGGTCGCGGCGACGGCCGGGGTTTCGCAGAAGGCCTGCAGCGTGATGCGCGGCAGCGGCGCGATGGTCTCGTCGCTCGGCAGCTCGCTGGTCTGGCTCTCGTGGGGATCGGCCTGCATCAGTTGCTGCCCCCGACGGTAGCGTTGATCTGCGGAGTCGCCTGCCGGTACTGGGTCGAGGGATCGCGACCCTCGCGGATCTTGGAGATGGCGCCCATACGCTTGACCAGGTCGGGACGGCCCTCCTCGCGCGACCGGACGAGGTCGATCGGATCGGCGACCTGCGCCGCCAGTGTCGCCTGCGAGGCACAGCCGAGGTTCCAGTAGGGGGCGTTCGAGGACGAGTACCGGAAGTCGGAGCTGCCAAGATCGGTCGGCCACTGCCCGCAGTTATGCGGGACGCTCGCCTGGAGTGAGGCGAACGTCAGGCGGATCGGCGAGGCGAGCCCCGGGTCCTGGATCGGGTAGCTGCGCACGCTGAGGACGCCGGGCGAGACGCCGCCGCGCGACAGAGCCGTCCGGATGCCGTGCAGCGTGTCCTGGGTGGCGTGATCGCGGCGGGCTCCGGTCGGGACCTCCGCGACGAGGCCGCCCTTGCCGGAACGGCGGAACTCGCGGGCGAAGTTCGCGACATCCTCCGCCTGCCGGGCGTCGAGCGTGCCGCCGCTGCGCCCGACGAAGACGTCGAGCGAGCGTGGCGCGTCGCGGAGCACGATCGGGTGCCGCTCGCGGATGTCGTCCGGCCCGAAGGCGAGCGTGTCGGATTCGGCCGTGCGCTTGGCGCAGCCGCCGAGGATGGCGCCGAGTGCCAGCACGGCAACGATCAGGCGCGGTCCTGTCGAGTCGATCCGGGAGGAAACCGTCATGGTCGGGCCATCCATCATCGTTGTCATCGGGCGCTCAGTCGGCGATGAAGCCGACGCGACCCTTGTAGGCCTGGGGAACCGGGCCGCCGCCGCTGCCGTAAATCTTGTTGAGCCGCCCGAGCAGGATCGCCTGGGAATCGTGCGCCTCGACGAAGCCGTCATCCGGCCTCTGGATCTGGTTCGGCTGCATCGGCTTGGCGATGTAGGGCGTGACCATGATCATCAGCTCGGTCTCCTCGCGCTGGTAGTCGCGCGAGCGGAACAGCGTGCCGATGATCGGCAGGTTCATCAGCCCGGGCAGGCCGTTGATCGACTGCTTCGAGACGCGCTGGATCAGGCCGGCCGTGGCCAGCGTGCCACCCGAGGGCAGTTCGACCGTGGTATCGGACTTGCGGACGCGGAAGGCGGGCGTGTTGAGCGCCTCCTCGTTGGCGCCGCCCATGCGCAGCTGGTTCTCGAAATCGAGCTCGGTGACCTCGGTGGCGATGCGCATGCTGATCTTGGTGTCGGACATCACGATCGGCGTGAAGTTGAGGGCGACGCCGATCGGCTTGTACTCGATCTGGACCTGGCAGGTGCGGCGGTTGAAGACGTCGTAGGAGCAGTTCTGGCCCTTCGGAACCGGCACCTCGCCGCCCGCTGTGAATTTCGCGCTCTCGCCCGAGATGGCGGTGACCGTGGGCTCGGCCAGGACGCGCGCCATGCCGGCGCGCTCAAGCGCCCGCAGCGTGAAGTTCTGGGTGTTGCCGAGACCGGCGCCGATCGCGGTGGCGGAGAGCTGCTGCGGCTGGAGGGGGAACGGATTCTCGATCGATGGCGTTATCGAGAACTTGCCGAGCTTCCATTCGCCGGTCGAGTTGATGCCGAGCTGCTTGATCGCCTTCCGCGAGATCTCCGACACCGTGACCTTCACCATCACCTGGTCGCGGTCGCGCAGCGTCAGTGAGTTGATCACCGTGCCGCTGCGCCAGGAGGAGGCGCCGCCGACGAAGGCCTTGGCGATGTCGACGGCCTGGGTCGCTTCCGAGGCGTTCGGCACCACTCCGACGAGCAGGATCGAATCGCCCGCCGGCTTGATGTCGATCTGCGAGTTCGGCAGCGCCGTGCGCAGTGTCTGTTTGAGCACGTTGAGGTCGCGTCCGACATTGATGTCGAGCGCGGTGATCTGCTGACCGTCGCCGTCCATCACGAACATCGAGGTCGAGCCGTCGGCGATGCCGATGATGAAGAGCTTGCGCGCCGTCCGGACCACCGCGTTGGCGACCTTCGGATTGGCGACGAAAACCTCCTTGGCGTCGCGCGGCAGCTCGACGATGAGCGAGCGGCCGATCGAGAGGTCGAGCCGGCGCGAGATCGCATATTCGCTCGATCCGACATTGAGAACCGGGGCCGGGCCGCTTCCGGTGGTCTGGGCTCCGGCGCCGCCGGCGGCCAGGACGAGCGCGAGGGTGGTCGCGATGCGGAGAGAGGATCTGATCATGGCTTCACGCTCTTCGAGGTGACACCGTAGCGCACGAGCGTCATGGAGTTTTCGGCCTGGGTCGGCGGCGTTGTTTCGCCGGCATCCTTGAGGCTGCGCAGGGCCAGCGAGAGGGAGCCCGTCTTCTGGGCCTGGGCCAGGCTCTCGACCTGTCCGGGATCGACCTCAAGCGTGGCGGTCTCGCCGACCACGACCTTCTCGCCATTGCGCTCCTGGACGTTCTGGCCGATGGCGAGCACGCGGATGTTGCGCAGGATCACTTCGCTGGCATAGCTCTCGCCGCTGCTGCCTGACGCTTCACTGCGGATCGTGGAGACCACGTCGACGCGGTCGTTCGGAAGGATGAAGCCGCCGGCGGTGTTGGCGCCGCGGCTGTCGGTGCTGATCGCGACGGCGCGCTTGCCGGAGGGAAGAACGGCTGAAAGGAAGCCGGTTCCATCCGTCTTGATCAGCTTTTCGCGGCGGATCGGCTCGGCGCCGAGGGTGGCGTAGCGCGCAACCTGGCCGATGATCTCTTTCTCCGCCTCGGGCGCTTCGTCCTTGCGGATGATGCCGTTGGGCACGCTGGCCAGGGGCCAGTCGAGCCAGCGCAGGTCATTGGCCGTCACCGTGTTGCCGACGGGGATATCGGTTGCGGCCACCAGGACCGGCACCGTCGGAGCGGCCTCGATCTTCGCGACGGGGTCAGGCTCCTTGGAAGGGCGCTGTGCCAGCAGCGCTGCGCCTAGCCCTGCCACGAGCGCGACCACGAGAATGATGATGCGTGCGGGACTCATGGACGAACGATCCTCGGCCAAGCGTGATTGGCTCTCGTTCCGGATCGTCGTTCGGAAACGTCAACTTATGGTTAATCGGTCGTATATTTTTTTAGGACGCTGACGTTCCGGCTGGTGGCCCGTCAGACTCCGATCCCGGCATGCCAGATCGCGGTCTCCGGCAGGATGAGGAGCGCGGCGAAGGCGAGCGCGATACCGTAGGGCACGCCTTCGTTGGCGGCATGCAGACGGCGCAGCCAGGACCACTTCTCCATGCGCGCCGGCAGCGGGCGCGAGCGCAGCATCAAAATGAGCATGGTCAGGAGACCGCCGAAGAGGCCGGAGATCATCAGATAAGGCATGAGCTGGTCGAAGCCGAACCAGAGCGCCGTCGCAGCAGCAAGCTTGGCATCGCCGCCGCCGATCCAACCCGCGGCGAACAGGCCGAACGCGATCACGAGGACGAGACCGCCGGCCGCAAGATGCCAGCCGATTTCGGACAGGCTCAGGCCGAGCAGGGCGGCGCAGAGCGCGAAGGATCCGACCAAGAGGAGGCAGAGCCGGTTCGAGATCGTCATGGAAACGAGGTCGCTCGCGGCCGCATAGGCCATGGCGAACGGAAACACCCCGAGCAGGACGATCAACGACAGCGACATGGCATGATCCGATCAGGAACCCGGCTGATACTGGCACCGATCCATCACCAAAGCCTTACGGCTGCGGCGAGGGGGCGTTGAAAGCAGAAAGCCCCGGCAGGCCGGGGCTTTCCAAGGCATAGCGAAGTGATCTCACTTCAGCTTGTTGGAGACCTCGGTGAAGGTCGAAACGAGCTTGGTGCCGATCGTGGTCATCGCGGTGATCGCGGCGACGGCGATCAGGGCGGCGATCAGGCCGTACTCGATGGCGGTGGCGCCCGACTCATCCTTGACGAAGCGCTTGAAAACGTTGGTCATGCTGAAACTCCTTTACACCACGGTTTGACGGCTGCCTGTGCTCTGAGTGGCTTCGGTCAGCGACAGGAGTGACATTAGCCCGCTCCTCTTTCTGATCGGTTAAGCCGATTGAAGAATTGGCCGCTTTCTTGCGGCGTTATTTCTGTAGTTAACGCTCGATTTAACAGATGCAAATTGAAAGATGACCTATGAATAGAGTTTTAGTAGTGAGAAATTGTCGGTAAACAGGGTGTTTAACGAACCCGACGACGTCGATTTAGTTTCAGAAGGCTCGGCTGTGAACGATGGTTGGTAGCGCTGTTCCGTTGCGACAAGCTGCGGCCGCCGCGGGGAAATCGCTGATCCCCGCGCGCTTAGGATTTGATTCATCATTTTGGGCTTCACTGGCGAGGTCGCAAAGCTTGAGGCGCCGCCATGTTGATCATCCGTGCTCCCGAAGGGCGGCGCTGGCTTACCCGCTGGGCGGCAGCGGCAGCCTTCGCGATCGCTGCTTGCGGTGTCGCTGAAGCTGCGCCGCAGCGCGCGCAATCCGACGCTGTCATCGTCACGGTCGACCACGCGAAGATCGTGCGGCTGCCTGAGAACGCGCAGACGGTCGTGGTCGGCAATCCCGCCATCGCGGATGTCTCCGTTCAGCGAAACGGCGTCATGATCGTCACCGGCAAGAGCTTCGGGGTCACCAACCTGATCGCGCTCGATGCCAACGGGGTGCTTCTTGCGGAATCGCTGGTGCGGGTCGGCAAGGCGTCCGATGAGGTTCTGACGGTGCAGCGGGGCATGGATCGCGAGAGCTACTCCTGCAATCCGGATTGCCAGCCTTCCGTCCAGATGGGCGACGAGAGCAAATTCTTCGCGACCACGTCGGGACAGGCGACGGCCCGCAATGCGCTTGCGACCACGGCGGGGCGGAACTAGCGGCCGGCGTCTATGGCGTCTATCAGGTACGCGCGCGTAGGCGCCTACGCATGGCTGAGGCCGGTGGGCCATGGTTAGCGAAAGCTTCACGCCGCTTCCGGCTGGCCGACGCCGCCCCTAACCGATCTGAAATTCTTTTGCCGTAGAGATTCTGGCCAGAGCCGAAGCTCGACGGGGCAAACGGATGTTCGAACGATTGCAAGACGCACCCTCGCCGGATGGCGGATCAAGGCGCCGCGGTGCCGGCCGCTTGCTGTTCCGTCGCTTCCGTCGCTCCCAGGATGGGGCGACCGCGGTGGAATTCGCCTTCGCCGCTGTCCCGTTCTTCGCGCTTCTCTTCGCGATTTTCGAGACCGCCCTGATGTTCTGGACCAATCAGGTCCTGGAAGAATCGGTCTCGCAGGTCTCGCGCTCTCTGGTTACCGGACAGTCGCGCAGCATCTACACGGCCTCGACCGGTGCCGCGAACGCCGCGAAGTTCCGCGACAACATCTGCGCGGTTGCGCCGATGGGGCTGATCGACTGCTCGAAGCTGGCTGTCGATGTCCGGGTCTACAGCAGCTTCGCCGATGCCAGTTCGGGAAGCGCAGCGACCAATCCCCTGGCGGGCGGCAATCTCAACACGAGCAGCTTCTCCTATGTGCAGCCGCAGAAGAGCGACATCGTCGTGGTGCGCGCGGTGCTGGACTACGAGCTCTTCCTGACGAGCTGGGCCTCGACGTCCCTGGCCAATATCGGGTCCGGCCGGCGTGGCATCGTCGCGAGCGCGGCCTTCCGGGCCGAGCCGTTCTAGCGTCGAGGGCAGGGATGAGGGACATGCAGAGAAAGACGACCCTGCCGCTCTGGCGCAGGTTCAGCCGCGATCGCGAAGGCGTGGCGCTCGTCGAGTTCGCCATGACGCTGCCGGTGATGCTCGTCGCCTATATCGGGATGGTGGAGGTGGCGCAGCTCGTGATGGTCAACCGCAAGGTCGCGCAACTGACCTTCGCCCTGTCCGATCTCACGGCGCGCGCTCAATCCCTCGCGCCTGCGGATGTCGAGAGCATCTTCGATGCCGGGCAGTCGATTTTGATGCCCTATGCTCCCGGCAATGCCAGCATGACCATCAGCAATGTCGTGATCGACGATTCCGGCGTGGCGCGCGTCTGCTGGAGCAACCAGCGCAATGGCACGGCGCTGGCCCGGGGTTCCACCGTCACGGTTCCCGACAGCGTTCGGATCGCCAACTCCTCCATCATCATGTCGCGCGCGAATTATCGTTACACGCCGGCCATCGGCTACGTCCTGACCGGGGTGCTCACGCTCGGCGACACTCCGATCTATGCACGTCCGCGTAACGGCCTGGCCGGTGGCACATTGAACATCGAACAGGTCGTGAGGACCGGAACCAACCCCTGCCCGACCTTCTGAGCGGTCTTGCGGGAGGCTCGGCTGTGACGAGCCCCCGGGTTCGGCGGCTGGGCCCCCCGCCGAAGCGCTTCTCTTGGCATGACGCGGAACTCGTCCGGGCGCCCGCGGAGGAAACAGTCCTCCGGCAAGCAGGGTCGCTTCAGCCGCGCAGCACCATGCGCCCGGTCTGGACCTCGTAGCCCTGGAGCTTGCTGAGGAAGGAATTGCCGAGGAGGCTCATCGAGAGTGCCCGCTCGGGCAGGACGACGGCGTCGACATTGCGCACGACGATATCGCCGAGCCGAATCTCCCGCAGGGTCGTCCGGAAGCCCACGACCATTCCGTTGGCGGTGCTGAGCATCATCTTGCGCGTGGAGGCATCGCTCTTGATCCCGAGCGCGCGGGCATCTGCGGCGGTCAGCGCCACGATGCTGGCGCCGGTATCGACCATCATCTTGATGCGGTAATTATCGACGGAAGGGTGCACGATGTAGTGCCCGCGATAATCGGCCGCGACAGCCAGCGTCGAGGGGATGCGCGGCCCTGGAACCCTCTGCTCCGTCGTGGCGGCCGCGACGGCAGGCTCCTGGCTTGCCGCGCGCGGCGCGACCAGCTGTGTATAGGACAACGCCCCGACAGCCGCGGCGCCGGCTACGCTCAACGCCCAGGTCAATGGTGATGTCGTCACGGGCCCTCCGGACCTTCTGCCGGTGCTGCCACGATGCGGGAGCGAGCCCTGACGAAAGGTGAAGAGGTTGCGCGCATTTGCGTGCAACCGGGGCGCGAAGCGAGGGCGATTGCGGGCAGGCTTAACCCGGACTTACCGGTCCGCTGCGTCCGCGAGCGTGACGGCCAGCGCCGCTATCTCGGCGGCCCGGGGAATGCTCGGCTGGGCGCCGCGTCGCGTGCAGGCGAGCGAGCCGGCAGCAAGCCCGTCGCGCAGCGCAGCACGCGTGTCCTTGCCGGCTGCGAGCGCGGCGGCGAAGGCGCCGGTGAAGCTGTCGCCCGCCGCGACCGTATCGACGACCGCGACCTGCGGGGCGGCCAGGCGATGGCGCGTGCCGCTGGTCCAGGCGACCACCCCGGCCGCGCCCAGCGTCGCTATCGTGGCGATGCGCCGCTCGCCATCCAGCCGGCGGGCGATCAGGTCGGGGTCCTGCTCCGGCCACCCGAGCGCCTGTGCCATAACCGTGGCCTCGTGCTCATTGACGATCAGCATGTCGAGCTGCTCCAGCAGGGCGTCTGACGGCGCCTCGGCCGGGGCGAGGTTGAGGATCACACGCCCGCCGGCCCGCTTCATCGCGCGTGCGGCTTCCAGGCAGGCCTCCTCGGGAACCTCGCGTTGCAGGAGCAGGATATCCTCCGCCGCGAGCTCGAGCTGCCGCAAGGCATCCGGACGGACGGCAGCATTGGCGCCGGCTGCGACGATGATCTGGTTGGCGCCCTCCCGGTCCGTCGCGATGAAGGCGGCGCCCGTCGGCTCGTCGACCTGTGCGACATGATCGAGATCGACGCCCTCAGTGGTGAGCAGCGCCAGCGCGGCATCGCTGAATCTGTCCCGCCCGGTCGCGCCGACGAGCACGACATCCGCGCCGGCGCGGCGGGCGGCGAGCGCCTGGTTGGCGCCCTTGCCGCCGGGATGCAGGGCATAGCCCGGTCCGAGCACGGTCTCGCCCGGCCCCGGCAGGCGTTCGACCGGTGTCACGAGATCGATATTGATCGAGCCGAAGACGACGATCATGCCGGGAGATCCGCCGCGAGCCGCCTGACGCCAGCGACGAAGGCCGCCTCGGGCGAGACCAGCTCGATGGTGTGCCCCCTCGCTCGCAAGCCGGCACCATAGCTCTCGGCCAGCGCTCCGTCCGCGACGAGATGGATCGTCTCGCCCTTGCCAAACAAGGCCTCGGCGCCGGCGATCTCCTGACCGACCAGCAGCGCCGAGAGATAGGGGCCGACCGCGCCGCCCGCCATCCGGCTGGCGAGGACCTCGGTACGCGCCGCGAAGGCAGTGTTGAGCACTCCGCCGGGCCGGCCGGCCGCGGCGCGGCCGCGCGCGGCACCCTCAGCCATGTCCGCCTCGGACGGCGCCTCAGCCAGCCGGGCGAGGATCGAATCGTTGCGCAGCAGCCCGTAAATCTCACCGGTCATGAAGCTGGCGAAGCGGGTGATGCGCCCCTGCTTGATCTCGGCCCATTTCGAATGGGTGCCTGGCAGGCAGGCGATGCCGTCGCTCAGGCCGAGCCCGACGATCAGCGTTTCCTCGCCGCGCATCACGTCGAAGGCGCCGTCGTCGCAGCTCAGGCCGGGCAGGATGGTCGCCGACGTCGCGGCATCGAGTTCGGCCTTGATCGCGGCCGCCGCGATCTCAGCTGATGAAGCCGGGCAGGCGACATAGCGTGCCTCGATCCAGCCATTGCGGCTGCCGACCATGCCGGCGAGCACGATCGCGGCATCGGGCGCGGCTTGCCGGAAATCGCCGGCCAGTTCGGCGAAGGCCTCTGTATAGCCGCCGGCCGGAACCGACTGGATGCCGCGATCGGCGATGCGCCGCTCCAGCACCTCACCCGTCTCCGAGATCAGGAAGGCGCGCGCGCGGGTCGTGCCCCAGTCGAGCGCGATCAGAGGTTTCGGCATGGCAGGCTCCGGCAATGGGGCGCGACTGTCTCCGCCGCGCCCGGCCCGGTCAAGAGCCGACGCTTGGGAGCCTTGTGCAAGCTTCGACTTCTCGGCAACCCTGCAGGTCTCGATGGCGGGAACGAATCGGACAAGCCGGATGCTCGAACTGCAAGCAGGAGGCCTCGACGCCGTCATCCATCCCGAGATGGGCGGCATCGTCTCCTCCCTGAATTGGCGCGGGCCGGACGGGCGCCGCCACGACGTGCTCTATCCGCCTGCCGGGCGGCAGCCGGGCACGGCCTCGCCGAATTTCTTCGGGACCTGGGCATTGCTGCCCTTCGCCAACCGCGCCTTCGATTGCGTCGTCGACGACGGCGAGCAGCGTTTCCTCGTGCCGCAGAACGATCCCGGCGGTGCCATCCACGGCTTCGGCTGGCAGGCGGCCTGGGATGTTCTGCGGTATGACCGCGGTCATACCGTCCTCGAACATCGCCGCACGGAGGGGGAGGACCCCTATCGCTACCGGGCGCGGCAGGAGGTCATACTCGACGAAGCCGGTATGACCATCCGGATGGCGATCACCAACGAGGCGCAGACGGCACTACCGTTCGGCATGGGACACCATCCCTGGTTTCCCTGCGCCGCCGACACGCGCCTCGTCATGCGCAGCGACGGCGCGCTGGTCTTCGGGGAGGCCTTCCGTGCGACGGGCCAGCAGGCCTTCGCGGATGGCGGGCCCTATGCCGAGGCGCATCCCTTCCGCGCCGAGACCGTGACGGCCTGGAGCTTCCTCGGCTGGGACGGCACGGCCCGGATCGAGACGCCCTCGACCGGCCTCGCGATCACCCTGACCGCGAGCGGCAATCTCGACTGCCCGGTGGTCTGGGCACCGGCGGGCACGGACTTCCTCTGCGTCGAGCCGCAGAGCCACGCCATCGGCGCGCCGAGCGAGCCGCCGGCGCGCGCCGCCGCACCGCTCCAGCGTCTGGCGCCCGGCGAGACGCTGGAAGGCTGGCTCAGGATCGTGCCTGAGGCGATCTAGTTTTTAGCGCCAGCCGTAGCCGCTCGGGTAATAGGGCTGGTAGCCATAGGCGCCGGCCGGTAGGGCGGGCCGCAGCAGGATCTGGCCGCGCGCCGCTTCCCAGTCGCCGCCGCGCCGCTGCTGGGCGACGCTCGTCGCCTGATGACGCTGCTTGGCCTTGGCGATCGTCTGCTTGGATGAATGAGACTTCGCGAGCTTGGCCTTCGAGGGCGAGGCGGCCTTGGCGAAGCGCGAGAGATTGTCAGGCGCCGCGCCATTGAGCGCGATCCGGGTCTGGCCGGAGCCGTGCTTCTTCACCAGCGCGAAGAGCTTGGCGGCATTGGCCGGGTGCAGGCGGATGCAGCCATGCGAGGCCGGGCGGCCGAGCGCGCCCACCGCCGTCGTGCCATGGATCGCGTAGCCGCCGCGGAAGAATACGGAATGGGGCATCGCGCCGCCATATTTGCGCGAGTACCAGTTCTTTTCGAGCCGGGTCGGGCGGTAGACGCCATTGGGTGAGCGGAAGCCCTTGCGGCCGGATGAAATCTTCCAATCGTAGACCTCGCCGTCGGTGGTGGTCACCGACATGCGCTGGGCGACGATATCGACCCTGACATCGACGCCGGCATGGGCGGCGCCGGCGAAAGCCGACAGGATGAGGGCGGCCAGGATGCCGAGAACACGACGCATCACACTCACTCCGAAAGACGCTACTGCTGGATGAGGCGTTGTCGAGCTCAGGTGGCCGCCGCCCTTGACTCTAGGAAAGCGCCGACGCCCCCGGCTTGTAAAGCCGGAAGGCGGAACGTGGTTTCCAGCCGATCAGATCATCGGCAGCGAGGCGGGCTTGCGGCCACGCGGGAAGGCGGCGTCGATCCGGGCGATCTCGGCTTCGGAGAGCGCGAGGTTCAACGCACCGGCATTGTCCTCGACATAGGCGACCCGGCCGGCCTTGGGGATCGCGAAGACGCTTTCGCGCCGCGTCAGGAAGGCGAGCGCGACCTGTCGGGGCGTCGCGCCATGGCTTGCGGCGATCTCGGCCAGGACCTTGCCCGGCGCGCTGCCGGCGGCCGGAAAATCGTCATGGCCGAACGGGCTGTAGGCGACGACGGCGACGCCGTTCTCTTCGCACCACGGGATCACCGCATGCTCGATCGCGCGCTCGCGCAGATGGTAGAGCACCTGGTTGCAGGCGATCCGACCCTTGCCGGCGGCGGCGAGCGCCTCGTCGAGATCGTCCTCGTCGAAATTGCTGAGACCCCAGGACAAGATCTTGCCTTCTTGCTTCAGCGCTTCGAAGGCAGCGAAGGTCTCAGGCAGCGGATGCGGGCCGCGCCAATGCAGCAGGTAGCAGTCGAGCCGGTCGGTCCTGAGATGTTTCAGCGAACGTTCGCAGGCGGCCTGCACGCCGCGCCGCGAGGCGTTGTGCGGCAGCACCTTCGAGACCAGGAAGGCCTCGTCGCGCCGGCCTGCGATGGCTTCGCCGATCAGCACCTCGGCGCGGCCGTCGCCATACATCTCGGCCGTGTCGATATGGCTCAGCCCGAGATCGAGCCCGCGCCGGAAGGCGGCGATTGCCTCGCGCCGGTCGCCCTGCTCGCTATACCAGCTGCCCTGCCCGATCGAGTGGACGAGCGGGCCTGAGGCTCCGAAGCCGCGCTGCATGACGCTTTCTCCAGCTAGTCGACCGTGATCTCGAAACGCTCGTAGCGGATCTCGCCGTCATCGTAGCGGATGCGGACGAGGAAGCTGTCGGCGCCGCGATAGCCGCGTTTCGAGGTATATTCGAAGGCGAGCGACGGCCCGATCTTGCCGTTGCAATGCTGGAACGGACCCGGCCCGTATTCCGCCGCGGCCTTGCGGGTTGCCAGCCGGACCTTGCCGTGCCGGGGCGGCTCGGTCAGCACGCCCTTGGGGCGCGGGATCGGCCGGCAGCGCTCGTCCATCGTCATGAAGGTCTTCTGCAGGAAGGTCCGCTTGCCGGATGCCACCCGTTCCGGGCTCTCGGCCGCTCCGGACGCGCTGCCCTCTGTCGTGACGCAGCCGCCGAGCAGGCTGCAAAGCAGCGTGGCGCCGAGGATGGTCAGTCCGGGAACGGGCATGGCTTCCCCCAAGGCATATCGAAATGCGGAAAGACTTAGGTCGGCGGCGTGCCGTTATCCGACAGCACCTCGCCCGCAAGATAGAGCGAGCCGCAGATCAGGATGCGCGGCGGCGCCGGCCAGTCGCGCGCCGCGATCGCCCGTAGCGCCTGCTCGACCGAGCTGGCGACTTCGGCGACGAGCCCGGCACTGCGGGCGGCTTCCGCGACCTCCTCGGCCGAGCGCGCGGCCAGCGAATTATGGATCGGCACGGCGTAGAGAACCTGGGCCAACCCCTTGAAATGGCCGAGCGTGGCGGCCGCGTCCTTGGTCGAGAGCAGGCCGGCGATCATCACCAGCGGCGCCGGGTTGCGGTCGGCGAGATCGGCCATGGCTTGCGCGAGAACGCGCCCGCCATCGGGATTATGCCCGCCGTCGAGCCAGAGCTCGGCACGGTCCGGCACGAGCTCGGCCAGCGCACCGCGCGACAGGCGCTGCAGCCGCGCCGGCCAGTCGGCCTGGCGCATCCCGTCCTCGAAGGCGCGCGCCGGCAGGGCGCCGTAGCCGGCGGCCCGCAGCGCGGCGATCGCCGTGCCGGCATTGATGTGCTGGTGCCGGCCGGAGAGGCGCGGCAGCGGCAGGTCGAGCAACCCGTCCTGATCCTCGTAGACCAGCCGCCCGCCGGCTTCGTGGACGTTGAAATCCTGCGCGCCGATCAGGATCTTGGAGGCGCCGGCGCGCTCGGCCGCTGCTTCCAGCACCGCGGTCGGCTCCGGCTCCTGCGGCGCGATCACGGCCGGGGCGCCGCGCTTGAAGATGCCGGCCTTCTCGCCGGCGATCTTGGTGACGGTGTCGCCGAGATATTCGGAATGGTCAAGCGAGACCGGCGTCACCACCGTGCAGGCGGGATGGGCGATGACATTGGTCGCGTCGAAGCGCCCGCCGAGCCCGACTTCGAGCAGCAGCACATCGGCCGGATGCTCGGAGAAGAGCAGCAGGCCGGCGGCCGTCGTCATCTCGAAGAAGGTGATGGGATCGCCGGCATTGATCGCCTCGCAGCGCTCCAGCGCCTCGACCAGCTTGTCCTCGGCGACGAAGCGCCCGCCGCCGGGGGCGCCCAGCCGAATGCGCTCATGGAAGCGCACCAGATGCGGCGAGATATAGACATGGACGGAGAGGCCGGCCGCTTCGAGGATCGCCCGCATGAAGGCGATGGTCGAGCCCTTGCCGTTGGTGCCGGCGACATGGATCACCGGCGGCAGCTTCTTCTGGGGGTCGCCGAGCCGCTCCAGCAGGGTCAGGATGCGGCCGAGCGAGAGGTCGATCAGCTTGGGATGCAGCGCCATGAAGCGCGCGAGCAAGGCGTCGGAAGACCCCATGGCGTGACGGCCCCCAGCCGTGGACTCTTTCGGACCGCTCAGACGGCTTCGGCCACCGGACGCGCGGACGCTGCCTCTTCCTTCACGGCCGGCTGCTTGGTCAGCAGGCGGCCGAGCCGGGCGAGCGTCTCCGGCAGGTCGCGGCGATGCACGACCATGTCGACCATGCCGTGATCCTTGAGGTACTCGGAGCGCTGGAAGCCGTCCGGCAGCTTCTCGCGGATCGTCTGCTCGATCACGCGCGGGCCGGCGAAGCCGATCAACGCGCCGGGCTCGGCGATATGGATGTCACCCAGCATGGCATAGGAGGCGGTGACGCCGCCGGTGGTCGGATTGGTCAGCACCACGAAATAGGGCAGGCCGGCCGCGCGCAGGCGCCTGACCGCGACGGTCGTGCGGGGCAACTGCATCAGCGATAGGATGCCTTCCTGCATGCGCGCGCCGCCCGACGCCGCGAAGACGACATAGGGCGTCTTCTTGTCGAGCGCGGTCTCGGCGCCCTTCACGAAGGCCTCACCGGCGGCCATGCCGAGCGAGCCGCCCATGAAGTGGAAATCCTGCACGGCCAGCGTCATCGGCAGGCCCTTGACCCGGCCATAGCCGATCTTGAAGGCGTCCTGCATGCCGGTCTTGGCGCGGGCATCCTTCAGCCGGTCGACATAGCGCTTCTCGTCGCGGAACTTCAGCGGGTCGACCGGGACTTCCGGCAGCGCGACATCGAGCCATTTGCCGTCGTCGAAGGTCAGGCGCAGCCGTTCCGGCGCGGTGACGCGCATATGGTGCTCGGAGCCGGGGATGACGTGAGCATTGGCCTCGACATCCTTGTGGAACACCATCTGCCCGGAATCGGGGCACTTGATCCAGAGGTTCTCCGGGCTCTCGCGCTTGAACAGCGTCTTGATGCGCGGCCGGACGACTTCGGAAATCCAGTTCATCGGATGAATCCCTGATGGGGTTGTCAGCGCTCGCGCGCCGTCACGCCGAAAATGGGGTCGCGCCTGCCGGTGGGCAAGCGACGCGACCATGAACGAAACTTGGGCCTCAGGTCGCCTTGGCGACGGAGCGGATACCCTGGGCGAGCTCGCTGACCAGCGAGGTGACAGCCGAAACCGTCTTTTCCGTGGCCTTGCCCTCGCTGTCGAGCGAAAGGCGGACGCGCTCGACCAGCGCCGAACCGACGACGACGCCGTCCGCCCGCTTGGCGATGGTGGCCGCATCCTCGGCGGTCTTGACGCCGAAGCCGACAGCGACGGGCAGGTCGGTATGGCGCTTGATCCGGGCGACGGCATCGCCGACCGCGCCGTAATCGGCGATGGCGCCGCCGGTCACGCCGGTGACCGAGACGTAATAGACGAAGCCGGAGGTGTTCTGCAGCACCTTGGGCAGGCGCTTGTCGTCGGTCGTCGGCGTCGCCAGCCGGATGAAGGAGACGCCGGCCTTGAGAGCGGGCAGGCAGAGTTCCTCGTCCTCTTCCGGCGGCAGGTCGACGACGATCAGCCCGTCGATGCCGACGCGACGGGCATCGGTCAGGAAGGCTTCGACGCCATAGGCCCAGATCGGGTTGTAATAGCCCATCAGCACGATTGGCGTGTCATGGCCGGCCTTGCGGAAGCTCTCGACCATGGCGAGCGTCTTGCGCAGGGTCTGCCCAGCCTTGAGCGCGCGCTGCCCGGCGAGCTGGACGGGAATGCCATCCGCCATCGGATCGGTGAAGGGCACGCCGAGCTCGATCACGTCGGCGCCCGCGCCGGGCAGGGCCGCGAGGATCGCGCTGGAGGTCTCGAAATCCGGGTCGCCGGCGGTGACGAAGGTCACGAGCGCCGCCCGGCCCTCGCGGGCGCAGGCCTGGAAACGGTTCTGGATGCGGGTCTGGCCGGTCTCAGTCATGCCGCAGCGGTTAGCATGACACGCGCCGGCTGGCGAGTGGCTTGCGCGAAGGCTACGCCTGCGCCACATCGGCCGGGCATGCGCGCCTTCGACACCGCCCTTCCGATCGACGCCGTTCTCGGTGATCTCGCCGCCGCCCTGCAGGCGCGGCCGAATGCCGTGCTGGTCGCCCCGCCCGGCGCCGGCAAGACCACGCGCGTCCCGCTCGCCCTGCTCGACGAGTCCTGGACGAAAGGCGGCAAGCTGATCGTGCTCGAACCGCGCCGCCTGGCGGCGCGCGGCGCGGCGAACCGGATGGCGCAGACCTTGGGCGAGCGTGTCGGCGAGACCGTGGGCCTGCGCGTCCGTCTCGGTTCGAAGATCGGCCCGAAGACGCGCATCGAGGTCGTCACCGAAGGTGTCTTCGCCCGGATGATCCTCGACGATCCCGCGCTGGACGGCGTTGCCGCCGTGCTCTTCGACGAATTCCACGAACGTTCGCTCGATGCCGATTTCGGCCTCGCGCTTGCGCTGGATGCTCAAGGCGGCCTGCGCGAGGACCTGCGCATCCTCGTGATGTCCGCGACGCTGGATGGCGCCCGCGTCGCGAAACTGTTGGGCGATGCTCGGGTGATCGAGAGCGAGGGCCGCGCCTATCCCATCGAGACGCGCTATCGCAGCCGCGATCCGCTGAAGCGCATCGAGGATCAGGTCACGGAGACGGTTCTGCTGGCGCTGGGCGAGCAGCCGGGCTCGCAGCTCGTCTTCCTGCCCGGCCAGGGCGAAATCCGCCGCGTCGAGGAGCGTCTGCGCGAGAGGTTGCGCGATCCCGCCGTCGAGATCGCGCCGCTTTATGGCGCGCTCGACCAGCGCGAGCAGGATCGCGCCGTGCTGCCGGCGCCGGCGGGCAGGCGCAAGGTCGTGCTCGCCACCGCCATCGCCGAGACCTCGCTGACGATCGAGGGCGTGCGCGTCGTCATCGATTCCGGCCTCGCCCGCGTGCCGATCTACGAGCCCGATATCGGCGTGACACGATTGGAAACCCGCCGCGTCAGCCGCGCCGCCGCCGACCAGCGCCGGGGTCGTGCTGGCCGCACCGAGCCCGGTGTCTGCTACCGGCTCTGGGAGGAGGCCGCGACCGGCGCGCTCGAAGCTTTCGCCCGCCCCGAAATTCTCTCGGCCGATCTGAGCCCGCTGCTGCTCGACTGCGCCGCTTGGGGCCTCAGTGATCCCACGACGCTTTCCTTCCTCGATGCGCCGCCCGCGCCCGCCCTGAAGGAAGCCCGCGCGCTCCTGAGCAATATCGGCGCGCTCGATGCCGATAGCCGGATCACGCCGGACGGTCGCGCCCTGCAGGCGCTGCCGCTGCCACCGCGCCTGGCTCGCATGGTCGTGGCGGCCGCCCGCTTCGGACATGCGGACACTGCCGCCGATCTCGCCGCCGTGCTGGTCGAACGCGGCCTCGGCGGCGATGCCATCGATCTCGCCGAGCGGCTGGAGCGCTTCAATCGCGAACGCGGCGGTCGGGCCGGCGACATGCGCCGCCTCGCGGAAGGCTGGGCGCGAACCGCCGAGCGCAGCATCGGCAAGGATCGGCTTGAGATCGGCGAAGTCCTGTCGCACGGCCTCCTACTGGCCTTCGCCTATCCCGACCGGGTCGCCAAGGCGCGCGCGCCGGGCTCCGGCCAATATCTTCTCGCCAACGGGCGCGGGGGTGCGCTGGAGCCGTCGCAGCGTCTGGCGCGCGAGCCCTATATCGTCGTCGCCGAGATGACAGGTTCGGCCCAGCAGGCCCGCATCATGGCGGCCGCCGCGGTCAGCGAAGCGGAGATCGCGGCGCTCGTCTCCCATGGCCTCGCCCCCTTCGCCATCGCCGAACGCGAGGAGGCGAGCTTCGACCGCACGGCGCGGGCCCTCCGTGTCCGGGCCGTGCGCCGCTACGGCGCGCTCTCGCTGTCGGAACGACCGCTTTCGGTTGCGGATACGCCCGAGAATTCCGAGGCACTGGCCAAAGGCATCGCAGCGCTCGGCATCGGGCTCCTGCCCTGGAGCAAGGGGCAGAACCAGTTGAGGGAACGCGCCGCCTTCCTGCGCAAGGCCGAGCCGGAGGCCGGTTGGCCCGACCTTTCCGACGAAGGTCTGGCGCTGGACCCGGAACTCTGGCTGGCGCCGCATCTCCTTGGTCGTGCCTCGCTCGCCGCGATTCAAGCGTCCGATCTCGATTCGGCGCTGACGAGCCTGCTGCCCTGGGAGATGAAGCGCCGGCTCGATCAGGAGGCGCCGACTCATTTCACCGCGCCGACCGGCTCCTCGCTCGCGGTCGACTACGCCGCCGAGGCCGGCCCGACCATTTCGGTGCGCGTGCAGGAACTCTACGGCCTCGCGATGCATCCGGCCCTGGCCGGCGGGCGCGTGCCGCTTGTGCTGGAATTGCTCTCCCCGGCCCATCGGCCGATCCAGGTCACGCGCGACCTGCCGGGCTTCTGGCGCGGCTCATGGGCTGCCGTGAAATCCGAGATGAAAGGGCGCTACCCCCGACACCTCTGGCCGGATGACCCGGCCGCAGCGCTGCCGACGACGCGGGCCAAGCCACGCGGGACGTAATCCAAGGGCGTCATTCTCGGGCGGAGCGAAGCGCAGACCCGGGAATCTCATGACGAGAAGGCTCTGGTTTACGAGATGCCCGGGTCAAGCCCGGGCATGACGGCAAGCCTTGGCGACGATGCGTTGTCCTTCAATTCCCCATCCGGTCGCGCCATTGCCGCTCGCCGGCGAGGCAGGTCGCGATATTGCCTGATTGCGCCTTGTGGACCGTCGCATCGGCCGGGGCCTCGGCGATCTCGCGCAGCAGCTTCGTCTTCGTCGCCTCGACGAACTGATGCTTCTCGCGGATCGGGATGACGAAGGCGCCGATGCCGGTGATGACGCAGTCGGTGTAGTAGGTGTCGAGATTGTCGATGTCGAAATAGCCGGCCTGCTTCAACATCACCGGCAAGCCGTTGATGGCGATGCCCTTGGCGCCGGCCTCGTCGCGCGCCACGGTGACCGGGCGCCCGTCATTGTTGGCGCCGTCGCCGGAGATGTCGATCACGCGACGCATCGCGCTGACATTCGATTGCTCCAGCAATTGCACCCCGAGATCGATCGCGCCGGAGATCGAGGTCCGCCGGCCGCGCCGCGTCGGCGCCTCGCCCAGCTCCTCGGCGAAGGCCATCGCCGCGGCCGGGCCGTCGATCACCTTCCAGGGCCGGACGACGTATTGGAAATTGCCGCCGGCCCATTCGAAATAGGTCACGGCGATCTTGCCGATCGCGCCCTTGTTGATGGCGTCGTGCAGCTGTTTCGACCGGAACGCCTCGATATAGCCGTTGCGCTGCAGCGCGAGCTCGTCCAGATCCATCGAGTAGGAGACGTCGACCGCGAGCACGAGCGCGACATCTACCTCCTCGGGCGGCGGCGCCGTCTGGGCTCTGGGCTGGGCGGGCTGCCAGAGCGCCGCCGCCGCCAGACATGAGAGACCGTACAGCCAACGCCGCATCGCCACCTCCGTCGCCGATTTGCGAGGGGAAGTGTGCGCCCGGCCGGGACGCGCGCCAAGCCGGAAAATCCGGCTAAGGGCGCCTGTTTCGATAGCAAATTCGCGAGCGGCGGGCTCAGGCGGCGCGGCGGCCCTCGACGATGCCGATCGCTGCGGCAGCCGCCTCCTCGACAGTGAGCGCCGAGGTGTCGAGCACGATCGCATCCTCCGCCGCCTTGAGCGGCGCGTCGCTGCGGCCGGAATCGCGGGCATCGCGCCGGCGGATATCGGCGAGGATGCCGTCGAAGGTCACAGTCTCGCCGCGTCCGACCAGCTCCTTGTGGCGCCGTGCGGCCCGCACCTCCGGCGTCGCGGTGACGAAGAGCTTGGCCGGCGCCTCCGGGCAGATCACCGTGCCGATATCGCGCCCGTCGAGCACGGCTCCGCCGGGTTGCGCGGCGAAGCGCCGCTGCCGGGTCAGCAGTCCGGCGCGCACGGCCGGCATGGCCGCAACCACGGAAGCGGCTTCGCCGATCTCGCGGCCGCGCAGCCGTTCCTCCGAGAAGGCGGTCTCGTCGAAGCTGCCGACGATCGCCTCGGCAGCCACGGCGTCGTGGATATCGTGGCCCGCGTCGAGCATGGCGCGCGCCACCATCCGGTAGAGCAGGCCGGTATCGAGATAGGGCAGGCCGTAATGCGCCGCCAGCCGGCGCGCCAGCGTGCCCTTGCCGGAGGCGGCAGGGCCGTCGACGGCGATGACGAAGCGGGCGGCCTGAGCCGCGCTCATCCGATCTGGCCTCCGAGCCCGTTCATCAACGAAACGAAGCTCGGGAAGCTCGTCGCGATCATCAGCCCGTCATCGACCACGACCGGCTGCTGCGTCGCCAGCCCCATGACGAGGAAGCTCATCGCGATGCGGTGGTCGAGATGGGTCGCGATCGGCCCGCCACCGCGCACCGGTCCGCCACCCGAACCCTCGACGACGAGGTCGTCGCCCTCGATCCAGCAGGTGACGCCGGCAGCCTTCAGCCCGGCCTCGACCGCGGCGAGACGGTCGGATTCCTTGACGCGCAGTTCCTGCAGGCCGCGCATCCGCGTCGTGCCCGTGGCGAAGGACGCGGCCACCGCCAGCACCGGATATTCGTCGATCATCGCCGGCGCCCGCTCCGGCGGCACCGTCACGCCCTTCAGGCTGGAGGCGCGCACGCGCAGGTCGCAGACCGTCTCGCCGCCCTCGTTGGCTTCGCGCTCGACGGTGATGTCGGCGCCCATCTCGCGCAGCGTGGTCAGCAGGCCCGAGCGCAGTGGATTGGTCATCACGCTCTCGATCAGGATGTCCGACCCCGGCACGATCAGCCCGGCCACCAGCGGGAAGGCGGCCGAGGACGGGTCGGCCGGCACGACGATCGGCGCAGCCTTCAGTTCCGGCTGGCCCTTCAACACGATGCGCCTGCCATGGGCGCCCTCTTGCGTCACCGTGATTTCGGCGCCGAAATGCGCGAGCATCTTCTCGGTATGGTCGCGGGTCGCTTCCGCCTCGATCACGGTGGTCTCGCCGGGGGCGGCCAGCGCCGCCAGCAGCACGGCCGACTTGATCTGCGCCGAGGCGACCGGCGGGCGATAGGTGATCGGGATCGCCTCCTTCGGGCCGCGCAGGGTCAGCGGCACGCGGCCGCCCTCCTGCTGCGAGACGACGACCGTGCCCATTTGCTCGAGCGGGTCGAGGATGCGCCGCATCGGCCGCTTGCGCAGCGAGGCATCGCCGTCAAAGGTCGTGGTGATCGGATGCGAACCGCAGACGCCCATCATCAGGCGCGAGCCGGTGCCGGCATTGCCGAAATCCAGAACATCGGCCGGTTCGCGCAAGCCCCCGACGCCGACGCCCTGCACGCGCCAGGCGCCGGGCCCGTCATGGTGGACGATGGCGCCGAGAGCCCGCGCCGCCGCGGCGGTGCGCATCACGTCTTCGCCTTCGAGCAGCCCGGTGACCTTGGTCTCGCCGATCGCCAGCAGGCCGAAGATCATCGCCCGGTGCGAGATCGACTTGTCGCCGGGCACGCGGACGCGGCCTTTCAGCGGCCCCCCGGCGCGGGCTGTGACGGGAACGGGTTCATGGTCGTGGGACACGGGGCGTGGTCTCTGCAGGCTGGCCGTAAGGAATGCAGAAAGGGCCGTAGCATGCCCGCGCGCGCTGCGCCAAGGCGCGGCGCTGCGGCGCGGCGAATCGACGTTCCGGGCGTCCGCAGGGCCGCTTCGCGCAAATCAACATTTGACAGAGCGGCTTACCCCGACTAACGGACGCGCCTGCTTTTCAAAACATGATAGTTGAAGGTCCGACGCAGTGGCGAAACCGGAACTCGGAACGAAGCGCGTTTGCCCGGTCACGGGCCGCAAATTTTATGACCTGAACAAGGACCCGATCGTCTCGCCCTATACGGGCCAGGCTTATCCGCGGGCGATGTTCGAGCCGCAGGCCAAGGCAGCCCCCGTGCCGAAGCCGGAAGCCGACGAGGAAGACGAGACCGAGGCCGCCGATGGCGCCGTCGAACTCGTCTCGCTCGACGAGGCCGATGCCGAGGCGTCCGAGAAGGAAGCCGTCGTCACCAGCGAGGACGATATCGAGGTCGAGGACGTCGGCGGCGATGACGAGGACGACACCTTCCTCGAAGAGGATGAGGAAGGCGACGACGACGTCTCCGACCTGATCGACGGCGACATCGAAGCCGACGAGGACAACTGATCCACAGCCTCGAAAAAAGATGACGACACGGCGACATTAAGCGCTTGTGTCTTCCGTCCGAGCCGCCTATAGAGCGCTTCGTCGCCGCCAGGGCGGCCCGGACGGAACCGCCGAGGCGGTACCAAATCCGGTTGATGATCGATCCCCAAGTCGGTCGTCGCGTGTGGGGCCATAGCTCAGTTGGGAGAGCGCTTGAATGGCATTCAAGAGGTCGGCGGTTCGATTCCGCCTGGCTCCACCAAATTTCTTCCGAGAGCGCTGAACAGCCTGGTGTTCCGGATCACGCTTCGGCGTTCTCCCGACATCTCGCATGTTTCCCGCCGATCTGAAGCCTGACGGGATAGCTGTTCGTCGCGCCTCGCGTGATTCGGATCGGCCCTCTCGATATGGTGGAACCCGGCAGGCGCTCCTTCGCACTCGCGTCATTCCGCTGACGCTGCCGTCTTGCTCCGCGGAGGCCGCGAATCACCCGGCGGCCCGCCGCGCAGGCAAACGCGGCATAGCGGCGTGAAAGCCGCCGCGTCGCACGCTCCATAGAAGGAGGCAGGAATGGCCAAACGCACGAAATCCAAAGCCCTCGATACCGAGTTCACCATGTTCGATGTCGTCTACGAAGACGGATCGCGGACCTCGAACCGGCGCGTTCTGACGTCGTTGCTCGGCGGCCTGGACGGAGATGAGCCCGCCCGGACGGCCATCGAGGAGCAGGACCAGATCATCTCGGAGAGGTCGGGCAAGCCGCCCTTGGCGATTGCGACGATCGCCCGGTCGTCCAAGGCGGCAGCCGAGCCGGATCAGCGCAAGGACGACCGGAAGAAGCGGTCGGCGTAAAGCCGGCATCGAGGGGGCTTGCCTTTCCTGAAGCGATGAGCGAGCACGCGGCCATGCCGCGCCGCTCGCAGGCGCGATCTGGAGGGCGGTTGGCCTGATGTCGGACCTGCAGACCATCCTGCGCGAGCCGCGCTACGACCTCGTCAAGGCGCCGACGCCGCTGCAGCGCCTCTCCGGCTTCGAGCGCAAGCTCGGCCGTCCCGGCCTCTTCATGAAGCGCGACGACCTGATGGAGATCGGGCTCGGCGGCAACAAGCTGCGCAGCCTCGAATTCTGGCTGGGCGCTGCGCTTCGGGAGCGGGCGGACATCGTCCTCGTCGCGGGCGGGGCGACGTCCAATCTCTGCCGCCTCACCGCGGCCGCGGCCTCGATGGCGGGGCTGGATTGCCTGATTATCCACAATGCCGAGGACAGCCCGGCGAATCGCGAGCGTTCCTTCCTGAACCGGCTGTTCGGCGCGGAAACGCGTTTCATCGGTGCGGTCGGTGAGGAGGAGCGCGGGGCGGTGATGAAGGCCGCCGCCGCGGAGCTGAAGCGGCAGGGGCGGGTTCCCTATATCGTCGGCGACGCGGTGCTCGGTGCGCTCGGCTATGTCCTGGCCGCTTTCGAACTGCATGAGCAGTCGCAGCGCGAAGCAACACCGCTGCGCCATGTCTTCCTGGCGGGCTCGATGGGGCCGACGGAAGCGGGCTTCATCTTCGGCAACGCCATGCTCGGTAACCCCTTCCAGGTCCATCTGGTCAGCGTCGAATACGAGCAGGCCGAGCTGGAGGCCCGCATCCGCCGGATCTACGAGGGTATCCGTGAGCGGACGGGGATCCCGGTCGGCGGTCTCGATCCGGCGCCGCTCCACTATCATATGGCCCATCTGGGCGGCGGCTGGGGCGTACCCACGCCCGAATCGGAGGCGGCGATCGTTGCCTTTGCCCGCACCGAGGGCATCCTGGTCGAGCACGTCTACACGGCGAAGACCTGCGCCGGTTTCCTCGATCTGGTCGCGAAGGACGCGATTCCGCCGGGCGAGCCGGCCTGCATCCTTCATACTGGCGGGACGGCCTCGCTCTTCGCGCAGCGCGAGCAGTTTCGCACGGTGAGCTGAGAGCACCGGTTCCGGCTGCGATCAGAAGCGCGAGCGGGGCTGGTAGGGCTGGGCCAGGTCGCGGGCATTGTTGAGAGCCAGCGCCAACTCGGTGATGTGCAGGGCGAGTGCGCCCGAGAAGCGCGGCGCCTCGCCGCGCCGGATCGCCTCGGCCTGATCCGCCACGCCGCGGATGAAATCGATCTGCGAGGGATAGCCGGGCAAGGCCTTGCTCGTCGGCTGGGCGGGATAGGCCAGCTTGCGCCCTGGGGCCGGCTTCCAGGGCAGCGCGCGCCCGAGCTTGGCTTCCGCCCGCGTCAGGAGCCGCCCGAGCAGGGGCCGCGGCGCATCGACCTCCTCGACATGGACGACGGAGCGGTTGTCCCAGAGATCGCGCACCGTCAGCGAGCCCTTCTCGGCGAAGACCTGCAGTGAGCGGTCACGCGGCGCGACGAGCCCGTTGGTCAGCCTTGCGACGACGCCGGAGCGGAAGGTCAGGCAGCCCACGGAGAAATCCGGGGCCATCGCGATGTGCCCGGTGCCCGGCCCCTTGTCGGGGAAGGTCACGGCCGAGAAGGCGGTCAGGCTCTCGACCGGTCCGAACAGTGTTACCAGCCAGGACAGCGCGTAGCCGGCATGTTCGAGCGTGCAGCCGATCTCGAACTCGTGCAGCCCCGGCCAGGGCGCGCCCGAGCGCGAGCGCCAGCTCGCCCATTTGTCACGGAAGACCGGGCCGTCCTCCATCGCGGCATAGACCAGCCTTGGCGCACCGATCCGCCCGGAGCGCAAGGTATCCTCGACGAGGCGATGCGTGTCGCTGAGCCCGTTGGCGGGGGCAGTGGCCAAGGTCAGCCCGCAGCCTTGCGCCTGTGCGACCAGTGCCTCGGCTTGCGCCAATTCCATCGCCAGCGGCTTCTCGCAATAGACATGCTTGCCGGCGGCGAGCGCGCGGCTGGTGATCTCGTAGTGGCTTTCCGGCGTCGTCAGGTTGACGACGATCTGCACGTCTCGGTCGGCAAGCAGGGTATCGAGATCGGGATAGGCGGGGACATCGTGGAAGGCGCGGAAGGCTTCGAGCCGCGCGGCATCGCGATCCCAGACGCCCGCGAGAGCGAGCGCCGGATGGTTCGCCAGCGTCGTCATGTAGTAGTCGGCGACGAAACCCGAGCCGACGAGCGCGATCTTCATGCTTGAACCCGTTCCACCGGCTGGCAAGCCGATGGAACGGCCTCTATCAGGCAAGAATGAAGATCGGCTTTCGCGAAGGCGCGACCAGAAGCATTTTCGAGCGAAGTGGGTACCGGTTCGCGTGAAGAAAATGCGGAAAATCTGGATACTTTACGCCGCGCCGATCGCGTTCGACGGCGTCTGCCGGTCGGTGATCTGCTGGCCGAACAGGCTGCCGGCGAGTTCGACCGCGAGGCGGGCGGTCTGGCCGCGATCGTCGAGGAACGGGTTGAGCTCGACGATATCCATCGAGCGGACCAGCCCGGAATCGTGCAGGAGCTCCATCACCAGATGCGCCTCGCGATAGGTCGCGCCGCCCGGCACGGTGGTGCCGACGCCCGGCGCCAGCGGCGGGTCGAGGAAATCGACGTCGAAGGAGACATGCAGCACGCCATTGGCGGCGCGCACCTTCTCGATGACCTGCCGGATCAGGACGCCGACGCCATGTTCGTCGATGGCGCGCATGTCGGCGATATCGACGCCGCGCGCCTTCACCGCCGCCTTCTCCAGCGGATCGATCGAGCGGATGCCGAACAGGCTGAGCTGTTCATACGGGATCGAGGCGCGCGGCTCGGAGCCGAGCAGGTCGTCGAGCCCGGCCTCGCCGCAGAGGAAGGCCGAGGACATGCCGTGCATGTTCCCGGAGGGCGAGATCGCCGGCATGTTGAAATCGGCATGAGCGTCAAGCCAGAGCACGAAGAGCTTGCGGCCCTGCTCCTGCCAGTGGCGGGCGACGCCGTTGACCGAGCCCATCGACAGGCTGTGGTCGCCGCCGAGGAAGATCGGCGTGTCGCCGGAGCGCGCGATCTCGTAGGCGCGGGCGCTCAGCGCGCGCATCCAGGCGGCGATCTCGTTGTAGAAGCGGGCATTGGCGGGGGCGGGACCATCGACCGGGGCGAGGTCGCGCGGCAGGATGTCGCCGTGGTCGCTGACGCTGTAGCCGAGGTCTTCCAGCACGCGGGCGAGGCCGGCGGTGCGCAGGCCGGCCGGGCCCATCAGCGCGCCGCGGCGCGAGGCGCCGACCTCGATGGGCGCACCGAGCAGGGCGATGCGGCCCTGGGAAGCGGGAGCGGTCGCGGAGGAGGCGGTCATTCCAGTGGTCCGTTCATGCGATATCGATGGGCGTCATGCGCCGACGCGCCGTCCATGGCGCATCGGCATGCCTCTGTCGAGTGCCGGCCTCAGCGGCGCTTCAGCAGGATCATCTTCTCCTGCGTCATGTCGCGCATCGTGTAGGGGATGCCGCCGGTGCCGTAGCCGGAGACGCGCCGCCCGGCGAAGGGCATCCAGTCGGTGCGGAAGGTCGTGGGATCGTTGACCATCACGGCAGAGGCGTCGAGCCGGTTCGCCGCCCGCATCGCGACATCGATATCCTGCGCGAAGATGCTGGCCTGGAAGGCGACGGGCAGGGAGTTCGCCCGCGCGATCGCATCGTCAAGCTTGCTGTAGCGGTAGACCGCGACGACCGGGCCGAACACCTCTTCGCTGGAGATGCGCGCTTCCGGATCGGGGTCGATCAGCACGGTCGGCTCCAGCGTCGTCTCCGACAGGCGCTTGCCGCCGGTGGCGAGCCGGGCGCCGCCTTTTACGGCCTCGTCGATCCAGG
This sequence comes from Allobosea sp. GW821-FHT09G06, assembly GCF_059416005.1. Taxonomy (NCBI): domain Bacteria; kingdom Pseudomonadati; phylum Pseudomonadota; class Alphaproteobacteria; order Hyphomicrobiales; family Alloboseaceae; genus Allobosea; species Allobosea sp. GW821-FHT09G06. The sequence goes on along the minus strand of NZ_JBWKOI010000006.1, from coordinate 123,791 downwards.
AGGCGACGCGATCGGCCTCCTTCGGGATGATCAGCGGCCCGACTTCGGTGTCGGCCAGCGTGGGATCGCCGGTGCGCAGCTTCTTGACGCGGGCGACGAGCCGCTCGGTGAAGTCGTTGATAACAGCGTCATGGACATAGATCCGCTGCGTCGACACGCAGACCTGTCCGGCATGGTAATAGCCGCCCTTCACGATCGGCTCGATGATCCCGTCGAGATCGGCGCTCCTGTCGACGATCGCCGGCGCGACGCCGCCATGTTCCAGCGCCGAGCGGGCGCCATGGGCGAGCTTCGAATGCAGATGCCAGCCGACTTTGGCCGAGCCGATGAAGCTGAGGAAGGCGATGCGCGGATCGGTCGCGAACTTCTCCGCCAGCGCGGTCTCCAAGGGCACGAAGACCTGGCACCAGGCTTCCGGCAGTCCGGCTTCGTGCACCAGCTTGACGAAATCGATGCAGGAGAGCGGCGTCGTGCCGGCCGGCTTGACGATCACCGGGCAGCCGACCGCGATCGCCGGCGCGACCTGATGCACGATCAGGTTGAGCGGGTGGTTGAAGGCCGAGATCGCCGCGACGATGCCGATCGGCTCCTTGGTGGTGAAGGCCCAGCGATCGGCAGCCGCCGCCGAGAGCCCCATCGGGATCTCGCGCCCGGCGAAGTTCCGCAGCTCCTCGGCGGCATTGTAGACGCCATCGACCGCCCGGTTCGCCTCGACGATCGCGTCCGGCAGCGGCTTGCCGCCCTCGCGCGCGATCTGCATGGCGAAATGGTCGCGCCTTGCTTCGAGGAGGCCCGCGAGCTTGCGCAGGATCGCGATGCGCTGATGCGGCTTCAGCCAGTTGTCGCGGTCCTTGAAGACGGCCTGCGCCGCCTGCAGCTTGCGTTCGAGCGCAGCCGCGTCATCGGTCTCGATCTCGGTGATCGGGGCGCGGTCATAGGCCTTAACAACCTGGAGCATGATCTTGTCTCCTTTGGACATCGACATTTCCGAGCCCTCATCCTGAGGAGCCATTCCCTCGGGAATGGCGTCTCGAAGGATGTTTCAGAAGGCTCGGAGACATCTGGAGCATCCTTCGAGACGCCGCTTGCGCGGCTCCTCAGGATGAGGGCTTCGGTGATGGCGGCCGTTAAGCCAGATCGACGTCCGGCACCTTGTTCCGGAGTTCCTCGACGAGGACGCGGGTGTTCTCGGAATAGTCGATCGGGCAATCGACGAGATGGACCCCACCGCCCTTGAAGGCGGCTTCCAGCGTCGGCACCAGTGCCTCGGCCGAGGTCACGCGCGAGCCCTTGGCGCCATAGGCCTCGGCATAGCGCACGAAATCGGGATTGCCGAAGGTCATGCCGTAATCGGGGAATTTGTCGACGGCCTGCTTCCAGCGGATCATGCCATAGGCGCCGTCATTGAGGACGAGCACGACGAGGTTGAGGCCGAGCCGGACCGCCGTCTCCATCTCCTGCGAGTTCATCATGAAGCCGCCATCGCCGCAGACGGCCATGACGCGCCGCTCCGGATGGAGCATCGCCGCCATCATTGCCGAAGGCAGGCCTGCGCCCATCGTCGCCAGCGCGTTGTCGAGCAAGAGCGTGTTGGCGACATGGGTGCGGTAGTTCCGCGCGAACCAGATCTTGTACATGCCGTTGTCGAGGCAGACCATGCCGTCCTCCGGCATCACCGCGCGCACGTCATGGACGAGCCGCTGCGGCGTCACCGGGAAGCGATCTTCCTCGGCGCGGGCGTTGATCTTGGCCAGGATCTTCTGGCGCAGCTCCAGCGTCTGCTTCTGCTCTGGCAGCTTGCCTTCGAGCCGGTCGGCGAGCCCCGTCATGGTGACACCGATATCGCCGATCACCTCGGCATCGGGATGGTAGACCTGCTCGACATTGGCCGACTGGAAGCCGAGATGGATCACCTTCGGCCCGCCGGCATTGCGCATCAGGAAGGGCGGCTTCTCGATGGTGTCGTGGCCGACCGCGATGATCAGGTCGGCCGCCGCGACAGCCTCATGGACATAGTCGCCCTCCGAGAGCGCGGCGGTGCCGAGATAGAGGTTGGAGCCGCCGGTGACGGCGCCCTTGCCCATCTGCGTGTTGAAGAAGGGCAGGCCGATGCGGCGCACCGCCGCCGAAAGCGGCTCGACCAGGCGTGGCCGGTTGCCGGCGGCGCCGATCATCACCAGCGGACGCTTGGCGGCGAGGATCATCGCGGCAGCGCGGTCGAGCGAGGCTGCCGGCGCAATCGGCCGGTCGAGCGCGTGGACGGGGATCAGCAGGGTGTCCTCGACCTCCTCGGCCGCTACGTCCTCGGGCAGTTCGAGATGAACCGGGCCCGGTCGCTCCTCCATCGCGACGCGGAAGGCGTCGCGCACCACGGAGGGGATGCTGGCGGGGCTGACGATCTGGCGGGTCATCTTGGTCAGCGGGCGCATCGAGGCGACGACATCGACGATCTGGAAGCGCGCCTGCTTGGCGGTCATGATCGCCTTCTGCCCGGTGAGCAGGATCATCGGCATCGCCCCGAGATGGGCATAGGCCGCGCCGGTCGAGAAGTTCAGCGCGCCGGGGCCCAGCGTCGCGATGCAGACGCCGGGGCGGCCGGTGAGGCGCCCATGCGTGGCGGCCATGAAGGCGGCAGCCTGCTCGTGCCGCGTCAGCACCAGCTCGATCTTCGACTTGCGCAGTGATTCGACGACGTCGAGATTTTCCTCGCCGGGAACGCCGAAGACGCGATCGACGCCCTCGTTCTCCAGTGCCTCGACCAGAAGATCGGAACCCTTCTTCATCGCCCGTGCCTTTCCCGGAGAGAGCCTCGCTGGAGGGCAAGGCTAGGCTCTCGACGTAGGAACGCAACCGGGGACGTGTCAGGGCGCGCGGCGCATGGCAGTCCTGCCCGGCCGCGACATGAAGCGAATTCGCCGAGGCCGGCTCAGGCGGCCTGTTTCAGCGCGATCTCGAAGGGCGAGAACGTCACCGCGCCGCCCTGCACCGTGACCAGCGTGTTGCAGGGCAGGGCCTGCCAGCATTCGCGCGCGGCATCGACCGGCTCGGAGGCGACGACGACGCTGTCCGGCCGCTCGCAGACATAGAGGCTCGGCGGCTTGGCGTCCGAGGACCAGCGGATCGCATGGATGCTGTCACCATCGGCGAGCGCCGCAGCGCAGCGCAGGGGCTCGCGAATGCCGGCCTGCTGCATCAGCCCGAGCGCGTCCGACAAGGCTGCGGCGAGCGCATCGCCCGGCGCCATGCCCTCCGTCAGATGGGCCAGCGCGAGCAGGAACAGCGCTTCCGAGTCGGTCGTGCCGGCGCGGGCGCCATAGAGGGCATCCGGGATCAGCGCCTCCAGCCGCCGCCGGATCGTGCCGTAGCCGCCGATCTGGCCGTTATGCATGAAGAGATAGCGGCCATGGACGAAGGGGTGGCAGTTCGCGCGCGTCGTCGCGGTGCCGGTCGCGGCGCGGACATGGGCGAAGAACAGATGCGAGCGCACCTGCCGCGCGATCGAGAGCAGGTTCTCGTCGGACCAGGCGGGGCGCACCTCGCGATACTGGCCGGGCTCGGGCCGCTCGCCATACCAGCCGACGCCGAAGCCGTCGCCGTTCGTGCCGGTCTTGGCCTCCTCGGCATGGAGCGACTGATGGATCAGCGAATGGCAGGGCGAGGCGACGAAATCCTCAAGAAAGACGGGAATGCCGGAATAGGCGAGGAAGCGGCACATCGGCGCCTCGAATCGAGCGTGGAAAGCGGGCCGGAGAATAATGTTCTCCGAAGATGAACGCGAACATAACGTTTCTTCGCCGCACCGGCGAGCCAATGCGTGCCGCCGCAATTTTCTGCCGCAAAAACAGGCAGCCGTAACCCTTCGCCTTTCGTCCAATGGATAAGGCCGGCACCGTCTTGCGTGGCGCGCATCCCTCCTATACCGATCCAGCGCATAAGTGGTGCATAAACCTGAGACCGGTCGGCATATCCGGTTCATGGCGCGCCTGGACGGGAGCGGAAGCGTGAAGGGTCTCCTCGGCATCAGCCGCGTCATTGACGCGGTCAACGGCCAGATCGGTAAGAAGATCGCCTGGCTGATTCTCGTCGCGGTGATCGTGGCGGCCGTCAACGCCATTATCCGCAAGGTCTTCAACGTCTCGTCGAATGCCTGGCTCGAACTGCAATGGATGCTGTTCGGCGCGGTCTTCCTGATGTGCGCCTCCTGGACGATGCAGGTGAAGGAGCACATCCGCATCGACATCGTGAACAGCATGTTGCCGAAGCGCGTCCGCCAGTGGATCGAGCTCATCGGCCATGTGTTCTTCCTGATGCCGTTCTGCCTGTTGATCGTCTATCATTCCTGGCCGTTCTTCTGGCGTTCCTACGCCATCAACGAGCAGTCGCTTTCGGCCGGCGGCCTGCCGCAATGGCCGGCCAAGGGGCTCGTCATCGTCGGCTTCGTGATGCTGACGGTCCAGGGCATCTCCGAGATCATCAAGACGATTGCGATCATGCGCGGCGATCTTGAGGATCAGGAAGCCGCACTCGGCCATGCCGCGGCGGCCGAGGCGGAAGCCCAGCGCCTGCTCGACCAAGCCAAGGAACAGGGCCTCGCCTCGTGAGTGGCCCGCAAGACGTCCGGAACCGTCCCATGCACGCTCATCGCCTTCCGCGCGTCGCCGGCCTGCTGCTCGCGCTGACCCTCCTCGCCTTCTTCGGCCTCCATACCGGCGACGCCTTCGCGGCGGGCGGCGGCATCGGCGACTTCCTGCGCGTCAACATGGCGCCGGTGATGTTCGCGGCCCTCGTCGTCTTCCTGCTGCTCGGCTATCCCGTCGCCTTCGCGCTGGCCGCCAACGGCCTGCTTTTCGCGCTGATCGGCATCGAGCTCGGCCTGTTCCAGGAGAACTTCCTTCAGGCGCTGCCGGAGCGCATCTACGGCACGATGAACAACGACGTGCTGCTGGCTGTGCCATTCTTCACCTTCATGGGCCTGATCCTCGAACGCTCCGGTATGGCCGAGGACCTGCTCGACACGATCGGCCAGCTCTTCGGGCCGATCCGCGGCGGCCTCGCCTATGCGGTGATCTTCGTCGGTGCGCTGCTCGCCGCCACCACCGGCGTCGTCGCGGCCTCGGTGATCTCGATGGGCCTGATCTCGCTGCCTATCATGCTGCGCTACGGCTATGACCGGCGCCTTGCGTCCGGCGTCATCGCGGCCTCGGGCACGCTCGCCCAGATCATCCCGCCCTCGCTCGTCCTGATCGTGCTCGCCGACCAGCTCGGCCGCTCGGTCGGCGACATGTACGAGGGCGCCTTCATCCCCGGCCTCGTGCTCTCGGCGATGTATGCCGGCTACGTCTTCCTCGTCACCATGGTCTATCCCAACCGCGCGCCCGGCCTGCCGCCGGAGGCGCAGACCCTGCGCGATGCCGACGGCAAGACGCGGCGCTTCTCGCTGCTGGTCGTGACGCTGATCTCGCTGGCGCTGGCCTATGGCTACATGAAGCTCTTCACCACGCTGAAGGCAGGCGCCGATTTCGTCATCCTGACGATGTCGCTGATGGTCGCGATCGCCTTCGTCATCGCGCTGATCAACAAGCTGCTCGGCCTCGGCCTGCTCTCGCGCATGACCGAGCAGGTCGTCTTCGTGATGGTGCCGCCGCTGGCGCTGATCTTCCTGGTGCTCGGCACGATCTTCATCGGCGTCGCCACCCCGACGGAAGGCGGCGCGATGGGCGCCGCAGGCGCGATCCTGCTCGCCCTCAGCAAGAAACGCATGACCTTCGACCTGCTCCGCCAGGCGACGGAATCGACCGCCAAGCTCTCGGCCTTCGTGCTCTTCATCCTGGTCGGCGCGCGCGTGTTCTCACTGACCTTCTACGGCGTCAACGGCCATCTCTGGGTCGAGCATCTGCTGGTCGGCCTGCCGGGCGGCGCGACGGGCTTCCTGATCGTCGTCAACGTGATGGTCTTCCTGCTCGCCTTCTTCCTCGACTTCTTCGAGCTGGCCTTCATCATCGTGCCGCTGCTCGGCCCGGCGGCGGAGAAGCTCGGCATCGACCTGATCTGGTTCGGCGTCATCCTGGGCGTGAACATGCAGACCTCGTTCATGCACCCGCCCTTCGGCTTCGCCCTGTTCTTCCTGCGCTCGGTCGCACCGAAGAATGCCTACCGGGACAAGGTCACCGGCCGGATGATGGAGCCGGTCACCACCGGCCAGATCTACTGGGGCGCCGTGCCCTTCGTGGTGATCCAGTGCATCATGGTCGCGCTCGTCGTGATCTTCCCGAGCATGGTGATGCATTACAAGGCCTCCGCGATTCAGCTCGACCAGAAGGCGATCGACAAGCAGTTCGACTCGATCCAGATCCCCGGCCTCGGCGGATCGGGCCTGCCGGGCGGGTTCGACCTCAACGCGCCGCCGGTCATCGGCACGCCGCCCAAGCCGTAAGGGCGCGCCGTGACAGGGGTGACCGGCAGGCTGATTGGAGCGGCTACAGCCGCTCTGGCATTGACACCCACTGCCGCACTGGCGGCGGGCGATATCGGCGGTGCCGGCATGGGCGCCGGCTGGGCCCTGCCTTTCGCCGGCATGCTGCTCTCGATCGCGCTCGGCCCCGTGCTGTTCCCGCATCTCTGGGAGCATCATTACGGCAAGTTCGCCGGTTTCTGGGCCGCGCTCACGCTGGTCCCGCTCGTCCTGCTGCGCGGCGTCGATCCGGCGCTCGGCGCGCTGCTGCATACCGCGCTGCTCGACTATATCCCCTTCATCATCCTGCTCTTCGCGCTTTTCACGATCGCGGGCGGCATCCTGATCTCAGGCAACCTGCACGGCACGCCGGCGACCAACACGGTGCTATTGGCGATCGGCACGGTGCTGGCGAGCTTCGTCGGCACGACCGGTGCCTCGATCATCATGATCCGGCCGGTGCTGCGGGCGAATGACGACCGGCGCTTCAACGTCCATGTCGTCGTCTTCTTCATCTTCCTGGTCTCGAATATCGGGGGATCGCTCACCCCGCTCGGCGACCCCCCGCTCTTCCTCGGCTTCCTGCGCGGCGTCGATTTCTTCTGGACCACGACGCACCTGTTGCCCGAGACGGTCTTCGCCGTCATCGTGCTACTCGCCTTGTTCTACGCGCTCGACAGCTGGTTCTTCCGCAAGGAGGAGGGCTTTCCCAGGCTCAAGGACCCGACGCCGGATCGCGCCATCAAGCTCTGGGGCAAGGTCAACATCCTGCTGCTGGCCGGCGTGATCGCCGCGATCCTGATGTCGGCGAACTGGAAGCCGGGTGTCGCCTTCACCGTCCACGGCGTTCCCGTCGAGGGCCAGAACCTGCTGCGCGACGTGATCCTGCTCGTCCTCGCCGGCCTGTCGCTCAAGCTGACGCCCGGCCCGGTCCGCGCCGGCAACGAATTCTCCTGGGGGCCGATCAAGGAAGTCGCCAAGCTCTTCGCCGGCATCTTCATCTGCATCATCCCGGTTCTGGCGATGTTGCAGGCCGGCAAGGCCGGCGCCTTCGCGCCGCTGGTCGGGCTCGTCACCAATGCCGATGGCAGCGCCAACACGGTGGCCTATTTCTGGCTGACCGGCGCGCTCTCCTCCTTCCTCGACAACGCGCCGACCTATCTCGTCTTCTTCGAGCTGGCGGGCGGCGATCCCAAGGCGCTGATGACGACGGGCGCGCTGACGCTGACGGCGATCTCGGCCGGCGCAGTCTTCATGGGCGCCAACAGCTATATCGGCAACGCCCCGAACTTCATGGTCTACGCCATCGCCAAGGACCGGAAGGTGAAGATGCCGAGCTTCTTCGGCTACATGCTCTGGTCCGGCGCGATCCTGATCCCGCTCTTCGTGGTGCAGACGGTCCTGTTCTTCCGCTAGCTGTCATCCCGTGCGCGCTGCGGCGCGCAGTGCCGCTGCGCAGACACGGGACCGCGTGCAGAAAAGGGCGCCTCTTCCGTCAGACGATCCCGCATCTGCGCAGCAGCATTCTCATGCTGCAGCGCGTGCGGGGTGACACCCTTCATGACGCTCTCACGGCCGCCCGGTCGGCACGCCTTCCCTGATCTTCGCCGAGAACTGCGGATCGTCCAGCGAGAGCGTGCGCGCGTGGTCGCCGATGCGTGAGGCCCTGACCAGTTCCTCCAGCGGGATATCCTGCCGGATCGCGCCGATCTGCTGGAGATAGCCCGGCAGGTAGCCGGAGAGCAGCACCCGCGGATCGAGCGGCAGCGCGAATTTCCAGCCCGGCGCGACGCTGGAGACGAGGTGGTAGACCACCGTCGTGCAATTGGTCGTCAGCGTGTTGTACCAGCGCGGCTTGGCGGCGAGGTCGTTGATATCGACCATATACGCAAGCAGCAGATCGCGCGCCTGGGCGGCCGAGGCGCTAAGGCGGAACAGCCTTGCATCCTCGCGCCGCGCATGGGTGCGCAGGCCCACGATGTCGCGCTCGTCGGCGGCGACATAAGCCATCTCGTAGCTGCGGAAGAAGCCGGCCAGCGCTGACCAATCCTCGCCCTTCTCGCGCCGAACCTCGATCGAGAAGGTCAGCGGCACCGAATCCGAGAAGGTGAAGCTGACCAGCAGATGCGCGATCGCCTCGCCCGACCAATAGGTCAGGAAGACATCGGCGCCGGTGACGGCCGCGAGATTGTAGCGCCGCGTCTCCCAGCGCTGGTCGAAATCCTCTTCCGTGCGCCAGCGGAAATCCCGGAGATTGGACACGGTGATCGCATCGCCCTCGCGCGCGATGCTCGGCAGCTTCGCCAGCTCCGGAATCCAGTTCCGGTCATGCGAGGGCTGGAAGCTGCTCCACCATCCCAGCAGGCCAACGAAGACCATGGCGAAGCCCAGCGACAGGCGCGCGTCGCTCGTCCAGATACCGACGAGCCCGGCCAGAGCCGCGATGCCGAAGCCGATCGCGGCGATGACCGCGGTCGCGCCCGAGAGGCGGAACAGCAGGAAGCCAGCGCCCCAGAGCGCGGCACCGATAATGACGAGGGTGAGGAGAAGTTTCAGCACAACGAAAAAGAGGCGGCCCATGGCCGCCTCTCGTAGCACAATCCCGAAGGCTTGGTCTCAGGCCGCGAGCGAGCTCGTCGGCGCGGCCGCCTTCACGGCGTCATCGACATGGTCCTCGAACTTGGCGAAGTTCTTGGCGAACATCTCGACGAGGTTCTTGGCCGTCTCGGCGAAGGCGGCCTTATCGGCCCAGGTCTTCACGGGATAGAGGATGTGGGGCTCGACGCCGGGCACCGAGGTCGGCACTGCGAAACCGAAATAGGGATCCCGGCGGAAATCGGCGCGGTTGAGCGAGCCGTCGAGCGCCGAGGTGAGCAGGCGGCGGGTGACGCGGATCGGCATGCGCCGGCCGGTGCCGTATTTGCCGCCGGTCCAGCCGGTGTTCACCAGCCAGCAATCGACATGGTGCTTGGCGATGAAATCACGCAGCAGATTGGCGTATTCCGACGGGTGACGCGGCAGGAAGGGCGAGCCGAAGCAGGTCGAGAATTCCGGCTCGACGCCGGTCAGGCCGCGCTCCGTGCCGGCGACCTTGGCGGTGTAGCCGGAGAGGAAGTGATACATCGCCTCGGCCGGGGTCAGCTTGGCGATCGGCGGCATCACGCCGAAGGCGTCGGCGGTCAGCATCACGATGTTCTTCGGGATGCCGGCGCGACCGGTACGCGAGGCGTTGGGGATGAAGTCGAGCGGATAGGCCGAGCGGGTGTTCTCGGTCTTCGACTGGTCGTCGAAATCGACCTCGCGGGTGATCGGGTCCATGACGATGTTCTCGAGCACGGTGCCGAAGCGCAGCGAGGCCGCATGGATCATCGGCTCGGCCTCGGCTGAGAGGCGGATCGTCTTGGCGTAGCAGCCACCCTCGAAATTGAAGATGCCGTCCTTCGACCAGCCATGCTCGTCATCGCCGATCAGCGTGCGCTCGGGGTCGGCCGAGAGCGTGGTCTTGCCGGTGCCGGAGAGGCCGAAGAAGATCGCGGAATCGTCCTTCGCGCCGACATTGGCCGAGCAGTGCATCGGCACCACGCCCTTGGTCGGCAGCACGTAGTTCAGATAGGTGAAGACCGATTTCTTCATCTCGCCGGCATAAGCCGAGCCGCCGATCAGCACGATCTTGCGGGTGAAGTCGATGGCGACGACGGTCTCGCTGCGGCAGCCATGGCGCTTGGGATCGGCCTTGAAGCTCGGCAGATCGACGATCGTCATCTCCGGCACATAGGCGTTGATCTCGTCGCGCGGCGGGCGGATCAGCAGGTTGCGGATGAAGAGCGAGTGCCAGGCCATCTCGGTGAAGACGCGGGCCTTGACGCGATGCACGGGGTCGGCACCGCCATAGAGATCCTGCGCGAACAGCTCCTTGCCCTCGGCATGGGCCAGGAAGTCGGCCAGAAGCGTTTCGAAATGCTCTGGGCTCATCGCCTGGTTGTTCTCCCACCAGACGGTGTTCTCGGTCAGCGCGTCGCGCACCGTGAACTTGTCCTTGGGCGAACGGCCGGTATGGGTGCCGGTATCGGCGCAGAGCGCGCCGCCACGGGCGAGCTGGGATTCACCCCGGTCCAGCGACTCCTCATAGAGCTGCGGTGCTTCCAGGTTCCAGTGCACGGCCTTCAGCTTGCGGAAGCCGAAGCCCTCGGCGCCTTGGGCGGCATTGAACTGACCGATATTGTCCACTGAATTCCTCCGGAGGCCGGCCAGCTGTCGGCGGCCCGTTGTCTTCACGAATGCGCACGGGCCGGTGGCAGGGCTCGGGCGTCGAAGGCGAGGCCTAAAGGCTGCAGGGTCCGATTGCCCCTAGCAGCCTCTGGAGGCCACGAAGGTCTTTAAGGCGATGCGGCCCTTCGCTCAAGTCATTGAAAAGGCCCGATGACCTTAGGTAGGCTTCTAAATCGATTGAATTTTCGGCTGTGGTAAATGGCCGCGCGGGCCTGCCGCAGCCCGTCTCACGCGGATGTTTCGGTGTCACGCGGTCTTGGCGCGAGCCTTCGTCGCAAGCTCCGCCAGGGCGCGCCTGAGGCCGCCGGGGCCGTCGACCGAAGCCGGGAAGGGAAGGCGCAGCGCAGCACTGCCGAGCGCCATGTCGAGCCCGTCGGGATCGAGCCCGATGGCACGCCAGTCACCTGGCTTCGCTCCGAGCAGCCCCGTCGCATAGAGGCCGATCGCATCGGCATGGTCCTCGTTCATATGGGCGACGGCGCCGGCTTCCACCTCGGCGAGGGCGGCGGCATGGGCGGGATCGCTCAACAGGTCGGCCGGCGTCGGCGCGAAGGCGCGGGCGAAGCCGCCATTGAGGCTGGCGCCCTCGATATCGAGGGCGAAGAAGCTGAAATCGGGGAAGTCGGCATAGAGCGCCGATTTCGGCTGGCGCGCGAGATAGCGCCGGCGGATGCGGGCGCCGTCCTCGCTCTCGCGCTCGATCTTGCGGGCGCGGACCTTCAGCGTGATCCGGGCATGGGCGAGCGGGTCGCCCTTGCCGCCGGGCGAGATCAGCAGCGAAGCGCGCGGGTCACCGGCGATGTTGGCGGTGTGCGCGGCCAGCCCCGAGATCAGGATGATGGGAGTGCCGTCGATGTCGGTGGCGAGCCCAACGAGGCTCGCCGAGGGGTGGCCATCCGGACCGAGCGTGGCGAGCGCGGCGGAGCGGGCCTCTCGCAACAGGGCCTTGGCCTCCGCGCGGACCGCCTCGTCCATCGGCTGAATCACGTCTTTGGCGGCCTTGCTCATGGAACCTCACTGCGATTTCCGGCTTGTGATACGGGGTCATAGGCAAATCGCCACGCCCCGGCTAGATTGCCGCCATGCTTTGGCCCCTCTCGCGCGGGAGGGGAACCCTGTATTGCAACGAGAACAAGAGACGAAAGCCTTATGCCAACGATTGCGCTGGTCGATGACGACCGCAACATCCTGACATCGGTTTCGATCGCCCTCGAGGCCGAGGGCTATCGCATCATGACCTATACGGACGGTGCCTCGGCCCTTGACGGGCTGAAGCAGAACCCGCCCGACCTCGCGATCTTCGACATCAAGATGCCGCGCATGGACGGCATGGAGTTGTTGCGCCGCCTGCGGCAGAAATCCGACCTGCCGGTGATCTTCCTGACCTCGAAGGACGAGGAGATCGACGAGCTCTTCGGCCTGAAGATGGGCGCCGACGATTTCATCCGGAAGCCGTTCTCGCAGCGTCTGCTGGTCGAGCGCGTCAAGGCGATCCTGCGCCGCGCCGGTGCCAAGGATGCGACCGCCGCCCCCCGCACCGAGGATGCCAAGGCTCTGGAGCGCGGCCTGCTGCGTATGGATCCCGAGCGTCATACCTGCACCTGGAAGGGTGAGCCGGTGACGCTCACCGTCACCGAATTCCTGATCCTGCAGTCGCTGGCGCAGCGCCCGGGCGTGGTGAAGAGCCGCAACGCCCTGATGGACGCGGCCTATGACGACGAGGTCTATGTCGACGACCGCACCATCGACAGCCACATCAAGCGTCTGCGCAAGAAGTTCAATCAGGTCGATGCCGATTTCGACATGATCGAGACGCTCTACGGCGTGGGCTATCGCTTCAAGGAAACCTGAGGCAAGGAAGCCGGCGCGCGGCGGATTCGCTGCCGCCTTCATCCCGAGCGGGAAGCAAGCCGCAGCCATGGCAACCGTCGATAATGAGGCTAGAACGCCCGCGCCGCCTGCCGGCTGGCGCGCCGTTCTGCGTCGCCGTATCGGGATCGGCTGGCGGCGCATGGCGCGCGCGATCTCGCTGCGCGCCGCCTCGAGCCTGACCCGGCGCATCCTCGTCCTCAACCTTGGCGGCCTCGTCGCGCTGCTGATCGGCTTTCTCTATCTCAACCAGTTCCGCGAGGGGCTGATCGAGGCGCGCGTCCAGAGCCTTCTGACCCAGGGCGAGATCATCGCCGGTGCGATCGCCTCCTCGGCCACGGTCGAGATCGACACGATCACCATCGATCCCGACAAGCTGCTCCAGCTCCAGGCCGGCGAGAGCGCCGGCATCGCCGAGGACCCGCTCGATTTCTCGATCAATCCCGAGAAGGTCGCGCCGCTGCTGCGCCGGCTGGTGACGCCGACCAAGACCCGCGCGCGGGTCTACGACAAGGACGGCATGCTCACCATCGACTCGCGCAGCCTCTATTCGCGCGGCGACGTATTGCGCCTCGACCTGCCGCGCGTCGGCGAGCCCGACGAGCCGCCGCTGCTTGAGCGCACCTGGAACATGCTGCGCAACCGCCTGGGCAAGGCTGACGTCCCGACCTATGACGATTTCGAAAACGCCAACGGCAAGTCCTATCCGGAGGTCGCCCGCGCCCTGAACGGCGCGCCGGCGAGCGTGGTGCGCGTCAACACCCGCGGCCAGACCATCGTCTCGGTCGCCGTGCCCGTGCAGCGCTTCCGCACCGTGAAGGGCGCGCTGCTGCTCTCCACGCAAGGCGGCGACATCGATGCGGTGATCGCCTCCGAGCGCTTCGCGATCTTCCAGGTCTTCGCGGTCGCGGCCGGCGTTATGATCGTGCTCTCGATCCTGCTCGCCGGCACCATCGCCGAGCCGATCCGCAAGCTCTCGGAAGCAGCCCAGCGCGTCCGGCGCGGTGTGAAATCGCGCGAGCAGATTCCGGATTTCAGCAGCCGCCATGACGAGATCGGCCATTTGTCCGGCACGCTGCGCGACATGACCAAGGCGCTCTACAGCCGCATCGAGGCGATCGAGAGCTTCGCGGCTGATGTCGCCCATGAGCTCAAGAACCCGCTGACCTCGCTGCGAAGTGCCGTCGAGACCCTGCCGCGCGCCAAGACCGACGATGCCCGCGGCCGGTTGATGGCGGTGATCCAGCACGACGTCCGCCGGCTCGACCGGCTGATCTCGGATATTTCCGACGCATCGCGGCTCGATGCCGAGCTCGCGCGCAACGATTCCGCGCCGGTCGACGTGGCGCAGGTGCTTGGCGCCGTCGTGACGATCCAGAACGAGACGCGGCGCGAGGGCCAGCCGAAGATCGAATTGAGCAGCGACCGGCGCAGCCAGCGCCTCGGCGATGACGCCTTCCTCGTGCTCGGCCACGATTCCCGCATCGGCCAGGTCCTGGTCAACCTGATCGACAATGCCCGCTCCTTCTCGCCGGCCGACAAGCCGGTGAAGGTCATGCTCTCGCGCGTCGCCAACGACGTGCTCGTCACGGTCGAGGATGAGGGCCCGGGCATCGAGCCGCACGCTTTGGAACGCATCTTCGAGCGCTTCTACACCGACCGGCCCAACGAGGGCTTCGGCCAGAATTCGGGCCTCGGCCTGTCGATCTCCCGCCAGATCGTCGAGGCGCATCGCGGCTCGATCCGGGCCGAGAACCGCTTGGGGCCGATCGGCCCGGACGGCGAGCCGCAGCGCCTCGGTGCGCGCTTCATCGTCTGCCTGCCGGCGGCCTATGCCCATGCGGCCTGATGCCGGGGCGGCCGCGATGCCCGCGCACCAACGAACCCGCATCCACGCGACCGTCATCGCTGTCGGCGAGGCCGGCATCCTGATCCGCGGCGCCTCCGGCAGCGGCAAGTCGACGCTCGCGCTCGCGCTGATCACGCTCGCCGCGCAGGCGGGCCGTTTCGCCCGGCTCGTCGCCGACGACCGGGTGGAGTTGGCGGCGACGGGTGGGCGGCTGGTGGCACGTCCCGTCGCTCCCCTGGAGGGGATCATCGAGCGTCGCGGGCTCGGCCTCACGCCCGAGCCGCATACGGGAGCGGTCGTGATCCGGCTCATCGTCGATCTCTCGGCCGAGGAGCCGGCGCGCATGCCCGAGCCTGAGGACCTCGTCGACAGCCTAGCCGGCATTGATCTCCCGCGCCTGCGCATGACGGGCCGCGCGGGCGACGAGAGGCTTGCGTTGAACGCCTTGGACTTATTCACAGAGGCCGAGCGCTAACCACGATTTTGACAAGTTTGGCGGCTGACGGCTTGCGCATATCTCGCTCCTGCCGCATAAACCGCGACCTTGTCCGGGCGCTGACGGCGCTCTCCGGTGCTGGATTGAATGATCGGACTGGTCCTCGTGACGCATGGGCATCTGGCGACGGAGTTCCGCGCTGCGCTCGAACACGTCGTTGGCCCCCAAAAGAACCTCGCCACCATCGCCATCGCCCCCGATGACGACATGGAGAGCCGTCGGCGCGACATCATCGCGGCCGTCGAGCAGGTCGAGACCGACCGCGGCGTCATCATCCTCACCGACATGTTCGGCGGTACGCCCTCGAACCTGGCGATCTCGGTGATGGAGCCCGGCCGCATCGACGTCGTCGCCGGCGTCAACCTGCCGATGCTGATCAAGCTCGCCAGCGTGCGCGAGGAGAAGACCCTCGACGAAGCCGTGACCAGCGCGCAGGATGCGGGACGGAAATACATCACGGTCGCCAGCCGCGTGCTGGCCGGCAAGTAACCGCGCCGCGAGAGGGGCAGGATGGACGAAGACTGCGACTGCCCCGACGTCGAAATCCCCACCGGGGCCCTCTACGGCGAATTCCAGATCGTCAACAAGAAGGGCTTGCACGCCCGCGCCACCGCGAAATTCGTGCAATGCGCTGCCCGCTATGAGGCCGACATCACCGTGAGCCGCTGTGGCGAGACGGTCGGCGCCACCTCGATCATGGGTGTGCTGACGCTCGGCGCAGGCATCGGCTCGACCATCACCATCGTCGCCAAGGGAGCGGAGGCGAAGCCGGCGCTGGATGCCCTCGCGGCCCTGATCGCCGACAAGTTCGGCGAGGGCGAGTAGGCAGCCATGCCGGCGATCCTCGGCTGGGTTGAGGTTGCTGCCGGTCTTGTTTCGCTTTTGCTAGTCGGTTGGTTCTTCATCGAGCTTCTGCGCGGCCGGATATCATTGCGGCGCTTGCGTGGAAGCGGCTGGCTTTGACGCCTTCGATCCGGAGTCTATCAATCATATAAAGACATCTTTATATCTTTGATTGCCATTCGCTCTGCGCGCTGCTAGAGAGCGCGCCATCATTCAGGCTGAGCGATTGGAGCCACCCGTGTCGGATTACATCGTCAAGGACATCTCGCTTGCGGATTACGGCCGCAAGGAAATCAACATGGCCCAGGACGAGATGCCGGGCCTGATGGCGGTTCGCGCCGAGCATAAGGGCAAGAACCCCCTTAAGGGTGCCCGCATCGCCGGCTGCCTCCACATGACCATCCAGACCGCCGTGCTGATCGAGACCCTGAAGGATCTCGGCGCCGACGTGCGCTGGTCGTCCTGCAACATCTTCTCGACCCAGGACCATGCCGCTGCCGCGATCGCCGCGACCGGCACCCCCGTCTTCGCCATCAAGGGCGAGACGCTGGAGGAGTACTGGGAGTACGTGCTGAAGACCGCGACCTGGGGTGACGGCGGCACGCCGAACATGATCCTCGACGACGGCGGCGACCTGACCATGCTGATCATCCTCGGCGCCGAGGCCGAAGCCGGCAAGGCCGAGTTCTTGGGCAAGCCGGACAATGAGGAAGAGACGATCTTCTTCGCGCTGATCAAGCGTCAGCTCAAGGCCAATCCGGGCTGGTTCACCAAGACCCGCGCCGCCATCAAGGGCGTCTCCGAGGAGACCACCACCGGCGTGCACCGCCTCTACGAACTGGCCAAGGCCAGCCGCCTGCCGTTCCCGGCGATCAACGTCAACGACAGCGTCACCAAGTCGAAATTCGACAACCTCTATGGTTGCCGCGAGTCGCTGGTCGACGCCATCCGCCGCGGCACCGACGTCATGATGTCGGGCAAGGTCGCGGTCGTCGCCGGCTATGGCGACGTCGGCAAGGGCTCGGCCGCCTCGCTGCGCCAGGCCGGCTGCCGCGTGCTCGTCACCGAGATCGACCCGATCTGCGCCCTGCAGGCGGCGATGGAAGGCTACGAGGTCGTGACCATGGAAGACGCTGCCCCGCGCGGCGACATCTTCTGCACGGCGACCGGCAATCTCGACGTCATCACCGTCGACCACATGCGCGCGATGAAGCACCGCGCCATCGTCTGCAATATCGGCCATTTCGACTCGGAGATTCAGGTCGCCGGCCTGAAGAACTTCAAGTGGGACAACGTCAAGCCGCAGGTCGACGAGATCGAGTTCCCCGATGGCAAGCGCATCATCCTGCTCTCGGAAGGCCGCCTGGTGAACCTTGGCAACGCCACGGGCCACCCGTCCTTCGTGATGTCCTGCTCGTTCTCGAACCAGACGCTCGCCCAGATCGAGCTCTGGAACCACCACGCGAACTACCAGAACAACGTCTACACCCTGCCGAAGCATCTCGACGAGAAGGTCGCGGCGCTCCACCTCGCCAAGGTCGGCGCCAAGCTCACCAAGCTCAACGACGCTCAGGCCAAGTACATCGGCGTGCCGCAGGCCGGCCCGTTCAAGCCGGATCACTACCGCTACTGACAAGGCGCTCAGACGCTGCAATTGCAAGGCCCGGCATCCGCCGGGCCTTTTTTCATGGCTGTGCCTTCCGGGAATCACCTCTGTAGCCACTACAAATTGTGCCAACCGTTCTTTGTTGCCTCTAGAACTTGATGTTCTTCGGTCGACTATGCGCCCGTCCGGAAAAACGGACGATTTACGGGTCATTAAGCACTTCCTGACGGACTCCACCGATGATTAGAGTGGGACTGATTCGGCCGCCGCGATGCGCGGGCCGGAACGCAGCTCTGATGTGATTGGCGTGGTGGCGAGCGTGGATCGGCCCCTCCGGAGATGGCAGCCCTGCCAGCTCCCTCGGTCGATTCCGACGAGCCCGATGGACAAGGCGGCTCCTGCCGCCGGAGAGACGACGGAAGCGGAATGGCACGGGCGAGGCGACAGGGGCGAGATGGCGGCTGGCGTCCGCGCGCGTTGCTGCCCGGGCTGGCGGCCGCTTCGGCCACCGTTCCGACCATGGCGCGCAGCGAATGGCTGGCCCCTGTATCCTTCGATGCCGTGAGCTCGGGCGGACTGTCGCTGATCCTGGCGGGTTTGACCGTCTTCGCCACGACGACATCGCTGATCTATGTCCGCGAGCGGACACGCTGGCAGAAGCGCGAAGCCAAGCTGGCGGCCGATCTTGAGGCGGCACGCAGCCATCAGGAGCGGCTGTCGATCCTGCTCGCGGCCGACCCGCAGGTCGTGGTGAGCTGGAAGGGCCGCAATGCCGAGCCCATCTTCGAGGGCGATAGCGGTTTCCTCGGCGCACCCGGCACGGCGCTCGCATTGGCTTATGGCAGCTGGGCGCCGCCGGCCGATGCCAAGCGCCTCGAACTGGCGACGGATGCGCTCAAGGAGCGTGGCGAGGCGTTCAATATCACGCTGCGCAGCAAGTCCGGTCCCTTCATCGATGTCGAGGGACGTCCCGTTGCCGGGCGCGCGGTGATCCGCTTCCGCGAGGTCACGGGCGAGCGGGCGCAGGTCATGACTTTGCGCGGCGAGCTCGAGCGCGTCACGGCCGGCCATGCGGCGCTTTCCAGCCTGTTGGCCGGGCTGCCGCATCCGGCCTGGATGCGCAATGCCGATGGCCGCCTGACCTGGGTCAACGCTGCCTATGCCCGCGCCGTCGAGGCCGCTGACGCGACGACCGTCGTGAAGAGCGGGCTCGAATTGCTCGATCGCACCGAGCGCGACGCCGCCGGGCGGGCGCGGCGCGAAGGCGCGACCTTCGCCTTGCGGGCACCGGCCGTCGTCTCCGGACAGCGGCGCACGCTCGACATCATGGAATTGCCGACCGCCACCGGCTATGCCGGCTTCGCCATCGACATGAGCGAGCTGGAGGCGATCCGCGCCGATCTGCAGCGCCAGATGGATGCCCATGTCCGCACGCTCGACCGGCTCAAGACGGCGGTCGCTGTCTTCGATGGCGCGCAGCGTCTCGTCTATCGCAATTCCGGCTTCGACACGCTCTGGTCGCTGGAAGCAGGCTTCCTCGACGGTCAGCCGACCGATGGCGAAATCCTCGACAAGCTGCGCGCCGAGCGGCGCCTGCCCGAGCTTGGCGACTATCGCAGCTGGAAGGCGGCGGCGCAGGCGGCCTATACCGCGACGCGGGCCAGCGAGGACTGGTGGTATCTGCCGGACGGGCGCACCATCCATGTCGTCGCGAGTCCCAATCCACAGGGCGGCGTCACCTATCTCTACGACGACGTCACCGAACGCTTCACGCTGGAATCGCGCTTCAACGCCCTTTCTCGCACGCAGCGGGAGACCCTGGACTCACTGCGCGAGGGCGTGGCCGTGTTCGGTTCGGACGGCCGGCTGAAGCTATCCAACCCCGCCTTCGCCCAGTCTTGGCGTATCCAGGGCGGCGATCTCGCGGCGAGCGCCCCGCATATCGACGAGGTCATCCGGCTCTGCAAGCCGCTCTTCCCGCAGGACGAGGTCTGGAGCGAGTTGCACAGCGTCGTCACAGGCGTGCGCGATGCCCGCGAGGATTACAGCAGCCGCATGGAACGGCGCGACGGCACGGTGCTGGACATGGCCGCCGCCCCGCTGCCGGACGGCGCGACGCTGATCTCCTTCGCCGATGTCACGGCCAGCGTGAATGTCGAGCGGGCGTTGACCGAGAAGAACGACGCGCTTGAGACGATCTCGCGGCTGCGCGAGGATTTCGTCCATCACGTCTCCTACGAATTGCGCTCGCCGCTCACCAACATCATCGGCTTCGCGCAATTGCTCGGCACCGAGACGGTCGGCGCGCTCAACGAGAAGCAGCGCGACTACACCTCGCATATCGTCCGGTCGTCGGGCGCGCTGCTCGCCATCATCAACGACATTCTCGACCTCGCCACGATCGATAACGGCGCCCTGACGCTGGAGATCCAGGATGTCGATGTCGCCGACACCATCGCTCAGGCCGCGGCTGGATTGAACGATCGGCTGACGGACACGAAGCTCGATCTCAAGGTTGAGATCGACCCGCGCACCGGCCCGCTGCGTGCCGACGGCAAGCGCCTGCGGCAGGTGCTGTTCAATCTGCTTTCCAACGCCATCGGCTTCTCCACCGCCGGCCAGACCGTCACGGTGAGCGCCACGCGCACCGGCGGGGATATCCGGATCACCGTCGCCGATCAGGGCCGGGGTATCCCGGCCGAGGTCGTGGAAAAGGTGTTCGAGCGCTTCGAGAGCCATTCGCTCGGCTCCAGCCATCGCGGCGTCGGCCTGGGCCTCTCCATCGTCCGCTCCATCGTCGAACTGCATGGCGGCCATGTCGAACTCGATTCCGCGCCCGGCCGCGGCACGCGGGTGACGGCCGTTTTCCCGGCACAGGGCGTGCCACTCTCGGATGCCGCTGAATGACGGAAGAAGCCCGCAAGGCCGGCACGCACCGGCTTCTGCTGGCGGACGAGGCGGCGACGCTGCGCCTCGCCGCCGATATCGCCGCGATCCTCAAGCCCGGCGACATCGTCGCGCTCTCCGGCCATCTCGGCTCCGGCAAGTCGCTGCTGGCACGCGCCATCCTGCGCGAGCTTGCCCGCGATCCCGCGCTGGAGGCACCGAGCCCGACCTTCACGCTGGTCCAGAGCTACGAGACGGCGCAGGGCACGGTGCTGCATGCCGATCTCTACCGCGTGCGCTCGCCCGACGAACTCGACGATATCGGGCTGGTCGAGGATATCGATCGCCTGATCCTGCTGGTCGAGTGGCCGGACCGGGCCGGTTCGCGCCTGCCGGCTGCCCGGCGTCTCGACATCGTGCTCGACGTCGATCCCGACAATCCCGAGACCGGCCGCATCGCCGATCTCTCGGGCGGCGTGCTCTGGAAGCAGCGCGTGGCCATTGCGGTCGCGTCGCGCCGATTGGTCGACGCTGCCGGCTGGGGCGAGGCCCGCCGCGACTTCATGCTCGGCGATGCCTCGACGCGCGCCTATGAGCGCCTGACCCGGCCGACCGGCGAGACCGCGGTGCTGATGATCTCGCCGCCGCGCCCGGACGGCCCGCCGATCCGCCTCGGCAAGCCCTATAGCGCGCTCGCGCATCTCGCCGAGAATGTCGAGGCCTTCGTCGCGATGGATCGCGGCCTGCGCTCGCTCGGCTATTCAGCGCCGGAGATCCTCGCCGAGGACCTGACGACCGGTCTGCTCGTCATCGAGAATCTCGGCAACGAGGGCGTGATCGACGCCGAGCGCCGGCCGATCGCCGAGCGCTATGAGGCGGCGGCCCGGCTGCTCGCCGATCTCCACCGCCACACCTTGCCGGCGATCCTGCCGGTGGCCGAGGGGCGCGATCACGCCATCCCGGAATACGACCGCCAGGCCATGGCGATCGAAGCCGAATTGATCCTGGAATGGTATGCGCCGCATATCGCCGGGGTGACGCTGCCCGCCGTGACGCAGGCCGAGTTCGCGCGGATCTGGGGCAAGCTCTTCGACGAGATCCTCGCTCAGCCGGCAACCTGGACGATGCGCGACTATCATTCGCCGAACCTGATCTGGCTGGAAGGCCGCGAAGGCCATGCCAAGCTCGGCCTGATCGATTTTCAGGACGCGGTGCTCGGCCACCCTGCCTATGACCTCGCCTCGCTCGGGCAGGATGCGCGCGTCGATGTCCCGGCCTCGCTGGAACTGCGGCTGCTCGCGGCTTATGGGGCTGCGCGCCGGGCCGATACGCCGGATTTCGACCTTGCCGATTTCGCCCGCGCCTATGCGATCCTCGGCGCCCAGCGCAACACCAAGATCGCCGGCATCTTCGCGAGGCTCGACAAGCGCGACGGCAAGCCGGATTACCTGAAGCATCTGCCGCGCATCGAGGGCTATCTGCGCCGCAATCTCGATCACCCCGCCCTCGAAGAGCTGAAGGCCTGGTACCAGGCGCATATGCCGAAGCTGTTCGAGACCGAAGCGGCAGATTAAGCTCAAGCCAATCGACACGGAGATTCGCGTGACCACAACCGCTTCGCCGCCGATCCGCCGGGCGATCGTGCTGGCGGCCGGCCTCGGGCAGCGCATGCGCCCGATCACCGACACGCTGCCCAAGCCGCTGGTGAAGATCGGCGGCAAGACGATGCTCGACCATGCGCTCGACCGGCTGGCGGAGGCCGGCGTCGAGGAGGCGGTCGTGAATGTCCATCACCTCGCCGGGCAGGTCGAGGCGCATCTCGCCGGCCGGACGCGCCCGCGCATCACCATTTCGGACGAGCGCGGCGAATTGCTCGAAACCGGCGGCGGCGCCAAGAAGGCCCTGCCGCTGCTCGGCGACGGGCCGTTCTTCAGCGTCAATTCGGATTCGCTCTGGAGCGAGCGCGGCGTCTCCAATTTCGGCGCGATGGCCGCCGCCTGGAACGGCGAAACCATGGACATGCTATTGCTGCTGGCGGAGCGCGAGAGCAGCGTCGGCTTCAACGGCCCCGGTGATTTCTTCCGCGATGAGGCCGGCCGCCTGACGCGCCGGGGCGCGTCGGCGACCGCGCCTTACGTCTTTGCCGGCATCGGGATCGTGATGCCGGAGTTCTTCGCGGATACCCCGGCATCCTTCTCGTTCAACCTGCTCTTCGACCGCGCCATCGCGCGTGGGCGGCTTTCCGGCCATGTCCTCGAAGGCCGCTGGCTGCATGTCGACCGGCCGGAAGCGATTGCGCCGGCCGAGGCCGCCTTTGCCGCCGCCCAGCCGGTCGATGCCTGAGCTCAACCTGTTCAGCATTCCGGCCGGCGCACCTTTCCTGGAGGTGCTGGCGCAGGCGATGCTGGATGGGCGCTTGGGGCCGGTCCACGACCCCGCCGATCCCGCCGCGATGGCGCGGACGACGCTCTACCTGCCGACGCGCCGCGCCGCCCGCGCCTTCGCCGCGATCCTCGCTGGAAAGCTCGGCGGCAAGCCGCTGCTCCTGCCGCGCATCATCCCGCTCGGCGATGTCGACGAGGCCGAGACGGCGCTGATCGGCGCCGGCGCCTGGGCGGAGGAACGTGTCGCCCCGATCGCGCCGCTCGAACGCCGCATGCTGCTGACGCGGCTGGTCGATGCTTGGGGCCGCACTGCCAACCGCAAACACCTCCGGCTTGATCCGTCCGAGCCCGCGCTGGTGCCGGCGACGCTGGCGGAAGCCTATGGGCTTGCCGGCGACCTCGCGGCCCTGCTGGACCAGATGCAGACAGAGGGCGTCCCGGTCGAACGATTGGCTTCGCTCGATGCCGCTCGCTTCGACCGCGTCTGGCAGCTCAATGCCGGTTTCCTCGCCATTCTCGGCGAAGCCTGGCCCGGAATCCTGGCCGAGCGCGGGGCTTGCGACCCCGCCACCTTCCGCAACCGCATGCTCGCCGCCGAACGTGACAGGCTGCTCGCAGGCGGCGCGACGGGGCCGATCATCGCCGCAGGCTCGACAGGCACGGTGCCCGCAACCGCGCGCCTGCTCGCGGCCATCGCCCGCCTGCCGAACGGCGCCGTCGTCCTGCCCGGCATCGATCTCGGGCTGGAGCAACGTGCCTGGGATGCGATCGCGAGAGAGCCTGCCCCTTCGCATCCGCAAGCGGCCCTGCACCATCTCATGGACACGCTCGAAGCCGTCCGCGACGACGTGCGCGAGCTGTCGCAGCCCGATATTGCGCTTGGAGCGCGGGCCGCGCTGCTGCGCGAGGCGATGCTGCCCGCCTCGGTCACCGAACTCTGGTCCGATATCGGCGCGCGTGTCCCGGCCGCGATGGCGCTGGAGGCTCTCAAGGGCCTGCGCGTCGTCGAGGCTGCCGATGAGCGCGAGGAGGCGCTGGTCGTGGCCATTGCGCTTCGCGAGACATTGGAGCGGCCCGGCGCCCATGCGGCCCTGGTGACGCCTGATCGCGGCCTTGCCGAGCGCGTCGCCGTCGAGCTCAAGCGCTGGGGAGTCGAGGTCGACGATTCCGCCGGCCTGCCGCTCGGACGCTGGCCGGCCGGCTCGCTGCTGCGCCTGATCCTGGAGGCGGTGCTGGCCGAGATGGCGCCGATCGCGCTGGTGCCGCTCCTCGCGCATCCGCTCTGCCGTCTGGGGTTGAGCCGAGAGGCGCTGGCGCTGGGAGCCGCTGCGCTCGACATTGGGACATGGCGCGGCGAGGCCGTGGGCCGGGGCATGCCGGGCTTGGAAGCCGCGCTGGCGAACTGGGAGGCGATCCGCGAGAGCGGGCACGTTCCGCGGCCGCGCAAGCGGTTGAGCGCTGACGATCAGGCCGCCGCCGCGAAGGTGCTGCATGCGCTAGGCTCAGCGAGTGCCGCGTTGCGCGAGGCCTTCACTGCCGAGACGCCGTCATTGGCCACCGTCGTCACGGCGGCGCGCGCGACTGTTACCGCCTTCAGCCTGAGCGAGGCCGGCACGCCGCTCGCCTTCGTCGGGCCGGATGGCGAGGCGCTGGCCGGACTCTTCGACGAATTGGCCGGCGCCGAAGCGGTGATGCCGCCGGATGGCACGGCGCGGGATTTCGTCGCCATCCTCGACGGCCTGCTGGCGGAGACTGTGGTCAAGCGCGCGTCGCCGGGCTATCCGCGCGTCGCGATCTGGGGCCTGCTCGAAGCGCGCCTGCTTGAGGCCGACCATGTCGTGCTGGGCGGCCTGAACGAAACCGTCTGGCCGCCGCAGACCACGACCGACTCCTTCATCAACCGCCCGATGCGGGCCGAGCTCGGCCTCTCCCCGCCTGAGCGGCGCGCCGGCCAGACCGCGCATGATTTCGTCATGGCGGCGTTGGCGCGTGAGGTCACGCTGACGCGCCCGCGCAAGGCCGGCGAGGCGGAGACCATCGCCTCGCGCTTCTGGCAGCGCTTGCAGGCAGTTGCGCCGCAAACGGTCTGGGCGAAGGCTGTGGAGGAAGGGGCAAAGCTGCGGGCTTTGGCCGGCGTGCTCAGCGCCCCCGCTGACGCCAAGCCGATTGGTCGCCCGGCACCGTACCCTCCGCGCGACCTCCAGCCGCTGTCGCTCAGTGTCACCGAGGTCGAGACGCTCTATCGCGACCCCTACCAGATCCATGCCCGCAAGATCCTGAAGCTCGATGCGCTCGACGATCTCGTGGCGGACCCGACCGCGCAGGATCGCGGCAAGCTCTTGCACGGCATCGTCGAGGAGTTCACCACGACCTATCCCGAAGGCTTGCCGGCCGATGCGCTGGGCCAACTGATCGGCATCGGCGCCCGGCTCTTCCGCGCCTATGACGACGTGCCGGAGGTCAAGGCCTTCTGGTGGCCGCGCTTCCTGCTGACGGCCGGCCATTTCATCCGCTGGGAGGAAAACCGGCGCGCCGATATCGGCCGCATTGGCGTCGAGCTCTTCACGGCTGCAAGTTTCCCGCTTGCCGACGGCAGCGAATTCCGCCTGAGCGGCAAGGCCGACCGTATCGAACTGACGCGCACGCCTTCGCTGCGTATCGTCGATTTCAAGACCGGCGCCCCGCCCTCCAAGAAGCAGGTCGAAAAGGGCTTTGCCCCGCAATTGACGCTCGAAGCCGATCTGGCGGCGCGGGCCGGCTTCAAGGGGCTATCCGGCCCCTTGCCGGTCGATGACGTGCTCTATGTCAAGCTCCACCACGATCCCAGGGGATGGGGAGCGAGCACGCCGCTCAAGTTCGGCGACGAGTCCTTGGCCGATGTCGCCGCGCGCCATCTCGAACGCCTGCTCGAATATCTCGCTGCCTTGCGCTCCGGCCGCGAACCCTTCGTCTCGCGCCGCGCGCCCGACTATATCCGCTATGCCAGCCCCTATGATCACCTGGCGCGCGTCAAGGAATGGTCGGCCGCGCCCGGTGGGGACGAGGGGGGCGAGCCATGAAGCCGGGCTGGATCGTCCCGCCGCTGACCAACCAGCGCCAGGCGCAGGCCGCCGATCCCGGCCTCTCCGCCTGGGTCTCGGCCAATGCCGGCTCGGGCAAGACCCATGTGCTGGTCAATCGCGTGCTCAGGCTGCTGCTCGACGATGTCGCGCCCGGCCGCATGCTCTGCATCACCTATACCAAGGCCGCGGCCGCCAACATGGCGAACCGCATCTTCAAGGCGCTGAGTGCCTGGGCGACGCTCTCCGACGAGGCGCTTGGCCGTGCGTTGGCGAACCTCACCGGCCGCGCACCGGTCGCGGCCGAGCGCGCCAAGGCGCGCCGCCTCTTCGCACAGGCGCTGGAGACGCCGGGCGGCCTGCGCATCGAGACCATCCACGCCTTCTGCACCCGCGTTTTGCAGGCCGCGCCCTTCGAGGCCAATGTGCCGCCGCGTTTCGAGGTTGCCGACGATCTGGCCCAGGCTGAGATGCTGCGCGCCGCACGTCGCGAATTGCTCGCTCTCGTCGCGGCCGAACCGAACGGACCGGAGGCCCGGGCGCTCGACCTGCTCGCGAGGCTGGCCGCGCAGGACAGTTTCGAGACGATGTTCCAGGAGGCGCTGCGCCAGCGCGCCCTGTTCAGCGACGAGAACGGCCGGGCCCGCGATGCGGGCGCGGTGACCGCCGGCATCGCCGCCTTCCTCGGCATCGCGGCCGACCTGTCGGCTGAGGCGGTCAGGGCGCGCTTCCGCGCCGATCTCGCGACGCTGCCGGGATTGCACGCCCTGATTGAGGCACTGCATGCGGGCAGCCCCACGCGGCAAACCTTCGCGGCGAACCTGCGCACCTTGCTCGCCGGACAGGACGACGGCGATCCCGTCGGCTTCTGCCGGCGCGGCTTCATCACGGCCGAGGGCACGATCAACGCCAATATCCGCGGCAAGGGCAAATCCGAGTTCGACGGCGCCTTGCTGACGACGCTGGAGGAGCTCGCCGCCTGCTTGCTCGCCGCCGCCGAGCAGTTGAACGCGGTCGCGATCCGTGACCGCAGCGCCGCGCTCGCCCTGCTGGTGACGCGCATGCTTGCCTCCTATCAGCGACAGAAGAGCCTGCGCTCGCTGCTCGACTATGACGACCTGATCGCGCGCACGCGTTCGCTGCTGGAGCGGGTCGAGGCCGCCTGGGTGCTCTACAAGCTGGATGCCGGCATCGATCACATCCTGCTCGACGAGGCGCAGGACACCGGCGAGGCGCAATGGGCGATCCTGCGCAAGCTGGCGGAAGAGTTCACCAGCGGCGGCGATCTCCGGGCGAAGCCGCGCACCATCTTCGTCGTCGGCGACGAGAAGCAGTCGATCTACGGCTTCCAGGGCGCGGCGCCCGCCGCCTTCGGCGAGGAGCGCCGCGCGCTCGGCCAACGCATCCGGGCGGCGGAGCGGGATTTCGAGGCGATCAGCCTCAACACCTCCTTCCGCTCGGCGCCGGACATCATGCAGGCGGTTGATGCCGTCTTCGCCCTGCCGGACCATGCCCGCGGCCTCGTCTTCGACGGCGCGGCCCGGCCTGAAATCCACGACACCGTCCGTCGCAACGCACCCGGCACCGTCGATATCTGGCCGCTTGCCGCCAATGACACGGGCGAACCGCCCGATGCCTGGACCACGCCGGTCGACGCGCCGGAGCGGCGCAGCGGCACGGTGAAGCTCGCCGAGCGCATCGCCCGCACCTTGCAGCGCTGGCATCGCGATCGCCGTGACGATCTCGGCCATCCCTTCGCGGCGGGCGACGTCATGATCCTGCTGCGCCAGCGCGGCGCGCTGTTCGAGGCGATCGTCAAGGCGCTGAAGGATGCCGATGTCCCCGTCGCCGGCCGCGATCGCCTGACACTGGCCGAACACCCGGCGGTCGAGGATCTCGTCGTGCTCGGCCGCGCCCTGCTCCTGCCCGATGACGACCTGACGCTCGCGACCGCGCTCAAGACGCCTCTGATCGATCTCGACGACGACGATCTCCTGCGCCTCGCGCCGAACCGCAAGGGCTCGCTGCGCGCTGCCTTGCAGGAGGCTGCGGTGGGCGAGCCTCGCTATGCCGCTGCCGAGGCGAAGTTGGTTCGCTGGATGCAGCAGGCCGGACGGCAGGGCCCGTTCCGCTTCTTCGCCGATCTGCTCGGCCCCGGTGGTGGGCGCAATCTCGCGCTCGCCCGGCTCGGTGCCGAGGCGGGCGATGCGCTCGACGCCTTCCTCAACGCCGCACTCGACCATGAGCGCCGCTATGGTCCCTCGCTCTCCGGCTTCCTCCAGCATGTCGCTGGCAGCGCCGCCGATGTGAAGCGCGATCTCTCGGCCAGTGCCGGCGAGGTCCGCGTCATGACCGTGCATGGCTCGAAGGGACTGGAGGCGAAGATCGTCATCCTCGCCGATCTCGGCGTCGAACCCGGCGCGCGGCGCCTGCCGAAAATCCTGGCCGTGCCCACGCCATCAGGCGATCTCGTGCCGCTCTGGCCGCCGGCCTCCGCCGAGGATGTTCAGGCCACTGCCGCAGCGAAAGCCGTGGTGGTCGCGCAGATAGTCGAGGAGCATCATCGCCTGCTCTATGTCGCGATGACCCGCGCGGAGGATCGCCTGATCGTCTGCGGCGCTCAAGCCAAGGGCGAGGCCCCGCACGGAAGCTGGTACGCGATGATCGAGCAGGGGCTGATGCAGTCGGAGGCCGGCCTGAAGCAGCTCGGCGAGGGCGACGAGGCAACGCTGCGTTTCATGGTCTCGGCGCCAACACTGGCCGAGCAGGAGACCGACCATAGGGACAAGGAGGCCGTTTCGGTCTCCGTGCCGCATTGGCTGGGCAAGCGCGTCCCGCGCGAGGCCGAGCCCTTGCCGCCGCTGAAACCGTCGAGCGCATTGACTGCCGCCGATGGCGAGGAGCGGCCTGGTGACGGTCCCTTTCTCGCCGAAGCGGCGGCGGCAGGCCGGCTGGCGCATCTTCTTCTGCAAATCCTGCCGAGCGTTCCCGAGGCACGCCGCCTCACGACGGCGGAAGCTCTGGCGGAAGCGCGCGGCGGAGCCTTGCGGCCCGAGCGGCGCGCAACCATCGTCGCTGATGCCCTGCAATTGCTGGCAGCGCCTGCCTTGGCCGAGCTGTTCGCTCCGGACGCTCTCGCCGAGGTTCCCGTCGCCGGCTCGATCCGTATGCCGGATGGCGAGTTGCGCGCCGTATCCGGGCGCATCGACCGGCTGGCGGTCACGCCGGAGAGCGTCGTCGTCGCCGATTTCAAGACCACGGCCCGTCCACCGCAGGCAATCGGTGCGATCCCCGTCACGACCATCGCCCAGCTCGCCGCCTATGCCGCGCTGATGCGGGAGATCTATCCCGGCCGGCAGGTGCGGGCTTTGGCGATCTACACGGCGAGCCTGGCCTGTTTCGAATTGGAGCCGGGCCGGCTCGACGCGGCGCTCGCCGCGCTGGCGGTCGATGAGGGCGCCGGCACCGTTGAGGAAGCGCCCACGCCATGAGATTCGTGCCGCATTCCCTGTCCCTGCGCCCGCGCCTGCTGATCGCCCTCGTCGCCGGGGCGGTGCTGACCCTGCTGCTGCCCAGCAACTGGCGCTGGGCGACGCGGCTGCTGGTCGCCTGGGATGCCGGCGCGATCCTTTATCTCGGCCTGCTGGCGACGACGATGTTCACCGAGACTGTCGACCAGATTCGGGCGCGGGCGGAGAAGCAGGATGAGGGCGCCGTCGCCATCCTCGTCATCTCCTGCCTCGCCGCGAGCGCGAGCCTCGCCGCCATCGTGGTCCAGCTCACCGGGATCGACGCCTTGCCGGCGGGCGAGCGCGGCATCCATCTCGCGCTCGGCGGCGTCACGATCCTGTGTTCCTGGACGCTGCTGCACGCCTTCTTCACGCTGCACTATGCCGGCATCTATTATCGCGGCGGCAAGGCCGAGCCCTGTCTCGACTTTCCCGGCAAGACCGATCCCAACTATGTCGATTTCCTGTATTTCTCCTACACGATCGGCTGCACCTCGCAGACCTCCGATATCGGCGTCACCACCCGTCAGGCGCGCGGCATCGTGCTGGCGCATTCGGTGCTGACCTTCATCTTCAACACCTCGATCCTGGCGATGGCGATCAATGTCGGCGCCAGCCTGGTCTCGGGCGGGTCGTGACGCGCCGGCTTCACCTCAGCCTTGCAATGCACGCGCCTTGACCCGGGGGGCCGGCGTTCATAGCTTCGCTGGCGAAGGGTGGCATTGCCTCCCATTGAAACCGAAAGGCGGCCAGTCATGGCAACGAGCAAGGTAACCGACGCGAGCTTCGAGGCCGACGTCCTCAAGTCGTCCGAGCCGGTCGTGGTGGATTTCTGGGCGGAATGGTGCGGCCCCTGCCGCATGATCGGCCCGGCGCTCGAGGAAATCGCGACCGAGCTCAACGGCAAGGTCAAGATCGTCAAGATGAACGTCGACGAGAATCAGCAGATCCCGGCCCAGTTCGGCATCCGCTCGATCCCGACGCTGATGCTCTTCAAGGACGGCAAGCTCGCCTCCCAGAAGGTCGGCGCTGCCCCCAAGAGCGATCTTTCGCGCTGGATCTCCGCGGCCGTCTGATTCGCTCGGATCAGGTATGAAAAAGGCCCGCTTCCGATGAGGAAGCGGGCCTTTTGTCTTTTATGCGCCGTCGAAGGTCAGTTCTTGCGGGAATCGAGCGCGAAGGCGCCCGGGCCGGCGGTCGCGATGTAAAGGAAGATGAAGCAGAACAGCATCGCCGCCTCGCCGCCGTTCAGCAGCGGGTAGAAGCCCTTCGAGCCATGCGCCATCCAGTAAGCCACAGCCATCAGGCCGGAGAGGACGAAGGCGGCCGGGCGGGTGAAGAAGCCGACGAGGACGAGCGCGCCGCCGACGATCTCCAGCACGCCGGCGGTCCAGGGCAGGCTCATCGCAGCGGGCAGACCCCAGGACGGAGCAGCCGGGAAGCCGAACAGCTTCTGCGTGCCGTGCGAGATGAAGCTCAGCGCCGCGAAGATGCGAAGCAGGCCGAGAGCATAGGGCTGGAAGCGCGACAGAAACTGCATGCGGTGGTCCTTGGTTGCGGATAGCTGCGGAAGGCTCGGGTGTTCCAGCTTCGGGTTCTAGGCGAGCCCCCTGATTTTGCGCAATATCCCGGTTGATGACGTTTGCGTTTGCGTGTTTGCAAGTTCGATCACGTTTGCGCGACGGCTGTGATCGCTGTGCCGCATTGCACGCTTTACGAACCCTTAAAAGCGCCATGTTTGAATCCTGTGTGACCTGACCGCATCGCGAGGCGGCTTGGCGGCCGAAAACGGGGCAGGATGAACGACCGGATTGCACGAGGCGAGCGGCGCGAGCCCTCCTTTGGTTATGAACGTGACGAGCGTCACGTGGACGGTGACATGCGCCTTTCTCCAGACGATCGCCCGACCCGCTTCCGCAACGCTCCGGCCCAGCCCGAGCCGAGCCGGCAGCTCCGCAATCCGCCGAAGCGCGACAAGCGTGGCGGCGGTGGGGGTGGGGGCGGCAAGCGCCGCGGCCGGCGTGGCCGCCGCTCGTTCCTGGGGGGCCTGTTCTATTGGTCGATGGTGCTCGGCCTCTGGTGCCTCATCGGCGTCGGCGGGGTCGTCGCCTATCACGCCTCGCAATTGCCGCCGATCGACCAGCTCACCGTGCCGAAGCGACCGCCGAACATCGCGATCCTCGCGGCTGACGGCTCGCTGCTCGCCAATCGCGGCGAGACCGGCGGGCGTACCATCACGATCGGCGAGGTGCCGCCCTATCTGCCGCGCGCCTTCGTCGCGATCGAGGACAAGCGCTTCTACGAGCATTTCGGCATCGATCCGATCGGCATCACCCGCGCGCTCGTCACCAACCTGCGTGGGCGCGGCGTAGCGCAGGGCGGCTCGACGCTGACCCAGCAGCTCGCCAAGAACCTTTTCCTGACGCAGGAGCGCACGGCGGCCCGCAAGATCCAGGAGGCGATCCTGGCGCTCTGGCTGGAGCGCACCTACACCAAGGACCAGATCCTCGAGCTCTATCTCAACCGCGTCTATTTCGGCTCCGGCGCCTATGGCGTCGAGGCGGCCGCGCAGCGCTATTTCAACAAGTCGGCGCGCTCGGTGACGATCGCCGAAGCCGCCATGCTGGCCGGTCTCGTCCAGGCCCCGTCGCGGCTCGCGCCCAACCGCAATCCCGATCTGGCCGAGAAGCGTGCCCAGCTCGTCGTCGCCGCGATGGCTGATCAGGGCTTCATCACGCAGGCCGCGGCCAAGAGCGCGCTGACGACGCCGGCCGAGGTGCCCGAGCGCGTCGGTGCCGGCTCGGTGAACTACGCCGCCGACTATGTCATGGACGTGCTCGACGATTTCATCGGCGCGGTCGAAGGCGATGTCACCGTCCTGACCTCGATCGACTCGAAGTTGCAGGCCGCGGCCGAGACGACGCTGGTCGATGCGCTCTCCGCGCAGGGCGCCAAGCTGAACGCGTCGCAGGGCGCGGTCGTCTCGCTCGCGCCGGATGGCGCGATCCGGGCGCTGATTGGTGGCCGCGACTACACCAAGAGCCAGTTCAACCGCGCCACGGCGGCGCGCCGCCAGCCGGGCTCCTCGTTCAAGCCCTTCGTCTATCTGACC
This sequence comes from Allobosea sp. GW821-FHT09G06, assembly GCF_059416005.1. Classification (NCBI taxonomy): domain Bacteria; kingdom Pseudomonadati; phylum Pseudomonadota; class Alphaproteobacteria; order Hyphomicrobiales; family Alloboseaceae; genus Allobosea; species Allobosea sp. GW821-FHT09G06. Next base: position 91,458 of record NZ_JBWKOI010000006.1, on the reverse strand, counting down.
GCGCTCGAGAAGGGCATGACGCCCGACACCATCCGCGACGACGCCCCGGTCTCGATCAAGGGCTGGGAGCCGGAGAACTATTCGCGCAACTATCGCGGCCCGGTGACGCTGGCGACCGCGATGCAGCACTCGCTCAATACGGTGGCCGCCCGGCTGATCCAGGAGGTGACGCCCAAGGAGGTCATCCGCACCGCCCAGCGCCTCGGCATCACCTCGGCCCTGCAGCCGAACCTGTCGCTGGCGCTCGGCACCTCGGAGGTGACGCCGCTGGAGATGACGGCCGCCTATGCGACGTTCGCCAATGGCGGCCAGTCGGTGCTGCCCTATGTCATCCGCGAGGTGCGCCAGACCAATGGCAAGGTCGTCTATGCCCGCAAGGCCGCGAATCTCGGCCCGGTCATCCAGCCGCAGAACCTCGCCATGATCAACACCATGTTCAACGGCGTCATGAACGGCGGCACCGGCAGCAAGTTCAACATCCCGGGTTGGCAGGTCGGCGGCAAGTCCGGCACGACGCAGGATTACGGCGACGCCTGGTTCGTCGGCTTCACCGCCAAGCTCGTCACGGCCGTCTGGGTCGGCAACGACGACAATTCGAAGATGAAGCGCGTCACCGGCGCCGGCCTACCCGGCGAAATCTGGGGCAAGTACATGAAGGCGGCCCATGCGGGAGCGCAGCCCTTGCCGTTGCCGGGCGGCCTCTGGCAGGGCGCGCCGAAGACGATCAGCGATGGCGCGCCGGTGGCGGATGCCCGTCAGCCAGAGGCGCCGCCGCCGACCAGCGATCGCGCCTGGGTGCCTCCGCGGCCGCAGGAGAAGAACTTCTTCGAGCGGCTCTTCGGCGGCTGAGGCTCTAAACCTTCGCCGACCGGATACCGCGCGTCGCGCGGAACAGGACGAGCGCGGTCACGCCCAGCGCCGACATCACCAGCGGCAGGGGCAGCGCGGCGTTCTTGAGCAGGTGTCCGACGAGCAACCCGACGCAGGCCGAGAGCAACATCTGGCAGAGCCCGTTGAAGGAGGAGGCCGCGCCCGCCCGGTCCGGGAAGGGCATCATCGCCGACGCCTGGGCCTGCGGCATGGTCAGCCCGACGCCGCAGGCATAAAGCGCCATCGGCACGACGACGCCGGCCGCGCCGCCGAAGCCGGTGAGCACGCCGACCAGCATCGCAAGTCCGCCGCCGGCCAGGCAGGCGACGCCGATGGCGATGACCCCGTCCATGCCGCGCCGCCCGACGAGACGCTGCGCGATGATCGTGCCCAAGATGTAGCCGAGCACGCCGAAGCCGAAGGAGAACCCGTACGCGATCGGCGTTAGCCCGTAGACGCCGATCAGCACGAAGGACGAGCCCGAGATGAAGGCGAAGAGCCCGGCATAGGCGAGTGCCGTCAGCGCGACATAAACGCGGAAGGCGCGGTTATGCAGCAGGGTACCGAAACCCCGGAAGATGCTGGCGAGGGAAAGCGGCTGCGGCGAGCGCGCCCGCAGCGTTTCCGGCATCACCGTGACGATGACGATGGCGAGCGCCAGCCCGAAGGCGAGTGAGGCGAGGAAGGTCGAGCGCCAGCCGAAGGCGACCTGAAGCACGCCGCCGATTACCGGCGCGATCGCCGGGACCAGCCCCATGATCATGCCCATGCGCGCGAGTTCGCGCCCGGCGCGCACCCCGTCATAGAGGTCGCGCACCATGGCGCGGCCGAGCACGATCGGCCCGGAGGCGCCGAGCGCCTGGAAGGCCCGCGCCAGCGTCAGGGCCTCGATCGAGGGCGCGAAGGCGCAGGCCAGTGTCGCAAGCCCGAACAGGGCGAGCCCGGCGAGCAGGACGGGCTTGCGCCCCAGCCGGTCCGAGAGCGGCCCCCAGAAGATCTGCCCGGCCGCGAACCCGAACAGGAAGGAGGAGAGTGTCGCCTGTGCACCCGCGACATCGGTCTGCATCACCCGCGCGATCTCGGGTAGGGAGGGCAGGTAGAAATCGGTCGAAAGGGGCCCGAGTGCCGTCAGCATGGCGAGGACGGCGGTCATCGCCAGCGTATCGGGACGAAGCGTCATGCAGGGCCTCCGGCGCGGCCGGAGTGGGTCGCGCTGTCGGGCCCTGCTACGACGTCAGCCGGTCATCCGGCAATGGCCAGCGCCGCCGGGCGGTCCTGCGTCTCGCCGTGATAGGCGGTTGCCCGCATCGAGGCGCGCGCCGAAAACGCTTCGTACCAGTGCGCCAGCCTTGGCCGCCCGGAGCGGAAATCCGGCAGGTTGCGGAACTCCAGCCAGGCGAGCGCGGTCGCCAGCCCGATATGGCCGATATGGACGGGTTCGTCGAAGGCCTCGCTGCGCTCCAGCACGTCGAAGCTCTCGACGAGCTTCGCCGCTTGCCCCTCCTGGAGCGGCGGGTAGCGCAGATGCTCCGGCCGGCGCAGCGTTTCCCAGCGCAAGGCGATGCCGGCATCGCAGAGCCCTTGTGCGATCGCATGCAGGCGCAGGGCCTGCCAGCGTGCTTTGCCCTCAGTCGGGATAAAGCGGCGGCCGGCATGGCGCCCGTCGAGATAGTCGCAGATCACCAGCGAATCGAAGATCGCGCCGGCTTCCGGCGTGATCAGAACCGGCACCTTGCCGAGCGGATTGACCGCGAACACGTCCGGGTTGCGGTTGGTCGGGCTCGTCTCTTGATCGATGATGTCGAGGCGGTCCACGATCCCCGCTTCATGCGCGAAGACGATGGTCTTGCGCGCATAGGGCGAATGACTCTGTGAATGGAGCGTCAGGCGTTCGCCGGGCTGCGCGCTCACGCGACCTCCTCCGGCTTCAGGCCGACGAGTTCGGTATAACGCGCCGGATCGGTCGCGCCTTCGGTGTTGACGAGGAAGACGCGCGAGTTGCCGTCGAGCTTGAGCGCGGCGCGCGCCTGCGGGTCGCGCAGGGCCGCGAGCAATCCGGCGAGCCCGGCCGCCCCGCTCTCGCCGGCAAGGATGGCCGGGTCGCCCGCGGCCGGCCGGGCGAGGCGGTTCATCGCCTCGACGGCGTCGGAATCCTCGGCGGTCATGAAGGCATCCGCCGCGCGGTAGAGCACGCGCAGTGCCAGCGGCGAGGGATCGTAGCATTCGAGCATCGCCATCACTGTCGGCGCGCCATGGGGGATCTTGCCGGGCTTGCCACGCTTCGCCGCCTCGAAGATGCAGGCCGCGCGCGACGGCTCCACCACCGTGAAGAACGGCCGTGCATCGCCGAAGCTGGTCTGCATCTGGGCTGCGAGCGCAGCCGCGATGCCGCCGACGCCGGCCTGCACGAAGACATGTGTCGGCGGCTCCGGCATCTGCGCCAGCCCTTCGCGGGCGATGGCCGTATAGCCCTGCATCACCAGGCCGGGGATGCGCTCATAGCCGTCCCAGGAGGTGTCGGAGACGATGGTCCAGCCGCGCTCGGTCGCGACGCGGGCGGCCTCGACGACGGAATCGTCATAGGTGCCGTCAACCCGCTTCATCTCGGCGCCGAAGCGGGCGATGGCGGCGACGCGCTCGTCGCTGACGCCGCCATGCACGAAGATCACCGCCTTGGCGCCGAGCAGTTGCGCGCCCTGTGCCACCGAGCGCCCATGATTGCCGTCGGTCGCGCAGGCGAAGGTCATGCCGGCCGCCGCCGCGCGGACGGCGGGGTCGTTCATGTCGGCATCGCCGAGCGGACGCCCGAGTTTCTCGGAAGCGGCTTCCAGCGCCAGCCGGATCACCGCATAGGCCCCGCCGAGCGCCTTGAAGCTGCCGAGCCCAAGGCGTCGGCCCTCGTCCTTGATGAAGAGCGCGCCGATCCCGAGCGCGGCGGCCAGCGTCGGCAGGCTATGCAGCGGCGTCGGCACATGGTTTGGCCGCGCGGCCAGATGCGCTGTGATCGCGTCGGCTCCGGCCGGCCCAAGCGTCTCGATATCCTCCGGGTGCAGGGCGGTGCGGTAATCCGGATGATGGTTGAGCAGGAACATGGCGGCCTCGTCTGGCTGAGTTGTCTGAATGGATATTGCATCGAAGGCGAAAAAGGCGCTGGATTTGGCTTTGCTCCTTGCAAGTTTCTTTCACGGGATGAGGCATGGCCGAGCCGACCGCTCATGATCTCGATGCTTTCGACCGGGCGATCCTCGCCATCCTCCAGCAGGACAACACCACGCCGCAGCGAGTGATCGGCGAGCGCGTCAACCTGTCGGCGCCGGCCGTGCAGCGCCGCATCCGCCGGATGGAGGCGAATGGCGTGATCCGGGCCAATGTCGCGGTGGTCGATCCCGCCGCGCTCGGTCATCCGATCACCCTCTTCGTCGAGATCGAGCTGGTCAGCGAGACCGCGCCCGATATCGACGCCGCCAAGAGCGCCTTCCTGGCGGCGCCGGAGGTTCAGCAATGCTATTACGTCACCGGCGAGGTCGATTTCATGCTGGTCGTGCTGGTGCCGAGCATGGCGGCCTATGAGGCGCTGACGCGGCGGCTCTTCTTCGCCAACTCCAATATCCGCAAGTTCCGCTCTTTCGTCGCGATGGACCGGGTCAAGACGGGGCTCACAGTCCCCATCTCCTAGTTGCCCCGCGACGAGAGCAGGGCGGCTATCGCCGGGTCGTCTTGTTCCGGCCGCTTCGATATGCGACCGCGGGCGGACGTGACGAACGAGCCTGATGGGCCTTGCCGTGATCACCGTGAAAGCCTCGGACATGCCGGCCGGAGAGGGCGACGCCCCGCAAGGCTGGCGCGCGTTTGTCCGCTCCAGCGAGATCGGCATCGTGGTGCTGGCCGCCCTAGTCGGCGTGCTCGCCGGGCTGATCGTGCTGGCGATGTCCTTCACCACCCAGCTCCTGCACGAGCTGATCTTCGGTCTCGCGCCTAGCCAGCGGCTCTCGATCACCACCACGATTCCGGCCTGGCGGGCGATCGCCGGGCCGGTCCTCGGCGGCCTCGCCATCGGCTTCGCCTCCTGGCTGTTTTTCCGTCGCCGCAAGCAGCCGATCGACCCGATCGAGGCCAATGCCTTGCATGGCGGGCGCATGTCGTTTCGCGACAGCGTCTTCGTCGCGCTCCAGACCATGGGCTCCAGCGGCGCAGGCGCTTCGGTCGGTCTTGAAGCCGGCTATACGCAGGCCGCGAGCGGGCTCGCCTCGCATATCGGCCGCCGCCTGCGGCTGCGCCGGGCGGATATGCGCCTCATGGTCGGATGTGCCGCCGGTGGCGCCATCGGTGCGGCCTTCGATGCGCCGCTGACCGGCGCCTTCTATGCTTTCGAACTGATCCTCGGCAGCTACTCGATCGCCGCCTTCGTGCCTGTGATGGCCGCGACCTTCATGGCGACGGTGACGCATAGCGTGCTCGCGCCTTCGCTGCTTGCGGTCGAGGTTCCGCCGATCGGGCTGATCACGATGGCGAACCTGCCTCTGGTGGTGATGCTGGGCGCCACCTGCGGTCTCGTCGGCATCGTCGTGATGCGCGCTGCCGCCTTTGTCGAGGCGGGCTTCCGACGCTCGCGGATTCCGACCTGGCTCAGGCCGGCTTTCGGCGGCCTCCTCGTCGGCGCGCTCGCGGTCTGGAACCCCTCGGTCTTCTCGGCCGGCCATGGCGCGATCAATCTCTATCTCGGCATCGATGCCAGCCTGGGGCTGTTCGCGCTGGTGCTCGTCGCCAAGGCGCTGGCCTCCTCGGTCTCGATCGGCTCGGGCTTTCGCGGCGGCCTGTTCTTCGCCTCGCTCCTGCTTGGCGTGCTGACCGGGCGCCTTTTCATCGGCCTGCTGACGCTCGCCTTCCCCAATCTGGCTGGCCACGAGACGCTGTTCGCGCTGGTCGGCATGAGCTCGCTCGCGGTCTCGATCGTCGGCGGGCCGATGACGATGACCCTGCTCGCGCTCGAGATGACCGGCGATCTCAAACTGACGCTGGCCGTGGTCGGCGCAGCCGGCGCGGCCTCGCTGGTGACACGCCGCCTCTTCGGCTTCTCCTTCGCGACCTGGCGCTTCCACCTGCGCGGCGAGAGCATCCGCGGCGCCCATGATGTCGGCTGGATGCGCGATCTCACCGCCGGCAGCATGATGCGCCTGGAGGTGCCGAAGATCGCGGCGGATGCCACCATCGCCGAGGCGCGGCTGAAATACCCGCCGGGCTCGACCAGCTATCTCGTCGCGATCGGCCCCGGCGACGCCTATGCCGGCATGGTGCCGCCGGGCGCGCTCTACGAGCCGGACCCGGCTCTGGGCGAAGAGGCGGCGGCCGAGCCCGCGCCGCGTACCGTGCGCCATCTCCTGCGCAATCCGGACCGGATGCTGCTCGCCGACATGACGGTGCGCGACACGCTGAAGCTGTTCGAGGAGGCCGAGAGCGAGGCTCTGCCCGTGGTCGCCGACCGCGACGGCCGCCGCATCGTCGGCATCCTCAGCGAGGCGCACGCGATCAAACGCTATAGCGACGAGGTCAGCCGCCGCAATCGCGAGCTGACCGGGGAATAGCCGGAAGGCTCAGGCCGAACGCAGCGCGACGCTCGTGACGACGCGCCAGTCCGCGATCGGCACATCCTGGCCCGACGTCACGATGCCGATCCGGTCGAAGCGGATAGGGCGGCCGGCGAGGCGGGCATTGATCTCGGCGATCGCCGCAGCCTTCGCGGCAGCCTCGACCGGCCCGTAGAGCAGCGAGACATGCGGCATGAAGCTGGCGAAGCCCTCGGGGTCGAGCCCCTGCTTCAGCGTCGCCAAGGCCGGCGAGACGGCAAAGCGGGCATAGAACGAGCGGAAATAGGCATCGCTCCCCTCGATGACGGAGACGGGTTCCGCGAAGGCCTCGACCTCTTCGGCAGCGGCCGTGATCGCGCGCTCCAGCGCGGCGGGCGTCGTCTCGGTGTCGCCCTGCAATGTCAGATGCGGGGCGAAGAGCGGCGTGCCGAAACGCCCCGACAGATCGCCGACGATGTCGGTCAGCAGCGCTTCGTCGGAAGGCGCCGGCATCAGCCAGAGAGAATGAATCCGCACTGTCATCTGCCTTTCACAAAGCTCTTGCATAGACTGCGCCCCGTGCGTAACGTTTATTTCAACTGAGCCGATTGTGGAAGAAATATTCCATTGTCAGGCGATAAGAGCAGAACCGGGGGAGTAGGCGCCTTGCAGCCGGAAACGCAAGCGAGAGCGGGTAGCGGCGCGGCCATCGGCGTGCGCGGCCTCAAGGTCGCCTATGGCGGTACGCGCGTGCTGCATGGCATCGATCTGGACTTCACGCCCGGCAGCTTCACCGCGCTTCTCGGCTCGTCCGGCTGCGGCAAGACCACGCTGCTGCGTTCGCTTTCCGGTTTCGTCCCGGTCGAGGACGGTTCGATCGTCGTCGGCGGTCGCGATGTCGCCGGCCTGCCGCCGGAAAAGCGCGGCATGGCGATGGTCTTCCAGTCCTATGCGCTCTGGCCGCATATGACCGTGCTGCAGAACATCGGCTACGGCCTCAAGCTGCGCGGCAAGTCGAAGGCCGAGATCGCCACCAAGGTCGGCGAGATGCTGAATTTCCTCGGGCTTGCCGGCTATGAGGACCGCAAGGTCACGGCGCTCTCCGGCGGCCAGCGCCAGCGCGTCGCGCTTGGCCGCGCGCTCGCCATCGATCCCGGCATTCTCCTGCTCGACGAGCCGCTCTCCAATCTCGACGCCAAGATCCGCATGGTGATGCGCCACGAGATCCGCGCCATCCAGCAGCGGCTCGGCCTCACCGCCGTCCATGTCACCCATGACCGCGAAGAGGCCATGACCATGGCCGACCGGCTGGTCATCATGCAGGCCGGTCGCGTCGCGCAGGTCGGCACGCCCGAGGAGGTCTATGACCGCCCGGCCAGCGCCTTCGTCGCCAATTTCATGGGTGCCGAGAACGTGCTGCCGCTGAATATCGCCAAGGGCGAGGGGCAGGCTCTTGTCGTGGCCGGCGCGGCCCGTGCCACGCTCGCAGGCGCTGCGACGGCAGCCCTGCCGCCCGGCGAGGCGCTCGCCTATTTCCGCGACGACGTCGCGAGCCTCGACGCGCATGATGCGGCGACCGCGGACGGCGATCTCGTCGTCCCCGGCACCATCGCCGCGCGCGCCTATCCCGGTGGCATCTACCGCTACAAGGTCGAGGCCGCCGGCCGCCAGATCACGGTCGACGATGTCGCCCGTCACGAACTCGGAACGAAGGTTGGACTGCGCATTCCGCTGCAGCGCCTTCACATCTTCCCGGCGACCGAGGCCGGGATCGCCGCCTGACAAGGAGTCAGACACATGCGCATCCTCACGCTTGCCTGCTCGCTCGCCGCGCTGATCGTGGCATCGCCGCTATCCGCGCAGACCCTCAACGTCGCCTCTGCCGGCGACCAGAACATGGTCGACTACGTCAAGGACTATCTCGGGCCGATGTTCGAGAAGGCCAATCCGGGCGTCAAGGTCGTCTCGGTCGGCACTGGGCCGGGCGATTCCGGCTCGCAGAAGATCTACGAGAAGCTCGACGCCCAGAAGGGCGCCGCCACCACCGATTTCGACGTGGTCGTCATCCACCAGAAGGCCGCCGGCCAGATGGTCAAGGAAGGCCTGCTGAACAAGTACACGGGCAATGTCGAGACGGCCAAGCTCGCCACCGGTGATGCCGCGAAGAACGCGCTCGGCACCGATGTCGGCGGCTTCGTCATCCCGATGTTCCAGTCGCAGACCGCGCTCGCCTACAATGCCGACATGGTCAAGGCGCCGCCGGCGACCTTCGCCGAGCTGGCTGACTGGGCCAAGAAGAACCCCAAGCAGTTCGGCTATAACGGCATCAAGGGCGGCATGTCCGGCGTCTCCTTCGTCGCCGGCTGGGTCTATGCCTTCGGCGGCGACGCCGACAAGCTGATCAAGGGCCCCTATGACGCGGCCACCAAGACCAGCTGGGACAAGGCCTTCGCCGACCTGAAGGAGTTCAACAAGAACGCCGTGATCACCCCCGGCAATGCCGGCACGCTCGACATGCTGAACCGCGGCGAGATCGCGATCGGCCCGGTCTGGGTCGACATGTTCTATTCCTGGCAGGCCGACGGCAAGCTGCCGCCGAACATGAAGCTGAAGCTCGTCTCGCCCGGCATGCCCGGCCAGCCGATGTACTACGCCGTGCCGGAGAAATCGGCCCAGAAGAAGCTGGCCGAGGCCTTCATCGCGCTCGCGACCTCGCCGCAGGTGCAGGCCGACGGCATCGTCAAGAAGTTCAACTGGTATCCGGGCATCGACGCCAAGAATCTCGAAGGCAAGCTCGACAAGGCCGCCTGGGACAAGCTCTTCACCGACGTCACGCCGGCCGAGCTCGCCAAGAACGGCAAGCCCTTCCCGATCGCGCCCTACTTCAACGACATCCTTGAGGGCTACGAGAAGAAGGTCGCGAACTGAGGTTCGCCCTGGGCCAGGGTCGTCATGGTCGGGCTTGACCCGACCATCTCTTCGACCAGTGCGAGCTGGTCATGAGATCCTCGGGTCAAGCCCGAGGATGACGGCCTTCCCCGCCTGTCGTGATTGGTTAGCCGGAACCGAGAATGTCCCTGTCCCAACGCAACCTCGCATTGCTGCTGATCGCGCCCGGCCTCGCGCTCGTCGCGGCACTGTTCCTCTACCCGCTCTGCTTCTCGCTGATCTCGGCCTTCACCGGCCCGCAGGGCGGCTTCTCGCTGCAGGCCTTCGGCAAGGCCTGGGAGCTCTATTCCGGCGACGTCGTCTTCACCGTCGTCATCGTGCTCGCCTCCTGCTTCTTCACCGGGCTCGCCGCCATCATCATCGCCGGCACGCTGACGCTCGGCGAGAACCGCTACATCGTCGGCACGCTGAAGGCGCTCTATCGCTGGCCGCTCTTCATCCCCTTCATCGTCGCGGCGCAGTGCATGCGCACCTTCCTCGCCAAGAACGGGCTGATGAACAACACCTTCGTCTCGATGGGCCTGATGGAGCCATTGCAGGCGGTGAGCTTCCTCGACTGGCGCGGCATCATCGCGACCTTCGTCTGGAAGCAGACGCCCTTCGTCGCGCTGCTGCTGGCCGGCGCGCTCGCCGCGCTCGATCGCGCCACGCTTGAGGCCGGCCGCAATCTCGGGGCGTCGCGGATGCGCGTCCTCGTCGAGCTTGCCCTGCCGCAGGTTATGCCGCAGCTCCTCGTCGCGCTCGTCCTCTCCTTCGTGACGATGCTCTCGGTGCTCTCGGTGCCGATGATGGTGGCGGGCTCGCAGCCGACCATGCTGACCGTCGACATGGCCTTCCGCATCAACGCCTATGGCGACTACGCCACGGCCAATGCGCTCGGCGTCATCACCTATCTGATCTCGGCCGGCGCGGCGATCATCTACCTCAAGCGCGGCATGGCGAAGGAGGGCACGCCATGATCCGGGTCGCCTCCGGCCTGCGCATGGTCCTTGCGGCCTTTGCGCTTGCGGCCTTCGCCTTCTTCCTGATCGGCCCGCTGGTCAACCTCGCGCTCTGGTCCGTCGCCGAGCGCTGGTACACGCCCTACAAGCTGCCGGTCGTCTACGGCACGCGCTACTGGGAGCAGGTCTTCCGCCCGACCGGCGACGCCATGGCCTCGCTCGCGACCTCGGTCTGGATCGCGGTGCTGACGGTTCTCGTCGCCCTCGCGCTCTCGATTCCCGCCGGCTACGCACTGGCGCGGCTCAAGTTGCCGGCGCGCGCGTTCTTCATGGTGCTCTTCCTGCTGCCGCAGGCTTTCCCGTCGGTCGCGATCTACATCAATGTCGCCCGCGTCTTCTACAATATCGGCATCAACGGTACGGTCTTCGCCGTCGTCCTCGTCCATGCCGCGCATGGCCTCGTCTACTCCGTCTGGATCGCGGCGGCTGCCTTCGCCGCCGTCGACAAGGACCTGGAGCTCGCGGCGCGCAATATCGGGGCCTCGCCGCTCAAGACCTTCTTCACGGTGACGCTGCCCTTGGCCGCGCCCGGCATCATCGCCAGCGGCATCTTCGTCTTCCTGGAATCGCTCGACGAGTTCACCGGCACCTTCTTCGTCGGCGTGCCGCAGGTCACGACACTGCCGCTCCTGCTCTACAACGCGGCGATGGGCGGCAACTACCAGGTCGCCTCGATCACGGCGCTGATCCTGCTCGTGCCCTCCGTGCTGTTCATGCTGTTCATCGAGCGCTTCCTGCGGGCCGATGTGCTCGCCAAGGTCGGGGCCTGAGGCGAGGGCGGGCTTGCGCGTCCTCGGGCGATCCGCAACTCTGCCGCTCCCTCCTGCCTTGCGGACGCGCGATGACGAACGCTGCTGAACTCCCCCGATCCGGGGTGAACCCGGGTCCCGTTCCGCGTGGCCGCCCCTTCGCGGGGCTTGTCCCCAGCCTGATCGGCTTCGGCGGCGCGCCGCTCGGCGATCTCTATGGGCATCTCGACGAGGTGACCGCGCAGGACACGGTTCGCGCCGCGCTCGCGGCCGGCATCAACCTTGTCGATACCTCGCCGCTCTATGGCCACGGCCTCTCCGAGCATCGCATCGGCGCCGCCTTGCGCAGCGTGCCACGCGACAGCGTCATCATCTCCACCAAGGTCGGACGCTGGATGCGGGTCGGCGAGCCGAAGCGTGACGGCTCGGGCTATGCCGGCGGCCTGCCGCATCCGGCGGTGATCGACTACTCCTATGACGGAGCGATGCGTTCGTTCGAGCAGTCGCTGCTCCGGCTCGGCACCGACCATATCGACATCCTGCTGATCCACGATGTCGATGTCTGGACCCATGGCGAGCGGATGGAGCAGCGCTTCTCCGAGGCCATGGACGGCGCCTATCGCGCGCTGGAAAAGCTGCGCGCATCCGGCGCGGTCAAGGCGATCGGCGTCGGCGTCAACGAAGCCGAGATGTGCATCCGCTTCGCCCGTGCGGGCGATTTCGACGTGATGATGCTGGCCGGTCGCTACTCGCTGCTGGAGCAGGGCGCGCTGACGGAGTTCCTGCCGCTCGCGCTGGAGAAGAAGATCGCGGTCATGCTCGCCGGCGTCTTCAACTCCGGCATTCTCGCCACTGGGGCCAAGCCCGGTGCCTTCTACAACTACAAACCGGCCCCGCCCGAGGTGCTGGCCCGCGTCGCCCGGATCGAGGCGGTTTGCGCCAGCCATGGCGTCGCCTTACCGCAAGCGGCGCTTGCCTTCTGTGCCGCCCATCCGGCGGTCGCGACGATCGTGCTCGGCGCGGTGACGCCACAGGAGGTCTCGCGCAATCTCGACCTCGTCGCGCGGCCGGTTCCGGCCGCGCTCTGGCCTGATCTCAAGCGCGAGGGACTGCTCGCCGAAGCGGCGCCGGTCCCCGAGGCCTGAGCCTTACTGGGCCGCCGGACCGGTCGAGCCGAGATAATCCACCGCACAGGCGACATGCAGCTTCATCACCGCGATCGCCTCGTCGATGGTGACATGCTCCTCGTCGGTGCCCATGCTGATCGGCGATGGCCCGCAGATCAGCGCGGGAACGCCACGCCAGCGCCAGTAGCGCGTATCGGTGCCACCGAGGCTCGACACCGGCGGTGCGTCATGGCCGAGCAGCTCGCGGATATTGCCGCGCAGGATATTGGCCATCTCGCTGAAAGGATCGGTCAGGCTCGCCGGGTAGCTGTGGTCCTCGTTGACGACCATCTCGCAACCGGCCTCGCGGGCGAGCGCTTCGAGATCGGCGCGGATCGCGTCGCGGTCGGAGCCGATCGGGATGCGCATGTCCAGATGGGCGATGCAATGCGTCGGGATCTGCGTCGCCTTCTGCCCGCCCTGCAGGATGCCGACATTGACAGTGATGCGCCTTGCGACATCGCCCGCGCCCTTGCCGAGGTTGAGGTCGGCCGCCGCGATCGTCTCGGGCGAGGTCAATACCGCGTCGATCTCGGGCGGCAGCTCCGCGAGCTTGAGATGGTAGCGGTCATAGATCGCGGTCACGAGCCGGCTCACATCCGCGATCGGGTTGCGCGCGCGGTGGGCATAGCCGCCATGGCCGCCGATGCTCTTGGCCGAGAGCGAGAAGCGCAAGGTGCCCTTCTCGGTGAAGCGCAGGTTGGCGAGGCCGCTCGGCTCGCCATTGAGGCAGCAATCGGCCTCCATCTCCTCGCCGAACGCATCGAACAGGAACTTGGTGCCGTAGCGCCCGCCGGACTGCTCGTCCGAGACCACCGTCAGCGACAGCGCGCCATGAAGCTTCTCGCGATGCGGATAGAGCTGGCAGAAGGCGAGGATCGAGGCCAGCGTCCCGGTCTTCATGTCGGAAGCGCCGCGGCCCATGATCCTGCCGTCGACGATCTCGGCGTCCCAGAGCTTCTCGTTGGTGACCGGGAAGATATCCATATGGCCGTTGAGCATGAGGTGGCGGCCGGGCTTGCCGGCCTCCCAGCGGCTGATGATGTTCGGCATCTCCGGCACGAAGGCCTCGGTGCGATGCGATACGCCCGCCGCATCGAGCAATTCGCGCACGAAGGCCGCGGCCTCGCGCGTATCGCCCGGCGGATTGACGCTCCTGATGCGTAGGAAGCGGCGCAGCAGCTCGACGATCTCGTCGCGGCGCTGATCAATCGCCTGAAGCAGCTCGGCTTTCAGGGCGGCTTTATCCGTGGACATGGTCGGTCTTCTTGGTCGGCGTTTCGAAGGGGATGAACGGCGCTCAGCCGCGGGTGCGGAATGACATCGCGCGCGTCAGCTCGGTCTTCTCCAGCCGCGCGGCGACGCAATAGGCGGGGTTGAAGACATTGGCGATGTCGTAGCGCACCGCCTGCCCGAGCAGGTGGCTCGCCTCGATCGGGTCGACACCCAGGTCTTCGCCGACCCAGCGCAGCAGTTCCGTCGTGGCGAATTGCAGGGGCTGGTCGAGCGGACGCCCGCTCGCGATCACCAGCAGGTCGGTCTCGGTCTCGCAGCGCGGCCAGCGCAGGCTCTGCTTCTTGAGGAGCTTCACGGTGAATTCGACCTCGAACGAGGTCTCGACGCCGGTGCCGGCAATCTCGCCATCGCCCTGGCAGGCATGGCCGTCGCCGAGGAAGAACAATGCGCCGTCGACGAAGACCGGGAAGGCGATGGTCGCGCCCGGGCCGAACAGCCGGTAGTCCATATTGCCGCCATTGGCGCCGCTGGTCGCGGTCGAGATCGCCTGGCCGCGCTCGGGTGCGACGCCGAAGCAGCCCATCATCGGCGCGAGCGGGAAGCTCCAGTCCTTGATGCGAGCGGAAGGCTCCAGCAGCTTCACTGTGCCGGCCTGCGCATCGATTGCCCATTCATGGCGTTCGCGCTTCGGCAGGTCGGCCAGGACCGAAGGATCGAGCACGCCGGGCGCCAGGGGCGAGTAGGTCCAGCCGGTCTTCCGGTTCGGCGTCATCCGCTCGATCGTGACCAGCAATGCGTCGCCGGGCTCGGCGCCGGTGACGAAGAACGGGCCGGTCATCGGGTTGCCGCGCGGGGCATGCTGCGCACCATCGCCGCCGAAACCGGCCGCATCGAGCGTGGTGGTGACGACGCTGTCGCCGCTGGCGATCTCCAGCACCGGCGGCAAGGTGGCGAGCACGTTCGAATAGCGGGTCGGAACGAAATTGTGGCGCGCCATGGAAGCCTTCCTGAGCCGGGTTCGCGTCGGTGTCGGACGGCGACCGTAGGAGCAAGCTCACGGCTTGAGAAGCACTCGCAGGCGAGGGGGCGCCCTGCATGCGCGGCGACCGGCCGCTGCAGGGCGCCCCCACTCTAGGTCAGGCAGGAGGTCGCGGCTATGCCTCGTCTTCCGCCGCCTCCCCATCCAGCAGGTCCTGAACATCGTCGGAGAAGCCGTAAGGCTTGAACCGCTCCAGCGGGACGCCGTGGTCGAGCAGGGCCCGCGCGCAGCCGGCATGGTCGCCCGGCGCGGGCTCGCCGAGATCGTCAGCCTGCGACGCGAAGGACAGCGTGCCCAGCGCATTGTCGCCATAGCCATGGCGCGTCTGCCAGTCGGCCCCGTGTTCGAGCAGCAGGCGTGTCATGACGGCGTCGCCGGCGAAGATGGCGAGGTTGAGCGCCGTCGCCTGCCAGGCCGTCTTGACCTCGCGGGGCCAGCCGAGCGCGAGCATCGTTCGCACGGCTTCCGTCCGGCCGATGGCGGCGAGCTGCGGCATGATCGTCAGCAGGCTCTCGTCCAATCCGGCGATCAGGCCGGGATCGTCCAGCAGGAAGGCGCGCGCGGCGGCCTCATCCGCTCGGCTGCAGGCCGCGACGAAAGCTTCCGCCGTCGACAGCGGCTCTTCGGCTCCGGCCTGCGCCAGCAGCTCGGCGATATCGTCCCGCCCGAAAAGACGGGCGAGCTTGTGGGCGCTGCGGCCGCGCCGGTCGGCGTTTCCGTCGTCGACGCCGGCCGCGATCAGCGCCGCGATATGCGCCTTCGACCGTCCGCGCCGGATCGCATGATGGAGCCAATGCTCTTTTTCGCTGTCGGAGCCGTGCGTGAGCAGCAGTTGCAAGACGTCGATCCGGTCGTAGTCGAGCGCGCGCCCGATCGCGTTCGTCCCGGCGACCTTCGCACCGGCGTCGAGCAGCAGGCGCGCGCAGGTCGGATCGGGGCTCTCCATCGCATGATAGAGCGACTCGTTGTCGTCGGGGTCGGCTCCGGCTTCGAGCAGGAGCTGTGTCATGCCGGGGTGATGGGTGCGCCCGGCGGCGCAATAGAGCACCGAGAGCGGATCGCCCGGATAGCGCGGATCGGTCCAGCGGCCGTTGACATCGGCGCCGCGGCTGATGAGCAGGCGCGCGCTTGCGAGCAGGCCGGGCGCGAAGGCCGGCTCCCAGATCAACTGGGAATTAGCGACGAGGGCGAGCGGCGGCATCGTGTAGGGCCCGACCGGCCGGTTGGCGAAATCGGCGTCGGCGTCGAGCGCGGCTTCCAGCCTGCCGGTATCGCCGGTCAGGCAGGCGAGCCAGGGGGCGCCGAGGGCGAGCCCCGGTTCCGCCTCCAGCATGCGCCGCGAGAGCGCCCGCTCGCGCGCCCGTTCCGAGAACACGAGTTCGAGCCAGCGCGTGCGCCGTTCGGCCTCGGAGCTGCGGCACCAGTCGACATGGCGCTTGAGCTCCAGCCAGGAGCGGAAGCCGTGCTCGCGGGCGATCACGGACTGGGCGTCGTGCAAGCGATAGGGCTGGGCGGCGACGAGGGCTGTGGGGCGGTCCTGCGCAGCCGGCAGGCTGCTCCGGAAGCGGGCTATCGCCTCGCCGTCACCGGCGCGGAAGGCGCGCAGGAGCCGCTTGGCCTGCTTGCGCAGATGGTCGAGATCGGGGGATGCGGGAAGTCTGGACATGAATCCTCCTGTGCATCAGGCCGAGAACCCGCAATCGGCTGCACGGAGGGCAGACAGGACAATCAGTCGTTAAGCGAGCAGGTTAGACCTTTTCCGCGGGTCCGGAGGCGTCTCGTTCCGCCTGCACCTTGGATAAAGCCTGTCGCCTCCGCGCTCAAGCCCCTTGAAGCGATTCCGCTGCCGTCGCCCGCTCAGGCGACGGCGTTGCCAGAAGCCGCCCCGGTCAGGCCGGACTGCGCCGCATGGAGGCTGCGATAGCGCCCGCCCTGCCGGGCCAGCAATTGGACATGGCTGCCCTGCTCGACGACATCGCCATTCTCGACGACCACGATCCGGTCGGCATTGGCGATGGTCGCGAGCCTGTGCGCGATGACGAGCGTCGTGCGCCCGCGCGACAGTTCCGCCAGCGAGAGCTGGATCGCCTTCTCGGTCTCGGTGTCGAGCGCCGAGGTCGCCTCGTCGAGGATCAGGATCGGTGGGTTCTTCAGGAAGATGCGGGCGATGGCGAGGCGCTGCTTCTGACCACCGGAGAGCTTCACACCGCGCTCGCCGATCACCGTGTCGAGCCCATCGGGCAGGGCGGCGATGACGGCGTCGAGCCTGGCCTGCCGTGCCGCCTCGACGATCTCGTCTTCGGTTGCGCCGAGGCGGCCATAGGCGATGTTGTCGCGGATCGTGCCGGCGAACAGGAACACGTCCTGCTGCACGATGCCGATATTGGAGCGCAGTGATCTCAGCGTCATGTCGCGGATATCGATGCCGTCGATGGTGATCGCGCCGCCGGTGACCTCGTAGAAGCGCGGCAGCAGCGAACAGATCGTCGTCTTGCCGGCGCCGGAGGGGCCGACGAAGGCGATCGTCTCGCCCGCGCTGATCTCCAGGTTCAGCCCGTCGAAGATCGGCCGGCCCGCGCTGTAGCCGAAATGCATGTCGCGATAGGCGATGTCGCCGCGCAGGCGCTCTACCTCGCGGGCGCCGGGCCGGTCGGCCACATCGGGGCGCGTCGCCAGGAAGGCGAGATAGCGCTGGAAGCCGGCGATGCCCTTCGGGTAGCTCTCGATCACGGCGTTGATCTTGTCGACAGGCCGGAAGAAGACACCGACCAGCAGCAGGAAGCCGACGAAGCCGCCGGCCGACAATTCGCCACGCACGACGAACCAGCCGCCGGCCAGCATCACGACGACCTGCACGAAGCGCATCGACAGATAGGACAGCGAGGTCGAGGCGGCCATCAGCTTGTAGGCGGCGAGCTTGGTGTCGCGGTAATGCCGGTTGCTCTCGGCGAAGAGCCGGCGCTCGTGATCCTCGTTGGCGAAGGCCTGGACGACGCGGATGCCGCCGACATTCTCCTCGATCCGGGCATTGAAATCGCCGACCCGGCCATAGAGCGCATGCCAGTTGGTGGTCATGCGGCTGCCGTAGCGGATGGTGACGAAGGCGGTGAGCGGCACGACCAGCGCGGTGATGATCGCAAGCTGCGGATGGACCCAGAGCATCAGCATGAAGGCGCCGATCAGGGTCATGACCGCGATGAACAGGTCCTCCGGGCCGTGATGGGCGACCTCGCCGATCTCCTCGAGGTCCTTGGTCAGGCGCGCCACGAGATGGCCGGTCTTCTGGTTGTCGAAGAAGCCGAAGGAGAGCTTCTGGAGATGGTCGAAGGCTTTTGCGCGCATCTCGGTCTCGATGCCGATACCGAGCATATGGCCCCAATAGGTCACGATGACCTGCAGGCCCGCGCTAATCAGATAGGCGACGAAGAGGCCGGCGGCCGCGAGCCCGATCATCCCGAGCTCGCCGGTCGGCAGCAATCGGTCGATGAACAGCGTCACCGCGACGGGGAAGGCGAGTTCGAGCAGGCCGGCCGCGACCGCGCTGCAGAAATCCAGCAGGAAGAGGCCGCGATGCGGCCGGTAATAGGCGGCGAACCGCTTGATCAGGTCCATGTCGGTCTCCGCGGGATCGCTCTCAGGCAGGGAGGGCGATCGGCCGCTGTGTCTGCGGATGGGCGATGACGCTCATCTCGACGCCGTAGATACGGGCAAGCTGCTGCGGCGTCATCACCGCGTCCGGCGTTCCCCTGACGATCAGCTTGCCGGAATGCAGCGCGATGATCTCGTCGCAGAACCGTGCCGCCATATTCACGTCGTGCAGCACGACGATGATACCGAGCCCCTTTTTCGCCGAGAGATCGTGCACCAGCGAGAGCACCTCGATCTGGTGGGCAATGTCGAGCGCCGAGGTCGGCTCGTCCAGCAGCAGGCATTCGGCGTCCTGCGCGATCAACATTGCGATCCAGACGCGCTGGCGCTCGCCGCCCGAGAGTGTATCGACCAGCCGGTCGGCGAAGGCCTCGACGCCGGTCAGCGCCATGGCTTCGGCCACCTTTTCGCGGTCCTTGGTGCCAAAGCGGCCGAGCGCGCCATGCCAGGGATAGCGGCCGAGCGCGACGAGCTCCTTGACCAGCATGCCGGAGGAGGCCGGCGTCTGCTGCGGCAGGTAGGCGACCTTGCGGGCGAAGCCGCGGCTGCTCCACTCATCGAGCGTCGTGCCCTCGAAACGGAGCGTTCCGGCCGTCGGGGCCTGCTGGCGGGCGAGGAGCTTGAGCAGCGTCGACTTGCCCGAGCCGTTATGGCCGATCAGGCCGATGACCTGTCGCGTGGGGAGCGAGAGTGTCAGCGGCTCCAGCAGCACGCGGCCGGGCACGGCGAAGGAGACGCTGTCGAGATCGAACAGGTTGCCGTCGCCAAGCGGGGTACCGGCGGCCATCGACAAGGCCCTTTCAGCCAGCAGGCCATCGGCCCGGGCGGGTGTGGAAAGCATGTTGTCCATGGTCCGGTTCGCCTTGGGAAGACATTCGGCTGCTGGAAGTCGCCTTGCCCTACACCGCAGCCGTCGACGGCGAAAGATGGGCGCAGGCATCGAGGCTCTGCAGGAAGCTTTGGGCGCTTGCGCGCTTCAATCCAACATCAGCGCTTTTTCCAGCGTGCCGCGCCGCCAGGCAGCCGGCGTCTCGCCGACCATGCGCCGGAAGACGCGGGTGAAATGCGCCTGGTCCGAGAACCCGGCCTCGACCGCGACCTCGGTCAGCGACCGGTCGCCGGCCGCGAGCAGTCGCTGGCCCTGCTCGATGCGGGCCTTCAGCTGCCATTGATGCGGAGGCAGTCCGGTCGAGGCCTTGAAGGCGTGGCTGAAATGGGATTGCGACAGGCCGACGAGCCCGGCGAGATCCTGCAGGCGGATCGTGCCGGCCGCATGCTCGGCGATATAGTCCGTGACAGTCCTGAGCTGTCGGCTGGTCAAGGGCGTCCGGCGGCGCGGCGCCTCGCGCCTGACGCCGAACAGGTCGATCAGCACGGCCATGACGAGCCCGTCACCATAGAGGTCGTGCCGGGCATCGGGCTCGGCGCATTCGCCGGCTATCAGCCGCGCCAGCGTCTGGATGCGCTCGTTCGAGAACATGATGCGCGGCTGCCGCAGCAACTCGGGCGACAGGGCTTCGCCGAGGCGCTCGCTGACGCTGGCCGGATCGAAATGCAGGTCAAGATGGCGGATGCGCATGCGCTGCTGCGTGCGCCCCCAGACCGGCACGCCGGCAGGCATGAAGCTGATCGAATGGGCGCCGCCTCGTGGCGAGACGCCCGGCTCCGACGGGTCGAGCCGCGTCTCGAAACTGCCGCCGACCTTGTCGAGCACGATGAACAGCCGCGGATGATCCGAGACGTACTCGCCGGTGGCACCGGCCTGGCACTCGGCCTGCCAGAGATCCGCGATGACGCCGTTCCAGCTGCGGCATTTGAGCGAGCCGATCACGCTGATGCCTTCGCGGACGGATCGCATGCCTGGCTGGAAACCCATCCTGACCCTCCTGCGGCCGGATCATCGCGCCGATGCGCGTGTTCAAAATGCAACGCAAAGAGCGCAATTGGCCTGCCTGCCCAGGAACGTTCAATGGATGACAGGAACGATCAATCCCCTATTACTTAGCAGTGATACGTCGCCATGCAAAGCAGTGCCCATATTTTGAATGGTTCTAAGTTTGAGCAATTCTCATAAGGCACACAATATTGGGGCTTGGTCTGGCCATGTGCTATAAGCGAGACATGAATAAGAACTTTGTTCTTCGTTCGACTGTTTCTTTGGGTGCGATGCTATACGGGGCGGTCGCCTTCGCGCAGTCAGCGCCCGGCCCGACCGTCCAGCTCGATACGATCACCGTCGAAGGCCAGGGCGAAAAGGCGGCGGGCCCCGTCACCGGCTATGTCGCGACGCGCTCGGCCACCGGCTCGAAGAGCAACACGCCGATCACCGCGATCCCGCAATCGGTCTCGGTCATCGGCCGCGAGGAACTCGACGATCGCAAGGCGCTCAAGGTCGACGAGGCGCTGCGTTACACCGCCGGCGTCCAGGCGCAGCCCTTCGGCTCCGATCCCGACACGGACTGGTTCTTCGTGCGCGGTTTCCAGGCGACCCAGACCGGCGTCTATCTCGACGGCTTGCAGCTTTTTTCCTACGGCTTCGGCGGCTTCCAGATCGACCCGTTCATGCTGGAGCGGGTCGAGGTGCTCAAAGGCCCGGCCTCGGTGCTCTATGGCGGCTCCAATCCCGGCGGCATCGTCAGCCTCGTCAGCAAGCGGCCGAACGGCCGGAATTTCGGCTATGTCGAGACCGGCATCAACAATTTCGGCAATGCCTATCTCGGCATCGATGTCGGCATGAGCGACAAGCAGGGCGTCTGGAGCACGCGCCTCACCGGCAAGCTCTCGGGCGGCGACCAGTACACCGACTATTCCAAGGATTTCCGCGGCACGATCATGCCGCAGATCACCTATCAGCCGAACGGCGCCACCCGCATCACCGCTTATGGCGCCTATAGCTATCTCGACCAGGTCCATTCCGGCGGCGGCTTCCTGCCCTATGTCGGCACGGTGGTGAACGCGCCCTTCGGCAAGATCCGGCGCGACGCCTTCTTCGGCGAGCCCTCGATCGACAGCCAGAAGCGCGTCACGACCATGCTGGGCTACGAGTTCCAGCATGATTTCGGCGGCGTGACCTTCTCGCAGAACGCCCGCTACGGCCAGATGCGCGGCTCCCAGCTCGGCCCCTACGGCTATGGCTATGCCGGGCCCGACGCGCCCTTCGGCAACCGCTTCCAGCCGCTGGCGCCGGACTACCGGCTCTATCGCATCGGCTTCCAGGAAAACACGAAGGTCAACACCTTCACCATCGACAACCGCCTCGAAGGCAAGTTCGATACCGGGCCGCTGCAGCATTCCTGGATGGTCGGGCTCGACTACAAGTATTTCGAGATCGACCATGTCCAGGCGTCGGGCGGCGCGACGACGATCAGCGTCACCAACCCGGTCTATGGCGCGCCGCAGGGGGCGAGCTTCGTCTATCTCGACCAGAAGCTGAAGCACCACCAGGTCGGCGTCTACCTGCAGGACCAGATCCGCTTCGGCGGCGGCTGGCTGGCGACCTTCAACGGGCGCTACGATTATGCCGAGAAGAAGTCGGTGAGCCCGGCCACGCTCGCCTTCTCGCCGAGCTATGACGATCGGGAAGGCGCCTTCAGCGGGCGCGCCGGCCTCGCTTACGAGTTCGCGAACGGCATGACGCCCTATGCCAGCGTCGCGAGTTTCTTCAATCCGGTCTTCGACGGCACCTCGACCGGGACGCCCGGCGTCTTCCTGCCCTTCAAGCCCGAGAAGGGCTGGCAGGTTGAGGCCGGCGTCAAGTACAAGCCGACCTTCGCCGATGCGCTCTTCACCGCCTCGGTCTTCCATATCGTCAAGGACAATGTCCTCGTTCCCGCGCCGACCTTCTTCAACGCCTTCGCCCAGCAGCAGCTCGGCCAGGTCACCTCGAGCGGCGTCGAGTTCGAGGCAAAGGCCAATCTCACCGAGAACCTGAAGGTGCTGGCCGCGCTGACGGCGTTCAACCTGGAGATCAGCAAGCACACCGACCCGTCGCTGGTCGGCAAGACGCCCTTCATCGTGCCGGAGATCACCGCATCCGGCTGGGCCGACTACACCTTCACCGAAGGCGCGTTTAAGGGGCTGAGCCTCGGCGCCGGCGTCCGCTATGTCGGCAAGTCCTGGGCCGACAACGCCAACACCCTGAAAGTACCCGGCGCGACGCTGGTCGATGCCGCGATCCGCTACAAGCTTGGCAACTGGGGGCTGGCGGTCAACGTCACCAACCTCTTCGACAAGGCCTATGTGAAGAGCTGCCAGGACTTTTCGAGCTGCAGCTATGGCGATGCCCGCACCGTCACCGTCTCCGCGAACTATCGCTGGTGAGGCTCGCTGGCGACGCATTGGAGGCCGCAGCCCTGCGCTGCGGCTTTCCGTTGTGGTAGGTCCGCACGCATGACCGGTTTCTCGGCATATCCGACGCGCCGCGCCGCGCTGGCGCTGATCGCGGCAGCGGGAGCATCCCGATCGGCCCGCGCGGCTGGGGTGCGCGTCGCGACCGTCGATTGGTCGGTGCTGGAGACCCTGCTCGCGCTCGGCCTTCCGCCCGTCGCCGCGCCGGAATTGCGCCAGTTCCGCGAGATCGCCGTCGAGCCTGCGGTGCCCGAAACTGTCGCCGATCTCGGCCTGCGCGGCACGGTCAATTTCGAGCTGCTTCTGCTGTCGCGGCCGGACCTGATCCTGTCATCGAGCTTCTATATCGGCTCCGAGCCGCGCCTGCGCCGGATCGCGCCGGTCGAAAGCTTCTCGGTCTACGCGCCGGGCCGTCCGCCCTATGAGCCGGCGGTCGCGATGACGCGGGCCATCGGCGAGCGCCTTGGCGTCGTTGCGGTTGCCGAACGCTACATTGCCGAGACCGAGGCTGAGTTCGCCGGCTTGCGCGACAGACTGAAGCCCTTGGCGACGCGCTCCGTCATTCCCGTCAATCTCGGCGACGCCAGGCATTTCCGCGTCTTCGGAGACGACAGTATGTTCGGCGAGGTGCTGAAACGGCTCGGCCTCGCCAATGCCTGGGCGGACCACACCAGCTATTCCGCGATGGCGCCGATCGGGCTGGAAGCGCTGGCCCGCGTGCCGGAAGCGCATATCGCCCTGATCCCGCCGGTGCCGCCCGGTGCCATGGAGACCCTCGCGCGCAGCGCCTTCTGGAATGCGCTGCCCAATCTGCGCGAAGGCCGGCTCCTGAAGATCGGCTCGATCAATCCCTATGGCGGCCTGCCGGCGGCGCGGCGCTTCGCGCGGCTCCTGACCGAGGCCCTGATCGCGGCGGAGGCGGCGCGTGGCTGAGGCTGCCGCTCCCATGCGCCGCCAGTTGGGCGGGCGACCCGGCATCTGGGCTCTCGCTGCACTGACGGCAGCCGTATTGCTCGCGGCGGTGGTTGCGACGCGACCGTCGCTGCCGGCTTCGCCGGAGCTGGCGCGAACGCTCGACAGCATCCTGCTCTGGCACAGCCTGATGCCGCGGGCTGTGACCGCGCTGATATCAGGCGCGGCGCTCGGGCTCGCGGGCATGCTGCTGCAGCGCGTGCTGCGCAATCCGATCGCGGATGCCTCGACGCTCGGCATCGCGTCGGGCGCGCAGCTCGCGCTCACCATCGCCTCGGCCTATGCGCCCGCGCTGATCGCCTTCTCGCGTGAGGGCGTGGCGCTGGCCGGCGCTCTTGCAGCGGTCGCGCTCGTGCTCGGCCTGAGCTGGCGGCGCGGGCTCGATCCGATGACCGTGGTCCTGTCCGGCATGGTCGTCTCGCTCGTCGCGGCGGCCGCGAGCGCGACGGTCATTCTCGCCAAGGGCGAATATGTGCTGTCGCTCTTCATCTGGGGCGCCGGATCGCTGAACCAGCAGAGCTGGGACGCCGTCCTCGCGCTGGCACCGCGCCTGGCCCTGAGCGCCATCGCAGCGGCGCTGCTGCTGCGCCCGCTCGCCCTGCTCGGCCTCGACGAGGATGTCGCGCGCGGCTTGGGGCTGACCTTGCACGCGGCGCGGCTCGCCGTGCTCGGCATCGCGATCTGGCTGGCGGCGAGCGTCACCGCCGAGGTCGGGGTGCTCGGTTTCGTCGGCCTTGCCGCTCCGGCGCTCGCGCGTGAGCTCGGCGCCCGCACCCCGCGCCAGGTGCTGCTGGCGGCACCGGCGCTCGGCGCCCTGCTGCTCTCGATCACCGATAGCGCTGTGCAGCTCCTCGGCTCGGGCTTCAACGATCTCGCGCCGACGGGCGCGGCGACGGCCCTGTTCGGTGGGCCGCTCCTGCTCTGGCTGATGCGGCGGGTCCCGCCCACCCAGCCGCCACAGGCCAGTGATGTCCCGTGGCGATCGGATCGGCAGGCGCGATCGCTT
Source organism: Allobosea sp. GW821-FHT09G06 (assembly GCF_059416005.1). Classification (NCBI taxonomy): domain Bacteria; kingdom Pseudomonadati; phylum Pseudomonadota; class Alphaproteobacteria; order Hyphomicrobiales; family Alloboseaceae; genus Allobosea; species Allobosea sp. GW821-FHT09G06. The sequence goes on along the minus strand of NZ_JBWKOI010000006.1, from coordinate 66,911 downwards.
CACTCCCTCGTTCCGCTCGCCGTCCTGATTGCGATGGTGGCAACGCTTGGCCTCGTGCTCGGACGTGGACCCCAGGGCTGGGGCTGGGCGACAGGTACGCTGTTCTGGGACCTGCTGCCGTTTCGTGGGCCTCGCCTTGCTGCTGCGGGCGCAGCCGGCGCGCTCCTCGGCGCGGCCGGCTGCCTGATGCAGCGCCTGACCGCCAATCCGCTCGCTGGCCCCGAGGTGCTCGGCGTCAGCGCCGGCGGCGGCGTCGGGTTGCTGCTTGCACTCACATTGATGCCGGCCAGCCCCTTCGCGATTCTCGCCGGTATCGCCGGTGGCTCGCTTACGGTGCTCGTCGTCATGCTGCTCTTCGCCGCGCGCCCCGGCATCGGCCCGCAACGCCTGCTGCTCGCCGGCATCGCCATGGGGGCGCTCTGTATGGCCGTGGTCTCGACGGCGATGGCCCAGGGCGACCTGCGCGCCTATATGCTGCTGGTCTGGCTCTCCGGCTCGACCAATAGGGCCGGTCCGTTCGAGGCCTGGACCGGCCTGATCGCCTGCATCGCCCTGATCCTGCCGCTCCTGCTCGCGATCCGCTGGCTCGACCTGCTGCCGCTCGGCGAAGCGACGAGCCGCAGCCTCGGGCTTGCGGTCGAGCGCAGCCGTGTCTGCCTTGCCGCCATGGCCGCGCTGGCAACGGCGGTGGCTTCGCTTCTGGTCGGTCCGCTCAGCCTGATCGGATTGATCGCGCCGCATCTCGCCCGCCTCGCCGGCTTCGCCCGCAGCCGCGACCAGTTGCTCGCCGCCATGCTGATCGGCTGCGGCGTGATGATCCTCGCCGATTGGCTCGCGCGGCTCGTCGTCTTTCCCTACCAGGTCCCGGTCGGGCTCTTCGCCGCGCTGATCGGCGGGCCTTACCTGATCTGGCTCTTGAACCGTGGAGGCAGCCGCCATGGCTGAGCCCGAACTGCGCGCCGATGCGCGCGTCGCGTTGCGCGATTCCGGAGCGATGCTGGAGCGGCTTTGCGCGCATTTCGTCGAGCACGGCACGGTGACGCGTCGCGACAGCGGTGCCCGCCTCGAAGGCCGCTTCGGTGCCGTGGAGCTCTGCGCCGCCGATGGTGCCCTCGACATCGCCGTGTTGAGCCCGAACGAGACCTATCTCTTCGTCGTCACCTCCTCGGTCGCCGAGCACTTGCATGAATTCGCCGAGGGCGAGGCCCTTCAAGTCGGCTGGCGCGGCAGCTTGCCCGAGCAGCCGCGGATTCCGTATTTTCGCGAGGCGGTGGTGCGCGGTGCCTATGACATCACACCGGCGATGCGGCGCGTTATCCTGGCCTGCGAGGACACCGCCCATTTCGAGAGCGGCGGCCTGCATGTCAGCGTGCTGATTCCGCCGTCGGGGCGCGAGCCGATCTGGCCGGGCGTCGGGCCGGACAATCGCGTCATCTGGCCGTCAGGCGCGGACGAGCTGATCAGGCGCATCTACACGATCCGCTTCATCGATCATCGGCGCCAGGAACTCGCCATCGACGTGGTGCTGCACGATTCATCGCCGGGATCGACCTGGGCCCGCAATGCGATGCCCGGCGATCGGGTCGGCCTGCTCGGGCCGGGCGGCGGCGATGTCGTTGCGGCCGACTGGTATCTGCTCTGCGGCGACGAAACCGCATTGCCGGCGATCGCCCGGATCGCTGCCGAATTGCCCGCCACGGCCCGCGCCAGCATCGTCATCGAGGTCGCCGATCGCGCCGAGCAGCAGGAGTTGTCCTCGCACGCCGCGCTCGACGTCACCTGGCTCCATCGCGGCGAAGCGCCGGCCGGGACCACTGACCTGCTGCCGCAAGCCGTGATGGACGTCACTCCGCCGGAAGGCGGCAATCCCTTCGTCTTCGTCGGTTGCGAGCAGGCCGCGGCACGGGCGATCCGCAAGCATCTGCGCAGCGCATGGAAGCTGCCGAAGGACCGGCATCTCGTCGCCGCCTATTGGCGCCGCGGCCATGCCGACGCTCACGATCACGGCGAGTAGTCGCGGTGGTGTATGAAGCCCCGAAGGTTCTCAGTCTTAAATTAGGATCGATCTAATCTATTGATCTTGCAGCATTTTTGCTTGTTATTCTGTTGCTCTTGCCAGCATAAGCGCGGCTCCAGCCACGAGCCGCGCGGGTATGAGCGACAAGACAGCCGGAATCGCTGCGATCTATGCCGCCGAGCAGCACAAGCTGCAGCTACGGCTGATCCGGCGCGGGCTCGATGCGCAGCAGGCTTCCGACGCTGTGCAGGACATTTTCCTGCGCCTGCTCCGGTCGCCGCCCGCCGAATTGCGCGATCCCGGCGCCTATCTGCGCCGCTCGGCCGACACGATGGCGGTCGATCACTGGCGCCGCCAGCAGCGCCATACCGCCCTGTTCGAGCCATTGCCGCCCGAGGCTCCGGCGGTGAGCGACGATACGACCTCCCTCGAAGGACAGCTGCTTGCAGGCGAGCGCGACAGGCGCTTGCGCCGGGCGATCGAGGAGTTGCCGCCCCGAAGCCGCGAAGTCCTGCTGCTGCACAAGTATGAGGGGCTGAGCTATGTCGAGATCGGCCTGCGGCTCGGCATTGCCCGCAACACCGTCATGGTCCATCTCGCGAATGCCATGCGAAGCCTGCGCGCCGCGCTCCGCAATTCCGACTAATGCATCCGGCGGCGCGGATCGTCTATTGAGAAAGGCTTCGTCCGGTTGCCAGAGCGGCCCTCGGCCGCAAGGGTGGATTCGGCTCGGGATAGGGCGATGGCAGATCAGGCTGAGGAAACACCGGACGAGCAGGCCTTGCAGTGGTTCGTGCGGCTCCGCGATGGCGAGGCCGATGCGGCCGTGCGCCGGGGTTTCGATGCCTGGCTGACGGCGAGCCCCGATCATGCGCGGGCCTGGACGGAGCTCGAAATGCTCTGGTCCGATCTCGACCATCTCAGGCCCCTGAAGGCGGCTGAGGCCGCGCGCCCCGTTCACGCGGCCGTTCCGGCGAGGCCAAGGCGCTGGCGGCAGGTTGCTTTCGCCCTCGCGGCATCGCTGGTGCTGGCCGCGGGCATCCTGGGCATCTTCGCCCAATCCGGCCGGTTCGCGGATTTTCGGACGTTGGCCGGCGAGCGCCGTATCATCGCGCTCGCCGACGGCTCGCAGGTCGAGCTCGCACCGGCTTCTGCGATCGATGTCGACCTGACCGGCTCGCGCCGGATGATCAGGCTCGTCTCCGGCCAGGCCTTCTTCACCGTCGCGAAAGATCCGGCCCGGCCGTTCTCGGTGGCGGCGCGGGGCGGCACCGTGACGGCACTCGGCACGGCCTTCGACGTCAAGCTTGGGCTGGGCGCGGCGGTCGCGGTCGCGGTCGATGAAAGCCGGGTCAAGGTCGAGGTGCCCGGCGCGGCCGGTGTCGTCGTCGGCCAGGGGCAGGGCGTCGGCTACGAGGGCGAGACCATCTCGCCGCCGGGGCCGCTCGATCCCGGCGAGATCGGTGACTGGCGCCGGGGCCGGCTGGTCTTCCACGATGTCCGGCTGGCGGAGGCTGTCGCCGATCTCGAGCGCTATGGCGGCGGGCGCATCGGCATCCTGTCACGGGAAGCGGGCCAGCGCCGCGTGACGGCCGTGCTCGATGCGAGCGACCCGTCAGGCGGGCTGGATATGCTCGCCGGCGGCCTGGGTTTGCGCGTGGTCCGTCCCTTCGCCTGGCTGACGCTGCTTCTTCCCGTCTGAAAATTTTTCCGCAGTGCACTAATGAGTCCGGCCGCCGCCGGCGTCTTACCCTTGCGAGGGCCGGAATCGTCTCGACCCTCGCAATGTTCTGGGGATCGACAATGGGTATTCGGGTCGGAGCGCGGCTTGTCCGCCAGGCGAGACTGGCTGCGGCGCTGTGCGGAACCGCTCTGGCGGCGGGAATCGTTACCATGCCGGCGATGGCGCAATCCGCCCGGACGCTCGACATCCCCGCCCAGCCCGTCTCCTCCGCATTGATCGCCTTTTCGCGCCAGACCGGCGTCGCGGTCGTCGCTCCGGCCTCCGCTACCGCCGGCAAGCGCTCCGCCGCGGTCAATGGTGCCCTCTCGTCGGAAGCGGCCCTGTCCCGGCTGCTGGCCGGAACCGGCCTCAATTTCCGCTTCACCAGCGCGACCAGCGTGACGGTCAGTGCCGCGGGATCTGCCGGCGCTGCCGGCGGAGCGGTTCCGGAAGGCGCCATCGCGCTCGACACGATCGACGTCGCCGGCAACCCGCTGGCGCGCGGCGGCGTCGCCGAGATCCTGATCGGCCCGCGCGATCTCGAGCGACGGAACCCGACCGACATCCGCGACGTCTTCGGCGGCGAGCCGCGCGTGAAGGTCGGCGGCTCCACGCCGATGTCGCAGAAGGTCTATGTCAACGGCGTCGAGGAGACCAATCTCGCCGTCACCATCGACGGCAGCCGGCAGAACAACAAGGTCTTCCACCATAACGGCACGACGCTGATCGATCCCTCCTTCCTCAAGGCGGCACGGATCGATGCCGGCGTGGCCCCGGCCGATGCCGGCCCCGGCGCACTGGCCGGCGCCATCGCCTACGAGACCAAGGACGCGCGCGACTTTCTCAGTGGCAACGGCGTCGGCGCCTTCGCCAAGACGCAGTTCAACACCAACGGCTCGGTCTTCACCAACAGCCTGTCCGGCTATGGCCGCTACGAGGGCTTCGACTTTCTGGCCTATGGCACGATCGGCAAGGGCGACAACTACAAGGCCGGCGACGGCCGCGAGGTGCTCGGCACCAAGACGGACCTGCTGAGCGGGCTCTTCAAGCTCGGCTGGGAAGCTCCCACCGGCGACCGTTTCCAGATCAGCCATGAGCGCGTCCGCGACGACGCGATCCGGCCCTTCCGCGGCAATATCGGCTTCATCACCGGCCGCCCGGCCTGGGAGCCGCGCGTCCGCCGCTACGAGATCGACCGGCAGAACACGGTCTTCACCTATAGCCGCACCTCGCCGATCGGCCTGTGGGACCCCAAGGCCGTCATCGCCTATAGCCGCACCGACGTGGACACGCCGATCTTCGAGCGGCCTGTGGGCAGCAATCCGCTGCCCGTTACCTATCCCGGCACCGGCGTCACCGACAGCTTCAACGGCAAGTTCGAGAACCGCTTCGGCTTCGGCGAGTTCGGCAACGTCGTCGCCGGCGTCGACTTCTACAAGGACAAGGCGCTCTACAAGGACCGCAACTTCCGCGCCAGCGAGAAGGCCAGCAATCTCGGCATCTACGCGCAGGCGCGATTGAAGCCGTTCGAGCGCATGCGCCTGTCCTTCGGCCTGCGTGGCGACCGGCAATGGTTCACCGGCACGACCGGGGAGGAATTCGACAATTCCGGCCTGTCGCGCAACATCTCGGCCGAGTTCGACCTCATCCCCGAGCACCTGACCGTTCGCGCCGGCTATTCCCATGTCTGGGGCGGCGTGCAGCTGGCCGAGAACTTCATCATGAACACCGCCTGGCGCTATGGCCGCGGCGTCCGGCCGGTCCATTCGGACAACGTGATCGCCGGCCTCGTCGGGCGCTGGAACGGCTTCACCCTGGAAGGCTCGGTCTTCCGCACCGAGCTCGAGAATGCCCGCGCCGCCCGCTTCGCCGTCGCCAGCGCCACGCTGGCGCGTGAGATCGAGTCGCAGGGCTACGAGATCGGCCTCGGCTATGCCTGGGAGGACGGCTATATCCGCGGCAAATATGCCAGCGTCGATGTCCGGATCGACGGCCAGCGCGCGGATTCCGATACCGGCACCTATCTCGCCACCCCGATCGGCGACGTCTTCACCTTGACGGCGGCCCATACCTTCAAGCAATGGGGCGTGACCGTCGGCGCCGATGTCGAGATCGTGCGCGACTACAAGAAGGTCGCTCCGGGCAACCTGCCGCTCAAGGGCTACGAGGTCGTCAACCTCTTCGCCGAGTACAAGCCGCTGCAGATGCCGAACCTGACCTTCCGCGCCGAGGTCAAGAACCTGCTCGACCAGACCTATGCCGACCGGGCCACCTACGGCCAGGAATTCGGCACGGTGACGCCACTCTACCAGCCCGGCCGGGCAGTCGTGCTCAGCGCCTCGGCCCGCTTCTGATGCGCCTGGCCGGCATCCTCGCCCTGCTGGCCCTGCTGGCCCTGCTGCTGCCGTCGCTGGCGAGCGGGCGGGAGCTCGTCGATCTCGCCGGCCGCACGGTCGCCGTGCCCGACAAGGTCGAGCGCATCATCATCGGCGAGGGGCGCCATCTGCCGGCCCTCGCCATCCTCGACCGGGCCGATCCCGTCGCGCGGCTCGTCGGCATGATGGGCGATTACGAGGCGGTCGATCCGATCAGCTACCAGCGCTATCGCGAGCGCTTCCCGGCGCTCGACGCGGTCAAGCGGATCGGGCGCAATACGCGCGACACCTTCAGCATCGAGCAGGCGATCTCGGCCGCGCCGCAGGTCGCGGTCTTCGGCCTGTACGGCCATGGCCCGGATACCCGCTCCGGTGAGGTCATCCGTGCGCTGGAGGCGGCCGGCGTCGCCATCGTCTTCATCGATTTCCGCAGCGATCCGCTGGTCAACACGCCGAAATCCATGGAGCTGCTCGGCGCGCTGCTCGGCCGCGAGGCCGAGGCCGCCGAGTTCATCGCGGCCTGGCGGGCGGCGCTGGCCACCGTCACGGACCGGCTCGCTGCGGCCAAGCCCAAGCCCGCGCGCGTCTTCGTCGAGAGCCGGGTCGGGCTCGGCACCGGCTGCTGCGAAACCATGACGCGCGGCATGATGGGGCGCTTCGTCACGGCGGCCGGCGGTGTCAACATCGCCGACGATCTCATTCCGGGCGAGGCCGGCGTGGTCAATCTGGAATGGCTGATCTCGAATCCGCCCGAAATCTATATCGGCACGGCGATCGGCAGCGGCTTGCAGCCCGCCGACGCGCCCTGGCTCGCGCTCGGCCCCGGGGTCGATGCGGCGCGGGCGCGCGAACTGCTCGCCCGCTCGCTGACGCGCACCGGCATTGCCGGGCTCGACCCCGTCCGGCAGGGACGCGCCCATGCCGTCTGGCACCATTTCTACAACTCGCCCTTCAACGTGGTCGCCGTGCAGGCCTTCGCGCAATGGCTGCATCCGCAGCTCTTCGCCGATCTTGACCCGAAGGCGCTGCTGGCGACGATGCAGCAGCGCTTCCAGCCCGTGCCGCTGGACGGCACCTACTGGACGAGCCTGCGCTGAGGTGAACCTCATGACTGAGACATCGAGCCGGCAGCACAGCCATGCGGAGGTCGCGACCGCCTCCGCCTCGCGCTATCTCCAGCAGCTCTGCAAGCATTTCGGCCACAAGGTCGAGGCCAGTTTCGACGAGAAGGCGGGGATCGTCCGGTTCTCGATCGGCGATTGCCGGCTCCTCGCGGAAGGCGAGGTGTTGCGCCTCGCGCTCGACGCGCCCGATGCCGAGGCGCTGCTTCAGTTGCAGGACGTGGTTGCAAGCCACCTCGTGCGCTTTGCCTTCCGCGAGCCGCTGGTCGTCGAATGGCGGCCAGGGTCGTCCGCATAGGCGCCGCCAAGGACCGGCGAGCCGGCCCGGTGCCGCGAGGCGGGCGCTGAAGCTGCGGCTCAGAACCTGACGGCAAGCCTGGCATTGAAGGCGTGATCGCTCGCTCGCTGCGCGAGCTGGCCGTCATAGGCCATCGAAATCTCCGCATTGGATGTCAGGTTCGCCGCCAGGCTGGCTCCGAGGGTCAGCGCATTGCGCGCGATCGGCGTGCCCGCGATCGAAAAGGGCGCGCCGCCGGAGAAGGCATGCTGCGACAGGGGCGTCACGTCGCCCGTCGCATGCCGCCAGCCGAGCGTGCCGCCCAGCCGCATGACCGTGTTGCCGAGATCGAAGCGCGTCTCGGCGCGCAGGCCGAGCGTGGCGAAGGTGACCGCCGTGCTCTGTGCCCTGGCGGAGAGCACGGCGACGCCGCCCGTCTCGGCGAAGTCTCCGCTGCGGAGATTGATATAGGCGAGATTGGCGAAGGGCTCGAAGGCGACCCGGCCGAGGTCGAAGCGATGGGCGATCTCGCCGAAGGCCTGAAAGCTGCGGGCGTCATAGTCCGAACGCAGCGCCTCGCCGAAGCCGGAAAAGGCAGCGGTGCGCCGCGTCACCAGTTCATGCCAGGCATAGGTGACTGCGCCGCTCAGGCGGAAGCCGCCGAGTTCCGCACCGCCGTAGAGGCCGACATGGTAATTGTCCGCCGTGCCCTGCGATCCGCGGCCCGCGACCTCGAATGTCGAGCGCGAATAGCCGGCCAGCGCGCCGATCCGCGCTCCCGATGCCAAGGGAACGTCGAAGCCGGCGAAAAGCCCGCCGCTCGATCGCGTGACGGAGGCGGCATTGCCATCGCTGCGTGCCTGTCCCCAGGAGCCGAAGCCGCGGGCCCACAGGGCAAAGCTCTCGGGAGCCGGCGCGGCGACGGCGCCTTGGCCGGAGGCATAGGCCAGCGTCGCGATGCGCGGGGCCCCGATACCGTCGAAGACGGCGCGGATACGGTCCGAGACGGCGCCCCGCGCGGCCTGGCTACCCTCGATCAGGACGGTCTTGGCCGTGGCGTGAATCTCCCCGGATAGGCTGTCATAGGCGCGCCGCGCTTCCGCCGCGTCGCGCAGCTGCGTGAAGCTCAGCCAGAGCGGATGCGTATCGCCGAGGCTTTGCAGGCCGAGCGCCGTCTGGGCCTGGTTGCGCGTCTGCGCGATCGCGACGAAGGACAGGTCGTTGCGCAGCAAGGTCAGGCTGACGGTGTTCGCGTCATAGTCGAGCCGCGGATCGAGGAAGAGATAGCGGGAGCTCACCCCGTCGAAGCGGCCCTCGACGCCCTGATCGGCGGAGAGGATGGTGTAGCGCTGGTTCGGCCGGTACAGTCCGTCTTCGCCGACATGCACAACCGAGCCGCCGAAGAGGCGCGCCTTGCCGCTGGCATGGATCAGGTCGCTCGATGCGCCGCCCGGGCTGACCTCGACCTCATAGGTCGCGCCCCGCTCGAAGCGGATATCGCCGGTGACGGAGAGCGTGCCGATCGAGTCGCCCGGGGCGATCGCCCCGCCGGCCTGGATGATGGTCGGGCCCACGGTGCCGCTGCCTTGCAGCCGCCCGCCAGCCAGAACGTCGAGGCCGCCGCCGAGCGCGCCGTTGACCACGAGCGTGCCTGCGGACACGGTGGTGGACCCGGCGAAGCCGGAGCTGTTGCCGGTCAGGGTCAGCGTTCCCCGCCCTTCCTTGACCAGGCCGCCGTTGCCGCCGATCGAGCCTCCGAGGGTAAAGCCGGTGCCCGCGGCGGTCTCGATCGTGCCCGTGCCGGAAACCGTCACCGAGCGGTTGCTGGCGATGTCGGCGACCGTGGCCAGCCGGCCGCCGCCGTCGAAGGCGAGTGTCGAACCGGCATGGCCGAGATTGGTGTCGGCGATGACGGCAAGCGTGCCGTCGCGGATCACCGTGCCGCCGGAATAGGAGTTCGCGCCGGTCAGGAGCAGCGCTCCGGTGCCTTCCTTCAGCAGGCGGCCGGTTCCCGTGATGGATCCGGCATAGAGGCTGTCATCCGCCTGGCGGACGGTCAGGTCGGCGCTGCCGAGCGCGATCTCGCCGCCGATGCCGGCGATCAGGCGCATCGACAGGTCATGGCCGTTGAGATCGAGCTTGCCGCCGGTCAATAGCCAGTCGGTCATCACGGGCAAGGCCGTGCCGGCGCCGGCCTGCACGGTGCCGGCGGTGATCAGCGTCCCGCCGGCCCAGCTGTTGTTGCCGGTGAGGAGAAGCGTGCCGTCGCCCCATTTGATCAGGCCGCCAACGCCGCTCACCGGGCCGGTCAGCGTCAATGTCGTGCCGGAACTCGTCTCGATGGCGCCGGTGCCGCGCAGCAGGACAGTCCGACCGGTCACCATGTTCGCGGTGGTGTGAAGCGCGCCGCTGTCGAGGGTGAGATTGCCGCTGCCCGCGCCGAGATTGGCGTCGGCCGAGACCTGCAAGGTCCCGCCCGAAATGATCGTGCCGCCGCTATAGTTGTTCGTGCCGCCCAGGATCAGCAGGCCGTCGCCGGTCTTCTCCAGCCCGGCCGTGCCGGTGATCGTGGCATTGATCCGCGCCGTCTCGTCGTCGAGCACCCGGATTTCCGGCGTCGTGATGACGACGCCGCCATTGTTGTAGCCGTGCAGGTCGAGACTGTCCCCGGTCAGCGTGTAGCCGCCACCGGCGAATTGCAGCCCGACGGCACTGAGCGGGCCGTTGCTGTCGTCGAGCGTGACGATGCCGCCTGGGCCGCGGAACACGCCATACGCGCCGCCCCATGACGTGGTCGTCGCGCCGCCGAGATTGAACCAGTTCGGGTCGTTGGCATTCCAGACGCCGTCCGCGCCGCCAGCCGATGTCGTGCCCCAGAGCTGCAGGATGTTCAGGCCGTTGGCGGTCACGAGGACATCGACCTTGCCGGTTTGCGAGGCATCGACGCCATAGGTGTAGGCGAATGGACCGGTCGACGGCATGGCCCCGATGATGAAACTGCCGTTCGACGGACTCAGTGCGCCGCTATAGGTGATGACGCGATGGTAGCCGATCGCGGGCTGGGTACTGCTGCCGAGATTGAGCGTGGCGTTGTTCAGAACGAGATTGCCATTGACCCGCGTCGTCGCCGAGCCCGGCGACGAGGCTCCATAGCCGTGCAGGCGGTAGTCGTAGTTGCTGCTGGCATCGAGTGTCAGCGTACCGTTGACGATGAGCCGGGAGTCATCGGACGGCTTGATCGTGCCGCCGCCATGGGCGGTCACGTTGCCGTTGACGGTGAGCGACGTCAGGCCCGAGGGTGCGAGCGTGCCGCCGTTGTTGATCGTGGTCGCGCCGATGCCGCCGCCGCCGGCGACGATGCCGCCGTTATCGATGGCGACGGTTCCACCGAGGCGCGCGGTGCCCGCCATCTGCAAGGTGCTGGCCGCGACCGTCGTCTGCCCGGAGAAACGGCTGCTGTCGGCGGAGAGAATCGTCGTGCCCGCGAGCAGGTCGATGGCGCCGGCGCCGGAAAGAGCATGGGAGAAGGTGTAGCCGGGCGTGTTGTGGTTGAAGACCAACCGGCCGTTGCCAGCGCCGAAATGGATGCCGCTGGTTAGTGTGCCTGCGCCCGCCGCTGCCTGCCCCGCCGCCGCTCCGATAGTGATGGTGCCGAAGCTGCCCGCGTTCCGGGCGAGTTCGATGGGCCGGCTGCCGCCCGCACTTACCTTGCCGCCATCGATGACGGTCAGGGTGCCGCTGCCGGAATTGCCGACAGTCAGGGCGGTTGTTGCGAGACTCGCGCCAGCACCGCTCACCAGTGCCGATCCCGCGCCGCCATCACCGAGAGTAAGGGCTCCGGTACCGATATGCGAGCCGTTGCCGATGATGCTGATCGAGCCGCTGCCGCCGGCCGCGGCGCCAGCGCTGATCGCACCGGCCTGGACGTTGCCTCCGGCGGAGACCGCCAGGCTGCCCTGTCCTTGGTTGCCGATCACGAGCGGCCCGTCCACGGTCCATCGTGCTCCGGCGCCCGCAACCGAGACGGCCGCGGACGAGCCCGCACCCTCTGCGATCCCGGCCTTCGCGGCCGTCAGCTGCGTGCCGGGCGCGAAGGCGAGGGCGCCCGCCCCGATCGCCATGTTGCCGCGAAAGGCAGTTGGGGCGCCGCTGAGCGTCCAGGTGCTCGCGCCCGTTTTATTGAGATCCGAAAAGCCCAGATATTGCTCGCCCAGTCCGGCGAGGTTGAAGCCGGCATTGGTGCCGCCGCCGAGGATGAGGGTCGCGTTGCTGCCGCCATTGACCTTGCCGACGAGGTTGTAGCCCGCCTGCAGCTCCACCGTGTTGCCGCTGCCATTGAGGGCGATCGCGGCGCCTTGCGAGCCGAAGACAGGGCCTTGGCTGTCGCCACCGCGCACCTCTCCGGCGATGATCAGGGACGTGCCGCCGCGCAGGACCTCGATGCCGGAGCCTCCATTGCCGCCGGGGTGGTTGGAGAATGCCTGCCCGAGCCCTCCGCGCCCGCCCCAGACCTGCGCGCCGTTCTGGACGGTGATGGTGGCCCGGCCGTCGATGAAGATGCCGGCGCCACCGCCGCCGACCGACTGCGTGCTTCTGGCATCGCCGCCGCTGCCGCCCACGATGCTTCCGCCCGCGGTGACGGTCGCGTCACCGGTGACGCGGATGCCGTCGCCGCCCCAGCCGGGCAGGCCGAACGGGCCGCCGCGACCGCCCGCGCCACCCAGTGCCTGGCTGTCCCAGGACAGAGAGATGACTGTGCTGCCCCCGCTCGCCGCCATGACCTCGATACCGGAGCCGCCATTGCCGCCGTTCCCGTCGGCGCCCGGATTGCCCTGGTTGGCCTGTGGCATCGGGTAGCCGTAGGTCGAGCCTGCATCGCCGCCGCCCCCGCCGCCTCCACCGTCGCCGCCATTGCCGCCGCGGGCGATCGTCGCGAAGAGATTGAGCTGCCGCCCATAGGCCGAGAACAGGCCGGCGCCGCCCGCACCGCCATTGCCGGCGCCGCCACCGGCCCCGCCGTCGCCCGGATACCAGCGCGCGGTGACCGTGCAGATGCCGCGGCCATAGCAGATCGTCGTCTCATAGGCTCCGGAGCCGGACCCACCGTTGCCACCGTTGCCGCCGCGGCCGCCATTGCCGCCTTGCAGTACCGCATTCGTACTCGTCACGACGAGATTGGAGGGCGTGACCCAGTGAATACCGCCCAGGAAGGGGTCGGCCACCCAGCCTGCGCCAGGCAGCGTCAACCCGGAGCCGCCGCCTCCGCCTCCGCCGCCTCCGCCGCCACCGGCGCCGCGGTGCCCTATGAAGGGATCCCTGTAGGAGTCGCCGCCCTTCGCCCCGGTCCCGCCGTCGCCGCCATTGCCGCCGGTCAGGTTAATCGTCTGGCCGGCCGTCAGCAGCGTGCCGGAGAAGTCGAGGCCGGCGGCTCCGCCACCGCCGCCGCCACCGCTGCCGCCGTCATGTCCCGGCGCGCCGCCCCCGCCACGCGAGGGCGATCCGCCCGCCGAGCCGGATTGTCCGATATGCCCGCCATATCCGGGCGGGATCGAGGACAGGATGGGTGCGCCGTTGACTCCGCCGCCATGGCCGCCGCCGTGGCCATGCGCGCCGCTGCCGCCCTTGCCCCCGCCCGAGCCGGAGCCGGTCTCCGCATTGGCGCCGCCACCGCCCCCACCACCACCGCCGGCACTTACGCTTGCGGTTCCGCCGCCGCGGCCACCCGTTGGAGGACTGGCGCCATGGGCACCGCCGGTTCCGCCCTTGCCGCTCACTTGCCCCCAGGCGGGCAAGGCCAGCGCAAGCGGCGCGCAGGCGCCGGCGAGCGCAGCCAGAACGCGCAGCATCGCGGTCGAGGAGGCGAAGCGGCCTGATCCGTGGACGGGGCGGAGCCGGGCGATCATTTACGGCCCTGCCGGCACCAGCTCGGCCGCCAGATCGCGGATGGCGGTTCGCAACCCCTCGAACATGGCGAAATCGACCTTGCTCGCGACGACGAAGATGCCGAGCCGGCGATTGGGCGAAAGCACGACATAGCTCATGAAGCCGCCTATGCCGCCGCTCTTGCCGAGGAGGAGCGGCACCCGGTCCTTCGGCCGGCTGACGATCCAGCCCAGCCCCATGCCTTCTGAATCCGTCGCCTCGACGCCGACCAGCCGCTGGAGCCCGTCATGCGGCCGCCAGAGCGCATGCGCGAGCGTCCGCGCCGGCCGGCCAGCGGCGTCGTCGGCAAGGTGCCAGCGCATCCACCGCACCATGTCGTCGGCGGTGGTGTAGATGCCGGCGCTGGCCTGCATCACCTCGCTCGCCTCCCAGTTCGGATCGGGCTTGCCGAACGGGTCGAGCCCGATCATCAGCCGCGACTTCTGCGCATCGGACAGGCGCAGGCTCGTATCCGCCATGCCGAGCGGCCGGGCGATGCGCTCGCCGACCAGTTCGGCGAACGGCTTGCCGCCGGCCTTGCCGAGCGCCTCACCGAGCAGGCCGTAACCGAGATTGGAATAGATCGCGGTCGTACCCGGACGATAGGCGGGCCGGTTTCCGGCGATCCAGTCCCAGTAATAGGAGGCCTTGTAGGTCGTGAACGGATTCGGTTCGCCGGGCGGCGTCGCCGGGTCCGGCAATTCGCGCGGCAAGCCTGCCGAATGGGTCGCGAGGTCGAGCAAGGTGATCGGCCGGTCGTCGAAGGCCAGCGGCGCTTTGCCGGGCGGAGCATAGCGCGCAAGCGGCGCGTCCAGCGCCAGCTGCCCGCTTGCGGCCATGGTAGCGAGCACGTCGGTGGCGAAGACTTTCGAGACCGAGCCGACACGGACGATCGAGCGGCCGTCCGGTTCCTTGCCGTTCCCCGGTGCCGTTTCGCCATAGCCGGCTACGAAGCTGTCCTCGCCATGGACCACGGCCAGAATCAGGCCGGGCGCCCGCGCGTTGAGGAACATCGCGACGCCCGCCATCGACGCCGCCTCGCGCAGGGCGAGGTCCTCAGCGACGGCGCGCTGCGGGCCGGCGAGTGCGGCGATCGCAAGCGAGAATGGAAGGGCGAAGCGTGTGACCGCGCGTATCATCATGCGTCGCGGTCTCGAGCCGTTGAGAAGAGGCGAACGGCGAAAGGGCATAGGCAGGGCAAGTCCGTTGCAGAATCCCCGTATTGAGATCGCGCGCTCGCCGAGCGACAAGCGCTCTTCGACGAACCGACATGCAGGTTCGACGAACGGCGCGGCGAGCCGAATTCATCGTGAGAAATCAGTTAAACGATCGGGGCGGGAGCCCTGCGAATCAGCGGCGGCGTTCACACGCCGAGACGATTTCGCAGTTCCTGGCGGTACGGACGCGACACCGGCCAGGGGGCCGCCACGCGGTTGAGCCCGATCGTCCAGGTTTCGCCCGCGCGCCGGTCGAGGCCGTTGACATGCTGCAGGTTGACGATCGCTGTCCGGTGGATGCGCAGGAACGATGATGGCGGCAGCATTCCCGTCCAGAGCGCCAGCGAACGCAGGTCGAGCACGGCCGAGCCGTCCTGCAGCCAGACCTTCACATAGTCCCGCGCCGAACGGACGCCAACGATGGCCTGCGGCTCGACGCCGATGGTCTGCCCCGGCCGGCGCAGATAGATCAGCGGGACGAACGGTCTTGATGCATCGGTGCGGGAGCGCCCGCCCGGAAGCGAGCCGTAGCGCGCCAGGGCAATCAGGTCGGCGCACTGGAAAAGGGCAGCTATCTCCGTGTCGAGCCAGCGCCGGGGGGTGAGGGTCGCGTCGAAGCCGATGCAGGCCCGCAACCGTCCTTCATGGAAGACAGGAACGCTGAGCACGCTCTTGTCGTTCTGCCTGAGCATCTCGACCTGGAGCGCGCGGGCCGGGCGCGGCAGATCGGCGACGCGGTTGATCATAACGGCATGGCCCTTCGCCAGGAACTGGTGGAGCCAGGCGATCATCGCCACCGGCGTGTTCTGCAGGTCCTCGACATAGGATTTGACGCCCTGCCGGCTCCATTCATGCGTGTTCCGGAAGCGCAGCAGATCGGCGTCGTACTCGAACATCCAGGCCCGGTCGGCTCCGGCCTGCGCGCCGATCTCGGCCAGGGCCGCGGTGATCGCGATATCGACAGGCTCCCGGAACAGCCACCTGGCGACGTGGTAGGGCCAGCTCGGCGCCATGCCGTCTCCGTCGGCGGTTGACGGGTGAATTTCGTAGGCGGCATCGACCGCGGGAGCTGGACACTCCATGCAAGACGGGACCTTCTGTTGGCGATCGCCCGATCCAGTCACAGCCAATCCGGCGGAAAATCAAGACGGGCCGGATCATCGCAGGGCTCGGTCTTTCATCGACGGCAAAAGCCGTGTCCCAAGCACGGCCGCGTCTAAACTGCCGGGCGAAGATATTTGTCGCGCGACCGGAACAGGTCGATCTTGATCTTTTAGGATTTCGAAAGCGCTCGACCGTAATCCTGACCGGCCCCATGCTCGGGAAGAGGTCGACATTTGACGGTTGCAGGCGATGCTCAACCCTTTTCCATGGACAGCACTCTGCTGAATGCTGTCTTGGAACATGTCGATCAGGGCATCCTGATGGTGGATGCCCAGGGTTACGTGGCCGTCTGCAATCAGCGTGCGATCGACTTGCTCGGCCTGCCTTCCGACCTGATGCGGTCCAATCCGCTCTTCGAGGACGTGAAGAGATGGCAACTGCAGCAAGGCGAATTCGGCACGGTCACCGAGACGTTGCTTCGCGCCATCAAATACGAGGGCATCAACGTCGAGATCCTCGACTACGAAAGGCAGAGGCCGGACGGAACCGTGCTCGAAATCCGGACCAACCGCCTGCCCAATGGCGGAATGGTCCGCACCTTCACCGACATCACCGTCCGGAAGGCGGCCGAGAGCGCGATCCGCGTCAGCGAGGAGCGCCTGCGGCTGGCCTTGCAGGCGAGCCAGATGGCGGCATGGGAGCTCGACCTCGAGACGCAGTGGGTCGATCGCTCCGACAACTCCATGGCGCTGCTCGGAATTGGCTCGGGGCCGGCCTCCGACTTCATCGAGCGGGTTCATCCCGACGATCGGCAGAAGGTGACCGCCTTCTGGCGCTCGGTCATGTCCGAGGGCAGCAACGCGACCGAGGTGCGCTATCTCGCGCCCGGCGGCAGGCAGACCTGGGTGGCGCTCAGGGCTGAGCGAAAGGATGACCGGCGGCTCATCGGCCTCACCTTCGATATCGCGGACCGGAAGGTGGCCGAGGACGCCATCTGGCGGACCGCGAACCATGATCCGCTCACGGGGCTGGCGAACCGCGCGCTGTTCCAGTCCCGGCTCGAAGAGGCGCTGAAGAATGCGGAGCTTTCGGGCTCCGGCGTCGGCCTGCTGCTGCTCGATCTCGATGACTTCAAGGACGTCAACGATACCCTCGGCCATGTTGTCGGCGACCTGCTTCTTCAGGAAACGGCTCTTCGGCTCGGCAAGCTCGTTGGCGAGGGGGATACCGTCGCGAGGCTGGGTGGCGACGAGTTCGCCATCGTGCTCGCCGAGGTTTCGGGGGCTTCCGAGGCAACCGCGCGCGCCAGGGCCATCGTCGATGACCTCTGCATCCCCTTCCAGCAGGAAGGGCGGGCGCTCTCGACCACGGTCAGCATCGGGGTGGCCGCCTTCCCGGAGCATCATCGCGAGCCGATCGAGCTGATGAAGGCCGCCGATATCGCGCTTTACCGCGCGAAGGAGCAGGGCCGCAGCCAGGCGGCCGTGTTCACCAGCGCCGCCCGCGCGAAGATGGAACATCGCGTCACGGTCGCCCGCGAGGTCCGCGACGGGCTGGCGGCGAAGCAATTTCATCCGCACTACCAGCCGAAGGTCTCGCTCACGACGGGCAAGATCGTCGGGTTTGAGGCGCTGGTGCGCTGGCAGCATCCGAAGAAGGGGCTTCTGTCCCCCGCCTATTTCGGTTCCGTCTTCGCGGAACAGGCCATTTCAGCCGCGCTTGGCGAGCAGATGATTCGTCAGGTTGCCGCCGATGTCAGGTTATGGCTGGACCAGGGCCTCGAATGCGGCCGGGTGGCCGTCAACCTGTCTTCGGCCGATTTCTCCGACGCGCGCCTCGCCGCCAGGATCATTCGCATTCTGGAGGAGGCCCGCGTTCCCCCGGTACATTTCGAAGTCGAGGTCACGGAAACGGTCTTTCTGGCGCGCCGGACGGCGACGGCATCCTTCATCCTGAGCGAACTGCATAAGGCCGGCGTCTCCATCGCCCTCGACGATTTCGGGACGGGGTTCGCCTCGCTGATCCATCTCAAGCAGTTCCCGGTCGACCACATCAAGATCGACCAGAGTTTCGTTCAGAACCTGACCTGTGATGACGGCGATGCTGCGATCGTCGCCGCCATCGTGAATCTCGGCCACGCCATGGGCATTCACGTGACCGCGGAAGGCGTCGAAAACACCGAGCAGATGACGCGCCTGCGGGACGTCGGCTGCGATTTCGCCCAAGGCTACCTGTACGCGAAGCCCCGCCCCGGCGCGGAGGTGCCGAAGACCATCCAGGATTGGCCCCTGCGCCAGATTCACGGCGCCGCCGGAGCCGACAAGAGCAGATACGTTCGCAACCTGCGCTGATGCCAGCTGGGCGGCTGCCGGATACGATCCTGGCCATACTCGGCTTCCTCGCTGGTTGTTTCTCTGCGTTGCCGTACCGCCCTTGCTGCGGCGGCGCGGCTATCGGCCGCCGGTCACAAGCCTTTGCCGTAGCGCTCCATGTTGGCGGGCAGCGGCGTCGCCCTTGTTCCCGGCTGCTGCGGCAGCGCGCAAAATGCCGGCCTCGACTCTGATCGGCTCCTGAAAGTGATCCTTGATCCACGGGATGTCCTCGATGATCGTCGAGGCGGGTGCCAGTCGGAGAGATGGACATGGACCTGGCTCATCTCGCCGGCACGAGGCGCCACCGACAGACGATATGCATGGGCGAGGTCCGCGACCTGGATGTGTTCGGTGATGCCAGCGAGCCGGGTCACGTCGGGCTGGGCAAAGGTCTGGGCGCCAGCAGCCAGAAATGCCTTGAAGGCGTCCAACTTGTAGAATTGCTCGCCGAGCGCGACTGGGATCGAGGTTGAGCGGACAAGCGCCGCATGACCCGCCACATCGTCATACCACAGCGGCTCGCCGGCTGCGGCGTCTCGTCAGAACCGGTAGAACCGCTCAGCAGTCCTGCCGAAAACAGCGTCCGCTCCCGAAGGTTCGACCAGTTCGCGGGCGGCGCCCAGCCAGTCGTCATAGCTGCCATTGCGTTCGAGCACCGGCCAGTCGCTCGCCCACATCAGGCGCTCGGGGCCGAAGGCGCCAAGCAGGACATCGGCATAGGGCGTGAAAGTTTCGACCGTCCAGCCGACCGCGGCTCGCGTCGGCATCGCCGAAAATTTGCAGAAGGCCGTGCTGTTGCGCGCGAGCCAGGTCATCCCCTCCGCCCAGTGGCGGAAATCAGCGTCGCCCGGTGTCCAGTCCCGGATTTCCGGCTTGCCGCAGTGATTGATGACCAGCCGCAGGTCGGGGTGACGTGTCACCAGTTCGATCAGATGCGGCAGATGGCGCGGCTGGATCAGCGCGTCGAAGCTGAGATCGAGCGCGACGAGATCGCGGAAGGTATGGGTCAGCTCCTTGCGCAGCATCCAGGCATCCTCGGCGATGTCCTGGATCATCGGCCGGACACCGCGGAACGGCGGCAATTCCTTCAGCCGTTCGAGATCGGCGCGTGAGGCTGGATCGGCGAAATCGACCCAGCCGACCACGGCGGCGATGCAGGGATTGTCGCGCGCAAGCTCGCAGAGGAAGACCGTCTCGGCGACCGTCGGGGCCGCCTGGATCACCACACTGCGGTCGATGCCGTTGCGAGCAAGGTGAGGCGCGAAATCGGCCGGCTCGACATCGCGATAGAGCGCGCCGACCTCCGGCGTCAGCCAGCCGTAATCGCCGCGCGACAGCCGCCAGAGATGGTGATGCGCATCGACGCGCAGGGCGCGTTCCTGCGTCATGACCGGTCCGTCCTGTTGGCCGTTGCGAGATCGCTGCGCAGACGCTCCAGCTCCGACATCCGCTTGCGGCCGCCCTGCGGTACGCGCGCATGCGCTTCAGCGATCAGCGCCTCGGTCAGCACCATCGCTGGCACGATCGTGTCCCAGGCCGAGGGCGCCTCGACCCGGACCGGCAGGACATGATGCGCGAGCGCCGCGATCGGCGACATCCAGGGATCGGTGACCAGCACGATGCGCAGATCGGCATTCCGCGCGGCATTCGCGAGGGCGTAGAGGTCCGGCTGGTAGCGCCTGACGTCGAACACCACGAGCAGGTCGCGCCGGCCGAGATCGAGCAAGAGATCGGCCCAGACGGAATTCGGTCCGGTGATTTCCGAGACGCCGCCGCGCATATGCTGGAGATGCGTGCACAGATAGGTCGCGGCCGAACGGGTGAAGCGCCCGCCGGCGACGACGATGCGCCGGGCATCCGTGGCGAGCAGCGTCGCGACCGCTTCCACCTCCGACGGCACGAGATCCTGCAGCGAAGCCTCGACTTGCTTGGTGAGCGCCGTGCCGAAGCCGAGCCAGGGCCGTTCCGCCGCGCCGTCGTCCTGCGCCGGGCGTTCCAGCACCAATGGCCCCTTGAGGCGCTCGTCGAGTTCGGAGCGCAGTTGCGACTGGAAATCGGCATAGCGGGGATAACCGAGCCGGCCGATCAGGCGCTGGATCGTCGCCGGACTGACCTCCGCCTGTGTCGCGAAAGCCGTGATCGCCTGCAGGCCGGCGAGTGGATAATCCGACAGCAGCGTCCGCGCCGCCTGCCGCTCGCTCTGCGTGAGATCGCTGAGCCGCTGGCGGATGGTCGTGGCGAGAACCTGGCTGTCGGACGGCGTCGTCACGTCGGATCTCCTCAAGCATCGGACCGAAAAGTGGCATGCACTTTTCGGATCAATCCGATGCGAAACGAAAGGGATGAATCGACATCTCGCCTCCGGTGAGGTGGATGTCGGTCCATCGACTCGTTCTCAGTAGACCGACGCGTAGCGGCTGCAAATCTCCGCGTCGATCAACCCTTCGACGAGATCGAGCTCCTTCTGCTTCATCGACAGATAGCTCTGACGCACCTCCGGGTGCAGCCAGCCGCTCACCGTCTCATCGGCGGAGAAGGCGGCCAGCGCCTCCGGCAGGCTCGCCGGCAAGCGATGCAGGCCGAGCGTTTCGCGCTCCTCCTCCGTCAGCGAGGCGGGGTCCATGCCGACGAGCGGCGGCTGCGGCAGCTTGTGGCGCAGGCCTTCAAGTCCGGCCCGGACGATCATGCCGAGCGCCCAATAGGGGCTCGCCGTGTTGTCCGCCGCCCGGTATTCGAGGTTGAAGGCCTTGGCGATGTCGACACCCTGCCCCTCCGGCACCGGGCAGATGCGCACCGAAGCCTCGCGATTGAGCGCGCCGAAGGCGGTATAGGCCGCGCTCCAGTGATGCGGCTTCAGGCGCTGGTAGGAGACGACGCTCGGCGCGGTGAGCGCGACGAGGGCCGGCATGTGCCGCATCACGCCGGCGACGAACTGACCGGTCGCCTCGCTGACCCGCCCCGGCCGCGCCGGATCATAGGTCACAGGCCGGCCGTCGCTGTCGCGGAACGAGAAATGGATGTGCAGGCCATTGCCGACACCATCAGGCGTGAGCTTCGGGACGAAGGTCGTCGCCAGGCCGCAACAGCGCCCGACCTCGCGGGTGATCTCGCGGATCAGAACGGCGCGATCGGCGGCGGTGACCGCATCGGCCGGCCCGCAGACCAGCTCGAACTGGTCGCGGCCATATTCGGCCAGCACCATCTCGGGCTCGGTGCCGGCCTCGCGCAGGGCCGCCATCAGGAGCGGCGCGAAGGGATCGGCACGCCGAAGCGCCGCCAGCGAGAAGGACGGCGCCTGCTCCCATTCAGGCTCGCTGATCTGGAATTCCTGCTCGAAGGCGGCCGTGACCGTGAGCCCGGTCTCGCGTTCGAGATCGGCGAGGGCGGCCTTCAGGAAGGACCGGCCGCAGCCATGCCAGGGCGTGCCGTCGAGCTCCGTGATGTCGCAGAGCACGCCGTTGAGCGCCGTCACCTCGGGCAGGGTCGAGACGCGGAAGCGCGTGGCGAGATCGGGCTTCAGTCTGAGATCGCCGGAAGAGCCCCAGGGATTCTCGGCGATGACGTCGAAGGGCGTCAGCGCGAGATTCGCCGGCACCCAGCCGCAGCCCTTGAGCACGGTCTTGTCGGAGGCGGCGGCCGCGATCCAGCGCCCGCGCGTCAGGCCGGTCATGTCGGTGGTGAGAAGGGCGAGAAGCTCGTCGCCCACGGGAAGCTCCGTCGTCATGATGCCATCCCTTCCAGCCGGCGGGTGATTTCGTCGGTATCGGTAACCCAGCAATAGCCGCCGAAGGCGCGCAGCGCCGCCTGATGGCGCTCCTCGGTGTAGGTGCCGCAGGCATCGGCGACGAGGCTGACGAGATAGCCGCGGTCGGCAGCGTCACGCACCGCCATGTCGACGCATTGATCGGTGAGCTGGCCGGCAATGATCAGGTTGCGGCAGCCGAGATTGCGCAGGACATAGTCGATATTGGTCGAGTTGAAGACGCCGGACGAGGTCTTGGGCAGCACGATCTCGTTGTCGATCGGGCTGAGCTCGTCGATCACGTCGCCCTCGGGCGCGTCGACCGCGATGTGGATCGGCGTCAGCTTGTGGTCGAGCGAGCGGTCGCGCCCGTCCTTGGTCAGGCTGCGGATGATGGTGTGCAGCACGTCGGCCCCGGCGCGGCGCGCGGCACCGAGGATGCGGACCTGATTGGGCACCACGAGGTCGCGGGCGCGCTTGTAGAAATAGCTCTCGGGATCGGCGTCGGGGTGATCCGGATCGAGGCCGGGGATCGTCCAGATCTTCTGCATGTCGACGAAGAGCAACGCCGTCGCGCCCTTCTCGAACGGGGCGTCGCGCCGGATTGGCATGGTCATGGCAGCCTCTCGGATATCGTCGCAAGGAGCAGCCGGCGGCGGCAAGGCGCCGCCGGCATGAGGCTTATTTCCAGCCATACTGGTAGAAGCGCGGCAGCTCGTCGGCATAGGCCTTGAAGTCGAGCTCGCGGTTATAGGCGTAGTTGATCGTGAAGGTGTGGAGCGGCACCGAATAGGCGCGCTCCGTGACCAGCTTGATCGCCTGCGCATAGAGCGCCTTGCGCTCGGCCTGGTCGACCGACGTGCCGGCCTTGTCGAGCAGCGCCTTGACCTCCTTGTCCTGCGAACGGTCATAGCCTTCGTCGCCGAAGAAGTTCGGCAGCACGGCCGAGACGTCGTTGACCGAGAGCGAGCCCCAGTCCCAATGCGCGACGGGCGCCTCGCCCTTCTTGGTCTTCTCGACGAGCACGGCGCCCTCGACCATGCTGACCTGCTCCTTGATGCCGATTGCGGCGAGGTCGTTCTGGATCGCGGCGGTCCATTGCGCGCTGCGGAAGCCGACCATCTGGGTGGTGAAGCCGTTGGGATAGCCGGCTGCGGCGAGGAGCGCCTTGGCCTTGGCCGGATCGTAGGCGTAGCGGACCGCTGCGCTCATGTCGCAGCCGAACTGGCCGGGATAGCAGGGCGCGTCGATGACGCGGGCGTTGCCCTGCACGAGGTATTTCACGAATTTCTCGCGATCGATCGCGTGGTTGATCGCCTGGCGAACTTGCTGCTTGGCGAGCGGGTTGTCGCCGGGCGCGATCGCGTCGAGCAGGAGGAAATCGATGCGCATCGATTCATCGCGCGAGGCGGCGATGCGCGGCATCTTGCCGAGCTTGTCGAACTGGTCGCTGTTGAACTTCCAGATCCAGTCGGCCCGGCCGGCCAGCAGTTCCACCACCTCGGCGGCGGAATCGGTGACGGTGCGGATCTCGAGCTTGCCGATCTTGGCGCGGCCTTTCGGACTGCTCGGCACGCCATTCTCGTTGCGTTCCAGAACGTAGCGCTTCACGCCGTCGATCGTCACCGCCTTGTAGGGGCCAGTGCCGACCGGGGCCTTGCCCATGCCCTCGGCCCCGACCTTGGCATGATACTTCGCCGGATAGATCAGCAGCGGAATCGCGAAATACTCCATAGCCGCCGGGAAGGGCTTCTTCAGCTTCACCCGCACGGTGAAGTCGTCGACCTTCTCGGCCTTGTCGATCCAGGAGCCGTTGCCGGGCACGGAAATCTTGCTGGCGGGATTGGCGACATAGTTCAGGGTGTAGACGACGTCGTCGGCGCTGAAATCGTCGCCATTGTGGAACTTGACGCCGCGCTTCAGCTTGAACTCGACGGTGGTGTTGTCGACCCAGGTCCAGGAATCCGCCAGCAGCGGCTCGAAGGCGCCGGTATCGGTGTTCTTGTGAACCAGCGTGTCCCAGATCAACTGGCCGATCACCACGCCTTCGCGCAGGTTGTTGTGCTGCGGATCGAGATTGGGGACGCTGACGCGCCAGACGACATGGAGCGTGTCGTCCTTCTTGCCGGCGATCGCCGGGCCGGCGACGGTCAGCGCCAGGGCAGCGGCAAGCCCGAGGGCTTTGAGCGAAACGAGGCCGTTCTTCATTGGTTTTCCCCTCTTGGATTTCGGTCTAGGCGGAAGCCGGCGCGGCGGCAGCGCCGCGTTCCAGCGGATAGAGGCAGGCGACCCGGCTTTCGCCGAGCGCATCGAGCCGTGGCATGCGGGAGGCGCAGTCCGGACGCACTCCCGGGCAGCGCGGATTGAAGGCGCAGCCGGGCGGCGGATTGATCGGATCGGGAAAGGCCTGGCCGAGGCCGAGCTCGGGAATGCCGCCGCCGGGGTCGATCGGCAGCGCCGAGTCGATCAGTGCGCGGGTATAGGGATGGTGCGGGTTCGCGAAGATCGCGGCCGAGGGCCCTTCCTCGACGACGCGGCCGAGATACATCACGGCGATGCGGTCGGCGAAATACTCGACCACCGAGAGGTTGTGGCTGATGACGACGAAGGTCAGCCCGAGCTCGCGGCGCAGGTCCGCCAGCAGGTTCAGCACCTGCGCCTGGATCGAGACGTCGAGCGCCGAGGTCGGCTCGTCGCAGATCAGCAGGCGCGGCTTCAGGATCAAGGCGCGGGCAATGGCGACGCGCTGGCGCTGCCCGCCCGAGAGCTGCGACGGCAGCCGGTCGAGGAAGCGCGCCGGCAGGCCGACGAGATCGAGCATCGCTGCCGCCTGCTTCGCCCGCTCGGCGCTGGAGCCGATGCCGTGCACGAGCAGCGGCACGCTGACGATCTCCTGGATCGTCTGCCGCGGATTGAGCGAGGAATACGGGTCCTGGAAGATCGGCTGGACGCGCCGGGCGATGTCGAGCCGGCCGAGCGATTTCAGCGGCTGGCCGTCGATCGTGACCTCGCCGGTGGTCGGCGGCAGCAGGCCGAGCATGATCTGCGACAGCGTGGTCTTGCCGCAGCCGGATTCGCCGACGATGCCCAAAACCTCGCCGGGTGCGACGCTGAGCGAGACGCCGCCGACCGCGGTGAGCTTGGCGCCGCCGCGGAACATCCCGCGCGAGATCGGGAAGACCTTCGAGACATCGCGGATATCGAGCATCGCGGCGCTCATGCGGCGGCCTCCCCGACGGGTTCTCCGGCACGGATGCAACGGACCGCGTGGCCCGGCACGAGCGAGCGCAAAGCGACCGGCTCGGCGCAAGCGTCGATCGCGAGATCGCAGCGCTCGCGGAAGGCACAGCCGGTGAAGCTGCCGATGAGTGAGGGCACGGTGCCGGGAATGGAAGCGAGCTTGCCGCCGACCTGACGCCGCTCGCGATTGGGCAGGCAGGCGATCAACCCCCGCGTATAGGGATGCTGCGGATCGCGGAAGATCTGCTCGACCGGACCGCTCTCGACGATCTCGCCGGCATACATCACCGCGACATCGTCGGCCATGCGCGAGACGATGCCGAGGTCGTGGGTGATCAGCAGCAGGGCCGTGCCGAACTCGCTCTGCAGCGATTTCAGCAGGCGCAGGATCTGGGCCTGGATGGTGACGTCGAGCGCGGTCGTCGGCTCGTCGGCGATGATCAGCGAAGGGTCGCACATCATCGCCATGGCGATCATGATGCGTTGGCGTAAGCCCCCCGAAAGCTGGTGCGGATACTGGCTCATCCGGCTTTCCGGCGCGGTGATGCCGATCGTGCGCAGGATCGAGACCGCGCGGGTCTCGGCCTCGCGCCGCGAGGTGCCGCGATGCCGGCGCAGCGATTCCGTGAGCTGGTCGCCGATGGTGAAGCTCGGATTGAGCGAGGTCATCGGCTCCTGGAAGATCATCGCCATCTCGGCGCCGCGGATATCCGCCATCGCCCGGTTGTCGAGATCGGCGAGCGAGCGCCCGTTGAGGCTGAGTGCGCTCGCCCGCCTGACCGCGCCCTCCGGCAGCAGGTCCATGATCGCGAGCGAGGTCATCGACTTGCCGCAGCCGGATTCGCCGACGATGCAGAAGGTCCGGCCCTTCTCGATCGCGAAGGAGATGCCGCGCACCGCGTGCAGCGTGCCGGCTTCCACGGGGATGTCGACGGCGAGGTCGCGGATATCGAGGACGCTGGCCATGGCTACCTGGTCCCCGAAGGCGCGGTGATGTCGCGCACGCCGTCGCCGAGCAGGTTGATCGCCAGCACCAGCAGCACCAGCGCGATACCGGGCAGCGTGATCAGCCAAGGCGAGAAGAACAGGTAGTCCTTGGCCTCGGCGATCATCAGCCCCCAGGACGGCAGCGGCGGCTGCACGCCCAGGCCGAGGAAGGAGAGCGCCGCCTCCAGCAGGATCGCATTGGCGAGCTCGACGGTCGCGACCACGATCAGGCCGTTCGAGATATTCGGCAGGATCTCGCGGAAGATGATGCGCGCATGCGAGGAGCCGACGGCGCGCGCCGCCTTTACATAGTCGATGCCGCGCACCTGCATCGCGGTGGTCCGGGCGACCACGGCGAAACGGTCCCAGATCAGGAAACCCAGCACGAGGATGACGATGGTCAGCGAGTTGCCGACGGTCGCCACGACCGAGAGCGCGACCAGCACCACCGGCATGGCGAGCCGCGTCGTGATCAGGAAGCGCACGACGAGGTCGACGCGGCCGCCGAAATAGCCCGCGACCAGCCCGAGCGTGATGCCGATCGCCGCCGCCATCGAGACGGCGAGCACGCCGATCAGGAGCGAGATGCGTCCGCCGTAGAGCAGTCGCGCGAGGTAGTCGCGGCCGAGCGTATCGGTTCCGAGCGGATGGATCGCCGGGCCGCCGTTCCAGAACGGCTCGGCGATGCGGTTCGTCACGTCCTGCGTGAACGGGTCCTGCCAGTAGACCAGCGGGCCGACAAGTGAGGCCAGTACGATCAGCAGCAGCAGGCCGCCGCCGAGCAAGGTGCCACTATTGCCGAGGATGCGCCGCAGCAGGCGCCGGGCCGAGGCTGCGCGGCCTGTCTCGGGCGTGCTTGCGGGCAGGACGGGGGCTGACGGTCCGCTCATCGCCTCACCTCAACCGCGGATCGAGCAGGGCGTTCAGCACGTCGGAGAGGAAGACCAGGCCGACATACATGATCGCGAGCGTGAGCACGATCGACTGCACCACCGGGAAATCGGCCCGGCTGATCGATTCCCAGGCGAGATAGCCGAGCCCGTGGATCGAGAAGACGGATTCGACCACGACCGAGCCGCCCATCAGCAGGCCGAGCTGCACCGCCGCGATCGAGACGACCGGGATCAATGCGTTGCGCAGGCCGTGCTTGAGCACAACCGCAGCCGGCAGGAGCCCCTTGGCCCGGGCGGTGCGGATATAATCGGAGCGCAGCACGTCGATCATGCCGGAGCGGGTCAGGCGCATCAGCGCCGGCGCGGCATAGAGGCCGAGCACGATCGAGGGCATGACATAGCCCTGCCAGTCGTCGGCGCCGGATACCGGCAGCCAGCCAAGCTGAAGGCCGAAGAGCAGGATCAGTAGCAGGCCAATCCAGAAGCTCGGCATCGCCTGCCCGAGCACCGCCCCGGTCAGCGCCAATCGGTCGAGCCAGCTCCCGGCATAGACCGCGGCGAGGATGCCGAGGGGGATGGCGAAGAGCAGCGCCAGCGCCAGCCCGATCAGGCCCAGCGTCATCGTCACCGGCAGGCGCTCGGCGATCAGGTCGGAGACCTGCGCGTTGTAGAAGAAGGAGCGGCCGAAATCGCCGTGGAGCGCATCGCGCGCCCAGTCAACATATTGCACGACGAGCGGCTTATCGAGCCCGTAGGACTTGCGCACCGTCTCGACCTGCTCGGCCGTCGCCTCCGGCCCGACGATGCGCTGCGCCAGATCGCCGGACAGGCGCAACATGGCGAAGCCGATCAGCGACACGTTCACCGCGACGACGATCGCGAGCAGCAGCTGTCGTGTGAGAAACCGTCCCATCGCGTAGGCCCGTCCCCTTCGGTCCCATGATCGGCTGGAGCGACTGTAGCGCCCGCTGAAGTTGTGTCAATAATTTTTCAGAAATGTGATAATTATGAAAACTGGTTGTATCATTTCAGAAGCGCGCCAGCAGGCGCGACAGGCGCTCCGGTCGGCTTCCGGCCTCCCAGAACAGGCCCGCCATCAGCATCAGCCCCTCGTTCAGGACAGGCTCCAGCGCGTGCTCGTCCGGCGCATGCTGGGCGCAGCCATTGTAGGAATGCGGAATCCACAGCGTCGGCAGGTCGAGCACGTCGCGAAAGATCCAGTTCGGCAGCGCGCCGCCGAAATTGGGCAGGAGATCGACCGGCTTGCCGCTCCAGCGCCGCATCGCGGCCAGAGCCCAGGCGACGGCGGGATGGTCGGGCGCGGTGCGGCTCGCCGGCATCAGGAAGCCGGTCGGCCGCACGGTAACGCCCTCCAGCCCCGCCTCGCGAAAAGCCGCCTCGAGGGCCGGCGCGAAAGTGCTCGGGTCCGTTTCCGGCAGGAAGCTGATCCCGACCAGGGCACGCGCACGCGGACCGATGGCATAGACCGGCTTCGTCATTGCCCCGAAATCGATCGCGATGATTTCGAGATTGTTGCGGTTCAGCAGGCGCGCGGCGGGCGATGCCTCGCCGTCGCCCCAGCCCGCCTCGGGTTCGGGCAGGCCTGGCTCATCGGGGGTGGCCAGCCGATCGAACAGCGCCTCATAGGCCAGCGCCGCATCGGGCGTCGCCAGCGCCGACACGGAAGGGCGTCCGCGCGCATCCGTCAGCAGGGCGAGCGCGCGGGTCAGAACCTGCCCGGCATTGCGCAGCCAGCCGCCCCAATTGCCGGAATGATAGCCTTGTTCGCGCAGCGAGACCGTGATTTCGAGATCGATATGGCCGCGCGCACCCAGGAACAGGGTCGGTCGCCGGCTCGACCAGCGCGGCCCGTCCGAAGCGATCAGCAGATCGGCCTTCAGCTTGTCGCGATGCCGTTCGCAGAAGGCCTGGAGCCCGGGCGAGCCTGCCTCCTCGCCCATCTCCATCAGCAGGATGGTGTTGAAGCCGAGATGGCCGCGTTCGGCGAGCACGATCGACAGGGCCGCGAGATTGACGCTGTGCTGCCCCTTGTTATCTGCGCTGCCGCGTCCGTAAAGGCGCTCGCCGCGACGGGTCAGCACCCAGGGATCGCGCCCGTCCGACCACTCCGCCGGATCGGCCTGGACCACGTCGCCATGGCCGTAGAGCAGGATGGTCGGCAGGTCCGGCCCCTCCTCGCGGCGAGCAATCAGCACCGGCAGGGGGGCGAGGTCGCCCTCGACGGTGATCTCGCTGGCGAAGCCCATCGCGTCGAGCGTCGGTATGATCTCATCGGCGAGATAAGCCCTCAGGGCGGGCCCGGCCGTCGGATCGCCGCTCGGCGTCGGGATGGCGATGCGCCGTGCCAGATCGTCGAGCAGCCGGCCTTCGGCGATATGAGCTTCGACGGCCCGGCGCAGACGCGGCTCGCAATCCGTATCCGTCATGCTCACCCCCACCAAACGCCCTTAAAACACCGAGGCTGCAGGCGATGCCGTCTCGAGCACGCTGTCGAGGGCATCGCCGAGCAGGCCGCACCATTCGCGGCAGCCCTCCTCGTCCGCGATCAGGTCGTTGCGGATTTCGACGAGGGTCGAGGGGATCTGGCGGGCATCGCCATGGACCGGGATCGTCTGGTCGTGTTCGTCGATCCGGTAGGGCTGGTCGAGCGCGACGGTCAGCGCCCCGCTCGGCTTCAGCGCGTCATAGAGTGCAAGGCTCGGCCAGGCGATCGCACCCGGCAGGAAGCCGACATGCCAGGGCCTTGCCCGCCCGAGATAGACAGGTGTGAAGCTGTGCATGGCGACGAGCAGGGTCGGCAGGCCCCGGTCCGCCCGCCGCTCCAGCAGCGCGCCGACCTCGTCCTGGAAGGGCTGCCAGATCTCGGCGATCCGGGCGCGGCGCTCGTTCTGGAACAACCGGAAATTCCCGGGGATCGGCGTCGCCTCGCTGGTCTCGGGGATCAGGCTGGGCGCACCGAGATGGCGATTGCAGTCGATCACGAGCCGCGAATAGCGCTGCCAGAGCAATGGCGCCTCGAAGCGCTCGGCCAGCAGTTCGGCGACGCGGAACGCGCCGACATCCCAGGCGATATGGCGGGTCATGTCCCGCTCGGAAACCCCGAGATCGCCGCAACTGCGTGGCAGCAGGTTCCCCGCATGCTCGCAGACGAAGACGACCGGCGACGCGGAATCGCAGCGGCGGCTTCCAACAGGGTGCGTCTCGTTCGGCTCAAGGAGCATGGGTCCGGCGCGAGGTAGGAGAAATCTTGATGCAATCATTTCATTAATCAATATTTTGTCAATTCTGAAAACTAAAATCCAGATACCCGCCATGGCAAGTCGCAGGCAGCCTGCTTCCTGAAAGGTGCTCGGCTACCATATCGGCAAAGAGGGGCGTGGCCGGGTCAAACCCGTGCTGCGCGCCCTCCGGGAGAACGGGATCGACGTGACCGCGGTCCACAACCACAGGCGACGCCCGACGCGCCATGCCTTCAGGGCTTAGGGCATGGCAATAGGAGCAAATCTCGTTTGCTATGGTCAAAGGTCGTTTGCGGAGCGGGTCCAACATCTGCTTTCGGGCAGCCCATCGACTTCCGCAACTGGCGCACTGCCCGCTCCGTCAGCCGATAGATGAAGCACGGACGAAGCGGGCAGCCGAGAGCGCGATAGTAACGGCACCTCTACGTTAGAGCCCCGGGTTGGTGCTGGACCTGCATCAAGAGCAGAAGCAGGCATGATCGGTGAAGGCGGGATTTTCGGCCTCGCTCCATGCTCCGATCAACCGCCCGATGTTCTTAAAGAGGCTTGGTCAGCGGTCTTGCACGCTCGGCAAGCGGAGGAAGAAACGCCCGCGTGAAGATTTCTTCGGGCTTTGGCGTGCGCGGCAGGCGGCATGCTTCCGACATCAGGCTGATCGACCGCGCGATCCGCTTGTCGTCGACATCTCCGATGCCGTGGACCGCCCCCTCCGGATGAGCCATTTCCACTTGCAACGTGCCCATCAAGCGCGGACCGTCGACCTCCTGGCGGAAGCCCGGCGCCATCTTCTGCACGGCGCTCAGGGCCGCCTTGGGGTCCTTCAGCGTTTCCACGAGCCCTCGATTGACGGCTGCGACCAGCTTTTTCAGGGCCTCGGGATGTTTTGCGATGAAACCAGGGCTCATCATCAGCGCGTTGCCGTAAAACTCCGGCACAAGATCCTGGAATTCCAGGAAATCCAGCTTCTCCCGCCCGTCGATATCGATGCCGCGCAAGGCGGCGATGATGGTGTTCACGAAGCCGAAGACACCATCGACATTTCCGTCGACGACTTCCTTCGCATTGGCCGCCATGCTCGAGACGGAACGCAGGATGTGGACATCCTCCGGGTTGATCCCCGCAAGCTTGGCGTAAGGGGGGAATGCCTCGATCGCAGCGTCGATCGGGTGGCCGATAACGACCTTGTCCTTGAGATCCTTGGGACCCTTGATCGAGCCGCCTTTCCGGACGCCGATGGTCAGGGGCGTCGTGTTGAACGCGACGAAGACGGCTGTCGGGCAGTTTTTCGGCCGCAGTCCCGCAAGCTTGATCAGCGCGTTCATGTCGCCATAGCCGCCGTCATAGCCTTCCTGGGGAATGCGTGTGACGACCGACGCCGCGCCGTCGCCAGGCGAGAACTGGACATCCAGCCCGGCATCCCGGAAATAGCCGCGCTCATGTGCCAGGCAGAAGAAGGCATGCGGGCCCGATATCCCGCCGTTCAGCAGGATCTTGACCTTGAGCAGGGCGTCCGAACTCGGCTGAGCGGCAGGTGCCGCGGTTTGCGCGATGGCGGGAGCGATGGCCGATGCCAGGGCGGCGGCCCCTCCCATGGCGATGACGATGTTGCGACGGGTTGTTGTCACGCTGTCCTCCCTTTTCGGGGCGGGTTGCCATGCCGTTGATTGGCCCCTTTCGAGCTTGCCCAGTTTTGGCTTTGCCGCCCATGTCAAAATGACGAACGTGTCGTTGCCGAAAATAGGATGCAGTTGCGACGATGTGGGATATCGGGTCGGGTGTGAGCGACTTCTTTCTCCGCTTGAAACCGTTGACGAGAGGACACACGGAGTGTGCACCCGTCGCAGTTCCGCGCCGACAGCGGAGGAAACCGCGCAGGTGCCGCCGACACCGAATTGTATGAGGCCGAAGCTGACGGCAAGGGGCGCGCGATCTTCGCGAAGACGGTCTGAGAACGTTTTGGCGGCCGCATGATGCTTTCGTGGCAGCAATCTTCGCACTGGATTGCGATCCTTGCCTGTCCCGACTCCAGAAGCGTGTTCGTCTGGCGAGCAGGCACGGAACATGTCTGCGGTGGAGGAAACGCTGCAGGAGGCGAGCAGTTTTGTGCAGCCCGGCCGGTGTGACCGCTTTGGGTCGGGAGCCCGCACCTCGTGCCCGAACCGCTAGCGTCCGCTTTCGGGCAAAGCGCCAAGGTCAGCTTGTGGCGCCGAAGGGAAGAGGCCGGTCGATGGCCGATGCGCCTCGGTCATCCTTCGGCATCGGTTGTCACGAAGCCGTGTGCCCCGCTGGCCGACGAGATTTCGACGAATAGCTTCAGTAGGCTGAAGATGAACGGGAGTTTCTGGCCTTGGCCGACGCCTATCACATTGGCCCATGGAGCACGCGATGCTGCCCATTTCGACGACACGCCGCGGCCTGCTCGCTGCAGGCACCGCCTTTGGTGCGGCGGCGCTGACAGTGGGCGCGCCGGCGATCATTCGGTCGGCGCAGGCCCAAGGGTTGGCGCCGACGGACTCGATGCGCGGCGGTGCTAATAATTATCGTCCTGGCGCGCCGACCGTGCAACGCATCGGCAATGGCGGATTCTGGATGTCCGGGACGGTGCGCCGGGCCGGAGACGGCGCGCCGCTTCCTGGTATCCGCATCCAGATCTGGGCCCATACCACGGAGGGCTACGAGACGGATGCGCGCAGCCACGGTGCGACACTGACCGATCCTAACGGTGTCTTTCGTCTCGAAATGCCGCAGATCATCCCGGCCTTCGGGCAGGCGCACGGTCATCTCGCTTATGACGATGCCGCCTTCAAGACCGTGTTTCTGCGCCCGGTGATGCAGAGTTCCCGCGATAAGAGCCTGAAGGCTGACTTCGTGCTCCAGCCGGCGTGAACCGCATGGCGTGGATGAGGGCGGCCCTGATCTGGGCAGTGGTCGCAGGCACGATCGTTGCTTCACTCGCTATCGCTGCAAAGAGCCCGCTGCTCGCCTGGCGTGGGCCAATCTATGTCGTCTCCGGTTTCGCCGGCGTCTTGGCACTTGCGCTTGTTCTGCTACAGCCCCTGCTCGCGGCCGGATACCTGCCAGGGCTCCCGATCCCGCGCGGGCGTCTAGTGCATCGCTGGGTGGGAGCCGCACTCGTCTCGGCGATCATCATTCACGTCGCCGGGCTGTGGCTGACCAGCCCACCCGACGTCGTCGACGCGCTTCTCTTCGACTCGCCAACGCCGTTTTCGGCCTGGGGGGGCGTCGCCATGTGGGCCGCCTTCGCCGCGGCGCTGCTCGCCGCTGTGCGCCGGCCCCTGCGCATCAAGCCGCGGCTCTGGCGTCTTGGCCATACTGTGCTCGTGGTGCTGGTCGTGATCGGCGGGGTCGTCCACGCGCTGCTGATCGACGGGACGATGGGGAGCATCTCCAAGCTCATGCTCTGCGCGCTCGTCGTCGCGGCGACCTCGGTCGCGCTGTTCAATCTTCGCGCCTGGACAATGTTGACAAGGCGAAAGCCGCAGGACCGGCGCTCATGATCTTCGCGGCTCCCAGCGAGCCTGCAGCGGGCTGACGCCCCCCAGCCACCCCATCGGGCGTGTGCGCGGCAGCGCGAGGGGCCCAGGCGATAAGCGAAGCGCGTGAGTGCCGGCATCGATCGGACGCTGACAGCCGAGAATCGTTGTTCGGGTCCGTCCGCTCTCCGGCATTGGCCGGCAGTTGGCGCAAGCTGCACTCCTCCTCGCGTTTTTCAGCACGAGGCGTGAGAGACCCGACCGCATTTGATAGAATTTGCCAATATGCGGCGTCCCAAGAAGGGGATCTGCCATGGGTATCCAGGCGCAGAACCAACAGCCTCATAATGCGTGGAACCTCGGTCGCATCATCGGACCGAAGCCGCCTCTGAAGCCAAAGCACATCTGGGCGTTGCGAACCCGACTTCAGCATGAGGGGCGAACCCGCGATCTCGCCATGTTCAATCTTGCGATCGACAGCAAGCTGCGCGGGGGCGATCTCGTTCGCCTTCGTGTCGCCGATGTCGCCCTCGGAGGCGCCGTTCGCCTCCGAACCGCGATCGTTCAGCAGAAGACGGGGCGGCCGGTACCATTCGAACTGACGGATTCAGCCCGCGAAGCGCTTATTGCTTGGCTTGGAATGCGAGGTTCCCGAGAAGACGACTTGCTTTTCCCGAGCCGTAGCCAGCACGCCGATCACATTAGAACGCGCCAGTACGGCCGCCTCCTGGACAGCTGGGTGGCGCTGATCGGATTGGACCCAGCGCTCTACGG
Organism: Allobosea sp. GW821-FHT09G06; assembly: GCF_059416005.1. Lineage (NCBI taxonomy): Bacteria > Pseudomonadati > Pseudomonadota > Alphaproteobacteria > Hyphomicrobiales > Alloboseaceae > Allobosea > Allobosea sp. GW821-FHT09G06. The sequence continues at coordinate 32,393 of NZ_JBWKOI010000006.1, read as the reverse complement.
GACGCACAGTCTCCGGCGAACGAAGGTTGCGCTGATCTATAAGCGCACAGGCAATTCCGCGCCTGCCAACTTCTTCTAGGCCACACGAAACTGGAAAGCACCGTGCGCTACCTCGGTATCGATGTCGACGACGCGCTTCTCCTTTCGGAGCAAACGGACCTGTGAGCTTTGGCACGGCGGGCTCCCGCCGTGCCCCTTCCGCCGTTCGGCCAACGGCAAAGTCGGGTCGAGAACTGCCGTTCGACTCAGAGTTGGGAACGTCCGCTTCCGGGCCGCGGCCCAGTGTCCGCTCCTGGCGCGGAGCAACCTCAAGATATCTAGGGCGGTTCCGACCAGATTTGAGTTTGAGGAGAAGCGTCCCATCGCTCTCGGCGACGGGATCGGCTTAATTTTTGATGTTGCCGGCGGGCTCCGTCTTCATAAAATCCGCGCCGAAGGAAAGCCCTCGGAGGAAGGAGCATGCCGTTCTCATCGTTGAGTGACCCAGTCGATCTCGCTCGGGCGCAGGCGGCCTTAGAGGCCGCGTGGAACGAAGTCAGATCGACCATTCCTGATGCGTTTGATGAGCGAGAGCGAACCAAACTGGCCTATATCGTGGCCGCGCTGGTGGCGATCGCCGAAGATGAAGATGACCTGGCCCGGCGGGCCATCGAACGATACCGACGGTCTGCTGTTGCTTGAAGGACGCGACCTCTCTTGGAGCCTCGCACATTGGAAGCCTGAACCTTGCTGACGCCGACCAAGAGGATTAGGAGCAATAATTCGGCTGGTCTCATAAGGCATTCTAATCAATGGCGCAGCCGAACTTCAACGATCTTGCCGCCTTCGCCATGGTCGCGAAGGAGCGCAGCTTCACCAAGGCCGGTGCCAAGCTGGGCGTCTCGCAGTCGGCGCTGAGCCAGACCATCAAGGCTCTCGAAGAGCGCCTGAAGCTGCGGTTGCTGACGCGTACGACCCGAAGCGTCGCGCCCACCGAAGCCGGCATGCGGCTCCTCGAAAGCGTCGCGCCACGCTTCGACGAGATCGAGGCGGAGATCGCGGCGCTGGGCGAATTGCGCGGCAAGCCGGCCGGCACGATCCGCATCACGGCCGGCGAACATGCCGCTATCTCGGTCTTGCAGCCCGCCTTGAAGCGCTTCCTGCCGGATCATCCCGACATCAAGGTCGAGATCATCGTCGACTATGGCCTCGTCGATATCGTGGCGGCGGGATACGATGCGGGGGTGCGCCTGGGCGAACAGGTCGCGAAGGACATGATCGCCGTCCGGATCGGCCCCGAGATGCGCATGGCCGTGATTGGATCGCCGGCCTATTTTGAGCGTTACGGCATTCCGGAAACGCCGCAGGACCTGACCTCCCATAACTGCATCGCGTCCCGCCTGCCGACCTATGGCGGGCTGTTTCCCTGGGGCCTCGAAAAGGATGGCCGCGAGGTCAAGGTGCGTGGCGATGGGCAACTCGTGTTTAACAGCCTCGCACTGCGTCTGAATTCGGCGCTCGACGGCCTCGGGCTGACCTACCTCCCTGAGGATCAGGCGGTTCCGCATATCCGCACCGGCAGGCTCATCCGGGTGCTCGAGGATTGGTGCCCGCCATTCCCCGGCTACCATCTCTACTATCCTAGCCGGCGGCATTTCTCACCGGCTCTGTCGGTGCTCGTCGACGTCCTGCGCTATCGCGGTTGAGCCCGTAATAGGTGACGACCATCACCAGCCCGGCGACGGCCACGCAATGGATGAAGAAGCCCGCGACGGCTTCCTCGAAGTTCCACCAGTCGAGTGTCATCTGCATGGAGAGCTTGGTGCCCAGGCCGAGCTGATGGAAGCTCCAGACGCCGTGGATCGCGATGGTCCCCGCGATTGCCCGCAACACGAGTGTTCGCAGCCGGTTCGTTCCTTTGATCCCGAGCAGGTTGCGCGCGACACCCATCAGCATCGGCCAGCGCAGGCCGAGATGGATCGCGGCGATCACCAGAACCCAATAAGCGGCGAGCGTGTGGATCTGCCGCACGGTGAAGCCACCCCAGGGCGGCAGGTATGGTGCCAGCGCGTTCGAGATCAGCACGCTGGTGGCGAGCAGCATCAGCATGGCGATCAGGAGCGCGAAGGTCACCCCGACATTGAACAGGCGGCGGGGCTCGCGCCGTGTCCGCGCAATCCCGCCCCACCAGCGCCGGTTGAAGATGTTGTGCGCAATGAGGAGCAGGAACATCGCCGTTCCCGCCAGCTCATGGACCGCGTTGCCCAGCCACCAATAGGCGAAGCCGAGCAGCAGCAGCGCCGCGGTCAGGCCATCGAGCCACAAACGAGAGAGAAAAAGACGGTTCACCTCGCGTTTCCCGCCTACTCGATCGGCGTGCCGTTGAAGCGGGGAATCCGGGAGCCGGTGAAAAGATACTCCGCTCCCGACTGGCTGCTGTGGCAGGACTGGCAGCGCGCGGTGTTCTCCGCGGTGTTGATGGTCTTGTCCGGCCAGAACCACTGGAACTGCCAGTCGCCGGTGCGTCGGCGCTCGTCGTAATCCGCGCCCCAGCCCTGACCCTTCTCCATCACGAAATAGCGGAAAAGCTTGCCGTCGCGGTGGTCGACGAGCACGAAATGCGTGCCGGCTGGCACCGGCTGACGGTTCTTGATCGCCTGCATCGCCTCGGGCGTCGTCATGATGTGCTCCATGACGTTGCCGCGTCGCACCGTGGTGTAGTGCACGAGCTTGTCGAGCTGGGGGAAGGTGACCTTGTTGGCCTCGGCATGAACCTGCCAGCCGACCGTGAGCACGGCAGCCATGGACAAGCTCGTCAGGATGATCTGGCGTGTCGGGATCTTCATGGGGGTCTCGTATGCCTGTGATGCTTCGCTCGGCTGTTAGCGCCGGTGCTGCTCTTCCGTGACGTGCTCCAGCCACTCCGCGGTCTTGCCGTCGAGTGCCTCCGAGATGGCGACATGCGTCATTCCGGTGGTCGGCGCGGCGCCGTGCCAGTGCTCGAGGCCCGGCGGAATCCAGACGACGTCGCCTTGGCGGATGTCCTGGATCGCGCCGCCCCAGTGCTGCACCAGCCCTCGCCCAGACGGTCAGTCGAGCTTCTTCTCGGCCAGGAATTTCGAGACCAGATCCGCGATCGCGACATTGTTCAGGTCGGACATCGGGAAGTGCGTGTTGCCCTTGATGCCGATCTCGGGGAGATGCACGAGGCGCGCGTCACCGCCATGTTTGTTGACGGCGGCGACCCAGAGCTTCGCCATGGCGAGCCGCACGCGCCAGTTGTCCTGTCCGCGCTCCGTCGTCGGCTCGACCGGAAAATTGTCGCCGTAATAGATGACGATCGGGATACGGGTGAGCTTCTGGAAATCCCCCAGTGACACCGCCTCGGGCGCCAATGTGCCGGCCGCGCTCGGCATGGCCGGAGGCAGCTCGCCCTCCGGGAAGATGAAGCCGCTGCCCGGTTCGAAGGCGACGATGCCTTTGACGTTTCCGCTCTTGATCGCCGTCAGCCAGCCCGGGCCGCCGCCCTGGGAATGAGTGAACAGGATGGCCGGGCCGGTCTTGGCGAACAACGCCGTCATCGCGTTGGAGATGACGCTGGCATCGTAGGGCCCGGTGTTCGGCGTGACCGAGCGGAAGAACTGGTCCAGCGTCTCAGGCTTGCGGTCGAACTGGACGTTGTCGAAGTAGTTCGGCCATTTGCCGAGCCGGAACTGATCGAAGAAGAGTTGATCGTAAGGGGTGGGCTCGATCGTCGTCGCGACAGTGCTGTTGCCGGCCCGCCCGCGGCGCGGCTGATCCACCAGATAAACCGGGTAACCGCGGCGCAGGAACAGGGTCTGGAAGCCCTCGCGCCCGTCGGAGGTCGTCTCCCAGCTCCGCGCCGACTGGAAAGCGCCGTGCAGCATGACGATCGGCAGCGGCTTGGGGTTCTGCGGAACCTGGTAGGAGGCGTAGAGATGGTCGCCGTGCAGGCTTTGGCCTGCGGCAGTCGGCTTGTTGTTATCGTAGGTGCCTGCGGTCTTCGCCACCGTCCCGCCGACGGCGAAGCTGCCCTGCTCCTGGATCGTCAGAGGCGCGGGCTTGGCTGCCTGCGGTTGAGCGAGCGTGGGTGTTGAGCCCATCAGGCCGACCGCCAGAAGGAAGGGCGGAATAAGGAACTTGGTATCGATGGAAGGCATTAGCCCCTCGTTCGCTGCATCAGCTCGCGAGGAACCTACTCACCCACCCACTCTTCGATTAGCAGCCTAGATTCAATAGGTCTGATAAGCCTTACTAATTAATACGGCCGCGACCCGGATGCTGAATGTCCGATCCCTGGCAAAGCGCCAAGGTCAGTTATTGGCGCATTTCTCGCCCGGTGCTCCGGATTGTCCAGCTACCTGAGCCATGAACTCAATATCGCGCAGCTGCAGCACTCAACGACGCGAGGTGGTCATCCTCGCGACGACCGAAAGAGCAAATTCAACGAGGTAACTGTTGAGCGCCAGAGATGCGGCGCCGGCCTCGGCTGCGTCACGGGCTAAGATCGCCTGCAAAATGTCTTGGTGCAGGCGCTTGCCATGGGCGATCTCGGCCTGCTCGTCGCGGACATGCATGATCCAGAAGCGGCGCGACAGGGTTTGCAACGGCACCATCAACGCTTCCAGATAGGGATTGTGCGCTGCCTGGATGATCAGGGCGTGAGTCTGGCGTACGGTCTCGGAATAGCTGTGGAGATCGAAGCCGCCGGCGAGGGTCGCCTTCAGCGCCGAGATCGCCTCGATGTCCTTGTCGGTCGCGCGGCGGCAGGCGAGCCCGACGGCGAGAACCTCCACGGCCCTGCGAACCTCGAGGCCGCTGAGCTGATCCTCGACGGTGATCGCGGGGATTTCGATGCCCTTGTTCGGGTGGATGCGCAGCATGTGGTTGAGGGCGAGGCGCTGGATCGCCTCCCGCACCGGAGTACGGCCGAGGCCGGTGGCTTCCATCAGGCCGCGCTCGGAGACCATCGAGCCGGGCTTGAGCTCGCCCTGCTCGATCAGGCGCTGCAGCGCGACCACTGCCTGTTCCGATTGATTCATCCGTTTTCCAGCCCAGCGCTGCCCCCGGCCGGGAGGCGATTCCGTTCCTGACCCGATAGCTGATTTCACGGGCTTTCCAAACCGCCGCCCATCCGATATATCAGTGGCATATTATTGAGATCCACAAGAACCCGGAACGCGACGCCATGAAGTATTCGCCCTCCATCGAGCCGAGCCCGCTCCCCTTCTCGCCCTTCAAGAGCTGCACGGTGCCGCGGCCGATCGGCTGGCTATCCAGCGTCAGTACGGCGGGCGTCGAGAACATCGCGCCCTACAGCCAGTGGCAGAACCTGACCTTCGATCCGCCGATGGTGATGTTCTCGGCGAACCAGTATCCGGACGGGCGCCGCAAGGACACGGTGCTCAATGCCGAGGAGACGGGCTGGTTCGTCTGGAACATGGCGACCTATGACCTGCGCGAGGCGGTCAACCTGAGCGCGATGGCGCTGCCGCCCGAGGAAAGCGAGTTCGACCGCCTGAACGTCACGCGGGAATATGCTGACAACGCCCGCATCCCGATGGTGAAGGAGAGCCCGGTCAAGTTCGAGTGCCGTTACCTGAGTACGCACCGTCTGAAAGGCAATTCGGCAGTCGGCACCATCGATATCGTCTTCGCGCAGGTCGAGACGATCCATATCGACGATCGCTTCATCACACACGAAGGCAAGCTCGACATTCCCGCGATCAAGCCGATCGCCCGCCTCGGCTACTTCGACTACACGGTCGTGAAAGACGTCTTCGAAATGCGCGTGCCGGGGGCAGATGCCGATGCCCGCTTCGGCCTCGAAGGGCGAGCGGCCGGCTGAGGCAGCGCCGGCTTCACCAGCGACAACGTCACCATCAATAAAAAGAGGGGTTCACCACATGTCTGACATCGCCGCAGCGGGCGCGCTTGCCGCTCCGCGCTCCCGTCGCGTGAAAGACCTGATCGCGGTCAATTTCGGCAACACGCTGGAATGGTTCGACTGGACGATCTACACGATCTTCGCGCCCTATTTTGCGCTCCAGTTCTTCCCGTCCGCGGACAAATCGGCGGCGCTGCTGGCGGCGCTCGCCGTCTTCGCGGCCGGCTTTCTGACGCGGCCGCTCGGAGGCTTCCTGTTCGGGCTCTATGCCGACCGGGTCGGCCGCAAGAAGAGCCTGACGCTGGCCATGTTCATCACGGCCGGCGGCAGCCTCGTCATCGCCTTCGCGCCGACCTTCGCGACGGTGGGGCTCTTGGCTTCCGTCATCCTGCTGGTCGCGCGCCTGGCGCAGGGCATAGCCCATGGGGGCGAGATGGGGACATCCGTCACCTATCTGGTCGAGCGGGCGCCGCGCCACCGGCGCGCCCTCTATGGCAGCACGTCATGGATGAGCGTCGTCCTCGGCACCATGATCGCGACCGTCACCGGCCTGCTGCTCAACGCCACGCTTGGCCGCCCGGACCTGGAAAGCTGGGGCTGGCGCATTCCCTTCGTGCTCGGCGGCCTGCTCGGCTTCTATGGGCTCTATCTGCGCCGCAAGCTGACCGAGACCGACAGTTTCGCGAAGGTGCAGGCGCAGGGCGTGAAAACCGCGACCGGGATTAGCCCTCTGCTGCGGAACTGGCGCGGCGTCGCCGTCGTCTTCGGGCTTTCAGCCGGCGGCTCGATCATGTTCTACACGTGGCTGATCTACAGCCCGACCTTCGCGCAGATCAGCCGCGGGCTCGATGCGACATCGGCACTGACTGCGAGCCTGATCGCGCAGACGGTGTTCTTCGTCGCAATCCCGATCGTCGGCTGGCTCGCCGACCGGTTCGGGCGGCGGATCTTCATCATCCTGTTCGGGCTCGGCTTTATTGCCGCGACCCTGCAACTCGACGGGCTGATCACGAACAGCTTCTCGGGCCTGCTGACGGCGATGATCTGCGCCCTGCTGATCCTGGCCTGTCTGTTCGGGGTCAACACGGCGGTGTGGGCCGAGGTGTTTCCGACTTCGGTCCGAGCCACCGGTGTCAGCGGGCCGCTCTCGCTCGCCACTGCGATCTTCGGCGGCACGGCGCCTTACGTGAACACCTATCTCTCGCAGACGGGCGAGCACCGGCTGTTCCTGTTCTACCTGATGTTCGTGGCCGGCATCACCTTGCTGACTGGGCTGCTGATCCCGGAAACCCGCGACCTCGACCTCGACCGACCGGATACCGGGCGACTATCGAACTCGTCGGCAGCTACCTAATTCCGCGTACGCCCGATCAAGCCTGAGCCGACCTGAAAAATCGGCTCCAGGCGCCACCGAAAACGAAGCGCTTTGGCCTAAACTATCTCTCCGCTCCGAAGGTCCGCTTCCTGGCAGACCGTCAATGTCAGCAGTTGGCGCTATTCGGCGGCGGATTGAGAGTTTCGCAGTTCTCGGCCTCTTTCATACCAGGGTCTGGAGCGGTTCACGATCCAGACCACAGTCAGCATCACGGGTACCTCGATCAGGACGCCGACCACTGTCGCGAGCGCCGCCCCGGAGTTGAAGCCGAACAGGCTGATCGCGGCGGCGACGGCGAGCTCGAAGAAGTTCGAGGCGCCGATCAGCGCGGACGGCCCCGCGACGCAATGCTGCTCGCCGACGATCCGGTTCAGCACGTAGGCCAGTCCGGCGTTCAGGTAGACCTGGATCAGGATCGGCACCGCCAAGAGCGCGATCACCATCGGCTGGGCGAGGATCTGTTCGCCCTGGAAGCCGAAGAGCAGGACGAGGGTGGCGAGCAGCGCCACGAGCGAAACCGGCCCCAGGCGAGCGAGCAGCCTGTCGAGCGCGGCCTGTCCGCCCTTCGCCAGAACGCTGCTGCGAACGAGCTGCGCGACGATCACGGGGATGGCGATGTAGAGCACGACCGAGAGGACGAGCGTTCCCCATGGCACGGTGATCGCCGACAGGCCCAGCAGCAGGCCGACGATCGGCGCAAAGGCGACGACCATGATGGCGTCGTTCAGTGCGACCTGGCTCAGCGTGAAATGCGGCTCGCCCTTGGTCAGGTTCGACCAGACGAAGACCATCGCGGTGCAGGGCGCAGCCGCCAGGATGATAAGACCGGCGATGTAGCTGTTGATCTGCTCGGCCGGGAGCCATGGCCGGAACAGCCAGGCGATGAAGAACCAACCGAGCGCCGCCATCGAGAACGGCTTCACCGCCCAGTTGATGAAGAGAGTGACGCCGATCCCGCGCCAGTGGCGGCCGACCTGCCCGAGCGCCGCGAAGTCTATCTTCAGCAGCATCGGGATGACCATGAGCCAGATCAGGACCGCAACGGGAAGGTTGACCTTGGCGACCTCGGCCGCGCCGATGGCCTGGAAGACGCCCGGCATGACATGGCCGAGCGCGATCCCGACCACGATGCACAGCGCGACCCAGATGGTCAGGTAGCGTTCGAAGGTGGACATAGTGACCTCAGGCGAGAGCGGCAGGGCGACCGGAGGCATCGACGACGAGCTCGCCATCCTCCTTGCGGAACTCCCCGCGCTGCGGCGGCAGTAGGGAGAGAACAGCCTCTGATGGTCGACAGAGCTTCACGCCCTTGGGCGAAACGACCAGCGGGCGGTTCATCAGGACGGGATTGGTCTCGATCGCTTCGATCAGGACATGGTCGGAAAGGCTCGGATCGCCGAGGCCGAGCTCGGCGAAGGGCGTGCCCTTCTCGCGCAGAATTTCGCGAACCGTCAGCCCGGCACGGTCGAGAAGCTGTTTCAGCAGCGCCCGGCTCGGCGGCGTCTTCAGATACTCGATGACATGCGGCTCGACGCCAGCATTGCGGATCAGGCCGAGCGTGTTCCGGGACGTCCCGCAGGCCGGGTTGTGGTAGATGATGATGTCGATCGGCTCATCAGACATCCGCATTGGCCTTCGGTGGGCAGCAAGGCGTGAGCTCGGCCATCAGCGGTACGCAGATCTCCGGGCGGCCGCCGCAGCAATCCTTGAGGAGGAAGGAGAGGACCGATCGAAGCGCGTCGAGATCGGCTCGATAGACGATTGAGCGGCTGAAACGCTCGGAGCGAATGAGACCCGCCCGGTTCAGGATGCCGAGGTGCGACGACATCGTGTTGTGTGGGACCTCGAGGCGCCGCGCGACCTCTCCCGCCGCCAGCCCCTCGGGCTCGGCGCCCACGAGAATGCGGAACACTTCGAGGCGGGTGCCTTGCGCCAGGGCCGCCAAAGCGAGGATGGTTTGCTCATTTTCCATATGTCGAGATTTATCGACATATACGTAACCACGCAAGGCCCCTGCTTTCAGGGTGGGGCGGCCAATATCGTGACGGCGCCAAATGTCTGCTCTCTGGCGGCAGCTCAATGTCAGCAGTTGGCGTTCAGATGTCGTCGACTTGGAGGGCAAATCGATTCCTCACCTCCGCCAACACACCCAGGAATTCGCGAACGAGCTGAGGTTGCGGGCGCCCTGGCGGAAAGACGAGATGCTTGCGGAAATGCAGGGCTGGCTCAAAGTGCAAAACTCTGAAGCCTGAGCGGTCTAGCCCTGGGATTGCAGCGGGATTGACCAAGCCGATTCCCGCTGCTTCCGAGGCCAAAGCACATACGGTTGCAGAATGCTCGACGTCCACGACGACGCGGGGCCTCACCTGAGCGACGGCGAAGGCGGCATGGAGATCACGGGACAGGCGTTCGTCGAAATCAAGCCGCAGGAACGGCTGGTCGTGCAGGTCCTCCGGTCTGATCACCGCCCGCGCCGCGAGAGGATGATCGCGTGGGATGACCGCCACCATCCGATAGTCGGCGAAGTGCTGATGCTCGATGCCATTCAGGTCGACCTCTTCCGAGCAGAGTCCGAGATCGAACTGCCCGGACGCAACGAGATCCCGAACCTGGCTCGATGACTGAACCTGAAGCGTCACATTGATCCGCGGGAAAGCCTTGGGTCGAAACTGGCCCATAGCGGTCTCTGGGAGCGTCCGCTTTGCGGCACTCTAAAGCGTTTCCGGTTAATCGGGCTCAGCCGGACCGCTTGAAGCATTTGCAGCGAAGAGGTCGATGAACGGGCCGACGGCGTTCAACAACGCAGTGAAGTTGCGTTCAGCCTTGGCTCGGACAATTTCCCTAGCTTGGCGATAGCGTTCCCGACGGAGGGTGCGGATGCCTCCTACCCCCGGCGTCGCACGCGCGATAGCCGACGGTGACGGGACCGGCTCGAACCATTCTCACATCATGCTGCCCCTTGGCGACCAGCCCTTGAGAAGATCGTCGAAGAGCACAGGCTCTACGACCGCGGCATGGGCCGGCAGAGGCGAGCCGTTGATGATGCCCGTGGCGGTGGCCGGGCCGTGATATCCCTTTGCAAGCTCGGCGAGCGTCAGGCTGGCGCGCTGGATGGCCGCCGCGATCGCCTTTGCGTATCTCTGGCGGCTGGCCTCGTCGACCTTCAGACCGCGGGCAGCGAGATCGGCATCCGCCTCCCGTAGGCACCAGGCTTCAAGTTCCTGGATCTTGCCGCCTTCGACATCGAGAACCGCGAGGTCGATCGGCGGGCGATCCTCCCAGATCGACGGCGCTGGCGCAAAGAGCCTCGTGCCGAGCTCGATCGGCCAGGGCTGTTCGCTCGGATTATCCCGATAGCGGGCCAGCCAGGTGTCATGAGCGCTGCGGGCGAACTCATGCGCCTCGCGCTCACTGAGTGAACGTGGGCCGGCCTTCAGATTTGCCCAGCGCGTCTCGACGGCGGCGAGCGCCTCCAGTTGTTTGATCTTGGCCTCGGCCGGATCGCGTGTTCCAAGACTTTGCTTCTCCTCGGTTTTGCCGAGCAGCGTCCGCAACTCGTCCGGGACGCGCTTGCGGAGCCAGTAGATGCCGGTCTTTGGATGCTTCCAGGGACGGGCCATTGCGAGGGCCACGTGTACCACTCGGGCCGCTGCAAGCCTTTGATTTGCCTTAGCTCTCTGGAAAATTAACCCCTTACGGGATTGCTGGCGGACAGGGCGGGATTCGAACCCGCGATACGGTTTCCCGTATACACACTTTCCAGGCGTGCGCCTTCAACCACTCGGCCACCTGTCCGGCGCGCTGCTTATGACTGCCGGCCCGCCATCTTTCAAGGCCCGAGATGCAGGGTTTTGCACAATCGCGGTAAATCGTGCTCACCCGGTTGCGATCTCCGGCAGGCAAGGCCACATCTGGTGGCCTGAGCCGGCATGCCGGCCGACGGCACGCGGCGCAGCCTGTCGCGGCGGATGCGACAGGGAGCGGGTGGTGCGGTTTCTTCTCCGGTTGATCGGGTATCTGGTCGTCGCTGCCGGCTTCGTCGCGCTGGTGATCGACGGTGCCAGGTCGATCGCCAACGCTGGCCTGCGCTTCACGCCGGTCGGCGAGGTGCTGAGCGCTGTCATCCAGGAACGCTATCAGCTCATCCAGCCGACGATCGAACGCAACATCCACCCCTGGCTCTGGGACCCGGTCCTGCTGACGGTCCTGCGCTCGCCTGTGGCCCTGGCCGCACTGCTGTTCGGCTTCGCGTTGCTCTGGCTGGGGCGGCGTCCGCAGGAGGCTATCGGCATCGTCACGCGTCGGTGATGGCGCGTCCGCGTTCCCACCCCTGTCCGAACGGGCTCCAGGCGCTTACATAGGCGTCGAGCCCGAACGAACGGAGCCAATGATGTTCTCCCTGCGCAAGAAGACCGAGATTCCGACTGCCGCCGAGGCGCTGCCTGGCCGCCCCACGGCGATCCCCACCGCCGAAACTCATTTCGTCAACGGCCGCCCGCTGGCCGGTCCCCACCCGGAAGGGCTCCGCAAGGCCGTCTTCGGCCTCGGCTGCTTCTGGGGCGCCGAGCGCAAGTTCTGGCAGAGCGGCGAGGGCATCTGGGTCACGGCCGTCGGCTATGCCGGCGGTTCGACGCCCAACCCAACCTATGAGGAGGTCTGCAGCGGCCTGACCGGCCATACCGAAATCGTCCTCGTGGTCTTCGATCCCGCCAGGATCGCCTATGAGGATCTGCTCAAGATCTTCTGGGAGAACCACGACCCGACCCAGGGCATGCGTCAGGGCGGCGATATCGGCACGCAGTATCGCTCGGCGATCTACACCTATGACGCCGAGCAGCAGGAGGCGGCCGAGCGCTCGCGCGCCGAATACGCCAAGGCTCTGGCCGCTGGCGGTTACGGCCCGATCACCACCGAGATCCGCGCGGCGCCGACGCTCTATTTCGCCGAGGACTACCACCAGCAGTATCTGGCGAAGAACCCGGGCGGCTATTGCGGCTTGGGCGGCACCGGGGTCGCCTGCCAGATCGGCCTCGGCGTCGAGGCCTGACGACAAGGGGAGGCATTGCCTCCCTTTTTTTGCCCTGTTGAGTTCCTGATATGTTCTTGCGTTGCTGCTGAAGCTTCGCTAGCTTTCCCGTGGGGCAGGGGAGCGAAGCCGAAATGGTGGCGCGGGTCGCGACGGTGGCGTTCGAAGGCATCGAGGCACGCGCCGTCGACGTTCAGGTCCAGATCGCGCCGGGCGGCGTCGCCTTCGTGCTGGTCGGCCTCCCCGACAAGGCCGTCGCAGAGAGCCGCGAGCGGGTGCGTGCTGCACTCCTTGCTTCAGGGCTCGCCCTGCCAGCCAAACGCGTCACCGTGAACCTAGCGCCGGCTGATATGCCCAAGGAAGGCAGCCATTACGATCTGCCGATCGCGCTTGCCGTGATGGCGGCGATCGGAGCGATTCCCGCCGATGCCCTCGCGGGCTATGCGGTGCTCGGCGAACTCGCGCTCGACGGCTCGATCGCGCCGGTCGCGGGCGTCCTGCCCGCGGCGATCGCGGCCTACGCGAAAGGGCAGGGGCTGATCTGCCCGGCGGCTTCGGGCCCGGAAGCGGCCTGGGCGGCGGCCGATATCGACATCCTGGCGCCACGCTCGCTGATCCAGCTCGCCAATCACTTCAAGGGCACGCAGGTGATGGCCAGGCCCGAGCCAGCGGTGGCGCGTCAGGCCGGGCCCTTGCCCGATCTCGCCGACGTCAAGGGTCAGGAAAGCGCGCGGCGCGTGCTCGAGATCGCGGCGGCCGGCGGGCACAACCTTCTGATGAACGGGCCGCCGGGGGCCGGCAAGTCGATGCTGGCGAGCCGCCTGCCCTCGATCCTGCCGCCGCTCGCGCCGCGCGAGCTGCTCGAAGTCTCGATGGTCCTCTCCGTCGCCGGGAAGCTGGCCGATGGCGCCTTGACCGACCGGCGGCCTTTCCGGGCGCCGCACCATTCCGCTTCGATGGCGGCGCTCGTCGGTGGCGGCCTCCAGGCTCGTCCGGGCGAGGTCTCGCTCGCCCATCACGGCGTGCTTTTCCTCGACGAATTGCCGGAATTCCAGCCGCAGGCGCTCGATGCTCTGCGCCAGCCGATGGAGACCGGAGACGTCCTGATCTCCCGCGCCAATCACCGCGTCGTCTATCCCGCGCGTTTCCAGCTCGTCGCCGCAATGAACCCCTGCCGCTGCGGTCGGGCGACCGAACCTGGCTACGCCTGCCGCCGCCAGCCGAACGACCGCTGCATGGCGCAGTACCAGGCGCGCGTCTCCGGCCCGCTGCTCGACCGGATCGACATTGCGATCGACGTGCCTGCTGTCACGGCGGCGGATCTGATCCGGCCGGCTGCGGGCGAGAGCTCGGCGACGGTCGCGGCGCGTGTTGCCGCCGCTCGCCGCATTCAGGCGGCGCGTTTCGAGGAACTCGGTCTCGGCCACGTCCTGACCAATGCCGCCTGTCCGGTCCCGGTGATCGAAGAGGTCGCGCGGCCGGACAATGCCGGGCTCGCGCTCCTGCGCGACGCCGCCGAGGCTTTGCGATTGACCGCGCGCGCCTATCACCGCGTATTGAAGGTCGCCCGCACCCTTGCCGATCTCGACGACGAGGCGAAGGTCGGCCGGCGTCATCTCGCGGAAGCCTTGTCTTATCGGGCGCGTGGCGAGGATCTCGTGCAGGCCGCCTGAGGCCGAGGGTTAACGGACCCTCCTCTCCAACCGGTCGAATTAGCGGCTTTACCCGGCCGCTTTTTCAAGGCGATCTGCGTAGATCGAAGGGCATGGCTTCTTCGATCTGGTCATGGCTTTCTCTTGCGCTCGTAGCGCTGCTCCTTTCGGCTGCGTGGGGCGTTCTGTCGCTGCTGCGCCAGCGTGACGGCCTGCGCCGGCAAGTGACGGGCCTCGCCCATGATGCCGAGGCCCTCAACGACCGGCTCTGGAATCTCGCCGACAGCGAAGAGCGCTATCGCAGCCTGATCGAGGCCCAGGGCGACCTGATCGTCCGGCGGGACGGAGCGCTGATCGTCTATGCCAATCGGGCCTATGCGGCTTTGTTCGGTGCGGGGGAGCAGGACCTCGTCGGCAGCGAGATGCTCCTGCCGCAGCTCGCCAGCCGGCCGCTCGTGCTGTTGGAAGGCGGCGCCCGCAGCTTCGACGAATGCCTCGCGACCTATGAGGGCGAGCGCTGGATCTCCTGGGTCGAGACAGCCGTGCCCGGCCCGGACGGCCGCACGCTGATCCAGCGCGTCGGCCGCGACATCACGGCGCGCATCGCCAGCGAAGATGCGCTGGTCGAGGCGCGGGCGCGGGCGGAAGCCGCGAACGAGGCGAAATCGCGCTTCCTCGCGACCGTCAGCCATGAATTTCGCACGCCGCTCAACGGCATTCTCGGCATGGCCGACCTCCTGACCGATACCGGCCCCGATGCTGAGCAGGCGACCTATGTCGCGGCCCTGCGCACCTCCGGCGAGGCGCTGCTGGCGCTGGTCGACGACATTCTCGATTTCGCCAAGGTCGAGGCCGGCAAGCTGGAGCTGGTCGCGGAGCCCTTCGACCTTGTCCAGCTCGTCGAGACCGTCGCGGAGCTGATGGCGCCGCGCGCGCAGGCCAAGGGGCTGGAGCTCGCCGCCCATATTGCGCCCGACCTGCCGGTGAGGCTGGTCGGCGATCGCGACCGTTTGCGCCAGATCCTGCTGAACCTCGTCGGCAATGCCGTGAAGTTCACGGAAGCGGGCGGTGTGGGGCTCAGCCTCGTCCGGGTTGGCGATCGCATCGAGATCACCATCGCGGATACCGGTCCGGGCATTCCGGCCGACCGGCTCGACACGATCTTCGGCGAGTTCGAGCAGCTCGACCACGGCGCGGCCGCGCGGCAGCCCGGCACCGGGCTCGGCCTTGCGATCGTGCGCCGTCTCGCGCGCCTGATGGGTGGCGAGGTCAGGGTCGAAAGCCGGCTTGGCGAGGGCGCGACCTTTCGTGTCATCCTGCCTCTTCAGGCCGCGTCCGACACGCCGGAAGCGCGGATCCCGCATTGGCCGGACCAGCATGTCCTGCTCGTCTCGCCGGCGCCTTTCGCGGTCCGCTTTCTGGCCGAAACCATCCGGACGACCGGCGCATCCGTCTCGGTCGCCGGCACGGTCGAGGCCGCGCGCGCGAAGCTTGCCGGGGCAATCCCGGTCACGGCTGTGCTGATCGATCATGCGCTCGGTGATGCGCCGGCAAAGGAGTTCGCGGGAGCCGTGGCGGAGGCTGGCATCCGGGACTGCCTGATCCTGTTGTCGCCCCATGCGCGCCGCCAGTTCGGATCGCCTCAGGCGGCAGGTTTCACCGGCTTTCTGATCAAGCCGGTGCGGACGCGCTCGCTCTACGAGCAGCTTGGAAATCGCTTCCAGCCGGGGCGGCCGGTGATGGCTGGTGCTGCGTTATCCGGCGCTATGCCGATGCGGCAGCCGGGCACTGGCCTGACGGTACTGGTCGCGGAAGACAACGAGATCAACGCACTGCTCGCGACACGCACGCTGGAGCGCTTCGGCTGCACGGCGATCTGGGCGCGCGACGGGCGCGAGGCCCTGAAGCGCGTGGAGGCGAGCTTTGCCGGCGTGGCGCCGCCACTGGCGCTGGCCCTGCTCGATGTGCGGATGCCGGTGATGACAGGGCTCGATTGCGCCCGCGCCATCCGCGCGCTGGAAAAGCGCCTCGGCCGCGGTGCGATGCTGCCGCTAGTGGCCGTCACCGCCAATGTGTCGGCCACCGACCGGGCCGCAGCCTTTGCGGCCGGGATGGATGATTGCCTGGCGAAACCACTGGAGCGCGAGGCCCTGCTGCGCTGGCTGGAACGCGTGTCGCAAGGGACGGCCGGCAGCCTGTCGGCTTGACGGCCGTCATCGCTCCGACGCAGTTTCGTCGCGAAGTTGTAAGATCATCGGAGCAAGCCTACCTCATGCCGGTAGCGGCAGGAGATGAGAGAAGCGATGGCATTGCACGTTTCTGGAAGCAAGAACGCGCTGCCCAGCCGGTTTTCAGCCGGCAATCCGTTCTCGCGCTTCGCCCCGTTGATATTGATGAAGGGCGGAGCCATGCGCCGGTCGGGCGCCGGGATCGATGAAGCGCCGCTGTCCGGAACCCTGGGCCGGATCGGCTCGCTCGAGGTGCGGCTGGCCCGCGGCCCGCGCGAGGTCTGGCGGGCGCAGCGCCTGCGCTACCGCGTCTTCTATCAGGAGATGTCCGCCAAGCCCGACGTGATCTCGCGCATGTTCCGCCGCGATGCCGATCGCTTCGACAAGGCCTGCGACCATCTCCTTGTTATCGATCACGCTGCGCGCGGGCGCTTCGGCGGCATCAAGCCCAAGGTCGTCGGCACCTATCGCCTGATGCGCCAGAGCGCCGCCGAGCGTCTCGGCGGCTTCTATACCCAGGGCGAATACGATCTTGGCCCGATGCTGGCGCGCCATCCCGGCGGCCGCTTCCTCGAACTCGGCCGCTCCTGCGTGCTGCAGCCCTACCGCACGAAGCGGACGGTCGAATTGCTCTGGTCCGGTATCTGGGCTTATCTCCAGCATCACCGCATCGACGCGATGTTCGGTTGCGCCTCCTTCGACGGCACCGATCCCGACGCCCTGGCGCTGCCGCTGAGCTTCCTGCACCATCAGGCCCGCTCGGAGGGCGACTGGGCCGCGACCGCCCATGCCGATCAGTTCGTCGGCATGGATCGCCTGCCGCCGGAGATGGTCGATGCCAAGCTCGCCCTCAAGCAGTTGCCGCCCCTGATCAAGGGTTACCTGCGCATCGGCGCCCGCTTCGGCACCGGCGCGGTCGTCGACCGCCAGTTCGGCACCACCGACGTGCTGGTCGTGCTGCCGGTCTCGGCGATCGACAAGCGCTATACCGACTACTATGGCGGCGAAGGCCCCCGGCACGCCGCCTGACTATTCGCCGGCTGCGGCCAGGGCTCGCAGCGCCTCGCGATAGGTCGGGTAGCGGAAGGCATAGCCGAGTTCCCGCTTCACCAGCGCGTTCGAGACGCGTTTGCTCTCGCCGTAGAAACTTGCCGCCATCGGCGAGAGCTTCGCCTGCTCGAACGGGATTTCCGGTGGCGGTTCGAGACGTGTCAGCTCGGCCGCGAAGGTGATGACGTCCTGCGGCGGGCCGGGCTCGTCATCCGTGACGTTGTAGATCGCTCCCTGCCGCGGCTTGGCCAGCGAAGCCATGAGCACGCCCGCGATATCGTCGACATGGATGCGGTTGAACACCTGCCCCGGCTTGATCAGGCGGTTCGCCGTGCCGCTGCGCAGCTTGGTGATGGCGTTGCGGCCGGGGCCGTAGATGCCCGACAAGCGGAAGATCTGCACGGGTTTGCCGCTGTCGCGCCCGAGCTGCAGCCAGGCCTCCTCGATCTCGACGCGCTGGCGGGTGCGGGCGTTGGTCGGTGCCGGCGGCGTGGTCTCATCGATCCAGCCGCCGCCCTGGTCGCCATAGACGCCGATCGTCGAGAGATAGCCGATCCAGCGCAGGTTCGGCGCCGCCATCAGCGCCGCGCGCAAGGGGCCGAGCGCCGGGTCGCCGTCCTCGGCCGGCTGCACCGAGATTAGCACGGCGTCCGCCTCCGCCACCGCCTTGGCGAGCGGGGACGACACCGCGAAGCCGCCGAAGACCAGCGTCCGGATGCCCTGGCGGCTGAGCTCTGCCGCCTTCTCGGCGGAGCGGACGGTGCCCGTCACCTCCCAGCCCTGCGCCAGCGCGGCGCGCGCGAAGAACCCGGCCGAGTAGCCGAGGCCGAGGATCAGGATATTCATGCGGCGTCTTCCGTCTGGGGCATGAGCGCGTGCCATTCGGCGCGCACCTGAGGGTCGGTTTCGTCTTGGAGCCCTGCGGTGGCAAGCCCTCTCGCACGCCCGGCATCGAGCCGCCCCAGCGCCCAGACCGCCATGGCGCGGACCAGCGGCGAGGGATCGGCGAGATGGGGCAGGGCGCTGTCGATCAGCGCAGGCCGGCCGCTATTGCCGATCGCTATCAGCACATTCCGCAGGAAGCGGTCGCGTCCGGTACGCTTCACCGGCGTGCCCGCGAAAAGCGTACGGAAACTTGGATCATCGAGACGGGCGAGCGCGGCGAGGTCGAGCCCGTCGAGCTCGTCCTTGAGGGCGAGCCGGGTTTCCTGCGCGGCTTCGGCGAACTTGTTCCAGGGGCAGACGGCGAGGCAATCGTCGCAGCCGAAGACGCGGTTGCCGATGCCGGGACGAAGGCCCGCATCGATATGGCCGGCATGTTCGATGGTGAGATAGGCGATGCAGCGGCGGGCATCGAGCTGGTAGGGCGCCGGGAAGGCATCGGTCGGGCAGATGTCGAGGCAGCGCCGGCAGGAGCCGCAATGGTCGCGCTCGGCCGCGTCTGCCGGCAGTTCGGCGGTGGTGTAGATCGCCCCTAACAGCAGCCAGGAGCCGTGCTCGCGCGAGACCAGCACGGTGTGCTTGCCCTGCCAGCCGAGCCCGGCCGCCTGCGCCAGCGGCTTCTCCATGACGGGAGCGGTGTCGACGAAGACCTTGACGTCGGCGCCGCCGCGCGCGGCGAGCAGGCCGGCGACGCTCTTCAGCTTGCCCTTGATGACGTCGTGATAGTCACGCCGTCTCGCATAGAGCGAGATCGCCGCCTTCTCTGGCTGGGCGAGCATGGCGAGCGGATCGCCTTCTCCGGCATAGTTCATGCCGAGCATGACGACGGAGCGGACCTCGCTCCAAAGCTGGCGCGGATCGGCGCGCTGCGCCTGCCGTTCCGCCATCCAGTCCATCTCGCCCTGATAGCCATGGGCGAGCCAGGCTTCGAGGCGCTCCGGCGCCTGCGGGATCGCATCGGCCGCGGCGACGCGCATGACCGCGAAGCCCTCAGTGAGCGCCCGTGCTTCAACGGCGCGCTTGAGTTTCTCGCCGTTCAAAAATCCAGATTGTCGTAATGGGCGCTCGGAGCCATGCCGGCTATGCGGTCGCTCAGGAGCGGCCGGAAGCTCGGTCTCGACTTGATCCTCGCATACCATGCGCGAGCCGCCTCATCCTCTTCCCAGGGCACGTCGCCGAGATAGTCGACGCAGGACAGATGTGCCGCCGCCGCGAGATCGGCATAGCTCATCTGCGCCCCCGCGAGCCAGTTCCGCTTGGCCAGGAGCCAGGAAATATAGCGCAGATGATAGCGCACATTGGCGCGCGCCGCGCGGATCGTGCTCATATCGGGCGAGCCGCCGCCATCGTCGCGGCTCATGAAGCGCTTCATCACCTTTTCCAGCACAAGCGGGCCGGTGATCTCCTCATGAAACTTGATGTTGAACCAGTCGAGCAGGCGGCGCACCTCGACGCGCTCGCCCGGCCCTTCCGGCAGCAGGCGGCGATCGCCGAGCGCGAGGCCCCGCGTCTCGTCGAGATACTCCGAGATCGGCCCGGCGCCGGGGACGGCGAGGCCGTTCTGCTCCTGGAAGACGGGCGTCGTGCCCGCGGTGTTGAGCTCGATGAACTCCCGCCGGCGCTCCCAGACGCGTTCCTCGACCAGTTCGGCCTCCATGCCGAACTCGCTGAGCGCGAGGCGGATGAAACGCGAATGCGGGCATAGCGGGTAATGATAAAGGGTCGCCATGGCACTCATGAGGACTGTGAAGCAGGCAAAATGCGACGGAAGCAGGGCCGCCGGGCTTGCAGCGACCCGATAGGCGACGGCGGCTTGCTATAATCATGCCGGAAAAACGCCACAACCCGCGACGACGGCGATACCCGCAATTTGCCGCTGCTGCTTCGCAAAGTGGTAACCAATTTGCAAAGAGCTGGGCGTAAGCCGGCGACAGGCCGGTGCGGATCGAAATCCGCGAGGCCTGATTCGCGCGAGGAAAGTCTTCCATGCACAACCTGATCGAAGCCTTCATTCTCGGCATCGTCGAGGGTCTCACCGAGTTCCTGCCGGTCTCCTCGACCGGGCATTTGCTCCTGCTCGGCCATTTCCTCGGCTTCGAATCCAACGGCAAGACCTTCGAGGTCCTGGTCCAGCTTGGCGCGATCCTGGCGATCACGCTGGTCTATTTCCGCCGTCTGCTCGATATCGCCTTGCGTATCCCCAGCGACCCGTCGGCGCGGCGTTTCGTCATCGGCGTGCTCATCGCCTTCCTCCCGGCGGCCGTGATCGGCGCCTTGCTGCACAGCTTCATCAAGGGCGTGCTGTTCAACCCCTTCATCGTCTGCTGCACGCTGATCGCCGGCGGCCTGATCCTGCTCGTCGTCGACGAACTGGAATTGCAGGAGAAGCACACCGATGCGACGACCTTCCCGCTGCCGATGTATTTCAAGATCGGTCTGATCCAGTGCCTGGCGATGGTGCCGGGCGTCTCGCGCTCGGGCTCGACCATCGTCGGCGCCATGCTGCTCGGAGCCAGCAAGCGCGCGGCGGCCGAGTTCTCCTTCTTCCTGGCAATGCCGACCATGGCCGGCGCCTTCGCCTATGACCTGCTCAAGAGCTACAAGTTCCTGACCTTCGACGATGGCGTCATGATCGGCGTCGGCTTCGTCGCCGCCTTCATCTCGGCCCTGATCGTGGTGAGGAGTTTCCTCGACTTCGTCTCGAAGCGCGGCTTCGCGCCCTTCGCCTGGTGGCGCATCATCGTCGGCATGGTCGGCCTCGCCGGCCTCTGGATCGTCGGCTGATCAGGCCGGTCGCGCCGGGTCGTTGAGCGAGTCGGCGAGCGTCGGCGTCCGGCTCGGCGCCAGTTGCGGCAGCGAGGCCGTCTGCCGCTCGATCATGCGGTGGACCACCGGCGGGTTCGGGCCGCTATGCAGCGCGCGGACCTGCTCGCCGATCTCGGCATCGGCCTGGGTGACGCGCTGGTTCTGGCGGACATACTCGACCCAGGTCGGGCTGTCATAGCGCTCGATCCAGAGCGTCGGGTCGGTCAGGTCGCGCAGCAGCGTCCAATGCCGGGCGCCGTCGCGGCGCCGGATGCGTCGCCGCTCCGCCATCACGGTCAGGAAGGCGACGACGTCCTCGGGCTTGATGATGTACTCGATGGTGACGATGACCGGGCCGGAGCGCGGCTCGATATCGACCGCGACCTTAGGCTCGCGCCAGCGGCTGAGCGGGTCGAGATTGAGTGCCTCGAGCGGCGGCAGCCGGTAGCGCAGACCCAGTATCGCTCCGGCGATCAAGACAACAGCCGACATCAGCAGCGCCTTCTCGACGCCGAAATGCAGCGCCGAGCGGCCCCAGGCCCAGCTGCCGATCGCCATGCCGCCGAAGGTTGCCATCTGGTACATCGCCAGCGCCCGGCCGACGACCCAGCGCGGCGCCGAGAGCTGCACCGTCGCGTTGAAAGTCGAGAGCGCCAGGACCCAGCAGGCACCGCAGACGCACAAGCCCGCCATGGCCAGCCAGATCGTCTTGCTGAAGGCGATCAGCGTGACGCCGCAGGCATAGGCGATGAAGGTCGAGCGCACGAGCGCTTCCGTGCTCATCGCCCGGCGCAGGCGCGCACTCATGAAGGCGCCGGCCACCGCGCCGGCGCCGAAGGCGCCGAGCAGTACGCCATAGGTCAACGGGCCGCCGCGGACGAGGTCGCGCGCGATCAGCGGCAGCAGCGCCAGGCCGACGATGGCGCCGAAGCCGTAGACGAAGGCGCGCAGCGTGACCGTGCGGATATTCGGGGACATCGCGACATAGCGGATGCCGGCGCTCATCGCGATGAACAAAGTCTCGCGCGGCAGCAGGCGCTCGACCTTGGGCGGCTGCCAGCGCGTCAGCACGACGAGCAGCGGGATATAGCTGAAGGCATTGATGATGAAGGCGGCGACCGCGCCCGCCGCCGCGACGATCGCGCCGCCGATCGCCGGTCCGACGCTGCGGGCGATGTTGAACGCGACGCTGTTCAGCGTCACCGCCGCCGGCACGTCCCGGCGCGGGACCATGTCGCCGACCGAGGATTGCCAGGCCGGGTTGTTCAGCGCCGTGCCGCAGCCGATCAGGAAGGTGAAGGTCAGCAGCAGCCAGGGCGTGATCAGCCCGAACCAGGCGCTGACCGCGAGCCCTATCGAGACCGCCAGCATGAAGACCTGGGCGGTCAGCAGAATCTTGCGCCGGTCGTAATTGTCGGCGATGGCCCCCGCCGCCAGCGAAAACAGCATCACCGGCAGCGTCGTCGAGGCCTGGACCAGTGCCACCATCTCCGCCGAGGGCGAGATCGAGGCCATCATCCAGGACGCGCCGACCGCCTGGACGAGGCCGCCGAAATTTGAGACCAGGCTGGCGAACCAGACGGCGCGGAAGATTGGCTGCTGTAGCGGAACGAAGGGCGAAACCCGGGCTTGGGTAGGCTTGATGCCCTCCGAGGCGAGCTCGGCTTCTACGACATCGGCCGTGGGCTGGGCGTGCTGGTCGTCAGGCATGTCATAGGGTTAGAGCATGAGTGCTGGAGGGGGAAACCCTTTCCATCTGGAAGATGTCGAAACTTGGAAAGTTTGTCTCTTCACGCAGCGCGTGCGGGAGCGGGCTGGCGTGCCTGCCGTGGCTTGCGGGCGCGCAGGCCATGACCGAGCGCCACCGCGAGGCCCGCGAGCGCGACCCAATGCGCCGGTCGGATCGAGGCATAGTCCTGATAGATCAGGATGTCGGCATTGGCCTGGAAGACCAGCCAGGCCGAGACGCCGGAAGTGGCCGCATACCAGCCGGCTTCGAGGCCGGCGGTGAGCAGGCCCGCGAGAAGCGCCAAGCCCGCAAGCACCGGCACGGAGACGGGCAGTTTCCAGCGGTAAAGCCCGCGATAGAGCATCAGCAGCAGGAACAGCCCGCTCATCAGCACCGGCTCGGTGACGTCGATCTTCGATTGCAGCGCGAAATGCAGCAGCGCCAGCATCGCGATCGGATAGACGAGATTGTGCAGGCGCTGCCAGTTCTTGCCGAGGCGGCGGATCATGCCGTCGGTCGAGGTTACGCCCTGCGCGACGAGGCCGATCAGCGCGACGAAGCCGATGGTCAGGTAGAAGCGCTTGACGATCTCCGAGACGATCAGCCCCCAGTCGAAGGCCATGTCGATGCAGTAGAGCCCGAGATGCCCGAGCGCATAGGCCATGACGCCGAGGCCGAGCATGCGGCGGATGCCGATCAGCTTGCCCCAGTCGAACAGGCGCCGGAACGGCGAGACCGCGAGCGTCGCGATGAGGATTCTGACCGTCCACGTCCCGGTCTGGTGGATCGCCTGCGTCCAGGGCTTGGAGCCGAGCTGGTGCATCCAGGCCGCATAGAGCAGCATGAGCGCGGGCACGAGCAGCAGCGCGAAGGCGGCAGCCCGCAGGCCGGAGAACCGGCCCTGCCGGTCGGTCCAGGGCAGCCAGGTTCGTAAGCCGGTATTTGCGGGGCGGGCGCTCATGACCCCGGCATAAACGATGGGGTCGGCCCCTGTCCTGCACGTCTGGACACAAGCGCGTGAATGGGTTGTCCTGCCCGCCCTTTCAATCGGGTTTGGTCATGGCTTCCAGCACTCCCATCGTCGTCTTCGATGTCGGCAACGTCCTGCTGCGCTGGGATGCGCGGCTGATCTATCGCTCGCTGATCCCCGAGCCCGAGCGGCTCGACTGGTTCATGCAGAACATCTGCACGGGCGACTGGAATCTGGAGCAGGATCGCGGCCGCTCCTGGGAGGAGGGCGTGGCGCTGCTCGTCAAGCAGCACCCGGAATGGGAGCGCGAGATCCGCGCCTTCGATGAAAGCTGGCACGACAGCGTGCCCCATACCATCGCCGACAGCGTCGCGGTGCTGGAGGAGCTGAAAGGGCAGGGCGAGAAGGTCTACGCCATCACCAATTTCTCGCGCGAGAAATGGGCGGAATGCCTGGTCCGCTTCCCGTTCCTGCAGAGCTTCGACGGCGTCGTCGTTTCAGCCCATGAGCGGATGCTGAAGCCGGAGCGCGCGATCTACGAGGTGCTGTTCGATCGCTATGGCCTGACGGCCGGGGACTGCATCTTCGTCGATGACAGCGAGAAGAACGTGGTGGGGGCCCGCGCCGCCGGCATGCGGACCGTCCATTTCGTCGAGCCCATCGACCTGCGCGCCGAATTGCGCGGTCTGGGCGTCAGGCTCTGACGAGCAGAGCCTGACGTGTGAGAGCGCGGGCGTTCAGGCCGCGCTTTTGATCGCGACGGTCGGCACGAGGCCGGCGGCATCGACGCCGCGGGCTTCGCCGACCAGCCGGGCGCCGGCCTTGGTCGCGAGGAAATCGGCGAGGACGGCGTCTTCCTGGCGCACGAAGCCCTTGGCGGGCAGCTTGCCGGCGAGGAAGAGCTCGACCATCGCGACGCAGCCGGCGGCGGTGGTGAGCTGGATCGCGCCGAGCTCGTCATTGCCGTCATAGCGCAGCACGACGCTCTCCTCCTCGAGGCGGCCGCGGCGCTCGCCGACACCGGTCACGAAGATCACGACCACGTCCTTGCGGGTGAAGGGCGCGGAATGCGTCAGGATACGGCGCAGCGTCTCGCGGTCGTCGGCGAGGTCGAGGTCGCGCAGCAGCAGCTTCATGATCTCGGCATGGCCGGGATAGCGCAGCGTCTTGTAGCTCATGTTGCGGACCTTGCCGGCGAGCGTCTCGGTCAGGGTGCCCAGCCCGCCCGAGGTGTTGAAGGCTTCGTAGGCGACGCCGTCGATCATGACGCTCTCGATGCCTTCGAGCGCCGGCACCAGGGTCGGCTGGCCGTCGAAGACGATCTCGCAGGGGTTGCAGTATTCGTTGATCAGGCCGTCGACCGACCAGGTCACGTTGTAGCGCAGCGCATTGGTCGGATAGAGCGGCAGCGCGCCGACGCGCATCTTGATGGCGCGGACATTCTCGAAGCGCGCGGCCATGTCGGCGCCGAGGATGCAGATGAAGCCCGGAGCCAGGCCGCATTGCGGGACGAGCGCGACATCGGAGGTCTCGCCGAGTTCCTTGATATAGGCCGTGGTGGCGACGTCCTCGGTCAGGTCGAAATAATGGGTCTTGGTCTCGGCGGCGACCTTGGCGATGCCCTTGTTCAGGAAATAGGGGCAGGCGCTGACGACGATATCGCGGTCTTTCAGGAACACGCGCAGCGCGTCGAGATTGGACGCATCGACGGTCTCGGTGGCGAAACGGCCGCCGGCCGCGTGCTTGAGCTGCGCGGCGGAAGCGTCGGCCAGCGTCACCTGATGGCCCTGCTCGGCCAGCATGCCGGCGATGATGACGCCGATCTGGCCGGCGCCGAGCACGGCAATGCGCTTCTGGATGGTCATGTGCGATCTCCTGGTGGGTCTCGGGCAGGCCAGGAGCCTCCCCCTCGATGCGGAGCATCGCCGTAAGCCGTGCAGGCTTTAACAAGCGGATCGCCGGGGGAGGGTGTTATGATCAGTCAATTCGATGGGATATGCTGAAGAATGATGAGAAACGGTACGGGCCGCGACGGCCTCGTCCTCAGCGTTCGAACTTGCGGGCCAGAATCACCGAGGAGATGGTCCGGCGTACGCCTTCCATTTCGGCGATCCAGTCGATGATCGTGTCGAGGTCGCTGGAGGTCTCGCACTCGATCTTGACGCTCAGGTCGAAATGGCCGCTCAGCGTGTGGCACTGGACGATTTCCGGCCGTTTCTTCAGCGCCGCGACGACGCCGCCCTGCTGTTTCATCTCCAGCTCGATCATGATCAGCGCCGCGATCGTGGTCGCCGGCCGGCTCGCTTTGCCGAGGATCGTTGTATAGCCGGCGATGACGCCGTCGCGTTCGAGCCGGCTGAGCCGGCCCTGCGCCGTCGCGCGGGAGACGCCGAGCTGCTTGGCGATCTCCGACAGCGGCAGGCGGGCGTTCTCGGTGAGGATGCGGATGAGCTCGCGGTCCTTTGCGGCGTCTGACGGCCGTGCCATGTCGTCTCCAGCGGTTCGGCGGGCCGTCATATAGCAGGGAAATCCCACAGTCTCGCAAGAGCACGGATCGCGGCGGCCGTCGCGAAGCTTTCACCTGCCAAGCAGCGGGCATTCGCCCGAAAAGGAACATCTTGTCGTCCGAAGCATTGTCGGCACGCCGGAGGGGACTTGCTTCGAGGTGCAAATCGGAGTGGCATGCCGTCCGGCGGCAGCACGCTTTGCCATGGAGAACGCCATGTTCAGGACTTTCATTCTCGCATCAGCATCGGCCTTCGCGCTCGCCTCCTTCTCCGTGGCGCCCGCCTCGGCGCTGACGATGAAGGAATGCAGTGCCAAGTATCAGGACGCCAAGAAGGCCAATACGCTGAAGGGCCAGAAGTGGAACGATTTCCGCAAGGCCCAGTGCGGCGATGACGACGCCAACGATGCCGATGCCGCTGCTGCGGTGCCGGAGACCGCGGCCCCCGCGACGACGACCGCTGCGGCCCCCGCTGCCAAGCCAGCCGGCAGGGCCAAGGCTGCCGTCTTCCCGAAGGCTGTCGCGCAGAAATACTCGAACGAGAGCGCCGGCAAGGCCCGCCTCAAGACCTGCGCCGACCAGTACAACGCCAACAAGGCGGCCAATGCCAATGGCGAGCTCAAGTGGATCGAGAAGGGCGGCGGCTACTGGAGCCAGTGCAACACCAAGCTGAAGAGCTGATCCTTAGCCAGACGCAAGTTTCCGGAACGCCGCGCCGCAAGGCGTGGCGTTTCCATTTCTACAGCGATTGCGAAGGGCGCGATCCTGAATCGGTCGGCCGGCTCGGTGCCGTATTGTCCGGCCGCTGCCCTTTGCCGATCATCTCGCCGCGCGAGCGGATGATATGCGCCGTGACCACCTCCTGGACGCGCTTCTCCGCGGCATCGCGCACGGCGTTGCGATTGGCTGGCCGCCCGTCCTCGTTCTCGATGATCTCGATCGTGGCATTGGTCAGGGCATCGACATCGCCCTTGCAGAACAGCATCGCGGCCTTGGCGACGACCTCGGCTTTTTCGTCGGTGAGCAGCATCGTCGCGCCCTCGCGGCCGATGCAGGCCAGCATCTTGGTGCGGATCAGGTCGCGCGTTTTTTCCAGCAGCGCCTTCTTCTCGGCCCGCGCCGCGCGTTCCTGCTCCGTCGGCTGAGGCGTCTGGGCCTGGGCGGGCGCACCGGGCGTGACCGGCCCGCGCACATTGGCACTCTGCTTCACGCATTCGACCAGCGCCGGCAGCATCTCGCCGGTCGAGGTCAGCGCGAAGGTATAGCGCGCGTCATTGGCGACCAGTTCGAGATAGCGCCCTTGCCGGAAAGCATTGATCAGGGCGGATTGGGCGGGCATGGCGATGGTGACCAGCGTCGGCGACTTGATATTGGCGGTCACGTCGATGGTCGAGCTGCGGTCGAAGACGAGCTGCAATTTGAGGGTCTCGCCGGTCCTGAGCTTCCATTCCGGCTTCGAGAAGCCGAGCAGCCAGGAGAATTGCGCGGTCACCGAGGTCAGCATCGTGACGCCGCTCTTGTAGCGGGCGCTGACGGCGCAATGCGAGAAGGCGCCGGTCTGGTCGTTGGTGAAGGTGCCGCCCGACCAGTTGCCGACGACGATCTTGCCGAACGGGCCGGCGGCTGCCGCCGGCAAGGACAGAAGACAGCTCAGGGCGACGATCGCGGCCCGCATCCAATTTCCTCCCTTGAGACCCCGTCTCAAGGCTAAAGCAGGATGGCGGCCGGGGGGAACCCGCTTTTTCGTCAGGCGGCCTCGCGCCGGAGCGGGCGCAGCAGCACGGCAAGGAGATCGCTCTGGCTGACGAGGCCAACCAGGCGCTCCCGGTCGTCGACGACGATGACGGCATGGTGGCGGCCATCGGTGAGGGTGGCGATGAGGTCGACGGCCGGCTCGTCCAGGCGCGCGATCACGGCAGGGGACATCACGTCGCGCACGCGCAGGCCCGGATGCGTCAGTTCGCGCAGGCCGACCGTGCCGAGCACCTTGTTCTCGCGGTCGACCACCGGCAGCGTCCGGACCGCATGGTCGAGCAGCAGGCGGCGGGCGGTCTCGATATCGTCATGCTGGTCGACCCGGATGAGATCGCGGGACATGATGTCGGCGCAGCGCGGCAGGTCACGGTTGCGGGCAAGGGCATGCAATTCGACGCGCCGCATCAGCCGGTCGAGATCGTCCCGGTCGATGTCGAAGGCCTCGCCGACGTCATTCAATGCGGCATCGATATCGGCTTCGGTGAAGCCGACGCGCTGTGCGGAGGGCAAGTCCTTCGTGCCGTGAGCATTCGCGGGCGCTTGCGCGCGATGCGGATAGCTGTGGCTGGAGAAGCGATGGAAGGCCACGCCGAGCAGGGTCAGCACCAGCGCATTGAGGCCGACCGGAACGAAGGCGAAGCCGAGCCCGTAGGTCGCGACGGCCGGCCCGCCGAGCGCCGCGGTCAGCGCGGCCGCGCCGCCCGGCGGATGCAGACAGCGCAACAGCGACATCGCCGCGATGGCGAATGCCACCGCGCAGCCGGCCGCGACCGCAGGTTCCGGCACATAGCGGCTGACGAGGAGGCCGATCAAGGCCGAGACGGTGTTGCCGCCCACGATCGGCCAGGGTTGCGCCAGCGGGCTCGACGGGATCGCGAAGAGCAGCAGCGCAGACGCCCCCATCGGCGCGACGAGCAGCGGCAGATGCGGATCGTTGCCGAGCAGCAGGCTGCAGATCAGCCCGGTTGCGCCGACACAAACGAGCGCGCCGACGCAGGAGACCAGACGGTCACGCCAGGTCGCGCCGGCCAGAAGCGGCACGAAGAACCGGCAGCGCGAGCGCTCTGGAGAGGGAGGGGAAACCGAACTCATGACGGCCGATTGGGCTGCTCAAATTGTGTGCAGGCTCAATAGGCGGATCGTGTTTGGCGGAGCAACGTCATTCTGCCGTCGAACCGGCCGTTTTTCTGCAAAAGGCCGAAACGTCTTTCCGCGCGCCGCGATTGGGGAATTTCGATCTAGCGAGGTCGCCCGGTCGGATTGGCCGGGCGACCCGCAATCATCAATCGACGACGCGCACGGCGCCCTTGGCCGCGCTCGTCGTCGTCGCGGCATAGGCCTTCAGCGCGGTCGTGACCTTGCGCTTGCGCGGGGCGGCCGGCTTCCAGGCATCCTTGCCCTTCGCCTCCATCGCGGCGCGGCGGCGCGCCAGTTCCTCGTCGGAAACCTCAAGCGAGATGCCGCGATTGGGGATGTCGATCGCGATGATGTCGCCGCTTTCGACCAGGCCGATCGCGCCGCCCTCGGCAGCTTCCGGCGAGACATGGCCGATCGAGAGGCCGGAGGAGCCGCCCGAGAAACGCCCGTCCGTGATCAGCGCGCAGGCTTTTCCGAGGCCCTTCGACTTCAGGTAGCTCGTCGGATAGAGCATTTCCTGCATGCCCGGCCCGCCGCGCGGCCCCTCATAGCGGATCAGCACGATATCGCCGGGATTGACCTTGCGGTTGAGGATGCCGTCGACCGCCGCATCCTGGCTCTCGAAGATCACGGCGGGGCCGGAGAACTTGAGGATCGAGGCATCGACGCCCGCCGTTTTCACGATGCAGCCGTCGAGCGCGATATTGCCGAACAGCACGGCAAGTCCGCCATCCTTGGAATAGGCATGTTCCGCGCTGCGGATCACGCCCTTCGCGCGATCGGTGTCGAGTTCGGCGAAGCGCCGATCCTGGCTGAAGGCGGTCTGGGTCGGCACGCCGCCGGGCGCGGCGCTGTAGAAGGAGCGCACCGCCTCGCTATGCGTCTGGGTGATGTCCCAGCGCGCCAGGGCCTCGGCCATGCTCGGGCTGTGCACGGTCGGCAGCGAGGTGTCGATCAGCCCAGCGCGGTCGAGCTCGCCGAGGATCGCCATGATGCCGCCGGCGCGGTGGACGTCCTCCATATGCACGTCTGCGACGGCTGGGGCGACCTTGCACAGCACCGGCACGCGCCGCGACAGCCGGTCGATATCGGCCATGGTGAAGTCGATCTCGGCCTCATGCGCCGCCGCCAGCAGATGCAGCACCGTGTTGGTCGAGCCGCCCATGGCGATGTCGAGCGTCATCGCGTTCTCGAAGGCCTTGAACGAGCCGACATTCCGCGGCAGCACGCTTTCGTCGTCCTGGTCGTAGTAGCGGCGGGCGAGATCGACGATCAGATGGCCGGCCTCGACGAAGAGGCGCTTGCGGTCGGCATGGGTTGCGAGCGTCGAGCCGTTGCCCGGCAAGGCGAGGCCGAGCGCCTCGGTCAGGCAGTTCATCGAATTCGCCGTGAACATGCCCGAGCAGGAGCCGCAGGTCGGGCAAGCCGAGCGCTCGATCACGTCGACCTGCTCGTCGGTATACTTGTCGTCGGCCGCCGCGATCATCGCGTCGACGAGATCGACCTTCTTCAGCACGCCCTCGGCGATGTACTTGCCGGCTTCCATCGGGCCACCCGAGACGAAGACGGTCGGGATGTTCAGGCGCATCGAGGCCATCAGCATGCCGGGCGTGATCTTGTCGCAATTGGAAATGCAGACCATCGCGTCGGCACAATGCGCGTTGACCATGTATTCGACGCTGTCGGCGATCAGCTCGCGCGATGGCAGGCTGTAGAGCATGCCGTCATGGCCCATGGCGATGCCGTCATCGACCGCGATCGTATTGAACTCCTTGGCGACGCCGCCGGCCTTCTCGATCTCGCGCGCGACGAGCTGGCCGAGATCCTGGAGATGGACATGGCCCGGCACGAACTGAGTGAAGGAATTCACCACCGCGATGATCGGCTTGCCGAAATCGCTGTCCTTCATGCCGGTGGCGCGCCACAGGCCGCGGGCGCCGGCCATGTTGCGGCCATGGGTGGAGGTGGCGGATCTCAGCCTGGGCATCTCATGCGTCTCCGTTCGGGCTCCTGATGTCCCGTTGCGCGGCAGGCTATCGCCCCCGCGCCCTGCGACAAAATTGAATTCTTCGATTTCCATGATCGGCACTGCGCATGGCAACCACCGGCCTGCCTATGGGACAGATGGTTTCCGAATTGCCATAACGGCTCTTGCCGAACCGCAAGGGAAGTGAGGACACCGCGCCATGCTGCGCAATATCGACGTCGATCTGCTGCGCGGCTTCGTCACGATCGCGGAGCTCAGGAGCTTCACGCGGGCAGCCGCTGCGCTCTTCCGCAGCCAGTCGACGGTCAGCACCCAGATCCGCCGCCTCGAGGAGCTCGCCGGACAGACCCTGCTGCAGCGCTCGCCCCACGAAGTTCTTCTCACCCGCGCGGGCGAACAGTTCTTGGGCTATGCCCGCCGCATCGTCGCACTGCATGACGAGGCGCTCGACGTCATCAATGCCCAGAGCGTCAGCGGGCGGGTCCGGCTCGCGGTGATGGACGATTACGCCACCATCGTCCTGCCGGAGACCCTGGCGCGCTTCGCCCGCTCGCACCCGGATGTCGAGCTGGAGGTCACGACCGGCTTCACGCGCGATCTCCTGAACAGCCTCGGCGAGGAATTCGATCTGGTGCTCGCGACCCAGAAGGCCGGCGACGGTCGCGGCGAGGTGCTGCGCAAGGAGCAGACGGTCTGGGCCTGCTCGGACCGCAACGCCTTCTCTCTGGAGGAGCCATTGCAGCTCGCCATTCTGAAGGCGCCCAACATGTTTCGTGAATGGGCACTCGACGCCTTGAACGAGGCGGGCCTGCGCTGGCGCATCCTGTTCTCGTCGTCGAGCATCGGCGCCGTCGAGGCGATGGCCGCTTCCGGCGTGGCGCTGACCGTGGTCAAGGCAGGCACGGCCCGCCCCGGTCTTCAGTTGCTGGGGGCCGAGCACGGATTGCCCGCTCTGCCGGCTTCCGAGATCGCGCTGCATCTGGCGCCGGGCCGGGCACCGGCTGCCGTGGCTGCACTCAGCACCTTCCTCGCGGAAGCCCTGAGTGACGCCGCCACTCTTCCCTGAGGGCGTGCCTTTCGAGGCTTCGTCAGGCGGCCTGGAGCAGTGCGGATCGGGCCCGCCAGCAAAAGGGCTCCGAAGCAGCCCCGGCAGCAGTCCATCCGAAGCCCGAAACTCATACTTTCGTATCAAGTGCCTGAATTCATTGCAGAACTCATTTTTGTCGAAAAACTTTCAAAAAGCGCGTTGACAGGAGAAAGGGGTCCCGCCTATAAACCGCCCATCGAGACGGCGCCGCCGCTGAGCGGCGCCTCTTCTGCGCTTCCTTAGGACGCTGGGGCTTA
>NZ_JBWKOI010000005.1:0-328754 GCF_059416005.1 Allobosea sp. GW821-FHT09G06 | reverse complement strand
CTGCTCGGCCAGGGCGACATGCTCTACATGGCCGGCGGCGGGCGCATCACCCGCGTCCACGGCCCCTTCGTCTCGGATGCCGAGGTCGAGAAGGTGGTCGCGCATCTCAAGACGCAAGGCCGTCCGCAATATCTCGACGCCGTCACCTCCGAGGAGGACGAGGGCGGCGAGGACGAGGACGGCGCCGTCTTCGACAAGACCGGCATGGGCTCGACCGACTCGGACGACCCTTACGAGCAGGCGGTCGCGGTCGTGCTGCGCGACAAGAAGGCTTCGACCTCCTACATCCAGCGCCGCCTCCAGATCGGCTACAACCGCGCCGCATCCATCATGGAGCGCATGGAGAACGAGGGCATCGTCGGACCCGCCAACCACGCCGGGAAACGCGAAATCCTCGTCGAAGGCCAGAATCAGCACGACGAATGAGGCTGGCGACGCCGAGCGCCCTTGCGGCAACCGGCGCCAGTCCTCAAATTGCCATGACGATGCTGCAACCTCCGCAGCAGGCCAGACGTTGAGGCGGAAAGACCAGATCGGGAAATCGTCCGGCTTCCCGCGTCAGCGATCTCTAGGCCTCGGCAGGAACGGCCGCGGCATAAGGAATGGAGCAGCCTTGCTCGACAGATTGACCCCGGCCTTCCGGGCTTCGGTTCTGGTGACGACGCTGGTCGGATGCGCGCTCGCGGCCGGTCCGCTGGCGGCGCAGCCGCTTCAGCTCCAGCCGCCGAAGCCCGCCGCCGCCAAGCCCGCCCCGCGCCTAGTCCTGCCGCCGCCCCGGCCCGCCGGCCTCGGCGAGACGCGCACTGCCGCGACGGAAGCCGCCCCGATCCAGGCCGCAGCGACGAACGCCCCTGCCGCAGCCGCCCCTGCGGCCGAGGCGGCCAAGCCAGCCGCTGCTCCCGCCAGGGGCAAGCAGGCGCCGCCTGCGACCCAGGAAGAGGCCGTCGAGCGACTCAACACCTATCTCAACAGCTTCCAGACCCTGCAGGGCAATTTCATCCAGCACGCCGCCAATGGCCGGCGGCTGGAGGGGCGCATCTATATCCAGCGCCCCGGCAAGATGCGCTTCGAATACGAGCCGCCGACCACCACGGAGGTGATCGCGGACGGCACCTCGGTCGCCGTGCGCGACAAGCGCCTCGCGACGCAGGACATCTATTCGATCGGCCAGACACCGCTGAAATTCCTCGTCCGCGAGAAAATGGACCTCGCCCGCGAGGGCACGCTGAAGGGTGCCAGCATCGACGGCGACCTGCTCACGGTCCGGCTGGAAGACCGCTCGACGCTGGGCGGCACCTCGAAGATCACGCTCAAGTTCGATCTCGTCGCGAACGAACTCCGGCAATGGGTCGTGGTCGATCCGCAGGGTTACGAGACCGCGATCTCGCTTTACAATCTCGACACCCGCCGCCGGCCCGATCCGCAGAATTTCGTGATCGACTACCAGCGCAAGCTCTGACGACACCGGCAGGCCGAAAACGGCTTGCCTTTTGCTGCCTGACGACCCAGTTTCCGGCCTCCTCCCTGCCGGAATCCTCGCGTGCAACTCACCGTCACCAGCTGGAACATCAATTCCGTCCGCCTGCGCATCGGCATGGTCGGGGAATTCCTGACCGCCCACGCCCCCGACGTACTCTGCCTGCAGGAGACCAAGACGCCGGACGAGCAGTTCCCGGCCAAGGCCTTCCACCAGCTCGGCTATGTCCATCAGGCCTTCATCGGCCAGAAGGGCTATAACGGCGTCGCCATCGTCTCGAAATTGCCCTTCAGCGAGAAGGAGGCGATGTCGATGTGCGGCCGCAACGACGCCCGGCACATGACGGTGACGCTCGACAAGGCCGCCGGTCCTGCTGCCGGCATCGCTATCCATAATTTCTACATCCCGGCCGGCGGCGACCTCCCCGACCCCGAGAAGAACGACAAGTTCGCCCATAAGCTCGCCTTCCTCGACGAGATCGGCGCCTGGGGCGTGACGAAGAAGCCGACCGACCGGCCGGCGATCCTGCTCGGCGACCTCAACATCGCGCCTTATGAGCACGACGTCTGGAGCCACAAGCAGCTCCTCGACGTCGTCAGCCACACGCCGATCGAGACGACGACGCTGGAGAAGCTGCGCAGTGAGCTCGGCTGGACCGACGCGGCCCGCACGCTGCGGCCCGAGCCCGAGAAGCTCTATTCGTGGTGGAGCTATCGCGCGCAGGACTGGGCGGCCTCGAACAAGGGCCGCCGGCTCGACCATATCTGGCTCTCGGACGGGCTGAAGCCGGCTTTGCGCGATCTCACCTTCCTGCGCGAGGCCCGCGGCTGGGAGCGCCCCTCCGACCATGTCCCGGTCACGGTGACGCTGGAGCTCTGACGGGCCCGCGCGGCGCTTCATGCCGCAGCGGCCCCCCAGCCATGCCGGGCCGTCCTAACCGGCGAACAGGCCTGCATGGTATTGGCCGGCGTAAGTTCTCCGGCGAAGCCAGTCCCGTGCAGCCAGCTCTCCCCACGACACTCTCATTCCGCGACGGGCTGCTCATACTGGCCGTCATGGTGGTCTGGGGCACGAATTTCGTCGTCATCCATATCGGCGTCGAACATTTCCCGCCGCTGCTCTTCGCGGCCCTGCGCTTCACCTTCGCGCTCCTGCCGGCGGTCTTCTTTCTGAAGCGGCCCGACGCACCCTGGAGCAAGCTCGCCGCCTATGGCGTGCTGATCGGCGCCGGGCAGTTCGGCCTGCTCTTTTTCGCCATCAAGGGCTTCATCGCGCCGGGCCTGGCCTCGCTCGTCGTGCAGTCGCAGCCCTTCTTCACGATCCTGCTGGCGGCGGCGATCACGCATGAGCGCGTGCAGCCCTTCCAGATCGCGGGCCTCCTCCTTGCGGCCATCGGCATTGGCGTGATCCTCTGGCACACCGACGGCTCGACCACGCCGCTCGGCATCGTCCTCGTGCTCGGCGCGGCGTTGTGCTGGGCTGCCGGCAATATCGTCGCGCGCAGCACGCCCAGGGTCGATATGCTCGCCTATGTCGTCTGGACGAGCCTGTTCGCGATCCCGCCGCTGCTAGCCCTGTCCTGGACGATCGAAGGCTGGCCGGCGATCCGCATGGGCCTCACCGAAGCTCCGGCAGCCGCCTGGGCCGCCGCGATCTGGCAGGCAGTCGGCAATGTCATGTTCGGCTATGCCGTCTGGGGCTGGCTGCTCTCGCGCTATGCCGCCGCCACGGTCGCGCCCACATCCCTGCTGGTCCCGATCTTCGGGATGGGCGCCGCCGCCGTCTGGCTTGGCGA
This sequence comes from Allobosea sp. GW821-FHT09G06, assembly GCF_059416005.1. Lineage (NCBI taxonomy): Bacteria > Pseudomonadati > Pseudomonadota > Alphaproteobacteria > Hyphomicrobiales > Alloboseaceae > Allobosea > Allobosea sp. GW821-FHT09G06. The sequence goes on along the minus strand of NZ_JBWKOI010000005.1, from coordinate 325,482 downwards.
GCCCTTGCCGGTCTGGAAATTCGTCGCGGCCGGGCTGGTGCTCTCCGGCTTGTGCCTCAACAGCCTCTGGCCGCGCTTCGCCGCGATCCGGGCGGCAAGGCATCCGCCCTCGTCCTGAACAGCCGCACTACGTCCGGTCGATCGCGTTCAGCGCGTCCTGAACGGCCGTGAGTTCTCCGACGAAGCCCTGCAACCGGGCCCCGATCGCAGCGGCGATGGCCTCCGCCGAATCAGGTGATTCGCCGAGCACGCGCCGCATCACGCTGCGCGGCAGCCGCATCACCTGCGTCGGCTCGCGCGCGATCGCCGTGACCTGACGCGGTACCGAGGTGAACAGGGCAAGCTCGCCGATCATCGCGCCGGGGCCGATGATTTCGGTCGCCGGCTTGCCGTCGTCCTGCACCGTCAGCGCGACCGCGCCGGACACCACCAGCACGGCCCCGTCCGACGGCTCGCCAGCGCGGAACAGCACGTCTCCGGCGCGCAGGATGCGGCTTTCGGCCGCGAAGGCGAGCAATCGCAGCGCATCGCGCTCCATCAGGCTCAGCAGCGGCTGCCGGGCCAGCAGGGCCATGTCTTCGTCGAGCGCCATCCGTCAGGGATTCAGCCGGTAGCCGCCGGCATCGGTGACCAGAAGCCGCGCATTGCCCGGATCGGGCTCGATCTTCTGGCGCAGCCGGTAGATATGGGTTTCGAGCGTATGCGTGGTCACCTGGCTGTTATAGCCCCAGACCTCCTGCAGAAGCACCTCCCGCGCGATCGGCTTGCGGCCGGCGCGATAGAGGAAGCGCAGGATCGCCGTTTCCTTCTCGGTGAGCTTGGTCTTGGAGCCCTTCTCGCTGACGAGCAGCTTGGAGCCCGGATGGAATGTGTAGGGCCCGACCTGAAAGATCGCATCCTCGCTCGCCTCGTATTGCCGAAGATGGGCGCGGATCCGCGCCAGCAGCACGGCGAACTTGAACGGCTTGACCACATAGTCGTTGGCGCCGGCCTCGAGCCCGAGCACGGTATCGGCATCCGAGCCCTGTGCGGTCAGCATCACCACCGGACTCTTGAAGCCGTTCTTGCGCATCACCTTGACAGCCTCGCGCCCATCCATGTCGGGCAGGCCGACATCCATCACGGCGAGGTCGACGCGGTCGCCCTGCACGGCCTTGATCGCCGCCGTCGCAGTGTCGGCCGTCGAGAGCCGGAACTCCTCGTAGAGGGAGAGCTGCTCGGACAGCGTGTCGCGCAAGGTCTGGTCGTCATCGACCAGCAGGATATGATGGACGGCGGACATGAATGGGGTTCGCTCGAACGCAGGGATTGCGGCAACATGAGCCTGCTGAGTCGTCATCGCAAGTGAGGCCGCCTGGAATTCCCGTGAGAAACCGCTCCAACCATCCAGCCGCGCCGCATGACGGACCGCGCAATCTCACCGCCCTGCGGGTGTTTGCCTCGGTCCATGATCGCCGCAAGGGCTTCCTCGTCGCCGGCAATGCCATCTTCCCCTGCGCGCTCGGCCGCTCCGGCATCGGCACCGTCAAACGCGAGGGCGACGGCCGCACACCGCGCTTCGACCTGCCTTTGCGCAGCGTTTTCTACCGGGCCGATCGCCTTTCACGGCCGCGCACCCTCTTGCCGCTGAAGCGGATCGGGCCGCGCGACGCCTGGTGCGACGACCAGAAGGATCGCCGCTACAACCGCCTGATCGACCGCCCGCCGGGCGAGGCCGAAGAGCGTCTCCAGCGCGAGGATCATCTCTATGATGTGATCGTCGAGCTCGGCTGGAACGACCGCCCGGTGCAGCGTGGGCGTGGCAGCGCGATCTTCTGGCACCTCGCCCGCGCCGGCTTCACGCCGACGGCCGGCTGCGTCGCCGTCGAGGGCCATGTCTTCGCCAAGCTGCTGCCCAGGCTGGCCCGCCATTGCCGGATCGTGGTGAGGTGAGCTAGGAGAGACGCGGGCACCGTCTCGATCATATCTTCGGATCAGGCTGCTGCGTTCCCGGGCACCGTCTCGCGGCGCGGCACGATCCCAGCCAGAGATTTGCGATGACTGATTCGGTTTCCTCGTTCCGCTTCGGGCGGATCGCCGCCATGCTGCCCGTGGCCGACATGGCCCGCGCCTGCGACTTCTATGTCAGTGCCCTCGGCTTCCGGAAAACCTTCGAGAACGGCGACCCCGTCGGCTTCATGATCCTGAAGCGCGACGCGGCAGAGCTGCACCTGACGCTCCAGCCAGGCCACAAGGCGGCGGATTTCAACGTCGCCCACATGATGGTCGAGGATATCGACGCGGTGCATGCCGTGATCCGCGCGCACGGCCTGCGCATCGTCAAGGGCCTGCGCGACAAGGATTACGGCCTGCGCGCCTTCGTCTTCGAAGACCCGGACGGCAACCGCATCGATGTCGGCGAGCCCTTGAAGAAATAGCAGCGAAACCCGCTGTCTTCCCGTGCGCGCTGCGGCGCGAAGTGCCGCTGCGCAGACACGGGACCGTCGTCAGAAGAGAGCGCCCCATCCGGAAAACGGTCCCGCATCTGCGCAGCAGCATTGCATGCTGCAGCGCGTGCGGGATGACCGCGCTTGGAAAGAGGTCAGCCCCGCGCGCCGAAAATCGCGCTGCCAACGCGGACATAGGTCGCGCCGAGCTGGATCGCCGCCTCGTAATCGGCGCTCATGCCCATCGACAGGCCCTTGAGTCCGTTGCGGGCGGCGATCTTGGCAAGCAAACCGAAATGCGGCGAGGGCGGCTCGTCGGCCGGCGGGATGCACATCAGCCCCTCGATCGCGAGACCGTGAACCTCGCGGCAGCGGGCGATGAAGGCATCCGTCTCGGCCGGTAGCACGCCGCCCTTCTGCGCTTCCTCGCCGGTATTGACCTGCACGAAGAACCGCGGCGCCTTGCCCGCCCGCGCGATCTCACGCGCCAATTCCTTCGCTAGGCTCTCCCGATCCAGCGACTGGATGACGTCGAAGAGCTCGACCGCCTCGCGCGCCTTGTTCGATTGCAGCGGGCCGATCATGTGCAGTTCGGCATCCGGAAAACGTTCCTTCAGCGCCGGCCATTTCGCCTTGGCTTCCTGCACATAGTTTTCGCCGAAGATGCGCTGCCCGGCTTCGAGCACCTCGGTGATCTGCTCGGCCGGCTTGGTCTTCGAGACCGCGACCAGCGCGACCGAGCCAGCTTCACGCCCGAAATCGCGCTCGGCGCGGCCGATCGCCGCCCGAATCTCCGCCAAACGCGTAACCGTATCGCTCATCTGCCAGCCTCTCATGCCCTGCACGCCGTTGACCGCGTGCGCGCAATGGTGTCCTAGAGCAGGTTGCAAGATTCCGACATCCGGTTTTTGCATTCAGCCCCTGCGCCGGCCTGCCTCCGGGAGCCGGCAAACCCGCAAGAATTGCCCGCTGACATGGCCGTCGAACGCTACAATCCGAAAGAGTCCGAGCCGAAATGGCGCACCGTCTGGGAGGAGCGCAAGCTTTTCGAGACGAGGAACGACGACACCCGGCCGAGCTACTACGTCCTCGAGATGTTCCCCTATCCGTCGGGGCGCATCCATATGGGCCATGTCCGCAACTACGCGATGGGCGACGTCGTCGCGCGCTACAAGCGCGCCAAGGGTTTCTCGGTGCTGCATCCGATGGGCTGGGACGCTTTCGGCCTGCCAGCCGAGAACGCCGCCAAGCAGAAGAAGGTCCATCCGCGCGAATGGACCTACGAGAACATCGCGACGATGCGCAAGCAGCTCAAGTCGATGGGCCTGTCGCTCGACTGGAGCCGCGAGCTCGCGACCTGCGACCCCAGCTACTATCGCCACCAGCAGAAGATGTTCCTGGACTTTCTCAAGGCCGGGCTGGTCGACCGCAAGACCGCCAAGGTCAACTGGGATCCGGTCGACGAGACCGTGCTGGCCAACGAACAGGTCATCGACGGACGTGGCTGGCGCTCAGGTGCCCCGGTCGAGATCCGCGAACTGACCCAGTGGTTCTTCAAGATCACCGAATATGGCCAGGAGCTGAATGACGCCCTGGAAGGCCTGACCCGCTGGCCCGAGAAGGTCCGGCTGATGCAGAAGAACTGGATCGGCCGCTCGGAAGGCCTGCTGGTTCGTTTCGCTCTCGAATCGAATGGCGCCGGACAGGACGAGGTCGAGGTCTACACCACCCGCCCGGATACGCTGTTCGGCGCCAAGTTCGTCGCCATCGCGCCCGATCATCCGATCGCCAAGTCGATCGCGGCGAAGAGCCCGTCGCTGCAGGCCTTCATCGACGAATGCAAGCGCACGGGCACGGCGCAGGAAGCCATCGACAAGGCCGAGAAGCTTGGCTTCGACACCGGTTTGCGCGCCGTCCACCCGCTCGATCCCAGCTGGACGCTGCCGGTCTATGTCGCGAACTTCGTCCTGATGGAATACGGCACCGGCGCCATCTTTGGCTGCCCGGCGCATGACCAGCGCGACCTCGACTTCGTCAACAAGTATGGCCTGGGCAATATCCCGGTCGTCGCGCCCGAGGGCACCGACCCGGCGGGCTTCGTCATCACCGACACCGCCTATGACGGCGACGGCCGGATGATCAATTCCCGCTTCCTCGACGGCCTGACCATCGCGGAAGCCAAGGAGGAGGTCGCCCGCCGCCTCGAAGGTGAAACCCGTGGCAATCGCCCGGTCGGCCAGCGCAAGGTCAATTTCCGCCTGCGCGACTGGGGCATCTCGCGCCAGCGCTACTGGGGTTGCCCGATCCCGGTCATCCATTGTTCCGCTTGCGGAACGGTGCCGGTTCCGGACGCCGATCTCCCCGTTCAGCTGCCGGACGACGTCTCCTTCGAGAAGCCGGGCAACCCGCTCGACCATCATCCGACCTGGAAGCATGTCGCCTGCCCGCAATGCGGCAAGGATGCCCCTCGCGAGACGGACACGATGGACACTTTCGTCGATTCGTCCTGGTATTTCGCCCGCTTCACCGACCCGTGGCGGACGGAGAGCCCGACCGACCGCAAGGCCGTCGACCGCTTCCTGCCGGTCGACCAGTATATCGGCGGCGTCGAGCACGCGATCCTGCACCTGCTCTATTCGCGCTTCTTCACCCGCGCGATGAAGAAGACCGGTCATGCCGGCCTGGACGAGCCCTTCGCCGGCCTGTTCACCCAGGGCATGGTCGTGCACGAGACCTATCGTGCCGCCAATGGTGACTGGGTCGAGCCAGGCAATGTCCGCATCGAGGTCTCCGGCACTGACCGGCGCGGCTTCGACGTCGATACCGGCGCGCCGATCGAGATCGGCGCCATCGAGAAGATGTCGAAGTCCAAGAAGAACGTCGTGGACCCCGACGACATCATCGCCTCCTACGGCGCCGACACCGCGCGCTGGTTCATGCTCTCGGATTCGCCGCCGGATCGCGATGTGATCTGGACCGACGAGGGCGTGCAGGGCGCCGCCCGCTTCGTCCAGCGCCTCTGGCGCCTGGTCGCCGAGATCGCCGAGCGCACCGGCGGCAAGGCCGACAGGCCCGCCGCGATCGGCGAAGCCGCGCTGGCCCTGCGCAAGGCGAGCCATCGCGCGCTCGACGCCGTCGGCGCCGATATCGAGCGCCTCGGCTTCAATCGCTGCGTCGCCCATATCTACACGCTGACCAACGCCATCGGTAAGGCACTCGACGGCGCTGCCGAGAAGCCCGAGCTCGATGCCGATATCGCTTTCGCGCTCCTTGAGGCTGCCACGATCGTCACCCAGCTTGTGGCGCCGATGATGCCGCATCTGGCCGAGGAATGCTGGCAGGCACTCGGCCTGAAGGGCCTCGCCGGCGAGGCGTCCTGGCCGGAGGTCGATCCTGCGCTGCTGAAGGATGACAGCATCACGCTGCCGGTCCAGCTCAACGGCAAGAAGCGCGCGGAGGTGACCGTGGCCGCGGATGCCGATACGGTGGCGGTGGAAGCGGCCGTACGCGCCAACGACGCCGTTCAGCGGGCTCTCGAAGGGCGCCCGATCCGCAAGATCATCGTGGTTCCCGGGAGAATCGTGAATGTCGTCGTCTGAAGCCGCCCGCCCTCGCCGCGTCCTGCTGGCGGTCGCGCTGACGGTCGCCGCCCTCGCCGGCGGCTGCTTCCAGCCGCTCTATTCCGACTACACCACCAGCACCGTCGGCGGCAGCGTCAAGACGGCACTGCGCGGCGTCGAGATCCCGGAGATGAAGGGCCTGATCGGCCATTATTTCCGCAACGAGCTGGTCTTCGAGCTCGACGGCAGCGGCGACGCCGACGGCCCGAGAACCTCGAAGCTTGAAGCAGCCATCGCCGAATCGGTCGAGGTCGTCACCGTCGACTATGCCAATGGCCGCGCCGATTCGGCCGTCCTCGTCGCGACAGCGACCTGGAAGCTGACCCAGAACGGCACCGGCAAGGTTCTCGCTTCCGGCACGAATTCCGTCCGCGTTCCCTATGAGCGCTCCTCGCAGCGCTTCGCCACCGTGCGCGCCGCGCGCGATGCGCAGGTCCGCGCGGCAAAGAACCTCGCCACCATCGTCCGGGGCCAGATCGCCGCCGACCTCGCCTCCTGACGCATCATGGTTGCGATCAAGGCGCACGAGGCCGAACGCACCCTCGCACGGCTCGATCCCGCCTGGCGGCTGGTCCTGATCTACGGCCCCGATGCCGGCCTCGTCTCCGAGCGGGCGGCGGGTTTGGCGCGCGCCAGCGTCGATGATCCCCAGGACGCCTTCCAGCTCATTCGCATGGATGGCGACGCGATCGCCTCCGATCCGCTCAAGCTCGCCGACGAGGCCAACACGATCGGCCTCTTCGGCGGCCGCCGCGCCATCCGGGTCTCTCCCACCTCGAAGCCGCTGCTGGCCGCGCTGGAGCCTTTGCTCGCAACCCCGTCGCAGGATGCGCTCGTCATCGTCGAGGCCGGCGACCTCCAGCGCAACAACCCCATCCGCACCGCCTGCGAGAAGGCAAAGACCGCCCTCGCGATACCCTGCTATGGGGATGCGGCGCGCGACCTCGGCTCGATCATCGACGAAATGGTTCGGGCTGCCGGCAAATCAATCGACCGCGTCACGCGCGATCACCTCACCGGCCTGCTCGGCGGTGACCGGCAGACATCGCGCCGCGAGATCGAGAAGCTCTTGCTCTATGTCGGCTCTGACCCGGCCGTGCAGGTCGAGCATGTCGACGCCGTGGTCGGCGACACCGCCCAGCGCGAGCAGGCCATGCTGGTCGATGCGGTGTTCGCCGGGAAGCTGCCGGTCCTCGACCTCGCCCAGGCCAAGCTCAGCAGCGAGGGGCTCGACCCCGGCGTCATGCTGGGCGCCGTGTTGCGGCAAGCCCTGACGCTCCTGAAGGCGCGCCAGTCGATTGATGCCGGGAAAGGGCTTCGCGACGTCGTCGCGACGATGCGCCTGCCCTATCCGCGCATCGCGACGACGGAAGCGGCGCTGAATGCCTGGTCCAGCGCCAAGCTCAGCGAGGCCGTCGGTCTGCTGGGCAATGCCGTGCTGGCGACGCGCCAGAACGCCGATATGGGCCGGGCCATCGCGACCCGCGCCCTCTGGACGCTCGCACGGCTCGGGCGCGCCGGCCGCGGAGAGTAAGTCAGGACTTCAGGCGATGGCAGAGCGCGTCGAGCTGCTCGAGCGTCTTGTAGCCGATCTTGATCTCGCCCGAGCCATTGGCCCGATGCCCGATCGAGACCGATAGGCCGAGCGCCTCCTCCAGTGCCTTTTCCAGAGCCCGCGTATCCGGGTCCTTCACGGCCTTCGGCTTACTCGGCGCGGAGCTCCTGGTCTCGCCGCGCGCCTCTTCCTGCACGATCCGCTCGATATCGCGGACGCTCAGACCATCATCGATGATCTTCTGCGCCATGAATTCCGGGTCCGAAACGGACAGGAGCGCACGGGCATGGCCGGCGGACACCGCACCTTCGCTGACCAGCTTGCGCACCGGTTCCGGCAGCTTGGACAGGCGCAACGTGTTGGCGACATGGCTGCGGCTTTTGCCGATGACACGGGCCAAGTCATTCTGCGTATAGCCGAATTCGGCGATCAGGCGCTCATAGCCCGCCGCTTCCTCGATGGCGTTGAGATCCGTGCGCTGCACGTTCTCGACGATGGCGATCTCCAGCGCCTCGCGATCATCGGCTTCGACCAAGAGCACCGGAACGTCGTGCAATTCGGCCCGCTGGGCCGCACGCCAGCGACGCTCACCCGCGATGATCTCGTAGGCGTCCATCATTCCGGGAATGGAACGAACGATGATCGGCTGCAGGATACCGCGCTCGCGGATCGAGGTGGTCAGATCCTCGAGATCCTCCTCGACGAAGTTGCGACGCGGGTTGCGGGCGCTCGGCCGCAGAAACTCGACGGGAACGCGACGCTGGCCGCGAGCCCGCTCGATCGCCCCGATCTCGTCGCCGACATCGCCGATCAGTGCCGCCAGACCGCGGCCAAGGCGGGAACGCCCCTGTTCTTCGGCCATCGCCATCCTCATCAACCTCTAAGTTTGTTCTTATGCCGCGGCCCGCAGGGCGCGCTCGCGCTTGATCACTTCCGAAGCGAGCCGCAGATAGGCCTGCGACCCCGAGCAGCGCAGATCGTAGAGCAGCGCCGGCTTGCCATAGGACGGCGCCTCGGAAATCCGCACATTGCGGGGAATCACCGTCTCGTAGACCTTGTCGCCGAGGAAGCTCCTCACATCGGCCATAACCTGGCCCGACAGGTTGTTACGCGGATCGAACATCGTCAGCACGACGCCCTGGATAATCAGGCGCGGATTGAGGCCAGCCTTGACCTGCTCGACGGTCTTGAGCAGCTGGCTCAAGCCTTCCAACGCGAAGAATTCGCATTGAAGCGGGACCAGCACCGCATCCGCTGCCGTCATCGCATTGATCGTGATCAGGCTGAGCGAGGGCGGGCAATCGATCAGGATATAGGTCAGATCCTGACAGCGCTGATCATAGACCAGCTCGTCGATCGCATTCTTCAGGCGATGCGCCCGGTCCTTTGCCGAGGCGATCTCCAGCTCGACACCGAGCAGATCGAGCGTCGAGGGGGCCAGCGACAGGCCGGGCACCGCTGTCGGCTGCAAGGCCTGCCCGAGGCCGACATCGCCACAGAGCACGTCATAGGTCGAGGATTTGCGGCTGCGACGATCGACGCCGAGTCCGGTCGAGGCGTTGCCCTGCGGGTCGAGGTCGACGATCAGCACCTTCTCGCCGATGGCCGCGAGGGCCGTGCCGAGATTGATCGCCGTTGTCGTCTTGCCGACGCCGCCCTTCTGGTTCGCGAGCGCGATCACGCGCGGGCGGCGCGGTGTCGTCACGGATGTGAGCTCAGTCATGGATCGGCTCGTCTCTCCGCCGAGCGTACCATCAGGATTCGCGCGGCATCGTCGGTCACGGAGGAAACCGTTGTCGCTTGAATCTTCCAATATCTTGCCGAGTCGGTCAATTCCGCATCTAGATGTTGTCCCTTGGGAAAGAGACCGAGTGTGCCATTTCTCAACAGCTCATCGCACCAGCCCAGCAATTGGGACAGGGGGGCCAGTGCTCGGGCCGTCACCACATCGACCTTGCCGGTGAAATCGCCGATCACATCCTCGATCCGGGCGGCATGAACCTTGACCGGCGCGCCCGTCACACGGGCCGCATGACGCAGGAAGGCGCATTTCCGGGCATTGCTCTCGACCAGATCGATCTGGCCCTTGCCTTGCTCCGCCAGGCAGATGCCGATCACAAGTCCGGGAAAGCCCCCGCCGGAGCCGAGATCGAGCCAGCGCTCGCGCCCTTCCGCCAAGCCAAAAATCTGGAGGGAATCCGCGATATGCCGCGTCCAGACATCGGCGAGCGTCGCCGAGGAAACGAGGTTCTTCGCGGCCTGCCAGCGCCCGAGCTCCGTGACCAGAAGAGCGAGGCGCTCCTCTGTTTCACGTGAAACAGGCGTCAAGCTCAAAGCGCGCTGACGGTCGCTTTTATCAACAGTCACGGTGAACCTGTGGATAATACGGGAGCCCGGCTCTTCCGGGCGTGAGCCGCGAGCAAGGTCAGAGCCGCCGGCGTCATGCCTTCGATCCGCCCTGCCTGAGCCAGATCGGCCGGGCGCTGTGCCGCGAGCTTGAGCTTGAGTTCGTTCGACAGGCCGGAGATCGCATCGAGGTCGAGATCGGCCGGAACCTTGAGCGATTGATCGCGGCGATAGGCCTGAATCTCCGCCGCCTGCCGATCGAGATAGACCGCATAGACGGCATCCGCCGTCACGCGCGCCACGACCGGAGCGGCATAGTCGTTCAGCTCCGGCCAGACTGAAGCGAGCTGCTCGAAGCCCACATCCGGATAGGACAGGATCTGGTAGGCACTGCGACGCAGACCGTCGTGATTGAGTTGCAGGCCGACGGCCTGCGCCTGCTGCGGCGTCAGCGAGAGAGCCTTCAACTTGTCCCGCAGGACAGAGATATCCCTGTTGCGGGCCTCGAATGCGGCCTGCCGGGCAGAGCCGACAACGCCCAGCTGCAAACCCAGAGGCGTCAAACGTTCGTCAGCATTGTCGACGCGCAAGGACAAACGGAATTCCGCCCGCGACGTGAACATTCGATACGGCTCCGTAACGCCATGCGTCACGAGATCATCGACGAGCACGCCGATATAGGATTGCGTGCGATCGAACACGGTAGCCTCAGCCCCGCCTGCCATCCGCGCCGCATTCAGGCCAGCGAGCAGACCCTGAGCGCCTGCCTCTTCATAGCCGGTCGTGCCGTTGATCTGCCCCGCCAGAAAAAGCCCGGCGATCGTGCGCGTCTCCAGCGTATTCTTCAGGGCGCGCGGATCGACGAAGTCGTACTCGATCGCATAGCCGGGCCGCAGCATCGCCGCTCGTTCGAGGCCCGGAATCGTCTTCAGCAGGTCGAGCTGGACATCCTCGGGCAGGGAGGTCGAGATGCCGTTCGGATAGACCGTATCGTCGTCGAGACCTTCGGGCTCCAGGAAGATCTGGTGGCCGTCGCGATCACCGAAGCGTCCGACCTTGTCCTCGATCGACGGGCAATAGCGCGGCCCGCGCCCTTCGATCTGGCCGGAGAACATCGGAGCGCGATGCAGATTGGCCCGAATGAGGTCATGGCTCGCCAGCGTCGTCCGCGTGATCCCGCAGGAAATCTGCGGGTTGGTGATCGCCGTTGTCAGCGCGGAGAAGGGCTCCGGCGGTTCGTCGCCCGGCTGCATCTCAAGCGCGGCCCAATCGATGCTGCGGCCGTCGAGACGCGGCGGCGTCCCGGTCTTCAGACGGCCGAGCGGAAAGCCATGGCGCTCCAGCGTGGCCGACAGCCCCATCGACGGGGCTTCGTCCACACGCCCGGCCGGAATGCGCCTCTCGCCAATATGGATCAAACCGCGGAGGAACGTGCCTGTCGTCAACACGACCGTTCCGGTAGCGAATCGACGTCCATCGGCAAGGATCACGCCGGCAACGCGGCCAGCTTCAACCTCAAGGTCGAAAACCTCACCCGCGACGACGTCGAGATTGGGTTGCGCTGCCAGGAGTTCCTGCACCGCCTGACGATAGAGCTTGCGATCCGCTTGGGCGCGAGGCCCACGAACGGCCGGGCCCTTCCGGCGGTTGAGCATGCGGAACTGGATGCCACCCAGATCGGCCGCCCGCGCCATGATACCGTCGAGCGCGTCGATCTCGCGAACGAGGTGCCCCTTGCCGAGCCCACCGATGGCGGGATTACAGGACATCACGCCGATGGTTTCCGGCTTATGCGTCACGAGGGCGGTGCGGGCACCGTAGCGTGCCGCGGACGCGGCAGCCTCGGCTCCGGCATGGCCGCCGCCGACGACGATGACGTCGTAGTTCTGCCGTTGAGTTGACATGCGGTTTGGCTATCGAAGCCGGGCGGGCGGGTCAACGAAAACTGCCGGCACGGACCGCGCAGGCTTCACTTTCCGATACAGAATCCCGCAAAAAGCCGATCGAGCACATCCTCGACATCGATCCGCCCGACAAGCCGCTCCAGCGCGACCACGGCCATGCGGATATCCTCGGCAAGCAATTCGCCTTGACCGTGCTGCGCCGTCACAGCGCGCTCCAGCGCCGCAATCGCGTCGGTGACCGCGACGCGGTGGCGTTCCCGTGTCAGGAGGGCCGGCTCTCCAGAAGAAAGCCCCTGGAGTCGCGCGACGATATCCGCAAGCAACTCGGCCAGACCCTCGCCAGTCTTGATGGAAATGGCGCGCTCTCCCGGCAGAACCTGGCCAGTCAGGTCGGATTTTGTGGCGATCGCCAGCAGATTGGCTTCGTTCTCGATTCGATACGGGTCCGAATCGACACCACGCAGGCCGAGGACGAGATCCGCCCGCTCGACCAGCGCGCGAGCCCGTCTGACACCTTCCGCCTCGATCGGGTCGTCGCTGTCACGCAGGCCCGCGGTGTCGATCAGGATGACCGGGATTCCCGCTAGGTCGAGCCTGACCTCCAACGTGTCGCGCGTCGTTCCCGCGATCGGCGAGACGATCGCGACGTCGCGGCGGGCGAGCGCGTTGAGCAGGCTCGACTTGCCGGCATTGGGCGGGCCAGCCAGCACCACGACAAATCCCTCGCGGACGCGCTCGCCCATGGCGAAGCTGCCAAGAGCGCTCCTCAGCGAAGCCAGCACATCCGAAGCGAGATCGATCGCCTGCTCTTGCAGCGGCCCGGAAACATCGCCCTCGTCGGAAAAGTCGAGCTCGGCTGCCAGCAGGCTCATCGCGTCGATCAAGGTCGCACGCCATTCCAGGGTCAGCGTGCCCAGCGCGCCGTCCATCTGGCGCAGCGCCTGCCGGCGCTGCCATTCCGTTTCCGAATCGATCAGGTCCGCCAGGCCTTCGACGGCGGCAAGGTCGAGCTTGCCCGCCTCAAAAGCCCGCCGGGTGAATTCGCCGGCCTCCGCCAGCCGGACATCCGGCAAGGCCGTGAGGACCGCCAGCAGCCGCGCCAGGATCGCCCGCGAACCATGGACATGGAACTCGGCGACATCCTCGCCGGTAAAGCTGGCCGGGGCGGCAAAGAACAGAACCAGCGCGCTATCGATGGCCGCGCCTTCGTTATCGACGAGCCGACGCAAGGTTGCGGTCCGGGGCTCCGGAACCAATCCCGCAAACGTTTCGAGAACGAATCGAACGCGCGGCCCGGAAACCCTAATCACCGCCACGCCGGCTTTACCGGGTGCGGAGGACAGGGCCACGATCGTCGTAAGGGCGTGCTGAGCCATCATTCCTGCCGCGTGCCGGGGAGGCGGCTTCTTGGACGAGCTTCCCGCTAACATCAAGGTCCGAACGGAAGGTGAGCCAGTCGGCCGGGCTGCGGCGCGACAGGCCAGGGCGCGAACGGTATGACTCCGCGGAAAACCGAAGCACTACCGGTCATACCCTTCCTTTCGCTTCAGGTAGTACTATCGGTATGACCGAGATCTGGCCCAATGCGGCCCGGGCTCTGGAGGCCAGAGATCTCCCGAAAACGCGCTTCGCGCGCCAGTGTCGATAGCGCCATACCTGAAAGAGGGTCGGTCTCGCTAAGCTTCTATCGAGCGAAACGGAAGCACCCGCAGCCATCATCGCTAGCTCGATGTCGACATGCCCTCTCGTGGTATGACCCGGCTAGACCAAGTCTGCGTAGGATTGCAGAGGTCTCGACCAAGTCTGGCGGCAAACCGTCCCCATGTAGTTCGTCTCGTCTCCGAATCGAATGCAACTGTCGAGCCGCAACCTGACGTCCAAGGCGCTTTCGGAGCACCCAGAAACAATTTCGCCGCCGCACCGGGATCGGTACGGCGGCGAATCGAAACGCCAGAAAGTTTGCTGACCGTCAGGTGTTCATCGAGTCGAAGAATTCCGAGTTCTGCTTGGTCTGGCGCAGCTTGTCGATGAGGAATTCGATCGCGTCCTGCGGGCCCATCGGGTTGAGGATGCGGCGCAGCACATAGGTCTTCTGCAGGTCGGAGCGCGGCGTGATGAGCTCCTCCTTGCGGGTGCCGGACTTGAGGATGTCGATCGCCGGGAAGATGCGCTTGTCGGCCACCTTGCGGTCGAGCACGATTTCCGAGTTACCCGTGCCCTTGAACTCCTCGAAGATCACCTCGTCCATGCGCGAGCCGGTATCGATCAGCGCGGTCGCGACGATGGTCAGCGAGCCGCCTTCCTCGATATTGCGGGCGGCACCGAAGAAGCGCTTCGGGCGCTGCAGCGCGTTGGCGTCGACACCACCGGTCAGGACCTTGCCGGAGGACGGCACGACGGTGTTGTAGGCGCGGCCGAGACGGGTGATCGAGTCGAGCAGGATCACGACGTCGCGGCCATGCTCGACCAGGCGCTTCGCCTTCTCGATCACCATCTCGGCGACCTGGACGTGGCGGGAAGCCGGCTCGTCGAAGGTCGAGGACACGACCTCGCCCTTCACCGAGCGCTGCATGTCCGTCACTTCTTCCGGACGCTCGTCGATCAGCAGGACGATCAGATAGCACTCGGGATGATTGCTGGTGATCGACTGGGCGATGTTCTGGAGCAGAACCGTCTTACCCGTGCGCGGCGGCGCGACGATCAGCGCGCGCTGGCCCTTGCCGATCGGGGCGACGATATCGATGACCCGCGGCGAGAAATCCTTCTTCGTCGGATCCAACACCTCGAGCTTCAGGCGCTCGTCCGGATAGAGCGGCGTCAGGTTGTCGAAATGGATCTTGTGCTTGATCTTCTCCGGGTCCTCGAAATTGATCGAGTTGACCTTGAGCAGGGCGAAATAGCGCTCGCCATCCTTGGGACCACGGATCGGTCCCTCGACCGTGTCGCCGGTACGCAGGCCGAATTTCCGGATCTGCGACGGCGAAACGTAGATGTCGTCCGGGCCGGGCAGATAGTTCGAATCGGAGGAGCGCAGGAAGCCGAAGCCGTCCTGCAGGACCTCGACGACGCCCTCGCCCAGGATCTCGGTCTCGCGCGCGGCGAGCTGCTTCAGGATGGCGAACATCAGCTCCTGCTTGCGCATGGTGCTGGCGTTCTCGACCTCGACTTCCTCGGCGAAGGCCAGGAGTTCGGTCGGCGACTTGCTCTTGAGCTCTTGAAGCTTGATTTCCCGCATGGGGCACCCGGATCGTGAACACCCTGCCGACAAACAGGGGAGAGGACGGTACTGGATTGATCGACTGAGTCGGTCCTGTCCGGACCTGCGCTTGGGTTGCGCGACATGAGCTGCTGCAAGGGCAGGCGGCTCACGAACAGTCGACAACAAGGGAGGACGCTGGAGAAGCGTAGCGCCCTGATAGCGGGAATCCGGTCCGGGCTCAAGCGGAAAGCGCGACGAGCCTCAGAACGGCTTCACGATGACGAGAATGACGATGCCGACCATGAGCACGGCCGGGATTTCGTTGAGGATGCGGAAATAGCGCGGCGACTTGACGTTCCGGTCATTGGCGAAGTTGCGGACATGCTTCACCAGCACGCCATGGATGCCGGACAGCAGGAACACGAGCAGGAGCTTGCCGTGCAGCCAGCCGCCCTTGAAGCCGAAAGCGTACCAGGCGAGGTAGAGACCCAGCACCCAGGTGACGATCATCGCCGGGTTGATGATGCCCTTGAGCAGCCGGCGCTCCATGATCTTGAAGGTCTCGGACTGGATCGAGCCGGTCTGCGCCTCCGCATGGTAGACCATCAGGCGGGGCAGATAGAGCATGCCGGCCATCCAGGAGATGACAGCCATGACATGGAAAGCCTTGATCCACTCGTACATCGTCTGAGCCCTCAGCCCCGTACCCGTTTCAGCAAGCGCTCGACATGCGCGATCGGCGTATCCGGCAGGATGCCGTGGCCGAGATTGAAGATGAAGGGCCGGTCTCCGAACACTGTCAGGATGGCATCAACCTCCTGCTCCAGCTCAGGACCGCCCGCACGCAGCACCAGCGGATCGAGATGGCCCTGCACCGGGACCTTCGACTGGATGGCGTCGCGGGCAAAGCTCCGGTCGATATCGGTTTCGAGCCCGACGGCATCGACACCAGTCCCGGCGATGTAATCAGGGATCAGGCGCCCCGCCCCGCGCGGGAAGCCGATGATCCGCGCCTGCGGATGTGACCGGCGCACGCCCTCGACGATCCGGCGCGTCGGTTCGATGCACCAGCGCCTGAAATCATCCGGCCCGAGCGATCCCGCCCAGCTGTCGAAAATCTGCACGGCATCGACGCCAGCTTCGATCTGCGCATTCAGATAAGCGACCGACGACGTGACAAGCCGATCGATGATCGCCTGGAACAACACCGGGTCGCGGCCGAACAATTCCTTCGCCGGTCCTTGGTCCGGCGTGCCACGGCCGGCAACCATATAGGTCGCAACCGTCCAGGGCGCTCCACAGAAGCCGATGAAGCCGGTTCCAGAGGGCAGGGCAGCCCGCACCCGCCGCACCGTCTCCAGGATCGGATCGAGCCGGCTCTGATCGGCCTCGCGATCGATCTCGGCCAGGCGCGCCGCATCGGCGACCGGCTCCAGTCGCGGCCCTTCACCCTCAGCGAACCAGAGCTTCTGCCCCAGCGCCTGAGGGGCGACCAGGATATCCGAGAACAGGATCGCGGCATCGAAGCCGAAGCGCCGGATCGGCTGGAGGGTCACCTCGGCCGCCCATTCCGGATTGTAGCAGAGCGACAGGAAACTGCCGGCCTTGGCCCGAAGCTCACGATACTCCGGCAGATAGCGCCCAGCCTGACGCATCAGCCAGATCGGAGGGATCGGCAAGGCTTCGCCGCCGAGCACTCGGATCAGGGCAGGGATCTCGCTTTTCGTCATGCCTGCCGGGCCATCCATCCCGCTATCTCTCAAATAAGATTCCTAGAGAGAATCTTTTGTTTTGACTCTTGGAGGCAGGGAGATAGCCCGCCGCAATTTCGTCCACAACTGATCCACAGCCACTGGGACAGCGAGTCGCGGGCCGGGAAAGCCTGCGACCACCTGTTAAGGCTTTATTAACGAATTGGAATCGGCAGCGGCCCTGCCGGCTTCCAAAATGATTCACGTGAAACACTTTCTTTACCATTCACAGCCGGCGGGCTGTTGATGGTTCCGGGGGGTTATACAGAACCGCCGGCTGGCTCCCGTTTTCTGTCCACTTGTCCACACTGCTCCCCATCCCCCGGGATAACCCGGCCACTCCGGGAAGGGGCCCGTGATGACACTCTGCCGGTCTGGAAAAACCGAGCCGGCATCAATTCGCCTCGGGACGATTCCGGTCCGGCCCAAAGCGCGCTAGAGGATAGGAGCGCTTCAGGCCGGGGGATGCCGTGGTCCGCAATTATTTCCATCTGCATCTGGTCTCGGATGCGACGGGCGAGACGCTGATCGCGGTCAGTCGGGCCGCGGCCGCGCAATATGAAAGCGTCTCGGCGATCGAGCATGTCTATCCGCTGGTCCGCTCCGAGGCGCAGCTTGCCCGCGTCCTCGCCGAGATCGAGGCCTCGCCCGGTGTCGTGCTCTACACGCTGGTCGAGCCGGAATGGCAGGAGAAACTGGAGAACTTCTGCCGCGAGCTCGGCTGTCCCTGCCTCTCGGTGCTGCAACCTGTGCTCTCGCTGTTCCAATCCTATCTCGGCCAGGCCCAGGCGACGAAGCCCGGCGCGCAGCATGTGCTCAACACCGAATATTTCCGCCGCATCGACGCGATGAACTACACGCTCTTGCATGATGACGGGCAGATGGGTGGCGATCTCGACAATGCCGATGTCATCCTGGTCGGCATCAGTCGCACCTCGAAGACACCGACGAGCATCTATCTCGCCAATCGCGGCATCAAGACCGCCAACATTCCACTGGTTCCGAACATCCCGCTGCCGCCCGAACTGGAGAAGGCCAAGAAGCCGCTGATCGTCGGCTTGATCGCCAGCGCCGACCGCATCGTCCAGATCCGCCAGAACCGCCTGCTCTCGCTGCGGGCCGACGATGACACGTCCTATGTCGATCCGACTGCCGTCGCCGACGAGGTCACGCAGTCGCGCCGTCTCTGCGCCCGGAAGGGCTGGCCGGTCATCGACGTGACAAGGCGCTCCATCGAAGAGACGGCCGCCTCGATCCTCGACCTGCTCCGCGACCACCGCATGAAGTTCATCGTGACATGAGCGCCTCGTCCGGCCTCTGGCTCGCTGCCGAGCCCTTGATCCTCGCCTCGGGCAGCGCGACCCGGCGCGACATGCTGCTGGCTGCCGGCATTCCGGTCGAGGTGGTGAAGCCGGACATAGATGAACGCGCCGTCGAGAAGCCATTGGTCGATCGCGGCGTGCCGGCCGATCAGGTCGCGGCGGCCTTGGCCTGTGCCAAGGCGCTCGCCGTCTCGCGCGATCGTCCGGGTCGCCTCGTCCTCGCCGCCGACCAGACGCTGACCTGCGATGGCGTCGCCTTTCACAAGCCCGCGGATCTGGCGGCGGCGGAACGGCATATCGCTGCGCTCGCCGGCCGGACCCACGAACTCCACTCCGCCTTCGTGATCGCACGCGATGGTGCGCCGCTGGCCGAAGAGCTCGAGGCCGCCCGCCTGACGATGCGCGCTCTCCAGCCCGATTTTATCGCGCGCTATCTGGCCGTTATTGGTTCGGCTGCTCTGTCCAGTGTCGGCGGCTATCAGGTCGAAGGGCCGGGTGCTCAGCTCTTCGACAGGATCGAGGGCGATCATTTCACCATTCTCGGCCTGCCGCTGCTGGCGGTGCTCAAGGCGTTGCGCGATCTCGATTGCCTCGCCCGCTAACGGACTTGCATATGGCGCCTCGCTGCTTCGTCATCGGACATCCCATCGCCCATTCGCGTTCGCCGTTGATCCATGGCGAATGGCTGCGCGAGCATCTGCTTCCTGGCTCCTATGAGCGGATCGATGTCGCCCCGGCCGATCTGCCGGCTTTCGTCTCTCGTTTGCGCGATGGCGAGTTTGCTGGTGGCAACGTCACCGTGCCGCACAAGGAAGCGGTGATGGGATTGGTCGATGAGGTCAGTGATGCCGGTCGGGCGGTCGGCGCCGTCAACACGCTCTGGCGCGAGAGTGGCCGGATCATCGCCGACAACAGCGACGTGCCGGGCTTCCTCGCCCATCTCGATGCGACAGTGCCGGGCTGGCAGGATCGGGTGGGGACGGCTCTCGTCCTCGGAGCCGGCGGTGCGGCACGCGGCATCTGCTATGGCCTGAAGGCGCGTGGCGTTGCGCGCATCCTCGTCGTCAATCGCAGCCCCGAGCGGGCCACCGAGCTGGTCGCCGCTTTGGGCCATCCGCTAGTCGCTGGGGACTGGGCGAAGCGCGACAGCCTCGTCGGAGAGGCCGATCTCATCGTCAACACGACCGCGCTCGGCATGCAGGGCAAGCCGCCCCTGGAGATCGATCTGGCAGCTTTACGGCCCGGAACGATCGTCGACGACATTGTCTATGTTCCCCTGAAGACGGCGCTGCTGGCCGAGGCGGAGCGGCGTGGGGGCTTGGCCGTAGACGGGCTCGGCATGTTGCTGCACCAGGCCGTGCCCGGTTTCGCCCGCTGGTTCGGTGTAACGCCGCAGGTGACGCCAGCGCTTCGTGCCCTCATCGAAGCCGATATCCTGAAGGCCTGATTCGCCGGAGCCGCCATGACCTTCGTGCTGGGCCTGACGGGCTCGATCGGAATGGGAAAATCGACCACCGCGCAGCTCTTCGTGCAGCGCGGCGTGCCCTTGCACGATGCCGATGCGGCGGTGCATCGCCTGCATCGTGGTCGGGCGGCGGCGCCGATCGAGGCCGCCTTTCCGGGCACGGTGATCGACGGCGCGGTCGATCGTGCGAAGCTGGGGGCGGCCGTGCTCGGCAAGCCCGAGGCATTGCGGCGGCTCGAAGCGATCATCCATCCGCTGGTGCGCGAGGAGGAGGAAGCCTTCCTTGCCCGCTGCCGGCGCGAAGGCGCGGGGCTCGCGATCATCGATGTGCCGCTCCTGCTCGAAACCGGTGGCGAGGCGCGCTGCGATGCCGTGCTCGTCGTGACGGCGCCGGCCGAAGTCCAGCGCCAGCGCGTCCTGGCCCGCGCCGGCATGACCCCGGAAAAGCTCGACGCCATCCTGTCGCGCCAGATGCCGGATGCGCAGAAGCGCCGCCATGCCCATTTCCTTGTGGACACCTCGCGCGGCCTCGTGGCCGCCGAGCGGCAGGTCGGCTCTATCCTGAAGGCGCTCGCCGGCCGTCCCGGGCGCGGTGCTTGAAGCGAGGTCCTGAAGCGATGCGCGAGATCGTTCTCGATACCGAAACCACCGGCGTCGAAGCCAATAATGGCGACCGCATCGTCGAGATCGGCTGCGTCGAACTGCTCAATCATTGCCCGAGCGGCCGAACCTTCCACGTCTATATCAACCCCGAGCGCTCGATGCCGATCGAGGCGTTCAACGTCCACGGGCTCTCGGAAGAGTTCCTGTCGGACAAGCCGGTCTTCGCCACGATTGCGCAGGAATTCTCGGAGTTCATCGCCGGCGCGAAGCTGGTGATCCATAATGCCGCCTTCGACGTCGGCTTCATCAACATGGAGTTCAAGCGTCTCGGCCTGCCGCCGATCGAGCAGGCTTTCGTGGTCGACACGCTGTCGATGGCGCGGCGCAAGCACCCCGGCGCCTCGAACAGCCTCGATGCGCTCTGCTCGCGCTATGGCATCGACAACGGCCGCCGTACCAAGCACGGCGCGCTGCTCGACTCCGAGATCCTGGCCGAGGTCTATATCGAGCTGATCGGTGGCAAGCAGGCCTCGCTCGGCCTCGGCGTCGAGGCGGCGGCCAGCCGCGGTGGGGTCGCCATGGCGGCGGTCGAGAAGCCGCAGCGCCAGCGCCAGTTGGCACCGCGCCTCAGCGAGGAGGCGCTCAAGGCGCACGAGGCCTTCATTCTCGGCTCGCTCAAGGCGCCGCTCTGGAAGGGCTATCTCGGCATCACGGACGACGCGGCGCAGTAATCCGCGTCGTCTCTCGCTTGGACCTGGCTTATCGCGCCCGGCGGCGCGATACCATGTTGAGCGCCTCGATCAGGGCCGAGAAGGCCATCGCGGCGTAGATATAGCCCTTCGGCACATGCACGCCGAAACCCTCTGCGATCAGCGTGCCGCCGATCATCAGCAGGAAGCCCAGCGCCAGCATCACGACGGTCGGGTTCCTGTCGATGAAATGCGCCAGCGGGTCGGCGGCGAGCAGCATCGTCAGCACCGCGACGAGGACCGCGATGACCATGACCGGGACATGCTCGGTCATGCCGACGGCGGTGATGATCGAATCGATCGAGAACACCAGGTCGAGGATCAGGATCTGGAAGATCGCGGCGCCGAAGCTCAGCGTCACGGCGCGCGCGCCGCCCTCGGCCAGGACCGATTCCGGATCGGGGTCGACCTTGTGGTGGATTTCCTTCGTCGCCTTCCAGACCAGGAAGAGGCCGCCCGCGATCAGGATGAGATCACGCCAGGAGAAGGCCTGTCCGAAGACCGTGAAGATCGGGGCGGTCAGCTTGACGATGATGGCGACGGTGCCGAGCAGGGCGAGGCGCAGGATGAGCGCCAGGCCGATACCGATCCGGCGGCCCTTCGAGCGCTGATGCTCGGGCAGCTTGTTGGTCAGGATCGAGATGAAGATCAGGTTGTCGATGCCGAGCACGACCTCCATGGCGATCAGTGCCCCGAGCGCGGCCCAGACAGTGGGGTCGGCGGCAAGCGTCATAAGGTGGTCCATCGGTTCTCCATCGGATACGAAAAGGGCGGGCGTCCCTGCCGGGGCGTCCGCCGTTGCCTCGGGCACATGGAGAGGGGTGCCTTGCTCCGCAAGGGCAACAATAATCCGCAATAAACGAGAAAGGGCCCCGCGAGGGGCCCTTCCGTAGTCTTTTGCCGATGCCGGCGAGCGATCAGTTGGTCGCCGCGCCCTGCTGGCCCTCGAGCTCCTGCATGCGCTGCTGGAAGAGCTGGGCGAAGTCGATCGGCGGCACGTAGAAGGGCGGGAAGCCGCCATTCTGCACGGCCTCGGCGATGATCTGCCGGGCGAAGGGGAAGAGCAGGCGGGCGCAGTCGATCACCAGCACGGGGTGAACATGCTCCTGCGGGATGTTCTGCAGGCGGAACACGCCGGCATAGCTCAGGTCGAAGGCGAAGAGCGTCTCGCCCTTGATCTCGGCCTTGCCCTCGAGGCGCAGCACGGTCTCGTAATCGTTGTCGCCGAGAGCGGTCGAGCCGACATTGACCTGCAGCGACATCTGCGGGCCCTGCTGGGCGTCCTGCTGGGCGAGCGAGCGCGGCGCCTTGGGGTTCTCGAAGGAGAAATCCTTCGTGTACTGGATCAGGGCGTTCAAGCTCGGAGCCGCTTCGGCGCCGGCGCCATTGCCGTTGGGAAGTTCGTTGGCCATCGGTCCCATCTTGTTCTGGCAGGCTGTCTCGGGAAATCCCGCGCCTGTGCCGGCTTTCGGGAGGCGCTCCATGCTATGGAGCGGCGCGCGCGTCGGCTATCATGGACGCCGTGCCGGCACAAGAAGTCGCCTTCACAAGCCGGGGGGTGGATGTTACGAGCCAGTCTCACCATATGACGGTGAACGCCCGGCACCAGCAGGTGATAGGGCAGGCAACAACGGGGAGCCGCGGGTCAGCTTTCGATGCAGAATTCCTTCGACATGCAGACTCTGATCTTTCTGGCTCTGGCCGTGTTCGTAGCCTGGAAGCTGCGCTCCGTGCTTGGCCAGAAGACGGGTAGCGAACAGCCCAAGGATCCCTTCGCTCGCCGCGAGACGCCGCCGATGCGGCCGGATCAGCCGCAAGGCCAGGACAAGAGCGACAATGTCATCCGCCTGCCCGGCGCCGCGAACGATCCCGTCGCGCCCCAGCCGCCGGCAGCCGAGCGCTGGAAGGATCTGGCTGCGCCGGATTCGCCCGTGAGCACCGGCATCGAGGCGGTGATCCGGCAGGAGCCCGGCTTCGACCCGCATGAATTCGTCGGCGGCGCCAAGGCCGCCTATGAGGCGATCGTCACCGCTTTTGCCCGCGGTGACCGCAAGATGCTGAAGGGCCTCCTTGCGAAGGATGTCTATGACGGCTTCGAGCAGGCCATCACTGAGCGCGAGAAGCGCGGTGAGAAGGCCGAGTCGAACTTCGTCTCGATCGACAAGGCCGATCTCGCCGCCGTCGAGGTCAAGGGCAAGACCGCGCAGGTCACGATCGCCTTCGTCTCGCAGCTGATCAGCGTCACCCGCGACGCTCAAGGGTCGGTCGTCGATGGCAGCGCCGAGCAGGTCTCGGAGGTCAACGACATCTGGACCTTCTCGCGCCAGCTCGGCAGCCGCGACCCCAACTGGCTGCTCGTCGCCACCGAATCCGCCGCGTGAAGCGCGGCGGCGCCGGTGTCGCACTGGCGCTCTCCGCAGCCCTGGGCCTTGCATCCGTGACCGCCATGGCCTCGCCGCCCCCGCTGCCCCAAGGCGCCCGCGCCGAGGCCCTGTCGCCCGCTGCCATTCCTGGCTGGGCGCAGGACGACCATTCCAAGGCCTTCGCCATCTTCGCGCAGGGTTGCATGGCCGATCCGCCCCTGCGCCAGGGCGTGCCACTGCCGGAGCGCCTGACAGCCGTCTGCGACAAGGCCAAGGGGCTCGCCGCGGCGGGCCCTGTCGGGCGCGCGCAGGCGAAAACCTTCTTCGAACAGAACTTCTCCTTCTGGCGCATCCGACCGGAAGCCGGCGAAGCCGGCTTCACCACCGGCTATTTCGAGCCCGAGTTCGAGGGCTCGCTGACTCGTTCCAATGCCTTCCCGACGCCGCTCTACGACCGGCCGAAGGATCTGGTGACGCGCTTCTCCGAGGATGACTGGCCGGGCCTCGACAAGACGTTCTCGGCCGCGCGCCGCACCGCCAAAGGCTTCGAGCCCTTCCCCGATCGCACCGCGATCGAGACCGGCGCGCTCGATGGCCAGGGGCTCGAAATCCTCTGGCTGCGCGATCCCGTCGATCGCTTCGTGCTGCAGGTGCAGGGCTCGGGCCGTGTCCGCCTGCCGGATGGCTCGGTGACGCGCCTGACCTATTCCGGCCGCAACGGCCATCCCTATACCTCGCTCGGCCGCGTGCTCAGCCAGCGCGAGAACATTCCGCCCGAACAGATGACCATGGATCGGCTGATCGCGCGGCTGAAGGCCGATGCCGGCTTCGCCCGCGACCTGATCCGCCTCAACAAGTCCTTCGTCTTCTTCGCCCGCCGCGACGACCTGCCGGCCGAGAGCGGCCCGATCGGCGGCGCCGGCCTGCCATTGACGCCGCTCCGCAGCATCGCGGTCGATCGCACGGCCTGGCCTTATGGCCTGCCGGTCTGGATTGACGCGACGCTTCCCGATGGCGTTGGCGGCGACGAGCATCTTGCCCGCCTGATGATCGCGCAGGATACCGGCTCCGCCATCCTCGGCCCCGCCCGCATGGATCTCTTCGTCGGCTCGGGCGCAGCGGCCGGCCATCGCGCCGGTCTGATTCGCCATCCCGTTGCCTTCACCGTACTCTGGCCGCGCTGAGATGCGGTCCCGCCGCGGAAAGACGCTGACGGAGGCCGATATCGCGCTCTGGCGCCAGGTCGCACGTTCGGTGAAACCGCTGCCCGGCCGGGCGCCGGTCGAGCCTGAGCCTGTCCCAGAGCCGGCAATTCCCGCACCGGCCGAAATTGCAACGCGTGCCGTCACGGCCGCTTCGCCAGTGAAAGCTGCCCCACCACCAGCGCCGCCGCTGGCGCCGATCGAGCGGCGTTTGCGCACGCAATTGCGCCGCGGCCAGCAGAGCGTCGATGCCTCCATCGATTTGCACGGCATGCGGCAGGACGAGGCGCATCTGGCCCTCCACGCCTTCCTGCGCCGCGAGCAGCGGCGGGGATGCCGCATTGCTCTGGTGGTGACCGGCAAGGGCGCAATCGCGCCGGCTCTATTCGGTGACGAGCGCGGCGTGCTGCGCCGGATGGTGCCGCATTGGCTGCGCCTGCCCGACTTGCGCGCGCTGGTCCTCGGCTTCGAGGAGGCCGAGCAGCGTCATGGCGGTTCCGGCGCGCTCTATGTCCGCTTGCGCCGCCTCAGGGAGCATGGGCCGTGACGCCCTTCGGCCAGCGCATCCGGGCCCTGCGGGAGGCGCGCGGCATGAGCCTCGCGCAGATGGCGGAGGGCCTCGGCGTCTCGCCGGCCTATCTCTCGGCGCTTGAGCATGGCAAGCGCGGCCGCCCGACCTTCACCCTGATCCAGGGCACGATCCATCTGCTCGGCGTCATCTGGGACGAAGCCGACGAGCTTGTCCGCCTCGCCGACCTCTCGCATCCCCGGGTGGTCATCGATACGGCCGGGCTCGACCCGGAAGCGACGCTGCTTGCCAACCGCCTGGCGCGCGAGATCGGCCTGCTGGAGGGCGAGGATCTGCGCCGGCTCGCTGCTGTGCTCGACGAAGCCGCCGCCCGCCGCGATCCTGCCTGATTCGCCCCGCTTGACCCGGCATCACACGGATGCGACAGGGCCAGCACCTTCCTATCGGCCGACGGGCCACGCCATCCGGACAGAGCAAGCAAGAGCCATGACCCAGACCCGCACGGACGTCCTCGCCCTCGGTAACGCCATCGTCGATGTCCTGGCCTCGGCCGAGGAGGATTTCCTCATCGCCCAGAAGCTGACCAAGGGCGCGATGATGCTGATCGACGAGGCCCGCGCCGAGTCTCTCTACGCCGCCATGGGCCCGGCCCGGATCATCTCGGGCGGCTCGGCTGCCAACACCATTGCTGGCCTCGCTTCCTTCGGCGGCAAGGGCGCCTTCATCGGCAAGGTCCGCGGCGACGAGCTCGGCAAGCTCTATCGCCATGACCTGACCTCGCTCGGCGTCGCCTTCGGCACGGCCGATGCGACGGAAGGCCCGGCGACCGCGCGCTCCTTCATCATCGTCACGCCGGACGGCGAGCGCACGATGAACACCTATCTCGGCGCCTGCCAGGGCCTCTCGGCCGCCGATATCGACGCCAAGGCCGTCGAGGCCGCCGACATCGTCTATCTCGAAGGCTACCTCTGGGACCCCCCGGCGGCGAAGGAAGCCTTCCGCAAGGCCTCCGAGATCGCACACAAGGCCGGCGGCCGCGTCGCCATCACCCTGTCGGACTCCTTCTGCGTCGACCGCTATCGCGACGAGTTCATCGGCCTGATCCGCAACCGCATGGTCGATCTCGTCTTCGCCAACGAGCACGAGCTCAAGAGCCTCTACGAGACCTCGGATTTCGATACGGCCCTGTCCTGGCTGCGTTCGGAGAACATCCTCGCCGTCGTCACCCGCTCCGAGAAGGGCGCGCTGGCGGTGACGCCGGACGGCATCGTCGAGGAGCCGGTCTTCCCCGTAGAGCGCGTGGTCGATGCGACCGGCGCTGGCGATCTTTTCGCCGCCGGATTCCTCTACGGCCTGACCTCGAACCGCGAGACCCGCGACTGCCTGCGCCTCGGCGCGCTGGCGGCGGCCGAGATCATCTCCCATGTCGGCGCCCGGCCGGACGTCAGCCTGAAGACGCTGGCGGGGAACGAAGGGTTGCTCTGAAAGCGCCACGCCTGACGGCACCACGATTGTCATTCCGGGGCGGCCCTATGGGCCGAACCCGGAACCCACGATGGGGATACGTCCGAATTACAATTCCTGCCGCGCCGTTGAACGCTCGGTCTCACCCTGTCGTGGGTTCCGGGCTCTTCGCTGCGCGAAGCCCCGGAATGACAGGCGGGGCCGCTTCTCTCAATACAGCGTCGCCTTCACCCTCGCCGGCAGCGCTTCATCATAGGTCTTCCCGTCGAAGGTCGCGACCTCTGCATTCCGCGCCGTGATGTCGCGCAGCATCGTGCCGGGCGAAGGCAGGCTGCGCCGCTCGACCTGCCGCTCCGGGTTCCAGAGCTCCGCCCGCACCACCGCGCGCGAGCATTGGAAGTAGACGGCCTCGACATGGACGACCATGACGCTCGCCGGCAGCTTTTCGGCCATCTCGAATTGCGAGCACAACTCAGGATCGCAGGAAATCTCCGCACGTCCGTTCACGCGCAGCGTCTCGCCGCAACCGGGGATCAGGAAGAGCATTCCGATTCGATCGTCGAACAGGATATTCTTCAACGAGTCCAATCTGTTATTGCCTTTTCGGTCGGGAATCAGGAGCGTTTTCGCGTCCCGGACCGTGACGAAGCCCGGCAGATCCCCGCGCGGCGAACAATCCAGCCCCTCCGGACCGACCGTGGCGAGCACGAAAAACGGCGAGGCGGCGATCAGCGCGGCATAGTTCGCGTCGACATGATCGATCTCCTTGAAGGTCGAGGCCGGCGCGATCGGATTGGGATAGGCGCGGGCGAGGTCGTCGAGCAAGGCGATGCGGTGGTCGGACATGCCGGTCTCCATGGATCGGCATATGTCTAGACTATTGTGTGCGGCGCGTCATCTCTTCACCGCGCTGTCTGTCGAAGACAAGCCAGCCGCGATAGCTGCCGCGAGACCAGCCGGGTTGTCCCAGGGGATCGAATGCCCGGCGCATGGCACGATGGCGATATCGACCCCGGCCTCCGGCAGCCTCGCCGCATCATCGTAGGGCAGGGACAGCTCGCCGACGATCAACGTACGCGGCACGGGGAGCGACGTCAGGATGCTCCGCCATGTCGGATCGCTGCCTTCGACGAGCGAGCGCGCGGTCCGCTGCACGGCATAGGCGGCGCTGCCGGCAAGCGAGGCCGCCCAGATACCGTTGCCCTCTGCCCGGGCCGCACGGACGATCGCATCCTGGCCGCCGGCGCAATACTCCGCTTCGGGGATCGCCGCGATGCCCCGGCTGAACTGGCCGCCGCCCGGATCGAGATTGGGTTCGCCGACGACGAGCCGGCCGAGGCGCGGCCCCAGCATCACGGCAGCGGCAATCGCGACAGCGCCGCCCATGCTGTGCCCGAACAGATCGACCTGCGGCAGCGCCAAAGCATCCACCAGTGCGACGACGCTGCGGGCATGGTCGTCGATCGTATAGCCGAACACTTCCGGCCGGTCGCTGAAGCCAGAGCCCAGCAGGTCGATCAGCAGCATGCGCCGGCCGCGCAAGGCCGGATCAGCCGCGACGGTCGGGTAGTCGCAGGACGAGGCGCAGCCGAGGCCGTGAATCATGATCAGGGCTGGGCCGTCGCCGGCAAGGTCATGGTAGCGCAGCGATCCGCCAGCGGCGGGAACGGCGAAGGATTTCATCGGCAGGCACTCCGGCTTTCACGGAAGACTAGCAAAGGCATTGTCCGCACATGGCGGGATAAGCCTCTCGGCCAGAATGAAAAACGCCCCGCATCGGATGATGCGGGGCGTCCTGTCTTACACAAGCTGCTTGCGGCGATTACTCGGCCGCGCCCTGCTTCTCACGGGCCTTCTCGGCCTCGCGCTGGGCCTTGAGCTTCTCGGTGAGGTCCTCGCCGGTGGCCTGGTCGACGACCTTCATCGAGAGGCGGATCTTGCCGCGCTCGTCCTGGCCGAGGAACTTGACCTTGACCTTGTCGCCTTCCTTGACGACGTCCGAGACCTTCTGGACGCGCTGGGGAGCGAGCTCGGAGATGTGGACGAGGCCGTCCTTGGCGCCGAAGAAGTTCACGAAGGCGCCGAACTCCATGATCTTGACGACGGTGCCGTCATAGATCACGCCGACTTCGGCCTCGGAGACGATCGACTTGATCCACTTGATCGCGGCTTCGATCGACTTGCCGTCGGCGGAGGCGATCTTGATGGTGCCGTCGTCCTCGATGTTCACCTTGGCGCCGGTCTTCTCGACGATCTCGCGGATGACCTTGCCGCCGGAGCCGATAACTTCACGGATCTTGTCGACCGGGATCTTCATCGTCTCGATGCGCGGGGCATATTCACCCAGCGAGGCGCGCGAGGTCGAGAGCGCTTTGTTCATCTCGCCGAGGATGTGCTCGCGACCGCCCTTGGCCTGATCCAGGGCGACTTTCATGATCTCCTCGGTGATGCCGGCGATCTTGATGTCCATCTGCAGCGAGGTGATGCCCGCGGCGGTACCGGCCACCTTGAAGTCCATGTCGCCGAGATGATCCTCGTCACCCAGGATGTCGGAGAGCACGGCGAAGCGCTCACCCTCGAGGATGAGGCCCATGGCGATGCCCGCGACCGGCGACTTCAGCGGCACGCCCGCATCCATCAGCGCCAGCGAGGTGCCGCAGACGGTGGCCATCGAGGAGGAGCCGTTCGACTCGGTGATCTCCGAGACGACGCGGATCGTGTAGGGGAACTCGGCCTTCGCCGGCAGCATCGGACGGATGGCGCGCCAGGCGAGCTTGCCATGGCCGATTTCGCGGCGGCCGGGCGAACCCATGCGGCCGGTCTCGCCGACCGAGTAGGGAGGGAAATTGTAATGCAGCAGGAAGGTTTCCTTGTAGGTGCCTTCCAGCGAGTCGATGAACTGCTCGTCGTCGCCGGTGCCGAGCGTGGTCACGACCAGCGCCTGCGTCTCGCCGCGGGTGAACAGGGCCGAGCCGTGGGTGCGCGGCAGCATGCCGGCCTCGGCGACGATCTTGCGGACCGTCTTGAGATCGCGGCCGTCGATGCGGGTGCCGTCATCGAGGATGGTCCAGCGCACGACCTTGGCCTGGGCTTCCTTGAACTGGCCGCCGACCTGCTCCTTGGTGAAGGTGGTCTTGCCGTCCGGCTCGGCCGAGATCAGCGAGGCGACCTTGGCCTTGGCAGCGTCCAGCGCCTTGTAGCGCTCGGCCTTGGTGGTGATCTTGTAGGCGGCGCGCAGATCGGCGTCGACGAGCTTCAGGACGGCGTCCAGAACCACGGAGTTATCGGCCGGGGTGTAGTCGCGCGGCTCCTTGGCGGCCTTCTCGGCCAGGCGGATGATGGCGTCGATCACCGGCTGGAAATGCTTGTGGCCAAACATCACGGCGCCGAGCATCACGTCTTCCGGCAGCTCCTTGGCTTCCGACTCGACCATCAGCACGGCGTCCTGGGTGCCGGCGACGACGAGGTCGAGAACCGATTCCTTGGCCTCTTCGATCGTCGGGTTCAGCTTGTAGGCGCCGTCGATATAGCCGACGCGGGCGCCGCCGATCGGGCCCATGAAGGGCACGCCGGAGAGAGTGAGCGCGGCCGAGGTCGCGACCATCGCCAGGATGTCGGGATCGTTCTCCAGGTCATGCTGGAGCACGGTGACGACGACCTGCGTGTCGTTCTTGTAGCCTTCGACGAAGAGCGGGCGGATCGGACGGTCGATCAGGCGGGAGACCAGCGTCTCCTTCTCGCTCGGACGGCCCTCGCGCTTGAAATAGCCGCCGGGAATGCGGCCGGCCGCGAAGGTCTTTTCCTGGTAGTTGACGGTCAGCGGGAAGAAGTCGAAGCCCGGCTTCGGCTCCTTGGCCGAGACGACGGTCGCGAGCACGACGGTCTCGCCATAGGTGGCCATCACGGCGCCGTCGGCCTGGCGGGCGACCTTGCCGGTCTCGAGGACGAGCTTGCGGCCGCCCCAGATCAGTTCTTCGGTTTGGATGTCGAACATGTGTTTCGTCTTTCGGTCGGGTTCGACCCGTCCGGTGCCTTCAGGCCCATGGGCAAGACGGCGGAACGCTCGGGTGTGAGAGGGAATGCGCCCGAGCGCTCGGCGATCCTGCCATGGACGTCTTGGGCGCCCGGCGGGTCACGCGGAAAAGCCGCCCCATGCGGCTGCCGCGATAGTCAGGCAGGTCACGCCCCATGGCGGCCTCGCCCGAAAAGGAGCCGCCCGGAGCAGGTCGCACCGGGCGGAAACCATCAGCTTTCGATCAGCGGCGGATGCCGAGCCGTTCGATCAGCGTCTTGTAGCGACCCTGGTCCTTGCCCTTGAGGTAATCGAGCAGGGAACGGCGCTGGGAAACCAGCTTCAGCAGGCCGCGGCGCGAATGGTTGTCCTTCGCATGCGACTTGAAGTGGCCGGTCAGGTTGGTGATGCGCTCGGTCAGGATCGCGACCTG
Source organism: Allobosea sp. GW821-FHT09G06 (assembly GCF_059416005.1). Classification (NCBI taxonomy): domain Bacteria; kingdom Pseudomonadati; phylum Pseudomonadota; class Alphaproteobacteria; order Hyphomicrobiales; family Alloboseaceae; genus Allobosea; species Allobosea sp. GW821-FHT09G06. The sequence continues at coordinate 294,539 of NZ_JBWKOI010000005.1, read as the reverse complement.
AACTTCCGGCGAGCCGGTGTCATTCGGCTTGGTGGCGTATTCCTGGAGCAGCGCAGTCTTGCGCTCGGCAGTGATCGACATCGGGAGATCCTCGTGTTCGGGTTGATCTGGCGGGCCAGGCCGGGATGTCGTCCAGCAAGGTCCGAAGTCCGCGAGCACCTCATCACGGAGGGGTCGCGCCGCCGGCTGGTTGGCCGGTTGCCCGGGCATATACACGAAATCGGGGGAAACGCCAGCGTTCCCGACTCCGGGCTAGGCCGACGCCTCGCCGCGATCATAGCGCTGCTGGGCTGCCTCGACCTCGCCGATATGGGCCTCGGCCCAGAGCGTCAGCTGGTTCACCGTCTGCGCCAGCGTCCGCCCGAGCCCGGTCAGCGAATATTCGACGGTGACGGGCACGGTCGCGAACACCTCGCGCCGCACCAGCCCGTCGCGTTCCAGGCTCTTCAGCGTCTGCGACAGCATCTTCTGCGAGATGTTCTCGATCCGCCGCCGGAGTTCGTTGAAGCGCAGGGTGCCGTCGTCGAGCGCGATCAGGATCAGCACCGCCCAGGTATCGCCGATGCGGTCGAGCACGCGCCGGGTCGGGCACAGCGCCTGGAAAGGGTCGGGGCGTTTCAGCATGGCGGTTTCCCGGAGGTGACCATGTCGCGTGAAAGTGCCTTCTTTACGGGGCGCCGCGGCAGGATCAGATAGGTTCCATTGGAGTGCAGGTATCCAGAAGATACCAAACAAAGGAGCCTTTGTCATGAAAGTCGCATTGATCGGCGCCAGCGGATTCATCGGTTCGCGCCTGCTGGCCGAACTCTCCGCCCGCGGCCACGCCGTCACCGCCATCGTTCGCAATCCCGAGAAGGTTGCAAGCCTGCCCGGCGTCACCGCCGTCAAGGGCGATGTCTTCGACAAGGATGGGCTGGCCAAGCTCGTTGCCGGCCATGATGCCGTGATCAGCGCGGTGCATTTCACCGCCAGCGACCCGCAGGTCCTGCTCGCGTCGGTCCAGCAGTCGGGCGTGAAGCGTTATCTCGTCGTCGGCGGCGCCGGCAGCCTCGAGGTCGCGCCGGGCGTGAAGCTCTTCGACACCCCGGAATTCCCCGCTGTTTATCTCGACGAAGCCCGGAAGGGCGGCGCCTTCCTCGATCTGCTGAAGCAGGAACAGGGCCTCGACTGGACCTTCCTCTCCCCTTCCGCCCTGATCCAGCCGGGCGAGCGCACCGGCAAGTTCCGCCTCGGGACCGACCAGCTTCTGGTCGACGCCAAGGGCAACAGCGCGATCTCGGCTGAGGATTACGCGATCGCTCTTGTCGACGAGCTGGAGAAGCCGTCGCACAGCCGTCGCCGCTTCACGGTCGGCTACTGATCCTCGTGCCTTTATGAAAAGGGCCGCGCCTCCCTCCGGAAGCGCGGCCCTTCTTTATCGAGCGCTCGCGATTACGCCTAAGCCTTGCGGAAGCGCTTCTCGCCGATGCTGAGCGTGCCGCGCTTCAGCTTCCCGAGGGCGACCCAGCCGGTTTCGCCTTCGAAATAGAGCTTCGAGCGATCGACCGCATAGCGGCCGACATGCTTGGCGCCGGCGGCAGGCTTGGCCTTGTGGAACTGGCCGTCCGGCCTGAGGTCGATCAGGATCGACCCGTCCTCGGTCTTCCATTGGCCGATCGCGGCCTGTTCGAAGGGGCCGGGCGTGCCGGCGGTGTCGAAATCGATCTCGAGCGGGCGGACGGTACGGCTGGCCGGCGCAAGGCCGGAGGCGAACTGGCCGAGAGCCTGAAGAACCTGGCTGATCTGCATGGTTTTCGTCTCCCTGTGGTGGTGACGGCTGAAACCGCTTGTCGCAGACATCCCCGTCGGGACCTGTCAGCAAGCGGCGCGGCATCGAACAACTCCAGCGAGTCGGCCGAGGAACGTCACGGATTGAATGTGCGAGGGCGGCGTCGTGATGGAGCAAAGCTCCGGCGCCTGTCACCGAGATAGGCCGATCGAGCGCCTCGACAAGAGCCGGCGAGCAAAAATTTCGTCCCGAAATGCAAACGGCGCCCTTTTGGGGCGCCGCACATGTCGTGTTCGAGGATGGTTCGGAGACTGCCTGGTCTCAGAACTCCTCCCATCCGGAATCGCTGGCCCGGCCGCCGCCGCCATTGGCGACCTTGCGCGGGGCAGGCGCGCGGGACTGGACGAAAGCGGCCTCGGCGAGCTGGCGCAGGCGCTCCGGCTCGCCGGAGGAGACTGCGGAAGCAGGCGCGGGCCGCCCGGCTGCACGCATCGGCGCCTTCACCACACGCGGTGCGGTCGCCGGCTGGGCGTAACCCGCTTGGCCTCCCGCCTCGCGGCCGGTCTTGAACGCCGCGACCAACGCGTTGAGCTGCTCGATCCGGCCGGACAGCGAGCCGGCCGAGGCCGCGCTCTGCTCGGACAAGGCCGCGTTCTGCTGGGTCATCTCGTCGAGATGCGCGACCGCCTGGCTCATCTCGTCGATGCCGTTGGCCTGCTCGCCGGACGCCGCCGAGATGTCGGCGATCGTCGCCGCGACCTTCTGCGAGGCCGCGAGGATGCGCGCCAGCTGGTCGCCGGCCTGCCGCACCAGCTTCACGCCCTCGCCGACCTCGACATTGGACGAGGAGATCAGCCCCGAGATGTCCTTGGCCGCGGAGCTCGACCTCTGCGCCAGCGTGCGCACCTCGGAGGCGACAACGGCGAAGCCCTTGCCGGCGTCGCCGGCGCGGGCCGCCTCGACCGCCGCGTTGAGCGCCAGCAGGTTGGTCTGGAAGGCGATGTCGTCGATCACGCGGATGATGTCGGAGATCTTCTGCGAGGCGGTCTCGATCCGGGCCATGGCATCGACCGCCTGGCCGGCGATGGTGCCGCCGCTCTCGGCTGCCTGCATCGCCTCGTCGGCGATCCGCGCGGCATCCTTCGAGGCCTGGGCCGACGCCTTGACCGAGGCCGCGAGCTCCTCGGTCGTGGCGGCGGTCTCCTCCAGCGAGGAGGCCTGTTCCTCGGTGCGCTTCGACAGATCGTCGGCGCCCATGTTGATCTCGCGTGCGGCGAGACCGACATCGGCCGAGGTCGTCTGGATCGTCGCCACCGTGTCCGAGAGACGGTCAACCGTCTCGTTGATCGCGCCCTTCAGGTCGGCGAAGCGGCCGCGATAGGCGGTCTCGACCCGGTTGGTCAGGTCGCCGCCCGCGATCGCCGACAAAGCCTCCGCGAACTCCGTCGTCGCGCCGTCGACCACCGCGTTGATCTCGTTGATGCCGGCCACCAGCCGCTGCATCTGCTCGTCGGCATCGTTGATCTGCAGGCGTGCCGAGAAATCGCCGGCCGCAGCGGCGGCGACGACTTCGCCGACATCCGAGACCACGGCTTCCATCGACTGCGCCCGGGCGAGGCGCGCGGCGGCAGCGGCGCGTTCCTGCTCCTGCAGCAAGGCGACCTGCTCGGTGCTCTGGCGCAGCACGGAAACCGCGCGTGCCATGGCGCCGATCTCGTCCGGACGGTCGGAATGGGGAACGTTGACGCTGGTATCGCCGGCGGTGAGCTTCTCCATGACCTGGCTGAGGTCGAGGATCGGCTTGGTGATCGAGCGCTGCGCGAAGACGAGCGCGACGCCGACCGAAACCAGCAGCGTCGTCAGCAGGACGATCGGCAGCAGCCACTGGACCTGGCGGGTGAAGGCGGTGGCTTCCTCGCCGACCGCGATACCGGCCTTCTCGACGCGCTGGCTGAAGCTGATCAGGAGGTCGTTCAGAGCCTTGCGGTTGGCGCGATTGGCTTCGTTATTGCCCTGTTCGTTCGCCGCGGCCGGCGAAACCTCGCGGCCAAGCCTGGCGGTCTCCGTCCGGAAGGTGATGAATTCCTCGACGGCCTTGGCGATCTGATCGACGACGGCGCGCTCTTCCGGCGGCGCGACCTTCTGCAGGTCGGCGCTGAACTTGCGCAGCGTCGGGAAGCGCTCCTCGATGCCCTTGGCGTAGGCCTGCGCCTCCTGCGGCGTCTTCGACATGTAGACGCCGCGCGATTCCATCACCACGGCCGTAACGACGCCGTTGATGCGCTGGGTCAGCAGCGCGACATTGCCTTGGATCTCGGAGCGGGTGTTCAGATCGTCGGCCTTGTGCAGGCCATAGATACTGATGATCGCCGACAGGATGGCGCCGCCGGCGACGATGGCCAGCATGGCGAGGATTTTCAGCCGGATTGATTTCATGATGACGCCCCGAGGCGGCTTCCCGACAATGGAAGCCGATCTAAACCCTGACCTTTGGGCGTTAATGATAAAAAACTGCTTAAAAGTTTAGCGTTACGGCAATTCGGGCTTCTGCTGCGGATGCTCTACGGCAGAGTCCAAGGACTCGCGTGCGTATGATCAGGCTTATCGCTGATATGGTTGCGTCTACGCCGCGAAAGCTGAAATTCAACTGCTGGTGAACACGCTATTCAAGCATGGCTTGCATATTCCACTATGCCGCCCTCACAGGTGGCATGCCGGCTCCCCCCTTGATAGTGCGGTCTCTCCTGAACATGTTTGGCACTATCCGCCGCCCTGTCTCGATACCCGGTTCATCATCTCATGTCTGAAAACAGCAATGCCCCCGTGATGCACGCCACCACCATCCTGATGGTGCGCAAGGGCGGACGTGTCGTCATCGGCGGCGACGGCCAGGTTTCGCTCGGCCAGACCATCATGAAGGGCAATGCCCGCAAGGTCCGCCGCCTCGCCAAGGGGCAGGTGATCGCGGGCTTCGCCGGCGCCACCGCCGATGCCTTCACCCTGTTCGAGCGTCTCGAGAAGAAGCTCGAGCAATACCCGACCCAGTTGCTGCGCGCCTGCGTCGAGCTCGCCAAGGACTGGCGCACCGACCGCTACCTGCGCCGTTTGGAAGCGATGCTGCTCGTCGCAGACAAGGAGGTCTCGCTCCTGATCTCGGGCACCGGCGACGTGCTGGAACCGGAGGCGAGCGAGCACGGCGCGGTGATGGCGATCGGTTCCGGCGGCAATTACGCGCTCTCGGCGGCGCGCGCGCTGATCGATATCGAGCCCGATGCCGAGGCGATCGTGCGCAAGGCGATGAAGATCGCCGGCGATATCTGCGTCTACACCAACCATTCGCTCGTCATCGAGACGCTCGAAGCGGCCTGACGTTCCCATCAGGCCCGTTCACCGGATACAGCACTGCAATGACCAGCTTTTCCCCCCGCGAGATCGTCTCGGAGCTCGACCGCTTCATCGTCGGCCAGAGGGACGCCAAGCGCGCCGTCGCCATCGCGCTGCGCAACCGCTGGCGGCGCCAGCAGCTCGAAGGGCCGCTGCGCGAGGAGGTTTCGCCGAAGAACATCCTGATGATCGGGCCGACCGGCTGCGGCAAGACCGAGATCGCGCGGCGTCTCGCCAAGCTTGCCAATGCGCCCTTCCTCAAGGTCGAGGCGACGAAGTTCACCGAGGTCGGCTATGTCGGCCGCGACGTCGAATCGATCGTGCGCGACCTGGTCGAGGTCGCGATCGCGCTGGTGCGCGAGAGCCGGCGCAAGGACGTTCAGGCCAAGGCGCATGTCGCGGCCGAGGAGCGCGTGCTCGATGCGCTCGTCGGCGCCAATTCCAGCCAGGCGACGCGCGATTCCTTCCGTCGCAAGCTGCGCGCCAACGAGCTCGACGACAAGGAGATCGAGGTCGAGATGACGGCTGGTGCCGGCGCGTCTGCACCGATGTTCGAGGTTCCCGGCATGCCCGGCGCCTCGATCGGCGCGATCAACCTCTCCGACATGCTCGGCAAGGCTTTCGGCCAGAAGGGCAAGCCCAAGCGTGTCCTGGTCAAGGATGCCTACCAGCCGCTGCTGGCCGAGGAGAGCGACAAGCTGATCGATCAGGATGCGATCATCCAGGCCGCGATCCGCGAGGTCGAGGAGAACGGCATCGTCTTCCTCGACGAGATCGACAAGATCTGCGCCCGCGAGGGCAAGGGCGGCGCCGATGTCTCACGCGAGGGCGTGCAGCGCGACCTGCTGCCGCTGATCGAGGGTACGACGGTCGCGACCAAGCACGGCGCCGTGAAGAGCGACCATATCCTGTTCATTGCGTCCGGCGCCTTCCATGTCTCGCGCCCCTCCGACCTGCTGCCGGAATTGCAGGGCCGCCTGCCGATCCGTGTCGAGCTCAACCCGCTCGACATCGAGGATTTCAAGCGCATCCTGACCGAGACGGAAGCCAGCCTGATCAAGCAGTCGGTGGCGCTGATGGCGACCGAGGAGGTCACTGTCACCTTCACGCCGGACGCGATCGATGCCATCGCCCGCATCGCCGTCGAGGTGAATTCGACGGTCGAGAACATCGGCGCTCGTCGCCTCCAGACCGTGATCGAGCGCATTCTGGACGAGATCTCCTTCACGGCGCCGGACCGCTCGGGGGAGGCGGTGACGATCGATGCCGCCTATGTCGAGGCCCGCATCGGCGACCTCGCCAAGAATGCCGATTTGAGCCGGTTCATTCTCTGATGGAGAAGCCGGCGGCATCGGCGCCGGAATCTTCCCGTCTCGCCCGCGATTCCGCCGTCGTCGGTGCGGCCACGATCGCGTCGCGCCTGCTCGGTTTCGCCCGCGACGTGCTGATCGCGCGGCTTCTCGGCGGCGGGCCGGTGGCGGATGCTTTCCTGGCGGCCCTGCGCCTGCCCAATCTCGTCCGGCGCGTCCTGGGCGAGGGCGGGCTCAATGCGCCCTTCGTGCCGCTCTATCTCGCGATCAAGGGCGAGCGTGGCGAAGCGGCGGCGCGCGGCTTTGCCGGCGAGGCGGCCGGGCAGATCGGCTTGCTGCTGCTGGTGCTCGTCGGATTGGGTGAGCTGTTCGCGCCCTGGCTCGTGCTCGGTCTCGCCGGCGGCTTCGCCGAAGCGCCCGACACCCTGGCGCTGGCGGCCTCCTACACGCGGCTGATGCTGCCCTTCCTGTTCCTGACGACGCTCGCTTCCATGCTGGCGGCGCTGCTCAATGCGGAGAAGCGCTTCACGGTCGCGGCGTTGGCTCCGGCGCTGATGAACGCGATCCTGCTCGTCGTGCTCCTGATGCTGCATGCTAAGGGCACACCGCCGGAGACCGGCGCCCGTTGGCTTGCGCTCTGCACCAGCCTGACCGGTCTCGCCCATCTCGCCATGATCCTCGTGGCGCTGCGTGGCCCCGGCCTGCCCCGCCCAAGCCTGCGCTGGTCGCCGGACATGACCCGGCTCGTCCGCACCGGCGGCGCGACCCTGCTCGCCGCGTCCGCCGCCCAACTTGTCCTGCTGGTCGCGACGCAGATTGCCTCGATCGGCCCGGGCGCCGTCGCGGCGCTCTATTATGCCGATCGCGTCTTCCAGCTGCCGCTCGGCTTCGTCGGCGTCGCGATGGGCACCGTCGTGCTCTCCGGCATGGCGCTGGCTGCGAACCGCGAAGGCCCCGATGCCATGCTGGGCCAGGCGCTGGCGCTGGGCCTCGCGCTCGCCCTGCCGGCCGCGACGGCGCTTGTCGCGCTGGCTGATCCGATCGTCTCCGTACTGTTCGAGCACGGCCGCTTCGATGCCACCGATCGCGGGCGCACCGCTGCGGCGCTGGCCATGTTCGGCTACGGCCTGCCCTTCGCCATCGCCGCAAAAGTCTTCGGCCAGGTCTATTTCGCGCGTCGCGCCCCGCGTTTGCCGCTCATCTCCGGCGGTTTCGCTGTGCTGGTCGCTGCCCTCGTCGGGTTCTGCCTGGCGGACGAAGGCAACGCTGCGCGCATGGCGGCGCTCGCGGCGACCTTCGCCTTCTTGGCGCAGGCCGTCCTGCTCGGGGGGGCGTTGCTGCGCGACGGCATCTGGCGCCCGAGCCTCAACAGCTTGCGGCCGATCGCCGCCAGCCTTGGCGCCAGTGCGATCATGCTGGCCGTGCTGGAGCTGCTGTTGCGGCTGCTGAACGGGCCGCTGGCTTCCGATCAGCCGGCTCTGCATCGGGTCGGGGCGCTTGGCCTGCTCTGTCTTGCAGGCATGGCGAGCTACTGCATGGCGGGCTGGACGCTCGGAGCCTTCGGCGCTCTCCCCTTGCGCAAGCGGCGGGGTTGAGCCAGAAGCGCCGCTTCCCTTCTCCATCGTGACGACGGAGTGCCCCATGTCGGGTTTTCATCAGCGCGTATTCTCAGGCATGCAGCCGACCTCGACGCTGCATCTCGGCAATTATCTGGGCGCGCTGACCAACTGGGTCGCGATGCAGGATACGCATGAGTGCATCTATTGCGTCGTCGACATGCACGCGATCACGATGTGGCAGGACCCGGCCGACCTCAAGCGCGCCATCCGCGAGGTCACGGCCGCTTATATCGCGGCCGGCGTCGATCCCAAGCGCAGCATCATCTTCAACCAGAGCCAGGTGCACGGCCATGCCGAGCTTGCCTGGGTGTTCAACTGCGTCGCCCGCCTCGGCTGGCTCAACCGCATGACCCAGTTCAAGGAGAAGGCCGGCAAGGACCGCGAGAACGCCTCGGTGGGCTTGTATGCCTATCCGAACCTGATGGCGGCCGACATCCTGCTCTACAAGGCGACGCATGTGCCTGTCGGCGAGGACCAGAAGCAGCATCTGGAGCTGACCCGCGACATCGCCCAGAAGTTCAACAACGACTTCGGGGCGCAGATCGCCGAACGCGGCCTGGGCACGGGCGAGCTCGGCTTCTTCCCGCTGCCCGAGCCGATGATCCAGGGCCCGGCGCCGCGCGTCATGAGCCTGCGCGATGGCACCAAGAAGATGTCGAAATCGGACGCGTCCGACTATTCGCGCATCAACCTGACCGACGATGCCGAGGCGATCGCCCAGAAGATCCGCAAGGCCAAGACCGACCCCGAGGCGCTGCCCTCCGAGGAGAAGGGTCTGGAGGGCCGGCCGGAAGCCGAGAATCTCGTCGGCATCTATGCCGGCCTCTCGGGAGCGTCGAAGGACGCCGTGCTCAAGCAGTTCGGCGGCGGCCAGTTCTCCGGCTTCAAGGCGGCGCTGGTCGATCTTGCGGTCGAGAAGCTCGCGCCGATCGCGGGCGAGATGCGCCGCCTGCTGGACGATCCCAAGCACATCGACGATATCCTTGGCGCGGGTGCGGACCGGGCCGATGCGATCGCCGCGCCGATCATGCGCGAGGTCAAGGACATCGTCGGCTTCGTGCGCAGCCGTTAACGTAGGGTGCACTTGCGCCGGGGTGCCGGCGCAGGCCACCATGCGCGTCCCTGAAGCGGCGGCAGGACAGTTCATGGTCAAGAGACGGCGGTCCTACGAGACGGGCCATCGCCCGAAATTCCTCGCCGTGGTCGATGGCAGCGAGGAATGCGCCAAGGCGATTCGCTTCGCCGCGCGCCGTTGTGCCCGCGTCGGTGCGTCGATCGTCCTGCTCGGCGTCGCCACCCCGCCCGAGCACGAGACCTGGCTCGGCGTCGGCGAGGTCATGCTGGCCGAAGCCCAGGCCGAAGCCGAGAAGCGTCTCGAAGGCGCCGCGGCGGCGGTGCGTGCGCTGGCCGGGCTCGAGCCCGAGAAGGTCGTGCGTGTCGGCAACAAGGCCGACGAGCTCGTCAAGCTGATCGAGGAGGACGAGGATATCTCGCTGCTCGTGCTGGCGGCCGGCACCAGCCGCGAGGGCCCCGGCCCGCTCGTCAGCGCGCTTGCCGGCAAGTCCTCGGCGAGCTTCCCGATCCCCGTCGCGATCGTGCCCGGCCATCTGGAGGACGAGGAGATCGACGCCCTCGCCTGAGGGCGGCGGCCTGCGCTTCCATGCCGCTGGAATGATTCCAGCCGGCGGCCTATATCGGAGCCAGGAACGGCGACCTTGAATCGCCGGTACCGGAGGTTGTCATGTTCATCCAGACCGAAGCCACGCCGAATCCGGCGACCCTGAAGTTTCTTCCCGGCCGCGCCGTCATGCCCGACGGCACGCTCGACCTGCGCGATGTCACGGACGCCGAGCGCTCGCCGCTGGCGCAGCGCCTGTTCGGCGTTTCCGGCGTCTCCGGCGTCTTCCTCGGCTCCGATTTCATCACCGTCACCAAGTCGGACGGCGAATGGCCGCATCTGAAGCCCGCGATCCTCGGCGCGATCATGGAGCATTTCATGTCGGGCGCCCCGGTCCTGGCGGCCGGCTCGGCTGCCGACGTGATCGAGGAGGGCGAGTTCTTCGATCCCGCCGATGCGCAGACCGTCGAGACGATCAAGGACCTGCTCGAGACCCGCATCCGCCCGGCGGTTGCCGGCGATGGCGGCGACATCACCTTCCGCGGCTATCGTGACGGCACGGTTTATCTGGCGATGAAGGGCTCCTGCTCGGGCTGCCCCTCCTCGACCGCGACGCTGAAGCACGGCATCCAGAACCTGCTGCGCCACTTCCTGCCGGATGTGCGCGAAGTCGAAGCCGTCTGAGCGAAGCGGAACTGTTGGTGACGATGAGCCGGGCCTTTCGCGGAATGACCTCCTGATGCGCATTCTCGCGATCGATACCGCGCTCGGCGCCTGCTCGGCCTGCGTGCTGGACGCGGCCGACATGGTGAAGCCACTGGCGGTCGAGCAGATCGCGATGGATCGCGGGCATGCCGAGGCGCTGATGCCGCTTGTCGAGCGCGTCATGAAGGATATCGAGGGCGGCTTCGGCTCCCTCTCGCGCGTCGCCGTCACCGTCGGCCCCGGCAGCTATACCGGCTTGCGCGTCGGCGTCAGTGCTGCGCGCGCCATCGCCTTCGCGGCCGGCATCCCGGCGGTCGGCGTCACCACCGTCGCCGCCTGCGCCGCGCCCCTGATCGGGCGCGAATCGGGCCGCGTCATCGCCGCTGCGCTCGACGCCAAGCACGGGCAGGTCTGGTTCCAGGCCCTCACCGCCGAGGGCAAGCCGCTGGTTTCGCTCCGGCAGGTCAGCTATCGCGACGCCGCCCGCGCCATCGGCGCAGGCCCCGTCAGCCTCGTCGGCTCCTCGGCCTTGGCCGTTGCCAACGAAGCCTGGGCGATCGGCCTCGACGCCTTGGTGATCGACGACGCCAAGGCGCCCGATATCGCCTGGGTCGCGCGGCTCGGCTTCATCGCCGATCCCGAGAGCGCCCCGCCCCGCCCGCTCTACCTGAAGGCGCCCGAGACGACGCCGCAGGACAAAGCCCGCCTGCCGCGCCGGTGATCGCATCCCCCAAATGGTGGTTGCCGTTGCGTCAATCTGTGCGAACAGGCGGCATGGCTTGGCTGCGCAAACTGCTTCACCCTGATTCGGTCCCGCTGCGGACGATGCGGCTCGATGCCGGGCACGCCCTTGATGTTGCGACCCTGCATCATCACGGCGGCTTTGCCCGCGGTTGGGAGCCCGCCGAATGCGCGGCGCTGATCGCCGATCCCGCGGTTGCGGCCGATGGCGTCTTCAGCGGCGGCGGCAAGCATCCGGAAGGCTTCGTCATCTCGCGCAAGGCCGCCGACGAGGCGGAGATCCTGAGCATCGTGGTCGCGCCGGCCCGTCGCCGCGACGGCTTCGGCCGCGCGCTGCTCGCCGCCCATCTTGCCCGGCTGGCCGAGGAGGGCGCTGCGCAGGTCTTTCTCGAAGTCGAGGAGGGCAATCAGCCGGCGGAGCGGCTCTACCGCCATTTCGGCTTCCGCGAGGTCGGCCGGCGCAAGGGCTATTACCCCAAGCCGGACGGCACCCGCGCGACTGCGATCGCGATGCGGCTCGATCTCGCGTGACAAGCCGGCGCAATCGCGCCATTGACGGCACTCCAGTTTCCACGAGATCGCCGCTCCGCCGATGACCGGACCCGCCTGAGCATGAACGGACTCCGCTTCGGCGCGCTCGCCCGGCTGGCGATGCTGTGCACCGGCACGCTCGGGCTCGTTCTCGCCCAGCTCGTCGTCATGCGGGTCATGCCGTCACGACGGGGCGCCCTGCCGTTGCGCTTCCACCGCCTGACCTGCTGGTGCCTCGGCGTCCGGCGAAAGGTCCGGGGTAATCCGCCGCCGGCCGGAACCGGGGCGCTGATCGTCGCCAACCACGTTTCCTGGCTCGATATCGGCGTGATCGGCGCCGAGCGCGAACTGGCCTTCGTCGCCAAGAGCGAGGTCGGCGAATGGCCGGTGGTCGGCTTCCTCGCCAATCTCCAGCGCACGCTTTACATCGACCGGCAGCGCCGCAGTGCCACGGCAGGCATGGCCGCCTCCATGGGCGCACGCATTGCCGGCGGTGAGGAGGTGGTGCTCTTCGCCGAGGGTACGACCGGCGACGGGACGCGCATCCTGCCCTTCCGCTCCTCCCTGCTCGGCGCCGCGCATCAGGCGATGGGCGACGCCACCGCGGACGTGACGGTCTATCCGCTGACCATCACCTATACCGGTTGGCAGAACCTGCCGGGCGGCCGCGTGGGTCGTGCTGCGCTCGCCTGGTACGGCGATACCGAGCTCTGGCCGCATCTCAGACATGTGCTGGAATGCGGCGCGGTCGATGTCGAACTGGTCTGGGGCGCTCCGATCGTGATGGGCCGGGCGACCTCGCGCAAGGAGGCGACGCGGCTTGCCGAAGCCTCCGTCCGCAAGGCCCGCCAGCGGGCCGTCACCGGCCGCGCGGAGGTGTGACCTCGGTTGGTCCGCCGCTTGCTTATCCCTCCCCTGCGCCCCGGAGCCGTTCCCAAGGCGCCCGATCCGCAGTAAAGGATGCGTTTTGGAGACCCGATCCGCACCGATGAAGAAAGTCCATATCAAGTCCTTCGGCTGCCAGATGAACGTCTATGACGGGCAGCGCATGGCCGATATCCTGAGCCATCAGGGCTATGAGGAGACGGCGACGCCGGAGGGTGCGGACCTCATCCTGCTGAACACCTGCCATATCCGCGACCGGGCGGTGCAGAAGGTCTATACCGAGCTCGGCAAGCTCCGCGACATCAAGAAGGCGCAAGGCGCTGAAGGCCAGGAGACGAAGATCGTCGTCGCTGGCTGCGTCGCCCAGGCCGAGGGCGGCGAGATCCAGCGCCGCCAGCCCGCCGTCGATCTCGTGGTCGGGCCGCAGGCCTATCACCGCCTGCCCGAATTGCTGGCCGAGGCGGGCAAGCGCCGCGTCGTCGATACCGACCTGCCGGTCGAGGACAAGTTCGGCTTCCTGCCGGCGCCGAAGCGGCAGGCCATTCTGGCGCGCGGCGTCTCGGCCTTCGTCACGGTTCAGGAAGGCTGCGACAAGTTCTGCGCCTTCTGCGTCGTGCCCTATACGCGCGGAGCCGAGTTCTCGCGGCCGGTCGCGCAGATCATGGCCGAGGTCGAGCGCCTGGCCGAAGCCGGCGTGCGCGACGTCACCCTGATCGGCCAGAACGTCAACGCCTATCACGGCGAGGGGCCGGACGGCGCGGTCTGGACCCTGGCGCGCCTGATGCACCGCGTCGCCGCGGTGCCGGGTATCGCCCGCATCCGCTACACCACCAGCCACCCCAGAGACATGGACGACGACCTGATCGCCGCCCATCGTGACCTGCCGCAGGTCATGCCCTTCCTGCATCTGCCGGTGCAGGCGGGCTCGGACCGCATCCTCGCCGCGATGAACCGCAAGCATACCGGCGACGAATATCGCCGCCTGATCGATCGCATCCGCGAGGCGCGGCCCGATATCGCGCTCTCCTCGGATTTCATCGTCGGCTTCCCTGGCGAGACCGATGCCGATTTCGAGGACACGATCCGCCTCGTCGACGAGATCGGCTTCGCTTCCAGCTATTCCTTCAATTATTCGCCGCGGCCGGGCACGCCGGCCGCCGATCTCGAAGCGCAGGTCCCGCGCGAGGTGATGAACGAGCGGCTCTACCGTCTGCAGGAGCGCATCGAGCATCACCGGCAGGCCTTCAACCGGGCGATGGTCGGACGGACGGTGGATGTCCTCCTGGAAAGAGCGGGACGCTACCCCGGACAGCTTGCCGGCAAGTCGCCCTATCTGCAGGCTGTGCAGATCGAGAGCGACGCGAATCAGATCGGCGACATCGTGCGGGTGGTGATCGAGAAGACGAGCACGAATTCGCTGTTCGGCCGGCTGGTGGAAGCCGGCGAGACCGATGGAAAGGGGCTGGCCGCTTGAGCGCGTCCAGGCTCATCACCATTTGCCAGGGACGGGCGCCGGCCTGTCATCAGGCTGATATCGTTGCGTCCGGTTATGCTGCGAGACGACCCGGCCGGGCGCTCCTGCCCGGGTGGAACAGGTGCCGGGGGCGGACCATCCGCCATCCCGGCCTGAAGCGAGGCGACGCATTTGGCACAGGCTGATTCGACGCAAAGACCCGACCGGAACCCGCGGCGCGACCTCGCGCCCACCCGCCCCGAGGGCGGCGTGCGCGAAAGCGCGGTCCGTGAAGGGCTTTCGGCGACGGAGGTCGTGCTCTCTTTCGACGATAACCGCCTCGCCAGCCTGGTTTTCGGCCAGTACGACCAGAACCTCGCCCATCTTGAGCGCCGGCTCGGCGTCGTGGTCAGCCCCAACGGCAACCATGTCACCGTTAAGGGCGCCCGTGAGACGGCCGAGCAGGCCGGGCGCGTGCTGAAGACGCTCTATGCCCGCGCCAAGGCCGGCGCGCCGGTCACGCTGGGCGAAGTCGACGGCGCGATCGAGGAAAGCAACGTGCAGCGCTCGCTCTTCCCGACCGCCGATGCCGGCAAGACCTCCTTCGACGCGGTCGTGACCCGCAAGCGCGGGCCGGTCCGGGCGCGCAACGCGGCGCAGGATGCCTATCTGCGCCAGCTCAAGCGCCACGAGCTCGTGCTGGCCGAAGGCCCGGCCGGCACCGGCAAGACCTGGCTCGCGGTCGGGCACGCCGTCTCGCTGATCGAGCAGGGCGTGGTCGAGCGCATGATCCTGTCGCGCCCGGCTGTCGAGGCCGGCGAGCGCCTCGGCTTCCTGCCTGGCGACATGCGCGAGAAGGTCGATCCCTATCTGCGCCCGATCTACGACGCGCTGAACGATTTCATGGAAGCGCGCCATGTCGAGCGCGGCCTGCAGACCGGCATGATCGAGATCGCGCCGCTGGCCTTCATGCGCGGGCGCACCCTGACCAATGCCGTGGTGCTGCTCGACGAGGCCCAGAACACCACGTCGATGCAGATGAAGATGTTCCTCACCCGCCTGGGCGAGGGCTCGCGCATGATCATCACCGGCGATCCCTCGCAGATCGATCTGCCGCCGGGCCAGCGCTCGGGCCTGATCGAGGCCGTCAAGCTGCTCAAGGATGTCGAGGGCGTCGGCTATGCGCGCTTCGAGGAGGGCGACGTCGTTCGGCATGATCTGGTGCGACGCATCGTCATGGCCTATGAGAGCGCTGCGCGCCATGAGCGTGCGGAACGGGAAGAGCGCTTGCGCAATCCCGAAACGCCCCCGGATCCCAACCGGGAAGGCGACAGCGAAGGGCTGAAGCGGATGTTGGCGCGGGAGCGGCCGCGATGAACGATCGACCTCGCGGGCGGCGCTTGGCGCCGCCACCCGAGAAGACGTCTCCGGAGATCAATCTCGACGTCAGGGCGCAGTCCCGCCGCTGGCATGAGCTCGACAAGCTGCCGGGCCTGCGCGCCTTGCTGAACGAGGCGCTGGAAGCGGGGATCGCTGTGGCCCCGCGCAAGCCCATGCCCGGCGCCGAGCTGAGCCTCCTGCTCACCGACGACAAGCGCATCCGCATCGTCAACCGCGACTGGCGCGGCTTCGACAAGGCGACGAACGTGCTCTCCTTCCCGGCCGCGCCGCCGGAACGCATCGCCCAAAGCCCGCTGCTCGGCGACATCGTCATCGCCTATGAGACCGTGCTGCGCGAGGCCGAGGCCGAATCCAAGAGCGTGACGGATCATCTGCGCCATCTCGCAATCCACGGCCTGCTCCATCTCCTCGGCGAGGATCATGAGACCGAGGCCGAGGCGCGCCGCATGGAAGCGCTCGAAGTCGCTGCGCTTGCCCGCCTCGGCGTCGCCGATCCCTATGCCGGTGCCGAGCTCGTCACGGCTCCCGTTCCTTCTTCCGCATAAGCCCCCACGATCATGAGCGACGACAGTCGACAATCCCAGAACGAAACTGCCGGCCGTGGCCTTGGCCATTGGCTCGGCCAATTCCTTGACCGGCTCGGCTTGCGTGGCGGCGGCACGGCCCGCGAGGAAATCGTCGAGGCTCTGGCCGAGGAGAACGGTGAGCTTGCCGACCTCTCCGCCCAGGAACGCGCGATGCTCACCAATGTGCTGAGCCTGCGCGAGCGCCGCGTCGCCGACGTGATGATCCCGCGCGCCGATATCGTCGCCGTCCCGGCCGAAGCGACGCTGGACGAACTGCTCGCGCATTTCCGCACCGCCGGCCATTCGCGCCTGCCGGTCTTCGACGATACGCTCGATGATCCCCGCGGCATGGTCCATATCCGCGACTTCCTCGAATATATCGCCGAGAAGGCTCGGCCCGGGGAGAATGGGCCGCCGGACGAGAACGGCAAGCTCGCGATTCCGCACACGCTGTCCGCCGTCGAGCTTTCGACGCGCCTGTCCGAAACCAAGCTGCTGCGCCCCGTCCTCTATGTGCCGCCCTCGATGCCGGCGGTCGATCTGCTCGTCCGCATGCAGTCGACCCGCACCCATATCGCGCTCGTCATCGACGAATATGGCGGGACGGACGGGCTCGTCTCGATCGAGGACCTGATCGAGATCGTCGTCGGCGATATCGAGGACGAGCATGACCTTGAGGAGACGCCTATCGTTCCGGCCGGCGAGAACCGTTTTACCGCGGATGCCCGTGCAACGCTGGCTGAACTGAAGACCGCGACCGGCGTCGATCTCTCCGGCAACGAGGTCGCCGACGACATCGATACGCTGGGCGGGCTGATCGTCACGCTCGCCGGCCGCGTGCCGGCTTTGGGAGAGACGGTGAAGGGCCCGGACGGGCTCAGCTTCGAGATCCTCGATTCCGATCAGCGCCGCGTGAAGCGCCTGACCATCCATTGCCGCAGCGAGCCCGCGGCCGAAGAACCGGCGATGGAGCCGGGCTGATGGGGCTCTCCGGCGGCGCGGAAGCCGTCATCCTGGGTTGGGGCTGGCGGAAGCGCCTGATCGCGCTTCTCGCCGGTGCGAGCGGCGCCCTCGCCTTGCCGCCGCTCGATCTCTGGCCGCTCGTCGTCGTGCCGATGACCGTCGCGGTCTGGCTGATCGATGGCGCTGTCGGCACCAGCCTCTGGCGCCGGTTCCGGGCGGCTTTCGCCGTCGGCTGGTGGTGGGGCTTCGGCTTCTTCCTTGCCGGCTTGTGGTGGCTTGGAGCCGCCTTCCTCGTCGAGGCCGACAAATTCGCCTGGGCGATGCCGCTTGGCGTCGTTGCCCTGCCGGCCTTTCTCGCCATCTTTCCGGCCTTTGCCTTCGGCCTCGCGCGTCTGGCCTGGCCCAGGGGCGCCGGACGCATCCTCGTGCTCGCCGCGATGCTGGCGCTTAGCGAATGGCTGCGCGGCCATGTCCTCACCGGCTTCCCCTGGAACGTCTACGGCATGATGCTGGCGGGCGAGATCCATCTCGCCCAGGCCGCCTCACTGGTGGGGCTCTACGGCCTGACGCTGTTCGCGGTGGCGATCGGCGCGGCTCCGGCCGTGCTTGGAACCGCGCAGACGCCGGCCGGGCGCCGCCTGCCGCCGCTCCTGGCTCTCGCGGCATTGGCCGGTCTCTTCGCCTTCGGTTACTGGCGCGTGCCGGCCGCTCCCGCGCCGCTCGTCGCCGGGGTGAAGCTTCGGTTGATGCAGCCCAATCTGCCGCAGGATGCCAAGTTCAACGGCCGCAACGGCGAGGCGATCCTCAACAGCTATCTCGCCTTGAGCGATCGGGCGACCAGCCCGACCACGCCCGGTCTGCAGAACGTCACGCATCTGATCTGGCCGGAATCGGCCTTTCCCTTCCTGCTCGGCCGCACGCCCGGCGCCCTGTCGCGCATCGGGGCGGTGCTGCCGCCCGACGTGACGCTGATCACCGGCGCGGCGCGGGCCGGCGAGACGCTGCCCGGCGAGAGCCGGCCGCCGATCTACAACGCGATCCAGGTGGTCAACGACGAGGGCGTCATCCTCGCCAGCTACGACAAGGTCCATCTCGTCCCCTTCGGTGAGTACCTCCCGCCGTTCCTGGACACGCTGATCCGTGGTGTCGGCCTGTCCCAGTTCGTCGCGATCCCCGGGGGCTTTTCTGCGGGAAGCGCGCGGACGCCGCTCGCGATCAAGGGCTTGCCGGCGGCGGCGCCGCTGATCTGCTACGAGGCGGTGTTTCCGGGTGAGGTCGCCGCGCGCGGCCCACGCGCCGGCTTCTTCCTGAACCTGACCAATGACGGCTGGTTCGGCCAGACCAGCGGCCCTTATCAGCATTTCGCCCAGTCGCGGCTGCGCAGCATCGAGGAAGGCCTGCCGCTGGTGCGCGTCGCCAATACCGGCATTTCAGCCGTGGTCGACGCCTATGGGCGGACGATCGCGAGCCTGCCGCTCGGCGTCGAAGGAGTCCTCGATTCGGGACTGCCGCGTGCCGGCCCCGATACACTCTATGCGCGTGCCGGAGACAGCCTCTTTCTTGGGCTTGTGCTTCTTTTCCTTGCACTTTCCCGGTTTCGAGTTCGGGAATGATCCCAATTGGAACTTTTTCGCGCTGGAGGGTGGATTAGCTGCGGCGGCTATAATAAAGGGACGATACCGCGCCGACCAGGATGGCGGCTCCTGGTCATGACACTGATGCCTAAGCAGGGTGAATCATGATCAAGAAGGTCCCGAATCCGATCGATAAGCATGTCGGTAGCCGCGTTCGTATGCGTCGTATGCTGGCTGGCGTCAGCCAGGAGAAGCTGGGTGAGGCGCTGGGGCTGACCTTCCAGCAGGTCCAGAAATACGAGAAGGGCTCGAACCGCATCAGCGCGAGCCGTCTGCAGCAGATCGCCAAGATGCTCGACGTGCCGGTCTCCTTCTTCTTCGATGGCGCTCCGACCGGCGACATGCCGGAACCCGGCTTCGCCGATTCGGCCGCGACGACCTATATCTCCGAGTTCCTCGCCACCAGCGAAGGCGTGCAGCTGACCAAGGCGTTCACGCGGATCAAGAGCGGCCGCGTGCGCCGCCGGATCATCGATCTCGTCGAGGCGCTGGCGGAGGAAGACGCCGGAACGGCGTGATATCGCGCTCGTTTCGTTCGATGTGACGAACGATCTTCCCGATAAGCGGATTTTGCGCTTGACGGCGAACGCGTCCGCTGCGATGACCGTGTGTCCATTGGCCGGCGTTTCGCGCCGGCCTTTCCATGTGCCGATTCAGGGAAACCCCGACCGTGTCACGCCAGAATTACCTGTTCACCAGCGAGTCCGTCTCGGAGGGGCATCCCGACAAGGTCTGCGATCGCATCTCCGACGAGATCGTCGATCTGTTCTTCAAGGAAGCGGTCAAGGCCGGCTATGAGCCCGCCAAGGTCCGCGTCGCCGCCGAGACGCTGGCGACCACCAACCGCGTCGTCATCGCCGGCGAGGTCCGCACCCATCTCGACGAGAAGCAGATCAAGTCGAAGGTGAAGTCGGTCGCCCGCAAGGCGATCCGCAACATCGGCTACGAGCAGGACGGCTTCCACTGGAAGAAGTGCAAGATCGACGTGCTGCTGCATCCGCAGTCGGCCGACATCGCGCAGGGCGTGGATGAGTCCGGCAACAAGGACGTCGGCGCCGGCGACCAGGGCATCATGTTCGGCTATGCCAGCCGCGAGACGCCCGAGCTGCTGCCCGCCCCGATCTACTACGCCCACAAGATCCTCGAGACCCTGACGCTCGCCCGCAAGAAGGGCGAGGGCGATGCCGCCAAGCTCGGCCCGGACGCCAAGAGCCAGGTCACCGTCAAGTACGAGAACGGCAAGCCGGTCGGCGTCACCCAGATCGTGCTCTCGACCCAGCATCTCGACGAGACGCTGACCTCGGCCGATGTCCGCAAGATCGTCGAGCCCTATATCCGCCAGGCGCTGCCGGATGGCTGGATCTCCAAGGACACGGTCTGGCACATCAACCCGACCGGCAAGTTCGTGATCGGCGGCCCGGACGGCGACGCCGGCCTCACCGGCCGCAAGATCATCGTCGACACCTATGGCGGTGCGGCTCCCCACGGTGGCGGCGCCTTCTCCGGCAAGGACCCGACCAAGGTCGACCGTTCGGCGGCCTATGCGGCGCGCTATCTCGCCAAGAACGTCGTCGCGGCCAAGCTCGCCGACCGCGCCACGATCCAGCTTTCCTACGCCATCGGCGTCGCCAAGCCGCTCTCGATCTATGTCGATCTGCACGGCACCGGCAAGGTCGACGAGGCCAAGCTCGAGGACGTCCTCGGCAAGCTGATCGATCTCTCGCCGAACGGCATCCGCAACCATCTCGGCCTCAACAAGCCGATCTATGCCAAGACCTCGGCTTACGGCCACTTCGGCCGCAAGGCCGGCCGTGACGGCTCTTTCTCCTGGGAGAAGACCGATCTCGTCGACGCGCTGAAGAAGGCCGTCGCCTGATCCTTCAGGCACAGCCGGACCACCGAACCGGGGCGCGAGCCCCGGTTTTTGTTTGGGCTGTGGCATGGAGGGGCTTGATGTCCGCGTGCCGAGCAGCCAAGGCGGGGCCATGACCGAGCACGACAACGACCGCGCCTTCTATGGCCGCCGCAAGGGCAAGGCTCTGCGCGACGGCCAGAGCCATCTGATGGAGCACACGCTGCCGCGCCTGCGCCTGCCGGAGGGCGATATCGCCGATCTCAAGGCGCTGTTTCCGCAGCCTGTCGAGGCGGTCAGGCTGGAGATCGGCTTCGGCGGCGGCGAGCATCTGCTGATGCGGATGCGCGAGAGCCCGCAGATCGGCTTCATCGGCGTCGAGCCCTTCATCAACGGCATGGCGAAGTTCCTGGCGGTGGCCGAGCGCGAGGGACTGACCAATATCCGGGTCTGGGACGACGATGCCGCGCTTCTGCTGCCGCGCTTTCCGGCCGGCAGCCTCGACGCCATCGACCTGCTCTATCCCGATCCCTGGCCGAAGCGCCGCCAGCGCAAGCGTCGCTTCGTCTCCGAGCATACGCTGGGCCTGTTCGCCCGTGCGCTGAGAGCCGGCGGGCGCTTCCGCTTCGCCAGCGATATCGACGATTACATCGGCTGGACGCTGTCGCGCCTGATGGCCTCGTCCGATTTCGACTGGACCGACGAGCGGCCGGACGACTGGCGCACGCCCTATCCCGGCTGGATCCGCACCCGCTACGAGGCGAAGGCGGTCCGCGAAGGGCGCATCTCCAGCTATCTCACGGCTTTGCGTCGCGCATCCTGAGGAAGCCGAGCACACGCTGGGCGGTGCCCTGGGCGAGGTTGCGGAAGCTCTCGCGGGCGCGGTCGACCGCCGCCTGCGACTTGCCGAAATCCTTGCGCAGCGAAATCAGCGCCGCCGTGGTCTCCCACGACCAGCCGAGCGCGCGCGCCACCAGCAGCACGGCCTCGCGGTCGCTGCCGAGGATGATCTGCTCGCTCGCCGGCAGGCCGAGCTGTGCCAGCACGGCGACGCCGCAGATCGCATGTTCGCTTGCGCCCTCGCGGGCGTAGGTGCGGACCTTGTCCTCATCGAGCAGGCCGGCTTCGTTGAGCTCGCGGATTTCGACGAGCGCCGCGCTGATCGCGCCGAGCTCGCCCGGCATCTGGCCGCCGGCCGCGATGGCGTCGGCTCCACGCTCGACCGCGCTGTCGACATCGCCGGCAAGCGTCGGTTCGAGGCTTTCGCTGAGACGGCGCCGCGCGGAATTCTTGGCGGCGGCCATCAGCTGGGCGACGAGCTCGGCCGGGATGTCGCGGCGTAGGCCCAGCGTGGCCTGCAGAGCATCGTCCTGCGCCGCCCGCATCACCAGCACGCCCATGCCGTGACGGGAGAAGCGTGCGGTCTGGTTGGCGGCGACGGCGTGGGTGACGACGCGCCCGCCGCGCAGGATCAGGAAATCGGTGACGGGTTCGCCGAGCTCGGGCCGCTCGGTGATGGCCAGCATATGGTCGCGCCCCTTGGCGGCGGAGACGGCGACGAGGTCTTGGTCGTTCAGGCGCGGCGACTGCACCAGCACGGCGCGCGCCACGGCGATCTCGTCCAGCGCGAGCTGGCGGACGACGCCGCTCGGCGCGTTCGGCACCGGCGCGATCCGCTCCGACAATTCGACGCGTGCGCGCAACTCGATGGCACGCGACAGGCGCCCGATCACCACGTCGAAGACGCCGACCTGCTCCTCGTCCATATGGACGGCGGTGGCCAGGAACAGATCCGTCAGCCGCGACAGGATGTCGGCGCGCTCGTCGCTCGAGCCGCGCAGCATCGTGGATTCGAGATCTCGCAGCAGCGAGCCGACCGCACTCATACCAAGTCCTCAACCGGTATCCCGTTGCGTAATCTGGCACGCGAAGGATGACCATCGGGTTAGCGCCGCCGCAACCGAGCTTGCATATCGGGGCGATGCGGACTAAATAGCGGCCAACAGCTCTGGTATCGGTTAACGCCGATGATCAAGAGCGGGCCCACCGGCCCGCTCTTTTTTATTGGCCGCGACCCGCCGGAGGCAGACGGAACGGTCTCAGGCCATGAGCGAACCCACCCACGAGCCGACAGCGGCACCCGATCATGAACCCCGCCTCGTCGTCGAAAGCGGCGTTGCGGCGCGCGTCGCCGTGATCATCGAGCCTGCGATCGTCGATCTCGGCTACCGGCTGGTGCGCGTGCGCGTCACCGGCCAGAACGGCTGCACCGTGCAGATCATGGCCGAGCGGCCGGATGGCACGATGAATGTCGAGGGTTGCGAGGAGATCAGCCAGGCGGTCTCGCCGGCGCTCGACGTCGACGATCCCGTCCAGACCGCCTATCACCTCGAAGTGTCGTCGCCGGGCATCGACCGGCCGCTGGTGCGCGCCAGCGATTTCGAGCGCTGGGCCGGCCACCTCACCAAGATCGACACCAGCGAGCCGGTCGCCGGCCGCAAGCGTTTCCGTGGTATCCTGCGCGGCGCGGCCGGCCAGGATGCGCTGCTGACGCGCGACGACGCCAAGAGCGAGGAAGAGCGCGACGTCGCGATTCCGATGCGGGCGATCGCCGAGGCCCGCCTCGTGCTGACCGACGCGCTCATCACCGAGGCGCTGCGCCGCGGCAAATCCGGCCTGCCGCCGGAAATGCCGCCGGCCGATGACATCGCCGGCCCGAAGAAGGGCCGAGGGAAATCGCTGGGACCGCGGCCGAAAAAGGCCGACACGCAGGCCCCGCAAGAAGACAACGAAGAGGAGTGAGCGTCATGGTCGTCAGCGCCAACCGGCTCGAACTGCTGCAGATCGCCGACGCGGTCGCCCGCGAGAAGTCGATCGATCGCCAGATCGTCGTCGACGCCATGCAGGACGCCATCGCCAAGGCCGCCCGCTCGCGCTACGGCATCGAGACCGACGTCCATGCCGAGATCAACACCAAGACCGGCGAACTGCGTCTCGCCCGCCATCTCCAGGTCGTCGATACCGTCGAGAATCCGGCGATCGAGATCACCGTCGACGAGGCGAAGCGCCACAACCCTGCCGCCCAGGCCGGTGACGTCATCGCCGATCCGCTGCCGCCCTTCGATTTCGGCCGCATCGCCGCCCAGTCGGCCAAGCAGGTCATCGTCCAGAAGGTGCGCGAAGCCGAGCGCGACCGTCAGTACGACGAGTACAAGGATCGCATCGGCGAGATCGTCAACGGCGCGGTCAAGCGCGTCGAATACGGCAACGTCTTCGTCGATCTCGGCCGTGGCGAAGCCATCATCCGCCGCGACGAGATGATCCCGCGCGAGACCTTCAAGGTCGGCGACCGCGCCCGCGCCTATGTCTACGACGTGCGCCGCGAGCCGCGCGGCCCGCAGATCTTCCTGTCCCGCACTCATCCGCAGTTCATGGCCAAGCTCTTCGGCCAGGAAGTGCCCGAGATCTATGACGGGATTGTCGAAGTCAAAGCGGTTGCCCGCGACCCCGGTTCGCGCGCCAAGATCGCCGTGATCTCGCGCGATTCCTCGATCGATCCCGTCGGCGCCTGCGTCGGCATGCGCGGCTCGCGCGTTCAGGCCGTCGTCGGCGAGCTCCAGGGCGAGAAGATCGACATCATCCCGTGGTCGCCGGACGTCGCGACCTTCGTCGTCAACGCGCTGCAGCCGGCCGAGGTCGCCAAGGTTGTGCTCGACGAGGAAGCCGACAAGATCGAGGTCGTGGTTCCCGACGAGCAGCTCTCGCTCGCCATCGGCCGCCGCGGCCAGAACGTCCGCCTTGCCTCGCAGCTCACCGGCTGGGATATCGATATCCTGACCGAGGCCGAGGAGTCGGAGCGCCGCCAGAAGGAATTCGTGCAGCGCACGGACCTGTTCATGAATGCGCTGAACGTCGACGAGACGGTCGGCCAGCTCCTGGCTTCGGAAGGCTTCCGCAATGTCGAGGAGCTTGCCTATGTCGAGCTCTCGGAGCTCGCCTCGATCGAGGGCTTCGACGAGGACACCGCCGGCGAGATCCAGAGCCGCGCTCTGGAGCATCTCGCCGCCGTCGAGGCGGAGCTGGACGAGAAGCGTCGTGCGCTTGGCGTCGAGGACGCCTTGCGCGAAGTCGATGGCGTCACCACTTCCATGATGGTCGCGCTCGGCGAGAACGATGTGAAGAGCGTCGAGGACCTCGCGGGCTGCGCCACGGACGACCTTGTCGGCTGGACCGAGCGCAAGGACGGCGAGAGCACCCGTCACTCCGGCTATCTCGACGGGTTCGACCTGTCGCGCCAGGACGCGGAAGCGATCATCATGGCCGCCCGCATCCATGCCGGCTGGGTCGAGGCGCCGGCCGAGGAGCCTGAGGCGGAAGCCGACGAGGCGGCCGAGGCCTGAGCGGGATCGTCGCGATGAAGGCGGCTCAGAAGGAAGGACCGGAGCGGAGCTGCGTCGTGACGCGGACCGTGAAGGCGCCCGACGATCTGATCCGCTTCGTCGCCGGGCCCGACGGCATGCTGGTGCCGGATCTCAGGCGCAAGCTGCCCGGACGCGGCGTCTGGGCGAGCCTCAGCCGCAAGACGGTGACTGAGGCGATCAAGCGCAAGGCCTTCGAGCGTTCGCTCAAGGCGAAGGTCGCGGTTCCCGCCGACCTTCCGGAGATGATCGACGCGTTGATGCTGCGCGATGCGCTGCAGGCACTGTCGATGGCCAACAAGGCGGGGCTCGTGATCGCTGGCTTCGCCAAGGTCGAGGCCCTGATCGGCTCGGGCCGCTGCGTCGGCGTCATCGCCGCCAGCGACGGCGCCGAGGATGGCAAGCGCAAGATCGGCCAGGCCGTCAGGCGGCTTGGCGCCGCGCGCGAAGCCGAAGGGCTCAAGGCCCGCGAACTGCCCGTCGTCACGATTTTCGCGGCGACGGATTTGGAATTGGCGTTGGGGCGGGCACATGTGATACATGCCGCGCTTGCTCCGGGACCGGCGGCCGAGGGTGTGCTCTCCCGCTGGCGTCGGCTCGTCCGGTATCGGACGGACGATACCGCCGCATCCGACCAGAACGACACCGAAGACACGACCGAACCGGCAGGACCGAACGCGGAATGACCGATACCAAGAACCCGGGCGACAAGACACTCTCCGTCAACCCGCCCAAGACCCTGTCGCTGAAGCGGCCTGTCGAGCAGAGCACTGTTCGCCAGAGCTTCTCGCATGGGCGTACGAAGCAGGTCGTCGTCGAGGTCAAGCGCCGCGCCGCCGGGCATGAGGTCAAGGAGCCCGTCGCGCCGCGTGCGCCGCAGGCCCCGGCTCCACAGGCGACCCCGCCGCGCCCCGCCGCTCCGCAGCCGCCCCAGCGCCCCGCCGGCAGCATGCTGCTGCGCACCCTCTCCGACGAGGAGAAGGACGCCCGTCAGCGCGCCCTTTCGGAAGCCCGCAGCAGCGAGGCCGAAGCCCGCCGTATCGCCGAGGACGAGGCGCGCCAGCGCAACGCCGCCATCGAGCGCGAGCGCCAGGAGCGTGAGGCCGCCGCCGCCCGTCAGCGGCAGGAGGAAGAGCGCCGCCGTCAGGAAGACGACCAGAAGCGCCGCGTCGAGATGGCCGCCCGCTCGCGGGACGAGCAGCCGGCCCGCCCGGCCGCCCCGCCGCCGCAGGCCCGCGAGGCCGCGCCTGCGCCCCAGGCCCCGGCGCCGCAGCCGACCCAGTATTATGGCCGCCCGGCCCCGTCCGGCCCGCGCGAGTTCACCTCGCGTCCGCCGATGCGTGACACCGGCGCCCGCCCGCCGCGTCTCGACGGCCGCCCGCCGCGCTCCGATTCCCCGCGCCCGCCGCGTCTCGACACCACGGCTCCGTCCGAGCCGGCCGTCGTGCGCCCGGCCCGTCAGGCCCCGTCTTCAAGCGGCGCCCCGCGGAATCGCTCGGACGATGTCGATGTGAAGGCCGCCTTCCGCCGTCCCGGCGTCAGCGCCGGCCCCGGCCGTGGCCCGGCTCCCGCCGCGCCCAAGACGCCGAAGACCACCAACGACAAGCCGCGCGGCCGCCTGACGCTCTCGACGGCGACAGGGAGCGACGACGAGCGGACACGTTCGGTCGCCTCGTTCCGCCGGCGCGTGCAGCGCATGACCGGCCACCGGGCTTCGGACGCGCAGAAAGAGCGCGTGATGCGCGAGGTGATCATTCCCGAGACGATCACCATCCAGGAACTCGCGAACCGCATGACGGAGCGCGGCGTCGACGTCATCCGCCTGCTGATGAAGCAGGGCGCGATGCACAAGATCACCGACGTGATCGATGCCGACACCGCCCAGCTCATCGCCGAGGAAATGGGCCATACCGTCAAGCGCGTCGCCGAATCCGACGTCGAGGAAGGTCTGTTCGACACGCCGGACACCGACGAGACCCTGGAGTCGCGGCCGGCCGTCGTGACCATCATGGGCCATGTCGACCACGGCAAGACCTCGCTGCTCGACGCGATCCGCAAGACCAAGGTCGTCACCGGCGAAGCCGGCGGCATCACCCAGCATATCGGCGCCTATCAGGTGACGACGCCGCTGGGCAGCCAGGTGACCTTCATCGACACCCCCGGCCACGCCGCCTTCACCGCCATGCGCGCCCGCGGCGCCAAGGTGACGGACGTCGTCGTGCTGGTCGTGGCAGCCGATGACGGTGTCATGCCGCAGACGGCCGAGGCGATCCATCACGCCAAGGCCGCCGGCGTTCCGCTGATCGTCGCGATCAACAAGGTCGACAAGTCCGACGCCAACCCGGATCGTGTCCGCGCCGAGCTGCTCCAGTACGAGATCCAGGTCGAGACGCTGGGCGGCGAGACGCTCGAAGTCGAGGTGTCCGCCAAGACCGGC
The DNA here is from genome assembly GCF_059416005.1 of Allobosea sp. GW821-FHT09G06. NCBI lineage: Bacteria > Pseudomonadati > Pseudomonadota > Alphaproteobacteria > Hyphomicrobiales > Alloboseaceae > Allobosea > Allobosea sp. GW821-FHT09G06. The sequence continues at coordinate 267,254 of NZ_JBWKOI010000005.1, read as the reverse complement.
CACAACCTCGACAAGCTGCTTGAGGCGATCTCGCTTCAGGCCGAACTGCTCGACCTCAAGGCCAACCCGCATCGCCCCGCCGAAGGCACGGTCATCGAGGCCAAGCTCGATCGCGGCCGCGGCCCGGTTGCGACCGTGCTCGTCCAGCGTGGCACGCTGCGTACCGGAGACATCATCGTGGCCGGCGCCGAATGGGGCCGCGTCCGCGCTCTGATCGCCGATACCGGCGCGCAGGTGAAGGAGGCTTCTCCTTCCATGCCGGTCGAGGTGCTCGGCTTCAACGGCACGCCCGAGGCCGGTGACCGCGTCGCGGTCGTCGAGTCCGAGGCCCGCGCCCGCGAGATCACCGATTACCGCGAGCGTCAGCGTCGCGACCGCCTCGCCGCCCGCGGCGCGGCTTCGGGTGCCGGCCGTTCGCTTGCCGAGATGATGCGCGAGCTTAAGGAAGGCGCCGGCCGCAAGGAGTTCCCGCTCGTCGTCAAGGGCGACGTGCAGGGCTCGGTCGAGGCCATCGTCGGCGCGCTCGAGAAGGTCGGCAACGAAGAGGTTCGTGCCCGCGTGCTGTCGTCGGGTGTCGGCGCCATCACCGAGTCGGACGTCACGCTCGCCCAGGCTTCGGGCGCGGTCGTCGTCGGCTTCAACGTGCGCGCCCACAAGGAAGCGCGCGAGGCGGCCGACCGGGCCGGCGTCGAGATCCGCTACTACAACATCATCTATAACCTCATGGATGACGTGAAGGATGCGATGTCGGGCCTGCTGGCGCCGACCCTGCGCGAGACCATGCTCGGCAACGCGACGATCCTCGAGATTTTCAACGTCTCGAAGGTCGGCAAGATCGCCGGCTGCCGCGTCACCGACGGCACGATCGAGCGCGGTGCCAATGTCCGCCTGATCCGCGACAACGTCGTGGTCCACGAGGGCAAGCTCGGCCAGCTCAAGCGCTTCAAGGACGATGCCAAGGAAGTCGTGGCCGGCCAGGAATGCGGCATGTCCTTCGAGAACTACCAGGACATGCGTGCCGGCGACGTGATCGAGTGCTATCGCGTCGAAGAGATCAAGCGCAGCCTCTGAGAACGGGGTGGGGCCGCCCGGGCTTGACCCGGGCAGTCTACTTCTGTTTATCGGCTCTTCCAGAGAAATGGCCGGGCTTCGTGCCCGGCCAATGACGTTAACCGTCCATCCGGTCCGATCCCGGAGAACGAGAACGAATGTTGGTATATTCCCCACGTCCGCCCCTTACGGGAGCGCTTGTCGCCGGTGCGTTGCTTGTCAGTGTGTTGACGGCATCCGCGGCGTTAGCGGAGGTCTGCGATAAGATCGCAGGCGAAGGATGGACCAGAGAGAGTGGGCCGATCGGACTCTCGTTCACCTCCCGAGTCCTGCTTTTTCTTGCTTTGATCGGTTTTGCATACAAGGCAAACCGTTGGTGGCTTTCCTGGGCGCTTTTCGGTGGAACCGGTCTCCTCGTCGCGTTGGCTGTGATCGAGGGGTATGACGATCCAATAGCGCGCGCGGCGATCCTAGAGGGCTGTTTGCGCCCGGCAAAGGGAACGGATTTTATTGTGCCAGCTCTGGCCATGGTCGCCTTTGGCTGGATCGCGCTGCGCCAAAACATATCAACCGATATCAAGTCGAAAACCTGAGATATGGCAAAACCTGCAAAACCTTCCGGCCCGTCCCAGCGGCAATTGCGCGTCGGCGAATTGATCCGCCATGCGCTCGCCGAGATGCTGGCGCGCGGCGACATTCATGACGACGTGCTGGCGAAGCATGTGATCACCGTGCCGGAGGTGCGCCTCTCGCCGGATCTCAAGCTCGCGACCGCCTATATCATGCCGCTCGGCGGGCAGGATATTAAGCCTGTGCTCAAGGCGCTCGAGGCCAACAAGCGCTATATGCGCGGCGAAATCGCCCATCGCGTGAACCTGAAATACGCGCCGGATATCCGCTTCCGTGCCGATGAGAGCTTTGCCGAGGCCGAGCGTATCGACGCTTTGCTCGATACCGACGCCGTGCGCCGCGACACGCAGGTCCAGCGCCTCAGGATCGACCAGGACCACGAAGACGAAGCCCCTGAAGACGACCGCCGTGACGATGACCGCTGAGAATTCCGCCGAAACCGCCCCGAACCAGGATGCCGCGCGGGCGCCGCGCCCGAAGAAGCGCGACGTCCATGGCTGGGTCATCCTCGACAAGCCGATCGGCATGACCTCGACCCATGCGGTCAGCGTCGTGAAGCGTGCCTTCGGCGCCAAGAAGGCCGGTCATGCCGGCACGCTCGACCCGCTCGCCTCCGGCCTGCTGCCGATCGCGCTCGGCGAGGCGACCAAGACGGTTCCCTTCGTCATGGACGGCCGCAAGGCCTATCAGTTCACCGTCGCCTGGGGCTCTCAGACCAATACCGACGATACCGAGGGCAACGTCATCGCGACCTCGGATGATCGCCCCGACGAAGCGGCGATCATCGCCCTGCTGCCGCGCTTCACCGGCACGATCCTGCAGACGCCGCCCAAGTTCTCCGCGATCAAGATCGCGGGCGAGCGCGCCTATGACCTCGCCCGCGACGGCGAGGAGGTCGAGCTGGAGGCGCGGCCCGTCGAGATCGACGCGCTCCGCATCGTCAGCCATGACGGCGCCACCACGACCTTCGAGGCTGAATGCGGCAAGGGCACCTATGTCCGCGCCATCGCCCGCGATCTCGGCCTCGCGCTCGGCTGTCTCGGCCATGTCGCGCATCTGCGCCGCACCCGCGTCGGGCCGTTCACGGTGGCGGACGCCGCAAGCGTCGAGACCTTGCGTGAGAGCCCGGAAAGCGCCTTGTCGGCCCTGCAGCCGGTCAAGGCGGCGCTGACGCTGATCCCGGAGATCGTGCTGCACCGCGACGCCGCCGCCCGCCTCAAGCGCGGCCAGAGCGCCCTGCTGCGCGGGGCCGGCGCCCCGATCGAGCTGGAGGCCGCCTACGCCACCTGCGCGGGCACGCTGGTCTCGACGGGTTCGGTCCAGAACGGCGAGTTCGTCCCCCACCGCGTCTTCAATCTCTGATTCACAGGCGCCGTCATGCTCGGGCTTGACCCGAGCATCTCGTGCCGGAAGGGGCAACCGGCGCTTTCTCGTCCGGAGATTCTCGGGTCAAGCCCGAGAATGACGCCTTGGACGACCGTCAGGCCGCCCGCTTCAGCCCGTCCCGCGCCCAGATCGCACTGAGCGCCGCCACCAGCGCGTCGATATCGGCGTCGGAATGGAAGGGCGAGGGCGTGATCCGCAGCCGCTCCGTGCCGCGCGGCACGGTCGGATAGTTGATCGGCTGGACATAGATGTCGAAGCGCGCCAGCAATTCGTCGCTGATCGCCTTGCAGGCCTTCGCCTCGCCGACCATCACCGGCACGATATGGCTGGGATTGGCGAGATGCGGGATGCCGGCGGCATCGAGCTTGGCCCGCAACGCTGCGACGCGGTCCTGCTGGCGCTCGCGCTCGGCCGAGCTGTCCTTGAGATGCCGGATCGCGGCGATCGCGCCGGCCGCCACGGCCGGCGGCAGCGAGCTGGAGAAGATGAAGCCGGAGGCGAAGCTACGGATGAAGTCGCAGAGCGCGGCCGAGCCGGTGATATAGCCGCCGATCACGCCATAGGATTTCGCCAGCGTGCCCTGGATCAGGGTGAGCCGGTCGGCCAGGCCCTCGCGCTCCGAGATGCCGCCCCCGCGCGGGCCGTAGAGCCCGACGGCATGGACCTCGTCGATATAGGTCATCGCGCCGAATTCATCGGCGATGTCGCAGAATTCCTTGATCGGCGCGATGTCGCCGTCCATCGAATAGACCGACTCGAAGGCGATCAGCTTCGGCCGGGCGGGATCGAGCGCCGCGAGCTTGCGGCGCAGGTCGGCCGGGTCGTTATGGGCGAAGATATGCTTTTCGACGCGCGAATGGCGGATGCCCTCGATCATCGAGGCATGGTTCAGCCCGTCGGTCAGCACGATGCAGCCGGGAATGCGCGCGGCCAGCGTCGAGAGCGAGGCCCAGTTCGAGACATAGCCGGAATTGAAGATCAGCGCGGCTTCCTTGCCGTGCAGGTCGGCAAGCTCGCGCTCCAGCAGGACATGGTAATGGTTGGTGCCGCCGATATTGCGGGTGCCGCCGGCGCCGGCGCCGCTGCCGTCGAGCGCCTCGTGCATCGCGGCGAGCACCTTCGGATGCTGGCCCATGCCGAGATAGTCGTTCGAGCACCAGACGGTGACGTCGCGCGGGCCGCTCTCGCCATGATAGGTCGCGAGCGGAAAGCGGCCAGCCTGGCGTTCCAGATCGGCGAAGACACGATAGCGGCCTTCGCGGCGCAATCCGTCGAGTTCCCGGCGGAAGAAGTTCTCGAAATCCATTCCAGCCTCCTGGGGCGCGCCTCTCCTAGGCCTTTCGGGCCCCTGGTGGAATGGTGCGCGGTGTCGCGGCTGGAATCGTTCTACTGTGAGTGCCCGGCCAGTTCCAGAATCGTTTCGATGAGGACGCGAATGGCGATGCCGGCATCGGCCTCGGTCATGTTTTCCAGCGGCGAGTGGCTGATGCCCTTCTCGTTGCGCACGAAGAGCATGGCGACGGGCGCGACCTGCGCGATCGCCATGGCGTCATGCCCGGCGCCGGAGGGCAGGCGCCGGCCAGCGAGATTGCTGCCGCTGCGGGCGATACCGGCGGCGAAGGCATCCTGCAGCTTCGGTTCCATCGGCACGGCCGCGGCACGGGCATAGGGGATGATCTCCAGCGCCACGCCGCGCCGCGCCGCGATCTCGCCGAAGCGGCTCTGAATCTGCGCCTCCATCGAAGCGAGCGTCGCGTCCTTCGGCGCGCGGTAATCAATGGTGAACTCGGCTGCGCCGGGGACGACATTGGTCGCGCCGGGCTCCGGCCGGAGCACGCCGACCGTGCCGACCGCGAGTTCATGCGCGCCCGCGATCTGCTCCAGCGCCAGCGCCATCTCGGCCGCGGCGGTCAGGGCGTCCTTGCGCAGCGCCATCGGCACGGTGCCGGCATGACCGGCCTCGCCCGTGACACGCACCCGTGCGCGACTCTGGGCATTGATGGCAGTGACGATGCCGACCGGCTCGTTCTCCGCCTCCAGCACTGGCCCTTGCTCGATATGGATCTCGAGATAGGCCTGGATCGAGCCGGGCTTGCGGGCGAGCGCCGCGATGCCGGCCGGATTGCCGCCGAAGGCGGCGAGGGCCTCGCCGAGCTTCACGCCCTCGCTGTCGCGCGCCTCCAGCCAGGCCGGATCATAGGCGCCGGCCAGCGCCTCGGAGGTCGAGAGATGCGTGGGAAAGCGGACATTCTCCTCGTCGCCGAAGCCGATCACCTCCAGCGGAAAGGGCAGGCTGATCCCGGCATCGCGCAGGGCCTGCACGGCCAGGATGCCGGCGACGACGCCGAGATTGCCGTCGAAGCGCCCGCCATCCTTGACGGTGTCGATATGCGAGCCGATCAGCACGGCAGGCGCCCCCGGCACGGTGCCTTCGCGCCGGCCCTGCACCGAGCCGGCGGCGTCGATGAAGGCGGTCAGCCCCGCGACCTCCATCGCGCCCTTGACCCATTCCGCCGCCTGCCTGTGCGCCGGTGAGAGATAAAGCCGCGTCAGCTTGCCGGGCTCGTCGCTGAAGCGATTGAGGCCGGCCAGCGCGGCGAAGGCGCGGGCGCCGAGGACGGCGGCGGAGGGAAGCGTCTGCGTCATGCCATCAAGCTAGATCAGGGTTTCGAAAACTGCGACGGGCAATTTCGCCAAGCAGCTTCTCCTTGGCAGCATTGGTGGCAGGCTCGGAATGCGCCGCAAGCGCTCAGCCGTCATGCTCGGGCTTGACCCGAGCATCTCTGACCGAAAAGAGCTCCTCATCCTGCAAGAGATTCTCGGGTCTGCGCTTCGCTTCGCCCGAGAATGACGCGCCTAGGCACTGGGTTTGCCCGGCATGACGGCGAGATGCGCGCCGGCAGTTGCCTTCAGTAGGTCGCGCGGCCACCCGACAGGTCGAACACGCCGGCCGTGGTGAAGCTGTTCTCGGCCGAGGCCAGGAAAGCCACCATCGCGGCGACCTCGTCGGGCAGCAGGAAGCGCCCGCGCGGGATCTTCGCCAGCATGTAGCCGATATGCTCCTCGCTCATCTGGTCGAAGATGCGGGTGCGCGCCGCCGCCGGCGTGATGCAGTTCACCGCGATGTCCTTGTCGGCGAGTTCCTTGCCGAGCGACTTGGTCAGCGCGATCACCGCGGCCTTCGAGGCGGAATAGGCGGAGGCATTGGGGTTGCCCTCCTTGCCGGCGATCGAGGCGACCAGGACGATGCGGCCGTAATTGCGCTTGACCATGCCGGGGATCACCGAGCGGCAGCAATGCAGCGTGCCGTCGACATTGAGCTTCATGACGCGGGCCCAGTCCTCCAGCGGATATTCCCAGGTCTTGTGGTTGGGGCCGGCAATGCCGGCGCTGGTGACGAGGATATCGACGCTGCCATGCTGGGCTTCCAGCGCATCGCTCGCCTTCTGGACGGCCTCGGCATCGGTCACGTCGACACCGACGCCGATCGCGCCATGGCCGATCTCGCTGGCAGCCTTGGCGGCCAGCGCCGCGTCCACATCCCAGATCGCAACGGTCGCCCCGCTCTGGGCGAAACGCTCCGCGACGGCGCGGCCGATGCCTTGCGCCCCGCCGGTCACGATGGCGACGCGCTTCTTTAAATCGATTTGGTTCATGCCAGCCCTCCCGAATTTTATGCGGGCCACCCTAGCCGGGCGGATCGGCGCCGGCCAAGGGGGCATGGTCGTTTCGGTGCAAGGCGCAGGGCCGCCATGCATTTCGTTAAGGATGATGACAAAAAAATCGGCGAGGGATGGCCGCGTTCCTGTGCCGGATCGGGGCGGTTTGGGAGGGGTCTGTGCCGGGATGGAGCGGCGCTCGGGAGGGGGTGGCGCGATCACCGGCGCTTTCGTTCCGGTTCGGTACAAGGCCTTGTTGCTGCAAGAGGATTGCCATTAACGCGCCTTCGCGGATCACGGGAATAAGCCATTCACCTTTCAGCCGGCTTTGCCTTGACCCCGGGCCCGGATCGACCAAGGAATGGCGGCATCCGGAATGGGCCTTGTGCCCCTCATCGAGATCGCCGTGCCCGCAACCGCCTCCATCACGATCGCCAGCGAAGCCGGAAGCCGGAAGCGGCCGGGCTATGCCAAGCGCGATATCGGCGGCATCGGCATCGCGGTGATGGAGCGCGACGTAGCGATCGCGGAGGTGGTCGACGCAGTGTCGACGGGAAGCCATATGAAGATGGCTTTCTGCAACGCCAACCTGGTGAACGTCGCCGCCGGGAACGCCGCCCTGCTGCGCAGCCTTTCGACCTTCCTCGTGCTCGCCGACGGCATCGGCGTCGATGTCGGCAGCTGGATTCTCTACGGCAAGGCTTTCCCCGCGAACCTCAACGGCACGGATTTCTTCCCGTCGCTCTTTGCCGGGGCCCGGCGGCCGATGCGCGTCGCCTTGCTCGGTGGCCGCCCGGGTGTCGCGGATCGCGCCGCGGCGAACCTGACGCAACGCTATCCCGCGCATCGTTTCAGCGTGGTCTCGCACGGCTATTTCACGGCCGAAGAGGAACCCCGCCTTCTCGACGGTCTGAAGGCGGAGCGCCCCGACCTGCTGCTGGTGGCGATGGGCAATCCGCTGCAGGAGCGCTTCATCGCCGACAAGCTCGGCCCGCAGCATTGCTCGGTCGCGGCCGGCGTCGGCGCGCTGTTCGATTTCTTCGCCGATGAGGTGCAGCGTGCCCCCGAGTTCGTGCGCAAGGCACGGCTCGAATGGATATTCCGCCTTTGGCTCGAACCGCGCCGGCTCTGGCGGCGCTATGTGCTCGGAAATCCCGCTTTCCTCCTGCGCATCGCGCGGCAATATGCCGTGGGCGGTCGACGGAGCGGGTGAGTCCAACCAATTGAACGAAACTTTTGCCCTGGCGACGCCGAGCTACAGGGGCGACATCGAGCGTTGCCGGTTGCTCTGCGCCAGCATCGATCGCTTCGTCACCGGCCACGCGGTCCATTATCTTCTCGTCGAGGATCGCGATGCGGCGCTCTTCCGGGACCTTGAAGGGCCGCGCCGGCGCATCCTGACGGAATCGCAATTGCTGCCGGGCTGGCTGAAGCCGCGCCCCGATCCGCTGAGCCTGGGCAAGCGGCGCCTCTGGACGGGATTGCGGGCCTTGGCGCGCGGCATCCCGCCGCTGCGCGGCTGGCATGCCCAGCAGCTCCGGAAATTCGCCGTGGCCAAGGTCTGCGCCGAGGATGTCATCCTCTTCGCCGATTCTGACATGCTGTTCCTGCGCCCTTTCGACGTGACCAGCCTGTCGGGTGACGGGGCTATCAGGCTCTATCGCAAGCCGGACGCGATCACGGCCGACATGGCGCGGCATGTCCCGTGGTGCACGCATGCCTCGGCCTTGCTCGGGCTGGAGGCGCCGGCCTTCCCGAGCCCGGACTACATCAACAATCTGGTGAGCTGGCGGCGCGACCATGTGCTGGCCCTGCTCGACCATGTCGAGAGCGTGAGCGGGCGTGACTGGGTCTCGGCCATCGCCCGTGATCGCCAGTTCTCGGAATACATGATCTACGGCTATTTCGTCGAACGCGTGCTCGGGCTCGAGGCAGCCGGCCACTGGCCCGATGAGCGCGAGCTCTGCAAGGTCTACTGGTTCAGCGAGGATGTCGCCGGCATGGAGCGGCTCGCTTCCTTCGAGGAGGTGCTGGAGCCCTGGCAGGTCGCCGTCGGCGTCCAGTCCTTCATCGGCCAGCCGCTCGACCGCATCCGCGCCCTGTTCGAGCAGCAGGCCTCAGCGTGACGGCTGTCGCGCCAGCAGGCCGTAGGTGAAGCCGGCCGAGGCAAGGTAGACCGCGCCGAAGACGACGTTCATCCAGGCGGCCCAGCTGCCGGCCTCCGGGAAGCGCGTCATCACCACCGAGATCAGCCCGGCCTTGATTGCCGTGAGCAGGCACAGGAGCGCGATGCGCGAGCCCGTGCGCTCACGCGCATAGAGCAGCTCGGCGTGATACTCGACGAGATTGCGGAAGGCCGGGACCAGCAGCATCGGCGCGAACAGATAGGCCGCTTCCGAGACATTGCGCCCGAGCAGGTTCGGGAAGGGCATGAGCGCGACGATCACGGCGACGAGCCCGCCGACCGAAACCAGCGCGATGCCGGCCTCGTAGGCCGCAAGCCGCCTGAAGCCGCCGACGCCGCGATCCTTCATGATCTTCTGGACAAGCATCTGGTTGAAGCTGCGCACCGGCATGGCGGTGAGGTCGATCACCCGGAGCGCGATGGCATAGAGGCCGGCGGTGCGCTCGCCGGCAAGCCCGAGCACCAAGAGCTTGTCGAGTTCCGACTGGACATAGAACACGATATCGGCCGCGCCGGCGAAGACCGCATCCGCCATGCGGCGCGGATAGAGGCTGCGCACGAAGCGCCAGCGCGCCCTCGGCAGGAAGGCCATGAGCGCGATCACGGCGCTCGCCATCGTGGCGCCGCAATAGGCGAAGGCCCAAATCTCGAGATTTGCCTGGCCGAAACCGGCGAAGAGCAGCGCCGCTATCGTCCGCAGGCCAGAGCCGATGATGACGAGCAGCGCCGCCTGCCGGAAGCGCCTCAAACCGTTATTGACGATGGCGACGACCTCGACGAGCCGCCAGCCCAGCACCTCCGCGACGATGATCACCGCGAAGGGCAGGAGCGCGAGGCGCTCCGCGAAGAGCAGCAGATAGGCGCCGCCGGCCGCCGCGACGATCAATGGCAGCGACAGGGCGGAGAGGCCCGCGAAACCGGAGAGATAGGCGCCGAGCAGGCGCGGCTTGACGGTGGCGACCCGGTAGAGCGGCGAGATGAAGCCGAAGGCCAGCAGGCGCGACAGGATGAGCCCGGTCGAGGACGCCGTGGCGAACAGACCGAATTCACCGAGGGTCAACGTATTCGCAACGATGAGGAAGTAGACAAGGGAGATCACGAGCCGGCCGGCGGAGCCGCTCAGGATGGTGAGGTAGGCGAAGATGGTGGCGCGATCCGGCAGCATGACCCGTTTCCGCGGCGGCTGGCCCGGCGCGTGCCTTAAGCGTTGCAGCATGACGATCACCTCTTAGACCAGAGGCGTTGAACGACCCTAAACGACACGGAAGCGTATCGATTGACCAAACGGAAAGCTGAAACGGACCGGAATGAGGCAGCGCCGACGCGCCGCGGCGTGCTGCGTGGCGCGTCCGCCTGCCTGATGACCGGCGCCATGGCCGGGACCGCTGCCGCCGCTGTGCGGCCGATTCCGTTCGGCTCCGCGGCGGAGATCGGCGCCTTCCGCGATGATGTGCGCTATCGCGACGCGCTGAAGCGCTATTGCGATGTCATCGTCCCCATGAACGACCTGAAATGGGAGGCGCTGCGGCACGACCAGCCGCGCTTCGACTTTTCAGGCGCCGACGAACTCGTGGCTTTCGCGGAGGCGAACAAGAAGACGCTCCGCGGCCACACGCTGCTCTGGGGCGAGGCGCTGCCCAATTGGGCACGGGAAATGACGACGCGGGCCGAGGCCGAGCGCGAACTTGTCCAGCACATCGAGACCGTTGTCGGCCGCTACAAGGGCCGGATCGCGACCTGGGACGTCGTCAACGAGGTCATTAAATACGACCCGCTGGAGGGCGGGCCGTGGCGCGATACCATCTGGCAGCGCCTGCTCGGGCCTGAGCATGTCGACATCGCCTTCCGCACGGCGGCGCGGGTCGATCCCAAGGCCAGGCTCGTGCTCAATGATTTCCATTTCGAGGAGCCGGTTCCCGGCGCCGCAGCCCGCCGCAAGGTCGCGCTCGATATCTGCCGCCGCCTCAAGGACAAGGGCATCCCGATCCATGGCGTCGGCATGCAGGCCCATCTCTATGCCGACAAGGGCATCGATGTGGAGGGCGTGCAGCGCTTCATGCGCGATCTCGACACGCTCGGCCTCGATGTCGAGATCACCGAGCTCGACGTCATCGACTGGAAGTTGCCGGCCGATGCGGCGCAGCGCGACAAGACCGCCGCTGCCCTGGTCTCGACCTTCCTCGAAGCGGTCGTATCGGCCAAGCGTCCCAAGGCGATCATCGCCTGGGGGCTGACCGACCGCTATTCCTGGGTTCATGAAACCTTCCCGCGCAAGGACAGCGCCCGGGCCCGGCCCCTGCCGCTTGATGCCGACTACCGGCCCAAGCCGATGATGGCCGTGCTCGAACGCTATCGGCGCGGGGTCGCGTGATGCGGGACAGTGAAGCGTAGCGTCATGTTCACCACCGGGCCCGCCGCGAGCGAAGCACAGGACAAGCCGGAGCGGCCGGCCTCGGCCCTGCCTGCCCAGCTCGCGCGGCTGGCCGATCCCGTCTGGATCATCGGGACGCTCTGGGCGCGGCGCTGGCTGATCGTGCTCATGGCCGTGCTCGGCCTGGCCTTGGCGATTCTCGGCGGCCTGCTGATGACGCCGAAATACGTCTCGACCGCGCAGCTTTTCATCGACCCACGCGACCTGCGCGTGCTCCAGAACGATGTCTCCCCCAACAATGTCGGCAGCGATCCGACCTCGATCACCGGTTATCTCGAAAGCCAGGCGCGCGTGATCGCCTCCGACAGCATCAAGTCGCGGGTCGTCGAGCGTCTCGGCCTCGATCGCGATCCGGATTTCGGTGGCCCTTCGAGCGGCTTCCTCTCCCGTCTGCTGGGGACCGATACCGGCCCCTCGCCGAAGGCGACGCTCTACGCGCTGGCGGCGCTCGACCGCACGGTCACGGTGCGCCGCGGCGAGCGCACCTTCGTCATCGACATCTCGGCGACGGCGCAGGACCCGGACAAGGCCGCGAAGATCGCCAATGCGCTGGCCGAGGGCTATCTGGAGGACCAGACGGCGGTGCGCGCCGAAGCCGCGCAAAAGGCGACTGCCGCGCTGACCAGCCGCCTCGAGGAATTGCGCAACCGCCTGCGCATCGCCGAGGAAAAGGCCGAGAAATACAAGGAAGCCAACAATATCGTCGGTGTGGGCGACCGCTCGCTCGGCGAGCAGCAGCTGTCGCTGAACAGCACGCAGCTCGTCGCGGCCCGGACCCGCGCGACCGAAGCCAAGGCGAAATACGACCAGATCGCCGGTACCCGCACCTCCAGCATCGAGGCCGGGGCCATTCCGGAAGCGGTCGCCTCCAACACCATGACGGCGCTGCGCGCGCAGCTGGGTGCCGCGCTGGCGCGCGAGGCCGATCTCGTCTCTTCGCTCGGTGCGCGGCATCCGGCGCTTGCCTCGGCGCAGTCGCAGGTGCGCGATGCCAGGCGCCAGATTAATGAGGAACTCGCCCGCATCGGGCGCGCCGCCAAGGTCGAATATGACCGCGCGGTCGAGGCCGAGCGTCAGCTGGCCCGCCGCGTCGACCAGCTCACGACCGGGCAATACGCCGCCGGCCGGGCCTCCGTGCAATTGCGCGAGCTCGAGCGCGAGGTCGAATCCTCCCGTGCCATCTATGATGCCTTCCTGAGGCGCGCCCGCGAGACCGGCGAGCTCGGCGGCATCGACACCACCAATGCCCGTGTCATCAGCCCGGCCATGCCGCCGCTGGAGAAGAGCGGCATGAGTCGCCGGACGCTGGCGCTGCTCGGCGCTTTCGGCGGCGGCGGCGCGGGCGTCCTGCTGGCGCTGGGTCTCGCCGTCTTCGCCGTGCCGCGTCCACCGGAGCCGCCGCCGGCTCCGAAGCGCAAGCCGTTCTGGCGCCGCGCGCCGCGCCCGGTCGCGACCGAACCGGTCGAGAACGAGCGCCCTGCCCAAGCCCCGGCGCCGGCCGTTGCGGTTACGCCGCCTCCGCCCAGGCCGGTGACGCCAGCGGCCGCGCCCGCAGAGCCGCCTCCGCCGGAGCAACCCGCTCAGACAGGTGCAAGGCCGGCGAACTGGCGGCGTCTGATGGCGATCCCGGGCGGCTCCGCGAAGCGCGCTGCAAGTCCTCCGGAGGCCGCGCCCATTCCCGAGGCCACGTCCGAACCTGTGTCCGAACCGGCGCCCCTGGCGATGCTCGGCACCATCCCGCAGGTGCGCAACCGCCGTTGGCGGCGCGATGTGGCCGAGGCACGCTCGGTCTTCCAGGGCCAGGCCCATCTCGTCGATGTCATCGACAAGCCGCAATCCGGTTTCGCCACCGCCGTCGCCGCGACCCGCAGCGAGCTGGCCAGGGCCGCAGGTGGCGAGCAGCGTCGCCGTATCCTGGTCGTCGGCCTGGCGCCACAGGCGGGCGCGACGACGCTCGCGCTCAATCTGGCGCTCGATGCGGCCCAGTCCGGCCTGCCGGCGCTGCTTGTCGATGCCGCTGAAGGTGCTCATGGTCTGACGCCGGTCTTCGCGGCGGATGCGTCGGTCGGCCTCGGCGATGTCATGTCCGGCGAGGCGGCACTGGGCCGCGCGATCATGAAGGACGAGGGCACCGGCCTGACCTTCATGCCCTGTGCGGGGGCGATTCCGCCGGCCGGTGCGGGCTCGCTGCGGACGGGCGCTTTCGCCGCGACGCATCGCTTCGGGCCGATCATCGTGGATGGCGGCCATCTGGCGGCGGAGAGCCTGCTCGGGCGCTTCGCCGAGGTGGTGGACGACATCGTGCTGGTTGTGCGTGACGGCAAATCCGCCAAGGCTGGAGCCGAACGCCTGAAGGCGCAGCTCGGGACGCATGCGGGCAAGCTGCGCGGCATCGTGGTCAACGTGGCCTGAGCAGCCCCGGTCAGTTCTTCTCGGGCTTGCGATACTGCTCGTTGGCGACACCGAATTCGGACATCAGCCGGCCGATCGCGACCTGGGCATGGTAAAGCCCGATCAGCCCGGAGCGGGTGCGGAGCCCCAGGGCAAACCCGCGCGGGACCGACGCGGCAAGCAGGGCGAGCGATTTCGCGAGCACGCGAAGCCTCCCGCCCGGTCCCGGCTTCTGCCGCCTTTCGATCGCCGCCGAGATCGCGCCATTGCGCAGGCCGCGCGCATGGATCCAGTCGAATTCGCTGCGCCGTTCCGGCATGGTCTCGCGCTGCGCGGCCTCCTGCACCCACCAGAAGCGGAAGCCGGCCGCCTTGGCGCGGGTGAAGAAATCCGTGTCGCCGCCACCGGTGAAATCGAAGCTTTCGTCGAGGAAGGGAAAGCCCAGCTTGTCGAGCACGCTGCGCCGGATCAGGTAATTCGCGCTGGAATAGAGCATCGGCACCGGGCCGCTCACGCCGTAATGCGAGCGGAACACCGGATGCGCCGAAAGCCAGGCGCGCGAGGTATCCGAGAAGACGGCCGTGACCGAGCCGCCGAACAGGTCGGCCGGCGCCATGCGGGCGGCCGTGACGAAGGCGTCGAGCCAGCCGGGCTCGGCCTCCTCGTCGTCGTCGATGCCGAGGACATGCTCCAGCGCCGGAAAGCGCGTCAGTGCGCAGCGCCAGGCCGCGTTATAGGCCTTGCAGTTGCCTTGTCGCGGTTCGACGATGACGAAGCCCTTGAACAGCCCGGCTGCGTGCAGGGCGCTGGCGCGGGCGGCGCCGGCCCGCTCTATTCCCTCGTTCTCGACAACGATCACCGCGAAATCATGCCCGCCCCGCTGGCCGGCGAGCGAGCGCAGCGTCGCTTCCAGCATGTCCGGGCGTTTGAAGGTCGGGACGCAGACGACGCTCGTGATTCCGGCCAGTGCCTCCGGCGCCGAGCCGGCCACGATCTCGAAGCTTTCGGGAACGGCGAAGACCGGGAGGGCAGAGCGGCCTCGTTCGCCCCCCGGCGCATCGTCTCTGGTCTGGCTGGCCATCGTCATCACCCGGAAAGCTAGGCCGCGGCAGCTTAAGGTTCCGTGTTTGCCGCTGTCGAAACAAGGGCGGGTCCGGCCAGCCCCCGTTGATCATAGTCAAGGACGCCGCTTGACCTGCCCGGCCAATGGGAGGAGTGGAATATCACCTGCCGACGAGCTGTCCTCCTTGCGTCTCGCTTTCCTGACCTCGCTGATCCCGGTCGCCCGGCCGGATACCGGTTTCGAGATCGCCAACGCGGCGATCCTGAAGGCGTTGCGCGATGCCGGGCATGACGTCACCGCGATCGGTTTCCTGCGTCCCGGCGAGGTTCCGGCCGATCCCGATCAGGCCGTCGTCGTCGCCGAGGCCGATATCGAAAATGCGGTCGTGACCGCCGGAGAGAAACTGCGCTGGCTCTCGGCGGCCCTGCGGCTGGGAATGCCGGTCGCCTGCGCGAAGCTCCGGCTGATCGGGGAAGAGCGCCTCGTCGAAACCGTGATGGCGCATGGACCTTTCGATGCGCTGGTCCTGAACTCGGTATTGCTGCCCGGTGCCTTCCCGGAGCTCATGCGGATCGCCCCCTGCATCCTGGTCGAGCATAATATCGAGCATGTCTCGGCCGATCAGAACGCCGACCATGCCGGGAACCCGATGCTGCGCTGGCTCTACCGGCGTGAGGCGCGATTGCTGGAACGGCTGGAGCGCGGGCTCTGGCACGAGGCGCGCTTCATCTGGACGCTCGCCGAGGAGGATCGCCAGGCACTCGGGGCTTCCTATTGGGAGAAGTCCTGCGCCCTGCCGCTGGTCTCCGGCGAGACTGCCGCTTCCATGCCCGATGATCGCGACGAGGTTCCAGCCTTCGATGTCGGGATGATCGGGACCTGGACCTGGGGCCCCAATCTGATCGGCCTCGAATGGTTCCTGCGCGAAATCTGCCCGCTGTTGCCCGATGATATCCGCATCGCGGTCGCTGGCCGCGTGCCGCCGGAGCTGCGGCCGCCGCTCAGCGTGACGCTGGTCGGGCGCGTGCCGTCGGCCGAGCACTTCCTGCGCTCCTGCCGCCTCGTGGCGCTGTCGAGCCGGGCCGGCACCGGGGTGCAGCTCAAGACGATCGAGGCGATGCAGTTCGGCCTGCCGGCGGTGGCGACGACGCTGTCCTGTCGGGGGTTCACGGCCGTGCCCGCGAATTTCACGCTGGCCGATACGGCGGCCGATTTCGCCCGGGCCGTGATGGAGCGGGTCGCGGCGATCCGCGGGGGCGACTGGGAGCGCATCGATGGCGCCGCCTTCATGGCGGAGCAGCGCATCGCGCTTGCGGAAGGGCTCGCGCGGGGGCTTGCCGCCGCGCTGGCATGAGGGTTATTCCGCCGCCGCTTTGCGGTTGTGGCGGCCGATCAGGCCGAAGATCGGCCCGGCCGACACCATCACGAGGAAGACGCGGATGATGTGGTGGGCCGCCACGAAGGCGACCTCGGTATGGAGCGCCAGCGCGATCAGGCTCATCTCGGCAAGGCCACCTGGCGAATAGGCCAGGATCAGCGGGATATGGCCGTGCACGGAAACCAGCGCGACGAGCCAGGCGAAGCCCAGCGTCAGCGCGAGCAGGATCACGGTGGAGCCGACCGAGAGCAGGAGCACGCGCAGGATGATGCGCGGCGCCGTGCCGACGAAGCGGCAGCCGATCGTCACGCCGAGCACGAGCTGCGCTGCATTGACGATCTCCGAGGGCGGCATCGCGGAGCTCAGGCCCGTGACATGCACGATCGCGCTGACCAGCATCGGGCCGAGCAGGTATTTCGCCGGCATCCGCAGCCAGTGGCCGACGATCACGCCCACGATGCCGCAGCCGATCAGCCAGAGCTCGGAGCCGAGTGGCGTCTGCGTGATCGACGGGCCAGCGACGCGCCCGCCGCTTAAGCTGACGCCGCCGATCCACTGCACGATGAAGGGCAGCGTCATCACGACGAGCAGGATGCGGGCCGAATGGATCAGCGCGATGATGCGGGCGTCGCCGCCCTTTTCCTCGCCGACCGTGACCATCTCGATCAGCCCGCCCGGCATGCCCGAGAAGAAGGCGGTGACGGGATCGAACCCGGCGACGCGGCGGAAATAGCTGACGCAGCACAGCCCGCAGGCGACCATGAACAGGATGAGCCCGGCCAGAGTCGGCAGCCAGTTCGGCAGTTGCGCGACGACCTCCGGCTTGAAGGAGGCGCCGAGCATCACCCCGATCACGGCCGTCATCGGCGGGCGGATCACGGCTGGCGCGGCGACCGGCAGGCTGATCAGGGCGGCGAAGGTGCAGAACACCATCGAGCCCAGCATCCAGGGCAAAGGCAGCCTGGCCTGCACGAAAAGCCAGCCGCCGAGCCCGCCGAGCGCCAAGGCCAGCGCAAAGCGCCGGTACGGGAAGCGGCTGGGAGCCAGCGCCTTCAGGCCACCGATGAAATCGTCGAGCAGGACCTTCATCGGATCGTTCCGCCGCGCCCGGTTCGGCCGCATGCGCCGGTCGGGTTGGCTTCCGCAGCGCGGCGGCAGGGATATGGGCGGTCTTGAAGCGTCAAGCGGCAGGTCCCTCTCGGGCTCGTCCTAGAATCTGTTCGCGTCCTTGCACAGCCCGCGCCGGGTATGCCGCCCCTGCGCGTCGCGCGGCCGGGACAATACGGCCATGTGACTTTGTCATTGGCCGAATTGCCGCGTTTCCTCAATGATTTGCATCAGGGAATGAAATGCCGGGCCGGTCATCGGCCGCGACCACTGGTTGAGGGTGATGAGCGAGGATCGGCAGTCCGGCCGTCAGGAGCGGCCGGGTTTCGAGGGCGAGGCTCCTGCATGGCAGGAGCCGGCCGCTTCCGCGCCTCCCGAGTCCGGATCGCCCCGTCCCGTTCCGATCGTCGAGACCGCGCCGCCAGCCGGGTCGAGCGAGGGCTGGATCGCGAACCGCCGCGGTCGCTTGCGCTATTGGTGGCGCGGCGCGAGCCCGAACCTGCGCGGTTCGGTCTTCATGTTCGCCTCCATGCTCGTCTATGCGGTGATGGTCGCCGGCATCAAGCATGTCGGGCAGGGTATCCCGCTGGTGCAGATCCTGCTGATCCGGCAGGTGATCATGACCGCGATCCTGCTGCTCTTCGCCGCCGGCAGTCTGCGGCAGGCGCTGCATACCGATCGGCTCGGCCTGCAGATCTTCCGCAGCGTGGTCACATTGCTCTCCATGCTTTGCGGCTTCACGGCGGTCGTCAAAATCCCGCTCGCCCAGGCGACGGCGATCGGCTTCAGCCAGGTGCTCTTTGTCACCATCGCGGCGGTGCTCGTCCTCAAGGAAGTCGTCGACGGCCGGCGCTGGGCCGCGACGGTGATCGGCTTCGTCGGCGTGCTGATCATGCTGCGCCCAAGCTCGGAGGGGCTGGACATCTACGCCCTGCTCGCGGTCGCCGGTGCGGTCTGCGGCGCCGCGATCACGGTCAGCGTCCGCAAGCTCGCGGCGAGCGAGCGCACCGATACGATCCTGCTCTACCAGGGCATGGTGCTGATCGTGCTTCTGGCCGTGCCGACCTTGCTCTGGTGGCAGACGCCGACCCCCAACCAGTGGTTCTGGCTGATCACGCTCAGCCTGTTCGGCACGGCCGGGCAATGGCTGATCACCCGTGCCTATCAGGTCGGCGAGGCGGCGGCGCTGGCGCCGCTCGATTTCAGCCGCCTGCTGCTGGCGAGCTTCACCGGCTTCGTCTTCTTCGCCGAGATTCCGGCGCTCACTACCTGGGCGGGAGCGGCCATCGTGATTGGCGCGACGCTCTACACGATCCGCAAGAACGCCCGCACGGCGGCCCCGCCGCCCGCAACCGCCTGATCGCGCCCGGGATTGCGCCGGCCCCATCGCGGGCGCTATGAATCGGCGCACGCCTCTCCGCATGCGTGCCGCCGGGCCCTCGCCCGGCGACATCGACAGCCAGAGGCCGGATCATGCGCATCGAAAACGACCCGAAGCTCGACTTCCGTGACGTGCTGATTCGTCCGAAGCGCTCGACGCTGGGCAGCCGCGCCGAGGTCGATGTCGAGCGCGGCTTCCGCTTCGCCCATACCGGCAAGGAGTGGAAGGGCTTCCCGCTGATCGCCGCCAATATGGATGTGGTCGGCACGATGGGGATGGCCCGCGCGCTCTTGAAGCACGGCGCCATGGTCGCCCTGCACAAGCATTACAGCGCCGATGAACTGATCGCCTTCTTCCGCGAGCCCGGCTCGGCCAACGCCTTCTATTCGCTGGGCACGACCGATTCCGACCATGACAAGCTAAAGGCCGTCCACGCCCGCTCGCCGATCACCAAGATCTGCCTCGACGTCGCCAACGGCTATACCGAGAAATTCGTCGACACGGTCAAGGCGACACGCGCCGCCTTTCCGGATGCGGCGATCATGGCCGGCAATGTCGTGACCGGCGACATGACCGAGGCGCTGATCCTCGCCGGCGCCGATATCGTCAAGGTTGGCATCGGGCCGGGCTCGGTCTGCACCACCCGCAAGATGACCGGCGTCGGCTACCCGCAGCTCTCCGCCATCATCGAATGCGCCGATGCCGCCCATGGCCTGAAGGGCTTCGTCTGCGGCGATGGCGGGCTCACCGTGCCGGGCGACGTCGCCAAGGCCTATGGCGGCGGCGCCGATTTCGTGATGATGGGCGGCATGCTCGCCGGCCATGACGAATGCGAGGGCGAGATCCGCTACGAGGAGCGCAACGGCGAGAAGGTGCCGGTTGCGATGACCTTCTACGGCATGTCCTCGGACACGGCGATGAACAAGTATTCCGGCGGCGTCGCCAAGTACCGGGCTTCCGAGGGCAAGACCGTCGAGGTGCCCTATCGCGGCCCGGTCGAGGGCACGATGCAGGAACTGATGGGCGGCGTCCGCTCGGCCATGACCTATATCGGCGCCGTCCGCCTGAAGGAGATGCCGAAGCGCACCACCTTCATCATGGTCGGCAGCCAGCTCAACACCATCTTCGGCAATTGAGGATGGTCCGATCTGCCGGCCCCTGACAGGAGCCGGCAGGGGCAATCGGGCTGGCCCTCCACACGCCTTTCGATGCGCTATCGCTTTCCCCGCGCCTGTTGCATAGTCGCCCCCGCAACACAGAAAGCCGCCCGACGGCTTCGGGGAGACGGATATGACTTTCAGGATTTTGGGTGCGGCGGCTCTGCTCGCTGCGGGGGCTTCGGTGGCGCAGGCGCAGCAGCTGGCGCCGAGCCCGACGCTGGACGCCGTCAAGGCGCGCGGCAATCTCGAATGCGGCGTGCATCTCGGCCTGCCCGGCTTCTCCTTCGCCAATGACAAGGGCGAGTGGAGCGGGCTCGATGTCGATTACTGCAAGGCGCTTGCCGCCGCGGTGCTCGGCGATGCCAACAAGGTGAAATACACTCCGACCTCGGTGCAGCAGCGCTGGCCGATCCTGCAATCGGGCCAGGTCGACGTGCTCTCGCGCAATTCGACCATCACCTTCTCGCGCAACGCGACGCTCGGGCTGAATTTCCAGGGCATCAATTTCTACGAGGGCCAGACCTTCATCGTCCGCAAGTCGGCCAATGCCAAGACGGCGGCCGATCTCGACGGCGCCTCGGTCTGCGTCGCCGCCGGCTCGACCGAGGAGAAGAACGCCGCCGACTGGTTCCGCGAGCGCAACCTCAAGACGACCATCACCAATTTCCAGAAGAACGACGACGCCATCGCCGCCTATGATGCCGGCCGCTGCGACGCCTACACGGCCGGCGTCGGCGCGCTCGCCGGCCAGCGTGCCAAGCTCAAGACCCCCGAGGATCATGTCATCCTGACCCAGCCGATCTCGAACGATCCGCAGGGCCCGGTGACGCGCTGGGGCGACGAGCGCTGGCAGCTGATCGTGCGCTGGGTGCTGAACGGCATGATTGCCGCCGAGGCGCTGGGCGTCACCTCCAAGAACGTCGACGACATGAAGGCGAACTCCAAGAACTCGGAAGTCCGCCGCCTGCTCGGTGCCGAGGGCGGCTTCGGCGCGATGATGGGGCTCTCCAACGACTGGATGTACAACGCCATCAAGCAGGTCGGGAATTACGGCGAGAGCTTCGAGCGCACCGTCGGCATGGGCTCGAGCCTGAAGATGGAGCGCGGCCAGAACCAGCTCTGGACCAAGGGCGGCCTGCTCTTCACCCCGCCCTTCCAGTGAGAGCAGCGAAGGCTCGTCATGGCCGGGCTTGACCCGGCCATCTCGGAATCCAGCCCAAGCGTCACGAGATTCCCGGGTCAAGCCCGGGAATGACGTCCGCGAACCTCGATCGAGGTGGTCGTGAGCAGCTTCCTATCCGTCATCAACGACAAGCGCGTCCGCGACTGGTTCTACCAGATCGCCCTGATCCTGCTGCTTGTCGGCCTCACCGTGTTCTTCGTGCGGAATGCCTCGGAGAACATGGTCAAGGCCGGCATCGCCTCGGGCTTCGACTTCCTCTGGCGGACATCGGGCATCGAGGTGCCCTTCGTCCTGACCGGCTACACGCAGTCCGACGACATCTTCGCCCTGTTCTGGGTCGGCGTCGCCGACACCATGCTGGTGACGGTGATCGCGATCGCGCTGGCGACGCTGCTCGGCTTCGCACTGGGCATCGCACGCCTGTCCTCGCATTGGCTGCTGTCGACCATCGCCGGTGCCTATATCGAGTTCGTCCGGAACATCCCGCTGCTGTTCTTCGTGCTGTTCTGGTATTTCGGCGTCATCGCCGCCCTGCCGCAGCCGCGCCAGAGCATCGGCCTGTTCGGCGTCGCCTTCCTCAACAATCGCGGCCTCACCATCCCGCTGCCGGATGCGCCCGGCAATTTCCGCTGGGCGGCGCTGGCGATCCTCGTCTCCTGGCTCGGCTACTGGCTGGCCAGCGCCTGGGCGCGCCGCCGCAAGGACCGCACCGGCCAGGATGCGCCATTGCTCGCCATCGGCATCGGCCTGATCGTGGTCGTCCCGGCGCTCGCCATCGCCTGGGCGAGCCTCGCCACGCGCTGGGACATCCCCGTGCTGCGCGGCTTCAATTATCGCGGCGGCTTCGTCGTCATTCCTGAATTCGTCGCGCTGCTCGCGGCGCTCGTCACCTATACCGCAGGCTTCATCGCCGAGATCGTGCGCGGCGGCATCGAATCCGTGGCGAAGGGCCAGAGCGAGGCCGCATCGGCGCTGGGCCTGCGTCCCGGCCGAACCTTAAGCCTCGTCGTCATTCCGCAAGCCTTGCGCGTCATGACCCCGCCGCTGACCAACCAGTATCTCAACGTGCTCAAGAACTCGTCCTTCGGTGCGGCCATCGCCTATCCCGATGTGGTCAGCCTGTTCATGGGCTCGGCGCTCAACAATACCGGCCAGGCGATCGAGATCATCGCCATGACACTCGCGGTCTACCTCGTCATCGGTCTTGCCGTTTCGGCGCTGATGAACTGGTACAACGCCCGCATCGCCCTGGTGACGCGATGACCCGCACCTCCTCCCTCTCGATCTGGCGCGAGCGCCTGTTCGGCACGCCCTTCACCGGCTTCACCTCGGTGGTGCTGGTCGCGCTGATCGCCTGGATCGCGATACCGCTGATCCGCTGGGCCGTGATCGATGCGACCTGGATCGGCTCGACGCGCGCCGATTGCGCCCCCGGCGGGGCCTGCTGGGTCTTCATCCGCGCCCGTTTCGGCCAGTTCATGTACGGGCTCTATCCGGTCGACCAGCGCTGGCGCGTCGATATCGCCGGGCTTCTCGTCCTGGCCGGCGTGCTTTCGGTGGTTTTCGCGCCGCAGCGCTTCAAGCTGAAGCTCGCGCTGGCACTATTGGTCGTCCTGCCGCCGCTCGGCATCTGGCTGCTCTCCGGC
The DNA here is from genome assembly GCF_059416005.1 of Allobosea sp. GW821-FHT09G06. Lineage (NCBI taxonomy): Bacteria > Pseudomonadati > Pseudomonadota > Alphaproteobacteria > Hyphomicrobiales > Alloboseaceae > Allobosea > Allobosea sp. GW821-FHT09G06. The sequence continues at coordinate 244,604 of NZ_JBWKOI010000005.1, read as the reverse complement.
GGTTTCGGCTTGCGTCATGTCGAGACGCGCGAATGGGGCGGGCTGACGCTGACCCTGTTCATCTCGATCTATTCGAGCCTGATCGCGATCCCACTCGGCATCCTCTTCGCGCTCGGCCGGCAGTCGGAACTCAGGATCATTCGTCTGATCAGCGTCATCTTCATCGAGTTCTGGCGCGGCGTGCCGATCATCGCGGTGATCTTCCTGGCGTCTCTGCTGCTGCCGCTGATCCTGCCCGGCGGCATCGGCATCGACCGTCTGGCGCGCGCCGTCATAGGTCTCGGCTTCGTCATCGCCGCCTACATGGCGGAAGCGGTGCGCGGCGGCCTGCAGGCCCTGCCCAAGGGCCAGCGCGAAGCGGCGACCGCGCTCGGCCTCACCTACTGGAAGGCGACCGGCCTGATCGTCCTGCCGCAGGCGCTGCGCATCTCGCTGCCGGCGATGACCAACGAGTTCATCGCGCTGATCAAGAACACGACGCTGGTGCTGGTCGTCTCGATCCTCGACCTGCTCGGCATCGCCCAGGCTTCGCTCGCCGATCCCAACTGGGTCGGCATGAACATGGAGGCCTATGTCTTCTCGGGTGCGATCTACTGGCTGATCTGCTTCGCGCTCTCGCGCTGGAGCCGCTCGCTGGAGAAGAAGCGGAGATTGTGAGGAGCGTGACGCCTGCAGGCAAAAGCGCTATGGTAGTGTCAGGTATTACCTCTTAGGAGAGCGCTGACATGGCGGCGGTCACCTCCATCAAGCTCGACGACGAGTTGAAAGGCCGCGTGCAGAACCTGGCCACGGCGCGTCGTCGCACCTCGCATTGGATCATGCGCGAGGCGATCGTGGAATATGTCGAGCGCGAGGAAAAGCGCGAGGCTTTGCGGCAGGACACGCTCAAGGCGTGGGAAGAATTCCAGGCGACCGGCTTGCATGCCTCGGCCGAAGATGTCGAAAAATGGCTGTCGAGCTGGGGAACTGAAGACGAGCTGCCAGCGCCTGCATGCCGCGGGTGATCTTCTCGCCGGCGGCGATCCGCGATCTCGAACGGCTCCGCGCCTTCCTGCGGCCCAAGAGCTCCTCGGCGGCCAGACGCGCAGGTGAATCAATCGTTTCGGGCTTACGTGCGTTGGGCGCACATCCTCAGATGGGCCGTCTGGTCGAGGATCTGCCTGAACTATACCGCGAATGGCTGATCGACTTTGGCGATAGCGGCTATATCGCCCGCTATCGCTTTGAGGGGGATGTCGTGACCATCCTTGCCGTCCGGCATCAGAAGGAAGCCGGATACTGACCTGTTCTCAGGCCCGGACCTTGCTCCGGTCGCGCCGGCGATCGGCGGCGGGCTGGTAGGCGATGCGGGCGTGGTGGCTGCAATAGGGCAGGCCGGTCTGCGAGCGCGCGCCGCAGAAGCGGAACTCGGGGGTCGTCGGGTCGCCCATCGGCCAGCGGCACATATACTCGCGCAGGTCCATGATGGTGACGCGTTCCGAGAACGGGATCACCACGTCCTCGGACGGCAGTGGGGCGGCTTCCACCTCGATCTCCGCCTCGGGGGCGAATTCGGGCGCCAGCGCATGGGCGCCGCGCGTCAGGGTGGAGGCTGCTCCGGCCATCGGGTGGCTCGGCGAGCGGGCCGGCGCCTTGCGCGGGGCGTTGTTACGCGGCGCGACGGGCTGCGCCGCGCTCTTGGCCCGGCCCGAAAGGCCGAGGCGGTGGACCTTGCCGATCACCGCGTTGCGCGTGACATTGCCCAGCTCGGCGGCGATCTGGCTGGCGCTCAGCCCGTCGCTCCAGAGCTTCTTGAGCTGCTCGACGCGCTCTTCCGTCCATGCTCCGGCTTCGTTCATCCGCATCACCTGTCTTGTCCGGCCGGCCCCTCGCGGGTCCCGCCTTTAAGGGCGCTTCGTGACGGAATCCGGGACCGGCGGCTTTGTCGCAGGGACAAGGCCGTTGCTGCCGCAACAGACGGTACAGGAGGCGCCGCACGAAATGTCGTATCTGACGAAGCCGACCATACAAGCTGCGGTGACTCGCGAACAAGAGTCGGCGAATCCCAATTCGGCTTTTCCCCAGACGATTCGCGATTGAGCGGTCAAGCGAATCCTTTCGGCAACACTGTCCCTGCGGCATTGAATTGACAGCCGCGACCGCCTTAAGCATATTTATCCACAAGGTGACGCCGCCCCCGATCGGGCGGCGCTTATGTTTGACGGATCAAGGTCCCGACGATGCGGATGACGGCGCGACGAGAGATCAGGAGCTGGGTGCGACGATAACGTCGTCACCGGGTCTTATCGTGGCTGCATGCCTGCAGCATCCATCCCGGATCGTCGTTCTCCGTTCAGCGCCAATCCGTTTCTCACCCGTCCCCCCTCGCGAGGATCTTCGTCTCATGGCTCCCGCCCCTGTTTCCGCCAGCCAGTCCGTGCTTGTCCCGACCTATGCCCGTGCGCCCGTCGCCTTCGAGCGCGGCGAAGGCCCTTGGGCGATCACGGTCGACGGCACGCGCTATCTCGATTTCGGCGCCGGCATCGCGGTCAATGCGCTCGGCCACGCCCATCCGCATCTCGTCAAGACGCTGACCGAGCAGGCCGGCAAGATCTGGCACACCTCGAACCTCTATGGCGCGCCGGATGGCGAGCGGCTGGCCCGCCGCCTCTGCGAGGCGACCTTCGCCGAGCGCGTCTTCTTCACCAATTCGGGCGCCGAGGCGAACGAGTGCGCCATCAAGATGGCGCGGAAGTACCATGCCGCGAAGGGCCATCCCGAGCGCTACCGCATCATCACCTTCGAGGGTGCCTTCCACGGCCGGACGCTGGCGACCATCGCCGCCGGCGGCCAGCAGAAATATATCGACGGCTTCGGCCCCAAGGTCGACGGCTTCGACCAGGTGCCCTTCGACGACGAGAAGGCGCTGCGCGCCGCGATCACGCCTGAAACCGCCGCGCTGATGATCGAGCCGATCCAGGGCGAGGGCGGCCTGCGCTCCGTGCCGGCCCGCTTCCTCAAGCTGCTGCGTGAGCTCTGCGACGAGCAGGGCCTGATGCTGATCTTCGACGAGATCCAGACCGGCGTCGGCCGTACCGGCAAGTTCTTCGCCCATGAGCAATACGGCGTTGCGCCCGACATCATGTCGATCGCCAAGGGCATCGGCGGCGGCTTCCCGATGGGCGCCTGCCTCGCGACCGAAGAGGCCGCTTCCGGCATGACGCTCGGCACCCATGGCACGACCTTCGGCGGCAATCCGCTCGCCATGGCGGTCGGCAATGCCGTGCTCGACGTCGTGCTGGCGCCCGGCTTCATCGATCGCGTCAACCAGATCGCGCTCCGGCTCAAGCAGTCGCTGGCCGAGCTCAAGGACAAGCACCCGGAGGTCATCGCCGAGATTCGCGGCGAGGGCCTGATGCTCGGCCTCAAGCTGCACACGCTCAACACCGACTTCGTCAACGAGGCGCGGGCTCACGGCCTGCTCGTCGTCGGCGCCGGCGACAATGTCGTGCGCCTGCTGCCGCCGCTGATCATCACCGAGGCCGATGTGGCGGAGGCCGTTTCGCGCCTCGACAAGACGGCGGGCGCGATCGAAGCCGCGCTGAAGCGCCCGGCTGCTGAATAAGTTCACCCTCAGACCCCACCAGCGAAGCGAAGGAAGCGCCCGTGACGCGCCATTTCCTCGATCTCTCCGATTTCTCCGGCAGCGAGCTGCGCGCGATCCTGCGCACGGGCGAGGAGATCAAGGCGCGACGCCGCACTCCCGCAGCCGTGGGTGACCGCCTGCTCGAGGGCAAGGTCGTCGCGACCATCTTCGAGCAGCCGAGCCTGCGCACGCGCGTTTCCTTCGATGTCGGCATCCGCGAACTCGGGGGATCGCCGATGATGGTCGCCGGCCATGAGATCGAGCTCGGCGAGCGCGAGACTATCGCGGACACCGCCCGCGTGCTCTCGCGCTATGTCGACGCGATCATGATCCGCATCCTTGACCACGACTCGCTGGTGGAGATGGCGAAACACGCCACCGTCCCGGTGATCAACGGCCTGACCAAGCGCCAGCATCCCTGCCAGGTCATGGCCGATGTCATGACCTTCGAGCAGCGCAAGGGCGCGATCGAGGGCAAGCGCATCGCCTGGACCGGCGATACCAACAACGTGCTGACCTCCTGGGTCCACGCTGCCGGCCGGCTCGATTTCGAGTTGTCCGTCGCGACACCCGAGGAGCTCGCGCCGCCGCCGGCCCTGATCGCCTGGGCCAAGAAGCAGGGCGCCCGGATCAAGCTGACCCACCGTCCCGAGGAAGCGGTCGAGGGTGCCGATTGCGTCATCACCGATTGCTGGGTCTCGATGGGCGACGACGATGAAGGCACCCGTCACAACCTGCTGCGGCCTTATCAGGTCGACGACCGGCTGATGGAGCGCGCCGAGAAGGACGCGATCTTCATGCACTGCCTGCCGGCCTCGCGCGGCGAAGAGGTCACGGACGCGATCATGGACGGTCCGCAATCGGCCGTCTTCGACGAGGCCGAGAACCGCCTGCATGCGCAGAAGGGCATCCTGGCCTGGTGCTTCGGCGGAGTGGCGGCCTGATGGCCGTGGACGACAGCATCGGCACCGCCGGGCTCGACGATCGGGTCATCCCCTTCGCCGTGCCCGATCTCGACGTGCGCGGCCGCGTCGTGCGGCTGGGCGCGTCGATCGACACGATCCTCGATCGCCACGGCTATCCCGAGCCCGTCTCGCGGGTGCTCGGCGAAGCCGCTGCGCTCACCGTCCTGCTCGGCACGGCGCTGAAATTCGAGGGCCGTTTCCAGCTCCAGACCAAGAGCGACGGCGCCATACCGATGATGGTCGTCGACTTCAACGCGCCGGATAATTTCCGCGCCGTTGCCCATATCGACGAGGCCAAGCTCGTCGAGGCGATCGCGCTCGACAAGGTCTCGACGGGTGAATTGCTCGGCGAGGGCCATCTCGCCATGACCGTCGATCAGGGCTCGGCCACGACGCGCTACCAGGGCATCGTGCCGCTGAAGCGCCAGAGCCTGGAAGAGGTCGCGCACCAGTATTTCCGCCAGTCCGAGCAGATCCCGACGCGGGTCCGCCTCGGCGTCGGCACCGTCACGACAGGCGGGCGGCCGCAATGGCGTGCCGGCGGCATCCTCGTGCAGTTCATGCCGCATTCGCCGGATCGCCTGCGCGCCGCCGACATCCATCCCGGCGACGTGCCGGAAGGCCACGAGATTCTCGCCAATGCCGATCCGGACGGCATCGCCGACGATGCCTGGGCGGAGGCGCGCTCGCTGGTCGAGACGGTCGAGGACCATGAGCTGCTCGATCCGACGCTGGAGAGCGAGCGGTTGCTCTATCGCCTGTTCCACGAGCGCGGCGCCCGCGTCTTCGAGCCGGTCACCGTGCACGAGGCCTGCCGCTGCTCACGCGAGCGCGTGCTCTCGATGCTGCGCGGCTTCGCGCCCGAGGATCGCAAGGCGATGATCGCCGATGACGGCAAGCTCGGCGTCACCTGCGAGTTCTGCTCGCGGCGCTACTCGTTCGATCCGGCCGAGGTCGAGGACGGGCTCTCGGCGGATTCGGAATAGAGCCTTCGTCATTCTCGGGCGCCGCGAACCGGCGACCCGAGAATCTCATGCAGGAAAAGCGCGGGAAGCTTCCTCGTCACGAGATGCTCGGGTCAAGCCCGAGCATGACGCGCTTTACCCCGCCTGGCACTCCGCCATCAGCTTGCGCATGAAGGCCTCGCCGGCCGCCAGTTGCTCCAGCGTGATGTATTCGTCCGGCTGGTGCGCCTGATCGATCGAGCCGGGGCCGCAGACCACGGTCGGAAGTCCCGCCTGCTGGAAATGCCCGGCTTCGGTCGCAAAGGCGACGGCGATCGTATGGTTGCGGCCGGAGAGCCGCATGGCGAGCCGCTCGGCCTCCGAGCCCGGATCGGGCGCCAGTCCCGGCACGTCCGAGGTCATCTGCGTCTCTATGGCCGAACTCGGCGCGGTCGAGCGCATCCGCGCCAGCACCTTGTCGGCCACCTTCGCGAAGCGGGCCGGGCCGGCCTCCGGATCGGAGCTCGGCACCGTCCGGATTTCCCAGAGGATCTCGCTGCGATCGGCCAGGATGTTGCGGGCGATGCCGCCATGGAAGGTGCCGATATGGACGGTGTCATAGGGCGGGTCGAAGCGGCCGCTCTTGTCCGGCCGCTGCTTGGCATCCTCCGCCATATGGTCGAGCTCTGCGGCGAGCAGAGCCCCGGCATGGACGGCGCTGGCGCCGAGCTGCGGCTTGGAGGAATGCGCCGCGAAGCCCTTCACCACGGTCTGGAAGGTCCGCACGCCCTTATGGGCGTCGCAGATGTCGAGCATGGTCGGCTCGCCGACGATGACGGCGCGCGGCCGCGGCAGGGTCTTGCCCATGGCAGCGATGCCGTCGACGACGCCGAGGCAGGTGACTTCCTCGTCATAGGACAGGAAGAGATGGATCGGCGTCTTCAGGTTCGCCGCCAGAAAATCCGGCACAAGCGCCAGTCCGAGTGCCAGAAAAGCCTTCATGTCGACGGCACCGCGGCCATAGGCCTTGCCATCCTCGACATGCAGCGTGAACGGGTCGCGGCTCCAGGCCTGTCCCGCCACCGGCACGACATCGGTATGGCCGGAGAGCACGATGCCGCCGCGATCCTGCGGGCCGACGGTCGCGAACAGGGCGGCCTTGTCGCCGGTCTCATTCGGGAAACGGACGGAGGAGACGCCCCAGCCGGTGAGGTAATCCTCGACGAAATCGAGCAGGGCCAGGTTGGACTTGTCGCTCACCGTATCGAAGGCGACGAGGCGGGCGAGCATCTCGAGCGGCGTATAGCGCTGCCCGGCTTGAGCGGAGGCGGTCAATGCAGAACCTTCTTCACATAGGGGGAATCGAGCGGGAAGAGCGGCACTTCGACATCGAAGATCGTGCCGTTCTCGTCCTGCATGGCGTAGAAACCGTGCATCGAGCCGTCAGGCGTCGTCAGCGGGCAGCCCGAGGTGTAGTTGAAGCTCTCGCCCGGCCGCAGCACCGGCTGCTTGCCGACCACGCCCTCGCCGCGGACTTCATGCACCTCGCCGCGCCCGTCGGTGATGAACCAGTGACGGGTCATCAATTGCACGGTCTGCGTCGAGAGGTTCACGATCTCGATCGCATAGGCCCAGAAGTAGCGGCCCTGCGCATGCGAGGATTCCGCATCCATGAAACTCGGCGCCGCGGTCACACGCACGCCATGCGTCTGGGCCTGATACATCGAAGGCTCCGCCTTGGCCGGTCGCGGCTTCGCCGCTGCTGATGTGTTACCGGCCGGCCGGCGCCAGCGTCAATGCGGCGGTGCGGCGATTCTGGCGTGGACAACCCTATGGGCCGCGCATGCCCGGCATTCGCCATGCTTGGCCTTGGAGGCCTCGTTCGTTAGCTATGACCGATTGTCCCCTGCGGAACGCGCATGCTGACCTTCAAGCCTGGCATCCAGCCCGACAGCTCCATCCGCGCCTTCATCGAGGCCGGTGCGATCACGCTCGCCCGGCCGCCGGCCGAAGGGCAGATCCAGCCGGCGAGCCTCGATCTGCGCCTGGGTGCGCGGGCCTACCGCGTCCGCGCCTCGTTCCTGCCCGGTCCGGAGCGCACCGTTCGCAGCCGGATCGACGATCTCTCGCTCCATGAGATCGACCTGACGCAGGGCGCGGTTCTGGAGACGGACTGCGTCTATATCGCCGAACTGATGGAAGGCTTGCGCCTGCCCAAGGGCCTGCGCGCCGCCGCCAATCCGAAGAGCTCGACCGGCCGGCTCGACGTTTTCACCCGCGTCATCACCGACCGCGCCCGCGAGTTCGATCTGGTCGAGGACGGCTATGAAGGCCCGCTCTTCATCGAGATCTCGCCGCGCACCTTCCCGGTGCTGGTCCGCTCCGGCTCGCGCCTCTCGCAGATCCGCTTCCGCGCGGGTGAGACCCGCCTCGATGACCGCGCGCTCGGCGAGATCCATCAGCGCGAGACGCTGGTCAGCGCGGCCGAGCCCTCCTTCCAGGGCGGTGTTGCCGTCAGCGTCGATCTCTCCGGCTTCGACGGCCTGCTCGGCTATCGCGGCAAGCATCACACGGCGCTGATCGATGTCGACCGCGTCGGCGCCTACCGGCCCGCTGATTTCTGGGAGCCGATCCACAATGACGGCTCGGGCAGCATGATCCTCGATCCCGGCCAGTTCTACATTCTCGCTTCGAAGGAAGCGGTGCATGTCCCGCCGGACTATGCTGCCGAGATGACGCCCTTCGACGCGCTGGTCGGTGAGTTCCGCGTCCATTATGCCGGCTTCTTCGATCCCGGCTTCGGCCATCGCGCCGCCGGTGGCCAGGGCGCCCGGGCCGTGCTCGAGGTCCGCTCCCGCGACGTGCCCTTCATCATCGAGGACGGTCAGATCGTCGGGCGCCTGGTTTATGAGACGATGGCGGCGAGGCCGGAAGCGCTCTACGGCGCCGATCTCAAGTCGAACTATCAGGGCCAGGCCCTGAAGCTCTCCAAGCACTTCAAGGGCTGAGCGGATACCCGCTCCGTCTTCCCGCGATCGCCTGCGATTCCCGGATGACACCTGGGCCCGGACCCGCTATGAACGCGGGCCTGCCGCGCGTTGCTTCGCCAGCGTGAAGGGCATGCGGGCGTAGTTCAGTGGTAGAACGTCAGCTTCCCAAGCTGAATGTCGTCGGTTCGATCCCGATCGCCCGCTCCAAACCTCTTCGAAAATTCAGCTTGTTGTCGTGCCGTGGCCTGCGGGCGAGGGCGCGGCCGCACTCGCCATGGCCTGCGCGGCTTTCGCGCCGTCGATCACGATCGGCGTCCAGCCGCGCTCCGGTGATTTCAGCCAGTCGGCGATATGCTCGAAGATGATGCGCTGGAAGGGCTGGATCGGCTGGCCGCTCTGCTCGGCAATGTCGATGATCCGGCCGAGTTCATCGACGAAGTCGCGCCTGATCTCGCTGCCGAGTCGGTTCTCCAGATGCTTGAACAGGATGCCGAACAGGCTGATTTGGGCGCTGGCCAGCCCGGCGATGCAGGTGCTGAGGTCATCTTGCTTCATGGCATGGGTCTCGTCATGGCCGGGGGCATGCCGTCGCTATCGTGGCGTCGCGGCATGCTCCTTGATCGAAGGGAATAGGGCTCGGCGGCGGAGGTCAGAACTCCGACCAGTCGCCGTGGCCGCCGTTCATCGCGCGCAGAACCTTGCGCTGCAGCCGGGCGGGAGCGGTGGGGGCCGGTTCGGCATCCTCCGGGGCCGGCCGCGTGAAGGCGACCGCACCGGCCCTGTCGCTCAGCCGGTCCAGCGGGATCTGGAACGAGGTGACGAGCGTCTGGAGGCGCTTGGCCGAATCCTCCAGCGTGCCGGCGATCCCGTGACTCTGCTCGACCATCGTGGCGTTCTGCTGCGTCATCTCGTCGAGATGGGCGACGACCTTGGCGACCTCCTCGATCCCGTTCGCCTGCTCGTGCGAGGCGGTCGAGATATCCGCCAGCGCGTCGGAGACCTGTCGCGACGACTGCACGATCTCGGTCAGCGCGGTGCCGGCTTCCTGGACCAGCTTCACGCCGGCCGAGACCTCCTCGGCCGAGTCCGTGATCAGCTTCTTGATGTCGTTGGCCGAATCGCTGGAGCGCTGCGCCAGGGCCCGCACCTCCGAGGCCACGACGGCGAAGCCGCGGCCCGCCTCACCGGCTCGCGCCGCCTCGACGGCTGCGTTGAGCGCCAGCAGATTGGTCTGGAAGGCGATCGTGTCGATGACGTTGATGATCTCGGCGATATTGGCGGAGGCGCGCTCGATGCGCTCCATCGCGGCGATGGCCGCGGTCACGATGTCACCGCCGATTGGCGATGGCATTGGCCGTCTCGCCGAGGACGGTCGCATCCTGCGCCCGTGCCGCGCTCTGCTTCACCGATGCGGCGAGCTCCTCGGTCGTCGCTGCCGTCTCCTCAAGGCTGCTTGCCTGCTCCTCGGTCCGCTGCGCGAGGTTGCGGCTGTCCCGGTTGATCGCGGATGAGCCCCTGGCGAGCGTGTCCGAGATGTCGGCCGTCGTGGTGACGACCTCGCACAGCGTTTCGATCAGCGCGTTCACGCCCTCGCAGAGATTGCGCAGGTCTCCGGCCTTGCCGGTCATCTCGATGCGCGGATTGAGGTTCTTCTGCTTGGCTGCCGCGACGACCTGCTGCGTTTCCGCGACCGCGCGCTGGAGGGCTTCCTGCTCGCGGCGGCGGTCCGTGATGTCGGACGCGAATTTCACCACCTTGAACGGCTGCCCGGCCGAGTCGAGGATCGGATTGTAGGTGGCCTGGATCCAGATCCGGCGCCCGTCCTTGCCGATCCGCAGATACTGGCCTTCATCGTATTCGCCGCGGCCGAGCTTCGCCCAGAAGCGCTTGTAATCCTCCGAGCCGTTCTGTTCCGCGGCGACGAACAGTCGGTGATGCTGGCCCTTGATCTCGTCGAGGCGATAGCCGACGGCGGCCAGGAAGTTCTCGTTGGCGTCGAGGATGGTGCCGTCGAGGGCGAACTCGATGACGGCCTGCGATTTGCGGATCGCAGCGATCTGCGCCTCGGAATTGGCGATCTCGGCCTTCTGCGCCGTGATGTCGGTCGCGAATTTCACGATCTTGACCGGCTTGCCGCCGCGCCCCAGCACCGGCGCATAGATCGCCTGCAACCAGAGCGGCGCGCCGTCCTTGCCGATGCGCAGGAACTGGCCCTCCTGCGGCTCTCCCTGGCGCAGCGCGTTCCAGAAGGCCTTGTAGTCGGGCGCTTCCGCCAGGTTCCGAGGCAGGAAGATCGCATGCTGGCGCCCGGTGATCTCCGCCAGCTGGTAACCGGTTGCCGCAAGGAAATTGGCATTGGCGAAGAGGATCTTGCCTTGGGTGTCGAACTCGATCACCGCCTGAGACCGATGGATCGCATCGATCTGTGCGGAAGCGTTGTCACTGCTGAAGAGGTTGAAGGCCATTGTTCGTCCCTGACGCGATGCGACGTAGGGCAGAAAAGCTCTGGCCAAGTTAAATAACGAGCCGGCGCGTCAAATCAGGTGATCAACGGTTTCTTAACCAAGGTGAACACCCGGGTTGAGATTAACGAATCATCGAGGATTTTTGCGGATTTGAGGCCGTTATTCTGGGAACCATGAGCGCTTTCTGGGAGATGGCGGCAGCGGCGAGTTAACGTGTTAAGAGGTGTAAACGCCATATTAACGCGCTGGACATAGTTTTGTTGTCGTTTGATAACTATAAGATACTATCGATCGTCGTCATCAGGAGCATCTATTCTGCCGGATAAGGTGAAATGCTGAGCGCAGCGCTCTGGGAAGACGAAGATTTCACGCAACTGAAGGTTGAGATTTCAACTTTGAGCGGTAATGTTCCGCCGTTAGTGCGCGCTATGGTGGCAAGTACCGTCAAGCACTTCGCGGTGGAGTTGGTGGACGATCTCTGGCTGGATCTCGCTCGCCATGCGCGGGTCCAGGCCCTGTTCGACGACGATGCCATCGCCGGTCGGTTTCGGGGGGCCCTGTCGCAATGGCTCGTCGATGTCTTTCCGAAGGATGCGATCGACGCGACGGCCTTCCTCATGCGCCAGTCCGAAATCGGATCGACCCATGCCCGCATCCAGATTCCGACGGCGCTGAGCATGCTCGCGGCGCGGGTGCTCAAGCGCGGCATCTACAACAGCCTCAAGCACACGCGGCTGTCCCGCGACGAGTTCGTCCAGGCGGCGCTTTACGTCTCCGGGGTCATCGATGTCGCAGCTGCCGCAATCGCCGCCGCCCATATCAGCGGGCTCGACCGCAACCTGCGGGCAGAGGAAGCGCTGCGCCAGGTCTCGATCGATCACGACTTCCGCGCCGAGCGGGAGAAGCAGAAGGCCTCGCTCGCCGAATGGGCGCAGGCCGTCTTCTTCGGCTCGCATATCGTTGGCGAAGCCGATGGCTCGTTGCCGTTGAGCCGGTCCGAGTTCGGCCTGTGGTTCTCCCACCGGGCGAACCTGCTGTTCGGCCGCTCCGCCGAATATGCGTCGATCGCCCTTCTCGTCGCCGAGGCCGACGAGCATGCCCGGCAATTGCGTGACAGTGGTGAGGCGGCCCGCAGCCAGGGCCATCTCCGGGAGATCAGGCAGATCGTCAGCCAGATCAACAATCTCCTGAGCGTCCTGTTCAGCCATTCCTTCGACGTGGGCAGCGCCCGGGACCCGCTGTCGCGCCTGCTGAACCGGCGCTATCTCCGGGCCGCGATCTCCCGCGAGGTCGCCTTGCGGCGGCGGACGAGCCGGCCCTTCTCGATGATCATGCTCGAGATCTCGCAGTTCGACGGCCTGCGGGCGCGCCTCGGCGAAGGCGGTGCCGACACGGTCGTCCAGCAGACGGCGGCCATGCTGCTCAACGCGGCGCGGTCGAGCGATACGGTTTTCAGCATGGGCCGGGAGACCTTCCTGATCATTCGCGTCGGGACCGATGCAAGGGAGGCGGCGGTGTTTGCCCGCAGCATCGTCGAGAGCTACGCGGCGACTCATTTCTCGATCGACGGCCAGACGGTGCTTCAGAACAGCCTGAATGTCGGCGTCATCGAATATGACGGCCACCCCGACCCGCGCCGTCTCGTCGACCAGGTTGCCAACGCCCTGCGCAACGAGAAGGGCGGCAGCTGACCGGCCCTCTGCCGCGCCTCGCGACCGGCGGGGATATGGCAATCCTGCGATCCCGCTCATGCCGCGGGATCGAATCCGCGTTTCGCGGGTTGATGCCGCGACGCCGCCAATTCGGCGCAAGGAGCAGGATATGATCACGATCAGGCAGACAGCCACCACCATCGCCGCCGTTCTGATGCTGGCTTCGCCGGCCATGGCGCAACAGCGCTCGCTCGGCCCCTCGACGGGGACCGTGCGCCTCGAGCAGGTCCAGGCCGGCTTCATCGCCTCCGGCGAGGCGGGTGGCGGGACCTTGCGCTACCAGGGCCGCTCCTACCCGATCACGGTCGGCGGCCTCGGCATCGGCTCGATCGGCGCCTCGCGCTCGGTCGCCTCGGGCACGGTCTATGGCCTGCGCCGCGTCTCCGACTTTGCCGGACCTTATGTCCAGCTCAAGGAAGGCTGGGCCGTGGGCGCGGCCGGCCGCGGCACGACATGGCTGCGCAACGACAAGGGTGTGACGCTCAAGCTCGCCACCCGCCGCCAGGGGCTCCAGCTCCAGCTCGGCGCCGATGGCGTGCTGATCGGCTTCCGTAACTAGAGCATTTTCGAGCGAAGCGGACACCGGCTCGCGGAAAGAAAACGTGTTAAAACAAAGACCTGGAGCAATTCCACTATTCGGAGAATTGCGGAATTGCTCTAGCCCGGAGCCGCTTCGCGCGGATAAGCCAGGCTAGCCTCTAGGCTTTTGCATCGCCTCGACTATGGTGCGGGCACTTTGGAAAACGTGCTCCACCCCCTGATGATCTGTGCCGCCGCCGCCGTTCTGGCGGCGGTGCTCTGCGTGGCCTTGCGCCCGCTTCTCCTGCGCTATGCCCTGGCGCGGCCGAATGCCCGGTCCAGCCACAAGGTCCCGACCCCGCAGGGCGGCGGCATCGCCGTGCTGGCCGGAGCTTTCATCGCGCTGGGCGCGGCGCTCTGGCTCGCGCCGGTCGAGGGCGAGGCGACCCGTGCCGTGCTGGTGCTGGTGCTGGCCGTGACGGGGCTCGGCATCGTCGGCGCCTGGGACGACATCCGGCCGTTGCCGGCGGGCATCCGGCTCGTGCTGCAGGCGGCTTGCGTCGGCTTCGTGCTGTTTCGTGCCGCGCCGGAGCTGCGCCTCTTTCCCGAATTCCTGCCCTTGGCGGTCGAGCGCGCCATCGCGCTTCTGGCGGGCGTGTGGTTCGTCAACCTCGTCAATTTCATGGACGGGCTCGACTGGATAACCGTCGCCGGCATCGTGCCATTGACGGCCGCGCTGGCGCTCGCCGGCATGGCCGGTGCGATCGATCCGGTAACGGGCTGGCTTGCCGCCGCGCTCTGCGGTGGCCTCCTCGGCTTTGCGCCCTTCAACCGGCCGGTGGCGCGCCTCTTCCTCGGCGATGTCGGCTCGCTGCCGATCGGGCTCGCCACCGCCTATCTGCTCTATCGCCTGGCTGGGGAAGGTGCCTTCGCCGCCGCCCTGATCCTGCCGCTCTATCACATCAGTGACGCGACGATCACGCTGCTGCGCCGCCTCGCGCGCGGTGAGAAGGTCTGGGAGGCGCATCGCTCGCATTTCTACCAGCAGGCGACGACGAACGGCTTCAGCGTGATCGCGGTGGTCGGCCGCGTCGCCCTGCTCAATCTCGCGCTGGCCGTGATCGCCGGTGTTTCATTGGCCTGGCCGGCGCTCCCGGTCCAGTTCGCTTGCCTGGCAGCGGCCGCCTTGCTCACCGGCCTGCTGCTGCGCCGCTTCGCGACCGGTCCGCGCCATGGCTGAGGAACGCATCCTCGTCACTGGCGCGAGCGGCTTTGTCGGGCCGCATGTCGTCGCGGCGTTGATCCAGGCCGGCTATCGCCCGCGCCTCGCCCAGCGCAGCCCAGGGCCTGTCCCGGCCGGCGCGGAGGCGGTCGTGACCGGCGATCTCTCGGCGCCCGTCGACTGGCGCGCCGCGCTGGAGGGCGTCGACCATGTCGTGCACATGGCTGGCCTCGCCCATGCCGGACCGGGGCTCGACGAGGCGCTCTATCGCCGCATCAACACCGAGGCGACGCTGGAGCTCGCCCGGGCTGCCGAAGCGGCCGGCGTTCGCCGCTTCGTCTATCTCTCATCGATCAAGGCGCTGACCGACGCCTTCGACGGCCCGCCTTTGCGGGAGGATGGGCAGCCCGCGCCCGGCGACGCCTATGGCCGCTCCAAGCTCGCGGCGGAACAAGGCCTTGCCGCCCTCGATCTCGATTGGGTCGCGCTGCGCCCTGTCCTGATCTACGGGCCCGGCGTGAAAGCCAATATGGCGGCCTTGCTCAAGCTGGCGCGCTTGCCTGTGCCGCTGCCTTTGGGTGGGTTGCAGGCGCCGCGCTCGCTGCTGGCCGTCGGGAATCTGGCCAGCGCCATCCTGTTCGCGCTGACGCCGGCCTGCCCGGTACGGCAAAGCTATGCGTTGGCCGACCCGGAGCCCATCAGCGTCGCCGACATGCTCGTGGCGATGCGCGCGGGGCTGGGCCGCGGTCCCGGTCTGTTGCCCGTCCCTGAACTCTGGCTGCGCCGGCTGTCGCGCCTCGCAGGCCGCGAGGAGACATTCCTGAAGCTGGCGGGAAGTGTCGTCGCCCGGCCGGAGCGCCTGCTCAGTGCTGGCTGGCAGCCGCAGGCAGAGACGAAGACGGCGCTGGCACAGCTGGCTGCTGCGAGTCGCGCCGGCTGAAATCCGGGATCGCTTCGTCGAGCACGGCATTGGCCGCACCCTGGTCATTGGCCTTCACGGCGGCCTGGAGCTGCGTCAGCCAGGCCTCGATCCGGTCACGGCCGGCGAAGATCGGCTTGGCGGCCATGATGCCGTCGAGCCCGGTTTCCGCCATCGGCTCGTCGCGCGCGAACAGGATCTCGTTCAGGCGCTCGCCTGGCCGGACGCCGGAGACGACGATTTCGATATCCTCGCCCGGCTCGAAGCCGGCGAGGCGGATCATCCGCTCGGCCAGGTCCATGATCCGCATCGGCTGGCCCATCTTGAGCACATAGACGGCCGCCCGCTCGGCCTCCGCATCGCTTGCGCGAGCATGGGAGGCCGCGGTCAGCACGAGGTCGCAGGCCTCGCGGATCGTCATGAAATAGCGGATCATCTCCGGGCTGGTCACCGTGACCGGCCCGCCACGGGCGATCTGCGCCTTGAACTTCGGTACCACCGAGCCGGCCGAGCCCAGCACATTGCCGAAGCGCACCGCGACGAGGCGAATGCCGGAATCGGCGGCGACGAGTTCGGCATCGCGCGACTGCGCATAGATTTCGGCGAAGCGCTTGGTCGCGCCCAGCATCGAGACGGGCTCGATCGCCTTGTCGGTCGAGATCATCACAAAGGTTCGGGCGCCGGCCGCGACGGCGGCGTCGATGACGTTCACCGAGCCGAAGATATTGGTCTTGATGCCCTCGCTCCAGTCGGCCTCCAGGTAAGGCACATGCTTCAGCGCCGCGGCATGGACGACGATGTCGGGCTTGAAACCGGCGAAGAGCGGCATGATCCGCTCGCGGTCGCGCACATCGGCCAGCACGCCGGAGACGGCGGTGTCCGGCGCCTGAACGGAGAGCTGCTCGCTGATCTGGAACAGGGCCGGTTCCGAGCTCTCGACGACGAGCAGCTCGGCCGCGCCGAAGGCTGCGCAGCGCAGGCAGATCTCGGAGCCGATCGAGCCGCCGCCGCCGGTGACGATGACGCGCTTGCCCTTCAGGAAGGAACCGAGTCGCTCGCGATCGATCGCGACGGTCGAGCGCACCAGCAGGTCCTCGATTTCGAGCGGCGCGACTTCGGTGTCGCGCACGCCCTCGCCGAGGCTGTCGATGCGCGAGATCGGCAAGGCGAGCTTGCGCGTGCGCGCCAGCCATTTCTCCGGCTGCGCCTCCGGCAGCAGGGCCGATGGGGTGGCGACGATGCGGCGGAAGGCCTCTCCGCGCTCGATCGCCTCGCCGGCGATCCGCTCGATGTCCCCGAGCAGGCCGAGCACCGGCACGCCGCGGATCGACTGGCCGAGATCGTCAGGGCGCGGCGACAGGATGCCGGCGGGCCTGAGCCGCCGCATCGTGCCGGCTTCCATGGCGCGGATCACCATCTCGATCTCGACGCCGCGCCCGAGCAGCAGCGCCGGCAGGTTCGCCTCGCGGACCGCGCTGGTGCGCGAGCGTGCATATTTGAAGTATCGATAGGCCAGCCGCGGCCCGCCGAGCAGGGCGACCTGCACGAGCCAGTAGAGCGCGATCGAGATCTTGCCAAAATAGAAGGCGCCGTAGAAATTCGGCGCAACCAGCACATAGTCGACTGCGAGCAGCGATACCGTCAGGACGGAGACCGCCTTCACGATGTTCGAGAGGTCGGGCAGCGAGGCGAAGCGCCATTTCGAGCGGTAGAGCGAGAACAGCCAGTAGATCAGCCCGGCATAGGCCACGAAGAAGGGCAGGAAGCGCGGCAGGTAGCGCAGATGCTCGACGAGCTGGGCGCCCTCGAAGCGGACGACGAAGACGAGCCAGATCGCCAGCGCCGTGACCGCGAGGTCATGCAGGATGACGGCGAGCTTCTTGAGATTCTGTTTGGGCAGGATGGCCATGTCCGCGCGGTATCCCGCTCCCTCGGCGGCTTGTCAACGCGCTGGAGCATCGGCCCGAAAGGGGAAGCGCGGTTTTCGGCGCAGCCGATACGCGGCGCCGGGCCGCTCAGCGGGCCTGGGGTCTGGCTTCGAGTGCGCCGAGCACGAAGGCGATCATCTCGTCCGGCGTCGGACCGGGAATGCATTCGCATTGCGTGATCAGCAGCGGATGCATGAAGCGGATCATCGCCGTGCGGATGCAGCCGGTGGCGTGCGCCGGCTCCATCGGCCGGAACTCGCCGCGCGCGATGCCGTCGGCGACGACGCGGCGCAGCACGACATCGAAGCGCTCGATATGGGCGATGATCGCGTCCCAGCTCTCCTCCATCGCGGCGCAGACCATTTCCTGCATGCGGGCATGGCCGGCAAAGCGGGCGGCGTTCAACCGGTAGGAGGTGGCGAGGATGTCGCGCAGGCGCTCGGCCGCAGGCCGGTCCTCATCGGCGATTGTGGCGATCGCCTCTTCCTGCTCGCGCTTGTAGCGCTCCAGCACGGCCTCGTTGATCGACTTCTTCGAATCGAAGAAGCGATAGACGTTGGCGGGGCTCATCCGCAGGGATTTGGCGATGTCCGCCACAGTCGTCTTCTGATACCCGATGTCGCGGAAGAAGCGCTCGGCGGTGTCGACGATGATCTGCCTGGTATCGCGTTCGGGATTGCTCACGGCGCCGTTGGCTGGGTTTGTTTTAAACGAAAGCGGTGAAGAATTGATCGTTATGACGAATTTCGTCATTCGTCAACATAATGGCGAATAAAGACTTTTGCCTTGATGTGCATCAATCTTTCGATGGGACCCTGCTGAAGGAATAGATCAGGGCGCTCGATGTTCCCGACCGGCTCAGGCTGCGGAATCGCGGTTCTTCGCGAGATTGAACAGGGTTTCCGTATCGAAATGATCATTCAAATGCATGGCGAGCCGATCCAGGGTCGCCTCGATCGCAT
Source organism: Allobosea sp. GW821-FHT09G06 (assembly GCF_059416005.1). Taxonomy (NCBI): domain Bacteria; kingdom Pseudomonadati; phylum Pseudomonadota; class Alphaproteobacteria; order Hyphomicrobiales; family Alloboseaceae; genus Allobosea; species Allobosea sp. GW821-FHT09G06. Next base: position 226,353 of record NZ_JBWKOI010000005.1, on the reverse strand, counting down.
CGTCATAATGCAGGCCTGACGGCTTTCGGCGCTGGCCATCGATCGCGGCGAGCCAGGCGCCGCGCACCGCGTCCGAAGCAAAGATACCATGCAGATAGCTGCCGGCGACCCGGCCGTCCGGGCTTGCGGCGCCTTCCAGCCGGCCTTCGACGCGGAACGGCGCGCGGATCGTATCGGCACCGTCCGTCCGGCCGAGATGGATCTCATAGGCCCGGCCTGCGGCCGCGCAGCCGGCATCGATGAAATCGACCTCGCGAACGGTCTTCTCGGCGTCGAGCGTGGTCTCGATATCGAGCAGGCCGAGGCCCGGCGCCTCTCCGGGCGGGCCTTCCAGTCCCAGCGGATCGCGCACCACCCGCCCGAGCATCTGGTAGCCGCCGCAAAGACCGAGCACGCGCCCGCCCCTGCGGCGATGGGCGAGGATATCGATATCCCAGCCTTCCCGCCGCAGCGCCGCGAGGTCGCGCAGCGTCGTCTTGGAGCCCGGCAGGATGATGAGGTCGGCATCACCCGGCAGCGGCTGCCCCGGCCCGATCATGGCAAGGTCGACATCCGGTTCCAGCTTCAGCGGATCGAGATCGTCGAAATTGGCGATGCCCGGCAGCACAGGCACGGCGACCTTGAGGCGCGCACCCGCTTTCCGCCCCGATCGGATGTCGAGTCCATCCTCGGCCGGCAGCCTGACCGCATCGGCAAACCAGGGCACGACGCCGAGGCAGGGCCAGCCGGTCGCCTCGGTGATCGTCGTGACGCCGGGCGCGAACAGTTCGACAGCGCCTCGGAAGCGGTTGATCGCGAAGGCGCGAATCATCGTCCTGTCTTCGGCATCGAGCACCGCATGGGTGCCAACCAGGCTCGCGATCACGCCGCCGCGGTCGATGTCGCCGACCAGCACGGCCGGCACGTTCGCCGCGCGGGCGAAGCCGAGATTGGCGATGTCGCGCGCGCGCAGATTGGTCTCGGCCGGCGATCCAGCGCCCTCGACGATGACGAGATCGGCGCCCTCGCTCAGGCGCGTGAAGCTGTCGAGCACCTGCGGCATGAAATCCCCGCGCCGCGCGAAGTCGCGCGAGGCGAGACGCCCGGCGACGCGGCCCTGCAGGATGATCTGGCTGCCCTGCTCGCCCTCGGGCTTGAGCAGCACCGGATTCATGTCGGGATGCGGTTCGATGCGGGCGGCGCGGGCCTGAAGCGCCTGCGCCCGGCCGATCTCACCGGCCCCGGTCGCCGCGGCATTGTTCGACATGTTCTGCGGCTTGAACGGGCGCACCTTCAGGCCGCGATTCGCGAAGAGCCGGCACAGTCCGGCGACGATCAGCGATTTCCCGACATTGGAGCCGGTGCCGAGGATCATGATCGCGGGGACGGGGGAGCGGGCCATGCGCCTGCTTAGCGCGGTTTCCGCGAGTGCGGAAACCGGTCGCGGCAATCTTCAGGCAAGGGCGCTGGGAGAGTCTGGCGCGGATTTCGCGCGCCCCGAGATGGTTTGCACCATCCTGACAAGGTTCGCCGGCCTTCTGCGGCATCCTGCTGCGCCAAAGGGGCGAAGTCGCAACAGGCGTCCGCCGAAGGCCGGCTGAACTGAATAAACACTGAACGCTGACGAATGTCAACATTCATCATTCGCTATTTTCTGCCCCTCAGCCAGATCGTTTTTCCATCGCGTGCGCCGGCCGGTCCGGCATGCTAAAGCCACGGCTCCCGCCTTTGCCGAGCTGATCCGACCGCGATGAATCCGATCCTCTCCGCCCTCCCCACCACCGTTTTCGAAGTGATGTCGCAGCTCGCCCGCGAGACCGGCGCCGTCAATCTCGGGCAGGGTTTTCCGGATGATCCCGGCCCGCTCGATGTCCGCCGGAAGGCGGCCGAGGCGGTGGTCGATGGCTGGAACCAGTATCCGCCGATGATGGGCCTGCCCGAGCTGCGCGAGGCGGCGGCGAAGCATTACAGGCACTGGCAGGGGCTCGATCTCGATCCGACGACGGAGATCATGGTGACCTCGGGCGCGACGGAGGCGATCGCAGGCGCGCTGATGGCCCTGATCACGCCCGGCGACGAGGTTGTGCTGTTCGAGCCGATGTACGACGCCTATCTGCCGCTCGTGCGGCGTGCCGGCGGCATTCCGAAATTCGTGACGCTGACCCCGCCGCATTTCGGCTTGACCGAAGAGGCGCTGGCCAAGGCCTTCTCGCCGAAGACGAAGGTCGTGCTGTTCAACAATCCACTGAACCCGACGGCGACGATCTTCGGGAAGGCCGATCTCGACCTGCTCGCCGATTTCTGCGTACGCCACGACGCGATCGCGATCTGCGACGAGGTCTGGGAGCATGTCGTCTTCGACGGCCACCGCCATGCCTCGGTGCTTGGGCGGCCCGACATGCGCGAGCGCACCGTCAAGATCTCATCCGCTGGCAAGATCTTCTCTCTGACCGGCTGGAAGGTCGGGCTCGTCATGGCGGCACCCGCGATCATGCGCGTGCTATCCAAGGCGCATCAGTTTCTCACCTTCACCACGCCGCCGAACCTGCAGGCTGCGGTCGCCTACGGGCTCGGCAAGGAGGACGGCTATTACGAAGGCATGCGCGCCGATTTCCAGCGCTCGCGCGATCGCTTCGCGGCCGGTTTGCATGATCTCGGCTTCGCGGTGCTGCCGAGCGCCGGCACTTACTTTCTCAATGTCGACATCGCCCCGCTCGGCGAGAGCGACGATGTCGATTTCTGCCGCAGGCTGGTGACCGAGAACGGCGTCGCCGCGATTCCGGTCAGCGCCTTCTATGCCGAGGGCGCGGTCAGGAACGTTGTCCGCTTCTGTTTCGCCAAGCGCGACGCGACGCTGGATGCGGCCTTGGAACGGCTGGCGGCACGTCGCCCGCGCTGACGCTCCGAGCCGGCTGTTTCAGCCGGCGATCAGCTTGGCGGCCGTCGCGCCGGCCGCCCCGAGGCGTTTCTGCAGATCGGTGGCGACGCCGCTGCCATTCGGCGCCTGCTTGGCGGCTTCGGTTGCCGCCATCAACTGGGCGAGCGCCTGCTGCGCCAGCGTCTTGTCCTTGCTGCGCCGCGCGAGCTGAAGCATCGCCTCGGCCTGGTTGGCCCGCGTCTGGGCCCAGAGCAGCGGGGCGCGCTCCTGGCGATATTCCTCCAGTGCTGCGGCGAAGGCGGCGATCGCCTCCTCGATCACGACGGGCTCGCTGTAGCGCTCGCCCATGGCGGCGAGGACGCCGCCCATCTGGTCCTGGAGTTCGGCCCAGCGCATCGGCGTGCGGCTGCGGTCGGTCGCCTGCGAGACGCGGTTGAGGCCGTTGAAAGCGCGCTCCAGCAGGGAGAGGTCGCTGCGGCGCCGGCCGAGTGTGGCGCGGGCGCGGGAGATCATGTACTCGGCCTCGAGCCAGCGGGCCTCGTCGTCGCTGCGCTTCCAGACGGCGAGCGCCGTGGCATAGGTCGCGACCGCTTCTTCGAGCAGGTTGTCGTCCTTCTGCGAGACACCGAGATTGACCGCGAGCTTGCCCAGCCGCAGCTTCAGGGCGCGCCAGAGCGCAGGCGCCTCATCGTGGCGCAGGTCCTCGATGCCGGCCCGGCAATGAATGAGGGCCTCGTCGAGCAGCTTGGCGTCGCCGGTCAGCACGGCCAGTTTGTCGAGCGCCGAAGCCAGTGCTTCCTGGGCTCCGGCGAAGGCGATGGTATCGGCGAGGCTGTCGAGCCCTTCGAGCAAACGGCGCAGGGCGGCGATCGAGCCGTCATAGCCTTCGCGGCCGCCGAAATCCTCGCTGATCCGCGCCAGCACCTTCGCCTGTTCGAGCGCTGCCTCGCGGCTGCGGTCGATCGCGGCGAGGCCGATCAGAGCGGAGGCCTCGCCATAACGGGCGGCAGATTCGCGATAGGCCTCGGAGGTCGTGCGCAGGAAGCTGAGCGCAGCGCGATCCGCGCGGTTCTCGCCGATCAACAGGCGGCGTTCGAGCGGCAATGCGGACAGGTCGGGGGAGCCGCCGATGGCATGCAATTCGGCCTGGGCGAGGCTCTTGTCGGCCTCGGCGAAGCGACCTTCGCCGATCGCCGTCGCCGCTTCATCACGCAGGCGCTTGATCTCGGCATCCCCGAGAGGCACGGCAAGGCGGTTCGACAGCGCGAGAAAATCGTTGGCCTTGCGGTCCAGCAGGTGCTCGCTCGGCAGGCCGGAGCCGGCGCGCCGCAGCCAATCCGCCATCATCGCCGCCATCGCCATCGGCGAAAGGCCGCGGCGTCCGGCGACGCGTGCCAGGAGCGGAGCGATCTGGTCGGCTTGGCTGATGATGGCCTCCCGCTCCGGTCCGGTTGGACTACAGGGATTGCCGCGCACCCGTCCGGGCGCGCGGCAATCGAAATGGACTTACTTCGCGGCGATGACCGCGATCTCGACCGTGAACTGCGGCGCGGCCAGCTTGGCCTCGACCGTGGCGCGGCCCGGCGTGGCGCCAGCGACGACCCACTTGTCCCAGACGGCGTTCATCTCGGCGAAGGTCGAGATATCGGTGAGCCAGATGTTGACCATCAGCAGCTTCGACTTGTCGGTCCCGGCCTCGGCCAGCAGGCCGTCGATGATGCCGAGGATGTCGGCGGTCTGCTCGCCGACGCTCTTGCCGGCAGCCTTGTCCGCGACCTGGCCGGCCAGATAGACGGTGTTGCCGTGCACGACGGCCTTGGACATGCGCGGGCCCACGCCGATACGCTGAATGCTCATAATCTGATCTCCTTGAACGGACGCTTCGCTGGTAGCCCGGCCCGGCCGCTTTCGCAAACGATATGCGGCTACCCCAAGGGAAGAGATCGCCGAAAATCATCAGCGAGCCGCAGAGGCTCAGGCGAAACTCGCCCAGCCTGCCCAGAGCGCCGCATAGCGCCCGGCCTTGCCGATCAGGACGAGGATCGTGAATCGCCAGAACGGGTAGTTCAGCGTGCCCGCCGCAAAGGTCAGGGGATCCCCGACGATCGGCACCCAGGCCAGCAGCAGGGACGGCCAGCCGAAGCGGGCGAACAGGCCCTGTGCCTGGACAAATCGCTTCGGATCGGGCCGCAGGCGGGCCGGCAGCGTGTCGACGCCGTGCCGGGCGATCATCAGGCCGAGCCACCAGTTGAGAATCGAGCCGGCGGTGTTCGCCACGCTCGCGGTCAGGAACAGCGCGAGCGGATCGACGCTCTTCGCCGCGAGCAGCCCGACGAAGACAGCTTCCGACTGTGCCGGCAGCAGGGTGGCGGCGACGAAGGCCGCGAGCGCCATCGCGCCCAGCGAGGACAGGCCGGCCATCACGCGAGCATGGCCGCCAGCGCCTTGACCGTATTCGCGTTGCGCAGCGTCCCGATGCCGAGCTTTCTGGTCGTCAGATGCGAAAGCAGCCTCGCCTCGCTCGGCTCGCCCGCGAAATCGATCCAGAGATCGCCATCCCTGAGGGCGAGACGCATATCCGGCGTCGCGATCGCCTCCAGTTTGGCGAGGGTATCCGGGCCGAGTGGCGCCCGCATGACGCGGATACCGACATGGGCGCTATGTCCATCCGGAAATGGGTTTTGCGCAGCGAGTCGTAGCCAGCCCGGCGCCGTGCGCAGGATGATGTCGACGGGCTTGCCGAAGCGGGCATGGAAACCCGTCTCCAGCCGGGTTTCGATTTCGGCGAGCGGGGCATCCTCGCTCTCGAAGATCAGGTTGCCGGTGGCGACCCAGGTGCGCGGATGGGCGAAGCCGAGCTCCGCCGCCATCGCCTTCAGGTCCGCCATGACCAATCGCTTGCCGGGGCCGAGCACGATCGAGTGCAGCAGGGCGACATAGGTCGTCATCCCCGGAACCCGCGCTACAGCCGCCGCAGCGCGACCTGCTGGATGCGGTGGCTCGCGCCCTTGGTCAGGATCAGGCTGGCGCGCTGGCGCGTCGGCAGGATGTTCTCCTGCAGGTTCGGCAGGTTGATCCCGGTCCAGAGCTTCTCGGCGATGGCGAGCGCCTCCTCCTCGCCGATCTCCGCATATTTGCGGAAGAACGAGCGCGGATCGCGGAAGGCCGTCTGGCGCAATGTCATGAAGCGGTTGACGTACCAGCGGTGCAGGTCGTGCTCGTCGGCGTCGAGATAGACCGAGAAGTCGAAATAATCGGACACGAAGGGGATGGCCGTGCCGTCCCTCGGCATCCGGCTCGGCTGCAGGACGTTGAGCCCTTCGAGGATCAGGATGTCCGGCCGCTCGACGGTCACGGTCTCGCCGGGCACCACGTCATAGACGAGATGCGAATAGACCGGCGCCGTCACCTGCGGCTTGCCGGCCTTGACGTCGGAGAGGAAGCGCAGGATCGCGCTGCCGTCATAGCTTTCCGGGAAGCCCTTGCGCCCCATCAGCCCGCGCCGCTCCAGTTCGGCATTGGGCAGGAGGAAACCGTCGGTGGTGACGAGCTCGACCTTCGGCGTGTTCGGCCAGCGCGAGAGCAGGGCCTTCAGCACGCGCGCCGTGGTCGACTTGCCGACCGCGACCGAGCCCGCGACCCCGATGACATAGGGCACCTTGGGTTCGGATTCGGCCAGCAGGAAGCGCTGCGTCGCCTTGAACAGCCCCTGCGTCGCCGCGACATAGAGCGAGAGCAGGCGTGACAACGGCAGATAGATCGCGACGATCTCGTCGAGCGAGATCGGGTCGTTGAGCGATTGCAGCTTGACGAGGTCGTCGACCGAGAGCGTCAGCGGCGCATCGGCGCGCAAATGCGCCCATTCGTCCCGCGAAAAGGCGCGGTAGGGCGAGACGAGGTCGCGTTCCGGGGGAGTGGTGGTCAGGCGCTGGTCCATGACGCGACCCGCAATCCAGGCTTCGAGGTTCAACGCGGGTCCATCCTCGCCGTACTCAACTCAACGGGCAAGCTACCCGGGCCTTGCCGCCTTTTCCGCCAGTCCGGAGCGGGCCGTGCGAGCCTCAAGCTGGCTCAAGACGTCCTGCAATGCAACATCGCGGGCCCGAAGCACAACCAAAAGATGATAGAGCACGTCGGCACTTTCGGCGATCAGCTCGGCCCGGTCGCCCTTCACGGCGGCGATGACGGCCTCGACCGCCTCCTCGCCGAATTTCTTGGCTGCGCGCTCGGGGCCGGCGGCGAGGAGCTTCGCCGTCCAGGATTCCTCGGGCGAGGCGGCGGCGCGCTCGGCGATGCGGGCTTCGAGGTCGGAGAGAGTGAAGCCTGCCATCTCAGTCCAGCCTCATCCTGAGGCCGGCTTCCGCCATATGCGCCTTGGCCTGCCCGATCGTGTAGGTGCCGAAATGGAAGATCGAGGCGGCGAGCACGGCCGAGGCATGGCCTTGCGCGACGCCGGCGACGAGATCGTCGAGATCGCCGACGCCGCCGGAGGCGATGACCGGGACCGAGACCGCATCCGCGATCGCCCGCGTCAGGCCGAGATCATAGCCGACCTTGGTGCCGTCGCGGTCCATCGAGGTGACCAGCAATTCGCCCGCACCGAGCGAGACGACCTCGCGGGCGAAGGCGACGGCTTCGATGCCAGTGGCGTTGCGCCCGCCATGGGTGAAGATCTCCCAGCGGCCGGGCGTGACCTGTTTGGCGTCGATGGCGACGGTGATGCACTGCGCGCCGAATTTCTCGGCGGCTTCCCTGACGAACTGGCGGTTGGTCACGGCGGCGGTGTTGATCGAGACCTTGTCGGCGCCCGCGAGCAGCAGCGCGCGGATGTCCTCGACCTTGCGCACGCCGCCGCCGACGGTGAGCGGCATGAAGCAGGCTTCGGCCGTGCGGGTGACCACGTCGAACAGGATGCCGCGATCCTCGTGGCTCGCGGTGATGTCGAGGAAGCAGAGCTCGTCCGCGCCGGCCGCGTCATAGGCCTTGGCGGCCTCGACGGGATCGCCGGCATCGACGAGGTCGAGGAATTGCACGCCCTTGACGACGCGGCCGTCCTTGACGTCGAGGCAGGGGATGATGCGGGTCTTCAGGGTCATCGTCGGCAACACGGTCCTGCGGGCGCAGGGCGGATTGATCGCAAACGGCAACCCTGCTCTGCTGGCGGGGACTGATAGCAGTCCAATGAGGGGAGTTCCATGGCTATTGCATCGATGATTCGGCGGGCCGGAATCGCGGCCGGCCTGGCTTTTGCGGCAACGACGACCGTCCTAGCGCAAACGGCGCCGAGCCTGCTCGACACCATCCAGAGCCGCGGCGCGCTGCAGATCTGCACCACCGGCGACTACAAACCCTTCACCCTGGCGAAGGACGGCTCCTTCGAGGGCATCGACATCGAATTGGCGAAATCGCTCGCCAAGGCGCTCGGCGTCGAGGCGAAGTTCGTCCAGACGAAATGGGCCGACCTGCTGACCGACATGGGCTCGGGCAAATGCGATGTCGCGATGGGCGGCATCTCGGTGACGCTCGACCGGCAGAAGAAGGTGTTCTTCTCCTCGCCCTATCTCGTCAACGGCAAGGCGCCGATCGTGCGTTGCGCCGACAAGGCGAAGTTCCAGACGGTGGCCGATATCGACAAGCCGGAGACGCGCGTCATCGTCAATCCCGGCGGCACCAACGAGCGCTTCGTGCGCGCCAACTTCAAACAGGCCAAGATCGAGGTCTATCCCGACAACGTCACGATCTTCGACCAGATCCTCGCCGGCAAGGCCGACATCATGGTCGCCGAGTCGATCGAGGTGAAGGTGCAGGAAAAGGCCAAGCCCGGCCTCTGCGCGGTCAATCCCGACGAGCCGCTGCAATATGGCGAGATGGGCTACATGCTCCCGCGCGGCGACGCGACCTTCAAGGCCTTCGTCGACCAGTGGCTGCATCTCGCCAAGGCGACCGGCGAATTCGCGAAGATCTACGACCAGTTCGTGCGTTGAGCGCGGCTGCCGTCATTCTCGGGCGCCGCAGAGCGGCGATCCGGGAATCTCGTGCAGGATGAGGCACCCTTCCGTCCTGAGATGCTCGGGTCGAGCCCGAGCATGACGGCGGTGGTTCAGGCCGCCAGCCGCTTCAGCGCAGCAGCCGGGTCGATCCGCCCGTCATAGAGCGCCCGGCCGGTGATCGCGCCTTCGAGGATCGCGGCGTCATCGGCGCAGAGCCGCTCGATATCGGCCATCGAGGCGAGCCCGCCCGAGGCGATGACCGGGATCGAGACGGCTTTCGCCAGCGCGATTGTGCCCTCCCAGTTGATACCCTCCAGCATGCCGTCGCGGGCGATATCGGTGTAGATGATCGCGGCGACGCCGGCATCTTCGAAGCGCTTGCCGAGATCGGCCGCCGCCAGCGAGGAGGTCTCGGCCCAGCCTTCAACGGCCACGAAGCCGTCGCGCGCGTCGATGCCGACCGCGACCTGGCCCGGAAATTCCTTGGCCGCCTCGCGCACGAAGCCGGGATCGCGCACCGCAGCCGTGCCGATGATGACGCGGCGGATACCCTTCTCCAGCCAGCCGGCGACCGTCTTCATGTCACGAATGCCGCCGCCGAGCTGCACCGGGAAGGCCACGCGCTTCAGGATCGCCTCGACCGCAGCGGCGTTCATCGGCTTGCCGGCGAAGGCGCCGTCGAGATCGACGACATGCAGCCAGTTGAAGCCCTGGCTCTCGAAATCGGCGGCCTGCGCGGCCGGATCGTCGTTGAAGATCGTGGCCTGCGCCATGTCGCCCTGCTTCAGGCGGACGCAGCGGCCTTCCTTCAGGTCGATCGCGGGAAAGAGGATCATGGTGCCCAGCTCAGGAAATTCGTGATGAGCTTCAGCCCCAGCTTCTGGCTCTTCTCGGGGTGGAATTGCGTGCCGGCGACGTTGCCATGCGCGACCATCGCGGTCACCGGCCCGCCATGCTCGGTGAGCGCCAGCACGTCCTGCGGGCGAGACGCCGCCAGCGCATAGGAATGCACGAAATAGGCATGCAGCCCCTGCGGACCGGTCTCGATGCCGTCGAGCAGCGGGTGCTCGTCCTGCTTGTGCAGGGTGTTCCAGCCCATATGCGGAATCTTGAGGGCGTCGTCCTTCGGCTGGATCAGCGTGACGTCGCCGGGAATCCAGCCGAGGCCCTGCGTCACCCTGTATTCCAGCCCGCGCGAGGCGAGCAGCTGCATGCCGACGCAGATGCCGAGGAAGGGCCGGCCCTTCTGGCGCACGACCTCTTCCAGCGTCTCGACCATGCCCGGCACGGCATCGAGCCCGCGCCGGCAATCGGCGAAGGCGCCCACACCCGGCAGCACGATGCGATCGGCTGCGCGCACCACGTCGGTGTCGCTGGTGACATGGATGGTCGAGGGGATGCCGGCCTCGGCCGCCGCCCGCTCGAAGGCCTTCGCGGCCGAGTGCAGGTTGCCCGAGCCGTAATCGATGATCGCGACGCTCTGGCTCATCGTCCCTGGGCCTCCGGAAACAGCCCGATGATCGGCAGCGGCCCGCTCGGCCGCGCTGCGGGCGCGGCCGGCGACGCTTCCACGCGCGGCGGCACGGCTTCACCGGCCAGCGCCCGCTCGAAATAACGGCGCTCGGCCTCGGCGAGGTTGCGGGCCTCGACGACATCGGCGAGCCGCCAGCCCTGGCGGGTGAGCTTGCGCATAACGAGGTTGTTGCCCTCGACGCCGAGGAACAGCGCGACCGCCCAATAGATCAGCGAGAGCGCGCTGGCATGCAGGCCGAAGCGGCTGTTCAGCCAGATCAGCGCGCCCCAGAACAGCACGAAGAGCAGCGTCGCCAGCCAAAGCCGCTTGCCGAGCAGCCACAGGCCGGTCAGCAGGAAGGCCCCCGTGGCGAAGCTCTCGGGGATCAGCCGCGCCTGCTCGATTTCCTCGCGCCGGTCGCCTTCCGGCGGCGGCGTCATGACGGTGTAGAATGCCATCGAGACCTCCTACAAGGCGCCCTTGGTCGAGGGGATGCGGTCGCCCTCGCGCGGATCCACGTCCAGCGCCTGCCGCAGCGCCCGCGCCAGCCCCTTGAAGCAGCTTTCGGCGATGTGGTGGGCGTTGTCGCCATAGAGCGTCTCGACATGGAGCGTGATGCCGGCATTGATCGCGAAGGCCTGGAAGAACTCGCGCACCAGCTCGGTATCGAAGGTGCCGATCTTCTGCGCCTTGAACTCGGTGCGGAAGACCAGGAACGGCCGGCCGGAGACGTCGACGGCGACGCGCGTCAGCGTCTCGTCCATCGGCAGGTGCACGTCGGCATAGCGGCGGATGCCCTTCTTGGTGCCGAGCGCCTGCTTCAGCGCCTCGCCCATGGCGATGCCGGCATCCTCGACCGAGTGATGGTCGTCGATATGGGTGTCGCCCTTCACCTTGACCGTGAGATCGATCAGCGAATGGCGGGCGAACAGGTCGAGCATATGGTCGAAGAAGCCGACGCCGGTGGCGATATCGGCCTTGCCGGTGCCGTCGATCAGGAGCGAGACCGCGATGTCGGTCTCGTTGGTGCGGCGCTTCACTTCGCCCGAACGCATGCTGGCCTCTCAAGCCTTTAGCGGGAAACGGCCCCGCTTTAGCAGGGGCGGGCGGGGATGGCCACTGGGGTGGAAACCTCAGCCGTCATGCTCGGGCTTGACCCGAGCATCTCTTGCCGGATGAGACTCTGGCGCTTCCCTTGCCGGAGATTCTCGGGTCTGCGCTACGCTTCGCCCGAGAATGACGGCGGGAGCCGCCTCAAACCTTCGCCAGCGCCTGCTCCAGATCGGCGATCAGGTCGTCATGGTGCTCAAGACCGATCGAGAGGCGGACCAGCCCGTCGCTGACGCCCATCGCGGCGCGGACTTCCGGGGTGAAGCGCTGATGCGTCGTCGTCGCCGGGTGGACGATCAGGCTCTTGGCGTCGCCGAGATTGTTCGAGATGCGGATCAGCTTGCAGGCGTCGAGCAGGCGATAGGCGCCTTCCTTGCCGCCGGGAACCTCGAAGGCGATCATCGTCGAGGGGCCGCTCATCTGGCGCTTGATGATCTCGGCCTGCGGGTGGTTCTTGTGGCCGGGGAAGATCACCTTGGTCGGCTTGCTCTGCGCCGCCAGCCAGTCGGCGACTGCCGTCGCGTTCTGCGCCTGCTTGGCGACGCGCAAAGGCAGCGTCTCCAGCGCCTTCAGCATCACCCAGGCGTTGAAGGGCGAGAGGATCGGGCCGGTCTGGCGCAGGTAGTTCTGGATATCGGCCTCGATCAGCTCCTTCGAACCGAGGATCAGCCCGCCGAGGCAGCGGCCCTGGCCGTCGATATGCTTGGTCGCGGAATAGACGACGATATCGGCGCCGAGCTCCAGCGGGCGCTGGTAGAGCGGCGTGGCGAAGACATTGTCGACGACGAGCTTGGCGCCGGCTTCCTTCGCCACCTTGGCGATGGCCGCGATGTCGAGCACCTCAAGCGTCGGGTTCGACGGCGATTCCAGGAAGAACAGCTTGGTGTTGGGGCGAACCGCCTTGCGCCAGGCGTCGAGATCGGTGCCCTCAACCAGCGTCGTCTCGACGCCGTAGCGCGGCAGATGGTCCTCGATGATGTAGCGACAGGAGCCGAACAGCGCGCTGGCCGCCACGACATGGTCGCCCGCGCGCACCGGCGCCATCATCGCCGCGGTGACGGCGGCCATGCCGGTCGCGGTGGCGCGGCAGGTCTCGGCGCCTTCGAACGAGGCCATGCGGGCTTCCAGCATCGCCGTCGTCGGGTTGCCGAGCCGGCCGTACTGGAAGCCCGGATCGGTGTTCAGGAAACGGCCCTCGGCCTGGGCGGCATTGTCGTAGACATGGCCCTGCGTCAGATACAGGGCTTCCGAGGTCTCGCCGAACTGCGAGCGCTGGATGCCGTCATGGACGAGGCGGGTCTCGGGATGCAGCTTGGCTGCGGCTTTGTCCGGTGACGGCATGGAACTCTCGATCCGTTCTTTATAACGGACAGGAGCAGTATCAGCTCCCAAGGAGTTCGTAAAGAAGAACGGAATTTCCTTTTTTAGGGAACCCCGGCGGGAGGAAACGCCTCCTGCTCAGCCATGCTGTTCGTTCGAGCGCCCGAGCGGCTTCAGGAAGCCGGTGAGGTCGGCGGTGACGTGATGGACATGACCGGCCTCGATCGCGACCTGTTCCCAGGCCTCGCGGAAGGGGTCGGGCGTCTGCGGCACGATCAGCACGGTCTTCATGCCCAGGTCGCTCGGAACGATCAGGTTCTTCTCGATATCCTCGAACATCGCGGCGCGGCCGGGATCGACCGAATGCTTGGCGAGGAAATTCTCGTAGGTCGCGCGCTCGGGCTTCGGCAGGAAGCCGGCATGGACGATATCGAAGATGTCCTCGAACTGGTCGAGGATGCCGAGCTTGCCGGCGACGTTCTTGGCGTGCCCGACCGAGCCGTTGGTCAGGATCAGCTTGCGACCGGGCAAGGCCGCGAGTGCCGCTCCGAGCTCGGGGTTCGGTTCCAGAAACGTCAGGTCGATGTCATGGGCGAAGTCGAGGAACTGGTCGGGATCGATCCGGTGCTCCTCCATCAGCCCCTTCAGCGTCGTGCCGTAGCGGTGATAATAATATTGCCGCAGGGCATGCGAGGACAGGCCGTCGAGCCCGAACAATTCCTGCAGGAACAGCGTGATGCGCTCGTTGACCTGCGGCCAGACGCGGCTCTCATGCGAGTAGAGCGTGTTGTCGAGATCGAAGATCCAGTGGTCGACATGCGCGAAGCCTTCCGCCGTCAGGGGCGGGGTCGCGGCCGGTGTGTCTGCGAGTATTGTCATTGGACTCCGAGATGTGGCGAGCCGGAGTCTGCGCCGCAAGTCCTTGGCGGGGGCTTAATCGGGGTGCTGCTTCACGCCGTCATGGTCGGGCTTGACCCGACCATCTCGGAAACCAGCGCCTACGTGTCATAAGATTCCCGGGTCGGAGCGTCGCTCCGCCCGAGAATGACGTGCCAATCAACGCCGGATGATCGTGCCGGCGCCGGTATCGGTGAAGAGCTCGATCAGCGCCGCATGCGGCACCTTGCCGTCGAGGATGACGACGGCCTCGACGCCCTTTTCCAGCGCGTAGATGCAGGTCTCGATCTTCGGGATCATGCCGCCGGAGATCGTGCCATCCGCGATCAGATGGCGGCATTCTTCGACCGTGAGCTCCGGGATGAGCTGCTTGTCCTTGTTCAGCACGCCCGGCACGTCGGTGAGCAGCAGCAGGCGCTTGGCGTTGAGCGCGCCCGCGATGGCGCCGGCGAAGGTGTCGGCATTGACATTGTAGGTCTGGCCATCGGCGGCGGCGCAGACCGGCGCCAGGACGGGGATCAGCTCGGCCTTCAGCACCGCGTCGAGCACGGCGGTGTTGACCGTCTCGGGCTCGCCGACGAAGCCGAGATCGAGGATTTCCTCGATCTTGGAATCGGGGTCGACGATGGTGCGCGTCACCTTGCGGGCGGTGACCATGTTGCCGTCCTTGCCGCAGAGCCCGATGGCGCGCCCGCCCTCGCGGCTGATATAGCCGACGATCTCCTTGTTGACCGAGCCGGCCAGGACCATCTCGACGACCTCGACGGTCGCCTCGTCGGTGACGCGCAGGCCCTGCTTGAACTCGGACTGGATGCCGAGCTTCTTCAGCATCGCCGCGATCTGCGGCCCGCCGCCATGGCAGACCACCGGCTTCAGGCCGGATTGCTCGAGCAGCACGATGTCCTCGGCGAAATCCTCGGCGGTGGCCGCATCGCCCATGGCGTTGCCGCCATACTTGATGACGATGATCTCCTGGTCGTAGCGCTGCATATGCGGCAGCGCCTGCACGAGCAGCTCGGCGGATTGCGACGGCGTGAGATGGGGATGGTCGGTCATTCGGGCAGGCTCCGCGCGGCCGCAGGAAAGGTGCGGTCGCGCTTCTACCCGAACTTGCGCGGCGGCGGAAGAACGCCGCGCGGCTGTCAGCTGCGCTTCGCCGTCACGGCGGCGACGGCCAGTCCAAGCCAGCCGCCGAGCATGAACCAGCCGCCGATCGGCGCCGCGCGCGGAAACAGCGCCTCATTGGCGAAGCCGCGCCGGGCGAGATCGGCCGCGAACAGGGCCGCACCCACGATGATCGCCGAGAGCGCGATTCGCGCCAGCAGATCATGGAGATGTCCGCCCCTGCGCGCCGCAGTGGCGCCGATGATCACGGAGGCATGGAACAGCAGCATCTGCCCGGCCGTCTGGACATTGGCCGTGCCGGTGATGTGGGCGGCGGCCGCCAGCAAGGCGACACCGGCGAAGCCCATCAGGGCGGCGAGAGCCAGATGCAGGCGCGTCGCGGTCATCGGGGCTCAGCCGTGCTCGGCCAGCACGCGGCCGATCGCGGCGCGGAATTCCGGCATGCCGGCGCCCGTCTCGCTGGAGGTCAGCAGCACTTCGGGGAAGGCGGCCGGGCGGCGCTTGATCTCGTCGAACGTGGCCTCGGTCATGAATTTCTGGTCGGCCGGCTTCAACGCGTCGCCCTTGGTCAGCACGACCTGGTAGGATACGGCGGCCTTGTCGAGCGTCTCCAGCACGGCACCGTCGACATCCTTGATGCCATGGCGGGCGTCGATCAGCAGATAGACGCGCATCAGGTTCGAGCGGCCGCGCAGGTAATCGTGGATCAGCCGGGTCCAGGCCGCGACCTTCTCCTTGCCGACGGCGGCATAGCCGTAGCCGGGCATGTCGACGATGGTCGGCGCATGGGGCGAATAAACCGGAACCGGCTTTTCGCGCGAGCGCTTGCCGCCTTGAGATCCCGCCCCGACGGGCTCCTCGTGCTCGACCTGCCGGAAGAAGTTGAGTTGCTGCGTCCGGCCGGGCGTATGCGAGGTCCGCGCCAGCGCGTTGCGCCGCGTCAGCGCGTTGATCAGGCTGGATTTGCCGACATTGGAGCGCCCGGCGAAGGCGATCTCCTGGCCGACCATCGGAGGCAGGTCGTCGATCTTGGTCGAAGCCCAGACGAAATCCCACGGCCCTTCGAAGAGCTTGCGGGCGGCCTCGATCTCCTCGGCGTCATAAGGCTTTGTCGTGGATGTGGTCATGGAGCCCTGCCTACACGGCTGTGCGCAATGCGTCGATATCGGCGCCCTGGATCGCGTCGATATGGCGCGCGATCCTGTCGGCCTGCCAGTCCCACCAGCGGATCGCGAGCAATTCGGCCACGATCTCCGGCGCAAAGCGCATCTTCACGACCCGGCCGGGATTGCCGGCGACCACCGCATAGGCAGGCACGTCCTTCGTCACCTGCGCCCGCGTGCCGATGATCGCGCCGTCGCCGATCGTCACGCCCGGCATGATCACCGCCTCGCGCCCGATCCAGACATCGTTGCCGATCACCATGTCGCCGCGGTTGTTCGGGCCGGGGCGCTTCAGGCTTTCGGGATCGCCGAGGCCGAACATCTGGAAGGGGAAGGTCGAGAACCCGCCGATCGGGTGGTTGGCGCCGTTCATGATGAACTGCGCCGCCTGCGCGATCGCGACGAACTTCCCGATGATTAGCCGGTCGCCGATGAAGTCGAAATGGTAGCGCACGCAGCGGGCGACGAAATGCTCCGGCCCGCGCGAGTCGTCGTAATAGCTGTAGTCGCCGATCTCGATGAGCGGATGGTCGACCACCGCCTTCAGGAAGGCCGTGCCTTTCCAGCCGGGGATCGGGTGGCGCGTGCTCGGATCAGGTAGCGGCATCGTTTCGATGGCCTTGGCGTCAAAAGCGAAGGGCGGGAAACCCCGCCCTTCGATCACTCACTTCTTGTTGCTGTTGGCGGGGTTGGGTGCGCCGCCTGCGGCTGCCGGCTTCTTGCCGAACATGCCCTTGATGTTGTCGAACAATTCGATCTTCACCCCGTGCTTGCGCATGATGTAGCCCTGCTGGATCACCGAGAGCAGGTTGTTCCAGCTCCAGTAGATCACCAGGCCGGCGGGGAACGAGCCGAGCAGGAAGGTGAAGAACACCGGCATCCAGGTGAACATCATCTTCTGCACCGGGTCCGGCGGCTCCGGGTTCATCTTCATTTGGATGAACATCGTGATGCCCATGATGATCGGCCACAGGCCCAGATGCAGGAAGGCCGGCGGGGTGAACGGCAGCAGGCCGAACAGGTTGAACAGGTTCGTCGGGTCCGGCGCCGCGAGATCGTGGATCCAGCCGAAGAACGGCGCGTGCCGCATCTCGATGGTGATGAACAGGATCTTGTAGAGCGCGAAGAACACAGGGATCTGCAGCAGCACCGGCCAGCAGCCGGCGACCGGGTTGATCTTCTGCGTCTTGTACAGCTCCATCAGAGCCTGCTGCTGCTTCATCTTGTCGTCCGCGTAGCGTTCGCGGATCGCCGTCATTTCCGGCTGCAGCGCCTTCATCTTCGCCATCGAGGCGTAGGACTTGTTGGCGAGCGGGAAGAACAGGATCTTCAGCAGCACCGTGACCAGCAGGATCGCGACGCCGAAATTGCCGACATGCTTGTAGATCCAGTCGAGCACGAAGAAGAGCGGCTTGGTGATGAAATAGAACCAGCCCCAGTCGATCAGCAGCTCGAAGCGCTTGATGCCGAGATTCTTCTCGTAGCCGTCGACGGCCGCGACTTCCTTGGCGCCGGCGAAGAGCCGGGCATTGGCGGAAGCCGTGGCGCCCGGCGCGACGGCGACGCTCTCGCCGAGGAAATCGGCCTGGTAGGTATGGCCGGTGCCGGTCTGGACCGCGGAATAGCGGCCGTCATACTTGCGCTGCTGGTCGGGGATGACCGCGGCGGCCCAGTACTTGTCGGTGATCCCGACGAAGCCGCCGACGGCGTCCTTCCAGACCTTGCCGGTCGTACCCGGCGAGAGCAGCGGCTCCTTGTCGAGCTTGTCGTAGGTGTATTCCTGCAGGCCCTGCTCGCCGAGATTGCCGACGAGGCCCTCGTGCAGCACGTAATAGCCGAGTGTCGGCGGCTTGCCCTGGCGGACGATCTGTCCGTAGGGGAACAGGTTCACGGCGGCGCTGCCCTTGTTCTCGACCTCGTCGCGGATCGTGAACATGGCGTTGTCGTCGATGCTGATGACGCGCCGGAAGGTCAGGCCCTGGCCGTTGTCCCAGCTCAGCGTCACCGGCTTGGCCGGGGTCAGCACCTGGCTGTCGGCGGTCCAGACCGTCGTCGCGTTCGGCAGCGCCACAGTGCTGCCCGGCGCCGCGACCCAGCCGAAATCGGAATAATAGGCGTTCGGGCCGCCGAGCGGCGAGAGCAGGACGATGTTCGCGCTCTTCGGATCGACGGTCTCGCGATAGGCCTTGAGCGAGACGTCGTCGATGCGCGCCCCGGTCAGCGAGATCGAACCGGAGATCTTGGGCGTGTCGATCCGGAGGCGCGGGCTCGCCGCCAGCGCCTGCTCGCGGGTGCCGAGGGCTTGCGCGGCAGCGGTGCCGGGCGCGGCCGAGCCTGCGGGCTGGCCGGGAGCGGGGACGGAGCCGGGAGTCGCGGGCGCCTGCTGGCTCTGGGCCTGCTGGTTCTGCTGCGCGATCTGCTTCTGCTTTTCCATCTGCGGCACGCCGTAGAAGAACTGCCAGCCGAGCAGCACGACCACGGACATGACGATCGCGAGAAGCAGATTGCGGTTGTCTTCTTTCATCATGGTCGGAAACGGATCTCGCTTGGTCCGGTAAAGGCGCGGCGGGGTCAGGCTTGCGAAGGCGTGCCGCGCTTGGGATGCGGGCGGCGCCTGTCGGCATGCGGCTTGTGAGGCTTTGCCCGGTCGATGGCAATCGAAAGATCGGCGACGAGCGTCTGAAATTTGGCGCCGAGCACGTCGGAGCGCGCGACGATCACGACGTCGCAGGGCCGTCCGGTCTGGCTGGCGAGCGCCTGCTTGGCCGCTTCGCGCAGGCGCCTGCGGATACGGTTGCGCTTCACGGCATTGCCGGTCTTGCGCGAGGCTGTGAGGCCGAGCCTCAAGGCCACGGGTTCGCCGCCCTTGCGGGGTTCGTCGGGCGCGGCATCGCGCACTTGCGCCATGAAGGCGGACGAACGAAAACGGCGGCCGTGATCGGCCGCCGCCAGGAATTCTTTGCGTTGCGTCAGACGGGCGAGGCGCATGGCGATTGGCCTGTCTTCCGAAACCGGCGCGCTATCGTGACGCGCCAGGGCTCGTCAGGCCGACAGGCGCTTGCGGCCGTGGGCGCGGCGAGCGGCGATGACCTTGCGGCCACCCTTGGTCGCCATGCGAGCGCGATAGCCGTGGCGGCGCTTGCGAACCAGCTTGCTGGGTTGATAGGTTCTCTTCACGGTCCGTCTCCGGGGCCTTTATGAGCACGACGGCCGCGGCTTTCCGGGGAAAGCATGGCCAACCGAGCCTGTCATGCGATAAGGGTCGGCGCCGCCTCTCGGCAGCGCAGGTCGCGGGCTTATGACGGATGGACGACACCAAGTCAACGCCAAACTGGCAGATGTGACGCCGGCTGCGACGAAGCTTCGCGGCCCTGCGATGCCGGCTTGCGATTCGCGCGGACATCCCCGATATAGCGGGCGGGAGGTTGGCGAGGGACGTCTCACTCGCCAACCGGGTCAGGTCCGGAAGGAAGCAGCCCTAACGAGACCGAACGGGTCTTCGTCCAGCCTCCCACCTCATGCGCGTGTGAAAGCGCCGGACCGAACCACGGGACCGGCGCTGCGCCATTGACCCTCGCCTCCTGATTGGCGAAACCAGTTTCCATGACCGATCCGATCGACGCCGCCTCTGCTGACGAACCGGGATTCGCCGGTTTCGATCCGGTGCCCGCGCCGCAAGCCGCCGCCACGGGGACGCCCGCGCCCTATCGCGTGCTCGCGCGCAAGTACCGCCCGGCGCATTTCGGCGACCTGATCGGCCAGGAAGCGATGGTGCGCACGCTGACCAACGCCTTCGCGGCCGGGCGCATTCCGCAGGCCTGGATGCTGACCGGCGTGCGCGGCGTCGGCAAGACCACGACCGCCCGCATCCTGGCGCGCGCCTTGAACTTCCAGACGCCGGACGGGCAGGGCGCGCCGACCACGGACCTCAGGGATTTCGGCATCCATTGCCGCGAGATCATCGAGGGCCGCCATATCGACGTGATGGAGATCGACGCGGCTTCGAACAACAGCGTCGACAACATCCGCCAGATCAACGACGCCGTGCGCTATGCGCCGGTCTCGGCCCGCTACAAGGTCTATATCGTCGACGAGGTGCACATGCTCTCGACCGGCGCCTTCAACGCCTTCCTGAAGACCCTGGAGGAGCCGCCGCCGCATGCGAAGTTCATCTTCGCGACGACGGAAATCCGCAAGGTGCCGATCACGGTGCTGTCGCGCTGCCAGCGCTTCGACCTGCGCCGCGTCGAATCCGATGTGCTGGTCGACCATCTCGCCCATATCTGCCGGGCCGAGAGCGTCGATGCCGAGCAGGAGGCGCTCGCCGCCGTCGCTCGCGCCGCCGAAGGCTCCGTGCGCGATTCCCTCTCGATCCTCGACCAGGCCATTGCCCATGCGGCCGGCCGGATCACGCTCGACGATATCCGCTCGATGCTCGGCCTCGCCGACAGGGCGCGGGTCATCGACCTTTTTGAAGCCGTGATGAAGGGCGACATCGCTTCGGCGCTTGGCGAATTGCGGGCGCAATACGATGCCGGCGCCGATCCGGTGGTTGTGCTGAACGACCTCGCCGAATTCACCCATCTCGTCACCCGTCTCAAGCTCGTGCCCGAGGCGGTGAAGGATAACAGCCTCGCCCAGGCCGAGCGCGTGCGCGGCGGCGATTTCGCCCAGCGCCTTTCGGTCCGCATCCTCGCCCGCACCTGGCAGATGCTGCTCAAGGGCCTTGCCGAGGTGAAGCAGGCCGACCGGCCGGTGATGGCGGCCGAGATGGTTCTCGTCCGCCTTGCCCACGCCGCCGACCTGCCGACGCCGGACGAGGCGCTGAAGATGCTCCGCGACGGCATGGGTTCCGTCCCTGCGGGCAATGGTGGCGGCGGCAACGGGATGGGCATGCCGCGTCCGCCTTCCGGCGGCGGCAACACCGCACTCGCCGCCCGCCCGATCCTCGCCAGCGCCAATCCCGCTCCCACCCCGGTCGCGCGCGCCGTTGCGGCGCCGATGGCGATCGTCGCCACGCTGGAGGATGTCGTCGCGCTCGCCTCGCAGCACCGCGACATCACCCTCAAGATCGCGCTGGAGCGCGATATCCGGCCCGTGCGCTTCGAGCCCGGCCGCATCGAATTCTCGCTGGCCGAAGGCGCCTCGCGCACCCTCGCTCAGGACCTGTCGCGTCGCCTCAAGGAATGGACCGGCCAGACCTGGATGGTCGCCGTCGTCAATGACGAGGGCGGCGCCACCATGCGCGAGCAGGCCGCGGCGGCAAAGGACCAGCGCGAGAGCGATGCGGCGGCTCACCCGTCGGTCAAGGCGGTGCTGGAGCGCTTCCCCGGCGCTCGCATCGTCGATGTCCGCGATCCCCGCGCCATTGCCGCGGCCGAAATGGCGGCCTCTGCGCCGACCGAAGACGAATACCTGCCCGATGCCGAGCCCCTGTTCGACGATTCCGAACCGGATTTCGACGGCATCGACTTCTGACGATTCCGAGGAGGATTTTCGATGCGCGACATGATGGGCCTGATGAAGCAGGCGCAGCAGATGCAGCAGAAGATGGCCGATATGCAGGCCGAGCTTGACAATATCGAGGTCGAAGGCGGCGCTGGCGGCGGCATGGTCACGGTGACGATGACGGCCAAGGGCGCGCTCAAGGGCGTCAAGATCGATCCCAGCCTGATGGTGCCGGACGAGCGCGAGATCCTCGAGGATCTGATTGTCGCTGCCGCCAACGACGCCCGCACCCGCGGCGAGCGCGTCATGCAGGAGCGCATGGCCGAGATCACCAAGGGCCTGCCGATCCCGCCGGGCATGAAGCTGTTTTGACGAAGCGCCGTCATGCCCGGGCTTGACCCGGGCATCTCATGCCACGAGGGCTTTCCGGCCAGAGATGGTCGGGTCAAGCCCGACCATGACGCTTCCATCGACGAGTTCAGATGTCCCGCGCCATTGCCGGTCCCGAGATCGAAAGGTTGATCCAGCTCCTGGCCAAGCTGCCGGGGCTCGGGCCGCGCTCGGCCCGGCGTGCCGCGCTGCATCTCGTCAAGAAGCGCGAGCAACTGCTCGGCCCGCTGTCCGAGGCGATGGCGGTGGCGCGCGAGCGCATCGTCGTCTGCGCCCGTTGCGGCAATGTCGATACCAGCGACCCCTGCGGCCTCTGCACCGATCCGCGTCGCGACGACGGGCTGATCGTTGTCGTCGCCGATATCTCGGACCTCTGGGCGCTGGAACGCTCGGGCGCGGTGTCGGGCCGCTACCATGTGCTGGGCGGCGTGCTTTCGGCGCTCGACGGTATCAGGCCCGAGCATCTCTCGCTCGACGCGCTGGTGGCGCGCGCCTCCGATCCGTTGGTGAAGGAGGTCATCCTGGCACTCAACGCCACGGTCGACGGCCAGACCACGGCGCATTTCATCACAGACCTCATGGCGCATCTGCCGGTGAAGGTGACGAAGCTCGCCCATGGCGTGCCTGTTGGAGGCGAGCTCGATTATCTCGACGACGGCACGTTGGCCGCCGCGATCCGCCAGCGCACGGGCTTCTGAGAACGCACGTCATTCTCGGGCGAAGCGAAGCGCAGACCCGAGAATCTCAGGCCGAAAGATGCGCGGAAGCCTTCTTGTCACGCGATGCTCGGGTCAAGCCCGAGCATGACGACCAAGCTGAAGGCGCCTCAGAACTTGTAGGCGACGCTGGCGCGGGCGCTGTGGCTCGAGAGATCCTGCGAGCCGGTCAGGCCCGGGAAGGCGCCCGAGCTGGCGAAGCGGTTCCGCCCGAAATCGGTGTAGCGGTATTCGGCGCCGAGGATCAGGTTGTCGGTGAAGGCGAAATTGACGCCGGCACCGACATTCCAGCCGGTCCGAGCACTGGTCAGCCGCTCGCCGAATCCGGCGCCGGGCGTGAACACGCGCCGCTCGTATTCGGTGAAGGAGGCGCCGCCGGTGCCGTAGACCATCCAGCGGTCGAAGGCGAGGCCGAGGCGGGCGCGGGCCGAGCCCTGCCAGTCCTGGCTGACGCGGGCGGAGAGGCCGATGCCGTCGAAGCGGCTGCGGTTGTCGAGCGCTTCAACATCACCCTCGACACCCAGCACGATGCCGCCGAGCTGGTAGTTGAAGCCGGCATGGGCGCCGCCGAAGGCCGTGTCCTCGCCGGCACGGAAGCTGACGGGGGCGAAGCCGCCGCCCGGTACATTGATCCGCACCCGGCTGTCACCCCAGGCATAGCCGCCCTGGAAACCGGCATAGAAGCCCGTCCAGGAATAGAGCGCCGGCAGGTCCGGGGCTGGCGGCAGGGCGATCTTGCGCAGGTCGGCTGCTCCGGCCGTGCCCGACAGCAGGATCGCGAGGCCCGTCAGGCCGGTTCTGAACAGCTTCGTCATCGGGCGTATCCGGAAGGACAGACAAGCGCCTGCCGCTCGCGGCCGCGCCCCGTCATAACGAAGCATTAAGGTTAACAATCGGCTAAGTGGCGCCCTCGCAGGTTCCGCATCGGAACGATTGCGGCCGGATGCGGTTGCTCGCATGCTTGCAGGCGTGAACTGGCTGCGGAGAAACGGGTCCGACATGGCTTTCCTGAAACGGATCACGGGCGCCGCCGGGATCGGGGTCGCGCTCGGCTATCTGTCGGGATTGCTGTCCGACAAGCTCGGGCGGCATCGGGAGGAAGCGGTACGCGGCCGGCTGGCGAAGACGCCGCTGCAGATGACCTGGCTCGGCTGGAAGGACGTGCTGCTGCGCTTTGCCGGCAATGTCGCCGAGAACCGCCTCTCGTCGCTGGCGGGCGCGGTCGCCTTCTTTACCCTGCTCTCGCTCGTGCCAGCCTTGTCGCTGATGGTCACGCTCTATCGCTACTTCACCGATCCCGGGACGATCGCCGAGCAGCTCGACACGGTGACGACGATGTTCCCGCAGGCCGCGCGCGAGCTCATTCACGAGCAGGCGGTCAGGCTGTCCGCACAGTCCGGCTTCGTCCTGTCCACCACCTTCTATGTCAGCCTGCTCGTCGCGGCCTGGTCGGCGAACGCGGCGGTGAAGGCGATCTTCGATGCGCTCAACATCATCTATCGCGAGACCGAGAAGCGCAGCTTCCTCAAGCTCAATGCGATCTCGCTCTTCACCACCGTCAGCGGCGTGGTCCTGCTCACCGCCGCGCTGATCGCCATCGCCAGCCTTCCGGTCGTGACCGCGCTGTTTCCCTTCCATTTTGAGCTGGAGCGCCTGATCGGGCTGGTGCGCTGGCCGTCCTTCTTCGTCGTGGCGACCTTCTCGATCGCGATCCTCTACTGGATCGGTCCGAGCCGCGAGCGGATGCGCTTCATCTGGGTGATGCCCGGCGCCATCGCCGCGGCCCTGCTCTGGGGCGCGGCCTCCTATTGCTTCTCCTGGTATGTCTCGACGCTCGGCAACTACACGGCGGCCTATGGCTCGCTCGCGACCGTCGTGGTGTTCATGACCTGGCTCTGGCTCTCGGCGATGATCGTGCTGGCCGGCGCCGAGCTCAATGCCGAGCTGGAGCACCAGACGGCGCATGACACCACCACCGGCCGGCCCAAGCCGCTCGGCCAGCGCGGCGCCACCATGGCCGACCGCGTCGGCCCGCCCAGGGCGGAGTGATGCTGGATCCGCAGGCCACGCGCCAGGACGATCTGCGCACCGGCAAGGGGCCGTGGCGTCCGGCTTTGGAGCGGCCCTCGGGACGAGAGATCGAGGCCGACACGCGTTGCGACATTGCGATCGTCGGCGGCGGCATCACCGGGGCCCTCGTCGCGGAGCACCTGACGGCAATGGGCCGCGACGTCGTCCTGATCGACCGCGAGCGCGAAGGCTTCGGCAGTACGGCGGCTTCGACTGCGATGCTGCAATGGGAAATCGATCTCCGGCTGTCGGAACTCTCTGGGCTCTACGGGGTCGCCGCAGCCGCTGAAATCTACCGATTGAGCTTCCAGGCAGTCGCGGGCTTGCGCGGGCTGGTCGGTGAACTCGCGCTCTCCTGCGGGTTCTCAGCCCGCCAGACCGTCTATCTCGCGGCGGGCGAAAGCGGCCCGCGCGAACTTCGGGAGGAGGCCGCCTTACGCGAGCGGGCGGGACTTCCCGGAGATTTCATCGAACACGCTGCGCTGCGCGAGGCCTTCGGCTTCGATCGGGCGGCGGCCATCGTCTCGCCCGGTTCGGCCGAGGCCGATCCGCTCAGCCTCTGCCATGGGCTGCTGGGAGTATCCGTGCAACGCGGAGCGAGGCTGATCCGCGACGAGGCGGTTGGCTTCGACGGCGCCGGCCGTTCGGCCGCCGTTACGCTTGCCAGCGGCCGGGTCGTCGAGGCCGACAGCATCGTGCTCGCTACCGGCTATGTCATGCCGGATATCATCAGGGACGATTTGCATCGCGTCGCCTCGAGCTGGGCGATCGCGACGGTGCCACAAGTGCCGCAGGCGCTCTGGCCCGGCCCTGCGCTCGTCTGGGAGGCGTCGGAGGATTACTGCTATTGCCGCACGACCACGGACGGCCGCATCGTCTTCGGCGGCGAGGACGAGGATTTCGACGATCCCGGCCGGCGCGAGGTGCTCGGCCCCGAGAAAGCCAAGGCTCTGCAGGCGCGCCTGCATGCGCTGATCCCGCAGGCCGGCCTCGACCTCGATCATGCCTGGTCCGGCGCCTTCGGCCAGACCGGAGACGGCCTGCCATTGATCGGGCGCGTGCCCGGTCATCCGCGCCTGCTCGCGGCTTACGGCTACGGCGGAAACGGCATAACCTTCAGCTTCATGGCCTCGCGCCTGCTCGGGGCGCTGGTCAGCGGGCGCGAAAAACGCTGGTTCCGCCATTTCGC
Source organism: Allobosea sp. GW821-FHT09G06 (assembly GCF_059416005.1). Classification (NCBI taxonomy): domain Bacteria; kingdom Pseudomonadati; phylum Pseudomonadota; class Alphaproteobacteria; order Hyphomicrobiales; family Alloboseaceae; genus Allobosea; species Allobosea sp. GW821-FHT09G06. The sequence goes on along the minus strand of NZ_JBWKOI010000005.1, from coordinate 200,565 downwards.
CATCGACCGGCCTTGTCCTGGCTGAGAGGCGCCATTGCAACCATGCAATCGCAGTCTTGCCGGCCGGGTGGGCGACAAGATCAGGCGGAAGCGCCATTTTAGCGGTGGCTGGCCGGAACGGCTGCCGCGAAAGGATTTCCTTATGGTCGCAACTGCCGAACAGACGGCCTCCGCCGCCACTCTCGAAGCCCACAAGGCGCCCGTCTTCATCGGCGCCGTGACACTGCGGGCGCATGATCTCACCGCGCTGACCGCCTATTACCGTGACGCGATCGGCCTGCGTGTCATCCGGCAGGATACGACGAGCGTCGATCTCGGCGTTGGTGAGCGCGTGCTGGTTCGTCTGGAAGCCGGCGCGGCCCGTCCCAGTTCGGCCGCCGGCCTGTTCCATCTCGCCATCCTGCTGCCATCACGGCGCGATCTCGCCAACTGGCTGAGGCATGCCGCCGTGACACGCATCCCGCTCGAAGGCGCCTCCGACCATCTCGTCAGCGAGGCTCTCTATCTCTCCGATCCCGAGGGCAACGGCATCGAGATCTATCGCGACCGCAAGCGGGAGGAATGGCCGCGCAAACCCGATGGCGGCATCGCCATGGCGACCGAGCGGCTCGATCTCGACAAGCTGCTGAGCGAGGCCGACGACGTAGCTTATGCCGGCATGCCCGAGGGCACCGGGATGGGTCATATCCACCTGCGCGTCGGCGATACCAAGGCGGCCGAGGCCTTCTATCGCGACCTGCTTGGCTTCGACCTGATGGTGCATTATCCCGGCGCGAGCTTCCTCGCCAGCGGCGGCTATCACCATCATATCGCCGGCAATATCTGGGGCAGCCGTGGCGCGGGTCCGCGCCAGCCGGGCGAGGCAGGGCTCGATCGCTTCGAGCTCGTCGCGCGCGACGAAGCGGACTTCGCTGTGATGCGCCAGCGCATCCTGGCCGCGGGTGGTGCTGAGGTCGATGGTGTTCCGACCGTCTCCGACCCCTGGAACAACCGGCTGGTTCTGGTGCGCTGAGACGCGCTCAGCGCACCAGCAGATGCGAGCGGCGCGTTCCGCTCGTATCGGGAGCAAAGCCGTTCGCTTCCCAGAAGGCGCTTGCGCGCGGATCGGCCGCGCGCAACGAGAGCCGCGGCGCCAGATCGAGCCCCTGTTGGATCAGCGCGGCGGCCAGTACGCGCCCGATGCCGGCGCCGCGATGCAGCGGCCGGACATAGACATGCCGGACGCGCAGCAGATCGGGCGCGGGGTCGTAAGGGTCGGGTGTCAGGGCGCCGATGCCGGCGAGTTCGCCCTCATGGAAAGCGGCGAAGGTGACGAAGCGTTCGTCTCCGCCGCCATAATGGCCGGCGAGCCATTCCTCGCGCAGCCCTTCGACGAAGCGGTAGCTTTCTGCGCTTGCCTCATGGCGCAAGGCCTCGAAATCGTCCGGCAGGCTCTCCGCCAGCCGGACGATCTGGATGGCCGTTACGGTCACAGACCCTCGAACAGGGCGCTGGAGATGTAGCGCTCGGCGAAGGAGGGGATGATCACCACGATGGTCTTGCCGGCGTTTTCCGGCCGGGCGCCGACTTCGAGCGCCGCCGCGACAGCCGCGCCGGACGAGATGCCGGCCGGGATACCCTCGCTCCTGGCGAGCGCGCGGGCCGTCTCAAAGGCAGTCTGGTTGCCGACGGTGACGACCTCGTCGATGATTCCGCGATCGAGGATGCCCGGCACGAAGCCGGCACCGATGCCCTGGATCTTGTGCGGGCCGGCCTGGCCGCCGGACAGGACCGGGGAATCCTCCGGCTCAACCGCGACCATCTTCACGCCGGCCTTGCGCGCCTTCAGGACCTGACCGACGCCGGTGATGGTGCCGCCGGTGCCGACGCCGGAGATGACGATGTCGACCGCGCCGTTCGTATCGTTCCAGATCTCCTCCGCCGTGGTCTTGCGGTGGATCTCGGGATTATGCGGGTTCTCGAACTGTTGCGGGATGATCGAGCCTGCAATCTCGGCCTTGAGCTCCTCGGCCTTGGCGACGGCGCCACGCATGCCACCGGGGCCGGGCGTCAGCACCAGCTCGGCACCGAGCAGGGCGAGCATCTTGCGCCGCTCCAGCGACATCGTCTCCGGCATCACCAGGATCAGGCGATAGCCGCGCGCGGCCGCCACGAAGGCAAGCGCGATGCCGGTATTGCCCGAGGTCGGCTCGATCAGCGTGCCGCCGGGCTTCAACGCACCGGAAGCCTCCAGCGCGTCGATCATGTTGACGCCGATGCGGTCCTTGACGCTCGAGATCGGGTTGAAGAACTCGAGCTTGGCGAGGATCGTCGCCTTGACACCGCGCTCGGCCGGCAGCCGGTTCAGCTTGACCAGCGGGGTATCGCCGATCGTGTCGGTGATCGAGTTGTAGATGCGTCCGCGTCCGGGCGCCTTCGTCGTCTTCTGTGCTTCGGCCATGACATGACTCCTCTGGACGAGAGAACGTTCGGTCGCGAGGCTAGATCAATTCACAGAATCTGTCGAATAAAGAAATAAATAACACAGTCATATTGTGAAATCTGACTTGGTGCCGGGCTCGCCGAAGACGGCCCTGGCCTGCGCCCTGCGGCACAGTTCCTCGACCGTCACCGTGTCCAGCGCCGCGAGGAAGGCGGCCGAAGCGTGTGCGACCTCCGGCCCGATGACCTCATCGACCAGTCGCGATTGCGGCTCGGGCCCGAGCGCTTCCTCGATCGCTTCCTGCATTGCGGCGCGCGCGATGTCGCCGGCCGTGATCTTGCGGCGTTCGCGGGCAAGCTCGTAGCCGCCGCGCGGCCCGCGCACGCCCTTGAGGATGCCGACGCGCACCAGCGTCTGCAGCAGGGTTTCGAGATGGCGCGGCGGCAGCGCATGGCGCGCGGCGAGCAGCTTGGCCGCGACCGGCGACGGCCTTGCATGCAGGGCGATATCGACCACGGCGGCGATGGCGAGCAGGCTGCGGCGCGAGAGCAGGATCATGGCCGCTTCTCTCCGCTGCCGCCCGCGATGCCGGTCGAGCCGAAGCCACCCGCGCCGCGCGCCGTGGCGTCGAGCCCTGCGACTTCGGTCAGGACGGCCCGCGTCACCGGCGCGATCACCATCTGCGCGATCCGGTCGCCACGGGCGATGGCGAAGGGCTCCTGCCCGAGATTGATCAACGGCACCTTGACCTCGCCGCGATAGTCGCTGTCGACGGTGCCCGGCGCGTTGAGCACGGTCACGCCATGTTTGACGGCAAGGCCCGAGCGCGGCCGCACCTGCCCCTCGAACCCCACCGGCAATTGCATCGCGAGCCCGGTCGGCACGAGCGCGCGCTCGCCCGGGGCGAGCGAAAAGCTTTCGGCAATGGCGGCACGCAGGTCGAGCCCGGCCGCGCCTTCCGTCTCATAGGCCGGCAAGGGCAGGTCGGCGCCATGCGGAAGGCGTTGCAGCAGAACCGCGACCATCGTCACTCCGCCTGCCGGGCCGGCGAGAGCCCGGCGATATGCGCAATCAGGCGCGCCGCGACCTCGCCCTTCGGCAGCGTCGGCCAGGTCTCTACGCCTGATGCCGTAACCAGATGCACGGTATTGGCATCGCCGCCCATCACGCCGGTGCCGCCGACATCGTTCGCGACGATCAGGTCGCAGCCCTTCCTGGCGAGCTTGGCGCGGGCATAGTCGATCACGTTCTGCGTCTCGGCGGCGAAGCCGACGACCAGCGGCGGGCGTCCGTTCTTGCGGTGCGCGATCGTTGCGAGGATGTCGGGGTTCTCGACCAGCGAGAGCGGCGGCAGCGCCTTGCCGTCCTTCTTCAGCTTGTCGGAGGCCGCGTCCGCCACGCGCCAGTCGGCTACGGCGGCGGCGAAGATCGCGATATCGGCCGGCAGCGCCGTCTCGACGGCCGCGAGCATCTCGCGCGCCGATTCGACATGGATGGTCTCGACTCCGGCCGGATCGGGCAGGTTCACCGGCCCGCTGACCAGCGTCACCCGCGCCCCGGCTGCGGCTGCAGCCGCAGCGATGGCATGGCCCTGCTTTCCAGACGAGCGGTTGGCAATGTAGCGCACGGGGTCGATCGGCTCATGTGTCGGCCCCGAGGTGATCAGCACATGCCGGCCTGCAAGCGAGCCGGTCGCATGGTCGCCGCCCGGCAGCCGGCCGAGGAAGCCGATGGCGCGTTGCGCATTCGGCTTTTCGCCGGCCAGAGCGAGCTCGATTGCGGCGAGGATTTCCGGCGGCTCGGCCATGCGGCCCGGCCCGCTTTCGCCGCGCTCCGCCATCGCGCCGACATTCGGGCCGACGACGAGGACGCCGTCCTTTTCGAGCTGCGTCATGTTCCGGCGCGTCGCCGGATGCTGCCACATACGCGGGTTCATCGCGGGCGCGATCAGGACGCGCTTGTCGGTGGCGAGCAGCGCGGTCGAGGCGAGGTCGTCGGCGTGCCCGTTCGCCATCTTGGCGATCAGGTCGGCGGTAGCCGGGGCGACCACGACGAGATCGGTCGAGCGCGAGAGCTGGATATGGCCGATATCGGCCTCGTCGGTCAGCGAGAACATATCGGTGAAGCAGCGCTCGCCCGCCAGCGACGAGACGGTGAGCGGCGTGACGAACTGCTCGCCGGCCTTGGTCACGATGCAGCGCGAGGCGATGCCGCGATCCTTCAGCCGGCGGATGACCTCCAGCATCTTGTAGGCGGCGATGCCGCCGCCGATGATCAGGAGAACGGAGCGGGAAGCGGACAAGGCGGCTCCTCGGGCAGCGCGAATGGCGAACTGTCCGTTACGTAGCATCTGCCACGCCGCGCTGTCATGCGCGGCGCGTTGCCCCGCCTTCCTCAGTTGCGGGGCAGATCGGGCACTTTATAGGCTGTCGTCGCCTTGATCCGCTCCATCGCGAAGCGCGACGTGACGTTCTTGAGCGGAATCGTCTCGATCAGCTTCTTGTAGAAGCCGTCATAGGCGGCCATGTCGGCGACGACGACGCGCAGCATGTAGTCGACATCGCCGGCCATCCGGTAGAACTCCATCACCTCCGGCATGGCCGCGACCATCTGGGCGAATTTCTCCAGCCATGGGCCGGAATGATCCGCCGTCTCGATCTGGACGAAGACGGTGAGGCCGAGCCCGATCTTCTCGGGCGCCACCAGCGCGACGCGCTTCAGGATCACGCCGGCCTGTTCGAGCTTCTGGATGCGCTTCCAGCACGGGGTCTGCGAGAGCCCGACGCGGTCGGCGAGCTCCGCGATCGAGATATTCGCGTCCGCCTGGAGCACGGTCAGAATCTTGCGGTCGATGGCGTCCATTCTCTCAAGCTCGCTATCTGGAGAAATTCGTTTCGCAGATTTTGCAAGAAAGAGATGAATTATCTTTTTCGAGCCAATCTATTGCATCCAGATAGAAAATCCTTTTCTCAGATGTCAATGGGGTCGCGTTTGGCCCTGTCTGCCAAAGGGATTTGAACGATGGATCGCCGCCAGTTCCTCATTGCCGGGTCGAGCCTCGCGGCGGCCATGCCCTTCGCCGCTCCGGCCCGCGCCCAGAGCGTCGCCGCACGTGTCGGCTACATTCCGGTCGTCGGCACGGCGCCGTTCTTCGTCGCCAATGGCGAGGGCTGGCTGAAGCAGGGCGGCATCGATGTCGCGGTCACCGTCTTCGAATCCGGCCCGAACATGATCCAGGCGCTCGCCTCGGGCACGATCGACGTCTATGTCGCCGGTGTCGCGCCGCTCGCCGTCGCCCGCTCGCGCGGCATCGATATCCGCGTCGTCGCCTCGACCGCGATCGGCGAGAACGTCGTGGTCAGCGCGCCCTCGCTGACCAAGTTCTTCACGCCCGGCACGAATGCCGCCGCCGCCTTCAAGGCCTTCCGTGCCGCCAATGGCAAGGCCGCGCGCCTCGCCACCCAGCCGGCGGGCTCGGTGCCCAACACGACGCTGCAATACTGGCTCTGGGAGGTCGCGAAGGCCGATAAGGCCGATGTCGAGATCGTGCCGATGGGCATCGACGCGACCCAGCAGGCGATCCTGGCCGGGGCGGTCGATGGCGGCTCCGTGCGCGAGCCGGCACTGACGATCATCCAGACCCGCAATCCGCAGATCAAGCTCATCGCCGGCGGCGAGGAGGTCTTCCCGGGGCAGCCCGGCACGGTCGTCGCCATCTCCGGCGCCTTCGCCACCAAGAATCCGCAGGCCGTGCAGAACCTCGTCTCCGGACTCGTCCGGGCAGCCGCTCTGATCAAGGCCGACCCGAACAAGGCCGCGCCCCATGTCGGCGCCGCGCTCGGCAAGGGCATCGTCGATCCCGAGCTGATCCAGAAGGCGCTGGTCTCGCCGGCGAGCCGCTTCGAGATCGACCCGCGCAAGATCATCGAGCCGTCCCGTGCCATGCAGGCCTACCAGGTCAAGCTCGGCTCGCTGGAGAAAGAACTCCCCTTCGACGGATTGTTCGAGACGCAGTATTACGAGCGCGCGATCAAGACGGGCGGCTGATACTGTGAACAGACTCCGGGCTCCGGCCCTCGCCCTTCTGGGCCTCGTCGCCTTCCTCCTGCTCTGGGAGGCGATGCCCTTCTTCGGACTGGTAAATCCGGCTTTCCTGCCGGGTCCGAGCGCCCTGCCGAAAGCCTTCATGCGGGAGCTCTCCTCCGGCGCCTGGCTTGCGGCCATACTCGGTTCGCTCTGGCACTACTTCGTTGGACTCTTCGTCGGCGCCGGCCTCGGCATCGCCTTCGGCGTTCTGATCGGTATGTCCCGCATCGCCGAGGAGGCGACGGCCTGGGTCGTTCGGGTATTACGCCCCATTCCCGGCCTTGCCTGGGTGCCCTTCGCCATCATCTGGTTCGGCGTCACGCCCGGCGCAGCGGTCTTCATCATCGCCGTCGGCGTGTTCTGGATCGTCTTCTTCGCGGCGCAAGGCGCGATCCGCGGCGTCGACCGTGACCTCATCGAGGTCGCCGACGCCTTCGGCTTCCGTTCCCCCTGGCAGCGGCTGTTCAAGATCCTGCTGCCGGCGGCCCTGCCGGGCATCCTCGTCGGCATCAGGACGGCGCTCGGCCAGGCCTGGATGGCGGTGGTCGCGGCCGAGATCTTCGGCGTCGCCGGTGTCGGCCAGCGCATGATGCAGGCATCGAGCCTGCTCGCGACCGATATCGTCGTGGTCTACATGCTGACGATGGCGGCGCTCTACGGCCTGCTCGACACCGGCTTCGTCGCCTTCCAGAAATGGGTGCTGCGTTGGAAAGCGTGATCGATATCAGGGGTCTGTCGCTGACCTTCACCCGCGACGGCGAAGAGACGGAAGTTCTGCGCAAGCTCGACCTCTCGGTCGGGCGCGGCGAATTCCTGGCGATCGTCGGCCCCTCCGGCGTCGGCAAATCGACCCTGCTGCGCGTTATCGCTGGCTTGGCGAAGCCCAGCGGCGGCGAGGTCGTGATCTCAGCGAAGGATCGGACGCGCCGGCCGGTCGCGCTGGTCTTCCAGGATTCGCGCCTGCTGCCCTGGCGCAAGGTCGTCTCCAATGTCGGCTTCGGCCTCGAAGGTCGCGCGCCCCGCACGGAGCGCCTCGCCAAGGCAACCGCGATGCTCGATCTCGTCGGTCTCGCGCCGCTGGCCCAGCGCTGGCCGCACCAGCTCTCCGGCGGCCAGCGCCAGCGTGTCTCGCTGGCGCGTGCGCTCGCTGTCGAGCCGGAAATCCTGCTGATGGACGAGCCCTTCTCGGCGCTGGATGCCCTGACGCGCGAGAACCTGCAGGACGAACTGATCCGCGTCTGGCAGCGCACCGGCAAGACCGTGCTCTTCGTTACCCATGATATCGACGAGGCCGCCTATCTCGCCGACCGCGTCGTCGTCCTGTCGGGCGCGCCCGGCCAGATCATCGCCGAACACCGCATCGACGCGAGCCGTCCGCGCAAGCGCGGCGCGGCGGCGGAGGCCGAGATCGTGCGCGCGGTCCGCCAGGGCCTCGGCGCCGACATCGTCACGGACGGCGCCGCGATCTGAGAGGCGTCACGGGGCGTCATTCTCGGGCGAAGCACAGCTTCGACCCGAGAAACTCAGGACAGGAACGCGCTGGTTTTCGAGATGCTCGGGTCAAGCCCGAGCATGACGGCGCTGCAGGAGCAATTCGGACAACGGAGTTCCGAGCCTCGGCGACATCATGGCACGCTGCCTCCCGGCACCGGATCGCCCAGAATGGCCCTGACCCCGCCTCACTGCCTTGTCATTGGCAGATCAACCTCGATTGGGGCATGGGGTCGGGATGATCAGGGATTGCGATGGCATCATGCGGCGATATCCAGGCAAGCGTGTCCTGCGCGCGGCGGCATTGGCGATGGGGCTGCTGGCTCCGGGGCTCGCGCTCGCCGCCGAATCCGCCGCCGTCACCTCGCCGCGCGTCACCGCGACCCTGCTGTCGAGCCGCGACGCGGTCGCGCCGGGCGAGCGCTTCAAGGTTGCGCTCGTCCAGAAGCTGGCGCCGCACTGGCATACCTATTGGCTGAACCCCGGCGATTCCGGCGAGCCGACCCAGATCAAATGGGACCTGCCGGCCGGCGCGACCGCTGGCGAGATCCAGTGGCCGGCGCCCAAGGCGATCCGGGTCGAGCCCCTCGTCAATTTCGGTTTCGAGGGCATGGTCCTGCTGCCGCTCGAGATCACCGTGCCGGCCGATGCCAAGCCCGGTGAGACCTTTGCGCTGAAGGCCGAGGCGACCTGGCTCGTCTGCGAGAAGATCTGCATTCCCGAGGAAGGTTCCTTCTCGCTCGACCTCCCCATCGCCGCTGCAAGCGCGATCGATCCGGCCGCCGAGGCACGGATCGATGCCGCCATCGCGGCGCTGCCGAAGCCAGCTTCTTTCCGTGGCAAGCTCCGAGACGATGCCGGCAAGCTCGTGCTCGACCTGCCGGGCCTGCCGGCCGGCGCTGCCGATCTGCGCTTCTTTCCGATCTCCGACACGCTCATCGAGCATGCGGCCGACCAGCCCTTCGTGGCCGGCGGCAAGCCTGCCCTGACGCTCATCCGTTCAAGCGCCTTCAAGCTGGAGAAGCCGGAGGTGACCGGCGTCCTCACCTTCACCGAAGGCGGTGCTGCCAAGGCCGTTACGATCGTGGCCGATGCCGATCCCGCCCTGATGGCGGCCGGCGGGACCGCTGCGCCGGAAGCCCGCCCGGCCGTGGTACGCATTCCCATGCCGGCCGAGGGCGCCGACCTGACGCTCTGGGCGGCGCTGGCCTTCGCCTTTGCGGGCGGCCTGATCCTCAACCTGATGCCTTGCGTCCTGCCGGTGCTGTTCATCAAGGCGCTCGGCTTCGCGCAGCTCGCGCATCGCAATCGCTCCGAAGTCCGCGAACAGGGCCTGCTCTTCATGAGCGGGGTGCTCGTTACCTTCATGGTGCTGGCCGGCGCGGTGATCGCGCTGGGTAGCCTCGGTAGCAGCGTCGGCTGGGGCTTCCAGCTCCAGTCCCCGCCGCTCGTCATCGGGCTCGCCGTGGTGATGGTCCTGATCGGCCTCAACCTGCTCGGCGCCTTCGAGATCGGCACCTCCGTGACCGGCCTCGGCGATGGCCTCGCCAGCCGGGGCGGGCGCCTCGGCGCGTTCATGACCGGCGTGCTCGCGGTCGTGGTCGCGACGCCCTGCACGGCGCCCTTCATGGGCGCGGCGATGGGCTATGCGGTGACGCAACCCCCAGTCGTCGCCCTCTCCGTCTTCATGGCGCTGGCGCTCGGCTTCGCCTTTCCGGTGGTCGCGCTCTCCTTCGCGCCCGGCCTGCTGCGCCTGCTGCCCAAGCCCGGCCGCTGGATGCTCGTGCTGAAGCAGGCCTTCGCCTTCCCGATGTTCGCGACCGCGATCTGGCTGATCTGGGTGGCTTCCGTGCAGAGCGGCCCGCAGGGCGTGCTCGCGGCGCTGGTGGCCGTGCTGGCGGCGGGCTTCGCCGTCTGGCTCGTCGGCGTCACGCGCGGGTCTTTCGCTCGGCGCGCTTTCGGTTCGGTGCTGGCGGCGCTGGTCGTGCTCGGCGCCGGCTGGTTCACCGTCCAGAACGCCATTCCGGGCGCCGCGACCGAGGCGCGCGCCGGCGATATCGAGGCCTGGTCGCCCGAGCGGGTCACGGCCTTGCAGGCGCAAGGCAAGCCGGTCTTCGTCAATTTCACGGCCGCCTGGTGCATCACCTGCATCGCCAACGAGCGCGTCGCGCTTTCCCGGCAGGAGGTGAAGGACGCCTTCGCCAAGCTCGGCGTCGTCTATCTCAAGGCCGACTGGACCAATCGCGACAGCCGCATCGCAAAGGCGCTGGCCGAACAGGGCCGCGCCGGCGTGCCGCTCTACCTGTTCTATCCCGCCCGCAAGGAGGCGCAGGCCGAGATCCTGCCGCAGCTCCTGACCGTGGACGGGCTGATCGCCGCGGCCGAACGTGCGGCCGGGCGCAATGCAAAGACGGCCGCATTGCCATAGATTTTCGACATCAACCAAGGGAGACAGACATGCAAAGCCTGACCAGACAGACTTTCATCGCCGGCCTTACCCTCGCGGCCCTAGCCTTCCCGGCTGCCGCCTTCGCGCAAGGCGCGGCCAAGGTCGGCGCGCCCGCCCCCGCCTTCCAGGCGGTCGATGTCGAGGGCAAGACCCGCAATCTGTCCGAGTTTGCCGGCAAGACGGTGATCCTCGAATGGACCAACCATGACTGCCCCTATGTCCGGAAGCACTATAACAGCGCGACCATGCAGAACCTTCAGAAGGACATGGCCAGGGAAGGCGTCGTCTGGCTCTCGGTGATCTCCTCGCCGCAGGGCGAGCAGGGCCATGTCGACGCCGCCAAGGCCAAGGAATTGACGGTCCAGCGCAACGCCGCGCCGGCCGGCATCCTGCTCGATCCGAACAGCAAGGTGGCACGCGCCTATGGCGCGCAGACCACCCCGCATATGTACATCATCGATCCCAAGGGCACGCTCGCCTATATGGGCGCGATCGACGACAAGCCGACCTCGGCGGCGTCGAGCCTCGAAGGCGCGAAGAGCTATGTCCGCCAGGCCGTGGCCGAGCTCAAGGCCGGCAAGCCGGTCTCGGAAGCCAGCACCAAGGCCTATGGCTGCGTGGTGAAATACGCCCCGCTGAGCTGAGCCACGCGGCAACCCACACGCGCTGTCATTCCGGACAAGCCGCGAAGCGGCGCTGATCCGGAATCCATCGTAGGGCGCAGCGCTCTATGATGGATTCCGGGTCTCCCTTCGGTCGCCCGGAATGACGGAGAGGATTATATCGCCTACTGCGAGCGCGGGCCGAGATCGCGCGGCGCGGCGTTGATCGTGACGATCTGGCCGTTGCGCAGCTCCAGCACGGCAAGGCCGCGCTCGACCTGCCCGTCCGGGCGGAAGCGGAAAACGCCGTCCGCCCCGGCGAAGCCCGAGCCGTTGGTCAGAACGGCCTCCGAGAAGCGCTGCGAGCCTTGCGTGCGCGCCAGCGCCGCCGCCAGCGAGACCGCGTCATAGGCGAGCGTCGCGGTGCGGGTCGGCGCGCTGTTGAAGCGCTGCTGGTAGCGCCCGGCGAAAGCGTTGAACCCGGCCGTGTCGGGGGAGGCGAACCAGCCGCCCTGGATCGCCGGCACGCGCGCGATGCTGGCATCGTTCCAGACGCCGGTGCCAAGCGGCTTGACCTTGGCCGGGTTGTAGCCGGCCTCCTGCAGGAGCTGGCCGACCGTCGGCATCGTGTCGGCGGCGGCCGGCACGAACAGCGCATCGGCCTGCGCGAGCGAGGGCATCAGGCGCTGGATCGAGGCCTTCATCGCGGCCGGATCCGAACCGAAGCGCTCGATCGCGGCGACGCGCACGCCGCGATTGGCGGCAGCCTGCTGGAAGGCGGCCTCGACGACCTTGCCATAGGCGGTGTCCGGTACCAGCGCGGCGAAGGACTTGCGGCCCTGCTGGGCGGCATAGCCGATCACGCGGTTGACGTCGTTCTCGGGCGGAAAGGAGAGCAGGTAGACGCCGCGCGAGGCGACGTTGGAATCGCTGGAGAAGGCGATGACCGGCTTGTTGGCGGCGCGTGCCACTTGCCCGACCGCCTGGACCGAGGGTGCGAAGAGCGGGCCGACGATCAGTTCGGCCCCTTCCGACAGGGCTTCCTGCGCCGCGGCGCGGGCGCCCTCCGGCGTGCCGCGATCATCCTTGACCAGCAGCATCAGATCGGCGTTCGGGAATTCGGCGAGCGCCATCTCGGCGGCGTTCTTCAGGGAATTGCCGACGACGGCGCCCTGCCCATCGGCCGTGAGCGGCAGAATCAGGCCGACCTTGACCTTGCCGGTGCCGATGGTCTGGCCGGTCGGCGCGGCGCCGCCGGCTGAGGGCGTGCCCGAATCGAAGCCCGGCAGGCCGGACGTGCCGCCGCCGCAGGCGGCGAGCGCGAGCGGCAGCATGACGGCGAAGGCCCGTGCCTTGAACCGCAGGATCGGGGCGAGGTGCCGATGGTGGAACACGGGCGATCTCCAGTCGTGACCGGGCCGACGAAACGCGGCCCGGCGATAGGTCCTGCGGAACAGTTCTACCCCCGGACCTCTCGTGCCAGTGCGGAAGCCTATTTTCAAGTTGTTAACTATAGGTTGCAGGCGTCGGTACGCGCCTTGCCATGGCGCGGGCGCGGCCGCTGTGGCAGCGTGATCGGATGTCGACCGATGCCGCCGCCCGCCCTCCCAGCTACACCGCCTTCGGCCTGAAGGCCGAGGCCGAGCCTCTGGCGCCCGGCCTGCACATCGTCGCGACGCCGATCGGCAACCTCCGCGACATTTCGTTCCGGGCGCTGGCGACGCTCGCCGCCGCCGATGCGATCCTGGCTGAGGACACCCGCACCTCGAAGACGCTGCTGGCGCATTACGGGATATCGACGCCGCTCCTGCCCTATCACGAGCATAACGCCGCGCAGATGCGGCCGAAGGTGCTGACGAAGCTGCGTGAGGGCGGCAAGCTCGCCCTGATCTCGGATGCCGGCACGCCGCTCGTCTCCGATCCCGGCTACAAGCTTGTCGCCGAACTGGTGGCCGAGGGCCTGCCTGTTACCGGCATCCCCGGCCCCTCCGCCGTGCTGGCGGCGCTGGTGCTGGCCGGGCTGCCGACCGACCGCTTCTTCTTCGAGGGCTTCCTGCCGCCGAAATCGGGGGGACGCCGCACCCGCCTGACCGAGCTCGCTGCGATTCCCGGCACGCTGGTCTTCTTCGAATCGCCGCGCCGCCTCGCCGAGATGCTGACGGACGCCGCCGCTGTGCTCGGCCCGCGGCCGGGCGCCGTCGCACGCGAACTCACCAAATTCTACGAGACGGTCCGGCGCGGTACCCTTCCCGAGCTCGCCGCCCATTACGACAGCGAGGAGGAGGCGCGCGGCGAGATCGTCGTGATCATCGGTCCGCCCGGCGCGACCGATCTCGTTCCCACCGACGAGGCGATCGACGAGCGCCTGCGCGCGTCGCTGACGAAGGTCTCGCTGAAGGAGGCCGTGGCGCAGGTCGCGGCCGAAACCGGCCAGCCGCGCCGCAAGGTCTATGCCCGCGCGCTCGAACTCACCCGCGACGATCCGTGAGCAGAGCCGGCGCCGATCCGGGTGGGCGCAGCCATAAGGCGCGTCGCTCCGGCCTGACCGGACGCCGCGCCGAATGGCTCGCGATCCTCTGGCTGACGGCGAAGGGCTATCGCCTGCTGGAGCGGCGCTTTGGCGGCAAGGGCGGCGAGATCGACCTCGTGATGAAGCGTGGCCGCACCATCGCCTTCGTCGAGGTCAAGGCTCGCGGCCGGCTCGACGACGCCATGATCGCGATCACCGCGGAAAAGCAGCGCCTCGTCGAACGGCGCATCCGGCACTGGCTTTCGCGGAATTCCTGGGCCGGCGAGCATTATCTGCGTGCCGATGCGGTGTTCCTGGCGCCCTGGCGCCGGCCGCGCCATGTGCCCGCCGCCTTCGCGCTTGTCCTGTGATGCAGGGCGCCCCACTTGCAGGAACCCCGCCCGCGGCCCGATAAGAACGGCCTGCAACAGGAAGCCTGTCATGAGCCTCAACGTCGCCATCCAGATGGACCCGATCGAGCGCATCCGGATCGCCGGGGATACCGGCTTCGCGCTGATGCTGGAAGCGCAGGCGCGCGGCCACTCGCTCTACACCTACACGCCCGACAAGCTCTCGATGCGCGACGGCAAGGTCACCGCGCCGATGCGCCCGGTGAAGGTGCGCGATGTCGATGGCGATTATTTCACCGCCGGCGCCGAGGAGAAGGTCGACCTGTCGACGCTGGACGTCGTGCTGCTCCGGCAGGACCCGCCCTTCGACATGGCCTATGTCACCACGACCCATATGCTGGAGCGCATCCATCCGAAGACGCTGGTGGTCAATGATCCGACCTCGGTGCGCAATGCGCCGGAGAAGATCCTCGTCACCCATTTCCCCGAATTGATGCCGCCGACGCTGATCACCCGCGACAAGGCGGAGATCGAGGCCTTCCGCGACGAGCATGGCGAGATCGTCATGAAGCCGCTTTACGGCCATGGCGGCGCGACCGTCTTCAAGACCGGCAAGGGCGATCCGAATTTCGGCTCGCTCTTCGACCTGTTCAGCAACCTCTTCCGCGAGCCCTGGGTGGTGCAGGGCTTCATCAAGGAGGTCACCGAGGGCGACAAGCGCATCATCCTGATCGATGGCAAGGCGGCCGGCGCCGTCAATCGCGTCCCGGCGGTCGGCGACCTGCGCGCCAACATGGTGCGCGGCGGCGCGGCGCGCCCGACCGACCTGTCGAAGCAGGAACTCGCGATCTGCGAGGCGATCGGCCCGACCTTGCGCGAGCGCGGCCTGCTGCTGGTCGGCATCGACGTGATCCACGGCAAGCTCACCGAGATCAATGTCACCGCGCCGACCGGCGTGCGCGCCATCAAGAAGCTCGGCGGCCCAGATTTGGCGGCGCAGCTCTTCGAGGTGATCGAGGCGAAGCGCGGCCGCTAGAGCATTTTCAAGCGAAGTGGGTACCGGTTCGCGTGAAGAAAATGCGATAAGACAAATACGCTAACCCGCCCTCACATAGCCCTTCCAGCAGCGCCCGAGCGCGATCTCCCGCCGGCCCGTCAGGACCGGTGCGTAGATTCGGCGCAGGGCCTCGTTCGCGACCGTGACCGGACAGAGCGGATAGAGCACGAGGTCGGCCTCGCGGGCGAGCGTGATCTCCGTGTCGTCCGGCTTCGGCACGGCGCGGAACGGGTCGGCGCCGATGGCGATGCCGCGCGGCGCGCTGCGGCCCATCACGAACGGGAACGGGTTGACGAAATTGAGGCTCATGATCGTCTCGAAGCGGCGCCCGCTCGCCTGCTCATGCGCCAGGATGGCCGAGACGCCCTCGTCGACCGCCAGCAGCCAGGACGCCTGGAAGTCGAGCTCCGAATAGAGCTGCGGATTCGGCAGCATCTCGCGGGCGGTGAACTCCCGGAATGTATCGGGGTGGGTGGTGTAGATGTCGAGCATCGCGCTCGCGCGGTTCATGACGTTGGCATGCTGCGAGACCAGACCGAGCCGGCCGAGATGCTGGTTCGGCAGGGCCGTATAGCCCGCCTGTGCCATCAGGGCGCGTGCCCCGCGCTGGAGCACGGTCTCGGCGGGTGGGATCGCGGTGGCCGCGACGAGGCCGCAGACCACGAGCGCGCCGCGCCGGCCGCTGCCGAGCCAGCGCGACAGGATCATCAGCAGAACCGGCCAGATGAAGATGAAGGCTTGCCCGCCGGTGTTCTGGGTCTCGAAGAACAACCCGGCGGCGAGGACGATCGCGAGCCATGCGACCTCGCGGTCGAGCAGGCGGGCGAAGTTGGCCGTGGACGGCCGGTGGCGCAGAGCAAGGGCAGCCTCCGCGATGTCGCGCCGATCCAGCCAGAGCAGTGCGAGGCCGAGCGCCGTTCCGGCACCGACGATGTCGAGATGCAGCGAGGCGGCCTGGACGAAGCGCGGCAGGATGCCGCCGGCATTGATCGCGATCAGCGCGAGGATGCTGTCGAGATAGGCGCTGACGAGCCCGGTCGCGAGTTCGAGTCCGATCAGGCCGAGCCCGGTGATGGCGGCGATCAGGAGGCTTTGGCGCCAGCCGACCCGCCCGGCCGCGAGCGCGAAGGCGGTGACGAGGCCGCCGGCAAGGAAGCCGGTGATCTTGATCAGGAACAGCGCGGAAAGCGTCCAGCCGATGACGGCGCCGAGCGCGGGGCCGCGCAGGAAGGCGAGGCCTGAGACCAGCACATAGAGCACGATGCTGACATGCCGGTTGTAGATGCCGAACCCGTCCGTGCCCGGGAAGAAGGAGTAATGCTCGACATTGATCGGCAGGATCTGGAAGGCGAGATAGGGCAGCAGCAGCGCCAGCGCCTTGGCGCGCGATTGCCGGCCGACGGCATGCAGGACCACGGCCATGGCCGGGGCCGTCACGGCGAACAGGCACCATTGCGCCAGCAGGAGCGGATGCGCGCGTGGAAACAGCGCATCGAACCCGGCGTAGAGCCAGTAGCCGAGCGGCCCGACCGGGGCGATGAAATCGATCAGCGGGACCTGTCCGTCGCCGATCCGGTTGGCGGCGTCGAGATAGAGGACGAGGTCCCAGTACATCGGCCCGAGCGGCAATGTCAGGGGCAGCGTCAGCAGCAGCGCGCAGGCGAGAATGGCGATGCCGAGCAAGGCGAGGGGCAGGTTCGGGAGCCGTCCCGCTCTTGTCGAAACGCGCGCCTCAATCGTGCTGCCGGCCTGCATGGCGCCCTTCCCCGTCCCTGTTGGCGGGGGATTGGCTAGCAGGAATCGGTTAAGATCGGCCTTCGGTTACCCCCGTGCCATTGAGCGGGTTGGCCTCGTCCCAGCCATAGCGCAGTGTCTCGAAGCGCATCGCCAGCGAATCGAGCAGCAGGAGCTTGCCGACGAGCGGTTCGCCGAAGCCGGTGACGGCACGCACCACCTCCAGCGCCATCAGCGAACCGACCACGCCGGGCAGGGCGCCGAGCACCCCGGCCTCCGCGCAAGTCGGGATCGCGCCGGGCGGCGGCGCTTCCGGGAAGAGGCAGCGCCAGGTCGGATTCGGCTTTCCGTCAGGCCCCGCCTCATGGGCGCGGATCGTGGTGAGCGAGCCGTCGAAACGGCCGAGCGCGCCCATCACCACCGGCTTGTGCTCGTGGAAGCAGGCGTCGGAGACGGCATAGCGCGTCGCGAAATTGTCCGAGCCTTCGGCCACGACGTCGTAGAAGGCGATCAGCGCGCGGGCATTATGCGGGTCGATCCGGGTGACGTGCTCCTCGACCACGACATTCGGGTTGAGGTTGCGCACGAAGCGGGCCGCGGCCACAGCCTTGTGCGCGCCGATATCCTCGGTGGCGAAGATGGTCTGGCGCTGCAGGTTCGAGAGCGAGACGATGTCGTCGTCGACGATGCCGATCTTGCCGACACCGGCTGCGGCCAGGTACTGGATCAGGGGTGCGCCGAGCCCGCCGGCGCCGACGACCAGGACGCGCGCGTTCTTCAGCCGCTGCTGGCCCGGCCCGCCGATCTCGGGCAGGACGATATGGCGCGCATAGCGCTCGATCTCGTCGTCGTTCAGCATCATGGGCGACAGCCTAAGGCCGCTGGCGGGCGTTCGGCAATCGTCGCGCCGGTCTTGCCGGGCCTTTGCGCGGGACATGACCTTTCGCCAGCTTGGCCGCGCGCTCCGGCCATGCCATCGTGCCGCCATCGAGGGCCGGACAACGGCGCCCGGCTGCAACAGGGGATCGGTTCGATGCGTTTGGGTTCTTTCGCGGCGGCGCTTGCCGGCGTTACGCTTTCCAGTGTGGCCGCTCTGGCGCAGCCGCAAACGATCAAGCCCGCGATCGTCTATGACAAGGGCGGTAAGTTCGACAAATCCTTCAATGAAGGCGTCTTCATCGGCGCGGAGAAGTTCAAGAAGGAGACCAATGTCGACTTCCGCGATTTCGAGCCGACCAACGACGCCCAGATCGAGCAGGCCCTGCGCCGCTTCGCTCGCGACGGCCATTCGCCGATCATCGCCGTCGGTTTCTCGCAGGCGACCGCCCTGCAGAAGGTCGCGGCCGAGTTCCCGAACCTGAAATTCACGATCATCGACATGGTGGTCGAGCTGCCGAACGTGCAGTCGGTCGTCTTCAAGGAGCATGAGGGCTCCTATCTCGTCGGCCTGCTCGCGGCGATGGCCTCGAAATCCGGCAAGGTCGGCTTCGTCGGCGGCATGGATATCCCGCTGATCCGCAAGTTCGCTTGCGGCTATGTCCAGGGCGTCAAGGCCGGCAAGGCCGGTGCCGAGATCTTCCAGAACATGACCGGCTCGACCCCGGCCGCCTGGAACGACCCCGTCAAGGGCGGCGAGCTCGCCAAGTCGCAGATCGATCGCGGCGCGGACGTGGTCTATCACGCCGCCGGCGGCACCGGCATCGGTGTGCTCCGCGCCGTGGCGGATGCCGGCAAGCTTGGCATCGGCGTCGATTCCAACCAGAACGCCCTGCATCCCGGCAAGGTGCTGACCTCGATGCTGAAGCGCGTCGACGTCGCCGCCTACAATTCCTTCAAGGCGGCGCAGGATGGCTCCTGGAAGCCGGGCGTTTCCGTGCTCGGCCTGAAGGAAGAGGGCATCGACTGGGCACTGGACGATGCCAACAAGGCCCTGATCACGCCGGAAATGAAGGCCGCTGCCGATAAGGCCAAGGCCGACATCATCGCCGGCACGGTCAAGGTCCATGACTACATGTCCGACCAGAAATGCACGATGTGAGGCGCGGGCCGCTCCCTTGAGTTCTGCGCCCGCCATCGAGCTGATCGGCATCTCCAAGCGCTTCGGCCCGGTCGCCGCCAACAGGGATGTGTCCCTCTCGGTCGCGGCCGGCTCGATCCACGGCATCGTCGGCGAGAACGGTGCCGGCAAGTCGACGCTGATGTCGATCCTCTACGGCTTCTACGAGGCCGATGCCGGCGAGATCAGGATCGCCGGCGCGCCGCGCCGCATCCGCTCCTCGGCCGATGCGATCACGGCAGGCATCGGCATGGTCCACCAGCATTTCATGCTGGTGGAGACGCTGAGCGTCGTCGAGAACGTCGTGCTGGGCGCCGAGGGCGGGGCGCTGCTCAAGGGCGGCGTCAACAAGGCGCGCGCGGCGCTCGCAAAACTTTCGCAGGATTACGGCCTCGCGATCGATCCCGATGCCATCGTCGGCGAGCTCTCCGTCGGCCTGCAGCAGCGCGTCGAGATCCTGAAGGCGCTCTATCGCGGCGCCGAGATCCTGATCCTCGACGAGCCGACGGCGGTGCTGACCCCGGCCGAGGCCGATCAGCTCTTCGCCCTGCTCCGGGCGCTGAAGGCGCAGGGCAAGACGGTGATCCTGATCACCCACAAGCTGCGCGAGATCATGGATGTGACCGACCGCGTCTCGGTGATGCGCCGCGGCGAGATGGTCGCCCATGTCGCGACAGCCGAAACCTCGCCGCCGGCTTTGGCCGAGGCGATGGTCGGCCGGCGCGTGCTGCTGCGCGTCGAGAAGGAGCCACGCGAGCGTGGCGCGCCGGTGCTGGAGGCGGTCGGCCTGTCCTGCCGCGACGGGCGCGGCACCGAGACCCTGAAGGACGTCAATCTCACGCTCCATGCCGGCGAGATCGTTGGCATCGCCGGTGTCGCCGGCAATGGACAGAGCGAATTGCTGGAAGTGCTGGCCGGCCTGATCCAGCCGAGCCGCGGCGTGATCCGGCTTGGCGGCCAGATTCTCGCGGCGGCCGATCGCCACCCGGCGCGAATGCGCGATCTCGGCCTGATGCATATTCCCGAGGATCGCCATCGCAGCGGCCTCGTCACTGCCTTCTCCGCCGCCGAGAACGCCATTCTTGGCTATCAGCACGATCCCGCTTTCGGCTCCGGCCCGTTGCTCTCGCCGGCCCGCATCGAGGCCCATGCCCGCGAGGCCTTCGCGGCTTATGACGTGCGCCCGCCCGATCCGGCGCTGAAGACGGCGAAATTCTCCGGCGGCAACCAGCAGAAGATCGTGCTCGCCCGCGAGATCGAGCGCGGCCCAAAAGTCCTGCTCGTCGGCCAGCCGACGCGCGGCGTCGATATCGGCGCGATCGAATTCATCCATCGCCGGCTGGTGGCTTTGCGCGATCAGGGCGTCGCGATCCTGCTCGTCTCGGTCGAACTTGAGGAGGTGATGGCGCTGTCCGACCGTATCATCGCGATGTGCGGCGGCCGGATCACCGGCGAGCGCGTCGCCGAGGCGGCTGACGAACGCGATCTCGGTCTGCTGATGGCCGGCGTGACGGACGAGGCCGCATGAGCGCCGCCCCCGTCGAACTGCCGCGCTGGGCCGATATCGCGCTGGTGCCACTGGTCTCGGTGATCGCGGCGCTTCTCGTCGCCGGGCTCGTCGTCATTGGAATCGGCGAGAACCCGCTGGAGGCGACCGCCCTGTTGCTGCGCGGCGCGCTCGGCAGCACCGAGGGCATCGGTTTCACGCTCTACTACGCCACGAACTTCATCTTCACCGGGCTCGCGGTCGCCGTCGCCTTCCATGCCGGCCTGTTCAATATCGGCGGCGAAGGGCAGGCGACGGTTGCCGGCATCGCCATGGCGATCGTCTGCCTCGCGCTTCCCACGCTGCCCGGTTTCCTCGCCGCGCCCTTCGCGATCCTCGGAGCGGCAGCGGGCGGCGCGCTCTGGGCCTTCATTCCCGGCTGGTTGCAGGCGAAGCGCGGCAGCCATGTCGTCATCACCACGATCATGCTGAACTTCGTCGCCGCGACGCTGATCGTTTACCTTTTGCGCGAGGTCATCGGCAAACCCGGCTCGATGCAGCCCGAGACGCCGGATTTCCCGGCCGGCGCCATCCTGACGCCGATGCATCAATTGCTCGCGCCGCTCGGTCTGAATCTGCCCTCGACGCCATTGAACAGCGCCTTCTTCCTCGCCCTGATGGCGCTCGTTGCAGTCTGGCTGCTGATTTGGCGGACGCGATTGGGCTATGCGATCCGCACCGTCGGCGCCAATCCGCGCGCCGCCGCCTATGCCGGCATCTCGCCCGCTGCAGTGACCATGATCGCGATGGCGATCTCGGGCGCGCTCGCCGGCGGGCTCGCGGTCAACGAGGCGCTCGGCGTCCAGCACCGGCTGGTGCTCGATTTCACCGCCGGCTACGGCTTCGTCGGCATCGCCGTCGCTCTGATGGGCCGCGGCCACCCGGCCGGCGTTGGCCTCGCCGCGCTGCTCTTCGGCGTGCTCTACCAGGGTGGGGCCGAGCTGTCCTTCGACAAGCCGGCCATCACCCGCGACATGGTCGTGGTCATCGGCGGCGTGCTCGTGCTCTTCGCCGGAGCGCTGGACGGGCTGTTCCGCCGGCTGGTGGCGGGCGTGCTTGGCATAGGTCGGGGAGCGGCCTGATGGACTTGCTCCAGCTCATCGCCGTCGTCCTCGATTCGACCATCCGGCTTTCGATCCCGCTGATCTGCGCGGCGATGGCGGGCTTGTGGTCGGAGCGGGCCGGCGTCGTCGATATCGGCCTTGAGGGCAAGATGCTGATCGCAGCCTTCGCCTCGGCGGTCGCGGCCTTCGTCACCGGCTCGGCCTGGATCGGGCTCGGCGCCGGCATCCTCGCCGCTTTGGCGCTGGCGCTGGTCCATGGCTTCGCCGCCATCACCTGGCGCGGCAACCAGATCGTCTCCGGCGTCGCCATCAACATGCTGGCGGCTGGGCTCACCGTGATCCTCGGCAATGCCTGGTATGCGCAGGGCGGGCGCACGCCTTCGCTGGAGGGCGCGGCTCGCTTCGGCGAGATCACCTTGCCCTTCGCCCGCTGGGCCCGCGAAAACGTGCCCGGGCTCGGGCTGATCTATGACGAGGTCGTCTCGGGCCATGGGGCGCCCGCCTACCTAGCCTTGCTCTGCGTGCTCGTCACGGCCTTCGTCCTGAAGCGCACCCGCTTCGGCCTGCGCATCCGCGCCGTCGGCGAGAACCCGGCGGCCGTCGACACGGCCGGCATCTCGGTCGCGGGCTTGCGCTACGGCGCCGTCGCGATCTGCGGCGTGCTCTGCGGCATCGGCGGCACCTATCTCGCCGTGGCGCAATCGGCCGGGTTCCTGCCGCACATGACGGCGGGGCGCGGCTTCATCGCGCTCGCGGCGGTGATCTTCGCCAATTGGCGGCCCTGGCCCGCGCTCGGCGCCTGCCTGCTCTTCGGCCTGCTCGATGCGGTCGCGATCCGGCTTCAGGGCGTCACGCTGCCCGGCATCGGCCTCGTGCCGGTGGAAGCGATCCAGGCCTTGCCCTATCTGATGACCATTGTCCTGCTCGCCGGCTTCATCGGCAAGGCGACGCCGCCCAAGGCCTCCGGCCTGCCCTATGTCAAGGAACGCTGATGTGCCGGCCGAACCTGATTTCGAGGCCCTGTTCGCTGCCGCTGCCGCTATCCAGCCGCGCGCCTATGCGCCCTATTCGCGCTTCAAGGTCGGCGCCGCGCTTCTGGCCGATGATGGCGCGGTCCATGCCGGCTGCAATGTCGAGAATGCCGCCTATCCCGTCGGCTCCTGCGCCGAGGCCGGGGCGATCGCGGCGATGATCGCGGCTGGCGGGAAGGCGATCCGTGCCGTGCTTGTCTTCGGCGAGGGCGCCGAGCTGGTCACGCCCTGCGGCGCCTGCCGCCAGCGCATCCGCGAATTCGCTGCGCCGGAGACGCCGGTCGCGATCGCCGGGCCCGAGGGCATCCGCGCGCGCTTCACCCTGGAGGAGCTGTTGCCAGCCTCCTTCGGACCGGCCAATTTGCCGCGTTGATGTGGGGCTGCTTCGGCGGCTGGGAGGGAGTGTGCGATGGCGGCTGATCCGGCCTTCGACAAGGTGGCGTCGATCCTGGCGGAACGCGGCGTCGATGCGATCGATTGCGCGATCGTGCTCGGTACAGGCCTCGGCGCCGTCGCCGAGGAGATCGAGAATGCCGTGCGCATTCCCTATGCCGATCTGCCGGGTTTCCCGCGCGGCGAGGTTTCCGGCCACGCCCGCCAGCTCTGCTATGGCACGCTGCATGGCCGCAAGGTGCTGATCTACGAAGGCCGCGCCCACTACTACGAGGGCGGCGATTCCGCGGTGATGCGTGTGCCCCTCGGCGTGCTCACCGCCTTCGGCTCGCCGCCGCTGATCCTCACCAATGCGGCGGGCTCGCTCTCGGCGGAGATGCGCCCGGGCAGCCTTGCCCTGATCACCGACCATATCAACCTGAACGGCCCCAACCCGCTCGTCGGCGACAAGGGCGATGGCCGCTTCGTGCCGATGGTCGATGCCTATGACCCGCATCTGCGCGGCCGCTTCAAGCGCGCGGCCCAGCGGGCGGCGATCCCGCTCGGCGAGGGCGTTTACATGTGGTTCACCGGGCCGAGCTTCGAGACGCCGGCCGAGATCCGCATGGCGAAAATCCTGGGCGCCGATCTCGTGGGCATGTCGACCGTGCCGGAGGTGATCCTGGCGCGTCGCCACGGCCTGCGCGTCGCCGGCCTGTCCATCGTCACCAATATGGGCGCAGGGCTCCATGGCGGCACGCCGCACCATACCGAGACGCGCGATGTCGCGGGCCTCGCGGCGGGCGCGCTCAAGCGCCTGATGCGCGCCTTCCTGTCGGAGCTGTGACCATGTCCGATGCCGATCTCGCCCGGCGCGCGCTTGCGCTGCTCGACCTCACCGATCTCGCCGACGACGCCACGGAAGAAGGCGCCCGCGACCTCTGCCGACGCGCCGTCTCCGGCCCCGTGCCGGTCGCGGCGGTCTGCCTGTGGCCGCGCTTCGTCGCGACGGCGCGGGCCGAACTCGGCGACGGCCCGGTCCGCATCGCGACGGTCGTCAACTTTCCCGATGGCGACACGCCGATCGCTCCGGCGATGCGCGAGACGGAAGAGGCGCTTGCCGCCGGCGCCGACGAGATCGATCTCGTCCTGCCCTGGCGGACCGTTCTCGCCGGCCATACCACAGCGGCGGCGGCGATGGTCCGCAACGTCAAGATGCTCTGCGACGAGCGGCGCCTGAAGGTCATCCTGGAGACCGGCGAATACCCCAATCTCGACAAGGTCAGGACGACGGCAGAGCTTGCCATCGCGGCCGGCGCCGATTTCATCAAGACCTCGACCGGCAAGACCGCGAATTCTGCCAGCATTCCGGCCGCCCGCGTGATGCTCAGCGTCATCGCGGAGACGGGTCGCCCCGTCGGATTGAAGCCGTCGGGCGGCATCCGGACGCTGGCCGATGCCAAGGGCTATCTCGACCTTGCCGACGCGATCATGGGGCCCGATTGGGTCTCGCCGACGAGTTTCCGCTTCGGCGCCAGTGGCCTTTATGGCGCGCTCGTCACCGCTATTGATGGCGCCGCGCCCGATGCCGCGCCGCGTGGGAGCTATTGATGCGCCTGACCCAGGAGATCATCGCCGCCAAGCGCGACGGTGCGGAGCTGTCTGAGGCCGATATCCGCCAGCTCATCGCCGGCTTGCCTGACGGCTCGGTCAGCGAGGGCCAGGCCGCTGCCTTCGCGATGGCGGTCTATTTCAACGGCATGAACGAGCGCGAGCGCGTGGCGCTGACGCTGGCCATGCGCGATTCCGGCACGGTGCTGCGCTGGGACGATCTGCCGGGCCCTGCCCTCGACAAGCATTCCACCGGCGGCGTCGGCGACACGGTCAGCCTGCCCTTGGCGGCAGCGGTTGCGGCCTGCGGCGGCCATGTCCCGATGATTTCCGGCCGCGGCCTCGGCCATACCGGCGGCACGCTCGACAAGCTCGACGCCGTGCCGGGCTATGTCACCCAGCCCGGCATCGAGCTCTTCCGCAAGGTGGTGCGCGAGGCCGGCTGCGCCATCATCGGCCAGACCGCCGATCTCGCTCCGGCCGACAAGCGCCTCTATGCCATCCGCGACGTCACCGCGACGGTGGAGTCGCTGCCGCTGATCACGGCCTCGATCCTGTCGAAGAAGCTCGCGGCCGGCCTGCACGGCCTCGCCATGGACGTGAAGTTCGGCTCCGGCGCCTTCCTGCCGGATTACGGCAAGGCGCAGGCTTTGGCGCAGGCGCTGGTCGGCGTCGCCAACGGTGCGGGCATGCCGACCACGGCCCTGCTGACCGACATGAGCGAGCCGCTCGCTTCGGCCGCCGGCAATGCGCTCGAGGTCGCCTATGCGCTCGATCACCTGACCGGACGACGCCGCGAGCCGCGCTTCCACGAGGTCACGGTCGCGCTGGCCGCCGAGATGCTGCTGCTCGGCAAGCTTGCCCCGGATCTCGAGTCCGCCCGTGCGAAGATCGAGCAGGCCTTCGCCTCCGGTGCCGCGGCCGAGCGCTTCGCCCGCATGATCGTGGCACTCGGTGGCCCGGCCGATCTGCTGGAAGCCCCGCAGAAGCATCTTGCCGCCGCGCCGGTCGTGAAGCCGGTCCATCCCGAAACGGCCGGCCTGGTCGCTTCGGTCGATACCCGCGCCGTCGGACTCGCCGTCGTCGCGCTCGGCGGCGGCCGCGTGCGTCCGCAGGACCCGATCGACCATGCCGTCGGCATCGTCTCTCTGGCCGGGATCGGCGATGCGGTCGGGCCTGACCGGCCGCTCGGCATCGTCCATGCCCGCAATGAGGCCGGTTACCAAGCGGCAAGCGAGCGCTTGCGCAAGGCTTACCGGATCGGGGAGGGTGCGGCGCGCGGCCCGCTGGTCGCGGAACGGGTTACGGAGAGGGTTACGGGATGAGTCTGCTTCTGGCCATGACGGGCTGGCATGTCGAGGATTGGCGCGCGCGCTTCCAGGCGCTGCTGCCGGATATGCCGATCGTCGTCCTCGGCGAACCCTTCGACCGTCGCGCCGTCCACTATGTCGCGAGCTGGAAGCACCCGCCCGGCAGCCTGACCGGCCTGCCCAATCTCGCTGCGATCTTCTCGCTGGGCGCCGGTGTCGACTTCCTCTTCGCCGATGACAAATTGCCGGCGGCGCCGATCGCGCGCATCGTCGATCCCGACCTGACGACGCGGATGAGCGAATATATCGTCCTGCACTGCCTGAGCTATCTGCGCCAGCAGCGCCGCTATGACAGCCAGCAGCGCGAAAAATCCTGGGACGACGACCGCAACCAGCCGGCCGCGCGCTCGGTCCGCGTCGGTATCATGGGGCTGGGCGAGCTCGGCCAGGATGCCGCCCGCAAGCTCGCGGTGATGGGCTTCGACGTCGCCGGCTGGAGCCGCTCACCCAAGACCATCGAAGGTCTCCAGACCTTCTCCGGCGAGGACGGCATGAAGGCCTTCCTCGGCCGTACCGATATCCTCGTCAGCCTCCTGCCCCTGACCCCGGACACGCGCGGCATCATCAATGCCGAGTTGCTTGCCGGCCTTGCGCAGGGCGGGCGCCTCGGCGGGCCGTTCCTGATCAATGCCGGGCGCGGCGGCCTGCAGGTCGCGGACGATATCCTTGCCGCGCTTGATGCCGGCACGCTCAAGGGCGCGACGCTCGACGTCTTCGAGGTCGAGCCCCTGCCGGCCGATTCACGGCTCTGGAGCCATCCGGGCGTGACGGTGACGCCGCATAACTCGGCGATGTCGGAGCCGGAGGCGATCGCCACGGCGGTTGCCCAGCAGATCGGGCGGCTGGAAGCGGGCGAGCCGCTGCTCAACGTGGTCGATCCCGCACGAGGGTATTGAGCCTACCCGGCGGGCTGTCACGGAACGGTCGCGGCGCTGTCGTCGCGGCGCAATCCGGCCGGGCGAAGCGAAGGCTTCGCCTCATCCCGGAGCCATTCCATGCGCCTGCCGCTCATCGCCGCCCTGTTGCTGTCCTCGACCATGCTCGCCGGAGCCGAGGCGCCTCAAAAGGAATTCCCCGCGAAGCTCGTCGGCCATGCCCTGCTGCCGGCGAACACCATCATCCCGGCGCCGGCCGATGCGCCGGCCGATCTCAAGGTCTCCGGCAAGTTCGTGACGCCGGGCAAGCGCGTCGAGGCGGTCGGCACCGTCATGGGCACCTCGGGCGGGCGTCCGACCGGGCTCTCCACCCCCTTCGCCGGCCAGCCCGTGCAGGGCTTCTCCGGCATCCGCTCGCTGGGGAATGGCGAGTTCCTCGTGCTGACCGATAACGGCTTCGGCGCCAAGGCGAATTCGCCCGACGCGATGCTGTTCTTCCATCGCCTCAAGGCCGATTTCGGCAAGGGCGCGGTCGAGCGTCTCTCGACCACCTTCCTGCACGATCCCGAAAAGAAGGTGCCGTTCCGCATCGTCCAGGAAGGCACGGAAAAGCGCTACCTGACCGGTGCGGATTTCGATCCCGAATCGATTCAGCCGATCGGCGGCAAGTTCTGGATCGGCGAGGAATTCGGCCCCTATCTCATCCGCGTCGACGCCAGCGGCAAGATCGAGGCCGTGTTCGAGACGCTGGTCGACGGCAAACCGGCCCGCTCGCCGGACCACTACGGCATCACCACGCCCGGCGCGCCCGATGCGCCGATGCCGGCCTTCAACGTGCGCCGCTCCAAGGGCTACGAGGGCATGGCGCAGTCGCCGGACGGCCGCTTCCTCTATCCGCTGCTCGAAGGCCCGCTCTGGAACGCCGAGACCAAGGGCAACGAGGAAGTCGACGGCAAGGAAGTCCTGCGCATCCTTGAGTTCGACGTCGCCAATGAAAAATGGACCGGCCGCTCCTGGTTCTATCCCCTTGAGCAGAAGGGCAATGCCATCGGCGACTTCAACATGATCGACGCCACGACCGCGCTGATCATCGAGCGCGATAACGGCGAAGGCACGGCCGACAAGGCCTGCGCCGCCGGTCAGAAGGGCCCGGACTGCTTCCACGACCTCGCCAAATTCAAGCGCGTCGTGAAGGTCGAGATGACCGAGGCCAATATCGGCAAGCCGGTCCGCAAGGTCGGCTTCATCGACCTCCTGAAGATCGCCGACCCCGACGGCAAGGCGAAGCAGGGCGCCATCGACGGCGTGCTGCCCTTCCCGTTCTTCACCATCGAGAATGTCGACGTCGTCGATCGCGCGGCCGGCATCATCGTCGTCGGCAACGACAACAACCTGCCCTTCTCCTCCTCGCGCGACCCGAAGAAGGCCGACGACAACGAGCTGGTGCTCCTGTCGGTGAAGGACCTGCTCGACGCGAAGTGAGGCGCGGCGCCCGCTTCTATCCCCGCAAAGCCCCCGGCCCCGCCACCGCGGCCGGCGGGCATTTGCCCGAGATGATCATGCCCAGCACCTCGTCCTGCGTGACTTGCGCCGTGCGGGCCGTGCCGACGACCTTGCCGTTCTTCATCACCGTGACCCGGTCGGCGAGGTCGAAGACGTCGTGCAGGTCGTGGCTGATCAGGAAGATGCCGATGCCCTGCTTCTTGAGCTGCAGGATCAGCTCGGCGACCTGCTTGGTCTCCGCCGGGCCGAGTGCCGCCGTCGGCTCGTCCATGATCAGCACGCGGGCGTTGAAATAGATCGCCCGCGCGATCGCGACCGATTGGCGCTGGCCGCCGGAGAGCGCCTTCACCGGCTCCTTGAAGCGGCGGAAATGCGGGTTGAGCCGGCCCATCACCTTGCGGGTCTCGGCCTCCATCGTCGCATCGTCGAGCGTGCCCCAGCCGGTCAGGAGTTCGCGGCCGAGGAAGATGTTGGCGGCGGCGTCGACATTGTCGGCCAGCGCCAGCGTCTGGTAGATCGTCTCGATGCCGTGGCGCTTGGCGTCGCGCGGGCTTGAGACCGCGACCTCCTCGCCATCGACCCGGATCGTGCCGGCATCGGCCTTGTAGGCGCCCGACAGGATCTTGATCAGCGTCGACTTGCCGGCGCCGTTATGGCCGAGCAGGCCGACGACCTCGCCCGGCATCAGGT
Organism: Allobosea sp. GW821-FHT09G06; assembly: GCF_059416005.1. Lineage (NCBI taxonomy): Bacteria > Pseudomonadati > Pseudomonadota > Alphaproteobacteria > Hyphomicrobiales > Alloboseaceae > Allobosea > Allobosea sp. GW821-FHT09G06. Next base: position 171,747 of record NZ_JBWKOI010000005.1, on the reverse strand, counting down.
CGACGCTGGCGCCGTCCACCGCCTTGATGCCGCCGAAGGCGATCGAGATGTCGCGCATCTCGATCAGGGGCGTGCCCTGGCCGGGGTGGGTTGCGGCGATGTCTGCCGGCTCCGCGATGCTCATGGAACCTCCTCAGCTCAGCCGTTTGCGGTAGAGCCCGTCGAGCCAGACCGCGAGGACGAGGACGATGCCGACCACGATGTTCTGCAAGGGCGCATCGACGCCGATCAGCACCATCCCGGATTGCAGCGACTGCATCACCAGGGCCCCCAGCATGGCGCCGGCGATGGTGCCGACGCCGCCGGCAAGCGAGGTGCCGCCGATCACCGCCGCCGCGATGACATAGAGCTCGTCCAGCGTACCCGCTGCATTGGTCGCCGCGTTGAGGCGGGCCGTCGAGATGCAGGCGGAGATGCCGACGAGCACGCCCATCAGCCCGAAGACCAGCATCAGCACCTTGCGCGTGTTCACGCCGGAGAGCTGCGCGGCTTCAGGATTGCCGCCGATGGCGAAGACATAGCGGCCGAAGCGCAGGCGGTTGGCGAGGAAGGTGATGACCACGCCGACGCCCAGCGCCATCAGCACCGGCACGGCCAAGCCATGGCCGATGATGAGCCCGCCTTCCGGCCAGGTGCCGCCCTTCGCCTCGGTGAGGCGCCGCGCGATGCCGGCCGGCAGCGCATAGGCGTTCGCGACCATCACCATGGCGAGCACGGCCGCGCAGCCGAGCCCGGCAATGGCGATCTCGGCCCAGAGCGGGCGCAGCACGAAGCCGAAGCGCTTGCGCCGGCGCCGGATCAGCGCCGCGCCCAGGCAGATCACGACACAAAGGCCGAGGCCGATCGCCCAGGAGGCGCTGGTGCCGATCGCACCCTCGACGCCGCCGCCGAGCGGCCGGAAACGCGAATCCATCGGCGCGATCGTCTGGCCCTGCGTGACCCACCAGGCCGCCCCGCGCCAGACCAGAAGCCCGCCCAGCGTGACGATGAAGGAGGGGATGGCGAGATAGGCGATCAGCGCGCCCTGCAGCAGCCCGACGAACCCACCCAGCGTCATCGCGAGCAGCAGGCTGACGATCCAGGTCAGCGGATGCTCCAGGCCCCAGAGCTCCGGCAGCAGCCGGACCTGCACCAGCCCGACCACCATGCCGACGAAGCCGAGCATGGAACCGACCGAGAGATCGATATTGCGGGTGACGATGACCAGCACCATGCCGCAGGCCATGATCGCGATCGAGGCGGTCTGGACCAGCAGGTTCCACAGGTTGCGCGGCGTCAGGAAGGCGCCGTCCGACAGCCAGTTGAAGCCGAGCCAGATCACCGCGAGCGCGGCGACCATGCCGATCATGCGTGGATCGAACTCGATCTCGCGCAGACGATCGGCAAGACCGCGCGCCTCCTGCACCGGGCTAGCCGGTGCTGGCGTGGCTTCAGTCACAGGCCTTGACCTTGTCGGCCGCGACGCCCTGGCAGACCGCCGCTTTCGGCGCCCAGCCGGCATCGATCACGACATTGAGGTTCTCCTTGGTCACCGGCACCGGCGTCAGGAACAAGGCGGTCATCTTCTGCTTCGACGGACCCTGATCCCAGCTCACCGATTTCGGGATCTCGTTGAGCTTGGCGCCGCCGGCCAGCTTGAGCGCGATCTCGGCGGCGTTGCGTCCGAGCTCGCGCGCGTCTTTCCAGATCGTCACGGTCTGGGTGCCCAATGCGACGCGGTTGAGCGCCGCGCGGTCCGCATCCTGGCCCGAGACCGGCACCGAGCCGGAAAGCCCCTGCGCGGCCAGTGCCGCGATGGCGCCGCCGGCCGTGCCGTCATTGGCGGCGATCACGGCATCGACCTTGTTCTGGTTGCGCGTCAGGATCTGCTCCATGTTGCGCTGGGCATTGGCGGGCAGCCATTGGTCGGTGAAGGCTTCGCCGGCATTCTTGATCTTGCCGCCGTCGATCGCGGGTTTCAGCACCTCGATTGAGCCCTGATAGAGGAAGCCGGCATTGGGGTCCTGGCTCGAACCCTTGATGAAGACGTAGTTGCCTTCCGGCTTCGCCTTCTGGATTTCGCGCGCCATCATCCGGCCGACCTCGATATTGTCGAAGGTCAGGTAGAAGGCCTGCGGGATCTCGATCAATCGGTCATAGCCGACGACGGCGATGCCCTCGTTCACCGCCTTCTCGACGGCGGGGCGGATCGCCTGCGCATCCTGCGCCAGCACGATGATCGCCTTGGCGCCGCGCGCGATCAGGCTCTCGACATCGGTGAGCTGCTTGGCCGGTGAGGATTGCGCATCGGCCGAGAGATAGGTCCCACCGGCCTTTTCGACCGCTGCCTTGATCGCGGCCTCGTCGGTCTTCCAGCGCTCTTCCTGGAAGTTGGACCAGCTGACCCCGACGACCGGTCCCTTGGACTGGGCGAAGGCGCCGGCATGAACGGATAGGGCGGCAACGGCGATGCTCGCCGCGAGGACGAAACGCTTCATCTCGATGACCTCCTGAGCTTCCTCTGCCGCTGGCTCTCAGGCTTCTCCGAGCCTCCAAGGCGACCGGCGCGCGAAGCTCATCTCAGCCGCCAAGGACTGTCAAGCAGACGAAGGGAGGGCTCTCGCAGCGTCAGGCCACAAGCTCAGGCGATGCGCTTGTCGGCGGAATCGCACAGGTCGTTCTGGATGCAGCGCAGGCATTCGGGCCGCAGCGCCTTGCAGGTATAGCGCCCGTGCAGGATGAGCCAGTGATGGGCGTGCCGGCCGAATTCGGGCGGCACCGCCTTTTCCAGTCCGAGCTCGACCTGCAGCACGTTCTTGCCCGGCGCGATGCGCAGGCGGTTGGCGATGCGGAAGACATGGGTGTCGACCGCATGGGTGATCTCGCCGAAGGCGATGTTGAGCACGACATTCGCGGTCTTGCGGCCGACGCCGGGCAGGCTCTCCAGCGCCTCGCGCGTCGCCGGCACCTCGCCGCCGAACTCCGCGATCAGCTTCTCGCAGAGCGCGATCACGTTCTTCGCCTTGGTGCGGTAGAGCCCGATCGTCCTGACGTGCTCGCGCACGGTCTCCTCGCCGAGCGCGAGCATCTTTGCGGGCGTGTCGGCGATGGCGAAGAGCGCGCGGGTGGCCTTGTTGACGCCGGCATCGGTCGCCTGCGCCGACAGGACGACGGCGACCAGCAGCGTGAAGGCGTTGGTGTGGTCCAGTTCGCCCTTGGGCTCGGGATTGGCGGCCTGGAAGCGGCTGAAGATCTCGCGGATCTCGGCCGGCTTGCGGGCGCGCGGCAACGTGATGCGCTTTGCCGGCGCCGCGGCGCGAGGGGGCCTGTTCCGCTGATCCATGACGGCGTTATAATCGCGGGATGACCACCGGCAATAGCCTTGGCAGCGAGATCGCGGACGCGTCGCAGCGGCCGGTCTTCGACGCGACGATCACGCCGCATCGCTCGCTCGGCCAGAACGGCTTCCGCATCGTGATGACGCTGGTCTGCTTGGCGAGCGTCGTCTCCTCGATTCCTTTCGTCGTGCTCGGCGCCTGGCCGGTCGCCGGCTTCTTCGGGATAGACGTCATCGCGCTCTTCATCGCCTTCCACGTCAATTTCCGGCATGCGCGTGCCTTCGAACGCATCGTCGTGACGCCGCTGGAGGTCTTCCTGCGCAAGGTCTCGCATCACGGCCGCGAGACGATCTGGCGCTTCAACCCGATCTGGACAAGGCTCGAACGCCAGACGGACGAGGATTACGGCCTGCTCGGCCTGAAGCTGGTCTCGCGCGGGCAGAGCGTCGCGATCGCTTCCGCGCTTTCGCCGCATGAGCGCTCCGGTTTCGCCGATGCGCTGGGCTCGGCGCTGTCGAGCGCCCGCCGCGGGCCGGATTACGGCGCGCCCTGAGCAGGCGCAGCCTGCGCGAGCCAGATCGTATGCCCGCCGCAGCTTGGGTCCTCGACGACATGGTCGATGACCGAAAACCCGTTCTCCGTTAGCTGCGCCCGGTATTCAGCGGAACCGAGGCTGCCATGGTAGAGCGCCTCGCCCTCGAACGTGCCGATCGCCTCGCCCTGGGCCGGTCCGCTGGTGAAGAGCAGGGCGGCGCCCGGTGCGGCATGCGCGGCGAAGACCGCGAACATCCCGCGCTGGTCCTCCGGCGTCAGGTGGAAGAACGAATCCCAGGCGATCAATCCGCCGAAGCGTCGGCCGAGCGCGAGCTTGCGCATGTCGGCGACCTGCCAGTCGCCCTCGGGAAAGCGCGCCCGGCACAAGGCGATCATCGCCGGGGCGGAATCGACGCCTGTGACCGCATGACCCTGTTCGCTGAAATAGCGGGCGATCGGCTGGCCGGTGCCGCAGCCGATATCGAGGATCGTGGCGCCGGGCGCGAGCAAGGCCCGGAAACGCGCGAGCCATGAGCCTTCCATCAGCAGCTTGCCGCGCAAGCCGTCATAGGTCGCGGCATGGCGCTGGTAGAGATCGATGATGGCGTCGGCGGGGGAGGTCATCGTGCTGTTAGAGGCTTCGCCGGGGCGCTGCGCAACCCTGCCCTTGCCAGCTTTCGGGTGGGAACGGCATGGTGGAGACCCTAGATTCGCATCATGACGAATGATGCGAGGCTCCCATGAACGCTCATGCTTCCATGAAAACGGCGATGACCCCGACGCGCTTCTCCAATGCGGTGCTGGCGCGCGCCACCGATGCCATGCCGAGCGAGGCCGATTTCCCGGCCGTCGCGCCCGGCTCGGACTACGATACCGTCCGGCGCATCCTCTCCTTCATCACCCATAACTGGCGCGAGCAGCCGACGATCGAGGCGATCGCGGAGGCCGCCGGCGCGACCCCGACCGATGTCCACCATCTCTTCCGGCGCTGGTGCGGGCTGACGCCGAAGGCCTTCCTGCAGGCGATCACGCTCGACCATGCCAAGGGCTTGCTCTCGGCTTCGGCCAGCATCCTCGACACGGCGCTCGAAGTCGGCCTTTCCGGCCCCGGCCGGCTGCACGATCTCTTCGTGACGCATGAGGCGATGTCGCCCGGCGAATGGAAGACCGGTGGCGAAGGCCTGAAGCTCTCCTACGGCTTTCATGCATCGCCCTTCGGCGAGGCGCTCGTGGTGATCACGGAGCGTGGCCTCGCCGGGCTCGGCTGGGTCTCGAACAGCGCCGATGGCGGCAAGGTCGTCGGCGGTCGGGCCGAGGCGCTGGCCGACATGATGCGGCGCTGGCCCCATGCCGACTACCATTACGATCCCGTCCAGACCGCGCCCTATGCCGGCCGCATCTTCGAGCCCAAGGCCTGGTCGCCGGAGACGCCTTTGCGTGTCGTGTTGATCGGCACCGATTTCGAGGTCCGGGTCTGGGAGACGCTGCTGCGCATCCCGGTCGGCTGCGCCACCACCTATGGCGAGGTCGCCAACCATATCGGCAAGCCGAGCGCGGCGCGCGCCGTCGGCACGGCGGTCGGCAAGAACCCGATCTCCTTCGTGGTGCCCTGCCACCGCGTCATCGGCAAGTCCGGCGCGCTGACCGGTTATCACTGGGGCCTGACGCGCAAGCGCGCCATCCTCGGCTGGGAGGCCGGGCAGACGGCGACTGGCTGATCCATAGAGCGTGCCCGTGTTTCTTCGAAACCCAGGCACGCTCTAATTCTTTGTTTTATCGCATTTTCGCTGACGCGGACCTCGGGTTCTTCACGCGAACCGGTATCCACTTCGCTCGAAAATGCTCTGGCACCTATTTTCGCAGGTACATGTCCCAGCAGGGCGCGAGCGCGATCCGTTCGCGCCCTTCGAGCGCGGCGGCGAAATGGCTGCGGATCATCTCGCGCGGCGTCGTCACCGGGCATTTCGGCATCAGCATCGCGTCCGTCTGCCTGAGCGCCTCGATGGTGCCTGGCTGCAGGTCCGGCGTGCTGCGGCCGGGGTCCACACCGACGGGGACCACACGCGGCGGCGAACGCTCCAGCAGGCGATTCAGCGGATCGACAAAATCGAAGGTGAAGAAGCCGTTGAGCTCGCGCTTGTTGGCGGCTTCCCAGGCCTTGATCGCGGTGATCGCCTGCTGGATCTCGAGCATCCAGGTCGCCTGATAGTCGATCTCCGAATAGAGGGTGTAGGATGGCAGGATGTCGCGCCGGATCAGGTCGCGATACCCCTCGGGCTGTGTCGCGTAATGGTCGAGCATCGCGGCGGCGCGCGCGGCGATGTCGCGCTTCACGCTGATGCGGCCGAGCGGACCGAGATCGGGCAGGTCGAGGGCGACATAGGTCGGCGCGCTCATCACAGCGCGCATGCTGCGCTCGATGCAGATGATGGCGCTCGGCAGCGTGACCGTGAGCACGAGCACGAGAACCACGGGGCGCAGCCGGTCGTCGCGCCGCTGCCACCAGTCGGCTACGAGCGGCAGCAGGATCGGCCACAGGCCGATGAATTCGAGCGAGCCCGTGTTCTGGGTCTCGAACAGCGCGAGCGCGAACAGACCGGCAGCGAACCAGCCGATCGGCGCGTCGATCAGCGCCCGCCAGCCGGCGAGCGTCGCCGGCAAACCGTCGCGCCAAGACGCGTAGGCGAGCGTGGCGAGCAGGATCAGCGATGGCCCGATCACGTTGAACTTGACCGAGGCCACGGTCAGGAAGCGCGGCAGCAGCGTATCGGTGTTGAGACTGAGCAGGGTCAGGATATCGATGATGTAGGCCGAGCTCAGCCCGGTCGCGATTTGCAGCACGCCGAGCGCGAGGATCACGAAACCGGCGGCGATGACCGCGTCGCGGAAGCGCATCCGGCCGCTGAGCGTGGCATAGCCGACGAGCAGCGTGCCGGAGACCGCGCCGGTGATCTTGGTCAGGAACAGCGCCAGCATCAGCACGGCGACGAGCGCGATCCTGAAGCCGCGCCGCTCGGCGAAGATCAGGGTCGCGATCAGCAGATAGAGCAGCAGCGCGACATGGCGGTTGTAGAAGCCGTAGCCGTCGAAGCCGGGCGACGGATAGAGCGCATGCAGGTTGATCGGGAAGGTTGCGAACAGCAGGAAGGGCAGGACGAGCGCCAGGGCCTGCGGGCGCGAGCGCCGCGAGACCTCGCCTGCGAGCAGGGCGAGCACCGGCAGCATGATCGGCAGCAGCGCCCAGTTGATCAGCAGCATCGGCTGGGCGTTGGTGAAGATGATGTCGAGAGCCGCGGCCATATAGAAGCCGAGCGGGCCGATCGGCGCGAAGAAATCGATGGTCGGGACCTGGCCGAGCTCGATGCGCTGGATCGCGTCGAGATAGACGACGGTGTCCCAGGCGTTCGGGCCCAGCGGCAGGCGCAGCGGCAAGATCAGGCCGGCGATGGCTACCAGCGCGAACGCCACGATCCAGGCGAGGGGTGAACCGGCTATCCTTGCCATCGCGCCCTTGCCGCTCACACTCTTGGTGCCGACCTGGGAGTTCTGCCTCCCGATCTCGCTCATCGCCACGCCGAACCCTCCTGGTCCAGCCCGCTCTCTGGCAGAAAATTCTTACCATCCGCCTGACAAAACCGCTGCTTCTTGCGGTTTTCGGTCAAGAAAGCCGGCAGGAACCGCGCGGCGTTCAGCGTTGGCTATCGCCTCACAGCAGCCCGTGCCTGGCGAGATGGCGCATCAGATGCGAGGCGCCATAGGTCCAGGGCGCGCAGGCGTCGGTGCGCTTCATCCGGTTGACGAGGCTGCCGAGCTCGGGCGCGGCGATGGTGACGATGTCCCCGTATTTATGGGTGAAGCCGCCGCCCGGTGCGTCGCGATCCTTAATCGGCGCGAACATGGTGCCGAGATAGAGCGCGGCCCCGTCCGGATACTGGTGATGCGGGCCGATCATCTGCGCGGCGAGATCGGCCGGGTCGCGGCTGATCTTCGCGATCGAGGACGAGCCTTCCAGCCGGAAGCCATCCTCCCCCTCGACAGTCAGCGTCACCGTGGTCCGGCGGACATGGTCGAGCGTGAAGCCGGCATCGAACAGGCGGATGAAGGGGCCGACGGCCGCGGAGGCATTGTTGTCCTTGGCCTTGCCGAGCAGCAGGGCCGAGCGGCCCTCGACATCGCGCAGATTGACGTCGTTGCCGAGCGTGGCGCCGACGATGCGTCCGTCGGAGGCGACGATCAGCACGATCTCGGGCTCGGGATTGTTCCAGCTCGAGGCCGGATGCAGCCCGGCATCCGCCCCGGTACCGACCGTCGACATCGGCGGGGCCTTGGTGAAGATTTCGGCGTCCGGCCCGATCCCGACCTCCAGATACTGGCTCCAGGCGCCCTGTTTGATTAGCACGTCCTTGAGATGCATCGCCTCGGGTGAGCCGGGCTTCAGCTTGGAGAGGTCGTCGCCGATGAGCTTGCCGATTTCCTCGCGGATCGTCGCGGCGGCGGCCGGGTTGCCCCGCGCCTTCTCCTCGATCACGCGCTCCAGCATCGAGACCGCGAAGGTGACGCCGGCCGCCTTCACCGCCTGCAGGTCGAGCGGCGAGAGCAGCCAGGGCCGCTTCGGATCGCGGCCATCCACAGGCGTGTTGGCGAGGACCTCCGCGAGTGAGCCGATCGCCTCGCCCTGAGCTGCGCCTAGCGCGGCGGCCGGGTCGGCGCTTTCGCAGAGGTCGCGGCTGGTCGGGAAGCTCCGGGTCACGTCGATGACCTGCCCGTCGCGCAGCGTCACCACGGCCGGCCCGCCGAGATCGGGCCGCCAGACGCGGCCGGCCAGTGCTGCGGCATCGGCATCCCCCGGCAAGGTCGCGGTCACGGCAAGATCGAGGCTGGGCATGGCGGCATCCACGGACGGATTCGGATCGGGAGCCCAGATCAGCCGGTTATGCACAATTGCGCAAGCGAGGAGCCGTCATGCGCCAGCGTAGCCGCTTGACCGCGACGATAGGCGGATTGCACTGACCGTCATCGATTTGTCATTGAAATGTCGCCTGCGCTTCATGCTAGCTTGCGCACCAACGACAAGAACCGCGGCGGCGCTCGCCCGCGGAAGGGAGATATTCCATGAGCATCAAATCGCGCATCCTGATGTCGGTCGCCGCCTTTGCACTCGTCGGCGCCTCGCCGGCCCTGGCGCAGACCGAGATCCAGTGGTGGCACGCGCTGACCGGCGCCAACAACGACGTCGTCGTCAAGCTGTCCGAGGACTTCAACGCCTCGCAGAAGGACTACAAGGTCGTACCCGTCTACAAGGGCTCCTATCCCGACACGCTGAACGCCGGCATCGCCGCTTTCCGCGCTGGCCAGGCGCCGCATATTCTGCAGGTCTTCGAGGTTGGCACCGGCACGATGATGTCGGCCAAGGGCGCGATCAAGCCGGTCCACGAGGTCATGAAGGAAGCCGGCGAGAAGTTCGACCCGACCGCCTATCTGCCCGCGATCACCGGCTACTATTCGACGGCCAAGGGCGACATGCTCTCGATGCCGTTCAACTCCTCGTCGATGGTGATGTGGTACAACAAGGACGCCTTCAAGAAGGCGGGCCTCGACCCCGAGAAGCCGCCGAAGACCTGGCCCGAGACCTTTGCCGCGGCCAAGAAGCTGAAGGCTGCCGGCTACGACAAGTGCGGCGTCTCGAACGCCTGGGCGACCTGGGCCAATATCGAGCAGTTCGGCGCCTGGCATAACGTGCCGCTCTCGACCAAGGTCAACGGCATGGCCGGTTTCGACGCCGTGCTGAACTTCAACAAGAGCCCGGCCTTCCTGAAACACTGGACCAATCTGGTCGAGCTGCAGAAGGACAAGACCTATGATTACTCGGGCCGCACCAACAATGGCGAAGGCCGCTTCACCTCGGGTGAATGCCCGATCTTCCTGACCTCGTCGGGCTTCTTCGGCAACGTCAAGGCGAACGCCAAGTTCGACTGGGGCAATGCCGCGATGCCGTATTATCCCGACGTGCAGGGCGCCCCGCAGAACTCGATCATCGGCGGCGCTTCGCTCTGGGTCATGGGCGGCAAGAAGGCCGACGAGTACAAGGGCGTCGCCAAGTTCTTCACCTTCCTCTCGAATGTCGATCGTCAGGTGAAGCTGCACACCGAGTCGGGCTACCTGCCGATCACCAAGGCGGCCTATGAGAAGGTCAAGGCGTCCGGCTTCTACAAGGACAAGCCCTATCTCGAGACCCCGATCCTGGAGCTGACCAACAAGGCTCCGACCGACAACTCGAAGGGCCTGCGTTACGGCAGCCTCGTCCAGATCCGCGACATCTGGTCGGAGGAGCTGGAAGCGGCGCTGAACGGCCAGAAGTCGCCGCAGGCGGCGCTGGACGCGGCGGCCGATCGCGGCAACCAGATGCTGCGCCAGTTCGAGCGCACCGCGGCCCGCTAAGCGCTTAGCTCTTGCAAACCTAAGGCCATCCCGGACACTCTCCGTCCGGGATGGCCGTCTCGTTCCAGGGAAGCCGATGCAGAAGAACGCATACTTCAAGGGGCTCACGATCCCCTTCCTGCTGCTTCTGCCGCAGCTCGCCATCACCGTCGTGTTCTTCTACTGGCCGGCGACCCAGGCGGTCTGGCAGAGCTTCCTGCTGGAGGATGCCTTCGGCACCTCGACGGAATTCGTCTGGTTCGAGAACTACCAGATGCTCTTCGCCGACCCCGGCTATCTCAAGGCCTTCATCAACACGATCATCTTCTCGACCTTCGTCTGCGTGTTCTCGCTCTCGATCGCGCTGCTCTTCGCGGTGATGGCGGACCGGCAGCTTCGCGGCGGCGAAATCTACAAGACCCTGCTGATCTGGCCTTATGCGGTGGCCCCCGCCATCGCCGGCGTGCTCTGGATCTTCATGTTCGATCCCTCGCTCGGCATGCTCGCGCGCGGCCTCCAGTCGCTGGGCATCCCGTGGAACCCGCGCCTCAACGGCAACCACGCCATGCTGCTGGTCATCCTGGCTGCGACCTGGAAGCAGATCAGCTACAACTTCCTGTTCTTCCTCGCCGGCCTGCAATCGATCCCCAAGAGCGTGATCGAGGCGGCGGTGATCGACGGCGCCCGGCCGATGCGCCGCTTCTGGACCATCGTCTTCCCGCTGCTCTCGCCGACGACCTTCTTCCTGCTCGTCGTCAACATCGTCTATGTCTTCTTCGACACCTTCGGCATCATCGACACCGTCACCGGCGGCGGCCCCTCGGGCGCGACCGAGACGCTGGTCTACAAGGTCTTCTCCGACGGCAAGGGCGGCTCCAATCTCGGCGGTTCGGCGGCGCAGTCGGTGCTGCTGCTGATCATGGTGATCGGGCTCACCGCGGTGCAGTTCCGCTTCATCGAGCGCAAGGTCAGCTACTGATGGCGTGGCCGGCCGGTGCCATCGTCGTTGCGCTTCTCGGCCTCCTGCTGCTGCCGACGACGGCTGCCGCGCAGGGGCGCCGGATCGACGCCTGGTCCGGCATCGTGCTGAATTGCGGGCCGGCCACGACGCTGGCTTGGGCCGAGCGCATCTGCAGCCAGCTGATCGGTGAAATGCGCAGGCAGGCCGAGCAGGCCAAGGTCCCCTTCGTCGCCGTCCCCGTCTTCGCCGACGACGCGGCGCTGGATCGGCGGGCCTCGGACGAGGGGCTGGACATGTTCCGGCTCCTGCATGTCCGCTTCGACATCTCGCCGCCGACCGGCAGCCTGAAGAGCCGTGATCTCACGCTCGTGCTGCGCTCGTTGACCGAGGGTTCGCTCGCCGAGCGCCGCAAGGACGGTCTCTACAAGGTGCTCAACCACACGCCGATGATCATCGTCAACGAGGGCGAGGCGGCGAGGCGTGCGCCCTTCCTGGCGAAGACGCTGACCGAAGCCTTCTTCTTTCCGCTGCTGAGGCCCGCGCCGTGACCCGATCCCCCTCCGTGCTCTGGATGGACCTCACCGCCGAGGAATTGCGCGCCAAGGCGGCGGCGGACGCGATCGTCGTCCTGCCGGTGGCCTCGATCGAGCAGCACGGCCCGCATCTGCCCGTTGGCGTCGATACCATCCTGTGCAGCGGCGTCTGCAAGGCGGCGGCCGAGCGTGCAGCTGATATCGACGTCGTCGTGGCGCCGACGCTCTGGTGCGGCATGGCCGAGCATCACATGGCCTTCGGCGGCACCTTCACCTTCGACATCCCGACCTATCGCGCCGTGCTGCTCTCCTTCCTGAAGAGCATCGAGCGCCACGGCTTCCACCGCGTGCTGATCGTCAACGGCCACGGCGGCAACATCGCCGCGCTCACCGCCTTCCTGCCCGATTTCGCTCGCGAGACCCGGCTGCATGTCGAGGCGACCACCTATTTCATGCTGGCGCAGGACGCCTTCCCGCCGCTGCTCCAGGACCAGAAGGGCGTCCAGCATGCCTGCGAGGTCGAGACCTCGATGATGATGGTGCTGGCGCCGGGTTCGGTCCGCGAGCCGCGCCTCTCGGAAGCCTTCGGCGCCCGCGACGGCCTGCCGGGGCGGCCGACCGTCTCGCGCCATCGCTCCTTCCGGGAGATGACCGAGACCGGCGTGGTCGGCGATGCGCGCCGTGCCACGCCTGAGAAGGGGCAGGCCTGCCTCGATGCCTGCGCGGATGCGCTGGCCGGATTGCTGCGCGAGATGGGAAGGGCCGCCTGATGGTCGAGGACCGCCGCCTGGGCGACGCGATCGCCTATGTCATCCTGACGATCGGCGTGCTGATCGTCGCCTTCCCGGTCTGGCTGACCTTCGTCGCCTCGACCTGGGACGCCGCGACCGTGATCAACGGCCAGATGCCGCTCTATCCCGGCCCGTATTTCCTGGAGAACTACAACCGCATCCTCTTCGTTGGCACGTCGAGCACGACGCGCGAGCCGGTGATCGGGATGATGGTGAACTCCTTCATCATGGCGATCACGATCGCGCTCGGAAAGATCTTCATCTCCGTGCTCTCGGCCTATGCGGTGGTCTATTACCGCTTCCCGTTCCGCATGGCGGCGTTCTGGATCATCTTCATCACGCTGATGCTCCCGGTCGAGGTCCGCATCTTCCCGACCTTTAAGATCGTCTCCGATCTCAACATGCTCGACACCTATCAGGGCCTCGCCGTGCCGCTGATCGCCTCGGCGACGGGCACGTTGCTCTTCCGGCAGTTCTTCATGACGATCCCGGACGAGCTGCTCGAAGCCTCGAAGATCGACGGCGCCGGCCCGTTCAAGTTCTTCAAGGACACGCTGATCCCGCTCTCGATGACGACGATCGCCGCGCTCTTCGTCATCCAGTTCATCTATGGCTGGAACCAGTATCTCTGGCCGCTTCTGGTGACGACGAAGGACTCGATGCAGACCATCGTCATCGCCATCAAGAAGATGATCGTCACCGCCGACGCCCTGACGGAATGGCAGCTCGCCATGGCCACCGCCATGCTGGCGATGCTGCCGCCCGTCTTCGTCGTCATTGCCATGCAGAGGCTCTTCGTGAAGGGCCTGGTCGAAACCGAGAAGTAATCCGCGAATGGCCCAGGTCACTCTCAGCAACGTCAAGAAGGTCTATGCCGGCGGCGTCGAGGCCGTCAAAGGCGTCTCCTTCGACATCCCCGATGGCGGCTTCTGCGTCCTCGTCGGCCCCTCCGGCTGCGGCAAGTCCACGCTCCTGCGCATGGTCGCCGGGCTGGAGACGATCTCGTCCGGCGAGGTCGCGATCGGCGACCGTGTCGTCAACCAGATCGAGCCGGCCGACCGCGACATCGCCATGGTGTTCCAGAACTATGCGCTCTACCCGCATATGAACATCTACGACAACATGGCCTATGGCCTGCGCAACCGCGGCACGCCGAAGGACGAGATCGACAAGCGCGTGAAGGAAGCCGCGCGCATCCTCGCGATCGAGCCCTTCCTGGAACGCCGGCCGCGCCAGCTCTCCGGCGGCCAGCGCCAGCGCGTCGCCATGGGCCGCGCCATCGTGCGCAAGCCGCAGGTCTTCCTCTTCGACGAGCCGCTCTCGAACCTCGACGCCAAGCTGCGCGTCCAGATGCGCGTCGAGATCAAGAAGCTGCAGCGCGCGCTCGGCGTCACCGCGATCTACGTCACCCACGATCAAGTCGAGGCGATGACGCTCTCCGACAAGCTCGTGGTGATGAATGCCGGCCAGGTCGAGCAGATCGGCCTGCCCGCAGAGGTCTACCGCAAGCCGGCGAGCAAGTTCGTCGCGACCTTCATCGGCTCGCCGCCGATGAACATCCTGCCCGGCGCGGTCGATGGCCCCGGCATCGTCGCGCTGGGCGACGCCATCATCGAGGTCCGCGACCTGCGCGAGGATCTGGCTGTGCAGGCACCGGTCGAGGTCGGCCTGCGGCCCGAGGATGTCGAGATCGCCTCGGAAGGGCAGGCGGGTTCGCTGCCCTTCGACGTCGAGTTCATCGAGGAACTGGGCGCGACCCAGCTCTTCCACGGCAAGCTCGCCGGCCAGCCCTTCGTGATGCAGGCGGCGACCGGCGAGATTGCGGCGCAGGAAGGCCGGCTCTGGATCACCGTCGATCCCGACAAGGTCCATGTCTTCGACCCGAAGACCGGCGTGCGGCTGGGGAAGGGCTGACGCCCGAGAATTGCCGTCATGCTCGGGCTTGACCCGAGCATCTCGTGACGCGGAGGCTCCAGCGCCTCTTCCTGAAGGAGATTCTCGGGTCTGCGCTTCGCTCCGCCCGAGAATGACGGCAGGCTTCAAGCCGCCAGATCGGCCACCAGCGCGTCGAGCAACAAGGCGCCGTCCGGCGTCGCCGCGAGCCGGCCGCCCGCGCGTTCCATCAGCAGCTTCTCGTCGATCAGGCTGGTCACGCGCTGGGCATTGAGCGCGCGTCCCGCCAGCGCCTTGAACACCTGGGGATCGATGCCCTCGACGAGGCGAAGCCCCATCAGCAGATACTCATCGCCTTGCGCTTCTTCGCTGAGACGCTCGTCCTCGACCAGAGCATGACCCTCGGCCTCGACGCGTTCCAGCCAGACCTCCGGCCGCTTCTCGGTCGAATGCGCCATACGGCCCTGCGTTGTTACGAGCCGTCCATGGGCGCCGGGGCCGATTCCAGCATATTCGCCATAGTGCCAGTAGACGAGGTTGTGCCGGCACTCGGCGCCGGGCCGGGCATGGTTCGAAATCTCGTAGACCGGCAGGCCGTGCTTCGCCGTGATCTCCTGCGTCGTCTCGTAGAGCGCGGCGCCGGCATCGTGATCGGGAATGGCGAGCTTGCCGGCGCGGAACAGTCGCTCGAAGGCGGTGCCCGGCTCGATCGTCAGCTGGTAGAGCGAGAGATGCTCGGCTGCGTGGCTGATCGCCAGCTCCAGCTCGGCGCGCCACAAGGCCGGCGTCTGCAAGGGCGAGCGGGCATAGATCAGGTCGAAGGAATAGCGCTCGAAATACTGGCGCGCGATCGCGACGGCGGCGAGCGCCTCCTCGGCCGAATGCATCCGTCCGAGCGCCTTGAGATCGGCGTCGTTCAGCGCCTGCACACCGAGCGAGACGCGGTTGACGCCGGCAGCCCGGAAATCGCGGAAGCGCCCGGCCTCGACGCTGGTCGGGTTGGCCTCCAGCGAGACCTCGCAATTGGGATCGACCGCCCAGTATTCACCGATCGCATCGAGGATCGCGCCGACCGTGCGGCCCTCCATCAGCGAGGGCGTGCCGCCGCCGAAGAAGATCGAGGAGACCGTGCGGCCCGGCACCAGCGCCGCCCGATGCGCGATCTCGCGGCGGAAGGCAGCGATATAGCGCTGCTGGTCGGGCGGCTGCAGCCGCACGTGGCTGTTGAAGTCGCAATAGGGGCATTTGGCCAGGCAGAACGGCCAATGCACATAGACGGCGAAGCCCGCATCCGCGGTCGGATGCAGGAGCGATGGCCGCTCGGACAAGGCGGCCGGGTCGCTCACGCGGACTTCCTCAGGCAGGCGGCGGCCAGCACATGGAAGGCGCGCGCGCGATGCGACAGGCCGGGCGAGCCGTCGGCCGGAATGCCGTGCTTCTCTTCGGCCGTCATCTCGCCGAAGGTCTTGTCATGGCCCTCGGGCAGGAAGATTGGATCGTAGCCGAAACCGCCCAGGCCACGGGCCTGCTCGGTCACCGTGCCGAAGACGCGGCCTTCGAACAGCTCTTGGTGTCCGTCCGGCCAGGCGATCACCAGTGCCGAGACGAAATGCGCCTTGCGCGTCTCGGGCGTGATGGCGCCGCGCTTGGCGAGTTCCATCTGCACGCGTCCGATCGCGAAGGCGAAATCCTTAGCCTGTCCGGCCCAGTTGGCCGAGAACAGGCCCGGCGCGCCGTCGAGCGCATCGATGCAGATGCCGGAATCGTCGGAAAGCGCCGGCAAACCGCTGGCCGAGGCCGCGGCGACCGCCTTGATCGCCGCGTTCTCCGAGAACATGTAGCCATCCTCGACCGGCTCTGGCAGCCCGAGTTCCCCGGCCGAGACGAGCTCGATGCCATAGGGCGCCAGCAAGTCACGCATCTCGCGCAACTTGCCCTGGTTATGGGTCGCGATCACGACCTTGCCGGTGAGGAGGCGATGCTCCGACATCTCTTCTTATCCTCTGGAACCACGCCGTCATCCCGGGCTTGACCCGGGATCCATCGAAGGGCGTCGCACTCTACGATGGATCCCGGATCTCCGCTTCGCTGCGTCCGGGATGACGCCGTGTTCTATGACGATGACTACGCCACCGCCGCCTTCTGCAGCGTGACGAGCTTGGAAACGCCGCCCTTGGCGAGCTTCAGCAGCGACAGGAGCTCCTCCTCGGAGAAGGGCGCCCCCTCGGCCGTGCCCTGCACCTCGACGATGCCGCCCGAGCCGGTGATGACGAAATTCGCGTCGGTCTGCGCGCCGGAATCCTCGACATAGTCGAGATCGATCACCGGGTTGCCGGCGACGATGCCGCAGGAGATCGCGGCGACATGGTCCTTCAGCGGGCTCGTGCCCTTGAGCAGGCCGCGCCCTTCCATCCATTTCAGCGCGTCGTGCAGCGCGACCCAGGCGCCGGTGATCGAGGCCGTGCGGGTGCCGCCATCGGCCTGGAGCACGTCGCAATCGACGACGATCTGGCGCTCGCCGATCGCGGTGAGATCGACGACGGCGCGCAAGCTGCGCCCGATCAGGCGCTGGATTTCCTGCGTGCGGCCGGAGGGCTTGCCGGAGGTGACCTCGCGGCGCGTGCGCTCATGCGTGGCGCGCGGCAGCATCGAATATTCGGCGGTGACCCAGCCCTTGCCGGTGCCGCGCAGCCACGGCGGCCCCTTTTCCTCGACGGTCGCGGCGCAAAGCACCTTCGTCTCGCCGAACGTCACCATGCAGGAACCCTCGGCATAGCGCACCACGCCGCGTTCGAGCGTGACCTTGCGCATCTCGTCGGCGGCGCGTTTGGAGGGTCGCATGAAATATTCCTGTCTTGCGGGGAAGTGGCGGCTTGTAGGCGTTTGCGCCGCGCGCGGCAAGGCGCGGGGCAGTTCTGCCCCTTGATCCCTGCGCTTTGCATGACGACAATAGGACGAGACCGACGGTTCGCCTGAAAAAGGTTCATGAGCGCCCATACGCCCCGCCCCGAGACGATGAGCGGCCTGGTCGAGACCGACCAGCGCTCGCGCGAGATTTTTCGCCAGATCGTCGACGGCTACCTGACGACGGGGGAGCCCGTCGGCTCGCGCAACATCGCCCGCCTGCTGCCGATGGCGCTGTCGCCGGCGACGGTGCGCAATGTCATGACCGATCTCGAAATGGCCGGGCTGATCTATGCGCCGCATACCTCCGCGGGGCGCCTTCCGACCGAGCGGGGCCTGCGCTTCTTCGTCGATGCGATGATGGAGGTCGGCAATCTCACGGCCGACGAACGCGCCCGAATCGAGGCGCAGATCAGGGTCGCCGCCAGCAACCGCAATCTCGACCAGACCTTGACCGAAGCCTCGGCCCTGCTTTCCGGCCTGTCGCGCGGCGCCGGCGTCGTCGTCACCACCAAGGCCGATGTCCGGCTGAAGCATATCGAGTTCGTCCGGCTTGATCCGCTGCGCGCGCTGGTCGTGCTGGTCTCGGAGGACGGCGCGGTGGAGAACCGTCTGCTGGCTTTGCCGGCCGGCCTGCCGGCCTCGGCGCTGAGCGAGGCCGCGAATTTCCTGAACGCCCGCATCCTCGGCAAGACGCTGGCCGAACTGCGCGGCGAGATCGGCGGGCAGCGCGCCCTGATGGAGCGCGAGCTCGACGTGCTGACGGCCCGCCTCGTCGAAAGCGGCATCGCGACCCAGGCCGGCCCGGGCAGCGACCGCCATCTCATCGTGCGCGGCCAGGCCAATCTGCTCGACGATCTCCGGGCACAGGAGGATCTCGAGCGCATCCGCATGCTGTTCGGCGATCTGGAGACACAGACCGACGTCATCGACCTGCTGACGCGCGCCGAGGATGGCGACGGCGTGCGCATCTTCATCGGCTCGGAGAACAAGCTGTTCTCGATGTCCGGCTCCTCGATGGTGGCCGCGCCCTTCCGCGACGCCGAGCAGCGCATCGTCGGCGTCGTCGGCATCATCGGCCCAACGCGCCTGAACTATGCTCGTATCGTCCCGATGGTCGACTACACCGCCAAGGTCGTCGGCCGCCTGCTGGACGGCAGCCGCTAGGCGTTGGCCAAGGCCCTGAGTTGGCTTTGCCGGCGGAAGCGGTTATCGAGCGGGCAAAGCAACCGTTTCCGCAATTCAGGTGCGAGCCATGTCCGAGCAGCTTCCCGACCGTCTGTCCGTCAATCCGGAGAGCCCCTTCTACAATGAAGAGGTGCTGGCGCGCGATATCGGCATCCGCTTCAAGGGCGTCGAGAAGACCAATGTCGAAGAATATTGCGTCTCCGAAGGCTGGGTGAAGGTCGCCGCCGGCACCGCCAAGGACCGCTTCGGCCGCCCGATGACGATCACGCTCAAGGGCCCGGTCGAGCCCTATATCCGCGGCAACGTCGAGGGCTGAGCCCCCTTGTCATTCCGGGGCTTCGCGCAGCGAAGAACCCGGAACCCACGACCGGGCGAGTGACCAGTCGGTGGATATCAAATGCCCCACCCAGTCGTGGTTTCCGGGTTCACGCCTGCGGCGTGCCCCGGAATGACAGCGGTGGCTCAGGCCAGGCTCTTGTAGAAAAATGTCGAGCCGCAATCGGCGCCATCCGGCATCAGTGCATAGCGCGGGATGGTACCGGCTTCGGTCCAGCCGAGCCGGTTATAGAGCCGCCGCGCCGCGCCGTGCTCGTCCGTGTCGAGCACCAGCAGGTCGCGGCCCTTCTCCCGCGCGATCGCCTCGGCCCGCTGCATCAACGCTTCGCCGATGCCCTGCCGACGCGCGCGCGAATGCACCAGTACCTTGGCGATTTCGGCCCGGTGCGGCTGGTTCGGTTTGCCGATCAGGTGAAGCTGGGCCGTGCCGACGATGCCGTTCTCGTTCCGTGCGGCCAACAGGATGGCCTGCCCGCTCGCGACACCCGCCACGACATCGCGCCAGAAGCGCTCGTAATCGGCGGCCGTGTTCCAGTTCATGAAGCCGACCGAGGCGCCGTTGGCGACGCTGTCACGCAGGATCTCCGCCAGCGCCGGAACGGCTGTCTCGGCAGCGCTGGCGTCGAGCGTTTCGATGGCGACGGCGAGGCTGGTCGCATTCATGCGATATGTCCCGGAAAGGCCCCGCTCCTGGCGGCGAGGATGACGGAGTAGCGGACGGGCGCATCGCCCGGATTGCGGTAGATGATCGGGCCGCGCAGGTGCATTTGCAGGCAGTCGCCCTCGGCCAATTCATGGCGAACGCCTTCGACGGTCAGGTCGAGCCGGCCGCGCAGCACCCAGATCTGCTGATCGAGCGCCGCGGCGCCGGTCGCATTGTCCAGCCTCACTTCGGCGCCGGCCGGAAGCTCGACCTCGACGATCTCGAAGCCCGAGCCCGTCCCGCGCGGCGAGACGTTGCGGCGCAGATAGCCGCTCGCCGGATCGCGCCAGAGCGGCTGGGCGTCGCGGCGCGCCAGCGGCCCGCTGCCTGCATCCTCTTCCAGCAAGGCCGAAAGCGACAGGCCGAGCCCGGACCCGAGCCGGACCAGCAGGGCGGCAGTCGGGCTCGATTCGCCGCGCTCGATTCGCGAGATCATGGCGCGGCTGACCCCGGAACGCCCTGAGAGATCGTCGAGCGTCCAGCCGTGATGCACTCTCGCGGCCTTGAGCTTGAGCCCAAGTTTGCGGTCGAGATCGGTGTCGTCCAAGTGGTCCATGAAATAGGATTATTTCTACTAAAATAGAAAAGCAATACAGCAAGACCGAACTGCCGCGCTTGCGGCTGCGATCGCCCATCAACCTCGCTTTCATCACATTTCGAATTATCGCGAGGGCAGCTCTGCCGTTGCGCCCCGCATTTCAGGAAAAATCAGGCTTTCATGCTCTGATCTCGGTCAAACGACGCCAGTTCGATGGCGCATCGCAGGGGAAGCGACAAGGAAGCAGCGGTCATGAATCGCGGTCTCGAATGGTTGGGACGCTCGGTCGTCCGATTCATCACCCGCAACAAGCAGGTTGCGGCGTCGGCGGACTCGAAGGCCCTGCACCGGCTGAAGGCGGCGCTTCAGCCCGGCGATGTGCTGCTGGTCGAGGGCGGCATGAAGGTCTCGACCGCGATCAAATACCTCACCCAGTCGACCTGGTCGCACGCAGCGTTGTATGTCGGCGAGACCGGGCAGTTCGACGAGCATGGCGAACCGCTGGTGCTGGCCGAGGTCGAGATGGATGTCGGCTGCGTACTCTCGCCGCTCTCGAAATACGGCGCTTTCGGCACGCGCATCTGCCGGCCGCAGGGGCTGGACGCGCAGGGCCGCGGCACTGTCATAGCCTTCGCTCTCTCCCGTCTCGGCACGCAATACGACCTCAAGAACATCATCGACCTGTTGCGCTGGCTCGTGCCGCTGCCCTGGGTGCCGCAGCGCTGGCGGCGGCGCATGATCGCGATCGGTTCCGGCGATCCGACACGGGCGATCTGCTCGACGCTGATCGCCCAGGCTTTCGAGGCAGCGCGCTACCCGGTCTTGCCGACGGTGGAATACGCGCGGGCGATGAGCGATGAGGATTTCGAGGAAATTCTGCACATCCGGCATCACTCGCTTTACATGCCGCGCGATTTCGACATCTCGCCGTATTTTTCGGTGGTCAAGCCAACGCTGGAGGCCGGCTTCGACTATCGCGCCCTGAACTGGGCGCAGGATCGCCTGGTCGCGGCGTAGCGCGGCGGCGATATCCCACTGCAAAGCCTTGGCGCAATGAGGCAACGCTGCTATCTGCGCCCGATGAGCACCCGCACCATCGACAATATCCGCAACTTCTCGATCGTTGCCCATATCGACCACGGCAAGTCGACGCTGGCCGACCGTCTGATCCAGCAGACCGGCACCGTCGCTGCCCGCGACATGAGCGACCAGATCCTCGACTCGATGGATATCGAGAAGGAGCGCGGCATCACCATCAAGGCGCAGACGGTGCGGCTCGACTACCGGGCCAAGGACGGCAAGGACTATGTCCTGAACCTGATGGACACCCCCGGCCATGTCGACTTCGCCTATGAGGTCTCGCGCTCGCTCGCGGCCTGCGAAGGTTCGCTGCTGGTGGTCGATGCCTCGCAGGGCGTCGAGGCGCAGACGCTCGCCAACGTCTATCAGGCGCTCGACGCCAACCACGAGATCGTCACCGTCCTCAACAAGATCGATCTGCCCGCCGCGGAGCCGGAGCGCATCAAGCAGCAGATCGAGGACGTGATCGGGCTCGATGCCTCCGAGGCCGTGCCGATCTCGGCCAAGACCGGCCTCAATATCGAGGGCGTGCTGGAGGCCATCGTCGAGAAGCTTCCGGCGCCGAAGGGCGATCCCGATGCGTCGCTCAAGTGCCTGCTGGTCGACTCATGGTATGACGCCTATCTCGGCGTCGTCGTGCTCGTGCGCGTCATCGACGGCGTGCTGAAGAAGGGCATGACCATCCGGATGATGCGGGCCAACGCCTCCTATGGCGTCGATCGCGTCGGCGTGTTCAAGCCCAAGATGACCGAGGTCAAGCAGCTCGGGCCCGGCGAGGTCGGCTTTTTCACCGCCTCGATCAAGGAAGTCGCGGATACCGCCGTCGGCGACACCATCACCGATGAGAAGAAGCCGATCGCGGAACCGCTGCCGGGCTTCAAACCGGTGCAGCCGGTGGTGTTCTGCGGCATCTTCCCGGTCGATGCCGCCGATTTCGAGGTGCTGCGCGCCGCGATGAGCCGGCTGCGGCTGAACGACGCCTCGTTCTCCTATGAAATGGAGACCTCGGCTGCGCTCGGCTTCGGCTTCCGCTGCGGCTTCCTCGGCCTGCTGCATTTGGAGATCATCCAGGAGCGGCTGGAGCGCGAGTTCAACCTCAACCTGATCTCGACCGCGCCGTCGGTGGTCTACCACCTCAAGCTGCGCGACGGCACGACGCTGGAACTGCATAACCCGGCCGACATGCCGGACGTGATGAAGATCGAATTCATCGAGGAGCCCTGGATCAAGGCGACGATCTTCACGCCGGACGAATATCTCGGTTCCGTCCTGAAGCTCTGCCAGGACCGGCGCGGCATCCAGACCGACCTGTCCTATGTCGGCTCGCGCGCCAAGGTCGTCTACGATCTGCCGCTGAACGAGGTCGTCTTCGACTTCTACGATCGGCTGAAGTCGATCTCGAAGGGCTATGCCTCCTTCGACTACGCGATCACCGACTATCGCGAGGGCGACCTCGTGCGCATGTCGATCCTGGTCAATGCCGAGCCGGTCGATGCGCTCTCGATGCTGGTCCACCGCTCGCGCGCCGATGCCCGCGGCCGCGCCATGTGCGAGAAGCTCAAGGAATTGATCCCGCCGCACATGTTCCAGATCCCGGTCCAGGCGGCGATCGGCGGCAAGATCATCGCCCGCGAGACCATCCGCGCCCTGCGCAAGGACGTCACCGCCAAGTGCTACGGTGGCGACGCCACCCGCAAGCGCAAGCTTCTGGAGAAGCAGAAGGAAGGCAAGAAGAAGATGCGGCAGTTCGGCAAGGTCGAAATCCCGCAGGAAGCCTTCATCGCCGCCCTCAAGATGGACGATTGAGCGGCGCGCCAGCGCTGCTGCCTAAAGCGCCTCGGCGCCGAGCCTCGCCTGCCAATGGGCGAGGCGTTCTTTCAGCACGCGATCCAGCACATAGGCGATATCCTCGTCCTCCAGCCGTTCCAGCGCCTCGAAGCGGAAGGCCTCGGGGCCATGCGCGTTCCACGCCGCCTGCAGGGAGCGCTGGCGGTGGCTGCCATGGCGCAGCGTGAAGCGCAGGCGGTTCTCGATCGTTGAAAGATCGGGCGCGCGGCCGGCCCATGTCAGCCCGGCCGCCTCGCAATGGAAGGCGAAGATGCCCGCGACCGTCTTCCGTTCCTTGTAGGCGGCCGTTGCCGCCTTCCTGTCCGCGCTCTGCATCGGTGCGATCCATCCTGTTCGATGGACGCTCAGTAATACCCGGATTTTAATAAGGCAAGTTTTTATCCGGGTAATTTAACTTGGACGGCTCTGAGCCTGCGCCCGCACCGCTGCCATGATGAAATCGGTCGAGGCTGCGATATAGGCCTCGATTGAGGTGCCGCGCTTCCGGTACTTGGCCCGTTTCACATACCATTCCTGCAGCAGCGGCTTGATCAGCGCGGCGGCGAGGTCGATATCGGCAATGGCGAAGGTGCCTTCCGCCACGCCGCGCCGTAGCACATCGGCGATGATCGCCTCGGTCGCAGCCTCGCTGTCGACGGCCTGCTTTCGCTCGGCCGCGGGAAACGACTTCGCTTCCATGAAGGCGAAGACGAACCAGGGCTGCATCGCCTCGGTCAGGCGGATATGGCGCTCAATCAGCCAGGCGAGATGGCGCTGCGGATCGCCGGCGATGGCGGCAGGGGCCGCGCTGAGCGCCTCCTGCGCCGCGCGCGCGACCTCGCCGAGGATCATCGCCAGCAGCGTCGCCTTGTTGGGGAAATAGGCATAGAGCCCGCCCATGCTGAGGCCGGAGGCCTCGGCAAGGTCACGCAGGCTGGTGGCGTGAAAGCCCTGCCGGTTCGAGAGCTTGAGCGTGGCCTCGACGATGCGCGCGAGATTGGCGACGGCGACATGCGGCTTGCGCACGCGGATGGCGTCGTGATGGCGCTCGAAGATGCGCTGGCACAGCGCCTCCATCGAGACAGTGCTGGCGTCGTCCTTGTGATTCGCCGGCTGCACCCTGTCCCCGCCTCGCCCGAATATCCCACTGTCTAAACAAGCCTATTGCAAGAGCAGGCGCATCGCCATAAAAATAGCGAGCGCTCGCTCGATTTTTGGTGGAGGAAGTGCCGCGATGTTCGAGGACCTTTCAGGCCGGACGGCTTTGGTGACGGGTGCGTCCGGCGGGCTGGGGCTGCATTTCGCCAAGCTGCTCGCGCGCCATGGCGTCGAGGTCACGCTCGCAGCGCGCCGGCAATCCGCGCTGGATCAGGCGCGTGCGGAGATCGCTGAAACGGGCGGCACCTCGAAAAGCATTCTGCTGGATGTCGGCGATGCCACCTCGATCACCGATGCGCTCGCCGGCAGGCATTTCGACATCCTGGTCAATAACGCCGGCGTCAGCGGCGCGAGTCCTGCAGCCGAACTCTCCGAGGCTGTGTGGGATGCGGTTCTCGATACCAACCTGAAGGGGGTCTTCCTCGTTGCCCAGGCCGTGGCGCGCGGCATGCGCGAGGCCGGCAAGGGCGGCGCCATCGTCAATATCGCCTCGATCCTCGGCCATCGTGTTGCTGGCGGCGTCAGCGCCTATGCCGCTTCGAAGGCGGGCGTGATCCAGCTCACCAAGGCACTGGCGCTCGAATGGGCCCGTGACGGCATCCGCGTCAACGCGCTTTGCCCCGGCTATATCGAGACCGACATCAACCGCGATTTCTTCGTGACTGAAGCCGGCTTGAACCTGATCAAGCGCATCCCGCAGCGAAGGCTGGGCCAGCCGGAGGAGCTCGACGGCGCCTTGCTGCTGCTTGCTTCCGCTG
The DNA here is from genome assembly GCF_059416005.1 of Allobosea sp. GW821-FHT09G06. Classification (NCBI taxonomy): domain Bacteria; kingdom Pseudomonadati; phylum Pseudomonadota; class Alphaproteobacteria; order Hyphomicrobiales; family Alloboseaceae; genus Allobosea; species Allobosea sp. GW821-FHT09G06. The sequence goes on along the minus strand of NZ_JBWKOI010000005.1, from coordinate 146,809 downwards.
CCGGCAGCTACATCACCGGCTCAACCATCGAGGTCGATGGCGGCCATCTCGTTTCGTCCCTGTGAGCATGGCCATGGATTTCGAGATTTCTCCCCGGATCGAAGACTACCGCACGCGGATCGCCGCCTTCGTCGAGCGCGAGATCCTGCCGCTCGAAGCCGACCGGGCGTCCTATGACGCGCATGGCAACATCGCCTTGCCCTTGCTCGACACGATGCGGACCAAGGCGCGCGCCGAGGGGCTCTGGTGCCTGCAGCTCAAGCCCGAGACCGGCGGGGTAGGCCTGGGCAAGATGGGTATGGCGGTTTGCTACGAGGAGATGAATCGCTCGATCTTCGGCCCGGTCATCTTCAACTCGGCTGCGCCCGACGACGGCAACATGATGGTGCTGGAGGCGCTCGGCACGCCCGAGCAGAAAGAGCGCTGGCTGAAGCCGATCGTCGCGGGCAAGCTCCGCTCCGCCTTCGCCATGACCGAGCCGCATCCGGGTGGCGGTTCCGATCCCTCGATGATCCAGACCAGGGCTGAGCGGCGTGGCGACAAGTATGTCGTCAGCGGTCGCAAATGGTTCATCACGGGCGCGGAGGAGGCGAAACACTTCATCCTCGTCGCCCGCACCTCGGACGATCCGCGCAACGGCCTCACCGCCTTCCTCTTCCATGCCGACCAGCCGGGCTGGCGCATCCTGCGCCGCATCGAGATCATGGGGCCGGAGGAGCATGGCGGCCATTGCGAGCTGGAGTTCGACGGCCTCGAAATCCCCATCGAGAACGTGCTGGCCGGCGAAGGCCAGGGCATGAAGGTGACGCAGGTTCGCCTCGGCCCGGCCCGCCTGACCCATTGCATGCGCTGGCTCGGCCTCTCCAAGCGCTGCATCGAGATCGCGCAGGCCTATGCCGCCGAGCGCCATGGCTTCGGCCAGCGCCTCGCTGATCGCGAGAGCATCCAGCTCAAGCTCGGTGATCTCGCCATGCGCATCGAGATCGGCCGCCTGCTGGTTATGAAGGCGGCCTGGGAGCTCGACCGCGGCGGCTTCGCCCGCAAGGAGGTCTCAATGGCCAAGGTCCAGGTCGCCAACGTCCTGCACGATGCCGCCGATGTCGCGATCCAGGTCAATGGCGCGCGCGGCTACTCCAAGGATACCGTGCTGGAGTGGATCTACCGCTATGCCCGTCAGGCGCGATTGGTGGATGGCGCCGATGAGGTCCACAAGATGGTGCTGAACCGCTTCCTCACGCAGGAAGGCCGGGATTTCTGGCGCTGGCCCGTGGCCGGCGAGGCGCAGGGCTGAGGCGATGGCAGCCCCAGTGCCGTCCAGCATCGATTTCGATCCGGCCGCCTTGGCTGACATCCTGCAGGCACGCTTCGGCGCCGGCGATCTCAAGCTCGAACGCATCGGCGGCGGCCAGTCCAACCCGACCTATTTCGTCGATTGGGGCACGCGCCGCCTCGTGCTGCGCAAGCAGCCGTCAGGCCCGATCCTGCGCGGCGCCCACGCGATCGACCGCGAGTTCTGCGTGCTCGAAGCGTTGTCGCGGACAAACGTGCCGGTCCCGCGCGCACTGCTGTTCCACGCCGATTCCAATCCGCTCGGCACGCCCTTCTACCTGATGGAGCGGCTGGAAGGCCGGGTCTTTCATGACGCTGCCTTGCCCGGTCTCGCGCCAGAAGAGCGACACGGCCTCTATCTCGGCATGGCGGAGGCTCTGGCAAAGCTGCATGCGGTGAAGCCCGACGAGGTCGGTCTCGGTGATTTCGGCCGGCCGGGCAATTATTTCGAGCGCCAGATCGCGCGCTGGACCAAGCAATTGCGTGAATCGCCCGGCGAGCCGATCCCCGAACTGGAGGCCGTCGCCGATTGGCTGCCGGCGCATCTGCCTGATGATGACGGCCAGATCTCGATCGCTCATGGCGATTTCCGGCTCGGCAATCTGCTCTTCCACCCCGAGAAGCCCGAGGTGATCGGCATCCTCGACTGGGAGTTGTCGACGCTCGGTCATCCCTTGGCCGATCTAGGCTATTGCGCCATGCCCTGGCATACGGCGCCCGACGAATATGGCGGTATTCTCGGGCTCGACCGGGCCGCGCTCGGCATTCCCACCGAGGCCGCGTTCCTCGCGCATTATTATGCCCATGCCGTGCCAACGGCGCCGCTCCTGCGCTTCCATCTCGTCTTCGCGCTGTTCCGCTTCGCCGTGATCTTCGTCGGCATCGCCGACCGGGTCCGCGCCGGCACGGCTGCGGCCGCCAACGCGGCCGAGGTCGCGCCGCTCGCCCGGCGCTTCGCCATACGGGCGCGGGAGGCGATGCAGGGGCCCGAGAGGCTGGGCTGATCGCAAGACGACGATAGGATTCGATTGCCGGTTGTTTTCGAAGACTGACGTAGTCTGGCAAGATTCCAGAATAGATCTAATTTAGATCAATTCAAAACAGATAGAATTGCTTTGCCGACCTGAGACGGGCTGTGTTAGCGCGAGGGCATCTTTCCCCGGCAGGATGTTGTCCGATGCCCGCTCCCCGTTGGCTTTCCCGTCTGTCTTCCGCCGTTCTGTTCGGCGCTTCCGTGTTGATGGCGGGAGCCGCCAGCGCCGAGACGATCGAGGTCACCGACCTCGCCGGCCGCGTCGTCAACGTCACGCGCGACCCCCAGAAGATCGTGCTCAGCGAAGGCCGCCAGCTCTATACGCTGGCGATGCTCGACCGCGATGACCCGTTCAAGCGCGTCGTCGGCTGGGGCAACGACCTGATCGAGAACGATCCGGGCGCCTGGCAGAAATACCTGGCCAAGTTCCCGAAGGCCAAGGACGTCGCGAACATGGGCAACCCCTATGCCGCCGATGTCAGCATGGAGAAGATCGCCTCGCTCGGCACCGAGGTCTACATCCTCGACCTCTCCAACTATTTCAAGGCGCAGGAGACGGGCCTGCTCGCCAAGCTCGAGAAGGCCGGCATCACCACCGTCTTCGTCGATTTCCGCCAGGACCCGACCCAGAACGTGCTGCCGAGCGTGCAGCTTCTCGGCCGCATCCTCGGTCGCGAGAAGGAGGCGAACGCCTTCTCCGACTATTACATGCGCCAGACCCGCAGCATCTATGCCCGCGTCGGCGCGATCCCCGACAAGCAGAAGCCGCTGGTCTTCGTCGAGCGCGCCGCGGGTCTCCTGCCTTGCTGCGCCACCTTCGGTCCGTTCAATTTCGGCCGCTTCATCGAGGAGTCGGGTGGGCGCAACTGGGGCAGCCAGTTCTTCTCCGCCTTCCAGGCGCAGGCCGCGCAGGAGAAGGTGCTCGCCGACAACCCGGACGTTTATTTCCTCACCGGCGCCAACTGGTACGGCAGCAATCCCGGCAGCAGCGCGGTCAGCCTCGGCTATGACGCGACGCCCGAGAAGGTGCAGAAGGAAATGGCGGCGCTGATGCAGCGCCCGGGCTTCCAGCAGCTCAAGGCGGTGCAGGCCAAGAAGGTCATGGCCTTCTACCACCAGTTCTACGACGCGCCCTATTACTTCATCGCCGAGCTCGCCATGGCGAAGGAGTTCTATCCGGACCGCTTCAAGGACATCGACCCGGAGGCGGTCTTCAAGGAATTCCACGAGAAGTTCCTGCCGATCCCCTATTCCGGCGTGTTCTGGGCCAAGCTCCAGTAAGAATGGCCCGAGCGACCATGGCCGCGACCCTGCCCATGACGGCAAATGCCACCGGGGACTATCGCCGGCGCAATGCGCGCCGGCTGAAGCTCGTCCTGCTCGGCCTCGTCGCGCTTGCCGTCGCGCTGGCGCTCGATGTCTCGATCGGTCCCGGCAACCTGCCGCTCGCCGACGTCCTGCGCACGCTGGTCGATCCGCAATCGGCGACGCCGCGGCTCTCCGTCATCGTCTGGGACCTGCGCCTGCCGATCGCGCTGATGGCGATGGCCGTCGGCGCCATGCTGGGCCTGAGTGGGGCGGGCATGCAGACCATCCTCGCCAACCCGCTGGCCGACCCCTTCACGCTCGGCGTCTCGGCCGCGGCGACGGTCGGCGCCTCCGTCGCGATCGTCTTCGGCTGGAGCGTCATTCCCGGCGCCGGCCCCTATATCGTCACGGCCAATGCCTTCGTCTTCGCGCTGTCGGCCTCGCTCGTCCTGTTCTTCATGACCAAGCTGCGCGGCGTCAGCCCCGAGACGATGATCCTCGTCGGCATCGCCCTGCTCTTCACCTGCAACGCCATCACCGCGCTGCTGCAATACCGTTCGAACGAGGTGCAGCTCACCCAGATCGTGTTCTGGACGCTTGGCAGCCTCGCCCGCGCCAGCTGGGAGAAAGTAGGCGTCGCCGCGCTGCTGATCGCGCTCGCCCTGCCGTTCTTCCTGATGCGGGGCTGGGCGCTGACGGCGCTACGCCTCGGCGACGAGCGGGCCGAGAGCCTCGGCGTCCGCGTCGATCGCCTGCGCCTGGAAATCCTCGTCGCGACCTCGCTGCTTGCCGCGGTCTCAGTCTCCTTCGTCGGCGGCATCGGCTTCATCGGCCTCGTCGGTCCGCATATCGCGCGGCTTCTGGTCGGCGAGGACCAGCGCTTCTTCCTGCCGACCGCGACGATCGCCAGCGCGGTGCTGCTCTCGCTCGCTTCCACCGTCTCGAAGGTCATCACGCCCGGCGTGATCTATCCGATCGGCATCATCACGGCGCTGATCGGCGTGCCCTTCTTCATCAGCCTGGTCATGTCGATCCGTGGGCGGGGAGTCTGAGCGATGGCGCTGCTGATCCGCGATCTCGACTTCCGCTATGGCACGACGCCGGTCCTGCAGGGGCTCGGCACCGAGGCCTTGCCGCGCGGCGAGCTCGCCGCTCTGGTCGGCCCCAACGGCTCCGGCAAGTCGACCCTGTTCCGCTGCGCCGCCGGCCTGCTGCGCCCCGAGCGCGGCACGGTCGCGCTCGACGGCCACGACCTCTCGGCGCTCTCGCAGCGCGAACGGGCGCGCAAGGTGTTCTATCTCGCGCAGGATACCGGCGCGCGCGTCGCACTCTCGGTCTTCGACATCATCCTGCTCGCCCGCAAGAGCCTGCATCGCGGCTATGCGCTCGCGGCCTCGCCCGAGGATACCCGCGCCGTCGAGGCGGTGATCGAGGAACTCGGCCTCGCACCCTTCGCCTCGCGCGATATCGCGACGCTCTCCGGCGGCCAGCGCCAGCTTGCCGCGATCGGCCAGGCGCTGGTGCGCGAGCCCGACGTCCTCCTGCTCGACGAGCCGACCAGTGCGCTCGACGTGCGCCGCCAGCTCGACGTCATGGCGACGATCCGCGAGGCGACGCGTCGGCGCGACATCGTCACCGTGGTGGCGATCCATGATCTCTCGCTCGCGGCCCGCTTCGCCGACCGGGTGCTGGTGATGAATTCGGGGCGCATCGCGCAGGCGGGCCCCCCTGCGGATGTGCTTGCACATCAGGCGGTATCGGAGACATATGCGGTCGGCGTGCATCTGGAGCGTTCGGCCCGGGGCACGCTTCTGGTCGAGCCTTACATTCAGGTCTGAGCGATGTCCGCGCCCGCCTCGCATGACAATTTCACCTTGAAAGAAGAGATCCGCGCCTATTGGTCGGCGCGGGCCGAGAGCTTCGATCTCTCCTTCGGCCACGCGATCAAGTCCGATCGCGAATTGAAGGCCTTCCAGCGCCTGATCGGCGATTCCTTCGGCTCGCAGCCGCTCGACGTGCTCGACCTCGCTTGCGGCACCGGCGAGATCACCCGCGCCCTGCTGTCGCTAAACCACCGCGTCACCGCGCTCGACTTCTCCGAGGCGATGCTGGAGCGCGCCCGTGCCAAGCATGGCAAGGCTGCCCGCTTTCGGCTTGGCGATGCCGAGCATCTGCTCGACGAGGACGCGAGCTATGATGCGGCGATCACTCGCCATCTCGTCTGGACCCTGACCGATCCGGAAGCGGCTCTGAGCGAGTGGTTCCGCGTCCTGCGTCCCGGCGGGCGCATGCTGATCATCGACGGCGACTGGATCAACCGCACGCGCTGGCAGGCGCTGGTCAATCGCTTCGGCAACTGGCTGCGCGAGAAGCGCGGCGCGGCTGTCCACCAGATCGATGCCGACACCCATGCCTCGATCACCAGCCGCTTCTATTTCAAGGACGGGCTCAGCCGGCAGCGTCTTGAAGGCATGCTGACCGCCGCCGGCTTCGTCGACATCGTCCCGGCCGATTACATTCAGGTGGTGCGCGAGCAGCAGCGCGCCGCGCCCCTGCATGACGCGATCCGGCTGGGGGCCTCGACCCGCTTCGCCCTTCTGGCGCGGAAGCCCGCGGCATGATCGCCAAGCCGGACTGGGACGCCGCGCAATATCTGCGCTTCGAAGATGAGCGCACGCGCCCGCCTGCCGATCTCCTCGCCCGCGTGCCGCTGAGCGACCCGAAGCGCTGCATCGACCTCGGCTGCGGCCCCGGCAACAGCACGGAACTGGTCGCGGCCCGTTTCCCCGACGCCGTGAACGAGGGCCTCGATTCCTCGCCGGACATGCTGGAGAAGGCCAGGAAGCGCCTGCCGAACCTCTCCTTCGTCCTCGGCGACGTGAACAGCTGGTCGGATGCGGCCGGTTACGACCTGATCTTCGCCAATGCCGTGCTGCAATGGCTGCCGGATCACGAGGGCCTGTTTCCGCGTCTGGCGCGTTCGTTGACGCCAGGCGGCTGCCTTGCCGTGCAGATGCCGAACAATCTCAACGAGCCTTCGCATGTCGCGATGCGTGAGGTTGCGGCGGAAGGCCCCTGGGCTGAAAAGCTTGCCACCGCGAAGGCGGAGCGCTCGGCGATCGGTTCCTTCGGCGATTACCGCCGCTGGCTGATCGAGGCCGGCTGCCGCGTCGATCTCTGGCAGACCACCTACGTTCACGCGCTGGCCAATCTCGAAGCCATCGCCGAATGGTTCAAGAGCACCGGTCTGAAGCCTTATCTCGACCGTTTGACGGCCGAGGAACAGAAGGACTTCCTCGCCCGCTATCTCGAGCGCATCGCGCCGCATTACCCGGTCGAGAGCGACGGCAAGGTGCTGCTGCGCTTCCCGCGTCTGTTCATCGTCGCGGTGCGCGAGGGCTGATCAAGCCTTCGCGGCTTCCGCCTTCTTGGCGGCGACATGCTCCTCGTCGGAGGCACCGGCGCGCCAGTAGCTGACGACGAGGTTCTGGTCGCGCTCCGGCCTGAGCTTGCCGCGCGAAGCCGCCCGGATCGCCTTGAACGCGGCATGCTCCGACGCCGACCAGAGATAGGTTGAAGGTCCGTCCTCCGGCCAGTCGACCGTCGCGAAGGCCTCCTGCAGCAGAGGCAGGCTGCCCGGTGCCGCGTCCCCGCGATGCAGCCAGGTCAGCGCCATGCCGGCCGGGTGGCGCAGGGGCTGTTCCTCGCCGGCGTCGGCGACCTCGATGAAGATTTGGCCCACGGCTTCGGCCGGCAGGTTCTCCAGCATCCGCGCCACGGCCGGCAACCCGGTCTCGTCGGCGAGGAAGACATAGCGCTCGGCCGGCTTGAGTCCGCGCCCGCCGGGGCCTGCCATGCCGATCCTGTCGCCGGCCTTGGCCCGGAAGGCGAAGGCCGAGCCCGGCCCGGCATCCTCGTGCAGCACGAAATCGAGCGCGAGCGTGCCGGCTGCAACGTCGATCTCGCGGATCGTGTATTTGCGCACCAGCGGCCTGGTTTCCGCCGGCGAGGGCAGCAGGAGCCCGTCATCGCCGACCATCGGCCAGCTCGGCTCGCTCACACCCTCGGGCGGGATGAACAGGCGCACATGCAGCGCGTCGATATGGTCGTAGCGCGCGAGATCGTCGCCCTCGAAGCGGATGCGGGCCATATGCGGCGTGATCCGCTCGACGCCAGTCACGGTCAGGATGCGGAATTCCGCGGGCAGGGCGGGGCCGGTGCCGTCGCCGGTCCAGCGCATCTCGGGCGCTGCGTCCTTCGGGGCGAACTCGATGACATGGCTGGCGATGGCGCGTTTCATGCCGAGCAGCGCGGCCACATCCGGCGCCTCGACGGTAACGTCGAGGGCGCTGGCCGAAAGGTCGATGCGCGCCAGGCTGCCGTCGAGCGCGATGAGCGTCGTGCCGCCCTGCTCGGTGACGACGGCCTCGTGCTCGACGAGATGCTCGCAGAGCGGCTTCAGGACATCAGCCGGGTTGGCGAGTGCGATCCGGGTCGAGGTGGCCAGCATGAGGGTCTCCGTTAGGCTTTCGGCGGCGCCGCGATCCAGAGCGTCCCGTCGAGCGGGATCGCCGAGAAGCTCGCGCCCTCGGCAAGCGTCGCGGCCGGGTCGATATCGGCGAAACGCTCCGGGTGGAGCCATTTCGCCAGCGCCTCGATCGCGACGACATGCAGCGGGGTGTCGTTGAACAGGTGCCAGAAGCCGAAGGCGCGGCGCTTCTCGATGGCGCTGAGCATCTTGAGCGAGGGCGTCGCTAAAAGCTTGGCAAAGCTCGCGGCGGCATCCGTCTCGCTGACGCCGAGGCCGAGCACGAGCCCTCCGAGCTTGGTCAGATGCGTGCCGCCGGTCGCGATATAGACATCCGGATCGGCGCCGATCAATTGCTCCAGCCCGATCTGCCCGGTCGCGCCCGGCAGCATCGCGGCGGCGATGTTGTGCCCGCCGGCGGCCTGGATGAACTCGTTGAACGTGCCCTGCCCGGCCGTCATGCAGCAATCATAGCCGCCGGCATGAGCATGGATGAAGACGGAGGGGCGCTTCGCGTCCGCGACCCGGCTCGCGATCCGCTTCATCCGCTCCTCATAGAAGGCGATCAATCGCCCGGCCTGGTCCTGCTGGCCGGTGAGGATGCCGAGCGCTCTGAGGCTCGGCACGGTGTCGCGCAGCGGCTCCAGGAAGAAATCGACGACCGCGACGGGAATACCGGCGGCTTCAAGCTTCTCGACGAGATCGCCGGGACCGCGGCGCGTGCCGGCGAGCGATTTGCTGAGCACGACGAGATCGGGGCCGAGCGCGATCGCCCGTTCCAGCGAGAAGCCGGTGGCGGTGCCGCCGTCGCCGACGAGGGGAAGCGCATCGATTGCCGGGAAGCGCGTCCGGTATCGCGCGAGCCCGTCCGGGTTCTGGCGTTCGAGGTCGCTGCCCCAGCCGGCGAGGATGCTGACCGGATCGGGGTGGATCAGGCCGAGCGCGTTGAGCTGCCGGCCCTGCGCCAGCACGATGCGCTTCGCCGGAGCCGCGAGTCTGACGGTACGGCCGAGCACATCGGTCGCGACGACCGGGTCGGCGGCCATGGCGGGCAGCACAGGCAGGCTCAAGCCGCCCAGGATCAGCGAACGCCTGTCGAGCATCATGCCGCTGCCGCCTTGTCCTGCGCCGTGCCGGCGAGCGTGAAGGCGACAGTGCGCGCGAGCATCGGCAGGATCACCGAGACATGGTTCTCGCCGGGGAATTCGGTGAAGCTGCAATCGACGCGGCCGGAGGCGCTCAGGCGCTCCGCCATCTCGGCGGCGTTGTCGCACATCCGCGCCCGTGCCAGCCGCTCGGCCCGTTGTTGGGTAACGGCGAGCAGCGGGTCCTGCTCATGGCCGCCGACCGTGATCAGCAATCGCCCGGCGGGAGCGGCGCCAGCGCGCCGGAAGGCTTCCTCGCTCGCGAGGATGGCGCGGTCCTGCCACCAGATCGACGGGCTGCCGGCGACAAGGGACTTGAACAGGCCGGGCCGGGTGAACAGCGCATGCAGCACGAACAGCCCGCCATAGGAATGGCCGGCGAGCGCGCGCCTTGCCGGGTCGAGTGGAGCGATCCGCGCGACGGCCGGCAGGATCTCGTCGACGATCATGTCGAGGAAGCGGTCGGCTCCGTCAGGCACGGGCAGGAGGTCGCGCTGGCGCCGCTCGGCATCGAAGGGCCGCTCACCGGGATAACCGATTCCGATCACGACGGCTGGGCCGACGCTGGTCGCTTCGGGGCGCTGCGCTTGCAGGCGGGCGGCGGTGGCAGCGACCGGAAACAGCGCGTGGCCGTCGACCAGCACGAGGCTCGGGAAGCCGCCTGCCGGAGCGGGGCCTTCCGGCACGGAGACCAGCAGCCGGTAGCGCGCGCCGTCCCGCGCCTCGAAATCACGCTGCCAGGCCTGCGGCAGCGTGACGGGAGCGAATGCGGGATCGGCAGGGCTGCCTGGCTGCATCGGCGCTCTCACCAGCGGTAGGACAAGGTCGCGAGCACCGTGCGGCGCAGGCCGAAGGAGCACTGTGTCGTGCCGTAGCAGCCGGAGATATACTCCTTGTCGAACAGGTTCTGGGCATTGACCTGCAGCCTCCAGCCCTTCAGCGCCGGGCTGGCGGCGGCGAGGTCGTAGCTGATCGCGGCATCGACCAGCGTGTAGTCGGAGGTCGAGAAGGTGTTGCCGGGGTCGCCCGCGCCACCGCCGACATAGCGCACGCCGGCACCGAGCCCGAGGCCGGAAAGCATGCCCGTCCGGAAGGTGTAATGCGCCCAGAGCGCCGCGGTGTGGCGCGGCACGACCGGCGGGCGCTTGCCGAGGTCGACGCCGTTGCTCTTGGTCACCTCGGCATCGGTATAGGTATAGGCCGCGACGAGATCGAGATTCTCATAGACGCTGGCGCGCGCCTCGACCTCGACGCCGCGGGCGCGGATCTCGCCGGTCTGGATCTGGAAGGTCGGATGGGCGAGGTCGGTCGTTGTGACGTTGGTTTGGGTCAGCTGATAGACCGAAGCCTGCAGGAAGGCGTTGGTCCCCGGCAGCTCGTATTTGAAGCCGGCCTCGTACTGCTCGCCTTCGGTCGGCTTGAACGGCGTGCCGCCGAAGGCCGTGCCCGCGACCGGCTCGAACGAGGTCGAGTAGCTGACATAGGGCGCGAAGCCGTTGTCGAAATTGTACATCAGCGCGACGCGGCCGGTCCGTGCCGTATCGTCCTGCTTGGTCAGCACGCCCGTGGACAGCGCGCGGGTGCGGGCCTCGGCCCGGTCGAAGCGGCCGCCGACGAGCAGCGAGAGCCGGTCGAGCTTGATCTGGTCCTGCAGGTAGATGCCGTACTGGGCCGTCGTCTGCGTGGTGCTCGGCACGGTCGGCAGGACGAAGGGCAGGCGCCCGTAGATCGGGTTGGTGAAGTCGAGCGACTGCACCGTGCCGCCGGCGCCAGTGGCGGCCTTGGCATCGGTCCAGTAGCCGTCGACGCCGAACAGCACCTTGTGCGTCAGCGGCCCCGTGCGGAAATCGGCCTGGAGCTGGTTGTCGATGCCGGCGGTGCGGGCGCGCTCGTTCGAGATCGTGGCGCGGCGCGTCAGCGTCTTCTGGTCGGCTGCGATGCCGCCGACCGCGACGGTGCGGTTGCGCGATTCGAGATCCGAGATGCGGACGTTCTGGCGGAAGGTGAAGACGTCGTTGAAGCGATGCTCGAAGGCATAGCCGAGATTGGCCTGGTTGCGGCTATAGCCCTCGAAATTCGGCTCGCCCGGGAAGAAATTGCTGCGGATACGGCCGGCGCGGCTCGGCAGAACGGTGCCGACCGCCGGAATGAAGCCGTAGAAGCCGGTTTCGGGATCGCGCTGGAACGAGGCCAGCACCGTGAGGCTTGTCGCCGCGTTCGGCCGGTAGGTGACGGAGGGCGCGATGAAGATGCGCTCCTCGCGGGTATAGTCGACCTGCGTGTCCGCCGCCCGGCCGAGGCCGACGACGCGGTAGAGCCAGGTCTTCTGCTGATCGATCGGCCCGCCGAAATCGAAGGCCATCTGCGCGCGATCATGGCTGCCGAACTGGAGCTGGACCTCGCCGTGCCGCTCTTCCCGCGGGCGCTTGCTGACCATGTTGACGATGCCGCCGGGCTTCACCTGCCCGAACACTACCGAGGACGGGCCGCGCAGCACCTCGACCCGCTCCAGCCCCCAGGATTCATAGGTCGGGACGAGGAAGTTGATGCCGCGCTGGTAGCGCAGGCCGTCGAGATTGTTGACGAAGCCGGCCGTGCCGCCGGAGCCACCGAAGCCGCGGATGAAGACGCTGTCATAACGGCCCATTGAGAGGCGGGTCTCGCCGAGCACGCCAGCGGTATAGCGCAGCGCCTGGCTGACATTCTGGGCGCCCTGGGCGTCCATCTGGTCGCGCGTGACGACTGTGATCGACTGCGGCGTCTCCATGATCGACGTGTCGGTCTTGGTCGCGGTGTCACTGCGGCGCGCGACATAGCCGTTGACCGGGCCGCCGGCGCGCTCGCCCTGGACGTCGATCGTATCGAGGCCGATCGCTGTGCCGGCCGGCTGCGGCTGGGCGCCCTGCGCCAGCGCCGTGCCGGCGCCACCGACGAGAAGCGCGGCCAGTGCCACGCCGGCCCGTCCCATCGCGCGATTGCTGCTGTTGATCCCGGTCATGCCTGCATTCCTGCCCCTGGCGCCTGCGCGCCCTCGTCCCCGGGGTTCTTTCAGGAAGGCCGCACAGCCGGCAACGCGCTTGGCTTTCGATCGCGGCAGTATTTCTTTCGGTCGCGTTTCGAACGCGTCCAAGCAAGAACGGGAGGGCGCAGACATGGCCTGAATCAGCGCAGGGCGCTGGGCGCGACGCCGAAACGCTTGCGGAACAGCCCGGAGAAATGCGCCGGGCTGTAGCCGACCTGGAAGGCCGCGACGGCGACGCTGGCTTCTCCGTTCGCGATCAGCGCATAGGCCTGCTGCAGGCGCTGCTCCTGCAGGTACTCGAAGACGCTGGCACCGAACTCGGTTCGGAAGGCGGAGGTGAGCTTGGTCGGGTTGAGCCCGCTTTCGCGCGCCAGCTCCGCCAGGCTGAGGGGCTCCTGCAAGGTTTCGAGCAGGCGGTCGCGGGCCGCATGAACCTGCTCGCGCAGGCGCGGGGTGAGCCGTGCCGGGCGGGCGGGGCGCTCGCCGAGCATCCGGTCCAGCACCAGCGCGCCGAGTTCGAGCGCCTTGCCGGCGAGATAGAGCGGGCGCAGCGCTTCACCGACCGGACATTCGGCCATCTGCAAGGCGAGCGAGCGGATCGGCGCATCGGCTGGGCGCACCCAGAAGCCGGCATCGTCGGAGCAGGCGAGGCGGGCGGCCTTGGCGACATCCGGCCCGAACTCGCGGGCGACGAAATCGAAATCGAACTGCATCAGCGCGCAGCGCAGCGCGCCGTCGGCGAGGCCCGTCCGCTGCTGCGTATGCTCGCCGCCATTGGCTGCGACGAGGACGGTAGGCCCATCGAGCAGGACGGCCGGGCGGTCATCGAGTTCCAGCGCCTGCCTGCCCTCCAGCATGACCGCGACCTTGAGGCCCGGCCGCATCGGGCCGACGATCCGCTCGCCTTCCTGGATCAGGAACGTGCCGGCGGAGAGCGAGAGATTGCGCGAGAACAGCTCCAGGCTCGTGGCAGATTTCTGTACGGGGCTGGAGCTGGCGGGCATCGCGACCTCTGTGAGGAGGTGACGCTTATCCGATGCTGGAGTAAAAATCAAATAATATCAATAGTTTAAATGTGTTCTAAGGTTCGCCGGTGTAGTCCTGCCGGCGTTGTCTCAAAGGTAGGGCGGCGTGCAGGCGCTCACGACGATGCAGCGCTCCGTCCCGATATTGCGGTAGCGGTGCGGGATGCGGCTGTCGAAGAGATAGGCGTCGCCGGGCTTCAGCACCTTGATCTGGTCGCCGACCGTGATTTCGAGCTCGCCGGCCAGCACCACCCCGCCCTCGTGGGATTCGTGCTTGAGCATGGCGGCGCCGGTATCGGCGCCGGGATCGTAGGATTCGTGCAGGATCTGCAGGTTATGGGCCTGGGCATCCCCGACCTGGCGGAAGGACATCTGGCCGCGGCTCTCGCCGCCATTGACCTGGTGCAGGCGCGAAGTCAGGTCGAGCAGGTCGGAGGCCTCGAAGAACACCTTGTCCCGTGGCGCCTTCGCCTCGTCAAAAAAATTCACCATCGTCATCGGGATGCCGTCGAGGATCTTGCGCAGCGACGCGACCGACGGGCTGTTCCGGTTCTGCTCGATCAGCGAGATCAGGCTATGGGTCACGCCCGAGCGCGCCGCGAGCTCGCGCTGAGAAAGCCCGGCTGCCAACCTGATTTCCTTTAGCCTACCGCCGACGTCAAAGCTCATGGCCGTTCCGTTTCCCTCTTCTGCGCGCCTTGTCGTTCCTGCGCGTCATGCAGGGCCCGCCTGCTCGGCGGTCCTTGCCATGTTCAATATTCTGAGCGATGCTGCCGGAAAGCCAATAAGAAAATAGTGTCATGGGGAACCGGCGGAGTGGCATAGTTTTCGCGTTCAAAGCACACCGTCCAGACTAAATCCCCATTCGCTGCGATAGGGCCGCATGGACGCGCATAGCCGCGTGCATGGCACGGGAGATGCTTGCCGAAGACTATCGCCTCGCCAATGCCTCGCGGCGAGAATTCAACAGGGAAAGCAGGGTAATCCGGGCCGATGACGCAAGCCGAGACCGTTTTGTTGAATGGCCGCATCTTCTGCGGCTTGGCGGAAGGCTTCGTGGAAGCCCTGGCGATCGGCGGAGGGAAGGTTCTGGCTGCCGGCTCGGCTGCCGAGATCGCCGCCTTGCAGGGTCCGGCCACCAGGGTCGTCGACCTCGCCGGCCGCGTCGCCATTCCCGGCCTGAACGACGCGCATATGCACCTGCTGCCGCTCGGCCTCGCCATGAGCGAGGTCAACCTGCGCCCCGAGGAGGGCGTGAATAGCATCGACGAGATCCTGCGCCGCATCGCTGCCGCCGTGAAGGGCAAGAAGCCCGGCGAATGGGTCACCGGCCGCGGCTATGATCATAACGAGCTGGCCGAGGCCCGCCATCCGACCGCCGAGGAGCTCGACCGCGTCGCGCCCGACAATCCCGTCTATATCAAGCGCACCTGCGGCCATGTCGGCGTCGTCAATGGCCGCGCCATGGCGGCGGCCGGTATCGGCCACAACACGCCGAGCCCCGATGGCGGCCTGATCGAGCGCCGCGACAACAAGCTGACGGGCCTGCTGGCCGAGAGCGCCATGCGCCTGATCGTCGAGGCGATGCCGAAGCCGAGCCTGGCGGAGCTGAAAGCCGCGATCGAGAAGGCCGGGCACTACATGCTCGCGCAGGGCTTCACCAGCGTGATGGATGCCGGCGTCGGCATGGGCGCCGGTATGGCCGAGATCGAGGCCTATGAGGAGGTCGCGCGCGCCGGCACTCTGCCGGTCCGCACCTGGGTCTGCATTTACGGCAATGCCGACGGCATCGGCGACGAAGCCTATGCGGCGGGTTACCGCTTCGGCCGCGAGACCGGCCTCTTGCGCTACGGCGCGATGAAGGTCTTCGGCGACGGTAGTGCCGGCGGTCTGACCGCCGCGATGAGCGAGCCCTACCTCGTTGGCGACCCCGATAATCGCGGCATCTTCATCTATTCCGATGCCGCCATGCATGGCTATCTCCGGCACTACCACGAGCTCGGCTACCAGCTCGCGATCCACGCGATCGGCGACGCCGCGATCGAGCAGGTTCTCTCCGGCATGGAAAAGGCCGACAGTCCGGCGCATCCGATCAAGGGCCGCCGCCATCGCATCGAGCATTGCGGCTTCCTGACCGATGGCCAACTCGCCCGCATGGCCGCTGCCGGCATCGATCCGGTGCCGCAGCCGGCCTTCATCTACGAATTCGGCGATCTCTATGTGATCAATCTGGGCGAAGAGCGCGCCGGCGCCTCCTACCCGATGCGCAAATGGCTCGATGGCGGCCTGCATGCCGCGGCAAGCTCGGATGCCCCGGTCTGCGCCACCGACCCGTTCAAGAACCTCTTCACCATGGTCACCCGCCAGACCAAGCGCCACACCGAGATCGGCGGCGCCGAGAAGCTGAGCATGGAGGAGGCGGTTCACGCCTATACCTTGCTCGGCGCCTATACCCAGTTCGCCGAGGACAAGCTCGGCCGGCTGGTGCCGGGCCAGCTCGCCGATATCGCCGTGCTCTCGCACGACATTTTCGCGATCCCCGTCGGCGAGGTCGAGAACGAGGTGCGCTGCGACCTGACGCTGCTCGGTGGCGAGGTGGTCTTCGACCGGCACGGCCAGCTTGCGGCTGCGGCGCAATAGGCCGGGACCTCAGCAATGCTCAAACATACGCTGCAAAGGCTGCTGCTGGTCCTGCCGGTGATGCTCGGCGTCCTGCTGATCGGTTTCCTGCTGATGCAGGTCGTGCCGACCGATCCGGCCCAGGTCCGCGCCGGGCCGACCGCGACGCAGGACGTGGTGGAGGCGATCCGCCAGGAACTCGGGTTGAACCAGCCCCTGTGGAAGCAGTTCGCGATCTATATCGGGCGGCTGCTCCAGGGCGATCTCGGCGTCTCCATCATCAACAACGTCCCGGTGACGCAGGAACTCGGCAACACCATCGGCCCGACGCTGGAGCTGATGTTCGCCTCGCTGATCTGGGCGATTCCGCTCGGCATGTTCCTCGGCACCGTCGGCGCCTATTACCGGGGCTCGCTGATCGACCGCGCGATCATGGCTTTCTCGGTCGCCGGCGTCTCGCTACCGGTCTTCTTCCTCGGCCTCGGGCTGATCTGGCTCTTCGGCTTCTATTACCCGATCCTGCCCTTCACCGGCCGCACCGGCCCGCTCTGGACCTGGGAGGGCATCCAGGGGATCATCCTGCCGGCGATCACTTTGGGCGGCGTCTTCGTCGGCCCGGTCGCCCGGATGACCCGCACCTCGGTGCTGGACGAGCTCGGTGCCGACCATGTCCGCACTGCCCGTGCCAAGGGGCTCGGCGAGGGCACGGTCGTGCTGCGCCACACGCTCCGCAACGCGCTCGTTCCGGTCGTCACGCTGATCGGCCTGCAGATCGGCTTCCTGCTCGGCGGCGCCGTCGTCACCGAGACCGTGTTCTCCTGGCCGGGCATCGGCCGGCTCGCGGTCGGCGCCATCCTGTCGAGCGACCTGCCGATGGCGCAGGGCACGATCATCATGCTCTCGCTCGGCTTCATCCTGGTCAATCTCGCGGTGGACGTCCTCTATGCCGTGCTCGACCCACGCGTGAGGGGCACCTGATGAGCTCCCCCATGAAGCTCGATCGCAATGCGTTCCAGCCCGGCGCCAAGACGGTCGAAGCGGCCGTCAGCGTCGCCGCCGCCACGCCCGTGCGCCGCAAGACCGTGCTCCGGATGCTGATCTCCGATGTCGGCTCCTGCATCGCGCTGGCGCTCGTCGTCCTCGCCATCCTCTGCGCGGTCTTCGCGCCCTGGCTCGCACCGACCGATCCCTTCGGCAACGATCTCGCCAACACGCTGAAGCCGCCGGGCGAGGCCGGTCTGCTCGGCACGGACGGGCAGGGCCGCAACATGATCACGCGCCTGCTCTACGGCTTGCGCACGACCCTGCTGATGGGCTCGGCCTCGGTCGCCTTCGGCTGCGTGATCGGCGGCATCATCGGCTTCGCCGCCGCCTACTATCCGAAGCTGTCCGGCGTGCTGATGCGGTTCATGGACGTCCTCCTGTCCTTCCCCGCGATCCTGTTCGGCCTCGCCATCGCCGCGATCTTCGGGCCGGGCCTGCTCGCTGTCATCATCGCACTCTCGATCGCGACAGTGCCCTTGATGGCGCGCGTCGTGCGTGGCTCGGCGCTGGTCGTGCTGCAGCAGGGCTATATCGAGGCGGCGCGCTCGCTGGGCCTGAGCGATCTGCGTATCATCCTGCGCTATGTCCTGCCGAACTGCCTCTCGGCCATCTTCGTCTTCGTCACCTTGCGTTTCGGCCAGGTCATCCTGCTCGGCGCAGCGCTGTCGTTCCTGGGCCTCGGCGCCCAGCCGCCAACGGCCGAGCTCGGCGCCATGGCGGCGGACGGCCGCAACTTCCTGTTCTTCGCGCCGCATGTCTCGGTCCTGCCGAGCCTGGTGATCTTCGCGGTCGTGCTGGCTTTCAACGTGCTTGGCGACTCCCTGCGGGACGCCCTCGATCCCAAGCTGCGCAAATAGCAGCGATATCAACCAAGAAGCGTCAAAAAGGGGACTTGCTCGATGTTCAAACTCTCAACTCTGCTTCTCGCCGGCGCCGCCGCCGCAAGTTTTGCGGTCGTGCCCGCGGTCGCCCAGCAGAAGGCGCCGCTCTCGATCCTGCGCGTCATCGATGCCGACAATTACGACCCGATCCGCACCACCGCGACGGCGGCGGCCGAGGTCATGTACATGCTGGCCGACACGCTGGTGACGGTCGATTTCGACATGAAGACGATCAAGCCCGGCCTCGCCGATAGCTGGACGATCTCGCCGGATGGACTGACCTACACCTTCAAGATCCGGAAGGACGTGAAGTTCTGCGACGGCCGGCCGATGACGATCGACGACGTCGTCTATTCGCTGAAGCGCTGGACCGACCCGGCCAACAAGTCGCCGGTCTCCTTCCGCGGCGGCCCGGTCAAGGACATCCGCGCCGACGGTGATTCCACGCTGATCTACGAGCTGAAGGAGCCCTATAGCGACCTGATGTTCCAGCTCGCCCTGTCCTTCGCCTCGGTGGTCGACAAGGCGACCGTCGAGAAGCTCGGGCCGAATTTCGGTGTCCAGGGCTTCAACGCCACCGGCCCCTATTGCTGGTCGCGCTGGACCCCGCGCCAGGAGCTCGTGCTCAAGAAGAACCCGCACTACAGCTGGGGCCCGCCGATCTACAAGGACCCGAAGCCGCAGATCGACGAGATCGTCTGGAAGGTCATCCCCGAGTCGAACACGCTGATGGCCGCGATCCAGGCCAAGCAGGCCGACGTGACCTATTACATGCCCTATATCGCGCTCGACACCATGCAGCGCATCCCCGGCATGACGGTGCAGCGGCAGGAAAACTACATCTACGACATCTTCATGGGCTTCAAGATCGACAAGCCGGTCTCGAAGGACGCGGTGATCCGCGAGGCCGTCAACATGGCGACCGACAAGCAGGCCATCGCCAAGGCGATCTTCTTCGGCAAGGGCCAGGTTCTGCCCTCGCTCTTGAATCCGGCCGTGCTCGACTACGACAAGGATTCGGCCAGCAAGATGCCGAAGCATAACCCGGCCGGCGCCATCAAGCTGCTGGACGAGGCGGGCTGGAAGCCGGGCGCCGACGGCATCCGCGAGAAGGACGGCCAGAAGGCGACCTTCACGGTCTACGGCATCCGCAACGACGTGAACCCGCGCATCTCCGAGGCGATGCAGGCCGACCTGCGCAAGGTCGGCATCGACCTCAAGATCCAGCTCTGGGACGCCACCGTCGCCTGGGGCAAGCTCGCGACGCAGGAATTCGACGCCTTCTACATGGCCTATCCCTATGTGACGGCCACCGAGGCGCTGAACCTCTATTTCGCCAGCCGCCAGGCCCCGACGCCGAACCGGATGAACTGGAAGGACCCGAAGACCGACGAGCTCCTGAAGGCCGCGGCCACCGCCGTCGATGCCGACAAGCGCAAGCAGGCGATCGGCGCGGTCCAGACCCAGCTCACCGAGGCGAATGTCTGGGTTCCCTTGGCTTCGCAGCCGCTCTGGGTCGTTGCCGGCGACCGGCTGGAAGGCGTGCGGGCCCACGGCATCTACGGTGCCGGCCTCTACAAGGGGCTCGACCTCAAGCTGAAGCGCTGAGCGTCTTCGGCGCCGCGCGGTGAGAACCGCGCGGCGCTTTTTCTATGCCTGATTGCTCCAGCCTGTTGATTTTTCTCGGAACCACGGCGTCATCCCGGGCTTGACCCGGGATGACGCCGTGGTTCCGAGAAAGACCACCAAGGAGGAGGAAACAAAGATCATGACGATCACGGTCATCAAGAACGCCGAAGTCGTTGTCGCCTGGGATGCGGAAGCCTCCCGGCACGTCTATCTGCACGGAGCCGATGTCGCCTTCGAGGACGGCACGCTGCTTTATGTCGGGCCGCGCTACGAAGGTCAGGCCGACGAGACCGTCGACGGCAGCGGGCGCATGGTCATGCCCGGCCTCGTCAACATCCATTCGCATCCGTCGAGCGAGGCGCTGAACAAGGGCTTCCTCGACGAACTGGGCTCGCCCGCGCTCTACAATTCCTCGCTTTACGAGTTCATGCCGATCCTGCGGCCCGATGCCGAGACGGTGCCGGATTGCGTGCAGGTCGCCTATTCCGAGCTCCTGCTCTCCGGCGTCACCACGCTCGCCGATCTTTCGGTCGCCCATCCCGGCTGGATCGATCTTGCCGCGAATAGCGGGCTGCGCGTCTGCGTCTCGCCAATGTTCCGCTCTGCCCGCTGGTACACGAAGAACGGCCATGTCGTCGAATACGAGTGGGACGAGAAGGCTGGCCAGGCGGCCATGGAGACCGCCTTCGACGTCATCGAGCAGGCGCAGAAGCACCCGTCAGGTCGGCTCTTCGGCATGGTCTGCCCGGCGCAGATCGACACCTGCAGCGAGGGCCTGATCAAGGACAGCCATGCGGAAGCCAAGCGCCGCAACCTGCCCTGGCAGATCCACGCGGCCCAGTCGACGGTCGAGTTCCACGAGATCACCCGCCGCCATGGCGTGACGCCGATCCAGTGGCTGGAGAAGCTCGGCGTGCTCGGCTCAACCAGCATCGTCGGCCACGGCATCTTCCTCGACGACTACCCGCGTGTCGGCTGGCACAGCCGCCGCGATCTCGCGCTGCTGGCCGAGACCGATACGATGGTCGCCCATTGCCCGACGGTCTTCATGCGCCGCGGCATCGCGCTCGATGATTTCGGGCGCTATCGCCGCGCCGGTATCCGCATCGGCATGGGCACCGACACCTATCCGCACAACATGATCGAGGAGATGCGCCATGTCGGCTATGTCGCCCGCATGATGGCGGAGAACCCGCGCACGCTCACCACCACCGACATCTTCGAGGCCGCGACCACGGCGGGCGCCGCCGCGCTCGGCCGCGACGATATCGGCCGCCTGGAAGCCGGCTGCAAGGCCGACCTCGTGATGGTCGACCTCAAGCATCCGATGATGCAGCCGCGCCGCGATCCCGTGCGCAGCATGGTCTATGCCGCCGCCGAGCGCGCCGTCGATCGCGTCTATGTCGACGGCAAGCTCGTCGTCCGCGATGGCACCGTCCTGACCATGGATTATCCGGCTGCGGCCCTGCGCCTGCATGAAGGCCAGAAGCGGACGGAAGCGGCCGCGCCCGGCAACGACTGGATCAAGCGCCCGGTGACGGATTATTCGCCGCTGACCTTCCCGGTGAAGTGAGCGGGCAGATACCGGTAGACCCTGCGATGCGCCCTCTTCAGGGCGCATCGCCGTATCGTGAGCCCCCTGCGTCACGCCGCCCGCTTTCGGACGGCGCGATCCGGCGCTAGGTTGTGCCTATGTCGCAGGCAGACGAGACAACCCAGACGGAGGCCGGCTCTTCGAGCCGTCTTGGCCTCATGCTGATCGGCGGAGGCTTCTTCGCCCTGTTCCTCACCGGCCTGCTGCTCTGGTGGCGCGAAGGCGACCGGCTCTTCACCGACGGGCTTATCGCCGCCATCGTCGCATGCTTCTAGGCATCGGCCCGAAAAGTGGGAACCGGTTTTCGGACCCAGCCGATGCATGAAAGACGCTGTCTAGCGGCTGCCGCCGCCTGCCCGGGAATGTCTCCGTGAACCGCCGTCTCGTCCTGCCCCTCGTCGTCTTCCTGGCCGGGGCGCTCGCGCTCGCCGCAGCCGCGATCCTGACCTTCTCGCCTAGCCGCCAGGGAGGCAGTGGCAGCGGCACGGCCAGCGTCGGCGGCCCGTTCACGCTGACGACGCAAGAGGGCAAGCCGCTCTCCGACACCGACCTGAAGGGCTCGCCCTTCCTGGTCTTCTTCGGTTTCACCCATTGCCCCGACATCTGCCCGACCAAGCTCTTCGAGATATCGGAGGCTCTGCGCGCGGCCGGCGAGGGCGCCAAGGCGAAGGGGCTTAAAGCGCTCTTCATCACGGTCGACCCCGAGCGCGATACGCCGGAAGCGATGAAGAGCTATCTCGGCTCCTTCGACCCCCGCATCGTCGGCCTGAGCGGCGACCGGCCGGCCATCGACGCTGTGGTCAAGGCTTATCGTGCCTATGCCAAGAAGGTGCCGCTGAAGGATGGCGACTACACGATGGACCACACCGCGCTGGTCTATCTGATGGGCAAGGACGGCAAATTCGTCGGCGCCTTCAATATCGAACAGCCTCCGGCGCAGGCCGCGGCGGAATGGCTGCGGCACTCGTAGCCGGTTCGATCGGCGCGCGCCGGCGCGCCAGCCCGTGCTCCGTCTTGTTCCAGGCGAAGCGGCGGTTGAAATACTCGTAGAACGCCATCCAGGCGGCGACCGAGACCAGCGCGTAGTAGAGCGGCAGCAGCGGCACGAGCAGCAGCAGTCCCGGGGCCCCCCGGCGCAGCGCGCCGACGACGGGCGGCACGAACAGGGCGACGCTGCCGAGAAGCCAGACGCCGAGCGCGATGGTCGAGGTCAGGGTCGCCGCGGTGCCGACCGGTGCGAAGAGCGAGCCGTCCCAATAGGCGATCAGCGCAGCGACGGCGAAGGCCGGATAGCCCAATGCCGTCGCAACGGTGCCGAAGACCAGCGACAGGAAGGCGAAGGTCGCGGCGATCCCGGCCTCGCGCATCAGCCGCAAGGGCGCGCGCGAATGCGTCACCAGCGTCTGGATATAGCCCTTGATCCAGCGCGAGCGCTGCTTGAGCCAGGCAGGGATGGAGACCGGGGCCTCCTCGCGGGTGTCGGAGGGTAGGTCGCCGATGCGATAGCCGGCGCGCACCAGCCTGAAGCCGAGATCGGCATCCTCTGTCACGTTCCAGGCGTCCCAGCCGCCGACTGCGCGCAGCGCCTCGGTGCGAAAATGGTTCGAGGTCCCGCCCAGCATGATCGGCAGCTGGAACTGCAGCAGGCCGGGATTGAGCACCTCGAACAGCCCGGCATATTCGAGCGCGAACAGGCCGGGCAGAAGGCCCTCCTCCGCATGGTCGATCACGAGTCTCGCCTGCAGGCAGCCGAGCTCCTTCGGGCCGCCGAGGAAGCGCGCCGCTGCCATGCGCAATTGCTGCGGATCGGGAATGTCCTCGGCGTCATAGATCGTGAAGAGCGTCCCGCGCGCTTCGAGCAGGGCGAGGTTCAGCGCGCGGGGCTTGGTGCGTGGAAGGCCGGGCGGGACGATGGTCACGGAAAAATGCGATGGCAGTGCCATCTGCGCCAGCGTGCCGCGCATGGCCGTGTCGTCGGCTTCGATCAGCAGGCGGATATCGAGCTTGGCTGCGGGGTAGTCGAGCGCGCCGAGCGCATCCGTCAATTGCCGGAGCACGGCAAGCTCCCGGTAGAGCGGCACCGCGACCGTGTAGACGGGCAGGCGGGCATCATCGATCCGCCAGCGATGGCTGCGCCAGAGATCGGGCGCGGAACGCTCGATCGAAGCCGCAAGCCGCAGCAGGATCAGGCCGAGGAAAAGTGGGCCGAGCAGCAGCGCGAGCCCGAAGAAGGTTTCGAGCGGCGCGAAGACCCCGCCGATCGCGGCAGCGGAGACGCCGCAGCCGGCAGCAATCACCTGGCCTCGGCTGGCGCCGGTACGCGCGCTGTCGCGGGCGAGGCCGGCGGGATCGAGCCCGGCCGCGTGCTCGGCCAATAGCGCGGCATTGCCGCGGCGCAGGGCGTCGCCGAAGCGGCGCGGGGTCGTCACCGCGATGTCGTCGCGGTTGCGCGGTCCGGCTTCGATCATCCGCCGCAGTGCCGGTCCCTCCGGCGCGAGGATGAAGCGGAAGCGCGCGTCGCCCTCGGCCGGCGCGATGCCCTGGCGCAGGATGGCGTCGTGCCCGCCACCGGGCCGGAGTGGCGGAGGCTGTGCCACGAAGGCCAGGCCCATCTCGGCGGCAAGCGCGCGGTAGAAGCGGGTCTCGTCGATCAGGCCGCGTGCGATCGCTTCGCGGACCGGTTCGGTGCGGTTGCGCCGGGATGTCTCGGCTATGCCTGCGAGGAAGGAAGGCGGCAGGCCATGCCGCGTCAGGAAGGCGAGTTCGACTGGCAGGCCGGCTGAGCCGGGCCCGACCTCGCTCGGACGGTCGTCGTTACCGCTGCCCCCCACTGGCCCCGGTCCCGCTCCACGCGACATGCCCGGCGCGGGTGCGCCGGAAACAACCTATGCTTGTCGTTGCCGGTGCGAGAGTCGAGAGGCCACGCCTAGAACTTTGGGCGGGGCCTTTCGAGCGTCAGCGTGCCGCGAGAATCTCCGCGACCTGCGGGATGTCCTTATCGCCGCGGCCGGAGAGATTGACCACCATCAGGTGATCCTTCGGCTTCTGCGGGGCGAGATCGGCGACGCGGGCGAGCGCATGCGCGGACTCCAGCGCTGGAATAATACCCTCCAACCTTGAGATCAGCTGGAACGCCTCCAGCGCCTCCTCGTCGGTGGCGGAAAGGTACTTCGCCCGGCCGACATCGTGCAGCCAGGAATGCTCCGGGCCGATGCCGGGATAGTCGAGCCCGGCCGAGATCGAGTGGGCGTCCTTGATCTGCCCGTCATCGTCCATCAGCAGGAAGGTGCGGTTGCCGTGCAGCACGCCGGGGCGTCCGCCGGTGAGCGAAGCCGCATGCAGCCCGCTCGGGATGCCGTGGCCGGCCGCCTCGACGCCGTAGATCTCGACCGAGGGATCGTCGAGGAAGGGGTGGAACAGCCCCATCGCGTTCGAGCCGCCGCCGATGCAGGCGATCAGCGAATCCGGCAGGCGGCCCTCGGCCTCCTGCATCTGCTCGCGGGTCTCCTTGCCGATGATCGACTGGAAGTCGCGCACCATCGCCGGATAGGGATGCGGGCCTGCGACCGTGCCGATGCAGTAGAAGGTCGTCGCGACATTGGTCACCCAGTCGCGCAGCGCCTCGTTCATCGCGTCCTTCAGCGTCTTGGTGCCGGATTCGACCGGCACGACGGTCGCGCCCAGCATCTGCATGCGGAAGACGTTGGGCGCCTGACGGGCGACGTCGACAGCGCCCATGTAGACGATGCATTCCAGGCCGTAGCGCGCGCAGAGCGTCGCGGTCGCGACGCCATGCTGGCCGGCGCCGGTCTCGGCGATGATGCGCTTCTTGCCCATGCGCCGCGCCAGCAAGATCTGGCCGAGCACGTTGTTCACCTTGTGCGAGCCGGTATGGTTCAGCTCCTCGCGCTTCAGATAGACCTTGGCGCCGCCGAAATGCTCGGTCAGCCGCTCGGCGAGATAGAGCGGCGAGGGCCGGCCGACATAATGCTTCAGGCCGCTGGTCATCTCGGCGTGATAGGCCGGGTCGGCCTTGGCGGCTTTGTAAGCCTCTTCCAGCTCGAGGATCAGCGGCATCAGCGTCTCGGCGACGAAGCGGCCGCCGAACAGGCCGAAGCGGCCGTTCTCGTCGGGGCCGTTGCGATAGCTGTTCGGGGTCGAGGGGGCGTTCATGCCGTCAAACCTTCTTGCAGTGCCGCCGCGGCCTTGCGGGCCGATGCGATGAATTTCGCGATCCGCGCGGGGTCCTTGACCCCCGGCGCGCTTTCGACACCCGAGGAGACATCGACGCCCGCCGGCCTGGTGATGCCGATGGCATCCGTGACATTCGCCGGATCGAGCCCGCCCGATAGCATGAAGCGCTGCGAAGGGTCGAGGCTGGCGAGCAGGCCCCAGTCGAAGGGCTTGCCGTGCCCGCCGGGGAAGGCTGCATCCTTCGGCGGCTTGGCGTCGAGCAGGATGAGATCGGCCGCATCGCGATAGCCTGAGACTGTTTTCAGGTCTTCCGCCGTTGCGATGCCGAGCGCCTTCATCACCGGCCGCTTCACCGCTCGGCGAAGGGCCTTGGTTTCCTCAGGCGTCTCTTTGCCATGGAACTGGAACCAGTCTGGCTTGAGATCTGCGGCGAGCTCCCCCGCCTTTTGTTCGCTCCAGTCGACGACGAGCGCGACGATCTGCGTCTTGCCCCGAGCGATCTTGGCCAATTGCTTGGCGCGCTCCAGCGTCACGTAGCGCGGGCTCTTCGGGTGGAAATTGAGCCCGATCATGTCAGCGCCGGCCGCGAGCGCGGCCTCCAGCGTCTCGGGGGTCGAGAGGCCGCAGATCTTGATCAGGAAGGGCGAACTGGTGGACATGGCCCGGCGTTTAGCACGGTCCGTTCGCGGGCGCATGCCGTACTTGCGACATGATGACGAAGGAAGCCATGTTCGGACAGGGCGAAGAGGGGGACGGGTTGATCCGGCTGGGCATGGGCAGGCGCGGGCTGACGATGATGGCGGGCCTGCTCGCCGTCTCCGGCCTCGTCGTGGCGGTGTTCTACTATATCGGCCAGCCGCGGACCCTGCGTCTCGCGGTCGGGCCGCTCGGCTCGGACGACGCCCGCATGGCGGCGGCTTTCGTCCAAGGGCTCAATCGCGACAAGGCTTCCATCCGCCTGCGCCTCGTCCTGACGGAAGGCTCCGAGGACAGTGCCAAGAAGATCGATGCAGGCCAGGCCGATCTCGCCATGCTGCGCGCCGACATTGCCATGCCCTCGACGGCCGACACCGTTCTGATCACCCGGCGGACCTTTCCGTTCTTCATCACGACGACCGAGACCGCGATCGGCCGCATCGCCGAGTTGCGCGGCCGCAGGATCGGCGTGTCCCGCAATCCGGCCGGAAACATCACCCTGCTGAAGCGGGTGCTGGCGCAATACGAGGTCCGGCCCGAAGAGGTCGAGATCATCGGCTTGAGCCAGGAGGAGATCGTGGCGGCCGCCAAGGAGAAGCGCATCGACGTCTTCTTCTCGATCAATGCCGTCGGCTCCCACACCAACAATGACGGCCTGCGCCGCCTGCGCGAGGCCTGGGGCAACGATCCCGTGCTGATCCCGGTCCGCGAGGCCGATGCGCTGGCGGCGCATTACCGGGCGATCGAGTCGGGCGAGATCGTTCGTGGCGCGCTGGGCGGCGATCCGCCTCGCCCGGCCGAAAGCCTGCAGACCATCTCGATCACCTCGCGCCTCGTCGCGGCGCAGAGCCTTGACGACAACCTCGTCGGCGAATTGACCAAGGATATCCTCGGCCTGCGCCTGACGCTGGTGTCGGAGCTGCCGGCCGTGCAGGCGCTGGAGACGCCCTCGACCGACAAGGACGCCCCCCTGCCGGTCCATTCGGGCGCGGCCGCCTATATCGATGGCGAGCAGGAAACCTTCTTCGATCGCTATGGCGACTGGTTCTATATCGGCGCCATGGCGCTTTCGGCTGTTGGCACGGGCGGTGCAGCCTTGCTCGGCCGCGAGAGTGCCAATAGGCGCCGGCGTGCCATGGCCGGCCTGGACGAATTGCTCGGGCTGCTCGCCCTGATCCGCGCCTGCGAGGACGAAGCCGAACTGATGCGGCTCGGCCGCGACGCCGACCAGATTCTGACGCGCGTGCTCGCCGACTACGCCAAGGGCGATCTCGACACGGCGGCGCTCGCGGCCTATCGCCTGGCCATCGATCAGGTCGGCCGGGCCGTGGCCGAACGGCAGCGCGCACTGGCGGAGACCTGAACGCATTTACTTTTCGGCAGGCTCGGCGGTTGCCGAAAAGCCCGCCAGCGTTTATGTGCAGCGCAACGAATTCCAGATTCACGTGAAACAGGCTACGCCGGCGGGGCAGCGCTCCAGACCGGCTCGTGGCCTTGAAAGCAAGGCCCAGACCCGCATGTCCATGCGCAACATCGCCATCATCGCGCACGTCGACCATGGCAAGACGACCCTCGTCGACAAGCTGCTGCAGCAGTCCGGCACCTACCGCGACAACCAGCGCGTCATCGAGCGCGTGATGGATTCGAACGACCTCGAGAAGGAGCGCGGCATCACCATCCTGGCCAAGGCGACCTCGGTCGTCTGGAAGGACACGCGCATCAACATCGTCGACACCCCCGGCCACGCCGATTTCGGCGGCGAGGTCGAGCGCATCCTGAACATGGTCGACTCGGCCATCGTGCTGGTCGATGCCGCCGAGGGCCCGATGCCGCAGACCAAGTTCGTGGTCTCCAAGGCGCTGAAGCTCGGCCTTCGCCCGATCGTGGCGATCAACAAGGTCGACAAGCCCGACGCCCGCACCACCGAAGTCATCAACGAGGTCTTCGACCTCTTCGCCGCGCTCGATGCCACCGACGAGCAGCTCGACTTCCCGATCCTCTACGGTTCGGGCAAGCAGGGCTGGATGGCCCATTCGCCGGAAGGTCCGCAGGATAACGGCCTCGCGCCGATGTACGACCTCATCCTCTCGCATGTGCCGGAGCCGACCGTCGAGGAAGGCCCCTTCCGCATGATCGGCACGCTGCTGGAGGCCAACCCCTATCTCGGCCGCATCATCACCGGCCGCGTCACCTCGGGCACGGCCAAGCCGAACCAGACCGTCAAGGTGCTCTCCGGCGACGGCTCGACCGTCGAGACCGGCCGCATCTCGAAGATCCTCGCCTTCCGTGGCCTTGAGCGCCAGCCGATCGAGGAAGCCGTCGCGGGCGATATCGTCTCGATCGCGGGCCTGGTGAAGGGCTCCGTCGCCGACACCTTCTGCGACCCGTCGGTCGACACCCCGATCAAGGCGCAGCCGATCGATCCGCCGACGGTGTCGATGACCTTCATGGTCAACGATTCCCCGCTTGCCGGCACCGAGGGCGACAAGGTCACGACCCGCGTCATCCGCGACCGCCTGTTCAAGGAGGCCGAGGGCAATGTCGCGTTGAAGATCGAAGAGGCTAGCGACAAGGACAGCTACATCGTCTCCGGCCGCGGCGAATTGCAGCTCGCGATCCTGATCGAGACCATGCGCCGCGAGGGCTTCGAGCTTGGCGTCTCCCGCCCGCGCGTCGTGCTGAAGCGCGGCGAGGACGGCCAGCTGCTGGAGCCGATCGAAGAGGTTGTGATCGACGTCGACGAGGAGCATTCCGGCGTCGTCGTGCAGAAGATGTCTGAGCGCAAGGCCGACATGCTGGAGATGCGCCCCTCCGGCGGCAACCGCCTGCGTCTCGTCTTCCACGCCCCGACCCGCGGCCTGATCGGCTATCAGGGCGAATTGCTGACCGACACGCGCGGCACCGCGATCATGAACCGGCTGTTCCATGACTACCTGCCCTACAAGGGCGAGATCGGCGGCCGCCGCAACGGCGTGCTGATCGCGATGGAGACCGGCGAGGCCGTCGCCTATGCGCTGTGGAACCTTGAGGACCGCGGCCCGATGATGATCGAGCCCGGCTGGAAGGTCTATCAGGGCATGATCGTCGGCGAGCACACCCGCGAGAACGATCTCGAGGTGAACGTGCTCAAGGGCAAGAAGCTCACCAACATCCGCACGACCTCGAAGGACGAAGCCGTTCGTCTGACGCCGCCGATCCGGATGACGCTGGAGCGTTCGCTGGCCTGGATCGACGATGACGAGCTCGTCGAGGTCACGCCGAAGTCGATCCGCCTGCGCAAGGGCATCCTCGACCCGAACGAGCGCAAGCGCTCGCAGAAGCAGAAGGCCGAAGTGGCCTGAGCGACTTGTCCGGCACAGACGTCGAGATCCTCCTGATCACCGGCCCCGCAGGGGTCGGCAAGTCGACTTTGTGCTGGGAAGCGAGCGGGTTGCTGGCCGAGGCCGGCATCCCGCATGCGGCGATCGAAAGCGACGAGCTCGATCGCGTCTTCCCCAAGCCCGGCGCCGAGGAGCTCGCTCCGCTCGCACCCGGCGCACGCGATGTCAGCCAGCTCAATCTGGCGGCGCTCTGGGCGACCTATCGCGCACTCGGGCACCGGCGCCTGCTGATGTCCGGCGTCATCCTCCATCCCGCTTTCGACCGGCGCTGGATTCTCGCAGCCATTCCAGAGGCTCGCATCACCATCGTACGCTTGCGCGCCGGTGACGAGGCCTTGCTCGCACGCCTCGACCGGCGCGAGCAGAGTGCCGGCCGCGACGCACAGATCGAGCGCAGCCTGCGCCAGTCCCGGCGCATGGCGAGCGAAGCCGCCGAAGATTACCTCGTTATCGACACGGATGGGCAGTCGCCGGTTGAATTGGCCCGCCTCGTCCTCACCCGAACAGGTTGGCTGACACCCGCCTGAGCCGGCGGCCGTTCGGCTGCCGCGTGTCCGCCTTGCGCCGGGCGCCATTGTCTCGCCGCGCCGGCTCTGATCCTCTGCCGCCCTCTCGATCATCGTGTTGTCGCGTCGGATTTTTCCGAAAAGTGGTGCCCACTTCTCGGTCCGATGCGAAAGGGGAAGGATCACCACCATGCAATTCCGCAATCTCGGCCGCTCGGGCCTGCGCGTCTCGCTCGTCGGGCTGGGCTGCAACAATTTCGGCGGCCGCATCGATCTCGACGCGACGCGCAAGGTCGTCGATGCCGCGATCGAGCATGGCATCACCCTGTTCGACACCGCCGACATCTATGGCGAGCGCGGTGGCTCCGAGACGGCGCTCGGAGAGGTCTTGGGTGCGCGCCGCAAGCAGATCGTGCTCGCCAGCAAGTTCGGCATGGATATGGATGCCGAGGGCGTGAAGAAGGGCGGTTCGCGCCGCTACATCATGAACGCCGTCGAGGATTCGCTCCGGCGCCTCAAGACCGATTGGCTCGATCTCTATCAGCTCCACCGGCCCGATCCGCTGACCCCGATCGAGGAGACGCTGCGCGCCATGGACGATCTCGTCCGCCAGGGCAAGGTCCGCTATATCGGCTGCTCCAATGTCGTCGCCTGGCAGGTCGCCGATGCCCAGTGGACGGCACGCGATCTCGGCATTCCCGGCTTCGCCTCGGCGCAGGACGAGTACAGCCTGCTGAAGCGCGGCGCCGAGAAGGACCTGATCCCGGCCATTGCCCATTACGGCATGGGGCTCCTGCCCTATTTTCCGCTCGCCAACGGCGCGCTGACCGGCAAATACAAGCGCGGTGCGGCGATGCCGGAAGGCGCGCGCCTGACCAAGCTGCCGCAGCGCGCCGACGAAATCTTCAGCGCGGATAACTGGCGCCGCATCGAGGGTCTGACCGCCTTCGCCGAGCAGCGCGGCCATAGCCTGGTCGAACTGGCCTTCTCCTGGCTGGCAGCCCAGCCGGTCGTTTCCAGCGTGATCGCCGGCGCGACCCGGCCGGAGCAGGTCGCCGCCAACGTCAAGGCGGCCGACTGGGCGCTGAGCGCGGAAGACCTCGCCGAGATCGACAAGATCACCGCGTAAGAAGCGCCTTCAGAGGAAGGTCGCGATCTCCTCCAGCGGCTTCTTGCCGATGGCGGGGACGAGGCAATCCTCCTTGGGATAGCCGACGACGAGCAGGATCAGCGCCTTCTCGTTGTCGGGCCGTCCGCAGAGCTCGTTGAGGAAGTTCATCGGCGCCGGCGTATGCGTCAGCGTCGCAAGCCCCGCATCATGTAGCGCCGCGATCAGGAAGCCGGTGGCGATGCCGACCGATTCCGGCACGTAATAGTGCTTGATCCTGTTGCCCTCGGCATCATGGCCCCAGCGCTGCGCGAAGATCGCGATCAGCCAGGGCGCGGTCTCCAGGAAGGGCTTCTGGTCGTCCGTGCCGAGATGGGCGAGCGCATCCAGCCATTCCTCGCCGGCGCGGCCGGCATAAAAGGCGCGCTCCTCCTCTTCCGCGCCCTCGCGGATCAGCTTCTTGTGCCGGGGGTCGGCAATGCAGACGAAGCTCCAGGGCTGCTGGTTGGCACCGGACGGGGCGGTTCCGGCGACGCGCACCGCCGTCTCGATCAGCTCCCGCGGCACCGACCTGTCCGAGAAGTCACGCACCGTGCGGCGCTTGCGCATGCGGGCGAGGAAGGCGTCGGCCCGCCCCTGCATCTCCGCTTCCGGGACGCCCTCGAACACGAGGGGCATGGTGACATAGGGACTCACGGGCGCTTCGCTCCTGACGCAATTTGGTCAGCTTGCTGCGAATCGCGGGCCGGATGCAATGGACCCGTTGCGCCGGCCCGCTTATGGTCCGCGCCATGAGCGAGAAAGCCACCACCGCCCCCGCCCTGAAGCCCGGCGACCATCTCTTCCTGGTCGACGGTTCGAACTTCATTTTCCGAGCCTATTTCCAGTCGATCAACCAGGACCGGAAATACAATGCCCGCTCGGACGGCCTGCCCTCCGGCGCGGTCCGGCTCTTCGCGACGAAGCTCTTCCAGTTCGTGCGCGAGGGCGTTCTCGGCGTGCGGCCGACCCATCTCGCCATCGTCTTCGACAAGTCTGAGAATTCGTTCCGCAAGGCGATCTACCCGGCCTACAAGGGCAATCGCTCCGACCCGCCGCCCGATCTCATTCCGCAATTCCCGCTGATGCGCGAGGCGGTGCGGGCCTTCGGCCTGATTCCCGTGGAGCAGGATGTCTACGAGGCCGACGACCTGATCGCGACCTATGCGAAACAGGCTCGCGAGGCCGGTGCCGATGTCCTGATCGTCTCCGCCGACAAGGACCTGATGCAGCTCGTGAAGCCGGGCGTCGCCATGTACGACCCGGCCTCCGGCGACCAGAAGAAGGGCGCCGGCTTCCGCGCCGAGCGTCGCATCGGCGAGCCCGAGGTCGTCGAGTATTTCGGCGTCATGCCGGACAAGGTCACCGACGTGCAGGCGCTGGCGGGTGACGCCACCGACAACGTGCCGGGCGCGCCCGGCATCGGCATCAAGACGGCGGCCCAGCTCATTGGCGAATACGGCGATCTCGAAACCCTGCTCGCGCGTGCCGGCGAGATCAAGCAGCCGAAGCGCCGGGAGACGCTGACCAATCCCGAGGTAATCGAGAAGGTCCGCATCTCCCACAAGCTCGTCAGCCTCGTCGACGACGTGAAGGTCGAGACGCCGCTGGAGAACCTGACGCTGGAGCAGCCCGATCCGGCCAAGCTCATCGCCTTCCTCAAGGCGATGGAGTTCACCACCATCACCAAGCGC
The DNA here is from genome assembly GCF_059416005.1 of Allobosea sp. GW821-FHT09G06. Classification (NCBI taxonomy): domain Bacteria; kingdom Pseudomonadati; phylum Pseudomonadota; class Alphaproteobacteria; order Hyphomicrobiales; family Alloboseaceae; genus Allobosea; species Allobosea sp. GW821-FHT09G06. Next base: position 114,035 of record NZ_JBWKOI010000005.1, on the reverse strand, counting down.
GTCGCCGAGGCCTATGAGGCGGATGTCGGCGCCGTCGATGCCGATCCGGCTCTGGCTCCGGGCGGCGCGCGCGCCGCCGAGCTCAAGGCGCTCTATGCCGGCGCCGATGCCGCCGAGGACGGCGCGTTCGGTGCTACCCCGGCCGCCACTCCTGCGCCCGCCGCCGCTACCTCAGGCACTCCTGCTGGCGAAGACGGCTGGCTGAAGCCGGGCGATCTCGCAGCTTCGCGCAAGAACGAGGCGATCGCCGGCAAGATCGACCGCTCGAAATACGAATGCGTGCGCACGCTCGCCGATCTCGAACGCTGGATCGGCTGGGCCTATGAGGTGGGCTACGTCGCGCTCGACACCGAGACCACCTCGCTCGACGCGATGCAGGCCGACCTCGCCGGCATCTCGCTCGCGGTCGCGCCGGGCCGGGCCTGCTACATCCCGCTCCAGCATCGTGGCGGCGATGGCGGCCTCTTCGACGAGGGCCTGTTGGCCGGCCAGATCCCGATGGCGCAGGCCGTCGCCGCGCTGAAGCCGCTGCTCGCCGATGCCGGCGTGCTCAAGATCGGCCAGAACCTGAAATACGACCTGCTGGTTCTGGAACGCCATGGCCTCAGTGTGTCCCCGATCGAGGACACGATGCTGATCTCCTATGCGCTCGATGCCGGCAGCAACACGCACGGCATGGACCGTCTCGCGGAGCTGCATCTCGGCCACGAGACGATTCCGTATTCCCAGGTTGCGGGAACCGGCAAGAATCAGGTCACCTTCGACAAGGTCCCACTCGACAAGGCGACCGACTACGCCGCCGAGGATGCCGACGTCACGCTCCGGCTCTGGCTCGCGCTGAAGCCGCGCCTCGTCGCCGAGAAGAAGACGGCGGTCTACGAGGTGCTGGAACGGCCGATGGTCGAGGTCCTCGCCAAGATGGAGCGCCGCGGCATTGCGATCGACCGGCAGATCCTCTCCCGGCTCTCCGGCGATTTCGCGCAGGGCTTGGCGCGGCTTGAGGACGAGATCTACGAACTCGCCGGCGAGAAGTTCACGATCGGCAGCCCGAAGCAGCTCGGCGACATCCTGTTCGGCAAGATGGGGCTGGAAGGCGCCAAGAAGACCGCGACCGGTCAATGGGCGACGGGTGCCGGCGTGCTCGAAGACCTCGCCGAGCAGGGCCACGCGCTGCCCTCCAAGATTCTCGAATGGCGCCAGCTCGCCAAGCTCAAGTCGACTTATACGGATTCGCTGCCGGGCTATGTGAACCCCGAGACCAACCGGGTCCACACCTCCTATGCGCTGGCGGCAACCACCACGGGCCGGCTCTCTTCCTCTGAGCCGAATCTGCAGAACATCCCGATCCGCACCGAGGCCGGCCGCAAGATCAGGACCGCCTTCGTGCCCGAAAAGGGCTACAAGCTGGTCTCGGCCGATTACAGCCAGATCGAATTGCGCCTGCTCGCCCATATCGCGGAGATCCCGCAGCTCCGGCAGGCCTTCGCGGATGGTATCGACATTCACGCGATGACGGCCTCCGAGATGTTCAGCGTGCCGGTCCAGGGCATGCCGAGCGAGGTGCGCCGCCGCGCCAAGGCGATCAATTTCGGCATCATCTACGGCATCTCGGCCTTCGGCCTTGCGAACCAGCTCGGCATCGGTCGCGAGGAGGCCAGCGCCTATATCCGCAAGTATTTCGAGCGTTTCCCCGGCATCCGCGACTACATGGACCAGACCAAGACCCATGTCCGCGCCCATGGCCAGGTCACCACGATCTTCGGCCGCGTCTGCCATTTCCCGGCGGTCGCCTCGAAGAATCCGTCCGAGCGCGCCTTCGTCGAGCGTCAGGCGATCAACGCCCCGATCCAGGGCTCGGCCGCCGACATCATCCGCCGCGCGATGACCCGCATGGACTCGGCGCTCGCCGCCAACCGGCTGAATGCCCGCATGCTCCTGCAGGTCCATGACGAACTCGTCTTCGAGGTGCCGGAGGCCGAGGTCGAGAAGACCCTGCCGATCATCGAGAAGGTCATGATCGAGGCGCCGCACCCGGCCGTGCAATTGCGCGTGCCGCTCGCGGTCGAGGCCCGCGCCGCCGACAACTGGGACGAGGCGCACTGAGAGCCTCCGACCAGCCGGAACCCGGCCGATCCTTCCGGCGTTGATCCCTCCGACGCGCCAGGGGGGCGCGGGTCGCGCGTTGGAATCGAAGACATGCTCAGCTCATCGGCCTGGCGGCCGTTTCCGCGGTACATGGCGGAACCGGAACCGGTGGTGGAGGAAACCGCGGAGGTCACGCCCTCAGAGCATGATCTCATCGTGCGCTACGCCATCGTCGGCATCTTCGTCATTCTCGCGACGGCCTCGCTGGCACTGACCAAGGTCATCGCCATGCCGGTCGTGGCGGGGGTGATCTTCGGGCTCGTGCTCGGCCCGCTCGTCGATGTGCTGGCGCGCCATCGTGTGCCGCAGCATGCGGCCGCCGCCTTGGTCGTGCTGCTCTTCATCGGCCTGTTGCTCGCCGCCATCGCGATCCTCGCCGTGCCGGTCGCCGGCTGGAGCGATCAAGCCCCGGCCATGATGGCGGCGCTCAAGACCAAGCTCGCGGGCGTCTTCGTCTTCATGGACGAGTTCAAGCGCGGCATCGCCTCGATCACCGGCAAGGGTGCCGAGCTCAGCGTCTCCCAGGGCAATCCGCTCTTCGACATCGCCATGTCCTCCTCGACGGCGGCCGGCGGCATGCTGATCTTCGTCGCGACGATCTATTTCTGGCTGGCGACCCGCCGCCATCTCAAGGCGCGGGTGCTGAGGCTCTGTCTCGGCCGCGGCGCACGCCGCTCGGCCGGCTCGTTCTTCGAGGAGATCGAGGCCCGCGTCGCCCGCTATTTCGCGCTGGTGACGACGATCAATCTCGGCATGGGCGTCCTCACCATGGCGATCGCCTGGATTGCCGGGCTGCCTTTCCCGGTGTTCTGGGGGGCGCTCGCCTTCCTGCTCAACTATCTCGCTTTCATCGGCCCGATCATCGTCGCGATCCTGCTGCTCGCGGGCGCTCTGCTCGATGCGCCCTCGATCCTTGCGGCGCTCTGGCCGGCGACCGCATATTACGTCCTGCACCTGATCGAGGGGAATGCAGTCACGCCCGTCTTCGTCGGCAACCGCCTGACGATCTCGCCCTTCCTCGTCTTCATCGCCTTCATCTTCTGGCTCTGGCTCTGGGGGCCGGTCGGCGCGGTGCTCTCGACGCCGATCGTCATCGTCGCCATGGTCGCGCAGGAGGAGTTCGCGCGTTATCGCCGCGACAAGGTGAAGGCGGATGCCGAGGAGGCCGGTGAGGCGAAGGCCGCCTGATCGCGGCTTCCGGAACTGAAGTCACGCCTATGCGTTGCCAAAACAGGCGGAAGCCCTTGCGGCAGCCGCATCTCCCCGCCACCATCGAAACTTCCAACAGCGACAGGACGACACCGCCATGGCCACCACGACATCCGCGAAACGTCAGGCTGCCGCCGCTGCCAAACGCGCGAAGGCCGAGGTCGAGGCCGGCGCCGAGGATGTCGCGGCCGAGGCGCGCCAGGCCGGAGCCCGCGCCAAGCGCCAGGCGAGCGCGCTTGAGGACACCCTGACCCGCAGCGCCGAGGACATCGCCGCCACCGTCAGCGAGCGTCTGCGCGCCGTCGGCGTCGATACCGACAAGATGGTCGATGTCGCCAAGGAACAGGCGACCGAGTTGCAGCAGTTGATCGAGGACGAGATCCGCGAGCGGCCGCTGCGTGCGCTCGGCATCGCGGCGGCGGTCGGCCTGTTCGTCGGCTTCCTGTCGGCACGCTGACCATGTTCGGGGGGATCGGTTCCTTCATCGCCTCGGAGGTCTCCGGGGTGGTGAGGCGTAATGTCACCGTCTACGGCCTGTTCGGCCTTGCCGTCCTGCTCATGCTCTGCGCTGGCGGCTATGCGCTGAATGCCCTGCATACCGTGCTGGAGCAGCGCTATGGCGCGATCGCCGCGAGCCTCTGGGTCGCCGGCGGCCTGTTCCTGGCCGGGCTTTTCGCCATCTGCATCGCGCTTGTCGTCAAGGGGCGGCGCCGGCCGCCGCGCCCGGCCGCGACGGCGGCCCTTGCGGCGGCGCCTATCGCCGCCAAGCTGATCGGCTCGCGGCTCAGCTGGCGCATGGCGCTTGCCGGCGGCATCGTCGTGCTCGGTGCGATTCTGGGCCGCCAGATCGTCGCGGGCGGCGATGATGACGATGCGGAAGCCTGATTCCGTGTGAATCGGCAGGCATGGACGAAGCATGTCTTTTTACATAGGGATGTCGGCATGCGTCCCTTAACAAGACTTGCATGTCTGCTCAGGTGAGGCCCCGCAACCGCTTTCCGCTGCCGGTTTTTCCGGTCTTCGGCGCGCGCGTCCGTTCGGCCACGACCACGATCATCGCGATCGCGGTGGTGGCGCTCGCGGTGGTGCTGGCCGCCTGGATCAACTGGCAGGCGCGGCAGACGGCGGACCGCGTCTCCCATGCGATCGAGATCCGTGAGCGGGCCGAGCGCTTCCTCGGCCGGATGCGCGATGCCGAGACCGGGCAGCGCGGCTTCCTGCTGACCGGGCAGGCCGCTTATCTCGAACCCTTCACCGAGGGCCGGGCCGCCGCGGGACCCGAACTCGATATCCTGACGGCGCTGGTCGATGCCGACCCGGCCCAGAAGGAGCGGGTCAGAATCTTGCGCGAGAACATGGGCGTCAAATTCGCGGAGCTCGACCGGACAATCTCGCTGGAACGCGCGGGCCGCCGGACGGAGGCGCTGGCGCTGGTCCGCAGCGACGCCGGCACCGCCGCCATGGAAGGGCTGCGCGATACCGTCCAGGAGATCCAGCAGAGCGAGAACATCCGTTTGAGGTCGCTCTACAGCCGGGAGGAGCGCCGCCGCCTCTGGGGCAGCACGGGCATCGTCATCGCGCTCGCCGGGCTCGCCTTCGCCGCCTGGCAGCAATTGCGCAGCCGCCAGCGTCGCAGCACCGCGCTCGCCGTCAGCAACGCCGAGCTGGAGCGCATCGTTGGCGAGCGCACGCGGCAGCTCGAAAGCGAGCGCCTGCGCATCGAGGCGCTGCTGCGCGACGTCAACCACCGGGTCGGCAACAACCTCGCCATGGTCTCGGCGCTGCTCAACGTGCAGAGCCGGCAGACGCGCGAGCCGGCGGTCAAGGCCGCGCTGGGACAGGCGCAGTCGCGCATCCAGGCGATCGCGGCCGGGCAGCGGCGCCTGCGTCTCGACATCGAGACCGACGAGATCGATGCGCGGCCCTATATGGAAGATCTGCTCGCCGAGATCGGAAAATCGGCGGAAGGCCGGCCGATCCGGATCGATCTCGACATGGAATCGATCCGCCTGCCGGGCCGCGACGCGGTGTCCTTCGTCGTCATCGTCAACGAGCTCGTCACCAACGCCATCAAGCATGCCTTTCCCGAGGGCATGTCGGGCCGGATCGTCATCCGCTTCGCGCCGACGGAGCATGACGGGGAGCCGGCGCTTGCGCTGTCGATCGAGGATGACGGCGTCGGCATGCCACCGGAGACGGCGAGCAAGGGCCTTGGCCAGACGGTGATCGCGAGCCTGCTGCGCAGCATGCGGGCGACGATGACCTCGGAGCCGGTGCACCCGGAACAGGCCGAGCGTCCGGGCACGCAGGTGACGATCGTCTTTCCGAAGCGGGAAAGCCTCCAGGCTCAGGCCTGATGGTGCGGCGTCAGCCTTGCACCGCCTTGAGGCGAGGCATACCCACCGCGCTTTTCACGAAGGCCGCGACCTCGCGCGTCGAGAACGGCTTGCGCAGGAAACGGGCGCCGCGCAGCGTCGCCGGCACCTCATGCGGCGCCGAACCCGAGACGAAGGCAAAGGGCGTCCCGCTTTCCTGAAGCGTGCTCGCCACGTCGAAAGTCTTGCCACCGACGACATCGATGTCGAGCAGGGCGCACGCCAGTTGCTGCGCCGTCATCCGCCGCGCCTCGGCCACGGATTCGACGATGATCAGCTCGACACCGTCGCCGAGCTGTTCGGCCACGGCGCTTTCGATGTCCATCGCGATGAACGGGTCGTCTTCGACGATGAGTACGCGGATATCAGCCATTGACCGGCTCTCTCACTCACACTGCAATCCTGTTACGCCGTCTCAACGTGACAGGATTGGCGATGTTCCTGCTTTTACGCCATGCGCTGGCGGAAAGCTTGGGATTTGAGTCGATTTTGACCAGTCAAGGTTAGTAAAGGGTAAGCCTGCCCGCAGTTCGTTGACGTTAGCGTCGGCGCCCGGGCTCGACCAGCGTCAGGTCGAGAGCCGTGACGCCGATGGCGACATTGATGCCGCGATTGCCCTGGAGCGGCAATGGCAGCAAGGTCGCCTCGTTGTCCTTGCCACCGACCAGTGCATTGCCGGGCGCGGAGGGAGCGGTCGCGCTGCCGCTCTTGAACGAGCCGCTGAGCGCGCCGAGCGGCGCGCGCGCATAGGGGCCGTAGACGCGCCAGACCATGGTCGCAGTGCGTACCGAGCCGAGGTCCAGGCTGAAGCTGCGGACGATCCCGTTATAGTGCTGGATCGGCCCGCGGCGCGGCCTGAAGCGGCATTCCGCCGGGCGCTGGGACTTGGCGATGGCGGCGAAATTGGTGCCGACGGTGCAGGACAGGCGCCCGGTCGGCGGGCCGGCGGGCTGCGCGGCGGCAGGCTCGTGCATTCCTATGAGGCCGACGAGGGCAAGGGCGGTTAGACAGGGTCGGCAATGCCCAAGGCTCATCTCGAATGCTCCTGGTGAACTGGCGGTACGAACGCCCCAAGAAACCCACAGTTCCGGGTTAGGGAACCGGGAAGAGTTTGTAGCGTTGGCGTTTCATCTTGGCATGGGAATGTCGATGTCCGTGAGTCGTCCACGTGGGGAAACCCCAACAATAATCGATCCCGAAACCCTGACGGCGCTGCCGCCTTTCTGGGAGCTGGAGGATCTCGTCGCCACGGGTCTCGATCAGGAGGCCGCGCTGGCGGTGATGGTCGCGCGCCGCAGCGGCCCGCGGCTGGTTGGCGATATCGCTCCGGGCGACGACCAGCAAGGCTTCCTTCTGCGCTTTGGCCCGGCCGAGTTTCCGCACTAGGGCCGCTGGTTTATCGCATATTCGCTGGCGCCGACCTTCGGTTCTCCACGTGAACCTGCGCCCACTTCGCGCGAAAATGCTCTCGCCTCGTTATTGGCAGAAGCGGGAGGCGCGAGAACGTCGCTCCTGGATATCGATGTGCAGGTGATTGGCATGGGCCGCGTCCGAGCCCGGCCCCAGCGTGGTCATGAAGGCACCGCAGGCCGATTGCCTGACAGCATCGAGGAAGCGGTTCTGCGCCAGACCTTCCGGCTTCTCCACCACGACTTGTGACGCGCCGTCGTCGCTCCCCAGCTTGAAAGCGAAGATATCGAGTGCCTGGCCTGTCGCGTGTTCGCTGACAGGGCCGGCCGAGGCCCGGTTGCGCCGCCGGCATTCATGCCCGCCGCCGACGCGCAGGGCCACGAGGTCGCGCTCGAAATGGCCGCGCGCCAAAGGCTGGACGCTGCCGTCGAGCCAGCCGACCAGGGTCTTCGCCATGGCGCAGCTCAGCACCGGCGGGGGATCGAAGGATACGCTGGCGCTGCCGCCCGGCCGCCTGATGGCGAGAGCCTCGACCCGGACGGGTTCGCTGACGCGACAGGCCGGGTCGGTGTTTTTGGGATCGGGGCTGGCCGGCAGGACGCGGTTGCCGGGGATGGCGGCGAGTGCGGCAACGCATGATGGCTGTTCGGATGGCGGTGCTGGGCTTGTTGCGCTGGATGGCGGCGGTACGGCCTCAGGCGCTTCGGTCGGCGCCGGGGCGCTCGGCATGGACGGCCGCAGTTCTGGCGGGCGCGGCGGGGGGCGCTGCTGGGACAGTGGCGCGGTGGCCGGAGCGGCGACGGCGCCGATCGGCAGGAGCACGATTCCAATGGCCGCGATACGCGCGACGATCCCTCGGCCGCCGCTAGGCCACGCGCCTGCGTCGCACGACGCCTTGCGCCTGCCAGCGGCTTGATTGTCGTGGCTGACTAGCTGTCCAGGGCCGAGGCGCTGGCGATCGCCAGACCGGTCAGGCCGGCGAGCGCGAGGGAGAGAATCTCCGCGCTCGGGGCTCCCGGTTGGATGAATCCTGAGAAGAGGGCAGTCCCGATCGATAGTGCCGCGATCGCGGCCGAGAAGCAGGTCGTCGCCATGATCCACGCCCTCCCCAACTGCAAACGAAACTGTCATTCAACGCGGAACGCATCATTTCCGCTCTGGTTCCGGACGGCAAGAAAAAAGGCCCGCGGATTAGCGCCGCGGGCCTTGATCGCTTTCGACGATGGTCGAGGCGTCAGGCGGCCTTGCGGCCGGCGCGGCGGTCGAAGAACAGAGCCTGGCTGATCGCGGCCTTCACAGCCTCCGGCTGGAACGGCTTGGTGATCAGGAAAGCGGGCTCCGGCCGGTCGCCGGTCAGGAGCCGCTCGGGATAGGCGGTGATGAAGATCACCGGCACGTCGATAGAGGACAGGATCTCGTTGACGGCGTCGAGGCCCGAGCTGCCATCGGCGAGCTGGATATCGGCAAGCACCAGGCCCGGCCGCCGCTTGGCGACGAGCGCGAGCGCCTCGCGCTGGGTGCGGGCGACGCCGGTGACGGTATGGCCGAGCTCCTCGACCATCGTCTCGATGTCGAGCGCGATGATCGGCTCGTCCTCGATGATCAGCACCTCGGTCGCCACCTGCTCGGCGATTTCCTGCCCGGCGGTCTGGATCAGCGCGGACGCCTCGGCGGTCGTGACGTCCATCACCTTGGCGACATCGTCGAGCGGGAAGCCTTCCACGGTGCGCAGCAGGAAGGCCTGGCGCGGGCGCGGGGTCAGCGCCTCGAGATTGCGCTCGGCCGGCGCGCGCGACAGCTCCACGATCGGGGCTGCGGCATCGACGCTGGCCGAGGACCACAGCTTCAGGAAGGTCTTGTACAGGCCGATGCGCGGATCGATGTCGCGCGGGAACCCGGAGGGGTCCGCGACCAATGCTTCCAGCATGGCGACGACATAGGCGTCGCCGCTCGGCTGGCTGCCGCAGAGCGCCCGCGCGAAGCGGCGCAGATACGGAAGATGAGGCGCAATTTCTTTTGCAATCGACATGAACGCGTCCCTTTTAACGTGCTGGAATAATGGCTTAGGATGCGTCGGAAACAAGGAATTTATTTTCGCGGGAGCATGGAACCTTAAGGTGGGAGGCCGGTTATTAAGGCGCATTGGTGTCGCCATCGCGACCTCGCTTCGGCGTCGCCGGCAGGAAGTGGCAAGACCAGGTATGACGGGACGTAGAGATGCGGGGATGGCTGGAAAAGCTGCCCCGGTGGTGGTGCGAGGGCTGATATGAGCAGGTTGGATGCAGCGATGACTGAACCGGAGGATCCCGACGAGGGTTTCGATCTGGTTCTGGACCCGAAGGTGCAGGAATCCATCGGCCGCTCCCTCAAGGCCCATTACGACGACATCGTGAACGCACCCGTGCCCGACAAGTTTCTCGTGCTGCTGGCGCAGCTTGAGGCGACCGAGCAGCGTGCAGCTGGAGCGTCGCGCGATGAGTCCCAGTGAGATCGCGTCCGCCAGCCAGGTCGAGAATCTGGCGCGGGAACGCAGGACCGAAGATTTCAAGGACGGGTTGATCCGCGAGATTCCCAATCTGCGCGCTTTCGCCGCCTCGCTTTCGGGCTCGATGCAGCTGGCCGACGACCTCGTGCAGGACACGCTGCTGAAGGCCTGGGGCAATTCCGACAAGTTCGAACCCGGCACCAGCCTGCGCGCCTGGCTCTTCACCATCCTGCGCAACACCTATTACTCGCTCTACCGCAAGCGCGGCCGCGAGGTGCAGGACAGCGAAGGCACCTATGCCGAGCGCATGGCGACCCACGGTAACCAGGAGAGCCATCTCGATCTCGCCGATTTCCGCAAGGCGCTGGCGAAGCTTCCGGAGGAGCAGCGCGAGGTGCTGATCATGGTCGGCGCGACCGGGCTGTCCTATGAGGAAGCGGCCGAGATCTGCGGCGTGGCGATCGGCACGATCAAGAGCCGGGTCAATCGCGCCCGCACGAAACTCGCCGAACTGCTTTCCATCGGCAGCGTCGACGATCTCGGGCCGGGCCGCACCAACGCGGCGGCGATGCAGAGAGTTGGTTCCGAGCCTGTTGGCTCCTGATGCGTTTGCGGCGTTTCAGCACTGTCCGGACACGTCTGCTGGCTTTGCTGGTCATGATCGCCATCCCGATCGCCTGCGCCTCGGCCTTCGCGGCCTACGCCACCTATCGGGCTGCGATCGTCGCGATCGAGGCGGCGCAATCGCGTACCGTCGATGATTTCGCGGTGCGCACCCGCGTCTGGTATCGCGGGATGTCGCGCGCCTTGCTTGCCTTCGGCACCACGGCGGGGGAGTTCGGCCTCGACGCGCCCGGGTGCCGCGATGCCGGCGTCAAGGCGATGGAACGTGCCGGAGGGTTCCGCGCCTTCCTGTTGCGGCAGGCTGACGGGCGGCTCTGCACCGGGGCGCTCGACCCCGACATTTCTGCTGAAACGCTGGACGGCATAGCCGGCAAGCTCGCCGGCCGGTCGGCCATCGGGATGTGGAACGGCGCCAATCTCGGCCGGATGCGCTACGATCAGGTCACGGCCGGCGGGCGGCGCTATCTCGCGATCCTCGCTTCGGATCTTCCGGGCGGGAGCGGCGGCTTGCAGCAAGCGCTCCTGCTGGTCTCCCCGGAACTGCTCGAGAATGTCTTCGACCTCGGCGAGGACGGCCAGGTCCTGAACGTCGCGTTGGTTGGCCGCGATGCCGGCCTCGTCGCCAGCCGGGGTGAGAACCGGGATATGTCCTGGCTGCCGCGCACCGACCTGATTCCCGAGAAGCATGCCCGCTGGACCGGCCCGAGCCGTGCGGGGGAGGAGAGCGTCTATGCTGCCCGGATGGTCGCGGAGCCGGATTTCTACATCGTCGCGAGCTTCGATGACCGCCCGGCCGAGGCGGCGCGGCTGCAATTCGTCGTGCTGCTGCTCGCGCCGCTCCTGACGCTCGCCCTGCTCTGCCTCGTCTGCATGCGGGCGATCGAGAAACATTGCCTGCGCTGGCTGCGCGGCATCGAGGTCGCGGCCCGGTCGCGGACCACCAATAACCGGGTTCGGGCCGCTGTGGCCGAGGACATGCCGAGCGACATCCGCAGCGTCGCCGAGGCCTTCAACGGCATGGTCGAGGAGCAGGAGGTTCGCCAGCGCCGGCTCCAGACGGCGCTCGACGACAACCGCTTCCTCGTCCGCGAGCTGCATCACCGGGTCAAGAACAGCCTTCAGGTCGTGCAGAGCTATATCGGGCTGAGCAAGCGCGATCATCGCGACGAGGCGCGGCTGGCGCTGGCCGATGCCGAATGCCGCGTGCATGTGCTGTCGGCAGCCTATCGCTTCACGCTTGCCGACGGCGAGATGCAGCCGGTCCGGATCGATCTCTTCCTGGACGATGTCGTCACGATGATCTCGAACCTGATCCGCAGCCGCGACCAGTGGGTGACGAGCCGGATCGAGACCGCGGCGACCCTCTCCGTCGACCGGATCATCCCGCTCGGCTTTCTCGTAGCCGATGTCGCGTCCCGCGCCTTGCGGGGTACGCCTGGAGTCCGGATCGCCGTCGAGGTGCTGGATGTCGACGCCTCCGCGATCGAGGTCGGCCTCGAAGTCGATCGCGATATCGAGCACAGAGCGCCGCCGCGGCTTTTCGCCGGCCTGCTCACCCAGATCGAGGCGGTGCAGACGCAGGAGCCTCATGGCCGGAGCCTGGGCCGCTGGCGGATCGGCCACGGCTCCTGAGGCACTGGCTCAAACGAAAACGCGCCGCCAGACCAGTCTGGCAGCGCGTTTGCTAGGAAACTGGTTGGCGCGTCAGCGCACGATATGCGTGACCGGCCCACCGGCCATCGCCTGCTGCGACGGCGAGGCGATCGCGCGCTTGGCGGTGCTGCGCGAGCGGTCGGCATGGTCCACGGCGGCGACCTGCAAGCTATCGGCATAGCCGCGCTCGCTCGCGCCCTTGGCCAACGCCACCGTCGTTGAACTCTGGTCTTCGGGCATCTGGAGCCCGGCACCCAGCGTCAGGCCGGTCACGGCCGTCCCCATGAGGCCGAAGAAGACGATGGCGCGCATGGCCGGCGCGAGGCTGGACTTCGGCATGTATGTCTCCAGGGCTGGCCGGTCGATTGACCGGCTTTCGGTAGGGAAAACGTCCGAATTGGCGCTTTGGTTCCCTGAGACGCAGAGAATGCCGGTTGTGATGTCCTTGCGGAACGCTGGGCCGCGTCGCTGCGTTGTCCCGAAACCGGCTCCCTGCCGGTGATCGGGGGATCGCATTCGACCATGAACATCGCCAACCGGCCGGCCCGCCTCGGCACACCGTGCCTTGCCTGTCCCTTGCGGCTGAAACCGGCCTTCCGGGACAAGACCGATGACGAGATCCGCTTCATCCAGACGATGAAGGTCGATCACCGGACCGTGCGTGCCGGCCTCGACATCATCCATCCCGGTCAGGAGGACGCGGAACTCTACACGCTCTATGCGGGCTGGGCCTTCCGCTACAAATCGCTGCCGGACGGGCGCCGCCAGATCCTCAACTTCCTGCTGCCGGGCGATCTCGTGGGATTGCAGGCCTCGCTGCTCAGTGCTGCGGAGCATGGCATCGAGGCGCTGACCGATGTCGAGCTTTGCGTCTTCCCGCGCAAGCGCCTGTGGGACTTGTTCGAGCGCATGCCGACGCTGTCCTATGAGATCGCCTGGCTCGGCTCGCGCGAGGAAAGCATGGTGGACGACAACCTGACCTCGGTCGGGCAGCGCAACGCGGCCGAGCGCCTCGCCGCCCTGATCATCTCGCTTCATCACCGGGCCGATGCGCTAGGCCTCGTGACCAATGACAGCTTCGCCTTTCCGCTTTCGCAGCAGCAGATCGCCGATGCGCTCGGCCTCTCGCTCGTCCACACCAGCAAGACCTGGTCGCGGCTGCGCAAGGAAGGCCTGTTCTCGCTCTCCCAGGGGCGGCTGACCCTGCTGAACCCGCACCTGACGGCGCGGATGGCGGCAGTCTACGAACGAACCATGGCCCCAAGGCCGCTGATCTGACGGCGCCGGGCGGTTTCGACATGGAATAAAAGCTTGGCGGCAGCCCGCTCTTGACCCCATATGCCGCGCAGGTAACGTGATTTGCGTCAGACGCGTCGTCTCCGCGGCGTTCAAGGGGTGTCATGTCTTCGACGATCCGCCATCGCCCACCGCGTGCCGCATCGCTGGCCGCCCGTCTCGGGCAGTCGCGTGTCGCGACGCGGATCGAGGGCGAGATGCGTGTCACCGCCGCTGATCTCGTCGATTGCGTGGCCGAGGCGAAGCTGAAGGTCGCGGCCGTCCGCTACAAGGTCGAGGGCGAGGTTCGCAGCAAGGCCGAGAAGCTCAAGAATCGCGTCAGCGAAGCCAAGGCGAAGCTCGGCGACGAGGCGCGCTTCATCAAGTCCTGGATCGACGATCCCCGCCGGACCGGCTCGGTCACGCCGTCGAGCCCGGCGCTGGCCAAGCGGATGGCGTCCTATGTCGATCCAGAGCAGCCTGGCCCGGTCATTGAGATCGGCCCTGGCACCGGCCCGGTCACCGAGGCGCTGATCGAGCGCGGTATCGACGAAAGCCGCCTGATCCTCGTCGAGTACAGCCCCGAATTCTGCGAATTGCTGCGCAAGCGCTTCCCGCGGGCGACCGTGGTGCAGGGCGATGCCTATGCCCTGGCGACGACGCTCGCCGGCCATCTCCAGGAGAAGGCGATCGCGCTGGTCTCCAGCCTGCCATTGTTCAACCGCCCGCCGGCTGCGCGCTCTGCGCTGGCGCGCGAGGTGTTTCCGTTGCTCGTGGACGGCGCACCCTTCATCCAGTTCACCTATTCGGTGATCTCGCCGATTCCGCGCAAGGGTTCGGGGCTCAAGGCCTCCGTGTCCGACTGGGTGCTGCGCAACATCCCGCCGGCGCGGGTTTGGGTTTATCGCCAAATTCGTTGATTTCTGACCGGGTTGACGCTGCGTCATTGGCGTTTCCTGCGAATTGTCGCCGTTTCCACACGGAATCGTAAGACCTCGCTGTTAGGCAGCACGCGCGGCCCGCTGCTTGCTGGCCGGCCTGCCAGTGAGGAGCCTAAACAGCCGATGAGTGGCGCAGTCCTCCGTTACAGTTTGCCGCGTTGGCGTCTGACGCGTTGGCTGGCGGATGCCGGGCCGGACGTGCCACCGGAAATCCGGGTCGCGCTGATCGGCAGCCTTTACGGCACGCTGCCGATTTTCGCCGGCGGCGTGATCAATTCGCTCGCGGTCTCCTTCCTGATCGCCTGGCGCATCCCGACCCTGCCTTTCATGCTGTGGTGCGCCTTCGAGCTTGTGTGCTGCAGCATCCGTCTCGTCGTGCTGATCCATGCCCGCCGCCGGGCTGCACGCGGCGCCTCGACCCCGACCGATCTCTATCTGCTGCTCGGCGTCGCCTGGGCGGCCGGCATCGGCGCCGGCACCTTCCTCTGCCTGACGAGTGGGGATTGGGTGGCCGCGACGCTGGCCTGCCTCTCGGCTGCCGCGATGGTCGGCGGCATCTGCTTCCGCAACTTCGCCGCGCCGCGCATGGCCGGCGTGATGATCGGCCTGACCCTTGGGCCTTGCGTGCTCGCGACGCCCTTCATCTCCGAGCCGATGCTGCTGATCACCTTCATGCAGATCCCCCTCTACCTGTTCAGCATGACGGTCGCCGCCTTCAAGCTGAACGCCATGCTGATCTCGACCATGCAGGCCGAGCGCGAGAACGCCTTCCACGCCCGACACGACATGCTCACCGGCCTGTCGAACCGGACCGGCCTGGCCAAGGCCTTCGCAACGCGCTTCGAGAACGAGGCCGCGCCGCGCGGTGTGGCGTTGGTTTATCTCGATCTCGACGGCTTCAAGGCGGTCAACGACAATTACGGGCATATGGCCGGCGATGCCCTTCTCCAGCTTGTCGCCGAACGCCTGCGCGGTCTCGTCCGCAGCACCGATATCGCGGCGCGCATCGGCGGTGACGAGTTCGTCGTGCTCTCCGAGCAGACCGAGCGGGTGCAGCTCCAGCGCTTCGGCGAGCGCATCGTCCGCGAGATCTCTGAGCCCTACGAACTCGACGGCGGCCACCAGCTCAATATCGGCGCCTCCGTCGGGATCGCGTTGGCACCGGAGCATGGCCGCGACATGACCAGCCTGATGGCCGCAGCCGATGCCGCACTCTATCAGGCGAAGTCGCGCGGCAAGTCGCTCTGCGTCATCGCCGGGCAGCGCTCCGTCCTGGACGCGCGTGCCGCGGCCGGGCGCCATCCGCGCTTGCAGTAAGACCTACTCGATCTCGCAAGGCTCCGTCGCAGGCATCAGCCGCCAGAGCCCGTCATCGGGCTTGGCGGGGATCTTCACCGCGTTGTCGGCGATCTCCTCGGCATCATAGGGATTGGGATTGGCGGTGATCCCGCCATTGCGGATATCGAGCGCGCCTTGCGGCCCGCTTTCCAGCCGCCAGCTTCCGGCATCCCATTCCGGCACGCAGCGCAGGCCCTTGCCCTGCGGCTTGCAGAAACCGCTGAGCTGGTAGTCGAAGCGGCTGGTGGTCGTGCGCTGGCGCAGGTTGAAATAAACAGCGACATAGAGCGCCGCATGCGGCTCGGCCTGCCAGTTTCCGGGCTTGTGGACGAGGCGGATCTTGGTGACCTTCTGCTGCGGATGCGCCTTGAGATGGGCCTCGTCATAGGCGCGCTCCCAGCAGGCATCCCGCTTCGGGGGCAGCTCGCTTTCGAGCGGGCGGGCCATGGCCGGTGCAGCGGCGAAGATCAGGGTGAGAACGACGGCGGCGCGGCGCATTGTAATGGCTCCGGGCTTCGGAGACTCAAGGTCACCGCAGTTTTGCTTGGCCTGCAACGGCTTTCGCTCAACGCTTGACCGCAGGCGCGCGCTAGGGCTTGGCTGTCGCGCCGGGACGGAACAGCCGGGGCGGGAAGCGTGACGGATATCGGGCGGCTGGTCCGCGACATCACCGACGAGATGCGCGGCGCGCAGGAGCGCGGCGAGGTCGCGACCTATATCCCGCCGCTCGCCCGCATCGATCCCCGGCAGTTCGGGCTCTGCGTCGTCACGGCCGATGGCGAGGTCCATGCCTCGGGCGACAGCGAGGAGCCGTTTTCGATCCAGAGCGTCTCCAAGGTCTTCGCGCTAACGCAGGCGCTCGGCAAGGTCGGCGACACGCTCTGGCGCCGGGTCGGGCGCGAGCCTTCGGGCACGCCCTTCAATTCGATCGTCCAGCTCGAGCGCGAGCAGGGCGTGCCGCGCAATCCCTTCATCAATGCCGGCGCCCTCGTCGTCGCCGATATCAATCTCGCCGGCCACGAGCCGCGCGTCGCCATCGGTGAGTTGCTGCGCTTCATGCGCTATCTTGCTGATGACGACACGATCATCATCGACGAAGCGGTGGCGCGGGCCGAGCAGGTGACCGGCTTCCGCAACATCGCGCTTGCCAATTACATGAAGGCCTTCGGCAACATCACCCATGCGCCCGAACTGACGCTCGGCGTCTATTTCCATCAATGCGCCATCGCGATGACCTGCCGCCAGCTCGCCATGGCCGGGCGCTTCCTGATGCATGGCGGCTATTACGAGCCCGGCGGGCCGCGCGTCGTCTCAGGTCAGCGGGCGCGGCGCATCAACGCGCTGATGCTGACCTGCGGCCATTACGACGCCTCGGGCGATTTTGCCTTCAGGGTCGGCCTGCCCGGCAAGTCCGGCGTCGGCGGCGGCATTTTGGCGATCGCGCCGGGCAAGGCCGCGATCGCGGTCTGGTCGCCCGGCCTCAACGCCAACGGCAATTCCCTGCTCGGCACGCTGGCGCTGGAGCGCCTGACCGAGGCGACGGGCTGGTCGGTTTTCGCGCGGTAGAGGGAGGGCTCGTCATGCTCGGGCTTGACCCGAGCATCTCGTGCCGAGAAGGGCGCCTTTTCCTGCCGGAGATTCTCGGGTCTGCGCTTCGCTTCGCCCGAGAGTGACGGGGAGGTTTAGCTGCGCAGACCCGGCGCTTCCTGCCCGGTGCGGGCGACGTATTCGGTATAGCCGCCGCCATAGGCGTGGACGCCGTCCGGGGTCAGCTCCAGCAGGCGGTT
Organism: Allobosea sp. GW821-FHT09G06; assembly: GCF_059416005.1. Classification (NCBI taxonomy): domain Bacteria; kingdom Pseudomonadati; phylum Pseudomonadota; class Alphaproteobacteria; order Hyphomicrobiales; family Alloboseaceae; genus Allobosea; species Allobosea sp. GW821-FHT09G06. The sequence goes on along the minus strand of NZ_JBWKOI010000005.1, from coordinate 96,793 downwards.
CGACAGCGCGGCGAGGAAATGCCGGTCGTGGCTGACGAAGAGCATCGTGCCCTCGTAGTTCGAAAGCGCGGTGATCAGCATTTCCTTGGTGGCGATGTCCAAGTGGTTGGTCGGCTCGTCCAGCACCAGGAAATTCGGCGGATCGTAGAGCATCATCGCCATGACGAGCCGCGCCTTCTCGCCGCCTGACAGCACGCGGCAACGCTTCTCGACATCGTCGCCCGAGAAGCCGAAGCAGCCGGCGAGCGAGCGGAGCGAACCCTGCCCGGCCTGCGGAAAGCGATCTTCCAGCGCCTCGAACACGGTGCGCTCGCCGTCGAGAACCTCCATGGCGTGCTGGGCGAAATAGCCGAGCTTGACGCTGGCGCCGATATTGACCGTGCCGCTATCGGCCTCGGTCGTGCCGGTGACGAGCTTCAGCAGCGTCGATTTGCCGGCGCCGTTGACGCCGAGCACGCACCAGCGCTCCTTGCGCTGGATCTGGAAGTTCAGCCCGTCATAGATGCTGCGGCTGCCATAGGCCTTGTTCACGTTCTTGATGCTGACGACGTCGTCGCCGGAGCGCGGCGCCGGCTGAAACTCGAAGGCGACGCTCTGGCGCCGCCGCGGCGGCTCGACACGCTCGATCTTGTCGAGCTTCTTGACCCGGCTCTGCACCTGCGCGGCGTGGGAGGCGCGCGCCTTGAAGCGCTCGATGAAGGCGATCTCCTTGGCGAGCATCGCCTGCTGACGCTCGAACTGCGCCTGCATCTGCTTCTCGGCCAGCGCGCGCTGCTGCTGGTAGAACTCGTAATCGCCGGAATAGCTGGTCAGCGCGCCGCCATCGATCTCGATGATCTTGCCGACGATGCGGTTCATGAACTCGCGATCATGCGAGGTCATCAGCACGGCGCCGTCGTAGTTCTTGAGGAAGGATTCCAGCCAGATCAGGCTTTCGAGGTCGAGATGGTTCGACGGCTCGTCGAGCAGCATCGCATCCGGGCGCATCAAGAGGATGCGGGCGAGCGCGACGCGCATCTTCCAGCCGCCGGAGAGGCCGCCGACATCGCCCTCCATCATCTCCTCGCTGAAGCCGAGGCCTGCGAGCACCTCCCGCGCGCGGCCGTCGAGCGCATAGCCGTCGAGTTCCTCGAACCGGCCCTGCACCTCGCCATAGCGGGTGATGATCGCCTCCATCTCGTCGGCCCTGTCGGGATCGACCATGGCGGCTTCGAGTTCGGCAAGCTCGGCCGCGACCGTGCTGACAGGGCCGGCCCCGTCCATCACCTCGGCAACGGCGCTGCGCCCGGCCATCTCGCCGACATCCTGGCTGAAATAGCCGATGGTGATGCCGCGATCGGTCGAGACCACGCCCTCGTCGGGCGCCTCCTCACCGGTGATCATCCGGAACAGCGTGGTCTTGCCGGCGCCATTCGGCCCGACCAGCCCGACCTTCTCGCCCTTCAGAAGCCCAGCCGAGGCCTCGATGAAGACGATCTGCTTTCCGTTTTGCTTGCTGATGTTCTCGAGGCGGATCATGGAAATGGGGAACCTTGGCAGGAGCGGCGCCAATTGCCGCCGTGGGGCGGCGATAGGCGGAACCGCGCCGTCATCCCGGGCTTGACCCGGGATCCATCGAAGGGCGCCGGAGCTCTACGATGGATCCCGGATCGGCGCCGCTTCGCGGCTTGTCCGGGATGACGGGGGTGGATGAATTGATTGGAGAGCGCTCTACGCGATGAAGGCGGTCAGGGGAAGGCTATTGGCCGCTATCAGGCCGAGATGACGGCGCTGCGGGCATTGGCCGCGCTCAGGAGATCGGCAGGCGCGAGCGCGATCTGCAGGCCGCGCTGGCCGCCATTGACATAGACCAGCGCCTCGGCAGAGGCCGGCTGGTCCACGATCGTCGGCAATTTGCGCTTCTGGCCGAAGGGACTGACCCCGCCGACCTTGTAGCCGGTCAAGCGCTCGGCATCGGGCACCGGCATCATTGCCGCCGCCTTGCCGCAGAAGGCCGCCGCGACCTTCTTCATGCTGGCCTCGCGGTCGGAGGCAAGCACGATGCAGACCGGCTTGCCGTCGACCTGCGCGATCAATGTCTTGAGCACGCGGTGGGGCGGCTCGCCCAGCGCCTCCGCCGCCTGCAACCCGACGCGCTCGGCATTCGGGTCATAGGCATAGCTGTGTAGCTCGAAACGGATTCCGAGCTGCTTCAGCGCCAGCGTGGCGGGGGTCGTCTGGGCCATCGTCGCGTCTTGGTGTAGCGTCTCAATAAAGTTGAATCCAGCCTAGCTCTAACCCGTTGATTTTTCTAAGAGCAGATTTCTGAAATTAAGAATCTAAATTCAGAAAAGTAGCCGTAAAAACCGTCATTCTCCAAAATAGCGAGTCTGGCATACTTTCAGATTAGGAATATCGGAGCGCAAGCAGCGGCGCAACACTTTGTTTACTATCTTGGAGCGGACAGGGGAGCGGGCAATTTGGACCAAGCACCACGTCACTAACCAATGCTCGGCTTTGAATTGGGCCCGCTAAGATTTTGGTGTCAGCTCCAGGCCGATTGCGCATTCACTCTGTGGCTGGTCGCAAATGCTGATCGCGCAGGTGGACCGTGGTTTGATCGATGCTTGGATAGACAGTGGTCGCGTTGATGTTGATGGCGTCCAGCTGTGCCAGAATATGCTCCTTGTTATCCACGGTCACCCGCGAAACCTCGATCCCGTCGTTGCCCCACTCCGGCAACGTTGCCTCATGACCGAAGAGAAGGAAGGCACCCGATTGGGACTTGATCCGGCTATTGGTCCTTTTTGCCTTGACGCACACGACAGAGCCGAGGTCGTCAGGCTTGATCCGCCCTTCAAAATAGCTCTTTTCCGACTTGATGTGATGGAGCAGCTTACGAGCGACATCGGTCTCGTTGAACTGCACTGCGTCCAGCCGAAGGTCGATCAGGCTCTTCTGGGAATGAGGCAGGTTCGAGAGGTTCGCTAGGCAGCTGACCGTATCGGAGTCGAAGTACTTCACCTTGTCGCGCGCAATGCGAAAGACAATCACCTCCCCTTTCGTCTCCATGAGCTCCGGCTTGCAGTGACAGGCGAAGAACAAGGCGACGAGGGGGTTGCCTGAGATATCGAGCAAGCGGGTGGGAAGGCCATAATGCTGCATTCTCACCAAGCGATCGAAGCAGTACTGGTCGCCTTGGAATTCGTCGTAGTGAGCGATCAGCACTTCCTTGCAGAGCCGGTCCTCGTCCGGCATGTATTTCCACGATCCGTTCGGCCACTTTCTGAGCAGCGACGGCGTTAGTTCGAACGTGCCATCCTCATGGCCGCGGTAAAAGCTTTCCGCTGTCGGGTCCTTTTCGACGTCGAAGAGCACCTTGAGAAAGCTCTCGACGCTGTCGGCCTCGCCAATCTCATTCTTTCGGCGCTCGGGCGGCTCAGCCGCCACTCCGGTTCGTCCGTCGCCGTAGCGCGCGATGGCTTCCCGCCCACCGGCACTGAAGTCAGCAAGGTTCGTCAATACATCCCGGTAATTGCCAGGCCGCACCGCCCAATGCGTTCGATAAAGCTGGAAGTTGACGATTCCGAACGCCTTGCGAGCCGCCTCGACGCTTGGAAACTGGACTTCGCCAAAATTGACTGCGGTGCTGAATTGCGCAGCGACCACCTTCTTGTCGGCGCGGATTTGCCGCAGGTGTCCGAACCGGACGAGCATCGTCGGCTGGTCAGGGCCCGTGTCGATCTCGCTGCAGAGAAAGGTCGGCAACTTTTCCAGGAAGGCCAACGCCGGCCCGTCCAAACCGACCAGTCGCTGTTCTGTGTCCGTCGGGGTATGCTCGAACATGCGGCCCCGGCCCATCTCGATCAACGTATCGTCCTCGGCAAGCCAGGAGCGGTTGCCAAACGAGATGTAGTTGAAGTTTTCGAGCATCATTCCTCGAAGCGGCTAGTGACGTCTTTCGCAACACAATTTGGAAAGGTTGCAGCTCACGGCCCTCGTTCCCTCACGTCTCAATCGTCAGCGGCACTCGGGTCTTCAGGGTAGCAATCGACGCTTCGGTCTCAGTGGCGAGGTCGACGTCAATCCGCGCGGTCTCAATCGAGGCGATTAGGGAAAATCGTACGGTTTCCAACGGGTCTCCCGCGCCGCTGTTGTTCCGCCACCACCCATATTGAGGATAAACGGCGATGGCGCCCATTTGGCTCAGATCGCTTGCGCGGCCTGTCCAAATGTCCTGCCGGATCGATCCGTTGGAGCGCTTCTTGTCGCCAAGGAGCCACGTTCCCACCGGCTGCCTCGTCGGAAGCTTCTTGCCTGGCTCTCGGGCCAGCTTGTTGACTCTGGCAATTGCAAGCTCGTCGTGGTCGTCGGGATCTTTGATATCGAATTTGAGATGATGAGAATGATAGTTTTGGGCCCTTTGAGCATTGAGCGCGAGAGGGGCAGGGTCGGTAAAATAAGAAAGTGTGATCCTTAAACTAACGTCCGCTGTCCCGAGCGCCTCAAGCGCATCGATCGGCCACGGAAGGCGGTAATATCGCATAAAGGCGTGCTGCCACTTTTTGTTTTTATTTTGCAAGAGCTGAAGTTCGTCCTGGATAATCATCGTGAGCGCATTGTTCGCACTCTCAAAGACGCGCTTTTCATTGGGCACGCCCCAGCCGAAGCGGTGGAGCAAATTATCCACGGTGGACCGACTCACGCGACCAGCGCGAGCTTCCATCGCCGGCGTCCAACGCGCGGCGTGGACGACAAGCCCGCGAACCGTCTCCGGCCAGAACTCGGGATATGCGGCCATCACCCGCGTGCAGAGACCGGCGGCCGCTGCCGTCGCAATGCTCGTGTCCGTGCCGGCGGCAAAGGGCCGATTGGGCAGCTCGTGGTGCGTTGTGAGGACAGACAACCTGTCTGCTTTTCCCAGGGTCAGACCTTCAACGTCAGCAAATAGATTGCCGCCCTCCATCACGATATCGGGCTTCTGACCCAAGCGGTGTTCCCAGCTGATGCTCGTTCGGGCGGTGGGACACAGATCCCCAGCGGGCGCGTGACCTAACGTTGGCTTCTGTCCGCTGATGGCCGTGTACGCTCCCACCGTCAGTGCATTGACCGATTGCCCGGGCGATTGGATGCCGGATTCGTCATTTGCCGTGGTGTAGCCTACTACCTCGGCGGGAAGAGTGTCGATATTGCCGGCGGCGATGCAGAACAGTCTCTTCGGGTTGTCGCGGCCGAAGCTTAGCCTGTCGATCAAGGATGAGAGAGCGCCGGGAGATCCGTTGCAGGGATCTGCGGGAAGGCTGAATGAGAGCGAGTAGACGCGGTTCGAATGCTCCTTCTCGTTCAGCCTGAACGCAGCAATGAGTGCCTCTGCGGCGCTTTTGAAGGGAGCGCCGTGGCTATTGAATATCGCCACAGACTCCAGGGCAGTCGTCAATTTTATCGGCCCCGTTGATCCGTTAATCCAGCGCGTAAGGTCGCCGAACAGGGCCGCGCCAGCCATTTGTGTGCCGTGACCGTGTGCGTCTTCGGCTTGAAGTCCTGTGGCAATCGCGTGCGCGCGACTTTCTGGGAGGGAGCCCGCAAGCAACGGATGACTGTGGCGGACGCCAGTGTCTATGATCGCTGTGCGAGGAGCATTTGACCCGGCAAGCTCCAGGCGCCCTTGCAGCGAACGCGTGAGGTCGACCCGTTCTCGGGGTGTCAACGAGGTTGGCGGAATTCCGATTGTCGAAGCAGGGCGAATTTCGACGGCCGCAGCGGTTGCCTCGAGGAGCTCTTTGAGATTGTTGAACGTGCCTGTGAGGATAACGACTACTGCGTTGGGGAAGCTGATTGGCTCGCTATTCTGTTGCAGCGAGAATTCACGAGCGAGCCTGCTGACAGTCTCGAAAGCCTCGGGCCTGAGCCAAATCTCCCAATCCTGCTGACCGGTAGCTTTGGCACGAAGACTCATCCCAGGCGGTCCGGCCCAGAGCGGCTCGATGCCTGTCGGAGCGACGGACTTAATCTGCTCAAAAAAGAAAAAGTGCCGGGGCCGGTTACCTTCCTCGTTCCAATCGCCATAGCGCTCGACCGCAGTCGCAAGTTTTTTGAGAGAGCTCTCGGAGGCGTAGGCGTGAACCTTTTGATTCAGCCCCTTTCCGACCGATTTGAGCAGCGTTATCCCGTGCGTGGCTTGAAAGAATTGAAGATCAATGCCGACCTCCGTCCGGGCGTCGAATCGCATTAGTGCGCCACGCTCGTCTTTTCTCAGCTCATTCCTGATTCCCGCACGCCGTTCTGCGTATGCGGTGACGACGCCTGTAACGTTCTCGGTCAGCTTTGAAGCATGCGCGGGCCGATTGTGCACAGGCGGCGTCGGCACTGGTTCGAGCGGTGCAGTGACAGGGGAGAAAGCCCGATCTAGGCCAATCTTCTTGCGAACGATCAGGTGCTGCGCCAAGAATCACTCCCCCACCCAAGCGAAGAAGTGAACTTTATCAATGATCGTGGCGTCGTTCCGCAATTGCCCCAAGGATTAATTCTGAGGACATGACGCCGCCGTGCTCCAGAACGGCATCTCTGGCCGCGTCTTGAGCGGCGGATGCAATATCTGCCGGGCTCATTCCTTCTGCCGCTTGGAGGATCTCGGGCCAGTCGAGGCCATCAAGTTCAAAAGCCAGTAGGTGCATTTCGAACAGCGGCTGAATGAGTTCTCGCTCGGGCAGTTCAAATTTGAGCTGCGTGTCAAACCGGCGGAAAACAGCCCGATCCAGCAGCTCAGGATGATTGGTTGCCGCGAGAATTAAGCTGGAACTCTTATCTTCGTCGAGAAATTGAAGCAGGGAATTCAAAACGCGACGGGCTTCGCCGACGTCATTTCCCACGACACGTGACGTCGCCAAGGCATCAACTTCATCAAAGAAGTACACGCCGCGCGTCGATGTCATGGCGTCGAAAACCAGGCGCAGCTTCGCTGCGGTTTCGCCCATGAACTTCGTGATCAGTCCGTCCAGCTGGATCGTGAACAACGGGTAGTTCAATTCGCCTGCGATGGCCGCCGCCGTCATCGTCTTCCCCGTACCCGGTGGCCCAGAGAGGAGGATCTTTCGGCGCGGAGACAATCCAAAATCTCCAAGGCGCGCTCGTTCGAGCTGCTCCCTGACGAGCTTGGCGAGACGGGAAGCCAGCCTCGCCGGCAGCACCAGGTCGTTGAGTTTCAGGCGCGGGAAAGACGCCGACAATATACCAGCCAGCTCGCCCCTCGGCTTCGCCAGCGGGACCGGATCGCGGGAAAGCTCCAACGCTCCAAAATGGGAACGTGCCTCGGCGATAAGATCGTGCATTTCCTGGGCGACGCGGACATGGCCCTTTTTGACAGCCTCCTCGGCCAGCTGCGTCGCCACTGACAGGAATCGCCGCTCGTCGCGCGCATTATGGCTCCGCAGCAGAGACAAGATCTGCTGCGCATTGCCTACCGGCCCATTTTTTCCCGCCGATCCGGTCATTTGCTGCGTCCGATATCCTCATCGAGTTTATTGCAGAGAAGTTCCATATTCGTCAACCATTTTTGCATATTTTCCATAATGATTTTGCCTTGTCGCAGCAGTTCTGCCGCAGGCTCGATTGTGCCCAGCTGGCCAGCGCGAGTCGGGCTGACCTGAACCATGTAATCATGGATTTTTTGGCGGCTTTTGGGGGCAAGGTGCACTTCTTTGCTTAGAATCTTGCTTAGGTGGCCCTGGTCCATTCTCAACTCGCGCGCGAGCCGCGACTGCGTCAGGCGCGCCTGAGACATGTGTCCCTTCAAGGCAACGATTAGAAAGCCGTCATCGAGCATGATGACGGTTGTATGGATTTTATGGATTCTGTCTAGGGCCGAACAGAAATGGGAAGCGAAATGCGCGAGGCAGCGTCATCCTCCCAAGGAGCACGCAATTCGAACGCCAGCTCTCCCTCGCCGGCTTTCTCTGCCCTGAACCGAAAGAGCACGGTGCCGCTGGCGCCTGGTGTCGTAGAGCCCTGCCGCGTGGCGCAGACCAGAGAAACCAACCCCGTCGGGAGCACTGGTTCGAACAAGTACCCCGAGGCGCCCGGCTCTTGGAGAGAAATCAAGAACTCCTCTCCCACGGCGGCGCTGACGCTATCTCCCGGCCGAAACATAGCGGGCGAGGCTTCACTCATCAGAGTGCTTCGACATGCAGCCCGTATGACGGAAAGGCGTCGTCAATGCAGCACTGTCCATACCTGATACGAAGATAGCCCATTTCTCCCCACTTCGCGCCCCAGCTGTTTTTAACGATCCAGCATCCCTCAGCATCGTCGTAGCCGACGACGCAGACTGCATGGTGGCCGACCAATTGCCCCTGAACATGTTCGTAGACCCCTGACTTGTAGACGCGGAGATCCTCAAAGACCTGCATCTGAGCGACGATCGGCCCGTCCTCGTAGATCGCTTGCTTTCGCTGAGATTGAGAAACCAAATGATGCCAGCTCTGGACGCGATAAGCGGGCGGAACCGCCCTATGCGAGGTCATCCGCGGATCGTACGGAAGGTCTTTCTCCCAACCGACACCATTGGTCTGAGCTCGGCGTAGGGCGTCTTCAATCAGCATGCCCGATTGACAGGTCGCGGCGCTGCCGAAGAATAGGTCGGCTTCTGAAAGATCAATATCTTCCCTGCGGTCTTCCGTGATCCGGGCCGCGGCCTCCATGGCGCCGAGCACGGCAAAGGACACGCAGCTCCCGCAAGGTCCTTGGTTGCGGACCTCCGTGGGCCAGCAGGTGCCATCAACGCTTCGCCAATCGTGAGAGGTGGGAAGGTTCGGCGCGGGCAATCCCCATGCCCGTGTGCTGGCGGCGGCAATCTCGGCCATATTTCCGCTGCTGGGCGTGCTGCCGAGCATCGCTGCGAACACGGAATCGGGCAGCTGCGACAGCTCATTTTCTTCCGCCTGCCAGGCAACCTTACGCGATTGGATGCTTTGCTCGACGGATTTCAGGTCAATCATCTGTATCTCCGATTGGAGAGGGTGGGCTTAGAACTTCTGTCGGTCCAAAATGCCTAGGATGGAGCTGATCGGCAGTCGTCACGGTCAGCGTCCGCTGGGACCGGAGACGTAGGCAGACCTGGCAGCCGCTACCTCTCCGAATTCCTCTTGACATGAGTGGTAGGCGGAAAACGAGCCCAAAATTAAGTGTCGAAGTGAATACCCGCGAGCGGTCCGGCGAGGCCGATGCGCGTTGGCGCTTCTGGTGGCTCACTACAGGGGCCTTGCCGCGAGAAGCCGTCGCCGAGGATAGCGCCAATGGTCGCCGCGCCCAGCAGCGGCCATAATTTGACGATCCCACTCGGAACCAGGGCGCTCACCGCCAGGATCGCCCCGTTCCCGGGATGAAGGCCCCGATCACCGGAAGGGATTCCGACAGCGCCAGCAGTAGCACCACCCCATAGGCTAGATAAGGGTGAGCCGCGACGAGATCGGTGACTGCCGCAAAAAGGGACGCCACCACGACTGGCCTCCTACAGGATCGCGGTGACGAACCGGTCCAGTCGCGTCCCTTCGCGGTAGAATACCCTGACCAGAGCAGCAGCGACGATGCCGGTCACGGCTCCCCCGAGAACGTCGCCGACATAATGTGTTCCGACATAGACCCGCGAGAGCGACACCAGAGCCGCCGCGGCGAGGAACCACAGCCCCGTTCGGCGCATCCCGTGGACCAGGAACGCTGCGGCGATGGCAAAGGTCGCGGTCGCGTGATCGGAGGGGAAGGACGGGTCGGAGCTGCGCTCGATCAGCAGATGGGTTACGCCGCCATCATAAGGTCGGACCCGATGAACGAACAGCAGGACGATCTGGTTGATGACGAGGCCGAGCAGGAAGGAGAGTCCCACGGCGACGAGTACATGCCGCTCGTGCGGCCTGCCGCCTCCGCGCCACCATTGCCCGGCCACGGCAAGCACCAGCAAGGGGACGCCGATGGCCGAGATCCAGATCATCAGGAAATCGCCGGCGGCTGAACCGGACAGACCGTTGATGACGTGGGTTATTGCGGCGTCGAGGCCATATAGCTGCATGTGAGAACCCTCGATTCAGTTCTGATCCCATCGGGATCGGCAGTCACGGTGTTAAGCTCGGCGCTGTTTCCTGAACCGCTCACGAACCGGCACCAAGGCGACTGCGGTCACCAGAGCGAAGCCTGCACCGACGAGGAAGGTCGCCTGCGGTCCGCTCGCGTCCCAGAGCGCCCCGGCAATCACGCTGGCCGCGAGCAGGGCCACTCCGGTCACCAGGTTGAACATGCCGAAGGCGGTGCCGCGCAGCTCGGCCGGCGCGGTTTCCGCGATCAGGGTCGAGAGCAGCCCCTGGGTGAAGCCCATATGGAGGCCCCAGAGAGCTACGCCGATGCCGACACTCGTGATGCCGGAAGCGAAGGCCAGTGCGAGATCGGCGAGGATGAGCAGAAGCAGGCCGAGGATCAGGATCGTCACCCGGTCCATCCGGTCGGAGAGAATCCCGATCGGATAGGCGGACAGCGAATAGACGAGGCTCATGATCACCAGCACGATCGGCGTCAGCGCCAGCGGCAGGCCGATCGACTGCGCGCGCAGGATCAGGAAGGCCTCGCTGAACCGGGCGAGCGTGAACATCGTCGCGATCGCCACCACCCACCAGTAATTCGCGCCGAGACGGCCGAGCTCCTCTCGTCTGAGCGGCATCCGGACGCGCCGGATCTCCCCCGATCGTTCAGGCTCCTTCACAGCGAAAAGGAGCACGCCGACGGACAGGAAGGCCGGGATGACGGCGATCCAGAACACCGTCTGGAAGTGGTTCATCGTCAGCCACATCAGGCCGATGGCCAGGAGCGGGCCGATGAAGGCGCCGATCGTATCGAGCGACTGGCGCAGGCCGAAGCTCGCCCCGCGCAATTCGGGCGGCGCGATATCGGCGACGAGAGCGTCGCGCGGCGCACCGCGTATGCCCTTGCCGATACGGTCGACGAACCGGGCCGCGACGAGCCAGTCGAGCGAGGGCGCCAGCGGAAAGATCGGCTTCGTGCAAGCCGCGAGGCCATAGCCCAAGGCTGCGAGGAACTTGCGCTTTCCGAGCCAGTCGCTGAGCGCGCCGGAAAACACCTTGGTGATCGAGGCGGTCGCCTCGGCGATGCCTTCGATGAGGCCCACGGCCAGCGTCGAGGTGCCGAGCACCGTCACCATGTAGACCGGCAGCAGGGCGTGGATCATCTCGGAGGAGATGTCCATCAGCATCGAGACGAAGCCGAGCGCCCAAATTCCGAGGGGGATGCCCTGCCGGGCGGCCGATGACGGTGCGGCTTCCGCGGCGGGCGGGCGCTTGGCTCGATCGCTCATCTCAGTGGTTCTCGTCATTGGCGTCGAAGACGCGCTGTGCGTAGCTGTCGAGCAGCGCCTCGCAGGCTTGGAGGCGAGCGGCCGCCTCTTCCGCGAGCGTCGCCCCATAGAAGTCGAGCTTCCTGATCCGTTCGAGCCAGCCCTGGAGCTTCTTGAGGTCGGTGTCTTCCTCCTCAAGCTCGGCATAGGTGAATTTGTTGATCGCGATTTCCTTGGCGATCTCGTTCTCGAAATCGGCGCAGCGCCCGAGGAATTCGCGATACTGCTCGTCGCGGTCGGCCCGGAAGCGGGCGACGACCTTCTCCTCCTGGGCGCGGTCGAGCGCGACGGTCTCCAGCAGCACGGCCTCGCCGCCCATCTCCGCGATGTCGTTCTCGATCATCTTCAACCGCCGGGCGTGATCGTCAGCCTTCGGCAGCAGGCAGACGCCGTTCTGCAAATAGATGGCGCCCATGCCCTTGAGCCGCCGCCACAAGGCGACCCGTTTCGTGGCCGGTTCGGGCGGCACCTTATAGGTCAGCAGAAGCCACGATGGAGCAACCATAAACCCCGTTTAATGAAACGATGGTTACAAATCAAATGAGATGTTCTTCGTAGTATGCCGAGGAATTGGACCTCGCCTCGGAGCAGCGGCCCGGTGCCTGGGTGTCGGCCATCGCCCCGGTTGTATGATATAGCCCCCTATCCTATATGGAGGTATGACACATACCATTCATCACAAGCAGAAACTGCTTGGCCGGGTGCGGCGCATCAAAGGCCAGGTTGAAGCCATCGAGCGAGCTCTTGAGACTGAGGCGGGCTGCGACCGAGTCATGCAGCTCATCGCGTCCGTTCGAGGCGCCACGGCCGGGCTGATGTCCGAGGTGGTCGAAGACCACGTCTGGCATCATCTCGTGGATCCCGAGAAGCACCCCGGCGCTCTCAATCAAGACGCGGCCGAGCAATTGCTCGATCTCGTCCGTACCTACATGAAGTGACCCTCATGCCCTCCTTTGCCGATCTGCTCCAGCAGAGCTCCGCTCACGCCTGGCTGTTCATCCCGAGCGCGATCTTGCTGGGGGCACTTCACGGGCTCGAACCCGGGCACTCCAAGACCATGATGGCTGCGTTCATCATTGCGGTGCGCGGAACCGTAACGCAGGCCGTGCTCCTTGGTCTGGCGGCTACGGTGTCCCATACGATCGTGGTCTGGGGCATCGCAATCGGGGGCATGTACCTCTGGCAGGGCACCGCCCCGGAGACCTTCGAACCCTATCTCCAGATCGTCTCCGCCGTGGTCATTGTCGGGATGGCACTCTGGATGCTCTGGCGCACCCGGGAGGACCAGCAGCGCGCCAAGCTGGCTTCCGGCCATAGCCATGGTGGCCATGGAGGTCACAGCCATGGAGGTCACGGAGGGCACGGACACCATGGGGACGAGCACGCCGACGATGCGCGCCGGATCGACACCGGCCATGGCGTGATCTCGATCGAAATCTTCGAACAGGGCACGCCGCCGCACTGGCGCATCCGCAACGAGCGTGGCCATGACTGGGCGGCAAAGGACGTCCGGATCGAAACCGAACGCCCGGATGGGATACGCCAGACCTTCACCTTCGAGAAGAAGTCCGGCTTCCTGGAATCGGTGCAGGAGATTCCCGAGCCACACGAGTTCATGGTCCGCGTCAGCCTCGGCCATGGCGGCCACAGCCATGACTACGACCTGTCCTTCGTCGAGGATCATGGCCATGGCCATGACCACATGCATGAGGAACTGCGTGGGCTCGATGTCGCGACGGATGGCTACCAAGACGCACATGAATTGGCGCATGCCAACGATATCCGGCGCCGCTTCGCCGACCGCAACGTCACGACCTGGCAGATCGTCCTGTTCGGCCTGACCGGCGGCCTTATCCCTTGCCCTGCGGCGATCACCGTCTTGCTGCTGTGCCTTCAGCTCAAGCAGTTCACGCTCGGCTTCACGCTGGTGCTGTGCTTCTCGATCGGCCTTGCGATCACGCTCGTCTCGGTCGGCGCGGCCGCAGCGCTGAGTGTCCGCCACGCGACGCAGCGTTGGTCCTGGTTCTCGACCTTCGCTCGCCGCGCTCCCTATTTCTCCGGGATACTGCTGATCGGCGTCGGACTCTATGTCGGAATCCACGGCTGGATGGGGCTTTCCGCTTAGACTTCGCTGCCGGCGCAGCCAGGTCGATAGTTGGTCGTCATGTCTGATCTCTGCCCCACGCGCGACCGGCCTGCCGATATCGCCTCGTGCTCAGTTCTACGATCTGCGACAATCGATCTGCTTTCGGCCGTGCAATATTCCGCATACCAGCGCACGGTGGTTACGGCGACGGCGATGCCAAATGAAATCTCTATCCACGCATGACCAATAGCGTCGTTCCCCGTCACGCCACCCGGCTCGCTCACCGGTGGCGGCCTCCAATCGCGCGGCGACAAGTTCCGCAATGGCTGCCGGCGCCTCATCCGGAATGGTGAAGACCGAGCTGACGTTGATCTCGCAGAGGACAGCCATGCACCCCGTCGGGACTTTGACATTAGACCCCGCCAACTCCTCACGCCTGCCGTTCCTCACGCGATAGAGGCGGACAGCATCTTTGAGGGCATTGGCCCGGACGAGGTAATAATTCTGCGGATCTTGTAATCTGAAGGCCACGCCGCCGGCACGGTCCCGCTTTCCTGAGAGATGACCAACGAGGAGCTGCAGCGCGCATCGGAGGTCGTGAGGAAGAACGACGTCGCAATAAGAGGCCCCGTCGTCAGCCCTTCGCTGCGGCCGTGCCGTCCTCGGGAGCCGCCCGCCGCAGCCTCGATTTGAATAGGGCGGGTTGCTAGCTGCAGATCTTACGTTATATACGTATATTATGCAGTGGGAGGCTTCCATGAAGGAATTCTCGTTTTCGGACCTCAACCGTCGTTCCGGCGACGTTTTGGACGCGGCCCTGGCGGAGCCGGTGAAGTTGATGAAGAGGGGCAAGGCGAAGATCATAATGCTGCCGCAGGAGCAGTACGAGCGGATGAGGGATGCGGCCCGGCCGAATGAGCAGGCCGCCTTTACGCTCGATACGGCTCCGGATGAGGATATCGAGAACCTCATGGCTGGCTTTCAGGAGATCATCGATCAGGCGGATCGAGAGGGCCGCTGATGGTCCCCGGCGAGATTTATCGCTTCAACTATCTTTGGGGCCATGAGGCCCAGAAGGGGCGGACAGGCAGCCGGAAAGTCCGGCGTGTCTGCTTGGCAATGCAGATCGGGGAGTATTTGTATCTGTTTCCCATCACGAGCCTGGAACCTCAGCCTGAAAACGGGCGTGATCGCCTCTACGTCGAGGTTCCCGAGATTGAGAAGCGTCGTGTCCAGTTAAGCCTTGAGAAGCGGAGCTTCCTGGTTCTCGACGACTATAACCGCGTGCGCTCGGATCGCCTTTACGACTTCGAGAGCCTGACGCCCACAGGTACCCTGAGTCTTCGGTTCATGGAGCACATCGGCCTTATGTTCCAAGCGGCGGTACGGGATAAGCGCCCCATCCTCGGCCTCACCCGGCCTTGATCCGACGACAGGCTGAGAATTTCTCAGCATCATGGATTGCGCCTCGCCTGGGCGAAGGCCTGGGCTTGCTACGCGGTGGGGCGCCCAACCCATCAACGCTTTGGCGTCCACTATTTCCGATTGGCGCCCTCGACCCATTTGAGGCCTAAACCCTTTAGCATCGTTCCGATCGAGTGAACGCTGTAGTTGGCGCCGAATTTCTCGGAAATATAATTGACCACGTCCGTTTGATTGAAAGTCCCGGACCCGCTTGCGTTCGCCGTAATCAATGTCTGAGCGAAATCGCGAACAGATTGGCGTTGCCTTGGGTTCAAGCCCGCCTTGCTGGTATATAATCTGAGTCCTTCGATCCCATCTTGATTGAAGTCATGAATCAGTAATTTTACCGCTTTGCGGGTCGTTTTCATTTTAGCCAAAACATCGTCTAGCGGAATGCCCTGAATCAACTTCGCTGCGATATCGAAGCGCTTACGTTCCAGAGAGCGGGCCGTTTTGTATTTTGACAGCGTCTCGGGAGAAATGTCAGTGCGTATGCGAGGAAACTCTTTGTTATAGGAATCTCTGATGATCGTTCCGCTTGCTGACTTCCATTTAAGTCCCGCCTCGGAGAGAATGACCCTTAACTTTGGCTGACCGACTCTGTGGCCGCAGACGCTTTTCGCGAACACCTGAAGATCATCAACCCGCCACCCCTCCTTTTTGGATGAGACGTCCTCGACCATCTCATGAGCGCGTCGTACGATCGCGGCTCGCTGCTCATCGGTGATGACGGCGCTCTCTCTCGGGGGACGCTTTGCAGCGACCAGCGCAGCCAAGCCGCCTCGCCGATAGCGGAGGGAAAAGATGTACAGACTACCTGCCGCAACGCCATGCTTGTTCGCGGCTTCGTCGATCGGCACGCCCTCGATGAGGTCGGCGACAGCTAGAAGGCGCCGTCTCTCGCGGGCTTGTCGGCTGGAGGCTGCGTGCTTGCGCAGCGGCTCGGCATCCGCTGCAGGGCCAAGCCGAACGACCTTGGCGTTCAGAATTCGCAGAATCTCCTCTCGATCGGACTTGGCGAAGGGGCGGTTTAGCAAAGCAATGCCGGGATCCCGCTCGCCGTCGATTATCAGGCCTCGGGGCCCGAGCTTCTCATTCAGCTCCTGTCTTTTAGCGAACAGCGGGGCGTAGCCGATCTCGATGAGCTCCACGCCGATGTCGGTCAGCAATCCCTTCAACGTGCGGGTCGCCATACCCAGCTTGGTGGCAAGAAATTTGACGAAGACGTACTCGGAGTGAAATCGGTCGATATCACCACGTTGGATGATATATTTTCGCGAATACCTAACGTCCGGATCGTCCGGCCGCTTTTGTGCATTAATAATGCCTGCCCTGACCAGCTCGCGCAGATGCTCAAACGATATCCGTAATTCAATAGCGACGGCCTCCGCGCCGATTTCGGAATTAGGGGTGGTACTCGCGAGATTTTTTATGAGCTCCTTCGCGTCCTCGTAGTCGATGACCAGGCGCGCGCCGATGCTGGCGGCATCAAGCTCTACGGCTCTCAGCCGAATAGAGCCCGCTTGGATGCCGGAAAATATGTCGGCGAGCGATGTCAGACGTCGACGGCCCGCTATAGAAAGAGCATCGCACAACCTGATCGACTTCCGGTCGGGGGCCGGGGCAAGACGCGCCTCCAAGTCACGCTTGGTGGTATCCCAGGCACTTTGCCTCCAGGCGAGTTCTTCAATGCCGGCCAACCGGCGTGCGACGTCTGTGGCTGCAACGAGGAAACCGGCCTGCTCCAACGCGTCGATTGTGGCATCGCTAACCCTCTCCTGGCTTTTAAGCGAGGTGAGCGTCAGCAGGTCGCGAGACTCGTCGATGACCTGAAGGGCGAGCTCCTTGTTGACGAGCGACAGTTCGCCCGTTCCACCGCCACCGGCCACGACA
Organism: Allobosea sp. GW821-FHT09G06; assembly: GCF_059416005.1. NCBI lineage: Bacteria > Pseudomonadati > Pseudomonadota > Alphaproteobacteria > Hyphomicrobiales > Alloboseaceae > Allobosea > Allobosea sp. GW821-FHT09G06. Next base: position 79,979 of record NZ_JBWKOI010000005.1, on the reverse strand, counting down.
ATCCCAGGGTGATCGATGATCCTCTTGAAGCGATCATAGGCTGTTTTCCGCAGCTTCAGCACGGTCTGGAGACTACAGATGCGTGTAGACCAACGCTGGATGACGGCGAGTGGGTATCTTGCGACCTCCTCGTTCGGGACGGCATCGAGATGCCTCCGCAGCAGCGACTGGAAATAAGCAGCGCGAGTTTCCCCGACGCGCCAAGGTTCGATCAGGTCGGCGAGCGGTCCTAGCATCTCCCGCGTCTTGTCCGAATATGTCGACGTGACGGGCCGAGCTCGCATTTCCTCGACAAGCTGAAAGAAGCCGTTTGGCCAATCCAAGAGCGTGCTCATTCCCGAAGACAGAAACTCCGGGGTCCACGATTCTCGTTTGCGGTGCGATAGTTCCCGGCGCAAAGAGTCGGTCCCGGCAGACTCCATGGACACCGCGCCAAAGAGCGCCCCGAGGCTGATGATTTCTCCTGCACCGAAGTTTGCTAGATCCGGCGCGAAACGCTGGATCGCCCGCTCACGTACCGAGGGATCCGCATCGACAAGCGAGGCCGCCAGTCTCACGTCGGAGAGAACGGTCCCGTCGCGGATGACGGCGGATGCTTTGGCATCACGCAGGTCGATCTGGCATTCGGCGCAATGGACGATCGACGGATAATTCCAACCGAGCGCCGATTGGCAGTTCGGGCATTCGGTGAGGAGAACCTCTCCCGTCTCGGCCGAGGCGTTGACCGCGACGATATCCCACTCGGCACGATGGATCGGCGATATCCGCAACGCAGCGGGCGCAACAGCTCGAACGTGCGATGTCAGCATCCTCGTGCGAAACGGGAGACCTCTGAAGTTGCAAAACTCGTGCTCTCCGTCACCGGGCAAGCTCGTGTATGCGCGTCTCGCGATTTCCGCGCGCGGAAGTCCACACAGGTCGGCAAGCGAGGTTATCGCGTCGTCTTGGTCTTTGGCCCCGGGAGCCAGTAGTTTTGTTGCGCCGGTGGCCTTCAGGACCACATGTTCAGTGGCCCCATTGGTGGCAGCGAAGCGTGCCAGAAGTCCCCGTAAGCTTTCACTTGGATGAGGGGCCACACGGTCCGGCGCGGTCGCGCCGCTGATCTCGAAGCAGAAATCCGGCTGATCGTCCGACATGTTCAATCCAGCATTTCTTCCCAAGGGCCCTTCCAGACCTGCTGCGGCAGGAGCGGCCTGTCCGAGGTGAAGGGATTCAGCGCCACGGCGTTTGAGAACTTCCACAGGCGATCGAACGCGGAGGCCAGGATCGCGCTGTCGATGACATTGCTGCCCTGCATGATCGCATCGGTCGCGGCAATCTGCAGGAGCTTTGCGGTGGCGCCGGGGTAGCCCAGCGAAGCCGAGTGAATGCGAGCCGCAATATCCGAATTGGCGAAGTTGCTTCGTGAGAAATCCGCGACCGTCACGAACTGGTGGTCAAAATTGGCGAGATACGCCCTGTAACGCTCCCAATCCTCTTTCTGCTGCGGGTTTCGTTGATAGGGCTCGACCTCCCAATGGAAGTCGTTGCGGCCGATCAGGTGACCGTTCTTCGCGAAGACCGAGCGAGCACGCGTCGTGCCGACCAGGAGGACAGCGCACATCCCGCGACAATTGTTGATCAGATTCTGTATCCAGTCCGAAACGTTCTTGGACACTTTCCCTCGGTCCTTCTCGACCAGACGCTGAAGCTCGTCGAAAATAATGAGGGTGGTGCCGCGCCGACGGAGAGTCGCGACGAGCTCGACCCGCTTGAAGTCGCCATCCCCCTTTTCGGGGTTCAGATGATTCAGGGCCGTCAGGGCAGCGCGCCCCAGCGTTTTGGTCGTGGCACCTGAAGGAACCTCGACATAGACCACGGGGACGCGATCGGCCGCACCCTCTCGGACGGGTGGATGCTTCGACATGAAAGTGTCGATGATCGTCGTCTTTCCGCCGCGGGTTGGCGCGGTCAGCGATGCCGAAGCCGACTCCCCTCCGCCAAGGGCCGTGTCCTTAAACAACTGGATCTTCTTTACCAGATCAACTGTACGATCGTTCTCTATCCGGATGCCTTTTACCGCGTTGATTCGAGATGCGTGGCGATCTGATAGCTCCATATGGTCGGAGCTCATGAGAACCGTCTGCAACATACGCTTACGCCTTGTGTGTGGTATTGAATGAGTACTTCGCCAACAGGGCGTCGGTGTCGTCCTCGGTGCCGACTTCTGAAGAGTGCGCCGGTGAGGTCGATTCATTGGTCATCGACACCACTTCAGTCAGTGGTGTCGCAGTTCCTACGCCCTGCGCCGAGGGATCTCCTTCACGCGATTCATTGTCAGGTCTCTGAGGCGAAATGGCCTGCATCGCCATGTTGCCCACCGAGACCTGTCGCGTCGTCGAGCCGTTTTCGCTTTGAACCACGGCGATGGTCGTGGGCTTCTGCGATCCAATACCTTGGAAGCGGGCATCAACTGCCTTTCCGCGGCCTTCGCGGATGGCTTGTGCCGTCTCCTCGATCAATTCCGCTCTGGTGATCATCAGATCGCGGAAATCCCTGGAATCCCGCTCTCTGCGGCGATTCTCGTCACGAATAAGCTGATGCTGCCAGAGCGACAGCCCCTTGGCATAATCGAATTCATCGCAACGCATCGGACCCAGATACTGCCCACTCTGCGGTTCGCGTACGTAGATGCACCCGAGATCGGTGGGGTCGAAGCGGAAGTCGACATCAACGCGAGGGGCGCGAACAGAGGCAAGGATCGTTCGAACAACGTTGTCGTTTCGATAGGTCAGGCCCTTAAACCTGATGCCTTCACGGGAAATGGAGCGGCGGGCATATCGCGATAGCGAATGGGCGAGGTCTCCCATCCGCGACGGCAGTTCCACACGATGGCGCTGCGTTCCCTCGATCCAGCGCTTTTCCGGCGTGGTTCCCATGGAGCGATTGCGAGAACGAGCGTAGTCCTTCACCAGCCAACGCAAAAACATGCGTTCGAAGGTGTGGAACGAGATCTGCATCTCCGCTTTTGGGTCCAGTTCGAGGGTCTTCAGCTTCCGTGGATTGCCAAAGGTGGTTCCCGGCAGCCGATGGATGAAACGCGTATTCATCGTGCCGAAGAAGCGCTCGATGATGCCCTTATAGTGAGGCGTTCGGACGGGCGATGTTTCGAGCTCGATGCCGAGCTCCGCACAGGCGTTCGGCAAGGAATAGCCGACCATTTCCTTCCCATTGTCGGCGATCAGCTTGAACGGCACGCCCATGGCGAGCCAATCATCGGCAACGCCGGCCTTCCTGCGAGCAAGGTCGAGCTTGGGCGCGATCGCCTGGCGCAGGCACATCATCACCGAGTAGACGCTCGGCGGCTCAAAGCCGATGTAATAGCCGAGCGGATAGCGCGAATAGGCATCCAGAGCCATGGTCAGCCACGGGCGGCCACCACAGGGCAAGCCGGTCGCATCGTCGAAAAAGAGCCAACTGTCGATCTTGGTGTGATCGATGATGATCGCTTCCAGCGGGGCATCATGCTGCGGGGCAGCTTTCAGCGGGCGCAAAAGCCGATCGGCTTCGCGTCCGAGCCGTAGCCGCATCGTCCGATAGTAGTCGCTGTCACGGACGCGCCGAAAAACCGTGGCCTGGCTGGGCTCCGGCAATTCCTGCCCGGCAGGCGCGGGCTCGCCGCTGCCATCTTCAAGAAGGCCGGCGTTCCGTTTGGCAATCTGGCCAATGACGTGTTCGTAGACTGCGCTCGGCGGGAGATTGCCTCGGTTCTGATACACAGATGCGATGCTTTCGCTGATAATCAGTTCGACGTCAGCATCGATCCCTTTTTTGCGCCCCTTCTTGTCATGGAAAGAGCGCATCGCCCGCAGGTTGCGCCGACCAGAAACCCCTCGGGTCCTCAGCCAACGGCAGAGAGTCCTCCAGTCGGGCTTGCGGGTGTGGCCTTCTCGGGCGGCGACCGCATCGATGAGTGCGGACAGATCCTCCTCATTTTTCCGCGGCCGCGGGTCGGCTTGATCAAATGCGACGCAATAGCTGTGACGCCAGAGTGCTTCCTGGGGAAACTTTGCGGGGAGAGCGTCGAGGGCGCGTTCCGCCGCGACCTGATATTTTTCGGGCAAGCGCGACCAAGAAGGCACCGCGATGCGATCGGCGAGATAGAGCTCGATGAAGCCGTCCTCGTCCAGCACACGGCGGCGTCCATTTTCTTCGTCGTCGAAGGCCATTCGGCCATCTTGGAGCAGCCGGGCGAATTGAAATGCCCGCTGGTCGATCATCACGGTCGTGTCGACTTTGAGCCGCAGGTTCGCGTTCAAGGTTTGTCTCCCTCAAGCCGCTTCTTGGACTGATGGCACTGAGCTCAGCCGGGTCTGGTAGCCGGCCTTGAGCTGAACTCTCGTCTGGCCGTTCAAGGGCCCGGACAGATCCACCGAGATGATCCTGCGGGCGATGAGAGCGAGGACGCGAGCTTCCGCCTGATCCAGGCCGGCGAGCACCAGCCCGCATTCGCGCATCGTGGACTCTGAACGAGCCTCGAGATGGTAGATGAGCGCTGCGAGCTCGAACGGTGCCGGGCAAAGGCGCCGGGCCTGCTCGACCAACCGCGCATTGTTGTGCCAGACCGGAAACATACGAAAGCGCATGTCGGAAACGATCTGGAAGTTGATCCCAACGGATCGATAAAGGTGCCGCGCCTGGTGGAGCTTCGCACGGTAGGCAGGGTCGAGCTTACGCATATCGTCCCGGTATTTGCATTCGACGATACGCGTTACGCCGTCCTCCTGCTCGACCTCGAAGTCGGGAGTGTACCGAACCTTTCGGCCAGCGAGCTTGAAGGACAGTGTGTGCGGCTGCTCTCTATAGCTCACGACGGTGTCGTCGACTTCGAACCATCGGATTGCCTTCCGCTCAAGGCGCGATTCCCAGGCAATCATCCGCCTGGATTTGACGCTCGGGACCAACCCGACTGGCATGTGACGTCGGCCATTGAAGATCTTGCGAACCGGAGAACCGTCATCCCGCTGTTCGATGATCGCGTCTGCCTGTGAAAGCAGATCGTCGAGGCGCTGTTTGGCATCCCTGTCATTCATAAACATGGGAATCCTCTTCGGCAGCGCCTTGCGCGCTCTCCGTTGGCTTGACAGTCGAAGTTGATTTTTCAGGCGAATTTAGAATTATTGCCCAGAGAGTGAATAGTATTGCCTATAGGATATGATTTTTGCTTAGAGGGATGCGTGCCTAAATCTTGGAAGCACAATCAGTTCGTAAAATCGCGCAGCGACCAGCGCGCGAACGGCATTTAACTGCAAGCATGATTTTGCGTTCCTGCGCGATTATTTATTGAGGAGCTAGCATCTCGATTCTGCCCAGAATGTTAACGTCGCCGCCCTGAGGGCCGCTCGCCTGACGAGAAGCGCGGGTATCGTTTCGCAATCCTTATGCGTGGGCATTCCCCTCAAGGATTTCACTCCGAGTCCATGCTTCCAGAGAAAGCGCTATCTCGTGTCCAGACGCTGAGCCCGGCGCGCAGCGGGCCGAGGAGTCGCCTCAACTCAGACTCAAGAGCTCTCGACGGAAGAATCCAGCTTTGCGATCTTCAGCTGATGAAGGATTGTTCGACGGGTGGGGCTGAAGCGGACCCTGATCAGAAGGACACGGCCTTGACGATAGGCGAACCTAGCGCCGCTATGTCGATCTCCTGCAACGGCCAATCATGATGCTCGAATGAAGGCTATCAGCTTGAATAGCGCGGCGACACAGGAGAATGCGAAAGCGAGCCTTGAAGCTCAGCAAGGCTTGGTTGAGCCATGGCATTATAGCAGTGCTATGAAAATTTTTCACTTAGAAAATTCGCAGCCGGTCCCTTTAACGGGAATCCCGCTCCTTCCGATGCGCCGCGAGGCTTTGATCGCGGGCTACCTTTGCCAAGCCGCAAGGAGCTTATTGAACGTCTCGCAAGCTTGGCTTTGGCAGCGTGCGAGGGTTTCCCGGAAAACGATCAATGACTTTGAGAACGGGTTTTCTCAGCCCAAACCGGCCTTAGTTGCCCGTATTCGACAGGCGCTCGAAGAGGCGGGCGCTCAGTTTGTCTCGGGTGATCAGGTGGTAGGCGTCGTCGTCTATTCGTCTTCGACTGCTGCAGTTCAAAGGTCGCGGTCAGGCAAGCTGCGCGTTTGATGGTCGCGGTCGTCGTTAACCATGTTTACTTAAAATTCTAACGAAATTTTTGTATCACTGGTATATTATAATCCGAACGGTGCGCTGAACCGTCTTGACGTCGATCGATCTCACCGGCAGCGCCGCCGCCTAGCCGCCTCCCATTATACCGGCCTGCTTCTCGACATCTGTGACGATCCGGATCCGACAGACCACGCTTCTCACTGAAGCGCGGCTAGCCGCCCCTCCCTCGGCCGCAGCAATGGAGTCCCCAATGAGAGCACAACGGCGCTTCAAGCTGGCCTACCCGCGATCTCGGGCATCCACGGCCATTCGACGCCTTGACAGCATCTCCGGTAGGAAAAAAATCCAGCGCTCAGCCTCGAGGACGCCAATCGCCAATTGGGACGGGAGCGGCCAGGAACTGGACGTCCTGCTGGACGAAGACTTCGACGATCTCCCCTGCGAGCCGAGAATCCTCCTACAACTCGCCAACCAACGCTGAAGGATTCACGGCGCGCTCAAGTTCCGGCATCCCGAAATCATATCCCCCGATTCAGAACTCCCAGTGCGTCGACGCAACAAGGAGGCCATATGCATCGCGGCAAATCCAATTCGGCTGCAAAGGATCATCACTCGGTCCGCACTGATCTCCTTGCGCGTGCCTACCTCGAAATACTGGCAAAGGAGGCAGGCGCGAGAATCAAACCTATGCTTCGTGGTGAGTATTCCGATGATGCATTGGAGCGCCTGATCGACGACCTCGACGGCGACCCGGGCGATCCGGACATCACTCCACTCCGCCCAGACCTAGCAGCTGTCGCGATCTTGATGGCTCGCGCAATCGAAGCGGAACCTGGCCTCGCGCGCCGAATGCGCCGCGAAGCTCCAATCGTAGTGTTGACCACTCATAGCCCGAACTTCGTCGACATGGCGAAGGAGGTCGCTCAGACTTGCGTCTTCCCAGTCAATTCGCGGGTTCTAGAGGTCGGCGGCGTTAATGTGGGGCCGCATACGAAAGCGGTGCTTGTAGCCCGCGATGGTACCGCGAAAGACGATCGTCCCGAAAGAGGCAATCGCGAGGTTACGGCTGCACTTCAGCGTCGAATTCCCCTGATGGGAATCGCGCCGGATCCTGTTCGCCATCTGCCCCAGGCGATGATGCGGACCGCGGAGTATAAGCTCACGCTTCCGTCGTTCGACCAGAGCGCGATTGCCTTGGTCATCGAAGCCGTAACCGGTGTTTCACCGACGCGTGATATCGATCCGGATTTGATCCGATTGATCGATATCGACGATCTTCCGCTGGCATTTCGATCTGGCCGCTCAGGCAACGATTGCATTAGCGCCATCGAAGGGGTGGTGCAAAAAAAGGGAGACTACCTGATCAGCGGGCCCTCGCTGGAACAGCTGCCCGGCTATGGCGCAGCCAAGGAGTGGGGTCTGCAGTTGGCGGATGACTTGGCGGAGTACAAGGCGGGCCGGCTTAGCTGGGCTGACGTCGACCATAAGGGTTTGCTCGTCTCGGGGGCTCCTGGGACCGGGAAAACCCAGTTCGCGCGCGCACTGGCTAAAACTGCTCGCGTCCCATTGGTTTCGACCTCTGTCGCCCAGTGGAATGCGGCCTCTTACCTCTCCGGCACGCTCCAAGCTATTCGGGACGCATTCTCTCAAGCCCGGCGTCAGGCGCCCTGCATCTTATTTATCGACGAGATGGACGGCATCTCGGATCGTTCGAAGCTTCGTGGTGACTATATCGAGTATTGGACCCAGATCGTGAACCTGCTTCTCGAACAGCTTGCTGGCATCGAGGAGCGCCCGGGCGTTGTGGTCGTCGCTGCCACAAACCACTCCGATCGAATCGACGCTGCGGTCAAACGCGCGGGCAGACTCGATCGGGAGATCGAAATCGAGAAGCCGGACACGCCGACGCTCGCTGAAATCTTCCGCTTCCACATCGGTGCGGAGCTTCTGCCCAGGATCGATCTTCTTCCTCTGGCGCTGGCGTCGCGAGGGGCCACCGGAGCGGACGTTGAGGCAATCGTCAGGCGCGCGAAAGGTACCGCCAGACGTGCTCGACGCGCATTGACTCTTGAAGATCTAATGTCGGCTATAGCGGCCGATGCGCCATCTCTTCCGCTACAAGCGCGGTGGCGTATTGCCGTACATGAGAGTGGCCATGCGTTGGCCGCCTACGCGCTAGAGACCGGCACCGTCTGCGGGATCTCGATTCATACGCGTGGCGGATTCTTCGAATTCGAAAGCAATCTCTCAGGCTCAGCCACGTTCCATCGCCTTCAGCGGGAAATGACCGTTCTCCTGGCCGGCCGGGCGGCAGAGCGACTGATCCTGGGCGACGTGAGTGCTGGGGCGGGGATGCTCCCTGCCTCCGATCTGGGGCGCGCGACAGCATTCGCGTTGTTGATCGAGACGCAGTGTGGGATGGGCACCTCCGGAGGCGCCTATCTGGGGGAGGTCAAGGAACTCGTGCAAGCCCCAGCCCTGCACCTCGCGGTCAATGCGCAGATCAAAGATGCGGAAACGAAGGCCGCGGAAGTCCTTGAGCCAAGACAGACCACACTGTTGGCCCTGGCGACGGCGCTCGACCGTCAGGGCTATCTGTCAGGTGCCGAAATCGAAGGAATCATCGGCCAAAACCAGGTGGCGCTGGAAGACGCAGACCTCTCACTCCCCGCACACCTTGCGAGGTCAGCATGATTCGCCTCGACGAAATTCCTCATGTGAAGGAGCAACCCCAGTCCTTGGCGGAGACGGAGGCACTTCTCCTCAAGGCGACCCATGAATTGGCCAGAGCGCTTGGCGTGGAGCCTCTGAGGGTGCTCAAGGCCCTGGCGATCGTCATTCGCAGGCGCGCCGACTTCGAAAGTCTGAAAATCGCACCCGAGATGGCTGCGAACCGAACCCGCCGCTGAATCTCACGCCCCTGGACAGTCCCCGCATCCCGATTCCTTAGCACGAGGAGCGTTCAATGCGCCTGCTCGTCATGTCAGATCTCCATTTGGAGTTCGCTTCGTTCTCGCTCACCGACGATTTGGCCGACTTTGATGCGGCCGTTTTCGCGGGCGACATCGGGCGACCGATAGCAGCGTCGTTGGAATGGATAGCGGCACAGCGGCACGGTCCTCTGAAGGATCGGCCAGCCATCTTCGTCCCGGGGAACCATGAGTTCTATGGCGATGAATTGCGCAGCGCCCTCGAAAGCGGCGCCGCGCTAGCTCAACGCTATGGGATCCACATGCTGGCGCCAGGATCTGTTGTCCTGTCCGGTATGCGCTTCATAGGCGCAACTTTGTGGACGGACTACTGCCTCTTTGGAAATCCGCGCGGCGCGATGAATGTCGCTAGCCGCGCTATGAATGACCACAAGCTGATCTCGATTGCCGACGGTGGAGACCGGCGTCTATTCACCCCCGATCACGCCGTTGCGCTACATCGACACGACTTGAGTGAGATCACGAGGCAACTCGCGACGCCGTTTGCGGGCCCGACCATCATCGTAACCCACCACAGTCCTCATCCAAATTCGGTGCAGCCGATATTCCGCAACGACCCGTTGGCTCCCGCGTTTTCCTCGAACCTTTCCGGACTGATTGAACGCTTTCAACCCGAACTTTGGATCCATGGTCACGACCATGGGTCGCACGACTATCTCGTCGGCAAGACGCGCGTACTGACGAACCAAGCCGGCTATCCGCGTCGAGGTGGAAACCGTGAGAACAAATGCTTCGATCCTCGACTGATCATCGAGGTGCACGCTCACCAAACGAGCGACTGACCTCAAGGCCTAATTCCTCCTGGCCGACCCTCGATGTCGCAGATTGCCTTTGCGCTGGCATCAACTAGCTCGCCTCTTGCGGAGTCACGCCATGAAAGAACTCGCCGAGAAAATCAGATCGGCTGCTGCCGACCTTCGGCGGCTTGAGGGGGGCTGGTACCCTTCAAAAGACGATCTCGCGAATGCAGTCGTGCTGAATGATTGGCTGGAGGGGATCGAAAGCCAAACCAATCAGCACGTTCTCTGGGGACAGTCGGTAAACCACCCGATCCTTGGGACCCGGCTGATCACAACAAGCCCCGTGTTATGGATCAGCGAGGATCGTACAATCGCTCGAACACTGAGCCGTTGGTATAGCCTTGGGAAACCAACTGCACCGGTGACAGTGCGCGAGCCTTCCGCAGATCGCTCGGACCTAGAAGACCTAGGACCGCCTCGTGGCTGACCTGCCAAGCCCTCGGCGCTTTGCAGATCCGCGACCGCATAATCGTCGAAACAACCTAGCTAAACGGCGCGGATCGATGGCTGAAGCGTTAACCAGGTCCGAGAAGCTCGTGCTCGTTCGCACAGTATTCTCCTTGCTCAAAAACTGGTCTGCCAGCGACGACGAAGCGCGAGCAGTCCTGAACTTGCCGGTGGCCACATATGCCGAATGGAGGCTGAACAACGTCAGCGACGTCTCCCCGGAGCGGGTTTATCGGCTAACCTTGCTTTTGCAGATCCATGCGGCGCTCAGGATGCGCTTTACCAACGCAGGGCGTGCAGCGGGATGGATGAACCGGCCGAATGACACATTTTCAGGACTGCGCCCACTTGCGGTGATCGCCGACGGCGAGCTGATCTCGATTGAGCGGCTTCTGGCGTATCTGAGCGCCGACTTTTCGCCTTGGTAAATCGCCCCGCGGCAGCGCTCGTCATCGAGAACCCTCGCTTCCGGCGTTCGTCCGAAATGAGGAAGCGCTGGCGGCATCCCTTGAGCGGCGCCGGTATCGGAGCATTTATCAATGGGACGGCATCTACGACGCCTATCTCGCCGACGTCATCGCTAGGATCGTCAGCGGACATCCAAACAGTCGCATCGATGAACTGCTACCATGGGCCTATCCGGCTCAGGCCGCTCTCAGGGGCGTGGCCTGACGACGACGCTTACCCTGCTGGCTTCCTTTAGCGAGCTTGCGGGCCAGGTTCCGATGATGCAGCCACACGACAAGTGGGCGCCGTCGATCTATCAACAAGTGGAATCGGCCAAGTTGGTCAGGCGACGCTAGTGTGTGCTGGCCATGGTGTTCGCAGAAACGGCCAAGGCTGCGATACGTCCAACCTCAGTTGACGCGAGTCGCGCCAACCGGCGGGCGGCGAACAGGTTGTTCCCGCCGCGCTGAGCGAGCCTCTCTCTTAAGACGCGTGAAGCGCGATCATGGGAGTCCGACCTGATCAGGCTTTCGATATAGGCCTGTTCAAACACGTCGCGCTGAGCGTTGCTGCCGCCGATCGTCGCCAGGCTGTCGCGGGCGGCTCCCAGCAGCTTGGCTGCCTCGGGATAGTCCCCCTCTTGAAAGGCAATGAGCCCCGACGCTGCCAGCATTCCGATGCGAGCCGCATCGCGTCGTTCCGAGCTCGGGTGCGTGTAGCTGTCTTTCGCGAGATTGCCAGCGATCGTGACGGCGTCTTTAGCGCGGCCAGCGCCCAGCAGGGCCATCGTATAATGTAAATCGGCGAAGACGAGTTGCCTATCCGCGATGCGCCTGCCGGCGAGCTCGGCGAGTTCCTCCCAGCGCGCGCCGACATCGGCACCGGCGTAACTCAGGCGCGCGAGCAAGGCCGCGCCATTGGCGATGTCGCGGAAATCGTCTGTGCGCTCGGCGCGAATTCCAGTGTCGTAGAGTGCAAGCACCTCGCGCACTTCGCCGCGTTCAAGCCGGAACAGTGCGAGATGCCACAGCATATGGAAGCGGAAGTTGTTAGCGTGTAACCAGTTGCGGCTCTCGCCTAGCCAAGCGATGCCCTCGTCGACACGGCCCGTCATCTCCAGCACATGGGCGACGGCGTGCCGTCCCCAGGCGTCGCGCGGCGCCAGCGCGACAGCACGCCGCCCGCTGTGTTCGGCCCGGGAATAGAAGCCGAGTTCCTCGAGGGCGAATGCGTGGCAGCCCGCAACATACCCGGCGAGCGGGTGACCTTCCTCGAAATGGGGCGTGGCCCCTTCAAGCGTCACCAGCATTTCCCTCTGATCTCCGAGCATGAAACGCAAGCCATGCGAGAGCTTGAGTGCTAGAGCGTCACGCGGATGATCCGCCAATATCTGCTCCAGCCTCTGTGCGGCGCGGCGCGGCTCATGCGCGAGCCAAAGCGCGAGGGCGTCAACGTAGCCCACTTCCCGTCGCGTAACGGCTCTTCGCAAGATGGCAGCTCCTGCCGCATCGAGGCACGTCTGCGCTGGCGCCACCAACTCTGCTTTCGCCAGCGACAGGAGCATCAGACCTTGGGTTGCATGGGCCAGCGCGAAGTCCGGATCGGCTGACAGCGCTCTGGCGAGATGGTTCGGGGCTAAAGCGGCGTGTGCCATCACGGCTTCAAGCAGATCGTTCCAGGCAAGCACGGTAGCCTCGTTGGCGACGGTAATGCGATCGCCGGAAAGATCGTAGAACATGAAATCTAGCTCCATATTGGCGTTACGGGTGGACCAGCCGCCCGATCGAACAGGCAGTCAGTCTGCTTCGCGCAACCGTGCCGAATAGCTGATCGATGCCGTCACGGATTCCAGGCGGTGCGGCACCGTCGGCGGTGCCTCGCGCCCGCCTTGCCAAGGGGCCGACTTAAACCATCCGACGATCTGCGCGGTTGCCAGAAGCGCAGCGAAACCTGTGATGTTTGCAGCGGCCACAACCAGTTCGTTGGCTCCCGTCATGTCGATCAGGGTTGCAGCGAGACGGCCCAACACCAGACTGGCCAGAAAGCAGGCAAGCGATTGTCGGCCGATCACAATAATCAGATGGCCGGGACCGACGTCGAGCCTCGCCCTGATTGGTTCGATCAGGCTAAGCGCCACGTATGCGAGCGCCAGGAGATGCAGGATCCGCAACGGGTGCAGATTTGTCTTCTCGCTTCCCGGGGAGAGAAGAAAATCGCGCAACGCCTGCGCGGACGGCCAGTGATCGAGAATTCCCCAGAAGGACAGCGGGACTGAAAGGACAAGGAAAGCCACGCAGGCCCGCACCAGCCAGGGCTTGCGCAGTCTGGGCACCGGTAGCCACTTCATCGCAACGAAGAAGCCGATGAAGAAGATCGCCTGCCAGGCGAAGGGATTCAGAAACCAACCTGTATCCGCCCAGGGACTGCCGGGTAGATTGAAGCCTTCGACCCGGGTGAGCACGTAGAGCAGCCCCACCGCGGCGAATGGCAGGCATGGATGCAAGGTCCTCAGCCCCATCACGACCGGCACGAGAGCCAGGATGACGAGATACATGGGCAGGATGTCGAGATAGTCTGGCTGCCATGTCAGTGTCGCCAATCCGAGGATTGCACGTGTCGGGTCTGCGAGGAGAGGCCCGAACTGCGCAGCCAGATCTGCACGGCCAAAGGCAAAATCGAGGGCTGCGGGGAGCGTGATCAAAGCAACCACCAGCCCGATCTGCGCCCAGTAGATCTGCCAGACGCGATACAGGATGCGCGCAGTGCCGATCTGCCAGCCGCGCCTGATAAAGACTGAGCCGAATGCGAGGGCGCTAGCAAAACCGGAGCAGAAAACAAAAAGCTCCGCGGCTGAAGAGAAGCCAAAGCGCGCCGGGATCCAGTCGTTCCAGCTATTGCCCGGAACATGCGCGATGAAGATGATCAGCATCGCAATACCACGAAACAGGTCGAGCCGCTCGTCGCGCAGCCGTTTCGCTCCGGGAGCTAGCATAACCATCAGAACGCCCCTTCGTAGTCGGCCGCATCGATCCGGCAGGCGATGAGGCTGAACCCGGGCCTCGCGAAGGCTTCCACGGCTTCATGCGCAAGGGCTGTCCGATCGGAGACCATGACACCATGGCCTCCGAGGGCGCGCGCGACAGCGGCGAAATCGCTCGCGCAGAAATCCACGCCGAAACGTGCGAGACCCATCTGCTTCTGTTTCAGGGCGATGAGTCCAAGAGCGGCATCGACGAGAACGACGACGACCACCGGCAAAGTGAGATCCCGCAGTGTCCCCAACTCACCGAGCACCATGTCCAGCCCGGCATCGCCAACGAAACAGAGTGTGTGGCGCCCTGAGCCTAGCGCCGCGCCCGTTGCCAAGGGCAGTGCGCAGCCCATGGTGCACAGTCCCGTTGATTGAAGGAGACCGCGGGGTTCGTCGCAACGCCAGAGCTGACTGAGCAGGATGCGGTGAGCCCCGGAGTCAGCGGTCGCGACCGTGCCTGTGGGAGCAGCCGATCGTATGGCGTCGAACACCGCATGCGGTCCCCAAGGGCGCGGAGCGACAAAGGCTGATCGAAGGGACGAGCGTATGCGAGAGACCTCACCGTGCGGCCAGGCGGCCCGCGGAACGAGGTCGTCGACGAGACGATCCAATGTCATGCCGACATGGCCTTCGAGCACCAACGTTGAGTGATGCATGCCGTGCGGTAGCGCTTGCGCAACGATATCGATAACCGGCTTTTCGGCGGGCCAAGGATTCCGCCAGCCCTGGCGCATTTCGATCGGATCGTAACCTGCGAGGACGATCAGGTCGGCGGCATCGACAAGCGGACGAACGAGCGCGTCGGCCTTGGGCGAAAGACCGACGCTGCTGATGACGCGCGGATCATCCTCCGGAAGCAAACCCTTGCCCTTGTAGGTGGTCAGGAGCGGAGCGCCGGTTGCCGTCAGAAATCGGGCGAGGGAGTTGGCTGCTCCTTCATTGACAAGATCGAGGCCAGCGATGACCAGCGGCCTGCATGCTGCGGCCACCAAGCTGCGCGCCGCCGTCAGATCGGCGGGTATCGCGGCACGCGGCCTGCCGGCCGCAGGAACTGCCGCCGGCGCGGGGCTCTCGGTTTCGGCCACGCTGATTGGCAGATCGATGTGAACAGGGCCGGGACGCCCGTCCAGGGCGATTGCGATGGCTTTGGCGACAACCAGTGCCTCCGTGCCTGGCGCGACGCGGAAGCTCGCTTTGACGAGCGGCCGCAGCAACGCCTGATGATCGAGAATCTGATGCGTGTAGCTTTCGGCCAGGGCCTGGTCGACGCAGCCGGTCAGCACGATAAGAGGCACCCGATCCTGCTGCGCATGTGCGATAGCGGTGACCGCGTTGGTGACGCCGGGACCAAGGGTCGTCACGAGAACCGGCGGCGCGCCCGTTGCGTGCCAGAGGCCTTCTGCCATGAAGCCGGCAGCGTTCTCATGTCGGGCGAGGACGAAGCGGATGTCATGTTGATGCAGCGCATCGAGGAGCGCCAGCACCTCTCCTCCCGGAATGCCGAAGGCGTGACTCACATGCGCCTCCTTCAAGCAGCGTGCAACCACCCCAGCCCCAGTGGCCGCCATGCTTCTTTCCAGGGGCGATGCAGCTTGCGGGATCTCCGTACGCTTGTTCATTCCGTCCAATCTCCAATGCCCTGAGGGCTCGTCAAATAGACGTTTCGGAGGGGGCGAACGTTACGGATTCACGCCGTGGACAATCGCGTATCGCAGGTCGCCGTGCATACAAGCGAGCGTGGATAACGGTAGTTGTAAGGCGTTGCCGCGTGGATCCAGAGGCTTGCTTGCGTTGTCGTGCGCCTCCGAGGTTTCGAGAGCGCCCGAGTGATCGCGACACATTCGGACAAGTCCGAGCGAGGGATGCATGGCAGATATCAGCATCGCCGCTGTGCCTCCCGCCCGGGCAATTGAGTTCAGACCCAAACCTTTCCTGGGTGCCTAATTCGCCGCCGGGCCGGCGGTCGAATCCCGCCGGCGGGGGCATAGCGAGCACTCAAGGTCCTGATCAAGCAAGGCTCGGCTGGACCAATTTCGCGTAGGTCGCGCCAAGTGCCGCACCGAAAATGACGTGCAGTACCAGTGTCAGCACGGGCGCAGGCATACCCAGTCGGAGACCGAACAGGCCTGCGCCAGCCATCGGCATGACCGCCACCATCATTAGCAACCAACCAGCGACGCCGAGCGCGATACCGCGCACGATCAAGGAGGCTCCCGGGAGCTTGTCGAACAGGAGGACAAAGGCGACGCCATAGCCGAGTGCGCCGATGGCGAAATGCGCCATCCAGCCCGGGATCGAGCTCGACGCTCCCATCATGCTGCTTAGCATCTGCATGATGTCGAGCTCCGGCATGATTCCCATCATAGACTTGATGATCATCAGCACAGATAAGACGGCTGTCGCGGTTAAGCCTGCAAGAATGCCTTTTGCGATTGCGTTCATAATTTCTCTCCAAGAACGAAAGCAGTCTGGGCTCTCAGAGAGTATTCGCGTTCGGTGCTGGGGTCGTTACAGTGCCTTGTGACCGATCAGAATAGGATCTAGAGTTCGCCGCAGCCGCAGCCCTATTGCACTACCCGCGAGCGCACCGACGATCCATATCCAGCCCGATAGGCTTCCGGACGCCACAGCGGAGAAATACGCGCCGATGTTGCAACCGTCAGAAAGCCTGGCTCCGTAGCCCATCAGCAGGCCGCCGATGGCCGCTCCTGTCCAGGCAGTCCAACGCCCCTCTAAGCGAAGCACAAAGCGACTCCGGCGGCCGGCAGCCAAGGTCGCGCCTGCGACGATCGCAAGATCCATCACAGAGGTCGCATCTGAGAAGACGCTCTCGTCGAGGGGCACTTCGTTGCCCAGCCAATATGGCCATGTCCGCGGCTCGAAGCCTATCATCTGCGCGAACTTTGAACCCCACAGCGTGAACCCAGCAGTTTCACCCCAAGGCTGCCCGGAAAGTAGCAGCGTCGCGATATTGAGAGCAGCCAGTCCAAAAGCGCCCTGGGTCAGCGTCCAGGCGCGCTCGTAGGTTTGCGACGCCGACTTCCCGCTGACTGTCGAACCAGGAAGGAGCCGGATAGCGGCCGTAAAGATCGCGAGATGGACGGCCAGCGCGGCCGGCCATCCAAAGAGACTTTGGGACGTGCCGGTTTGAAGCACAGGCAAGCTTCTCCAGAAGCCGATATGCGCCGCACCAATCGCGGAGCCGGCTACGAAGAAGGTGAGCGTGATCAGGAGCCTCAGATTGCCGCCGCCCAGCGCGAATAGAGTGCCTGAAGCACAACCGCCGCCGATCTGCATGCCGATCCCAAACAGCAACGCGCCTAGGACGAAGGAAACACCGATAGGCGTAACAAAGCCGGTCAACTGTTGCCCGAACAGTTGACCGTGGGCCAGCAGCGGAAAAAAGACGATGCTGGTCAGCGCAAGTGACAGCGCCTGTGCCCGGAAGCCATCGAACTGACGCAGCTCGATCGCCGTGCGAAAGCTCCCAGCGAAGCCGAAATTCGACTGAAAGAGGACAAAACCCAATCCGCCCCCCACCAGTGCCTGCATTGGCAGGCGCCAGGACGATGAATGTCGGGACGACAGGTACGCGAGGATACACACTGCGGTTGCAGCCGCGACAGCGACAATGCACTGCCTTCGGCCCGAGAGGCCTGACGCTGGCCCGCAGGCGGAGCCAGCGAAGAGCGCGGCTCCGCCGTTCACCATTTCAGGAGCATCTTGCCACCGATAGCGCCTATTGCCGCCACGATGATTGCTGCCAGCCCATACCAAGTCATAACGAAAAGCATGCTGTCGTCAGTGCAGACCAGCGAATAGAACATCGCGCCCATACCGGCCGCAGCTAGACCGCAGACCGTCCCGGTGACGATAGGGCGGGTGGTTGCGCCGGTCCGCATAGCCAGCAGTAGTGCGGTCAGAGGCATCAGTGACAAGGCCGGCACTAGGATAAGACACGCGATCTGTTTCATGCCAACAAGTCGGTGTTGCCAATCCCCGAAACCTTCCACCATCAGCTCGATGCTGAGGGCGAGAAGGACAAGACCGGGCGCGGCGAGGATGGCCAGGCATTCGGGCCGAATCTTGCGACCCGGCTCTGACAAGGCCATGGCCAGCCGAGTGCCGCAGACCGCCAGAATCATGGATGCCATGAATTTCACCGCGATGGCGAGCGTTGCCCATGGCGTCCCAAGATCCGACCTGATGGGAAGCCAAATCACGAAGCCGATCGAAACCAAGACCAAGGCTGCGGCGAGCGATGTCATCGTCGCCTTAAAGAGGGGGCGCTCCTTCACTGAGGAGTCAGCCACCAACGCTGCAATCAGATGGTCCGTCTTCATTTGTTCAGTCCTTGATAGAGCCGTGCCAGCTCCTTCAACGCCCTATGGAGGGCGACCCTCACCGCTCCTTCCTGCATATTCAATTCCCGTCCCATTTCGGCGTGGGAACGCCCGTCAATAGCGACCCCGCGCACGATGCGTTGCTGGTGGGGGCTCAGCATCGCGATCAGCTTCTCGGCATCACCCAGGTCCTGTTGGCTATCGGCCGGGGCTTGGAGCAATTCCGAAAAGTCATCCAGAGGCAAAAAATGTCGACTTCCCTGTTTTCGCAGGGAATCGATCAGCTTGTGCCGAGCCACTGCATGGGCCCAGGGCAGAAACGGTAGCGACTGGTCCCATGTATGCCGCTTCAGGTGAATGGCGAGCAGGACGTCCTGCACGATGTCTTCGACCTCCGAGTTCCCCTTGCCTGCCTTACTCAGGCGGGCTGACACGAGCCGCCGCAGCGTCATGGCGAGTTGTTCGAGGACCTCCCGATAGGCGGAATCGTCACCGGCCAATGCCAAGCGCATCTTCTCTGCCAACGGATCCTGTCTCGGCCCAGCCGTCACGCTGACATCCCCTTATTCGACGCTCGGACGCAGTCCGTTACAGGCCGATCGACCCAGGCTCAATAGCATCATAAAGGCGGTCACGGATCACAAAGAATTGTTCCTGTAACGGCGGCCTTCCTACCTCCGTATGTTGGTCGAAGGGGTGATGTTCTCCCTTTGCATTAGGAGCAAGACCGATGGATCGTCGTACCCTTACCCTCGCTTTCGCAGCCTCGTTTGCTTCCGCGCTCGCGGCGAGCACGCTGCCTGCGGCCGCCCAAGAAGGCGCAAAAGAAAAATGCTTCGGCGTTTCCCTCAAGGGGCAGAATGATTGCGCCGCCGGGCCCGGAACGACCTGCGCCGGTACATCGAAGGTCGACTTCCAAGGCAATGCCTGGAAGCTAGTTCCGAAAGGGACTTGCGAAAAAACCGCCTCGTTGAAGTCCCCCACCGGCTTCGGGCAACTGAAGGAATTTAAAGAAAAGCGGGCCTGATGGTCCCGCGGCCCAACTCCGCGTGAAGAAGGAGGCGATAATGCGTGCTTGCCGATTGGCCTCACCGGTCAAGTTCCCGGATTTCGAGACGCTCCCGAACAAGGCCGGTATCGGCCTGAAGCCTGAGCACATGCGCGACCTCCTCAGCCAGGATGCGCCTATCGGCTTCCTCGAGGTTCATGCTGAGAACTACATGGGTGCCGGCGGCGCGCCGCACGCGTTACTCGCAATTTTGCGCGAACGATACCCGCTCTCGCTTCACGGCGTCGGTCTGTCGATCGGCGCCGAGGGGCCTCTCGACTCCCGCCATCTCGACCGACTCGCGGGCCTCATCGCTCGTTATGAACCGCAGAGCTTCTCGGAGCATCTGGCATGGTCGAGCCATGACGACGCCTATCTGAACGATCTGCTGCCCATCGCCTACACGGATCAAACCTTGCAGCGTGTGGCGGATCACATTGACGAGGTTCAGGAGCGTCTGGGATGCGCGATGCTGCTAGAAAACCCATCGACCTATGTCGGATTCACCGCCAGCACCTGGAGCGAGGCCGATTTTCTTAAGGAAGTCGTCCGTCGAACCGGCTGTGGGCTGCTTCTCGACGTCAATAACGTGCAGGTCACCTGCACTAATCACGCGAGCGACCCGATCGCCTATCTCGATGCGCTTCCGGTTGAGGCCGTCGGGGAGATTCACCTCGCTGGATACGCAGTCGATGCCGATTCCCTCGGGGCTCCTCTGCTGATCGACGCCCACGGCACCCCGGTCGCCGACGATGTTTGGACGCTCTTCCGCCACGCCCTGCAGCGGACAGGCCCGATGCCCACCCTGATCGAATGGGACAACGACGTGCCTCCGCTGGCGACTTTGCTGCAGGAGGCTGCCAAGGCCGATGCTGTGCTTGATGCCGAGGCGCGGCGGCGCAACAGCGCGGCCCGCTAGCTATGTCGAGCCAACGAAGGTTCGCGGCGGCCCTGCTTAATCCAGACGCTCCGCCACCAGCTGGGCTCTTGACCTGGAACGGCTCGGATCCGCGGCAGCGTTTCGCAATCTATCGCAACAATGTCACCGTTTCGCTGATCGAGGCGCTCGGCGCAACCTATCCGGTCGTCAGGCAGCTTGTCGGCGAGGCCTTCTTTCGCGAGATGGCCCGCGTCTATGTCCGGGGCAATCCTCCACGCAGCGCCATTCTGCTGGGCTTTGCTGAGACATTTCCGGAATTCATCGAGGCCTTCGAGCCCGCGACCGGGGTGCGCTATCTCGCCGATGTTGCACGCCTGGAGCTGGCGCGTCGGCAGGCCTACCACGCTGCCGACGAACCCTCGCTCACCCAAAGCGCCTATGCCGGGATCGCGCCGAACGACCGGGGGCTGCTCACCATGCACCTGCATGCGAGCGTGACCATTCTGAGGTCGCGCTTCGCCGTCGGCTCAATCTGGGCCGCCCATCAGGAAGGAGGGCAGATCGAGACCGTCGATCCGTATCGAGCCGAGGACGTTCTCGTGCTTCGCCCGGATCTCGATGTCGAGGTCCTGCGGCTGGCCCCGGGCGTCGCGACCTTTCTCGGCGCCCTCGCAGCTGGCGCAACGATCATGGACGCCATCGTCCACGCGCTCGACTGCACGGCAGAGTTCGACATCACGAGCGCGTTGGAAACGCTGATCGCGTCCGGCGCCGCAACGTCACTGAGCCATCCAGGAGCATGCCATGGCGAGCATCGACCGAAACCAACAAGCTGAGCCCTCGGGGGCCGGCGAACCCGCCCTGTCGCAGGCCGACGACATGGTCGCGGCCGTCCTATCGCGCATCCCCCATTCCCTGATCGCCTTCCTCGGACGGTTTTCGATTGCGGCGGTCTTCTGGAAGTCGGGACAGACGAAGGTGCAAGGCTTCGCCATCGACATTCTCGAAGGCAGGTTCGAGCTTGGTATTCCGCACTTTGCGGACAGCACCATCGATCTTTTCAAGGAGGAGTACAGGTTACCCTTCATTCCCCCGGAGCTTGCCGCGCTGATGGCAACAGTGGCCGAGCACACTTTCCCCATCCTCCTACTCCTGGGACTGGCTACCCGGTTATCGGCCTCCGCGCTGCTTGGGATGACGCTCGTCATCCAGATCTTCGTTTACCCAGGCGCCTACCCGACCCACGGCCTATGGGCCACAGTCTTACTTTATCTGATGGCCAGGGGTGGAGGCGTGTTCTCCCTCGACCATCTCGTCACGAAGCGATTGTCGCCTTGAAGCCGGCAGAGAGGAGCACCGCAGCCATGATCGATCGTCGGACCGCATTCTTGCTGCCCATCGTGCTTGGAAGTATGGCAGTCCCAGCGCTTGGACAAGGCACGGCCGCTCTGCTGGAGGCGGCCGAAGGCTGGGAGGTGCTGCCGACGGCGCACAGCTTTCCCATCCTGGTCGCGCGTCTCGATGATGCGGTCAAGGCGAACAAGATGGCGGTCGTCACAATGGCCAGCGCATCGGAGGGCGCGAAGGCCCACGGCTTCACGATCCCGGGCAACCGGGTCGTAGGCGTCTTTCGAAACGATTTTGCCAGGCGAATGCTTGCCGCCAGCGTGCCGGCTGGAATCGAGGCGCCGATCCGCTTCTACCTGACCGAAAACACCGACAGCACGGCCACATTGTCATATCGAAAACCCAGCTCGGTCTTCGCGCCCTATTTCAACCGGGCGACATCCGACCTGAAATCGCTGGCGACCGAGCTCGATGCCATTTTCGGCCGCATCGCTGCGGACGCTGCCGGCAGGTGAGGACCATTGGGCCGCTCGGCCCGACTTCCTCGATCTGGGCTCCCTCGTTTCAGGTATCGCCTCGCCCGATCAGCGGGCGGCGCGAGCGTTCTCCGTTCGGGCCATCAGCCCCATCGGATTGATCGATGATCGAAGCCGCTTTCGATGGTCGGCTTGATGATCTGGAAATAGGGCGACACGTCGAAGTCACGGGGCGCAAACAGGCTATGATGCCGGATGTGGAAGATCTCTTCGAAACAATCCGAGCAATCATCCCTGGTCATGGCCTTTGACTCGATGATCGGGAGGATTGGATAGCCGATTGATTGGAAGGCTTGGGCGATCAGCGTGGAGCAGATCGCCCGTGTGGGATCGCCGCTCCCGAGTGCTATCATCCGCCGCCGCCAGCGCGTCGGGATGGGCGGTGTCGGCAGCAGGTAGCGGGCTAGGTCGACCACGTTCCTCAGATCGTATTGGTGGCCGATGCGGCCGATGGCGAAGTCCGTCAGTTGTTTTCTGTCCTGTTCCGTCAGGGAGACCGGACGACAAATCCTAGTGTGGACGTCCTCGAAGGCCTCGAACCCGACGCTGCGCACGCCGTCGACTAGGTCCGCCTCCACGAAACAATGATCGCCCGACTGCAGCCGGCCCTCCCCGTTATCTCCGACAAAGAGTGCGGCATGGGACCAGGTCGACTGGGTCAGATATTTAATCGCGACGCTGACCCGCGTATCGCCTTCCACGAGAAGGACGTCGCCGGGCAAAAGACATTCCCTCAAGCGTTCCGTCGGCGTCGGGGGCGACTGGCCGCTAATGGATCGCCGCGTTGAAAGGAACGCTGCGAGCTTTTGGCCGAGAGCGATCGACAACCTCCTCATCCCTAAATCCACCGCTGAACGGTCGCTACGGCGACGGCAGAATCGAACTCATTTTCGCGTGAAGTCGACCTGCAGCTTCGTGACATAAGCGGTGAGCGCAGCCAGATCCGGCGAACTCCAGGCGAACGGCTGAGCCGCCATCGGAACGAGCATGCAGAACTGCACCATGGTCTCGGCGTTCACCTCGTCGAGGCCGGCCATGTCCTGTGCCATCTGGACCTTGTGCGGATAGGGGCGCCCGAAGCTGTCGTTGAAGGATTGAAGGTCCGCGTGACAGGTGATGCACGACATGTCGTTGGTACTGAGCCGTTTGTCCGAGAAAAGGGCCTCGCCTCGCCGCAAGGCCTCGGTAGTGGGGAGTAGCGCGGGCGAAACGCCGGAGGGCCGAATGACCTGATTGGGTTTGATGTCCTGCGCCAGCGCGACCGTGACGCCGGCCAGCACGGTCATGACGAGCAAAGCCGGATTGAAAGCGTGTTTCATGATTCCCCCTAAACAGCGAAGCCAGCCAGGAGACTGCTCCGGCCAGCCTTCCATCTCGGACCGGACGAAGCAGTCTCGCGAGCCGACGCCTTCAGAGATCCTTGGGCGCCTTATCCTTGATCTTGGGCCAGTTGGACTCGGCCTTCTTGATGTTGCCGGGCACATCCTCGAGCCAGCGCTTCTGGGCCGGCTCGCCGACGTTCAGGTAGAGCTTTCCATCGACGATGCGCCAGAGTTTGGGATCGCCATCCAGCTTCTTCTCCAGCGCTGCGCCCATCGCGCAGAAGCCACCGAAGGCCGGCGCATATTTCGCCGGCTCTTTTTGGAAGGCGTCACGATTGGCCGCACTCGCGAACCGATAGGTGGCGCCTTCATGCTTGGCCGTGAACTGCGCATTGCCTGGCGTCGGTTTGCCGACGGTGAAATAGGCGACGGGGTCGTAGCCGTGGATGGCCACGCCGGCGGTGTCGACGTTGATGGCCTTCCTCGAAGTCTCGCTGTAGGCGAGTGCCGGCATGGGCGGAAGCACTGCGACCCCGGCGACAAGCAGCGCGGCGGCACCGAGAAGGCTGCGACGGTCGAGACTTTTATAGCGCGTGATCATCATTCCTCTCCTTGCGAGCTTCCACCAGCGCGGAACCCGTCCCGCGTGTTTAACTGGCGGCCTCTGGAGAGTATTCGTTTACTGAACGGCGCTTGTTACGCCGTATGGGAAACAAATATTCGCTCCTGTTTCAACTCAGCATGAGGGTAGAGAGAAGGTGAATCGTCACATCCTTGCGTAATGTTGAAGCAGCATTACAGCCGAAGGTTGATTCCAGTCTGCGTCGCCTACGAGATATCCGGCACTGCGACCTTGCGCATCAATGATGTAGCTCATCGGCAGGCCGTATAGCGGGAAGGGAGTCGCGACCTTCGACTTTGGTCCCGAAGCCACCTCGCCTTCGCTGTCGATGAAACTGTTCAGCGTTGCCAGATGCAGCCGATCAAGAAAGCCGCGTGCCGTCGCCACGTCCCGATCGAGCGATACAGGAACGACCGCAAAGCTCCGGCGATTGCGTTTCGCCTGGACTCCAAGCTCGTGCAGAGTCGGCAACTCGCGACGGCATGGCGCGCACCAGCTCGCCCAAAAGCTCAGTAATACGGATTGTCCGCGGTAGGAGGACAGCAGCCGCCGCTTCCCATCAAGTCCTGTCAGAGCGATGTGGCTTACATCCTCGCGTGGCTCGATCTCCACAAACTGGCCATAGGAGCCACCGAACGCGGGCGGACGCGACTGCGCCGCCGCGTCCTGTATCAATTTGGTCGCGACAAGAGCGGCAGCCGAGGCGCGAATGATTTGTCGACGGGTCTCGTCCATTGGGCGGCGGCTTCTTGCTAGGCCGGCATCAGGCCGTCGCCGATCGCTTCCTTCAATGACTCGATCTCACCGCGCGCGGGGTAGTTCTTGGCCACCACATAGTCGATCGCTCCCAGGATGTCCGCCAGAGCGGGGCGGGCGAACGGCATGGTCTGGACGCTAGCGAAATACAGTGTCCCGTCGGGCCGCACGAGGAACAGCCCCGGCTCGGCAAAGACCTTTGGCTCCTCGACACCCATCGAGGTCGTGCCGTGGCCAGCCGAAAGGTACAGGCCCCATTCGCGAGCAGATTCGAGGCTGAAGCCGTATCCGACCCGCAGCCGTTCCAGACCCCAATCAGCCTTGGTCCTGCCTGCCCGTTCCTCATCGTCGGTCGAAACCGCAATGACGCCGACGCCCTTTTGCGCAAAGGCATCGAGCTTGCCTTCGAGATCACGCAGTTGTGTGCGGCAAATCGGGCAGTGCAAGCCGCGATAGACGATCACCAGCGTAAAATTCTCCGGCCTTTCATCGGCAAGGCTGAACCTGGAGCCATCCGGCGTTAGCCTGAGATCAAGAGCTGGCACGCGCTCACGCGGCAGCAGCGGCGTGATGTCATTCATGTTCGAACTCCTCTTTCAACGTGATACGGCATGGCTTTGCTCAGAACGAAGTCGTGAGCCGGGTGAGCCAGGCCGGAGATGCAGAAACGAGAGCCGCTTCGAGCTGCTTGTCCCAACCGGTCAGGATCAAAAGCCCTACTAGAACGAGGATGCCGCCCAGCGCCGATTTAACTCCCTGGCCTGCGCTCATCAGGCGGCCGCGGATCGCCAATAGGCGACTGCGAGACAGCAACCCCAGGCCGATCAGTGGCAAGCCGGCGCCGATGCCAAAGGCCAGCATGATGAATGCTACCTCGCCGAGGTTCTCGCCGCGCGCCGCCATCACCGAGGCAGCTCCGAGCGTCGGGCCGACACAAGGTCCCCAGACCGCGCCCAGCAACAATCCAACGCCGAACTGGCCCTGCAGCCCTCCCGGCGAAATTCCGCCGAAACGCTGCTCGGTCCAGTTGCTTAACGGACCGCCTGCGGCTGCGACGCGTGCATGGAGCGAAGGAAGCGCCAACACCACACCAAGCATCACCAGCATCAGCGCTCCGGCCGCGCGGAACAGGCCTGCGTCTAGACCGACCGCAAACCCGATCGTGGCGACGAACAAGCCGATC
Source organism: Allobosea sp. GW821-FHT09G06 (assembly GCF_059416005.1). Classification (NCBI taxonomy): domain Bacteria; kingdom Pseudomonadati; phylum Pseudomonadota; class Alphaproteobacteria; order Hyphomicrobiales; family Alloboseaceae; genus Allobosea; species Allobosea sp. GW821-FHT09G06. Next base: position 54,065 of record NZ_JBWKOI010000005.1, on the reverse strand, counting down.
GCCGTGAAGGAAAGCGCTAGCCCCGCCGCCAGCGCGACGGGCCCGAGCCGATGCTCGGAAACCGCGGTGCCGAGGACGATCGGCAGAAGCGGCAGAACGCAGGGAGACAGGATCGACAAAATGCCGGCGATGAGCGCGAAGCCTGACGCAGCTGCCACGGGATTGCCCTCAGATGGCGCGTGAAAGCAAGGCCTCGATCGACGTCTTGCTTGTATCGCCGACCGACCGACCGATTTCGGCGCCGCCTTTGAACACGATCAGCGTGCTCTGCGACTGTACCCGCAGCGCGCGTAGGACGTCCTTCTGGCTGTCGAAGTCCACGGCGAAGAAGGTCAGGCCGGCGAAGCGTGGTGATTTTACGAGTTCCGACAAGATCGGAGCCTGAGCCTGACATGTCGGGCACCAGGGAGCTGAAACATCGATCAGGATCGGCTTCCCGGCCTTGAGCGCAGCGTCAAAGGCAGCGCGCGAGAAGGGTTGCCCCTCGGCGGCAAATACCTCGAACGCCGCCAGGGCGACCGAAGAAAGCGAGAGAGTGGCAAGCGCCTGCCTACGATTGATCATGATTGTATCCCGAGCTGGTTGCCATCCGTGCCGGCTGAGGCGGCAACAGGAATTACGGTGACGCCCCGCTCGCCGTTACCGACTTCACGTCGATGTGAACTGCGCCATGAAGCGGCAATCGATCCAGTGCTTCCAGCGCCAAACTAGCCTGCCAGCAAATGCGAACCAGCCGCCGCTACTCGCTATGGCTTTTCCGTCGCTCGTCGAGAGGATGGTCAAATGACGACGCTGTGGCCGATAAGAAGCGAGTTCTATTCCATGCGCTCTGCACCGCAGGTTGGCTGCGAGCACTGGCCCTTGGCGCACGGCGAACACCCCGGCCTTCTCTCGCGGCGCGCCGATGATCGTCGCGCAGTCGCCGACGGCGAAGATGGCGGGGTCGCCCAGGGTCGAGAGATCGTGATTCGTCAGGATCGAACCATTCGCCGCGGCCGCGAGCCCGGTTTCGGCCAGCCACTCCGGCGCGCGCGGGCCGGTCGCGATGATTGTCATGGCCGAGGCTATCATGCGTCCGTCGCGCGCATGGACTGCCCGCTCGGTCACTTCGACGACGTCGAAGCCTTCGGCGACCGTTATGTCATGCCGCTTCAACGCGGCGCGCGCCATGCTCCTCGCCAAGGCGCTCAGTGACGGCAAAAGGCCCGAGCGGCATGCAACGACAATGCGAGGGGGGCCGTGATCGCCATGCATCCGGGTGGAGCGACTTCGCATGGCGAATGCGATCTCGACGCCCGCCGCGCCGCCACCGATAATCACGATCTCCTTCGGGCAATCATGGCCCGCATGCTCCGGGCCGATTTCTGTCAACCGGGAGGGCAATTCCATGCTGGGCTTCAGCGGAATGCCGAACCTGTCCGCCCCTTTTATCCCGCTGAGGTCAGTTACGCTGCCAACGTCGATCGACAGGCTATCGTAAGCGAGCTCATCGCCGCTGGCGAGCAATAACCGGCGGCGGGCCCCGTCGATTCCGCTTGCCCTGGCGACGATGAAGTTTGCACCGCATCGCGAAGACAGCCGCGTTAGATCGATATCGAGTGCCTCGCGCGGATAATACCCCGCCAGATGCCCCGGAAGCATGCCCGAATAGATTGCCGAATGGCTCTCGCTAACCAATGTCATCCTCAGCCCGCTCGTCCGGCGACGGGCGAAATGGAGCATTGCGACGGCATGGGCGTGCCCACCTCCCAGTAGAACGGCGTGGTGTTCACGCGCCCGGCTAGAACTGGACATGCGTGCCGCCATTCAGTGGCTCGACGCAGCATGCGACCTGTCGTTGCCGATCGGACCTGGCGTGGGCGAGAGCCATGGTCATTCGCCTTGCTCTTCGCGCTTCTGCAGCCAGCGCCGGGCCGGTATAGCCGCAAGCGACATGGCAGCGAGGCCGATAAGCCCGGCAACCACGCCGGGCGTCAGGATGGAGCCGGCCGTCAGAGGCTGCCCGGAGTCCAAGATCGCGCCCAACCCGGCTCCGCCGAGAGAATAGACGGCGGAGCCGGGGATGATGCCGAGGAACGTCGTGATGACGAAGGTTCGAAGGGGAATGCCGACAATCGCCGGCACAAGGTTCACCAGGAAGAATGGGAAAAACGGAACAAGACGAAGCACGAGTAGATAGCTGGCGGCATCGCGTCGAAAACCGGCTGCCAGTCGCTGCGCCTGCCGACCGAACCGATCGGACAGGTCGCGTCCCAAGAGGGAGTTCGCAAGCAGAAAAACCAGAGTTGCGCCGATCGTCGCGCCTGTCACCGTCAACGTCGTTCCGAGCACTGCCCCAAACAGGAAGCCGCCGATAAGGCTGAGCAGAGCAGCGCCGGGCAAGGCCAATGCGGCCACTGTAATATACGTCATCACATAGCCGGCGGCCGCCAGAATGCCATGTCTCTCGACGAATGCGAGCAGCAGGCTACGATGGGAACGCACCGAATCGAGCGTGATATAGCCCGCTGCCCCCGATAGACGCATGAAGATCAGGGCGGCCACGACGAGAAGGGCGATCCAGACGCGGCGATCTCGGAGCGATTCTTTTAATGACAAGCTGCTTGCCCCCTTCACGGAAGGATGCGCTGGACAAGGCGGACGATCGTCCGTGTCATTGGCCCGAACAGGGTGGGCGAGAAATAGCTGCCGGCCACCCGTTTGGAGAGCTCCGACAAGGTCGGGTAAGGCAAGACGGCATTCGCCACTGCTCCGATCCGCAGTCCCGATGAGATCGCAAGCGCCCAGAGGCCGATGAGTTCCCCGGCGTGACGCCCAACGATCGTGGCCCCTAGTATCCGCCCACGGGAGCCCACGACGACCTTTGCCAACCCCTCCGTAGCCCGTTCCGTCTGTGCTCGGTCATTGTTCGCAAATGGCATCGTCAGGATGCTGACGTGATGCTTCCGCGCTCGCGCCTCGGCTTCGGTAAGGCCGACATGCGCGAGCTCGGGATCGGTAAATGTAACCCACGGAAGAGCCGCATAATTGGTGCCCGCCGGCAGGCCGAACAGCGCGTTGCGGATGACGATGCCGGCATGATAGCCGGCGATATGCGTGAACAGCGGGCCATTGATCGCGTCACCGATCGCGAACACTCGTCGGTTCGACGTCCTGAGGCGAGAGTCGACTTCTATTCCCTTTTTCCCGGCCGCGATGCCTGCAAGCTCAAGTCCAAGATCGTTCGTATCGGCGACCCGTCCTGCCGCCAGGAGCAAATGACTGCCGTGGATGGACCTCGCGTCGGGATCCGAAGAGTTGAGTTGCACGGCCACGCCGGCCTCAGTGCCGTTGACGGCAGCAACCTCCGCTCTCTCGATCAGTCGAATACCGTCAGACGCGAGCGCTAGACGCACCACATCGACCGCCTCCGGCTCGTCGCGTGTCAGGATCCCGTGCCGCGCGACGAGCGTGACCTGTGCGCCTAGGCGCCGCTGGGCTTGAGCCAGTTCGACACCGATCGGGCCGCCTCCGATGACGATAAGGTGACTGGGACGCTTCTTCAGCTCGAAGATCGTCTCGTTGGTCAGATAGTCGACACTGCCGAGGCCTGGTAGGGGCGGGATCATCGGTCGAGACCCGGTCGCGATGACGAAACGGCGGGCCCTGATCCGCGTTTCGCCCGCTTGCACCGCATCTGGCGCCACGAATCGAGCGTGAGCCTTGATCACTTGAACCCCTAGGCTTTCGAACCGCTCGACGCTGTCATGTGGCGCGATGGCGCCGATCACGCTGTGGATGTGCGCATGGACATCCTCGAAAACGACATCCAGCCCGGTGAAACGAATACCGAAATCGACGCTGCGGCGAGGCTGGATCGCCAATTGACCGGCGGCGATCAAGGCCTTGGAGGGAACGCATCCGGTGTTGAGGCAATCGCCCCCCATGTCACCCTTTTCAACAAGGACGACGGAAGCCCCCATCTGCACGGCGCCGGCAGCAACCGTCAGACCTCCCGAGCCGGCTCCGATCACGCAGAGATCGGCGCGAAGGCCACCAGGCTCCTGAACCGGCCGCCGCACGGAGGCGGCCATCGATCTTGGAAATGTCACGGAGATATCCCTGCGCTCACCTATTCCTCTTTCGGCAGAAGCAGCTCACTTGTTTCTGCGCGAGCAAAATAAAAACAGCTTGGGCTTTTCATCCTGAGTCCGCGTAACGAGTTGACGCTTTCGCACGAACTCCGGCGCAGAGCCTCTTTGCAGGGCGGCGGGCTCGTCCTGTCGCACAGCACGCCGGAAAAACGTTCGAGAAGGACAATCGATGAGGCTGGTGCCACTGCAGGGGGTCAGGGGGTGCATCTTTGATGCGTACGGGACCCTGTTCGACTTCACGTCGGCAACGTCGGCATACAAGGATATCCTCGGCGACAAGTTCGCCGCTCTGACCAGTCTCTGGCGGGACAAGCAGCTCCAGTACACCTGGTTGCTGTCGGCCCAAGGACGTCATGAAGACTTTTATCGCGTGACCGCGAATGCTCTCGACTTCGCGCTGGAAAGCCTGGAGATCGATGCGCCGGCTCTGCGCGAAGGCCTGCTTGAACTCTACATGACGTTGGAACCGTTCCCTGAGGTCCCAGATGTGCTGCGGCGGCTGAAAGCGGGCGGTATCCGGCTGGCGATCCTCTCGAACGGGACGCCTGAGATGCTCCGGTCCGCTGTTGCGAGCGCCGGGTTCTCGGGGCTGTTCGACGCCGTGATCTCGGTCGAGGAGGTCGGGGCGTTCAAACCCGCCTCCCTGGTCTATCAACGCGCACTCAATCGGATCGGCCTCACGGTGGAGGAGGTCTCCTTCCAATCTTCCAATGCCTGGGACGCCCATGCCGCCTCCGCTTTTGGAATGAGGACGGTCTGGTGCAACCGCTACGGCCAACGCCGCGAGCGGCTCCCCGGCAGCCCCGACAGAGAGGTCACGACCTTGCAGGCGTTGCCGCAACTCGTCCTGACGGGCGGGCCTACAGCTTGACCAATTCGCCTCCGGCTGCAGCCGCGTCGTCGGGATCATGCGTCACCATCAGAACCGGCAGCCCGCGCTCCCGCGCCGAGGCGAAGACCATGGCCCGGAAGGCGCCGCGCAAGGCGGTGTCGAGCTTTGCGAAGGCCTCGTCCAACAGCAGGGCGCGCGGCTCCGACAAGAGCACCCGCATCAACGCAACGCGGGCCTTCTGCCCGCCGGACAGGGTCGCAGGATCACGCTCTCCGAAGCCCGAGAGGCCGGCTTCGGCCAGAGCCTGGTTGACCAGCTCCTCGCGCGCCGACCGGCCGATCGTCGCGGCAGGAATGCCGAAGAGTAGATTCCCCGCGACCGTCAGATGCGGGAAGAGCAGATCGTCCTGAAAGAGCAGTCCGATGCGACGCTTCTCGGGTGGCAAGGCTGTCACGTCCCGGTCGTCGAGGCGTATCGTTCCGCTGGCCGAGAAGCTGGTCTGATCGAGGAAGCCAGCGACGAAGGCGAGAAGGCTCGACTTGCCCGAACCGCTCGGCCCCATGACGGTCGCCACCTTTCCTGGGGCGATTGCGACGTTCAGGTTATCGATCAGCGCTTGCTGGAAGAGGCTGATCGTCACTCCTTGCAGCACGAGGCCGCATCCGTTTGCCGCCCTCATCAAATAAGCCCTTTGCGATGACGATAGACGAGCTGGGGGATGAAAATGGCGAGCGCGTAGGCGGCCAGCGGCACGGCCGATTGAAGCAATCCGAGGACGCCGATGGTCGAGCGATCCGCGCCACTGCCCAGGGTTAGCGCCTCGGTGGTGATAGTCGCAACGCGGCCGCCTCCTGCGAACACCGTCGTCAGGTACTGCCCTGTGCTGACCGCGACACCGACCGCCGCCGAGATCAGCACAGGGCGCAGCAACAGCGGCAGCTTGATCGAGAAGAAGATCCGCGTCGGAGAGGCGCCGAGGCAGGCGGCGCTGCGGGCAAAGCGCGGATCGAGCGCCCTGTACGGGTCTGCCAAACTCAAAAAGACATAGGGGAGCACGTAGATCAGGTGAGCCCAGACGACGGCCAGCAACGAGCCGTCCAAGCGCAGATGCACGAGCGCGACCTGCAAGCCGAACAGAAAGGCAATCTGAGGCACCAGAAGTGGCGCGTAGACCAACCAGAGCACGCCGTTCGAAGCCCTGCGTTGAATCCGTGCTTCATGCTCGAGGCTACCAACGCTCATCAGCACGGCGCAGCTCGTCGAGAGCACGGCGATCGCAACCGTACTGCCAAGGTTAGAGAGGAAGCGACCGGACGAGGCGGTCCAGGAGGCGAGGCTGAACGCTCTGGGGAAGCTTTCAGGGAAAGGCCAGGCCGAGGCGAAAGACCAAAGGACGAGTCCCACGAGACCGACAAGCCCGCCAGTGACGACAATCGCAGCGACGGTGCCGAGCGCTGGGGCGAGCCAGTCGACGACGCTCGTGCGGGCGCCGCGCTGCACCCAAGCTCGCCCAAGCCGCTTCACGACGATCTCGGCTCCGTAGCTCGACAGGATCGCACCGACGACAATGCTAACTTGAAGAACGCCGATGGCCGCGGCCGGCAGATATTGAGCGAGATCGTAGTCGGCGAACCAGCGCGTCGCCAGCACGGCGAGCGGTGGCGGATTTCCTGGGCCCAGCACCAGAGCCTGATCGACGACGGAGCAGGAATAGGCGATCACGGCGTAGAACGGGAGGCGAATCTGCGGCCATAGCTGCGGCAGGACGAGCTTCACCCAGGCGGTCCGGCGCCGGTAGCCCATCGTGCCAGCGCAGGCCAGTAACCGTTCGGTCGGCACTTGTCCGAGCGACGCCGCTAGCGCGATGCTTAGATAGGGGATCTCCTTGACGACAAGCCCGAGGGTCAAAGCCATCCCTTGCGGATCACGAACGGTAACGAGATCCCCCGGCGGGCGCACCCACCCGGTCAGATCCGGAGAGATCAGCCTGACGATCCAGCCAGATGGCGCGATCAGGAAGGCGAGCCCCAGAGCGATTGCGGCATGGGGCGTCGCGAGCACGGGCGTGAGAGCCGCCAGGGCACGCTGGAACCAGCGTGTTCCCGACAGCGACATGACAAGCGCGAGTGCGCCAAGCAACGACAACAGGCTCGCTGCGGCCCCAGCCGACAGTGTGAGCCACAGAGACGAGGCGAAGCCGGGCCAGGAGAACAAGACGCGCCAGGGTTCGAGCGACAGCGTCCGTGCTCCGATCGCAGGCAGATAGCCGAAGGCCGGAGCCAGCGTGCCCGCCAGCCCAATCATGACGGGTGACAGGAACAGCAGGAGCGTCAAGGCGGGGACCAACCGCAGCATCAAGGCACCCTGCCCTGCAAGGCGGTGCGCTTCCACCGTCGCCAGTCGACCCCGTCGTCAACGTCGAAAAGCGTCGCCGCCAGCGCGATGCGGGCGCCGGCAAGATTATCCACCGTATCGGACATTGCGTGCTGGCTCGACCAGCGGACGCCAGCGAAGATACCGCTAGGCCGGAACCCCGCTCTGAGCCCGATGAGCCAGTAGCCGCCGTCCTCCGCCGGCCCCAGAACGGCATCGTTATGTCGCAGCAAGGCAAAGGCTTGGGCGATATGTGCCGCAGTGATCCCAGGAACATCGGATCCGATCAGAACCACCGGGCCATGCCGCACCAGGCGGAATTGCTCGACCATGCGCGCGCCGAGATCGCCTCGCGCCTGCGGACGGCGCGACAAACCCGACGGCCAGAAGCCGGCACGCAGGGCGCGAGGAGGATCCACGGCAAGCACCGTCTGCCAACGCTTGTCTTGCCCAACGCGGCGCAGCAACGTGGCGCAGGCCGTGCGATAGAATCGCATCGCCTCGACGGCTCCAACCTGTCGGGCCAATCGCGTCTTTGCCCGTCCCATGAGCGGAGCCTTGACCATGATGACGAGCGTCGCCGACATGCTCAGCCGTAAAGCCTCGCGATCATTCTGGGCGGCAGGCCGGCGAACCACAATGTCAGGCAGAGGAGGTTCCGGGACGAGCGGCGCAAATAGCCCCCCCGACGGTAGCGAACCGCGCTCGTAATCGCCCGCGCTGGCAGGATCGCCAGCCGGGCGCGCCCCAAGCGCCGCACGATATCGACATCCTCCATCAGCGGCAGCGGCTCGAACCCTCCGACTTCGTCATAGAGATGCCGTGAGATCAGGAGCCCCTGATCGCCATATGGCAAGCCGAGCCAACGGTTGCGCCAGGAAACAAGCCGCTCAAGGCGTCGTGCCGCTGGAGAGGCATCGTCCAGAGCGAACGTGAATGCGGCGGCCGCGCCCTCGCCACGCCGCGCCGCAAAACCTGCGACCGCCTCCTGCCACCCGTCCTCCACGCGCGTATCGGCGTGCAGGAACAGCAGCCATCGCCCATTCGCGGCCGAGGCACCCCGCGCCATCTGGAGACCACGTCCCGGCGGACCCACACAGACTCGTGCGCCATCTGCCAGAGCGATCTCGGTCGTCCGATCGGTTGAGCCTCCGTCACTGACGATGACTTCGCCGACGAGCCCTTCTGCGCGGGCGGTGGCCAACCGGACGAGCGCGGCTGGCAGCACATCCGCCGCGTTCAGCGTCGGAATGACGACGCTCAGCGCGACTTGGCAAGCGGCGTTCATCGGACGTAACGCTTCTCCCATTCGGTGGTGATCCGTGTCATCCAGGAAGGATGTGGCTCGGGCAGGACGGAGCCGAGCTCGGCATTCGTCGGCAAGGCGGGCAGATCATCCGGGCGCGCAAACAAGGCCCTCTGCCCCGGCGATAATTTCTCAAGGTCGAGGACGGTGAAGTTGCCCATGTTCCGCGGATCCTGCGCGCGCGCCTGGGTGGCTGGCTCCAATAAGAAGTTGGCGACGACCATCGCCGCTTCAGGATTTGCGGCGTTGTAGGGGATCGCGACGAAGGAGGTGTTGCCGATCGTGCCGCCCCGCATAACGAAGACGCGCGCGCTCGCCGGCAACTGCCGGTTCACGATACCAGTCGCTGCCTCGGCCGGGCTGAACGAGATGTAGAAGTCGATCTCGTTGTCGACGAAAAGCTGGCGTTGCGCCGGCCCCGTCTCCGGAAACTCCTCACCCTTGCGCCAGAGCGTCGGTTTCAGCTCTCCATACCAATCCCAAAGCGGCCGCGTGGCCGCAACGAAGGTTCGCTCATCCGCTGGTCTGGCGAGGACTGCCGGATCATCCGTCAGTTCGTAGAGCGCCTGTTTGAGGAAGGTCGAGCCGAGGAAGTCGCGGATACCAGGGTGCGTCATCCGCCCCGGATTGACTTTAGCCCAAGTCAGCATCTCGCCGGACGAATAGGGCAAGGTTTCCCGCCGCCCCCGGGCACTGTCGTAGACGTAGACGACTTGCGCCATCCGCCAGGGCGCCGCCAGGCCTTCGACGGGAACCGTGAAATCCACAACGTTCGACCTCTTCTGGGTCGTATCGACGAACTTCCAGTTCGGTAAAGCCCCGACAAACGGCCCGTAAAGCAATTTCTGTTGCTTCATCGCGAGGAAATTCGGTCCGTTGATCCAGATCAGATCGACGCTTCCGCCGGCATCGCGCCCAGCCTGCTTCTCGGCCACGACGCGCGTCACGGCTTCGGAAGTGTCGCGCAGGCGCACGTGGTCCACGCGGACACCAAAGTCGCGCGCCACTTCTTGCCCGACCCATGCGATGAACGCGTTGGTCCGCTCGTCGCCGGCCCAAGCGTTCCAATAAACCGTCCGCCCCTTCGCACGCTGCAATATCTGCTGCCAGTCCGCAGGCTGCACCGGCTTATCCTGGGCCCGGGCAGGCAGAGCGATTCCCGCGGCGATGCTTCCGAGCGTCAGGCGCACAAGTTCTCGACGATGGATCATGTGCTGCTCCAGCAGATCATTCAGCGGCTTCACGGTTTCGACCAGAGAGCCGGCGCTCGCGGATCCGCGCGAGAACCGGCCCCAGGACCTCCTCGTGGAAACGGTCGCAGCCGATGCAGAGATTGCGATATTCGCCCCGTTTGGGCTGCGAAGCCTGCGCGCGGGCAAGGAAGGTGTCGAGATCCCAGCCGTAGGCCAGACCCATGCGTTCAGGATGACCGGCGTTGATAGCCTCGAACACTGGATGACCAACCAGCGAATCGAGAATGCCTTCGAGCGGCTCTTCGGTGAGATTGCCGATCGGTACCCTGGTCTTCATGCAGCAGGGATAGACATCGCCGGCAGCGTCGATCGCGACCTCCGAGCCAGAATAGCGATGGTTGAGGAAATTCAGCCCGCCGGACCAGCGATTGCAGAAATTGTCGGTCATGGACGCCGTCGAAAGCCCGTTCTGCCAAGCCCGACCACGAGGCCACAGCTTCCCGATCCAGGCATCGGGCGTTGCGCCAAAGAACGAGTAGAGCGGCCCGTCCTCCTCATGCCATTTACGGGTCTGGTGGTGCAGTCCGGAACGACGCATCCCAGCCGCCTCGAACCAGTTGATGAGCCGCTCCTGCATCGGGTTTCGCTTGGCGCCCTCAAGCCCGACATGGAAATCGTCCATGCCCGAGACCGATATCATCCAGACGCCACGATCCAAGAGTTCCCGGATGATAGGCTCGGTCAAAAGGTCACCGGTCGTCTGCACCACGACGTTGACCCCACCGACGCGGGCGTATCGGGCACGAAGCGCGTCCAGAAGCGGATAGAGCGCCGGCTCTCGAACAGGATCGATCAGCACCTCGCCGCCGGACAGAATGATGCGCCCGCGCCGCTCCTCCCAACCTCCGCTCGATGCGGGTTGGTCGAGGTCGCGATAGGTCATCCGCTCGGGCAGATTCTGGAGGACAAGGGGCCAGTTTCGACTGGTCTGGCCGGCTACATCGGCAAGAGCACCGCGAACATAGGGACGGAACCGATCCTCGTAGCAGTGGACGCACTTGCGGTGGCACGCCCACGTAATCGACCAGTAAATAGATTCCATTCAGGTGTCCTCGCAGTTTAACGGTGCAAGGGTTGGGACGCGGGACAATGCGTGAGCGGAGGACCGGCCGAACACCGTCCAGCCATGCCACCAGCGCGTCACGGTGGTCACGCCGCAGGCCAACGCGAAGACATATGCAATCGCGGGAAAGAAGCTCGGAAAGAGGCACGCGGCGACAAAGGCCGCTATCGTCTCCGCGCCTTCGGTCAGGCCTCCGAGATAGTAGATGCCCTTGCGTGGGTGGAGATCGCTCGTCAGCCCAAGCTTTGCCGCGATAGCGGCGAAGGCAAGAAAGCTGGATCCCGTTCCAATAAATGCCGCCGCCAGAACGGCGGCGGGCAGTCCGTTCGTCGCAGGATCGGCGATTGCGAACCCGAGCGGAACCATGCCGTAGAATGCGAAGTCCAGCGCGATATCGAGATATGCGCCGCGATCAGTTGGCCCCCGAATGCGGGCAATACTGCCATCTAGCCCGTCGAAAAAACGGTTCACCAAGATCGCGATCAAGGCGAGTTCAAATGCCTGCATAGCCAGCGCTGGCAACGCCGCGAGCCCAATCACGAAGCCCGTAAGGGTCACAGCATCGGCCGTGACTCCGCGGCGCGCGAGCATGGCCGCGAAAGGGTGCAAGATGGGTCTTAAAAGAGGCTGCGCGACATGATCCAGCATGGCTAAGACGGTAATGTCCCTTCATCGTTCGCCAATTGGTTGCCTGTGTCCGAGCGTGATCATGAGCGCGGTTGAGGACGGCTCGGTTTCGACTGCGTCAACCGGTTTACGTGTGGCAGCGCGTTTTCGTTACGTGCCCATGAGCTTAAAGTCGTGATCGGGGACCGGAGGGGCGATAGGCCTGTCTGCTGCAAACCAAAGTCGGCTTGCTTCGTAGTGCGAATCGCCGCGTCGACGGCTTCGCAGCGGCGCTCTACTTCCTCTATCAGGCTGCCCTCTATGCCAGATGGCTGAGCCCATAGAACAGCGCATCGCCGCGCTCGATTGCATCTCTCCGGCAAGGGCAAGATATCAGCCGACCGCCGCTTCTCGGAACAGCGTCTCGATCAGCGGACATTCCGGCAACGTGCCGTCGCCGCACTCGGTGACGACATCCTTGAGCACCCGCTCCATGCGCTTCAGATCGGCTATCTTTTCCCGAACGTCGGCGAGGTGGACTGCGGCGACGTTTCTCGCCTCTGCACAAGGCCGGTCGCGCTCGTCTACGAGACGGAGGAGCTCGCGGATCTCAGCCAGCGAGAATCCGAGCTGGCGCGCCCGCAAGACGAAGCGGAGCCGCCGCTCGTGGAGCGTATCGTAGCTGCGATAGCCGCTCGCCGTGCGCGGCGGCTCCGGCAGAAGGCCGACCTTTTCGTAATAGCGCACAGTCTCCAGATTGCAGCCGGCCCGCCGGGCGAGCTCGGCTCGCTGCATGCCCTTCACGCCAGTGTGATCACGCATCGCAAATGCGCCCTTGACCCTGTAGTTGCTACAGGCTGCACGCTAGCAATCGGACAGGAGTTCGGCAAGAAAGGCGAGGCCCGACATGAATGCATCGCGGCACGGAGCAGCAGGCATTTCAGCAGCGGTGACCCCGGTGCCTGCGCAGAATGAAACAGCGCGACAGCGTCTGGTCGCCGCCGGCGGCATTCTCGGCGCCATTGCCGCTTCAAGCTGCTGCATCGTTCCGCTCATCCTGTTCAGCCTTGGTATTGGCGGCGCCTGGATCGGCAATTTGACGGCGCTCGCGCCCTATAAGCCATTGTTCGTCGCCGGAACGGCGGGCGTGCTCGGCTACGGCTTCTACCTCGTCTACTGGAAGTCGCGGCGCGCCTGCGCCGACGGCGCAGCCTGCGCGCGCCCCATCCCCGGCCGCCTTGTCCGGAGCGCGCTTTGGATCGCGACCGTGCTCGTGATCGCCGCTTTCGCCTTCGACTACATCGCGCCGCTTCTGCTTTCCGCCTAGTCGCAACAGGAGATCCGCCCAATGAAGAAGAGCTTGAACGTCATGGTCCTGATGGTCCCGATGATGGCGACGCCCGTGTTTGCAGGCGAGCGCACCGTCACCTTCGCCGTCGACAACATGACCTGCGCCTCGTGTCCCTACATCGTGAAGACCTCGATGGCGGCGGTCCCCGGCGTCGCAAATGTGGCCGTCTCGTTCGAGGCGAAGACCGCGACCGTCATGTTCGACGATGCGAAGACAAGCCCGGAAGCAATTGCGGCCGCCAGTGCAAATGCGGGCTATCCGGCCCATCCGCGGCAGCAAGGCAGCTAGGATGATTGACCGGGTTGCAAGCCTGGCGGGAGTTGGACTTGTCGCGATCTGCTGTGCGGCACCGCTCATCGCCCTAAGCCTGCCCCTGGCCGGTCTTGGCGCGTGGCTCGCAGGCGTGAGCCTGACGGTGATCCCCTCGCCATTGCAGGATTCGGTCTCGCCACCTGGGTAGCTCATCGCCGGGCGAGAGCAACTCGCGAGACCACAGTAAACAAAGAAGGCGTGAGACCATGAACGATTGCTGCCCATCGTCCGCGCCCCAGGGCAACACTGACACCGGACAGCGGTCCGTCTTCAATGGCGGGAACGGGCGCGCCTATGACCTCGCCGTGATTGGCGCCGGCTCGGCGGGCTTCTCCGCCGCGATCACGGCGGCCGATCAAGGTGCGCAGGTCGCGCTCATCGGCAACGGCACGATTGGCGGAACCTGCGTCAATGTCGGCTGCGTGCCCTCGAAGACGCTGATCCGCGCCGTCGAGACGCTCCACGATGCGCGCGCGACAGCTCGCTTTGCCGGTATCGCCGCCCATGCGGAACTGATCGACTGGCGCGGGACGGTCCGCCAGAAGGACGCACTGGTTTCCGAGCTGCGACAGGCCAAATACGCCGATCTGCTGCCTGCCTACAACGGCATCACCTATCGCGATGGACCGGCGCGCATCGTCGACGGCGGGGTCGAGGTCAACGGCGCACGCATTGCCGCCGGCAAGATTGTCATCGCTACCGGTGCGCGTCCGGCCGTGCCCGCCATCCCCGGCATCGAGACAGTACCCTACCTGACCAGCACGACGGCGCTCGACCTCGAGGAACTTCCGCGCTCGCTGCTTGTCATCGGCGGCGGCTATATCGGCGCCGAGCTTGCTCAAATGTTCGCTCGCACCGGTGTCGAGGTTACGCTCGTCTGTCGGTCGCACCTACTGCCCCAGGCCGAGCCGGAAATCGGCTCGGCGTTGACGCGATATTTCGAGGCAGAAGGGATTGCCGTCGTTTCGGGCATTGCCTACCACGCGATCCGCAAAGCCGCGAGAGGCGTTTCCCTGACCGTCACGCGTGAGGGGCAGCGTATTGCGATCGACGCCGACCAAGTGCTGATCTCCACAGGGCGTACGCCCAACATCGAAGGTTTAGGGCTCGCCGAACATGGCGTCACCGTCTCTCCGAAGGGCGCCGTCATTGTCGACGAGCACATGCGCACGACCAAGGCTGGAATCTATGCGGCCGGTGACGTGACTGGCCGCGACCAGTTCGTCTACATGGCCGCCTACGGAGCCAAACTTGCCGTCAGGAATGCCCTGGGCGGCGACAGCTTGCGCTACGACAACAGCGCCATGCCGGCCATCGTCTTCACCGACCCGCAGGTTGCGAGCGTCGGGTTGACCGAGGCCGAGGCGCGCGCCAGGGGATATGCTGTCCGCGTTTCGTCGATCGGTCTCGATCAGGTACCGCGCGCGCTTGCCGCCCGCGACACCCGCGGACTCATAAAGCTTGTAGCCGACGCCGGCAGCGGCAAGCTGCTCGGCGCTCACATTTTGGCACCCGAAGGCGCGGACAGCATTCAGACAGCCGCACTCGCAATTGCATCCCGCCTGACCGTGCAGCAACTCGCCGAGACCATCTTCCCCTATTTGACTACCGTGGAAGGCCTTAAACTCGCCGCGCTTGCCTTTAGCAAGGATGTGGCCATGCTCTCGTGCTGTGCAAGTTGAGCGCCGCTCGGCTCTTCGACTGCAACCCGTCGGTTTGTGTTTTCGATTCTCTCTCGTTGAGACCGGCCGCTTTACCCCGGTCGTATGGGGGCCTTCCACCAGGACCGCTTGTTGGGGGCGGAACACCTTCATGAGGGAGTGTGCTTGAAAGACATCCTTGTTCCGTTGTGTACTCTCGTTGCAGTCAGATCGCTGGCGCAAGGCCATGATCAATTTGTGGATGGCATAATGTTCTGGGGCCGGGACCGTTACGGGAATTCCGCTCTTGTGAAGCACGACTGACAGAACTGAACCGCGGTTCACTCCGACCAGCAACAAGGCGCGGTGTAGCCAAATTTGGCGCCGCACGCTGGAGCAGACACCAAGACAATTACTGGAACCGTCTTTCGCAGGAGACGCCAGCACATCGGGCCAGGTCCTATTGCGGCCTCTGGATGTGTCGCGCGCCAACGGCCGCTTCGCCTTCTCCTCCGGTCGAGCAAGCGCGCGCTTACCGGAAGAAGGTGTATTTCACGAGTGCGGCGATCACCAGCACCAGAACGGCAATGCCGAGCACACCCACGAAGCCCATACCCCAGCCCATATTGCCCATCATGTCGTGCATCTCTTGTCCCTCCACTATTCAACAGCGGCAGCGAACTGCGCTGACTCTGCTTCGAATGCAAACTTCTTAGCGGTCGGCAGCCGCCAGCCCTTGATGAGGCCATAGATCGCCGGGATCACCAGCAGCGTGAGCATGGTCGAGGAGACCATGCCGCCGATCATCGGCACCGCGATCCGCTGCATCACCTCGGACCCAGTGCCGGTATTCCAGAGGATCGGCAGCAGGCCCGCCATGATCGCGACCACGGTCATGATCTTCGGCCGGACGCGCTCGACAGCACCCAGCATAATCGCCTCATGCAGGTCCGCGCGCGTGAATACCCGGCCCTCCGCTTCGCATCGCGCCCGCACCTCGCTCAGTGCGTGATCGAGATAGATCAGCATGATCACCCCGGTCTCGGCGGCTACGCCTGCCAGAGCGATGAAGCCGACGGCCACCGCGACCGACATGTTGAAGCCGAGCCACCAGAGCAGCCAGACACCGCCGACCAGCGCGAACGGCAGCGACAACATGACGATGAACGTCTCGGTCAGCCTGCTGAAGTTCAGGTAGAGCAGCAGGAATATGATCGCGAGCGTCACCGGCACGACCAGCTTGAGGCGTGCTTCCGCCCGTTCGAGATACTCAAACTGGCCGCTCCAGGCGATGCGGTAGCCAGCAGGCAGCTTGACACTCTGCGCGATCGCATTCTGAGCTTCGCGGACATAGCCGCCGAGATCGCGCCCTACCGTGTCCACGAAAATATAGACCGCGAGCTCACCGTTCTCGGTGCGGATCGAGGTAGCGCCGCGCTTGCGCTCGATGCTCGCTACCTCTGCGAGCGGCACGCTGGCACCGGACGGCGTCGAGACCTGGACCTCGCTCGCGATCGCCTGCGGATCGGACCGCAGATCCCGGGGGTAACGGAT
Organism: Allobosea sp. GW821-FHT09G06; assembly: GCF_059416005.1. NCBI lineage: Bacteria > Pseudomonadati > Pseudomonadota > Alphaproteobacteria > Hyphomicrobiales > Alloboseaceae > Allobosea > Allobosea sp. GW821-FHT09G06. The sequence continues at coordinate 37,642 of NZ_JBWKOI010000005.1, read as the reverse complement.
GCTGACCCCGTAGCGCTCGCGACCCTCGACCGTCGTCGTCACGGTCTCGCCGCCCATCGCCATCACGACCGCGTTCTGGACATCGCTGACGGAGAGTCCGTAGCGCCCAAGCGCGATCCGGTCCGGCACGATGTCGAGGAAGTAGCCGCCGATGACACGCTCGGCATAGGCGCTGCTCGTTCCCGGGACGGCCTTCAGCACGGTCTCGACCTGGCGCGAGATAGCCTCCATCTGCACGAGATCGGTGCCGAACACCTTGACCCCGATCGGCGTGCGGATGCCGGTCGCCAGCATGTCGATGCGAGCGCGGATCGGCTGCGTCCAGGCGTTGGAGACGCCCGGGAACTGGAGGGCCTTGTCCATCTCCTCCTTGAGGCTGTCGAGCGTGACGCCTTCGCGCCATTCCGCCCTCGACTTCAGATTGATGATGGTCTCGAACATCTCGGTCGGTGCCGGGTCGGTTGCGGTCTGGGCGCGCCCTGCCTTGCCGTAGACCGAGGCAACTTCCGGGAAGGAGCGGATGATCCGGTTCTGGATCTGGAGCAGCTCGGCGGCCTTGGTGACGGAGATCCCGGGTAGGGTGGTCGGCATGTACATCAGCGTGCCCTCGTCGAGGGTCGGCATGAACTCCGAACCGAGCTGCCGAGCTGGCCAGAGGCTGAGCCCGAGGACGGCCACCGCAACCAGGATCGTTAGCGTCTTGGCCCCCAGAACGCCGCGGATCAGCGGACGGTAGAGCGCGATCAGGCCACGATTGATCGGGTTTCTGCTTTCCAGGATGATCCGCCCCCTGACGAAGATGACCATCAGCGCCGGGACGAGCGTCACCGACAGGAGAGCGGCCGCCGCCATGGCGAAGGTCTTGGTGTAGGCGAGCGGCCCGAACAGGCGGCCTTCCTCCGCTTCCAGCGTGAAGATCGGCAGGAACGAGACGGTAATGACGAGCAGGCTGAAGAACAGCGCCGGCCCGACTTCGCTGGCCGCCTCGATCAGGATTTCAACCCGCGGCTTGTCCGGCGGAGCCCGTTCCAAATGCTTATGGGCGTTCTCGATCATAACGATGGCTGCGTCGATCATGGCTCCGACCGCGATGGCGATCCCGCCGAGGCTCATGATGTTGGAGCCAAGCCCCAGCGCCTTCATCGCCGCGAAGGCCATCAGGATGCCTACGGGCAGCATGATGATCGCCACCACTGCGCTGCGCAGATGCAGCAGGAAGACGATGCAGACCAGGGCGACGATGATGCTCTCCTCGATCAGCGTGCCCTTCAGCGTCTCGATCGCTCGCTCGATCAGCCCGGAGCGGTCATAGACCGGCACGATCTCGGCCCCGCCCGGCAGGTTTGCCGCGACCTCGGCAAGCCGCGCCTTGGCGTGCTCAATGACGGAGAGCGCATTGGCGCCGAAGCGTTGCAGGATGATGCCGCTCGCGACCTCACCCTCGCCGTTGAGTTCGGTGATGCCGCGCCGCTCGTCCGGGCCAAGTTCAACGCGGGCGACATCGGAGAGGCGCAGCGGCACACCTCGATCGCTCTTCAGGACGATGTTCTCGATATCCGCGACCGACTTCAGGTAGCCGCGGCCGCGGACCATGAACTCGAACTCGCTGAGCTCGACCGTACGGCCACCGACATCCATGTTGCTGCTGCGCACAGCCTCCCGCAGCGTCGCCAGTGAGACGCCCTGGGCGCGCAGCCGCACCGGATCGACCACAATCGCGTATTGCTTGACGAAGCCGCCGACGCTAGCGACTTCGGCCACGCCCTCGGCACGAGAAGCCGCGAAGCGCACGACCCAGTCCTGAAGGGAGCGCAGCTCGGCCAGGGTCATGTCCTTGGCCATGATCGCGTACTGGTAGACCCAGCCGACCCCGGTCGCGTCCGGCCCGAGCGTTGGCGAAACGCCCGGCGGGAGACGCCGCGCGGCGGCATTGAGGTATTCGAGCACGCGCGAACGCGCCCAATAGGGATCAGTCCCGTCCTCGAAAATGACGTAGACGAAGGAGACGCCGAAGAAGGAGAAACCGCGCACGACGCGTGCCTTCGGCACCGTGAGCATCGAGGTCGTCAGCGGATAGGTGACCTGGTCCTCGATCACCTGAGGCGCCTGACCGGGATATTCGGTGTAGACGATGACCTGGACGTCCGAAAGGTCCGGGATGGCATCGAGCGGCAAGGTCTTCAGCGCATAGATTCCGGCTGCCACGGCGAAGGCCGCAGCAACGAAGACGAGCACCAGGTTACGCGCCGACCAGGCGATCAGGCGGGCGATCATGGCTTGACCTCCGGCTGTGCGAACCCGCTCAGGGCGGCCTTGAGGTTGCTCTCGGCATCGATGAGGAAGTTGGCGGAGATGACGACACGGTCGCCCTCGGCGACGCCCTCGGTGAGCGCGACCATGCCGTCGCCGCGGCGGCCAAGCTTGACCTCTCGCGGCTCGAAGCGACCTTCGCCGCGATCGAGGATGACGATGCGGCGCGTGCCGCTGTCAATCACGGCGCTGTCGAGAACCGCGAGTTGCGGAGCTGTATCGCCGGAGCCGATCTCGACGTCGGCATACATGTTCGGCAGCAGGATGCCGTCGCGGTTGGCAAGCTCGATACGGACCTTTGCCGTCCGCGTCGCCTCGGCGATTTCCGGATAGATCACGCTGACGCGTCCCTCGAACGTCGTGTCGGGACGGCCGCGCAGCCGCACAGTGGCTGGTGCGCCTATGCCCATGCCAGCCAGTTGGCGTTCCGGAACATCGGCCAGCACCCAGATCGTCGAGATGTCGGCGAGCCGGAACAGGCTGCCACCCGCGGCCATCTTCATGCCGTCGCTGACGGACCGTTCGAGCACGATGCCGTCGCGCGGGGCGGACCAGTTGATCGTCAGCGGCACCTTCCGGCTACGCTCGATCTCGGCGATAACCTCCGGCGGGACGCCGAGGTTTTCGAGACGCTGCCGCGCGCCGCCTTCGGGCACGCCGCGCGCGGCGGCATTGAGCTCGGTGATGAACTGCGCGCCGGCCGTGCTGATCTCGGGAGAGTAGATCCGGGCAAGCCGGGTTCCCTTCGAGACACGATCGCCGGTCGTGATCGGCGCTACCTCCTGGACGAAGGCGTCCGCTCGGATCGTCACGACGGAAACCCGTCGCTCGTCGAGCTGCACCACGCCCGGAACCCGGATGGTTTGGGCAATGACCTGACGCCGGACTGGTTCGGAGCGCACCCCGCTGCGTTGGATGCGGCCGGGCGAGAGCTTAATGACGCCGTCCTCGTTTCCCTCGCCTTCGTAGACGGGGAGATAGTCCATCCCCATCGAGTCCTTCTTCGGCACCGGCGAGGTATCCGGAAGACCCATGGGATTGCGGTAGTAGAGGATGCGTTTCAGGTCGGCCTGTGCCGTCCTCTCCTCGCTCGGAGGCTTCACCTCGAAGCTGACGTCCTGGCTGGCCCGGACGGCCGTGAAGGGCCTGCCGTCGTCGGTCTGCCGCGGCTGCGCCGAATAGACGGGCTTCCGGTCCGGATCCTGATAGTAGATGACCGGGCCGCTTCCGCCGGGCTCGTTTGCCGCGAAAGAGCCCTCGATACCGAGCCAACTCCACAGAGCAGGCATCGCGATACCGCGATGACCGGCCCAATAACCCGCCCCTCCCGCGGCCAGAACGGCAACGAGCGCAAAGCCACTAGCCAACGCGCGCTTCATGGCAGAGCCTTGAGGATCAGCTTGTTTGCAAGCGTGCCGGTCTCGCCCTGGACCTTGGCACCGAGCGACAAGCGCCAACCGCCTTCCATGGTGAGGTTGGTCTTGAAGCGGTAGGTTCCAGGCTCGGTCGACGGCATCGCCTCGATCGGCGACGCCATCATCTCCATGCCGTCAGGCGCCATGTCGATGCGCTTGGCGAATATAACGGCGTCGGGGATCGGCTTGCCCGATCGCTTGTCGACGAGCTGAACAGCAACAACGACGCCGTTGCCCTGCTTGATCTCGCTCTGCACGAGCCGGAATTCATAGTCGTTGATGTCCGCCAGAGCCGGCAAAGCGATGGCGGCGAGCGGAAGCGCGGCGACGAGCGCACGCAAAGTTGGGTTGATACCCATTTGTCGAAATCCTGAGACAGTGGGGCTGCCGCCTGCGCAGACAACTCCGAACGTGGAGCTAGCCACAATTCGCCGATCGCGCGGCACTGCCGTGCGATCGCAGCCGGCACATCAGCGCCGGCGATGTCTCAGCTTCGTGGTGGGCGGGCCGGAGGCTCGGCTGGTCGCGAAATACGCAGCGCCTCATTACCCGCAAGCGCGAGCACCGCGACGACCGCCTGGACGACGGTGGCGGATGCGGTCGGCACGCTCGCAAAGCACTTCGCCAAGCAGAAGCTCACGACCGGGCAGTTCGTCGTGCAATCGGGTTGTTTGTCTTTCGGGTTGGGGCAACACGGCATCTCAGCCGACATTTCCGCCATCGTCTCGCTATCCATCCGGGCATATCCGGCCTTCGCCGGCGCCACGAGGGCAGCCAACATCGTGGCTGTGACGAACAGCCCCAAGATCAAGACGTGTGTGAGAAGCCGAAACTTCATGACTTCATTCCTGCCATGGCGGCGGACTTCGCAAAAGGGCGAGGATTGCGACTTTTTGCCAGAGGCCGATTCAAATCGCTCTTTCGTGATCGTGAGATTGACCCGTTTTTCCCCTAGCGCGGAGTCGCCCCTTGAGGCGGACAGCGTGATGGCCAGCATTTGATCGGGAGTCGGACTTTCGAAGGATGGAGGCCAATGGCCCGACACGGGATATCGGCTGATGGGGATCGCGCGCCCGACCTACTACGACCAGCGTGCCATCAGCCAGTACGAGCAGTGTAAAGGCTTGTAGAGCACCCAGATCGGTGGGATAGCCATAGCGGTGTTCCACCTTGGCAGAGGTAGGCAGGTATCAGCGTTGGTCGGGCCGCCAGCGCTCAGGGGTATTGTCTATGTCTCGGCCTGTTAGCATACGCCTCAACGCCTTTTTCCCCCTAACGAGCGATACCATCCGGTACCGCTGAGCGCTCCAGGAGCCGAGGATAGCCTCCCGAACACATGGTCGGTCGAGATTGTTATCCCCGACATACCATCCCATCTGCCATCACGGCTCCATCGAATAGCCGAGCCCAGTATACGACCTCCAACAGGACCAAAAATGCTGTCAAGTAGCGAAGGCTACCTTGCCAGATGAGGATGCCGAGGCAGAACTCAAATGGACGCAGAAAGTGGAGCTTGCTTCGGACTCACGTATTCTGATCTAAACTCATTTATTCTGACATACGACACTTGGCGGCGATCAGATATCGACCGTCGCGTTCAGCGCGTTGGTCTGGATGAACTCGCGCCGCGGCTCGACGACATCGCCCATCAGCTTGACGAAGAGATCATCGGCCTCGTCGTTCTGGTCGTTCTTCACGCGCAGCAGCGAGCGCACGTCGCGGTCGAGCGTCGTTTCCCAGAGCTGGTCGGGGTTCATCTCGCCCAGGCCTTTGTAGCGCTGCAGCGAGACGCCCTTCTTGCCGATGGTCGAGACCGCGTCGAACAGGTCGCTCGGGCCGTTGACCGTGAAGGTATCGCCCTTGCGGCTGAGCACGCCCGGCTTGGCATAGGCTTCCTGCAGCGAGGTCGCGGCCGCGTCGAGCTTGCGGGCTTCGGTGCTGGCCAGCAGTCCCGCATCGATCGTCGCCGCCTGCTTCACGCCACGGATCATCCGCGAGAAGACGAAGCCGCCCTCGCTGACCTTGCCCTCCCAGCCGCGTTCCAGCTCGTCCGAGATCGCGTCGAGCCGACGCGCGACGTAAGCAGCGGCTTCGTTCGCCTTGGCCTCGTCGTCTTCGCTGACCGGATGCAGCACGCCGGCGATCGCCATCTGCTCGACGACCCGGCGGTCATAGCGCGAATGCAGTTGCGCCAGCGCGTTGCGGACGTTGCGGGCTTCCTCGATCAGGACGCGCAGATCCTCGCCGCCGCGCTCGACACCCTCGCTGGTGCGGAAGGTCGCGCCGTCCAGCGTCGAGTCGACCAGATACTGCTCCAGAGCCCGCTCGTCCTTGAGATAGACATGGCTCTTGCCGCGGGCCGCCTTGTAGAGCGGCGGCTGGGCGATGAAGAGATGGCCGGCATCGATCAGCTCCGGCATCTGCCGGTAGAAGAAGGTCAGCAGCAGCGTGCGGATATGGGCGCCGTCGACGTCGGCGTCGGTCATGATGATGATCTTGTGGTAGCGCAGCTTCGCCAGGTTGAAGCCGCCCTGATCGGCCTCCGCCCGGCCGATGCCGGCGCCGAGTGCGGTGATCAGCGTGCCGACCTGGTCGGACGAGAGCATCTTGTCGAAGCGCGCCCGCTCGACGTTCAGGATCTTGCCGCGCAGCGGCAGCACGGCCTGGTATTCGCGGGCACGGCCCTGCTTGGCGGAGCCGCCGGCCGAGTCACCCTCGACGATGAAGAGTTCGGACTTGGCGGGATCGCGCTCCTGGCAATCCGCGAGCTTGCCGGGAAGCGAGGCGATATCGAGCGCGCCCTTGCGGCGGGTGAGGTCGCGCGCCTTGCGGGCGGCCTCGCGGGCGGCGGCGGCTTCCGCCACCTTGCCGACGATGGTCTTGGCCTCGCCAGGATGCTCCTCCAGCCATTCCGACAGCGCCTGGTTGACGACGTTCTCGACGACCGGGCGGACTTCGGACGAAACCAGCTTGTCCTTGGTCTGCGAGGAGAATTTCGGATCGGGAACCTTGACCGAGACGATCGCGGTCAGGCCTTCGCGGCAATCGTCGCCGGTGAGCGAGACCTTCTCCTTCTTGGAGATGCCGGAGCTTTCGGCATAGCCGGTGATCTGGCGCGTCAGCGCGGCGCGGAAGCCGGCGAGATGGGTGCCGCCGTCGCGCTGCGGGATGTTGTTGGTGAAGCAGAGCACGTTCTCGTGGTAGCTGTCGTTCCACCACAGCGCGACATCGACGGTGATGCCGTCCTTCTCCGAGGTCAGCATGATCGGCTTGTCGATCACGGAGGACTTGGCGCGGTCGAGATAGCGCACGAAGGCCTCGACGCCGCCGTCGTACATCAGCTCCTCGCGGACGACTTCGGCATGGCGCGCATCGGTCAGGACGATGCGCACGCCCGAGTTCAGGAAGGCGAGCTCGCGCAGGCGGTGCTCCAGCGTCTTGTAGTCGAACTCCACCATGGTGAAGGTCTCCTGCGAGGGCAGGAAGGTCACCTCGGTGCCGCGCCTGTCGCCCTGCGGGCCGACGACCGCGAGCGGGGCGACGGCGTCGCCATGGCGGAATTCCATGTAGTGCTCGTTACCACCGCGCCAGATGCGCAGCTTGAGCGAAACCGAGAGCGCGTTGACGACGGAGACACCGACGCCGTGCAAGCCGCCCGAGACCTTGTAGGAGTTCTGGTCGAACTTACCGCCGGCATGGAGCTGGGTCATGATGACCTCGGCCGCCGAGATGCCTTCCTCGCTGTGGATATCGGTCGGGATGCCGCGCCCGTTATCGCTGACCGTGACCGATCCCTCGGCATTCAGCGTCACCGTGACGAGGTCGGCATGGCCGGCGAGCGCCTCGTCGATCGCGTTGTCGACGACCTCGTAGACCATGTGATGCAGGCCGGAGCCGTCATCGGTGTCGCCGATATACATGCCGGGCCGCTTGCGCACCGCGTCCAGGCCCTTGAGAACCTTGATGGAATCGGCGCCGTAGTCGTCGGGCTGGGCGCTGAGGGCGGCATCGGTCATGAAGTGGTTCCTGAGCGGGCGAGCACGCGCCCGCGATGATCCTGATTCGAAACGACAATATAGGCTGAGACGATGGCTTTTTCACGCGCCTACGCGTGCGTGCGCGAGAAGAGGTCAGCGCGGCGACAATTCGCGTCGATGCTCAGCCGCGGAATTCCGAGATCGCTTCGACGAAGGCCTCGCCATACTGCGCGAGCTTGCGCTCGCCGACGCCCTCGATCGCCCGCATCTCGTCGAGGCCGAGCGGCCGTTCGCGGGCCATGGCGATCAATGTCCGGTCGGTGAAGATGATATAGGCCGCGACGCCCTCCTCGCGGGCGATCTGAAGCCTGAGCTTGCGCAGATGCTCGAACAGGCCGGCCGTGCTCTCGTCGAGCCCGTCCGCCCGCGCCGCATCGCGCTCGGAGCGGCGGGAACGGCGCTCAGTGAAGGGATCGACCCGGAGCGCGATGCTTTCGCGGCCGAACAGGATGTCCTCGCCCTTCGACGTCAGGCAGAAACCGCCATGCTCGACGCTGGCTTCGGCCAGTGCCCCCGCCGCGAAGAGCTTGCGCGTCAGCCCCATCCAGGCGGCCTTGGGCTTGTCCGCACCGACGCCGAAGGTCTTCAACCCGTCATGGTTCTGGCGGCGGATGACCTCGGTCGTCGTACCGGTGAGGATATCGGCGAGATGGCCGGCACCGAAGCGCTCGCCCGAGCGGATCACGGCCGAAAGCAATTTGCGCGCATCGAGCGTTGCGTCCTGCAAGGCGGGCGCCTCCGCGTCGCAGAGATCGCAGCGGAACGGGGCGTTGCCGTGCCGGCAGGGCGGTGTCTCCTCGCCGAAATAGGCCAGCAAGGCACTGCGCCGGCAGAGTGCGTTCTCGCAGAGATCGATCATCGCGTTGAGGCGCCTGTGCTCGATGCGCCGGCGCTCGTCGTCGATCTGTTTCTCGTCGATCTGGCGGCGCCGGAGCGACATGTCGTCGACGCCGTAGAGCGTCAGCGTATCCGCCGGCAGGCCATCGCGACCGGCGCGGCCGATCTCCTGGTAATAGCCCTCGATCGAGCCCGGCATATCCGCATGGACGACGAAGCGGACATCGGGCTTGTTGATGCCCATGCCGAAGGCGATGGTCGCGCAGACGACGACGCCGTCCTCCTGCAGGAAGATATCCTGGTTGCGGTTGCGCTGCGTCTGCTCCAGCCCGGCATGATAGGGCAGGGCGTTCCAGCCCCTCTCACTGAGCGCCGTGGCGAGGCGCTCGGTCTTGCTGCGCGAGGAGCAATAGACGATGCCGGAGCCGTTGCGGTGCCGGCGCAGGAAATCGTCGATCTGGCGGCGCGGCTGCTCCTTCGGCGCGAAGGCGAGCTTCAGGTTCGGCCGGTCGAAGGAATGCACCACCATGTGCGGCGGCTGCGGAAACAATTGCTGGGCGATATCGGCCTGGGTCTGCCGGTCGGCGGTCGCGGTCAGCGCCGTCACCGGCACGCCGCCCAAAGCCTCGCGCGTCTTGGCGAGCAGGCGGTACTCTGGGCGGAAATCATGCCCCCATTGCGAGACGCAATGCGCCTCGTCGATGGCGAGCCGGTTCACGCCGAGTCGTTTCAGGCGCGAAACCAGTCCCTCGCCGGCCAGTCGCTCGGGCGAGACGAAGAGCAGCCTAAGATCGCCGGAGTTCAGCCTGTCCCAGGCCTGCGCCGCCTCGTCCTCCGTATTCATCGAGTTGAGCGAGGCGGCCGATACGCCGGCCCGGACGAGCTGTCCGACCTGATCGCGCATCAGCGCGATCAGCGGCGAGACGACCAGCGTCAGCCCGCCTGCGACCAGTGCCGGGAGCTGGTAGCACATCGACTTGCCGGAGCCGGTCGGCATCACCGCGAAGACATCCTCGCCGGCAAGGGCGGCTGCGATCACCTCCCACTGGCCGGGGCGGAAATCATCGTAGCCCCACACCGATTTGAGGATCGCGCGGGCGTCTGATTCGCGGGATGGCGACATGAAGAAGGGATGTGCCGCAGCCGGGCACGCTTGGCCAGCCTTTCGGCCTCCAAAGCTGTGTCGATCATGCGCGGAACCACACCGTCATCCCGGGCTTGCCCCGGGATCCATCGAAAGGCGCTGTGCTCTACGATGGATCCCGGATCTCCGCTTCGCTCCGTCCGGGATGACGCGTGGAGGTTGGCGAGCTTCAGATTTTGATGGCCAGCAAATGGATCACGACCGCTAGGGCGAAAACCGCCGTGATCAGCTTCGAGGGCCAGGGCTTGAGGTCGAACCAGATGAATTGCAGCGTGAGCCGCAGGCCCCAGAAGGCGGCGCCCACCAGCGGCAGCACGGGATGCACGCTGCCTTGCCCGGATAGCCAGATCAAGGCCGCGCCATAAGCCAGGAAGACGAAGATCAGCATCGCGTTGAGCGTCTGCGTGATCGCGGTGTTCAGGCTGCCGGAAGGCGCGAGCCGTTCCGGCCAGCCGAACAGACGCCGAAACGCGGCGTGGAACAGCGCGAAGCCGAGATCGAGCAGGCCCGCCGCCAAAGCCAAGGCCATTCAGCTCCGCGTCGCGATCGCGGCAGCAGCGCCCGCCATCACGCCGCCGGTCGTCCGGTTGATCCAGCGCATCGCGCGCGGGCTGGCCACAAGGCGCCGCGCCCGGTCGGCCGCATAGGCATAGGCCATCAGCGTGCCCGTGATGATCGGGGCGATCAGCGCGGCGACTTCGACGAAAGTGAGCGTGCTCATTGCGTTGAGATCGATGACGAGGGGCAGGATCGACAGGAAGAAGACCATGACCTTGGGGTTGCCGAGCGTCAGCGCGATGCCCCCGAGGAACAGACGGGCGCCCTCGCCGCGCGCGGCGGCGGAGGGCTTCGGCGCTTCGGCAGGGGCCGTCCAAGCCTTGTAGGCGAGATAGAGCAGATAGGCGCAGCCGGCATATTTGATCGCGACGAAGATGCCGTGGAAGCTCTGCATGAGCACACTCAAACCCAGCGCGGTGAGCGTGAACCAGACGAGATCGCCCGCGACGATGCCGGCAAGGAAGGGCAAAGAGCGCCGGAAGCCCGAGGACAGCGAGCGCGCGACCAGGGCCGCGATGGCCGGGCCGGGCGAGGCGACGGCGAGGAAATAGACGCCAGCGAACAGGGCAAGGCTGGAAATGTCCATGGAAAGCCTCCGAAACTGCTCACGAGACTAGCAGGAACGTCGGCAGGCGTCCCATCGCAAGCCGTGGCCTGACCGATCAATCGAGCGGATCGATCCGTCCCGGCGTGACCGAAAAGCGCTGCGCCCCGGCCGGCAGGTCGCCGAACAGCGCGGCGTCGGCGCCGGTCATCCAGACCTGGCAGCCGAGCCCCGTCAGCCCCTCATAGAGCGCGGCCCGCCGACGCGGATCGAGATGGGCGGCGATCTCGTCGAGCAGGACCAGCGGCGCGATGCCGCTCATCGCGGCGACCAGCCTGGCATGGGCAAGCACGAGCCCGATCAGCAAGGCCTTCTGCTCGCCAGTCGAGCCCTGCCCGGCCGGAATATCCTTCGGCCCGTGCCGGACTTCGAGATCGGAGGCCTGCGGTCCCGCGAGCGTGCGCCCGGCCGCCCGGTCGCGATGGCGGCTCTGGCGCAGCAGGTCGCGATAGGCGTCCTCGGCATCGACGGCCGGCAGGCGGGCGACGAGCGCGTCGATCTCGCCGGAGAGCGCGATATCCGCGAAGGGGAAGGGCGAGGCCTCGTCGCGCGTCTCGGCGATGATGGCGGAGAGCCGCGCCACGGTCTCGGCCCGCGCAGCAGCAACCGCGACGCCGAGTTCGGCGACCTCGCGCTCGACGGCATCAAGCCATTGCCCCTGATTGGGGCTTTCCTCAAGGATGCGATTGCGCGAGCGCAGCGCCCGCTCCAGCGCGTTCGAGCGCGTCGCGTGGCTCGGATCGATCGCCAGCACCAGCCGGTCGAGGAAGCGGCGCCTGTCGCCGGCCGCACCTCGGAACAGGCCGTCGAGATCGGGCGTCAGCCAGACCACGCGCAGATAGTCGCTGAAGGCTAGCGCCGAGCCGACATTGGCGCCGTCGATCCGGGCCAGCCGCGGCCGGCGGCCCTCCGCATCGAGTGGTCCCAGTCCGATGCCGAGCCGGCCCGCCTCATCATCAAGGGTTATCGAGGCGGCGAAGGAGCCGTCGCCGCCTTGCCGCGCCATCGCAGTGATCTCGGCGCGGCGTAGACCCCGCCCCGGCGTGAACAGCGAGAGCGCTTCGAGAATATTGGTCTTGCCGGCTCCGTTCTCGCCCGCGAGCGCAACGATTTGGCCCTCGACCGGGAGATCGAGGGCCTCGTAGGAACGGAAGTCCTGCAGGATCAGGCGCGCGACGGCGGCCATGAGCCAGCTGCTAGACGCGCATCGGCATCAGCACGTAGAGCGCGGAAGCGCCTTCGCGATCCTGGATCACGGTCGGCGAGCCGGGATCGGCGAGCTTGAGCAGCGCGGTATCGCCGTCGAGCTGGGCCGCGATATCCATGAGATAGCGGGCATTGAAGCCGATATCGAGCGGGCTCGCCTCGTAATCGACCTCGATCTCCTCGGTCGCCGAACCGGAATCCGGATTGGTGACGGAGAGCGTCATGCGCCCTTCGGCCATGGAGAGCTTCACGGCGCGGCCGCGCTCCGACGAGATCGTCGAGACGCGGTCGACCGACGCGGCGAAATCGCCCTTGTCGACGGTCAGGCGCTTGTCATTGCCGCTCGGAATGACGCGCTGATAGTCGGGGAAGGTGCCGTCGATCAGCTTCGAGGTCAGCACGACGCTGGCGGTGGCGACGCGAATCTTCGAGCCGGAAAGCTCGACCGCGACCTCGCTCTCGCCATCCTCCAGCAGCTTCTGGATCTCGGAGACGGCCTTGCGCGGCACAATCACGCCGGGCATGCCGACCGAGCCCTGCGGGGCGGCGGTGTCGACGCGCGCGAGGCGGTGACCATCGGTCGCAACCGCACGCAGTACCGGGCGGCCATCGACATCGATCGTGTGAAGATAGATGCCGTTGAGATAATAGCGCGTCTCCTCGGTGGAGATCGCGAACTGGGTCTTGTCGATCAGGCGCTTCAGTTCGCCGGCCGGCAGCACGAAGCGATGCGCCATTTCGCCGGCAGTGATGTCCGGGAAATCGCTTTCCGGCAGGGTCTGGAGCTGGAAGCGCGAGCGGCCCGAGCGCAGCACGAGGCCGCTATCGCCGGTGGTCTCCAGCGAGACCTGGGCGCCGTCAGGCAATTTGCGGACGATGTCGTAGAGAGTGTGGGCCGGAACGGTCGTGGCGCCGGGCTCGGCCGCGTCGGCTGGGATCGTCTCCACCACCTCGATATCGAGATCGGTTGCCTTCAGCCGCAGGCCGTTCTCGGAGGCCGAGAGCAGCAGGTTCGACAGGATCGGGATCGTGTTGCGGCGCTCCACCACGCGATGCACGTGGCCAAGCGACTTGAGCAGCGTGGAACGTTCGACCGTGACCTTCATGATTGTCTAGTCTTCTGGCGCTGGCCGCCCACGCGCGAACGCACGGGCCGAATGAATGGCCAGCGACATTGCCGGACGCCGGGCGGGGGCGCAAGGCCTGCCCGCTCCGGCAACCACAACCATTTGGCAGGGGTGGTGAATCCCCGCAGGCCTCACTCCTGCAGCATGCGCTTCAGCAGATCGACCTCGTCATGCAGCGAGCGGTCCTCGCTGATCGCCTTCTCGATCTTGCGCACGGCGTGCAGCACGGTCGTGTGGTCGCGCCCGCCGAAGCGTCGGCCGATCTCGGGCAGCGAGCGCGGGGTCAGCGCCTTCGACAGATACATCGCGATCTGGCGCGGCTTCACGACGGCTGCGGTGCGGCGCTCCGAGAGGATGTCGGCGCGGCTGACATTGTAGCGCGTCGCGACCAGCTTCTGGATGTCCTCGATCTTGACCCGGCGCGGCTCTCGGGTGCGGACGAGGTCACGGATCGCCGCTTCCGCCGTCTCCAGCGTCACGAGTTGGCCCGACAGCGTCGCATGGGCGAGCAGGCGGTTGGCGGCGCCGTCGAGGTCGCGGCCATTGGTCGCGACGACGCGCGAGACATAGGCGACGACATCGGGGCTGACCTGGAAATTCGGATGGGCGGTCTGCAGCGCGTCCAGTCGGCTGGAGAGGATCGTGGCGCGCAAGGTCTCGTCGAGTTCTCCCACTTCGACCACCAGGCCGCCACCGAGCCGCGAGCGGATGCGCTCGTCGAGCGCCTCGAGCTCACCGGCAAGACGGTCGCCGGCGACGACGATCTGCTTGCCGGCATCGAGCAGCGCGTTGATCGTATGGCCGAATTCCTGCTGGATCGACTTGCCCTGGATGAACTGCACGTCGTCGACGACGAGCAGGTCGATGCCGCGCAGCTTCTCCTTGAAGGCGAGCGCCGTCTGCGACTTCAGCGCGGCGACGAAGCCGTACATGAAGCGGTCGGCGGTGAAATAGGCGACGCGCTTGCCCTGGCGGCGCGCTTCCTGGGCGATCGCCTGCAGCAGATGCGTCTTGCCGAGGCCGACGCCGGCATGGAGATAGAGCGGGTTATAGGGGCTCTGGCCCGCCGGCGCGCCGGCGATGCGCTCGGCCGCCGCGAAGGCGAGCTGGTTCGACTTGCCGACGACGAAGCTCTGGAAGTTCATGCGCCGGTCGAGCGCGGTGCCGCAGGCATCGACGAGGTCGTTCTCGCAGGGCTGCGGGCTGCCGGCGACGGCCTGGCGGCCAGCCTCGGCCGGAGCGGGGGCGGCGACAGTCGCGGGGCGGCTGCGCAGGGCCTCGATCTGCGGCTGGGCGGCGGGATCGCGCGAGACGGTGCGCACCGAGAGCATCACGCCGTTCGGCGCCGGCAATTCGGCCATGCAGTTCACCCGCAGGCGCTCGGTATAATGCGCCTCGAGCCAGCTCTTCAGGAAGCGGGTCGGCACGGTGAGATAGGCCACGCCCTCGACGATGCCGGCGATCTCCAGCCGGCCGAACCAGCTCGAGAAGACGTCCTCGCCGAGCTCCGCCCGCAGGCGACGGCGCACGCGCTCCCATGCGTCCTGAATCGAAACCTCCTCGACGTGAACCGGTGCAGTCTCTTCAGCAGCGATCGTCACCACCACGGGCGTCTCGACCATGTCCCCGAAATTCTGCCGCTCGAACATCAATGGCCCCGTTCTTTGAAAATGTCCGCACTAAGGGTTCGGCGGCCGCTTCCTGACCGTCGTCCCGGTGCTTATGTCTGGTCAAAATGGTTCCGGTCCCGACAGGCGCATCGCGCCGCGGCGGGGTTCGGTTCCGGTTCTGTTGATTACGCTTGGAAGGCTCGCCGAGGGACGACGCCACCCTTCATCTCGATCAAGAAAGACAAAGGGTCACATCCTCCAACCTCCATGGTCGCGAGCCAAAACGCTGATCATCTCTGGAAATCCCGCGGCGGTCATTGCTGTCCGCCCGGCGATGAAGGGGACCTTACAAGGCGCTCTCGACGGGCTGCAACACCCCTGTCAGCCGGCTTCCGAGAGTCGCTGTCCGCAGGGCGTCGCGCCGGCTGGGGATGTCTGCCGCAATTGGTTGGGGAACTTAAGATTTTCTTCATGTCCCCCCTTCCAGGCGCCCCCGAATCTTTTTTTGCGGCGCCTCGAAAAGCCTGCCGCAGAGTCGCCGCGATTCCGTCTTCCAAAATCCTTTGCCTGCTAAGATGATGAAAAATCACATCTTTTTATGAGCGGCAGAGTCCGCTCCGGAGGGCGATTTCGCGCCCTGAACGGCGCCCGAGAGTCAAGTCCGCAAGGCCGTGGAAAGCTTGCGAAAATCGCTTGAAAGCAGCTTTGTTTTGTTCCGTTGGAGCCTGTGGCGAGTGCGCCACAGAGGCCATGAAGCCAACGAAAAAGCCCGGCCTTTCGGCCGGGCTTTCCCGTCATCGAAATGATGCGAATTCAGGCTCAGGAAGCCAGGGTGCCGATCCGGTGCGCCAGGCGCGAGACCTTGCGCGAGGCGGTGTTCTTGTGAACCACGCCCTTCTGCGCGGCGCGCATGATTTCCGGCTGGGCGGCCTTCAGGGCTTCGGCGGCGCTGGCCTTGTCGCCGGAGGCGATCGCCTCCTCGACCTTGCGCAGGAAGGTGCGCATCCGCGAGCGGCGCGCCTTGTTGACCTCGGTGCGGCGAGCGATCTTGCGCGTAGCCTTCTTGGCCGACGTCGTATTGGCCATCGAAACGTCCTCGTCTCTTCATCGCGACCGGGCGCCTGGCGTTATTGCCGGCGGGGCTGGCCGCATCCTTGCTGGAAAAACGTGCGCGGCGGCCGAGCTTGCGCGGGCCGCCGCGAGTGGTGGGGCTATAGTCGCTTGCCGGCGCTACGTCAACGCCGGAATCGCCACAGGCCTGTCGAACTCACGCGGAGGGCGCGATAAAGCGCGCGAAGCTCGCCAGATCGACATTGCCGCCGGAGAGGATGACGCCGACGCGCTTGCCCGCGACCGGCACGGCACCAGTGAATGCGGCCGCCGCCGCCAGGCACCCGGTCGGCTCGACCACGAGCTTCATCCGCTCGGCGAAGAAGCGCATCGCGTCGACGAGCGCGTCGTCGCTGACGGTGACGATATCCTCGACCTCGCGCTGGATGATCGGGAAGGTCAGGTCGCCGAGGAAGGCGGTCTGGGCGCCGTCGGCGATGGTCTTGGGCACGCCGATCGCGACGATCTCGCCCTTGCGCAGGGATTGCTGGCCGTCATTGCCGGCCTCCGGCTCGACGCCGAAGACGCGGCAGCCCGGGTTCAGTGCCTTGGCGACGAGCGCCGCGCCGGCCAGAAGCCCGCCGCCGCCGAGCGGCACTAGCAGGATGTCGAGCGGGCCGGCATCCTCGATCAGCTCCTTGGTCGCGGTGCCCTGCCCGGCGATGACGTCAGGATGATCGTAGGGAGGGATGATCGTCAGCCCGTGCTCGGCCGAGAGGCGGTTGCCGATCTCGAGCCGGTTCTCGGTATAGCGGTCATAGCGGATGACCTGCCCGCCATAGCCCTCGGTCGCCGCGACCTTCGCGGCCGGGGCATCGTTCGGCATGATGATCGTGGTCGGCACGCCGAGCAGCTGGCCGGCATAGGCGATGGCCTGGGCATGGTTGCCGGAGGAATAGGTGACGACGCCGGCCTTCTTCTGCTCAGGGCTGAGCGAAGCGATCGCGTTGTAGCCGCCGCGGAACTTGAAGGCGCCCATGCGCTGCAGGTTCTCGGGCTTGAAGACGAGGCTGGCTTGCGTGCGCCGGTTGGCGGTGGCCGAGCTCATCGCCGGCGTGTGATGGGCGATGCCCTTCAGCCTGATGGCCGCGGCCTCGACATCGGCATAGGTCGGGAGGGCGGGGCTGCTGGCGGTCATGATGCGGATCCTGCTCAGGGCGTCATGGTCGGGCTTGACCCGACCATCTCGTAAACCAGTGCCTTCTCGTGATGAGATTCTCGGGTCAAGCCCGAGAATGACGGAAAACCACGACGGCGAGGCTCAGGCGTTCTTGAAGTCGGGCTTCCGCTTCTCGGCGAAGGCGGACATGCCCTCCTTCTGGTCGAGCGTCGCGAAGAGCGAGGAGAAGACGCGGCGCTCGAAGCGCAGGCCTTCCTGAAGCGCGACCTCGAAGGCGCGCTCGACCGATTCTTTCGCCATCAGCACGGAGGGCAGCGATTTCGCCGCGATCGCCTCGGCCGCCTTCAGCGTCTCGGTCAGGAGATCGGCGAGCGGCACGACGCGGGCGACGAGGCCGGAACGCTCGGCTTCCTCGGCATTCATCATCCGCCCGGTGAGGATCAGGTCCATCGCCTTGGCCTTGCCGACCGCCTTGGTCAGGCGCTGGGTGCCGCCGGCACCGGGGATGACGCCGAGATTGATCTCGGGCTGGCCGAACTTGGCGTTGTCGGCGGCGATGATGAAGTCGCACATCATGGCGAGCTCGCAGCCGCCGCCGAGCGCGAAGCCCGCGACCGCCGCGACGATCGGCTTGCGGCGCTGGCCGATCCGGTCCCAATCCGCGAACTTGTCGTCGAGATAGGTGCCGGGGAAGGTCCGGCTCTGCATTTCCTTGATGTCCGCGCCGGCGGCGAAGGCCTTCTCAGAGCCGGTGAGGACGACGCAGCCGATGCCGTCATCCTTCTCGAAGCCGTCGAGTGCCTGGTTGATCTCGCCGATGAGCTGGCCGTTCAGCGCGTTCAGCGCTTGCGGGCGGTTGAGCGTGATCAGCCCGACCTTGCCCTTCGTCTCGACGAGAATGGTCTCATAAGCCATGGCGGCCTC
The DNA here is from genome assembly GCF_059416005.1 of Allobosea sp. GW821-FHT09G06. Taxonomy (NCBI): domain Bacteria; kingdom Pseudomonadati; phylum Pseudomonadota; class Alphaproteobacteria; order Hyphomicrobiales; family Alloboseaceae; genus Allobosea; species Allobosea sp. GW821-FHT09G06. Next base: position 19,640 of record NZ_JBWKOI010000005.1, on the reverse strand, counting down.
CCGGATGCTCCTGTGCTGCCAGCTTTAGCGGGCGGAAGCAGGCCAAGTCCACGGGCAGTAGCGTCAATGGGAAATGGGCAAAGATCCTCATGTGCAAGATAGCGCAGGGATCCGGCGGATGGCCCCGCGCGTATTCTTCTGGAAGCGCCGCCAGATCGGCCGCTGGTCCAAGGGAGGCCGACATGAAATCGATCCTGCTCGCCGCGACGGCGGCCACCCTGCTCGCCGGCTGCGCCGAAACCACGCTCACGCGTACGGACAAGGCGCCTGAACCGCGCAAGCGGATCGACGCCGCGCGCTTCTATACCGGAACCTGGCGAGAGATCGCGCGCCGCCCCATGACGATCACGGATGGCTGCGTCGCCGGCGCGACCGAATACGAGCCGGACCGCAAGGGCGGCATCCAGGTGCTCGATTCCTGCCGCATGGGCACGCCGCAGGGCGAACTCAAGACGGTGGGCGGACCGGGCACGATCCTTGACCCCGGCTTCAACGCCAAGCTGCGTGTGGATTACAAACTTTATGGCTTCGTGCCCGTACAGCGCGACTACTGGGTGTTGGACCGCGCCGACGACTACAGCTGGTTCATCTCGGCCGATCCGACGTTGCGCGATCTCTACATTTTCACGCGCGATCCGCAGATCAATATCCCTCAGCGCAAGCAGCTGGTCGCGCGAGCTGCAGCACTCGGTTACGACGTCTCGAAGCTCGAGTTCCCCGAGCAGCCGCGTCGCTAGCGCCGTTTCGCCGGCTGACAACTCTCGCAATAAAACGTCGAGCGCCCCGACTGCACCAGCCGCTTCACCAACTGACCACAACCCGGCGTGACGCAGGTCTCGCCCTCGCGGTCATAGACCTTGAAACGGTGCTGGAAATAGCCGAGCGAGCCGTCGGCATGGGCGAAGTCGCGCAGCGTCGAGCCGCCGGCCGCGACCGCCTCCTCCAGCACCTCGCGGATGATCCGGGCGAGCTCATGCGCGGTCTCGCGCGGCCGCCCTGTCGGCGTCGCGATCGTGCCGGCTTCCGCTTCCGGGTGGAGGCCTGCCCGGAACAGGGCCTCGCAGACATAGATATTGCCGAGGCCCGCCACGAGCCGCTGGTCGAGCAGCGCGGCCTTCAAGGGCGCGAACTTGCCCGCGAAGAGCTTTGCTAGGGTCTCGCCGGAAAGCTCGTTGCCGAGCGGCTCGATGCCCATGCCGGCGAAATGCTTCGATGTCGCCAGTTCGGCGCGCGGCACGAGGTCCATGAAGCCGAAGCGGCGCACGTCGTTATAGGTGACGCGCGCGCCGGTCCCCATCTCGAACACGACATGGTCATGGATCAGATGCCGGCCGATCTCATTGTAATAGGAGCCGGGCTCGGTCGGCGGCGTTCCGGGCGCCTCGACGATGAAGCGCCCGCTCATGCCCAGATGCATCACGAGTGCGGCGCCGTCATCGAGATCGGCGATCAGGTATTTCGCCCGCCGTGACAGGGCCTCGATCCGCCGCCCGGTCAGGCGCTCGGTGAAGCGCTCGGGCAGGGGAAAGCGCAGGTCCGGCCGGCGCAGCTCGACGCGCTGGAAGCGCTCGCCCAGCATGGCGGGCTCCAGCCCGCGCCGGACGGTTTCGACCTCGGGTAGCTCAGGCATGTCAGCGACCTCAAATAAAGCCTGCGTCGAGAGGGCCCGCGACAAGCCCGCCGCCTTTGGCTATTGATCGGCTCAGGCGAGTACAAGACAGATTTGCACAAGGCCGGCCCGACCGTGACAGCAGCTTCCGACACCACCCATTTCGGCTTCGAGACGGTGAAGCTCGCCGAGAAGCAGGCGAAGGTCGACGACGTCTTCCACAAGGTCGCCAACCGCTACGACCTGATGAACGACCTGATGTCGGGCGGCCTGCACCGGGCCTGGAAGAGCGCGCTCTTGACCGCGATCAATCCGGCCAAGGACCGGCCCTTCCACCATCTCGACGTCGCCGGCGGCACGGGCGATGTCGCCTTCTCGGTGCTGGAGGCCGGTGGCCCTCAGACCGATGTCACCGTGCTCGACATCAATGCCGACATGCTGCGCGTCGGGCGCCAGCGCGCCGACAAGCGCTTTCCAGACGATGATCGCATCCGCTTCGTCCAGGGCAATGCCGAGCAGCTCGGGCTACCCGACAATCATTTCGACTGCTACACCATCGCCTTCGGCATCCGGAACGTGCCGCAGATCGACAAGGCGCTGGCCGAGGCCTATCGCGTGCTGAAGCGCGGCGGGCGCTTCCTCTGCCTCGAATTCAGCCATGTCGACGTGCCCTTGCTCGACAAGATCTACGAGACCTATTCCTTCAAGGTCATCCCGCCGATGGGCCGCATGGTCACCGGCGAGGCCGAGCCCTATCAGTATCTCGTCGAATCGATCCGCAAGTTCCCGAAGCCGCAGGCCTTCGCGAACATGATCGAGGATGCCGGCTTCCGCCGGGCGAAGTTCACGCCGATGACCGGCGGCGTCGTGGCGCTGCATTCCGGCTGGAAGCTGTGATGGGCTGTCTTGCGTCATGCCCGGGCTTGACCCGGGCATCTCGTGCCGGAAAAGGCTCCCTTCCTGAGATGCTCGGGTCAAGCCCGAGCATGACGGCTGGACCCGCATGATCTCCTCCTTCTTCCACATGCTGCGCGGCGCGCGCGTCGGCTTCGTGCTGGCGCGCGAGGGAGCGCTGGCGCTGGTCGACCCCTCCGTGCTGCCGCCGCTGGCGCGCGGGCTGATCCGCGTCGGCCGCCTGATCGAGCGCCGCGGCGCGGGCTCCTCCGCGACGCGGCTCGCGGCGGCGCTGACCCGGCTCGGCCCCTCCTACGTCAAGTTCGGCCAGTTCCTCGCGACGCGGCCCGATGTCGTCGGCATGAAGATTGCGCAGGATCTCTCCGCCTTGCAGGACCGGATGCCGGCCTTCCCGATGGCCGAGGCTCGCTCCATCGTCGAGGCCGCCCATGGCGTGAAGCTGGAGACGCTGTTCCCGGAATTCAGCGAACCGGTTGCCGCGGCCTCGATCGCCCAGGTCCATCGCGCCCGGCTGAAGGATGGCCGCGAGGTCGCGGTGAAGATCCTGCGCCCCGGCATTCGCGACCGCTTCAACCGCGATCTCGCCGCGATGCGTTTCGGCGCCGAGACGGCCGAGGCGCGCTCCGCCGAGGCGCGGCGCCTGCGCTTCACCGGCGTGGTCGAGACCCTTGCCCGCTCGGTCGCGATGGAGATGGACCTGCGGCTGGAGGCGGCCGCCCTCTCCGAATTCGCGGAGAATACCAAGGGCGACGCCGATTTCCGCGTGCCGGAACCGGATTGGCAGCTCACCGCCCGCGAGATGCTGGTCGATGAATGGATCGACGGTGTGCGTCTCTCGGACATCGAGGGCCTGCGCGCCGCCGGGCACGACTTGGCCGAGCTCGCCCGCAACATCATCCAGTCCTTCCTGAAGCATGCGATCCGCGACGGCTTCTTCCATGCCGACATGCATCCCGGAAATCTTTTCGTCGATGCCGAGGGCCGGCTCGTCGCGGTCGATGGCGGCATCATGGGCCGGCTTGGCCTGAAGGAACGGCGCTTCCTCGCCGAAATCCTGCTCGGCTTCATCACCCGCGATTACGCCCGTGTCGCGCAGGTGCATTTCGAGGCCGGCTATGTCCCGGCCCATCATGATGTCGCGGATTTCGCCCAGGCGATCCGGGCCGTCGGCGAGCCGATCCACGACAAGCGCGCCGACCAGATCTCGATGGCCAAGGTCCTGACCCTGCTCTTCGAGATCACCGGCATGTTCGACATGGCGACCCGGACCGAACTCGTCATGCTCCAGAAGACCATGGTGGTGGTCGAGGGCGTCGCCCGCTCGCTCGACCCGCATCTCGACATGTGGGGCACGGCCGATCCGGTGGTGCGGAGCTGGATCACCCATAATCTCGGTCCCGTAGGCCGCCTGGAGGAGGCGGGGCGCGGCGCCCGCTCCCTGCTCGGCTCGCTGGCCACATTGCCCGACACGGTCGTCCGCGCCGAGCGCGTGCTCGGCCAGCTCGAGGACGCCTCGCGCCACGGTTTCTCGCTGGACGAGCGCAGCGTCGAGGCGATCGGCCGGGCCGAAGCCCGGCGCAACCGCTGGGGCAATATCGCGCTCTGGGTGATCGCGGGATTGCTGGCTTACGGCGTTTTCGGCTGAGCGGCCGGGCCGAGCGCAACGCAATCCCCTCTCCCCTTGCGGGAGAGGGTTAGGGTGAGGGGTCTCGCGACGCTGGTCGTGGGCCGAACACCGACGTCCAAGACCTGCGCGACCCCTCATCCGCCTGCCGGCACCTTCTCCCGCAGGGGGAGAAGGGAGAGGCGGCTGCCGCCGCGCCTTACCGAAACGGCGGCTCGTCGAAGCTCCGGAGCTTGCGCGAGTGGATCGTCGCGCCGGCTTCCTTCAGCTTCTCCAGCGCGTCGAGCCCGATGCGCAGATGCTCTCCGACCGCGCGCTCGTAGAAGGCGTTCGCCGCGCCTGGCAGCTTGATCTCGCCATGGAGCGGCTTGTCTGAGACGCAGAGCAAGGTGCCGTAGGGCACCCTGAGCCGATACCCTTGAGCCGCGATCGTGCCGGATTCCATGTCGACCGCGATCGCGCGTGAGAGATTGATGCGCCGCCGCTCCTTGGTCCATTGCAATTCCCAGTTGCGGTCGTCCTGAGTCACGACCGTGCCGGTGCGCAGGCGCTGCTTCAATCGGTCGCCCTTCTCGCCGGTTATGTCGGCCGCCGCCTGCTGGAGCGCGACCTGCACCTCCGCCAGCGCCGGGATCGGGATATCCGGCGGCACGAGATCGTCGAGGATGCGGTCCTGCCGGAGATAGGCATGGGCCAGCACGTAGTCGCCGATGATCTGGGTCTGGCGCAGGCCGCCGCAATGGCCGACCATCAGCCAGCAATTCGGCCGGAGTACCGCGAGATGGTCGGTGATGTTCTTCGCGTTGGAGGGGCCGACGCCGATATTGACCAGCGTCACGCCCTCGCCGCCGGTCCGGATCAGGTGATAGGCCGGCATCTGGAAGCGGTGCCAGGGCGCCGACATCACCCGCTCGGCGGCCGAGACGTCGATGCCGTCCTTGTCGATACGGATGCCGCCCGGCGCGATCAGCGCCTCGGCGGTGCCGGCTTCGATCTCGGCAAGGCCGAGCCGGACGAACTGGTCGACATAGCGGTGATAGTTGGTTAGCAGCACCCAGGGCTGCACGGCCCGCCAGTCGGTGCCGGTGTAATGCACCAGCCGTCTTAGCGAATAGTCGACCCGCACCGCGTCGAACAGCGAGAGCGGACGCGGCTCGCCCTCGATCAATTCATAGGTGCCGTCGGCGATCTCGTCGCCGACCAGCGCGAGCAGCGGCGTCGGGAAATAGCGCGCCAGTTCCGCTGCGGTGATCTTGCCGCGGCCCAGTTCGTCGCCGCCTTCGAGCGCATAGGGGTAGGGGATTTCCTGCGTGCTGACGCCGGTCTCGATCGTCGCGCCATATTCGGCGACCAGTGGCTTGAGCTGGTCGAGCAGATAGGCGCGGAACTCGGCCGGCTGCGTCACCGTGGTCGAATAGATGCCGGGAACCGCGAATTTGGCGTAGCCCCGCCGCGTCGCTGCCGGCAGCTTCGACGGCTCGTAGGTCACGCGCAGCATCGGGTAGCGGTAACGCTCCCGGTCATCGGGCGTTGGGGCCTCGCCGGTATCGAAGAAGCGCTGCAGGTCGCTGCGCAAGGCCGAGCGCGCCTCGTCATAGAGCCGTTCGAGCCGGTCCACGGCGGCTTCCGGTGTCGCTGCGGTCTCGAAGCTCATGAACCCTCCTCGTTCTCTCTCCGGTTCTAGCCGCGTGTCCGCGCTCCTGACAACAACCGGCGGTGGCTCGCGCCAGCTTGCGGCCGAACCCGGTTGACAGGCAGGAGGAATGCGATTAGTGAACCGATTAGTTAATTAACTGATCGGTTTCATACGATGTCGACGGACCCGCTCAGCCTGACCTTCGCAGCCCTCGCCGACCCGACGCGCCGCGCCATCCTGGCCCGGCTGTCGCAAGGCGAGAGTTCGGTGAAGGAACTGGCCGAGCCCTTCGCGATGAGCCTGCCGGCGGTCTCCAAGCACCTGAAGGTGCTGGAGCGCGCCGGGCTGATCACGCGGGGGAAGGAAGCCCAGTGGCGACCTTGCCGGCTCGACCCCGGCCCGCTGCAGGACGTCTCGGAATGGCTGGAGCATTACAGCCGTTTCTGGGACCAAAGCCTGGGGCGGCTGGACGAGATGCTCCGCGAGATCAAGGCGAAACCGCCCGATAGCTCCGGCGTTTGACGCCAAAACCATTCCTTCCGCTCAATTTCAGGTGCTCGTCATGCTCAAGACCATTCTTCTCAGCCTGCTCGGTATCGTCGCGACCGGCATCGTCGTCGTGCTGATCCTCGCCGCCCGCAAGCCCGATACCTTCCAGGTCACGCGCTCCATCGCGATCAATGCCGCGCCGGATCGCATCTACCCCCTGATCGCCGATTTCCGGGCCTGGAACGCCTGGTCGCCCTGGGAGAAGAAGGATCCGGCGATGAAACGCACCTTCGGCGGACCCGAGACCGGTGTCGGCGCGACCTATGCCTGGGCCGGCGACAAGAATGTCGGCGAGGGCAGCATGCGCATCACCGAGGCGCAGGCGCCGGGCAAGCTCGGGCTCAAGCTCGATTTCCTCAAGCCCTTCGAGGCGCATAACGACGTCGTCTTCGCGCTGACGCCACAGAGCCAGGGTACGAACGTGACCTGGATCATGACCGGCCCGACGCCGTTCATCGGCAAGATCATCCATGTCTTCATGGACATGGACCGCATGGTCGGTGGCGATTTCGAGGCCGGACTCAAGGCCATGAAGGCCGCGGCCGAGCGCACCGCCTGAGGCGGCGCATAACCCGATCACCCAGAGAACGAAACCGGAGGAGAGAAACCATGATGGGCGAACCGCAGAAGGAGCATGAGTGGCTCCACCAGCTGATCGGTGACTGGACCGCCGAGATGAACTGCTCGATGGGGCCGGACCAGCCGAGCTCGACCTCGAAGGGCACGGAGAGCGTGCGCTCGCTCGGCGGGCTCTGGACCCTCGGCGAAGGGCAGGGCGATTCCCCCGAAGGCAAGCCGGTCACCAGCCTGATGACGCTCGGCTTCGATCCCGCCAAGGGCCGCTTCGTCGGCAGCTTCGTCGCCTCGATGATGACGATGATGTGGACCTATGACGGCGCTCTCTCGGCCGACGGCAAGTCGCTGGTCCTCGACACCGAGGGGCCGAGCATGACCGGCGACGGCTCGCTGACGAAGTATCAGGACATCATCACCTTCCTGTCGCCGGACCACCGCACCCTGACCTCTCGCGCCCTTGGCCCGGACGGCCAGTGGGCCGAGTTCATGGCGGCCCAGTACCACCGCAAGCGCTGAGCGCTTCCCGTCGCAACCGAGGAGAGAACGATATGAAACTGTCGACCTATCTGATTTTCGATGGCAGTTGCCGCGAGGCTTTCACCCATTACGAGAAGGTCCTGGGCGGCAAGATCCAGGCCATGATGGAGCACACGGGCACGCCGGCGGAGGAGCATGTCCCCGCGGAATGGCGCGACAAGATCCTGCATGCCTGCCTGGAGATCGAGGGCCAGCTGCTGATGGCCTCCGACGCCCCGCCCAACAACAGCGACGGCCCGATGCGCTCGGTCTCGGTCAGCGTTGGCGTGGCGACGCCGGAGGAGGCCGACCGCATCTTCGCCGGCCTGTCCGAGGGCGGCGCCAAGATCACCATGCCGATCGGCGAAACCTTCTGGTCGCCGCGCTTCGGCATGCTGATCGACCGCTTCGGCACGAACTGGATGGTCGGTGCCGAGATGCCGGCCGATCAGGCGAATTGCGGCTGAGATAAGGGTGGCGTCATTCTCGGGCTTGACCCGAGAATCTCATGCAGAACAAGGCGCTGGAGCCTCCTTCGGGACGAGATGCTCGGGTCAAGCCCGAGCATGACGGCGCGCTCCAGCCGCCCCTACGACCGCCCGCCATCCACCGAGAGCACCTGCCCGCTGATCCAGCCGGCCTGCTCGCTCAGGAAGAACAGCGTGGCGTTGGCGATGTCCTCGGGCGTGCCGAGCCGGCGGGTATGGATGCTCTCGACGAGGCGCTTCTGCCCCTCCGGCCCATAGCTCTGCCATTGCCGCTCGCTCGCGGGATTGGAGCGCACGAAGCCCGGCGCCACCGAATTCACCGTGATGCCGTGCGGTCCGAATTCCCAGGCGAGCTGCTTCGTCAATCCGACCAGCGCATGCTTGGCGCTGGCATAGGCCTGGATGCCGGTGAGGCTCGGCCTCAAACCTGCACCCGACGAGATCGTCACGATCCGCCCATAGCCGGCCTGTTTCATCGCGGGCGCCGCCGCCTGCGCCAAGAAAAAGGCGGCATCGACATTGGCGGCGAAGATCACCCGCCAATCCCCCTCGGAAATCGCCTCGATCGCCCGGCCGACCTGTCCGCGCACCCCGCCGGCCGCATGGATGAGAAGGTCGAGCCGGCCATCGGCCGCCACGATCTCGCGCACCAGCGCCTGTGCAGCCTCGGGCGAGCCGAGATCGACGGCATGGCCGGTCGCGCCGAGCTCCTGCGCCGTCGCGGCAACACCGCCCTCATCGATATCGGCGAGATGGACGCGCGCGCCGGCCTCGGCCAGGGCGGCGGCGATCGCGCGCCCGATGCCCTGGGCTGCGCCGGTGACGAGGGCTACGCGGCCGTCGAAGCGGATCTGCATTGGTCGATCAACACCTTGAGCGTCTCGAAGGCCATCGGGCGGCGGCCGTCCTCGATATCGTGGATCAGCGAGACTAAGGTCTCGATCGCGGGCGTCGCGATGCCGACCTCGCGGCCGAGCGTGGCGATGACGCCGATCTGCGGGGTGACCTCGGTCTTGCGCTTGCGTACGGCGAGATCGCGCCAGATGCCGGAATGGGTCTTGGCCGTCTGCGCGGTGTAATGGGCGAGCCAGTTGATCGTCTCGATCTGCGGGCTTTCCGGCCGGCCGGGCGCGAACACCATCGGGTCGAAATCGCCGAAGCCGAGCGAGATGACGCCGCGCTTGGCCGCGACCGCGCCGACCTCGCGCCCGAGCGCGAGCCAGACCGGCAGCCGGTCCGGGTCCGAAAAATTCGCCGACATCGAATCGTCGGTCAGCGCCGTCCCGAACAGCATCGCGCCATAGGCGAGCTTGCCCCAGAGATAGCCGAAGATGTTGTCGGTCAGGATCGCGTCCGGCTCGAACAACTGCATCAGGCGATGCATCTCGACGACGCGTTCGCTCATCGCTCCGTCGAGCTCGCCGACGACGGTCGCGCCGCGATTGCCGTAGAGAATCTCGCCGGGCCCGAGCCAGTCGGCACCGAAATTGACGAAGCAGCCCATGGTCCGCCGCTCGCCGACAGCCCTGGCGAGGGCGATTTCGTTCAGGCCGTTTTGGGCGGAGAGCACGAAGCCATTCGCGGCCAGATGCGGTTGAAGCGCCGCGAGCGCGGCCTCCGTCGCGCCGGCCTTCACGGCGAGCACGATGCGGCTGTAGCGCCCGGTCAGTTCGGCCGGCGTCACGGCCTGGACGATCTGCGTGAATTCCTCGACCGGACCGGAAATGGCGAGCCCCTTGGTCCGGCACGCTTCGACATGTTCCGGAACGATATCGACGAGCAGCACCGGCACGCCGGCTCGTGCCCAATAGGCCCCGAGCGTGCCGCCGATCGCGCCGGCGCCCCAGATCAGGATGGGTTCAGCGGTCACAACAGAAGCCTTTCCACCACCAAGCCCTCATCCTGAGGAGCAAGCCAGAGGCTTGCGTCTCGAAGGATGCTCCAGATATCTCCCGCACCTCCGCGAACATCCTTCGAGACGCCGCTGCGCGGCTCCTCAGGATGAGAGCTGCGGGAGACGAAGCGCGCATTACGCCTGCCCCGCCAGTTCGACATGGTCATGGGTCGCGACATGGATCAGGCTGTCAGCCGTCACCCAGCCGCGGTACATGCCTTCGGTGTTGTAGGGGGCGACGATCCCGCCATCGGCATCGACGGCGACGAGCCCGGCGCCGATCTTGTGCTCGGAAAGCTCCGCCAGGACCGCGTCCGTCGCCGCCTCCAGCGAGAGGCCCTTATAGGCGATCAGCGACGCGATCTCGTGGCCGACACAGTAGCGGATGAAATACTCGCCCTTGCCGGTGCCGGAGACGGCGCAGCGCCCGTCGCGGGCATAGGTGCCGGCGCCGATGATCGGGGAATCGCCGACGCGGCCGACCGGCTTGTTGGTATAGCCGCCGGTCGAGGTCGCCGCCGCGAGATGGCCCTGTGCATCGCAGGCGACGGCGCCGACCGTGCCATGCTTCTCGGCCTCGCTCGCCTCGGCGGCGGTGCCGACGATCTCGCGCAGCTTCATCGAGGCGAGGTTCTTGCGGCGCCGCTCGGTCGAGAAATGCTCGTTCTCGACGGTATCGACGCCCTCATGCTCGGCGAAATCATCGGCAGCGGGGCCGGCCAGCAGTAGGGGATCGCCGCGCAGCATCAGGGCCTTGGCGGCGACGATCGGGTTGCGGATGCGCTTGGCGCCGCAGATCGCCCCGGCGGCCAGCGTCGCCCCGTCCATGATCGAGGCATCGAGTTCATGCTCGCCCTCGGTGTTGAAGGCGGAGCCGTGGCCGGCGTTGAAATGCGGGGAATCCTCCATCACCCGCACCGCAGCCTCGACGGCGTCGACGGCCGCGCCGCCCTTGCTCAGGATCGCCCAGCCGGCCCGCAATGCGCTGGCGAGGTCGGAGCGGGCCTGGGCCCATTCGGCCTCCGTCATTTCGGCTTTCGGCAACGTGCCGCAGCCGCCATGGATGGCAAGCGCGAGGGTCATGTCGGTATCCTGTCGGGTCTTTGAAGCGTACTGCGCCATGGCCGGCAGGTGCCGGCCATGGCGTCGAAGGCGGCCCCGTTACTTCTTGGCGGGCTTGATGTCCATCGCCAGCGTGTCCTCGTCGACGCGCGGGGAGATCGTCACCTTGTCCTTCTGCATCGCCCAGGCCGAGCCCACGGCGGCGATCGGCAGGCGCGGCCGGTCCTTGGCGACGATCGCGGCCGCGTCCGAGAGCATCTGGTTGCGCTTGGCCTCGTCCATCTCGACCGCCGCGTCCTCGATCAGCTTGTCGACCTCGGCATTCTTGTAGCCGAGCACGTTGAACGCCCCGAGCTTCTTGGCCGGGTCATTGGAATGGACGACGGAGGACAGCGTGTAATTCGCTTCGCCCGTCAGCGTGCCCCAGCCGGACATCGACAGCGAGAAATCACCGCGCAGGCGCGCCGGGAAGAACACGGCGCCAGGCTGGGCATTGGCATTCACATCGATCCCGATGCGTGCCAGCATCTGCGCGATCGAGGTGCCGACCTGCCGGTCGCCGGGCAGGCGATCATTGGTGAAGGAGAAGCCGACCTTGAAGCCGTTGGGGTAGCCGGCCTCCTCCATCAGCTTCTTCGCCTTGGCGAGGTCCGGCTTGAGCGCCGGCAGGCTCTTGTTGAAGCCGGCGATGGTCGGCGTCACCAGCTGGTTTGCGGGCGTGCCGAGCCCTTCCATCGCGATCTCCGCCAGCGCCGGGCGGTCGATGGCGAGGTCGATCGCCTCGCGCACCTTCGCGTCCTGCAGCGGGTTCTTCGGCAGGGCCGAGCCGTCCTTGGCGCTGACCTGCGGAGACTTGTCCCGCATGTCGAGTTCCATGTTGAAGAGATAGACGCTCTCGATCGTCGCGACAGTGAGCTTGGGATCGCGCTTCAGCGTCGGCACGTCGGAAGCCGGCGCGCGCACGATGATGTCGACCTGGCCCGCCTTGAGCTGGGCTACGCGCGCGGCGTCGTTCGGCAGCTCCTTGCGCACGACCTTGGCCCAATGCTCCTTGGCGCCCCAGTAGCCGTCGAACCGGTCGAGAACCATCTGGTCCTTCGGCGTCCAGGAGACGAATTTGTAGGGGCCGGTGCCGACCGCAGCCTTGCCGGAATTGAAGGCCTCGTTGGCGCTGTCCTTGGTCAGGCCAGCGGCGGCCTTGTGCGAGACGATGAACAAGCGGATGAAATCGTTCGGCAGGTTCGGCGCCGGCCCGTCGGTGACGATATTCACTGTCAGCGGATCGACGATCTTCACCTCCTTGACGCGCCGGACATAGATCGTGGTCGGGTTCGGCCCGGCGACGACCGGGATACGCTCGATCGAGAACTTCACGTCCTCGGCGGTGAAGTCCGAACCGTCATGGAACTTGACGCCGGGGCGCAGCTTGAACTCCCAGACCGTCGGCTCCAGCGTCTTCCAGCTCAGCGCCAGCCGCGGCTCGATCTGCAATTTGTCGCCGGACCAGGTCAGCGTGTCGAAGACATGCTTCAGCGCCTCGGCATGAGTGCCGGTTGCGGTGAAATGGGGGTCGATCGATTCCGGCCCGGCGCGGACGCCGATCGTCAGAGTCTGCGCCAGCGCGCCGGTCGAGACGGTGGCGCCGAGCAGGGCGGCGAAGGCGGCTAGGCGGAAGCTGTTCACGCGAGTCATGACGGTATCCCCTGTTTTTCTATGGTTATGTCTGGAGTTCCTGAGGCCAGGCCGGCGAGGCGAAGACGAGCTTGTCCATCAGGGCGCAGAGCTGCTGCTGCTCGTCCTCGCTGAGGCCGGCGAGCATCGTCGTCTGGTGCTCGACCATCGGCACCATGGTCTCGTCGAAAATCTTGCGCCCGGCCGGCGTGAGGTGGAGCACATAGCTGCGCAGATCCGCCGGATCGGTCTCGCGCTTGAGCAGGCGCCGCTGCAGCAGCTTCTGCACGGCGCGCGAGAGCGTGTTCTTCGGCAGGCCGGAGGAGGCGACGATGTTCTTGGCCGCGACGCCTTCCTTCAAGCCCACCGCATAGAGCGCGACGAATTCCGGGCGCACGAGCCCGTAGCGCGTCTCGATCCAGCGATAGACCGGGTCGTTGAAGCGGAAAGCGACGAAGTTCAGACGGAAGGACAGCCAGCAGGGATTGTCCCAGAGCTTGGTCACGGTCAGCGGATCGAGCTCGGCCAACGCGGCTTCGCGCTCCGGATCGACGCGGGAAGGAGAGGTCGGCGCGCGTCGCATCAGGAATATCTCTCGGCCGATTTAGTTCCAAATGGAACTTGACGCTCCCGAAGCCCAGAGTCAAGGTTGGCTTCGGCAGGCGCTCCGCAGGATTGGGAAGCTCCGGCCGACCGGCCGGTTCCCGCCGGGATTGTCTACTGCTTGCAGAAGCTAAGCAAGGATCGCGCCGTGCGTGTCGCCGACTTGAACTGGATGCAGATCGAGGCCCAGGCGAAGCGGGACGATCGCTGCGTCCTGCCGCTCGGCAGCGTCGAGCAGCACGCCTACTTAAGCCTTGCGACCGACGTGATCCTGTCCGAGCGTGTGGCGCAGGAGGCGGCCGAGCCGCTCGGCATTCCCGTCTTCCCGGTCCTGGCCTATGGGTTGACGCCGGGCTTCCTGAATTTCCCCGGCAGCATCTCGCTGCGCTTGAGCACCTATGCCGCCCTGCTCGGCGACATCTTCGACGGCCTTTATCGCTCGGGCTTCCGTCGCATCGTCCTCGTCAATGGTCATGGCGGCAATTCACCGGCGCTGAACTTCGCCACCGAATGGCTGGATGCCCATCCCGATGCCAGCATCCGCCTGCATAACTGGTGGGCGGCGCCGCAATTCCAGGCGGCGGTCCAGGCGGTCGATCCGGCGGCTTCGCACGCCTCCTGGATGGAGAACTTCCCCTGGACCAGGCTCGCCGGCGTCGCCATGCCGGACACGCTGAAGCCGCCCTTCAATGCGGCCGAATATCACGCCGCGAGCCCGGCGAAGCGCCGCGAAATCCTCGGCGACGGCAATTTCCACGGCCTCTACCAGCGGCCGGACGAGGAGATGCTCAGGCTCTGGCAGGTCGGCGTCGAGGAGACGCGGGCCGTGATGGTGGAGAACTGGCCGTGAGGCCGCGCCGGAAACTCCACCGATGCTAGGCCATGTCGCCGTCCGGCTGGCGCAGGCACTCGTCGTCATGCTCGTCATGTCGGTGCTGGTCTTCGTCGGCGTCTATGCGATCGGCAACCCGATCGACGTGCTGATCGGCCCCGATGTCAGCCAGGAATTGCGGCTTCAGACCATCGCCCAATACGGGCTCGACCGGCCGCTCTGGGAGCAGTACCTGACCTTCCTCGGCCGGGTGCTCCATGGCGATTTCGGCCGCTCCTTCGTCTTCGGCATGCCGGTGATGGACCTGATCCTGTCGCGGCTGCCGGCGACGCTGGAACTGACGTTGTTGGCTGTCTGTGGCGCGGCGCTGATCGGCATTCCCGCCGGAATCTATGCCGGCTACCGGCCGGACAGCGTCGCCTCGAAATTGATCATGACGGTCTCGATCCTCGGTTTCTCCGTGCCGACCTTCTGGATTGGCCTTGTGCTGATCATGGCCTTCGCCGTCGAACTCCAATGGCTCCCGGCCGGCGGGCGCGGCGAGACCGTCGCGATCTTCGGCGTCGAATGGAGCTTCCTCACGCTGAACGGCCTGAGCCATTTGCTGCTGCCGGCGTTGAACCTCGCCTTCTTCAAGCTCGCTTTGATGACGCGCCTTGCCCGCGCTGGCACACGCGAAACCATGTTGTCGGACACTGTGAAATTCGCTCGCGCTGCCGGGCTCTCGGAATGGACCGTGCTGCGCCGCCATGTGCTGCGATTGATCGCGATCCCGCTCGTCACCGTGTTCGGGCTTGAATTTGCCTCGACGCTTGCCTTCGCGGTGGTCACCGAGACGATCTTCTCCTGGCCCGGCATCGGCAAATTGATCATCGATTCGATCCAGTCGCTCGACCGGCCAGTGATGGTCGCCTACCTGATGCTCGTCGCCCTCGTCTTCATTACCATCAATTTCCTCGTCGACCTCGCCTATGTCGGGCTTGATCCACGCCTGAGAAAGGGAGGCGCGCGATGAAGGACGCCTCTCCCGTAGCCCGCTTCTGGGCCGAATTCCGCGAGAGCAAGACGGCGGTCGTCGCGCTCGCCGTCGTCGTCCTGACGATCGGTATCGCCTTGCTGGCGCCGTTCGTCGCGCCGCAGGACCCTTACGACCTCGCCAAGCTCTCGCTCTCCGATGCGCGCCGCCCGCCCGGCTTCGTCGGCGAGGGCGGCTATACCCATTGGCTCGGCACCGACGCGCAGGGCCGCGACCTGCTCTCGGCAATCCTCTACGGCCTGCGCATCTCCCTGCAGATGGGGCTGGTGGCGGGTGCCATCGCCTTCACGCTCGGCGTCTCGCTCGGCATCGGCGCGGCCTATGCCGGCGGCCGCCGCGAGGCCTTCATCATGCGCGTCATCGACTTGCAGCTCGCCTTCCCGGCGATCCTGCTCGCGCTCGTGCTCTCGGCTTTGCTCGGCCAGGGCAAGATGCAGCTCATCGCCGCGCTCGCCGCCGCGCAATACGCCTATTTCGCCCGCACGGCGCATGGCGCGGCCTCGGCCGAGCGCGGCAAGGACTATGTCGAGGCCGTGCTCTCGACGCCATTGCCGGGCTGGCGCGTGGTGTTGCGCCATATCTTCCCGAATTGCCTGCCGCCATTGATCGTGGTCGCGACCGTGCAGGTGGCCAATGCCATCGCACTGGAGGCGACGCTCTCCTTCCTCGGCGTCGGCCTGCCGGTGACGGAGCCGTCGCTCGGCATGCTGATCGCCAACGGCTTCCAGTACATGCTCTCGGGCCGCTACTGGATCTCGATCTATCCCGGCCTCGCGCTGATCGTGCTGATCGTCGCGATCAACCTCGTCGGCGACCGCATCCGCGATCAGGTCAATCCGAGGCTGAAGCGATGAGCGACGCGCCTCTCCTCGAAGTCACCGACCTTGCGACCTATTTCCACGCCCGCGCCGGCATGGTGAAGGCGGTCGACGGCGTCTCCTTCGCGCTGAAGCGCGGCGAGGTGATGGGCCTCGTCGGCGAATCCGGCTCGGGCAAGAGCATCACCGGCTTCTCGATCATCGGCCTGATCGATCCGCCCGGCCGTGTCGAGCCCGGCTCCTCGGTGAAGCTGGAGGGGCGCGAGCTCACCGGCCTGCCTTCGGCCGAACTGCGCAAGGTGCGCGGCAAGCAGATCTCGATGGTCTTCCAGGACCCGATGATGACGCTGAACCCGATGCTGACCATCGGCACGCAGATCAGGCTCGCCCTGGAAGCCCATGAGGCGGTCTCGGGCGCCGAGGCGCGCCGCCGCGCCGTCGCCGCCTTGGCGCAGGTCCGCATCCCCGATGCCGAAGCCAAGGTCGATTTCTATCCGCACCAGTTCTCCGGCGGCATGCGCCAGCGCGTCGCCATCGCGATCGCCCTGCTGCACCGGCCGAAGCTGATCATCTGCGACGAGCCGACCACCGCGCTCGACGTCTCCGTGCAGGCCGAGATCCTCGCCGAGATGAAGGAGCTGGTCGCCGAGCTCGGCACGGCGCTGATCTGGATCAGCCACGATCTCGCCGTCGTCGCCTCGCTCGCCGACCATGTCTGCGTCATGCGCCACGGCAGGATCGTCGAGGCCGGGGAGACGCTTTCGGTGCTGACCCATCCGCAGCACCCCTATACGCAGGCTCTGCTCGATGCGCTGCCTTCGCGCTCCGAGCCGGGCAAGCTACTCGCCGGCGGCGTCGGTTCCGATGTCGCGCCGCCGCCGCGCGCCGCGAAACAGGCGCCACCTGCTGTCGCGGATGCCGCGCACTATGTCCGCATCGAGCATGTCGCCAAGCGTTTCGCCGGGACGCCAGGCCTGTTCCGCAAGCTTGCCCAGAAGGCCGGTTTGTCGAAGGCGCCGGCAGCGGTTCAGGCGGTCGACGATGTCACGCTGGTGCTGAAGCGCGGCGAGGCGCTCGGCCTCGTCGGCGAATCCGGCTCTGGCAAGTCGACGCTCGGCCGTGTCGCGGCCGGCATCTATGCGCCCGATAGCGGCTCGGTCCGCATCGACGGCGCACCTGTGATGAGCGCGGGCGAACAGCCGCACAAGGTCACGACGCGCGTCCAGACCATCTTCCAGGACCCGTTCGCCTCGCTCAACCCGCGCATGACGGTCGGCGACAGCATCGCCGAGGGGCCGCTAGCTCACGGTCTCGTCGAACGTGCGCAGGCCAAGGATTACGTCCGGCAATGGCTGGCGGCGGTCGGGCTCAATCCCGATTTCGCCGATCGCTATCCGCACCAGTTCTCGGGCGGCCAGCGCCAGCGCGTCGCCATCGCCCGTGCGCTCGCGATGCAGCCCGATGTCGTCGTCTGCGACGAGCCGGTCGCCTCGCTCGACGTTTCGATCCAGGCGCAGATCATCAACCTGCTGATCCGCCTGCGGCAGGAACTCGACCTGACGCTGATCTTCATCTCGCACGACCTCTCGGTCGTCCGTCATCTCTGCGACCGCGTCGCCATCATGTATCGCGGCCGGATCGTGGAGAGCGGCCCGGCCGGCGCGGTCTACGACCATCCGCAGCACGACTACACCAAGCGCCTGCTCGCCGCCGTGCCGGTGCTGCCGGTCGCTACGACGACCTGAGGAGAGCCGCCATGACGAGCCAGCCCGATGAACTCCTGCCCTGGCAATGGCCGGAAGAGGTCTGGCGCGGCAAGGTCGAGCAGGTCCGCGCCGGCCGTAACCTCAAGCCCGCCAGATGGAAGAACGGCGCGCGCTGCGCGGTGGCGCTTTCCTTCGATGTCGATCACGAGACCAACGAGTTGCGTGACGGCGGCAAGTCGGTCGGGCGCCTGTCCTGGGGCCAGTACGGCAACCGCGTCGGTGTGCCCAAGATCCTCGACCTGCTGAAGCGGCAGGACATTCCGGCGAGCTTCTTCGTGCCCGCCGTCACCGCCCTGCTCTATCCGGACGAGCAGCGCCGCATCATCGGCGCCGGCCACGAGATCGGTCTCCATGGCTGGATCCACGAGGTCAACACGGCGGTGCCACCCGAAAACGAGCGTGAACTGCACCTGCGCTCGGCCGATACGCTGGAGAAGGTCACCGGCATCCGACCCGTCGGCATGCGCACCCCGTCCTGGGATTTCTCCGATGTGACGCTCTCGATCGAGCGCGAGCTCGGTCTGCTCTACGATTCCTCGCTCTTCGCCGATGACGACCCCTACGAGATCGTCGAGAAGGGTGAGCCGACCGGCATCGTCGAACTGCCGGTCGAGTGGATCCGCGACGACGCGCCCTATCTCAGCATGAACCGCTTCCAGGGACTCAGGCCGTATACCTCGCCGGAAGCGGTCTTCGACATTTTCCGCCGCGAATTCGAGGGCGCCTATGCCGAGGGCGGGCTCTTCCTGCTGACCATGCACCCGCATGTCATCACCTATCGCTCGCGCTTCTGGATCCTCGAGGAGCTGGTCAGGTTGGCCAAGGCCAAGGGCGATTGCTGGTTCGCGACCCATGCCGAGATCGCGGCCTATGTGAAGGCCGAGGCCGGCCTCTAAAACGCCGCAGCACGGGAACCCTTGCCCGATTCCCGCCGTTTTCGCTTCATCGGGGGTTCAGGCCGGAAGCGGCCTGATACCCGCACGTTGAAACAGAACGACGGGAATAAAGATGCGCACGAAACGCTGGTTGCTGGTCGGGACTGTCCTGCCGGCCCTCGTCCTTTCGCAAGCCGGGCAGGCCTTCGCTGAGGCCGGATACCGGGTCGCACAGGCCCCCGCCGCCGGAGATGACGATCCACGCGGGCCACGGCGCCCGCAGCCGCCAGGAGGAGCACAGCCCGGCCAGCAGCGTGGGCCGGAACGGCCTGCCGCGCCCGCTGCACCCGCCCAGCCGCAGGCCCCGCGCCCGCCACAGATGCAGCCCGCGCCGTCCGTGCCCCGGGCGCAACCGCCCGCCATGCCTGCACCGCAGCCGCGTGCCGAGCCGCCCGCGATGCGCCAGCAGCCCGAGCGCCCGGCCATGCCGCGTGAGGCGCCTGCCGTGCCGCGCGCTGCGCCGACCCCCAGTGAAGCCCCGGCAGCCCGCCCGACACCGCCGCGTCCGCCGGCGGAGCCGACCGTTCCGCGTGCGGCGCCTCAGCCGGTAGCGCCGCCGGCCGCAGCTCCCCAACCGGGTGCGGGCGCGCCGCCCTCGGCGGTTCCGCGCGGTGGTCCGGCCGTTCCGCCCTCGGCTGCACCGACCCAGCCTCGCCCGCCGGCCGCGCCGCCCGCCGCGGCTCCGAGTGCGCCCGCCCAACCGGGCGCTGGTGCCCTGCCATCAGCCGTTCCGCGTGGCGGCCCGGCCGTTCCGCCCTCGGCGGCACCGGGACAGCCTCGTCCGCCGGGAACGCCTCCTGCGACGGCGCCGACCGCTCCGCCCCAGCCAGGAGCTCCCGCTCAGCCTGGCGCTGGCGCTCCGCCCTCCGCCGTTCCGCGCGGCGGTCCTGCTGTTCCGCCTTCGGCGCAGCCGTCCCAGCCGCGCCCGCCGGCTGCGACCCCGCAGCCCGGCGCTCCCGCAGCTCCCTCACAGCCCGGAACGGCCGCTCCGACACCGCCTCCGCCCGCGGGCACTGCCCCGGCCCAGCCTGCGCAGCCCGCTCCCGGAACGCCTCCGGCCGGCGCTCCCGGCGCTCCCGCTCCGGCTCAGCCCGGCGCCACGGCTCCGAC
>NZ_JBWKOI010000004.1:0-473261 GCF_059416005.1 Allobosea sp. GW821-FHT09G06 | reverse complement strand
GCAGCAGATTTGAGTCAGACCCAAAGTTGGACGCCGATCCCCCGCCTCACAGGGTCAAACTTGCACGCCGAAACACAGTAGTTGCCTCGTGGTGGGTTCGCAGGTGTGATAACGTCTAAACTACCTTCCTAATCGAGGTGCCGCTGGGCGCTCGGGGCGCGCAAATGACTGAGAAACTTCGACACCGCAGTGGCGTTAAGGATTTCAGCCCGGAGGAAGCCGGCCGGGTAATCCTCTCCATCATCGAGTCTCGATTTGCCTCGGCAGCAGCAGCCTACGCTTGGTTTCATTCGAAGCCTCTACCGGGTTTTTCGGGCCAAACGGCCGTGCAGCTCGTTGCCGAGGGCCGCGCCGAGGCAGTCCTTGAATATGTGGAGGCGACCGACATGGGTATCCACGTTTAGGACATTCCACCACTCGGCGGAATCCAGATGTGCCGGGCTTTGCCGACGGCTGGGGCACCTCCATTGTGCCCTGTCCTTATTGCGACGGCTTTAAAGTCGCCGGCCAGCATTGGGGCCTCGTCTGGTCCGGCCGGCAGTCGCACAATCAGGCCAGGCTGCTCCACGATTGGACCGACAGGTTGACGCTCTCCGCTGATGGTCACGACATCCCGTCCGATATCCGGGCCGATCTGGCGCGCCGCAACATACCTGTCGTCGACGGCCGGATCACCAGCATCGCCCGTCCGGGGGGCCATAGCGCCACCATCAAGCTTGATGCTGGCCCCGATGTCGCGGTGGACATCCTGTTCGCGCATCCGCGCAACAAGCCGTCCGCCGCCTGCATGAATCACTGGGCCTCGCCACGGTCGATACGCCCAGCGGCATCGCCCTCAAGGTCGACGAGCGCCGCGAAACCAGCATGCCCGGCATCTACGCCGCCGGCGACCTCGCCAACCCCGGAATGCCCTCGGTCACCACGGCATCATGGCAAGGCGCGATGGCGGGCATTTTCGCCCAGCAGTCGATGCTGGTTTGAGCACAGATTGGAGATGAACATGGCCGTCGAACCGGACAGCGCGGGTGTCCGGTTCCCTCCGCCCTTCATCTATCTGGGAGCGCTGCTGTTGGGGCTGGCGGCGGAGCGGTTCGTCACCCTGCGTTCTTTCGGCATCGACTGGCGGTTGCTGATCGCAGCAGGCGCGCTACTGTTCGTTGCCGGAGCGGCGGTGATGCTTGCGGCGGCGGGGCTGTTCCGGCGATTGGGCACCAACGTTCGGCCGTCGCAGCCAACGACCCTCATCGCAACGACCGGTCCTTATCGGTGGACCCGCAATCCCATGTATCTCGGCATGGCGCTCATCTATGCGGGCCTCGCGATCGGCTTCGACGGACCGATTGCCTTCGACTTGCTCCCGTTGGTGCTGATCGCAATCCAGACGCAGGTGATCGCCCGCGAGGAGCACTATCTCGAAGCGAAGTTTGGCGACGACTACCGCCGCTACAAGGCCAAGGTTCGCCGCTGGCTCTGACTATTTCGCGCTGCGCGCTTCGGATGACGACAACATCATTGGCGCCGTCCAGGCTGCTGCAGAGGTTCGGTTGAGTAGCGCACGCTCTCGGCGGCTGCCTCCAGGAGGCGTACGTTATTCCCAGCACCGATGATGCCGATTTGCATGAAATGTCCCGTCAGACCGGCAACCCGTTCTGCTTTCGTAGGCTCTTGTCGAACGCGGATGCGGGGACGAAGCGGCGCAGCAAACTGACCTGGCGCGCCATTTTCCCCGCTGCGTAGCGCAATTTCGGAGCGGCAGCGGCCGCTGCCTCCAGCACGGTCCTGGCGACGACTTCGGGTGCGTCGCCTGCTTCGATCGCTTTGCGCAAGACCCTGTTCATGCCGGCGCGCGCAGCGTCATAGATGTCGAGCACCCGGTCGGGCCTTACGAGATTCTCTTCGAATGAGGTGCGGGTATAGGCGGGCTCGACCAGCACAACCCGAATGCCGAATGCGCGCAGTTCGTGGTCGAGCGATTCAGAATAGCCTTCGATGGCATGCTTGGTGGCCGCATAGAGCGCCGAATAAGGCGCCGGAATCAGGCCGAGCAGCGAGCTCAGATTGACGATCCTGCCCTGCCTCTGGCGACGCATGACCGGCAGCACGGCGTTGGTCATGCGCATAACGCCGAAGACATTCACATCAAACAGCGCCTGGGCTTGTTCGATCGACGATTCCTCAGCGCCGCCAAGCAGCCCGATCCCGGCATTGTTGACGAGCAGATCGATGCGGCCTGCACTGGCCACCACCTCGTTGACAAGCTTCGCCACGGACTCATCATCGGTCACGTCGCAGGCCAGCATGGTGACGCCCTCGGCACTTTCGGACGTGGCGCGGCGGCTCGTTCCGAACACGCGATACCCCGCGCCCTGCAATGCTTTGGCCGTGACGCGGCCGATGCCGGAGGATGCCCCGGTCACCAGAGCCACGGGGGAATTGTTCTTGCTCATGAAAACCGTCTCTTTCTTTTTGTTGGATTGGCGCGGGAGTCCCGCGAAAGGGCAGTGCGAAGGGCGTCAGCCATGTGTCCCTCCGCCGCTTCCGCGCGTCAGTTCGTCCGTCCAGCGCCGGAACAGCGCGCTGGCGTTGACACCGCCGAAGCCGAAGCCGTTGGCGATCGCGTAGTCCATCGCCACCGGGCGGGTCTCGTTTGCGACAAAATCGATACCGGCGCCGGCCGGATCGGGAGCTGTCAGATTGAGCGTCGGCGGTGCCATCTGGTCTCTCAGCGCCAGGATCGCGAAGATGGAACCAAGCCCTCCGGCCGCACCCAGCAGATGTCCGGTCGCCGATTTCGTCGCGCTGACAGCGATCTCTCCGTCAGAGCCGAACAGTGTTTTGATCGCGGCAATCTCGCCAAGATCGCCGACCGGCGTCGAGGTCGCATGCGCATTGAGATGACGGATCTCGCGCGGCGAAATCCCTGCCTGGACGATGGCGATCTCCATCGCCCGGCGCGCGCCGTTGCCATCCTCGGGGCCGGAAGTGACATGGTGCGCATCGGCCGTCGTGCCGTAGCCGACGAGTTCGGCGAGCGGTTTTGCGCCGCGCGCCAGCGCATGGCCGAGCTCCTCGATGACCAGCAGGCCTGCGCCTTCGCCCATGACGAAGCCGTCGCGCGCCAAATCAAACGGGCGCGAGGCCTCGATGGGCCTGTCATTGAAGCCGGTCGAAAGAGAGCGCGCCGCTGCAAAGCCGCCGAGACTGACGATGTTCATGCAGGCTTCCGCGCCGCCGCACAGGGCGATGTCGGCTTCGTTTGCGCGGATCAGACGCGCCGCGTCACCGATCGCCTGGATGCCGGCCGCGCACGCCGTCACCGGCGCGCCGAGCGGGCCTTTGAAGCCATGGCGGATCGAGATATGCCCCGCCGCGAGGTTCACCAGGAAGGATGGTATCGTGAAAGGCGACAGGCGGCGCACGCCGCGCTGGTCCACCGTGCGCACCGCCTCGGTGATGGCCGGAAACCCGCCGATGCCTGACGCGATGATCGTGGCCGTGCGCAGGCGTTCAGCCTCTGAGTCAGGTTTCCAGTTTGCCTGCGCCAGCGCCTCTTCGGCCGCAGCCAGCGCGAAGAGGATGAACCGGTCGACCTTGCGCTGATCTTTCGGCGCCAGCACGATGTCCGGATCGAAGCCAGCCTCCGCATCGTCCTGCCGCGAAGGCACTGCCCCGCCGACCTTCGCCGGCAGGTCGCCCACCACATCGCCGGCAAGCCTGCGAATGCCCGAACGACCGGCCAGAAGACGCGACCAGGATGCTTCGACACCCGCGGCGAGTGGCGTGACCGCTCCAAGACCTGTGATAACAATCCGTCGCATCTATCCTCCTGTCGATTCCGGCACGCCGCCCAAACCGCGTGGCCCTGCCTGCCGCTGACGCAGCGCGACCGGAAGGAAGACCAGAAGGGCAAGAACCGAACCCGCGGTCAGCACGACGGCCAGGGAAACGGACGGCGGAAATGGCAGCGCGCTCGCAAACGACGCGCCGATGGCGGCGCAGCCCATCTGCAAAAAGCCGAGCAGAGCCGATGCCAGTCCGGCCTGCCGCCCGAAGGGAGAGAGCGCAATCGCGGTGCCGAGCGGATTGATCAGACCCATACCGAACAGATAGAGCGCGATGGCGATCGTGAAGGTCGTGAAAGTCGGCGATGCGGCGAAGGCGAACATGGCGACGCTGCCCGCAAGTGCGATGCAAAGGCCGGTCATGCCGATGGCATGCGGGCCCCGGCGATGCGCCAGCCGCGGCGCGAGAAAGCCTGCGAGGAAGACGACCAGAACCGTCGACGCGAACGACAATCCGAGCTGGAAAGCGCTCAGTCCCAACTCGTTCATCAGCACGCCGGGGGCGGCCGCAAAGAAACTGTAGAGCCCGCCGATGACGAGGCTCACTGCAAGCGCAGGGAATAGAAAACGGGCATCGGCGGCGAGGCGGCCATAGGCGGACGCAACGGCCAATGGTGCGAGGGGCGTTCTGCGATCGAGCGGGAGCGACTCCCCGATGCGAGCGACATAGTGCAGCGTGAGCGCTACGCCGAAGACTGCAACGACCAGGAAGGTGATCCGCCAACCGAACAGGCCGGACAGGATGCTGCCGAGCAGCGGCGAAAAGCCCGGCGCAACCGCACCGGCGATCATGGTGAGCGCCAGAGCCCGGCCGAGCGCCTCGCCGTCAAACAGATCGCGTGCAATGGCGCGCGACAGGACCGAGGCCGCGCAAGCTCCCAGCGCCTGAATGATCCGCCCCAAAACCAGCAGGGGCAAAGTGCCGGCCAGTGCGCAAACGACGCTGCCCGCGGCAAAGACCGCAAGGCCTCCCAGCACCAGCCATTTGCGGCCGAAGCGGTCGGAGAGCGGACCGACCACAAGCTGCCCGAGCGCGAACGCAACGAAGAAGCTGCTCAAAAGGAGACCGAGTTCCGCCGAGGAAACCGCAAGCTCGGCGCCCATCCGCGGAAAAGCAGGAAGGATGATATTGGTGGCGAGCGCGCCGAGCGCCGCCAGACCGGCGAGCAGGAACAGGGTCCCGCCGGTCAGGCGGCGCTCGGAAGGGGCCGGGATTGCGATCGGACGCGCGGACATCATGGCTTCCTGCCCACGACCAGGCAGGTCGACGTGCCATGTGCATAGAGCCGCCCTTGCGCATCCTCGATCCTGCCCTCCAGCGTGATCACGCTCCGGCTGCGCGCAACGACATGGCCGCTGACACGCACTTCGCCGGAATCGGCAAAGAGCGGGCGGACGAACTTGGCCGTGGTTTCATGCGACGGGCAGGTTTCACCGGGCGCAAGCGTTGTCTGGGCGGCGAGTGCCATGACGGTGTCGAGCATCGTCATGATCCAGCCGCCATGGACCGTATTGGTCAGATTGCAAAAGCGCGGTTCGGGCGTGGCCAGGAGCGCGACCTTGCCTTCCTCCGGTGGAAGCAAGGTGAAGGGCAGCGTCTCGGCCATTGGCGGGCGGCGGATGCTCCCGTCCGCCAACCGCGCAACGAGCTCCAGCCCGGACCAGCCCGCCAGATCGGCGATTGAAGCAGTGGCGCTGCGCATGTCGGCCGGAGAGGTCGTCATTGGCGCGCTCCTTGCCCGGCATCATCCGCCGACGATCCCGGCAGCACGCTCTCGGCGGCTGCTTGCAGGAACCGCTTCGACATCTGCTCGTCGTTGACGGCACGCGCGAGAACCACCGCACCGACCATCGTGGAGAGAATTGCCATGGCCTTGCCGCCGGGCTCGCCTTCCTCCCCGCCGATCCAGCCGCCGAGCATTTCGAGATATTCCCTGATCCCGGCCTCGAAGGACGCCTTCACGTCCGGGCCTTGCCGGGCCGCGTCCGAGCCGAGCGCCACGACAGGGCAGCCTTCCATCCGCTCGGCGCGATGCCCCATGCTGAGATAGAAATCGATCACCGCGGCGAGCGGGTTCTGCGGATTGGCCTGCGCCGCGGTGGACCAGCGGCCGGAGGCGCTCTCCAGGGCGCGCCGGGACGCTTTCGCCGCCAGGTCGTCCTTGGATTCAAACTGCTTGTAGAAGGCGCCCTGCGTCAGCCCGGCGCCCGCCATCAGATCCTTGAGCCCAATGCCGTCGAAGCCGTGCTCGCGGAAAAGGCGGCTCGCCACATCAATAACCGTCTGCCGGTTTTCCTCTGCCTGCTGGCGACTGACACGCATCGTTGACCTCCAAAATTAGATTGCGTTCGTAATC
This sequence comes from Allobosea sp. GW821-FHT09G06, assembly GCF_059416005.1. Lineage (NCBI taxonomy): Bacteria > Pseudomonadati > Pseudomonadota > Alphaproteobacteria > Hyphomicrobiales > Alloboseaceae > Allobosea > Allobosea sp. GW821-FHT09G06. Next base: position 467,062 of record NZ_JBWKOI010000004.1, on the reverse strand, counting down.
TATAACACGTATAGTGATCGAATGCAATCTAATTGGTACGAGATGATGGGAAAGAGAAAGAGATCGGTTATTGCCGCAGCGGGCGTTGTGCTCGCAGCCTCAGCGGTGGCGGCATTTGTCGTACTCTCGGCTCGCCCCGAGAAGGCGTCCGCCGTAGGCGACCCCAGGCAGGACGCCCCGATCGTGAGGCTGGTCGCGGCAACACCGGTCGCCGAATCCGAGCGCCGCTTCACAGGCGTCATCGCGGCCCGTGTCCAAAGCAATCTCGGCTTCCGGGTTGCTGGTAAAATCGTCGAACGGCTTGTGAATGTCGGCCAGGAGGTCAAAGCCGGCCAGCCGCTGATGCGGATCGATGAGACGGACCTGCGGCTTGCGCTCACGGCAAAGCGCAACGCGGCCGTGGCGGCGCGTGCGGTTCTGGTTCAGGCGCGTGCTGACGAGAAGCGCTATGCCGCACTAGCCAAGGACGGGTTCGCGGCAAGTCCGCAGCGCTACGAGCAGGCCAAGGCAGCGCTGGACACCGCCACGGCCCAGCTTGCGGCGGCGGAGGCGGAAGCGGGGGTTGCGGAAAACGAAGCGACCTATTCCGTTCTGGTCGCCGATGCCGACGGAACGGTCGTCGAAACGCTCGGCGAGCCGGGACAGGTTGTCGCGGCCGGCCAGGCCGTGGTCCGGCTTGCACAGGCCGGCCCCCGTGAAGCGCTCGTCGCACTGCCGGAGACAATCCGGCCGGCCATCGGCTCGGCGGCCGAGGCGAGCCTCTATGGAACGAACTCTCATCGCTACGCCGCGCAGCTTCGCCAGCTGTCCAATTCGGCTGATCCGCAAACCCGTACCTACGAAGCGCGCTATGTACTTGCAGGCGAAGCCGCGGCGGCGCCGCTCGGGGCGACCGTCACCCTCCGGCTGGTCAACCAGGCAAGCCAGCCGGAGATGGAGGTGCCGCTCGGAGCACTATTGGACAATGGCCAGCGGACAGGCGTCTGGCTTCTCGATGGCGAGACCTCGACGGTGAAGTTCCAGCCAGTGAAGCTCGTGCGCGTGACCAACGAGACGGCCGTGATCTCGGGACTGAATTCGAAAGAGCCGGTCATCTCGCTCGGGGCTCATCTTCTGAAGGACGGCGCTCGCGTCCGGACCTCTAAAGTCGGGGGCAACTGATGAGCTTCAATCTATCCGCGATCGCCGTTCGCGAACGGGCGGTCACGTTGTTCTCCATCATCCTGCTCGTCGCCGCCGGCGCCTATGCGTTCGTCAAGCTCGGACGGGCGGAAGACCCGAACTTCACCATCAAGACGCTGACCGTCACATCCGTCTGGCCGGGCGCGACGGCGCGCGAGATGCAGGACCTCGTCGCCGAGCCGCTGGAGAAGCGGATCCAGGAGCTGACCTGGTATGACCGCGTCGAGACGACGACGCGCCCCGGCTACGCCTATATGACGGTCAACCTGAAAGACAGCACGCCGCCATCCGCCGTGCAGGAGGAGTTTTATCAGGCTCGTAAAAAACTGGCAGACGAGGCGCGCAACCTGCCGCCCGGCGTGCTCGGCCCCTTCGTCAACGACGAATACTCAGATGTCAGCTTCGCCCTGTACGCGCTGAAGGCCAAGGGCATGCCGATGCGGGAGCTGGCCCGGCAGGCCGAGACCATCCGCCAGGATCTTCTGCGTGTGCCCGGCGTCAAGAAGGTCAACATCCTGGGCGAGCGCCCCGAACAGATCTTTGTCGAATTTTCCTACACCAAGCTCGCGACTCTCGGCGTTTCGGCGCAGGACATCGTCGCCGCCTTGCAGCGGCAAAATGCTGTTACGCCGGCCGGCTCGATCGATACGAAAGGGCCGCGTGTCTTCATCCGGATCGACGGTGCGTATGACAGTGTCCAGGCGATCGCCGACACGCCGATCGTCGCGGGTGGACGCACGCTGAAACTTTCCGACACCGCAGAGGTTCGCCGCGGCTACGAAGACCCGCCGACCTTTATCATCCGGCATCAGGGCGAGCCCACAATCATGCTCGCTGCCGTCATGCAGGAGGGCTGGGACGGTCTCGCGCTCGGAAAGGCGCTGGAGAGCAAGACGGCCGCGATCGCCCAGACGCTGCCGCTCGGGATGACGCTCGACAAGGTGACGGACCAGGCGGTCAACATCTCCTCAGCCGTCGATGAATTCATGATGAAGTTCGCGATGGCGCTCGGCGTCGTTTTGCTGGTCAGCCTGCTCAGCCTCGGCTGGCGTGTCGGCATCGTCGTGGCGGCGGCTATTCCGATCACATTGGCCGTCGTGTTCTTCATCATGCTGGAGACCGGCCGCTTCTTCGACCGCATCACGCTCGGCGCGCTCATCTTGGCGCTCGGGCTTCTCGTCGACGACGCCATCATCGCCATCGAGGTGATGGTCGTGAAGATGGAAGAGGGCATGGACCGCATCAAGGCGGCTGCCTATGCCTGGAGCCACACGGCCGCGCCGATGCTGTCGGGCACGCTGGTCACGATTGCCGGCTTCCTCCCGGTCGGCTTCGCGCGCTCGACTGCCGGCGAATATGCCGGCAACATCTTCTGGGTCGTGGGTTTCGCGCTGATCGTGTCCTGGATCGTAGCGGTCGTGTTCACGCCCTATCTCGGCGTCAAGATGCTGCCGGAGATCAAGCCGGTCGAAGGCGGTACGCACGCGATCTACGACACGCCGAACTATCGGCGCTTGCGGCGGCTGATCACCTTCGCGGTCGATCACAAGTTCCTGACCTGCGCGATCGTCAGCGTCGCCTTCGTGCTTTCCGGCATCGGCATGGGCGGTCTCAAGCAGCAATTCTTCCCCACCTCCGACCGCCCCGAGGTACTCGTCGAAATCCGTCTGCCGGAAGGCAGCAGCATCGAGACGACGACCGCTGCAGTCGAAAAGGTCGAGCGCTGGCTCGAAAAGCAGTCCGAGGCCAAGATTGTCACCAGTTATGTCGGTCAGGGCGCCCCGCGGTTCTTCCTGGCGCTGTCGCCGGAGCTGCCCGATCCGGCCTTCGCCAAGATCGTCGTGCTGACACCGGATGCGCAAACGCGCGAGGCCCTGAAGCACCGGCTGCGCGACGCCGTATCGAACGGGCTTGCGCCCGAAGCCTATGTCCGCGCCACGCAGTTCGTCTTCGGGCCGCCTTCGGTGTTCCCGGTCGAGTTCCGCGTGACGGGCCCCGATCCTTCCGAGCTCTACAGGATCTCCGAAAAGGCTCTGGAGATCATGCGCGGTGTTCCGGATGTCAGGGAGGCGAACCGCGACTGGGGCAATCGCACGCCTGTGCTTCGCTTTGTCCCGGACCAGGATCGCCTCAACCTCATCGGCCTCTCGCCGGCACAGGTCGGCCAGCAGCTCCAGTTCCTGCTGACCGGCATCGCGGTCACGCAGGTCCGCGAGGACATCCGCAACGTACCCGTCGTCGCGCGTAGCGCCGGCGGCGAGCGGCTGGACCCGACCCGTCTCGCCGACTTCTCGCTGATGAGCCGGGACGGCCGGCAGGTCCCGCTCGACCAGATCGGACATTCAGAGATTCGCCTGGAGGAGCCAATCCTGAAGCGCCGCGACCGTGTGCCCACGATCACGGTCCGCTCGGAGATCAACGAGGCGCCTCAGCCGCCAGAAGTCTCCAAGCAAGTCCTGACGGCGCTTCAGCCGCTGATCGCATCGCTCCCCGCCGGCTACCGCATCGATATGGGCGGCTCTATCGAGGAGGCGACCAAGGCGAACGAAGCGTTGGCGAAGATCTTTCCCGTGATGATCGCCGCCACGTTGATCGTGGTCATGCTCCAGGTGCGATCTTTCTCGATGATGACGATGGTGCTGTTCACCGCCCCGCTGGGCGTGATCGGCGTGGTCCCGACATTGCTTATCTTCAACCAGCCCTTCGGCTTCAACGCGATCCTGGGCCTGATCGGACTCGCCGGCATCCTGATGCGCAACACGCTCATCCTGACAGACCAGATCAAGGAGAACCAGGCTGCCGGCCTCGACGACTATCACGCAGTCATCGAAGCGACGGTGCAGCGCACGCGGCCCGTAATCCTGACCGCACTCGCTGCGGTGCTCGCGTTCATCCCGCTGACGCATTCCGTCTTCTGGGGCTCGATGGCCTATACGCTCATCGGCGGGACGGCTGTCGGCACCGTGCTGATCCTGCTGTTCCTGCCTGCGCTCTATGCCGCGTGGTTCAGGGTCAAACCCACTGCGGATGAGGGTCCTGAGGTCTCGACTGGGAAACTGGAGCTGCAGGCAGCAATAGCTGCCGAGTAAGGGCCTCGTTGCGGGAAGAGACGGCTCGGAGTTCCGAATTGAATCCACATCCGCAGCAAATGAGGTCCGGTTCTGGGTAGGCATCCAATCTCTGCTCGTGGCGCGTAGCAGAAAGGCGACATTCTTCGATTTTGAATGAATCTTTCTCGAATCGGAATGGCCGACGTAGTTCGCCGGCCGTTCTCTTCGATTGATTAGCGGGCCGGCCTTTGCAGGCCGGTGCCAATCTATGTGCTTTTTGGTGCCACACTAACGCTTCGAGGTGCCAAACCTTCTGCGTCCTGAGAACAAGACACTTGTCGTCGTTTACGAGCAGCCGGTCGTCGAACCGCAGGTGTTGCACTTCAGGCAGGTGCCGTTGCGGACCAGCGTGAAGTTGCCGCATTCGCCGCACGAGTCGCCGACATAGCCCTTCATGATCGCCTCGGCCCGGCGCTCGGACTGGGTCGGCTGGGCGGCCGGCGCCGCGAAACCGAGCTTGGCCATCTCCGCCTCGCCATAAGCCTCGGGCTCCTCCTTCAGCGCGGTCGCGCCTGCGGTGGCGAGGCCGATGGCAGAGGTGGTCGAGCGGGCGACCGCATCGTTCGCCGCATGGCTTCCCTGGCCGCCGCCCTGGATGGCGAGCAGGTTGATCGGCTTGCCGCGGCGGAAGCCGGTCGAGGCGAGGGGGGTCGATACGACCGGGGCCGCATCCGGCGCCTTGTCCTGGTCGACACCGCTGCCCATCACGTCATGGCCGATCTCGCTGGGATCGACATGGGCGAGGTCGTGGCGGCCGAGATAGGAGATCGCCAGCTCGCGGAAGACATAGTCGAGGATCGAGGTCGCGTTCTTGATCGACTGGTTGCCGGCGACGAAGCCCGAGGGCTCGAAGCGGGTGAAGGTGAAGGCCTCGACATACTCCTCCAGCGGCACGCCATATTGCAGGCCGAGCGAGACCGCGATCGCGAAGTTGTTCATCATCGCCCGGAAGGCCGCGCCCTCCTTGTGCATGTCGATGAAGATCTCGCCGAGGCGCCCATCCGAATACTCGCCGGTATGGACATAGACCTTGTGGCCGCCGACCGTGGCCTTCTGGATGTAGCCCGTGCGGCGATCCGGCATCTTCTCGCGCTCGCGCTTGCGCTCGATGCGCTCGACGATGCGTTCGACGATCTTCTCCGAGATCTGCGTGGCCCGCGCCGCCATCGGCTGGGCGACCAGCGTCTCGACGGCGTCGTCGGCGTCGTCGTCCTCATCCGAGATCAGCGCCGAGTTCAGCGGCTGCGAGAGCTTGGAGCCGTCGCGGTAGAGGGCGTTCGCCTTCAGCGCCAGCTTCCAGGAGAGCATATAGGCGCTCTTGCAATCCTCGACCGTCGCCTCATTCGGCATGTTGATGGTCTTGGAGATCGCGCCCGAGATGAAGGGCTGGGCCGCCGCCATCATGCGGATATGGCTCTCGACCGAGAGATAGCGCTTGCCGATGCGGCCGCAGGGATTGGCGCAATCGAAGACGTTGTAATGCTCGGTCTTCAGGTGCGGGGCACCTTCCAGGGTCATCGCGCCGCAGACATGGACGTTGGCGGCCTCGATCTCGGCCTTGGTGAAGCCGAGGAAGGGCAGGAGCTCGAACGACATGTCGTTGAGCTTCTCGGCCGGGACCTTGAGCGTGCCGGTGAGGAAATCCTCGCCGAGCGTCCACTTGTTGAAGACGAACTTGATGTCGAAGGCGCTCTTCAGCCCCTTCTCGACCGCCTCGATCTTCTCGTCGGTGAAGCCCTTGGAACGCAGGGTCGAGGGATTGACGCCCGGCGCCTGCTTCATCGAGCCATGGCCGACGGCATAGGCCTCGATCTCGGCGATATCGGCCTCGCGGTAGCCGAGCGCACGCAGCGCATCCGGCACGGCGCGGTTGATGATCTTGAAGTAGCCGCCGCCCGCGAGCTTCTTGAACTTCACCAGCGCGAAATCGGGCTCGATGCCGGTGGTGTCGCAATCCATGACGAGGCCGATCGTGCCGGTCGGCGCGATCACGGTCGCCTGGGCGTTGCGGTAGCCGTAGCGCTTGCCCTGCTCCAGCGCCTCGTCCCAGACGATGCGCGAGCGCTCCGCCATGGTCACGGCCGAGCCGCCGAGGCGGGCGAGGGTGGCGTGGTCGAGCGGCACCGGGGTGACGCTCAGGCCCTCATAGCCGTCGGCGAGGCCATGGGCCGCCGTGCGGTGGTTGCGGATGACGCGCAGCATGTGGCTGGCGTTCTTCTTGTAGCCGGGGAAGGGGCCGAGTTCGCCGGCCATCTCGGCCGAGGTCGCATAGGCGACGCCGGTCATGATCGCGGTGAGGGCACCGGCGAGCGCACGGCCCTCGTCGCTGTCGTAGCCGAGGCCCATGGTCATCAGCAGGCCGCCGATATTGGCGTAGCCGAGGCCGAGCGTGCGGTACTCGTAGGAGAGCTCGGCGATCTCGCGGCTCGGGAACTGCGCCATCGTGACCGAGATTTCGAGCACGACGGTCCAGAGCCGGCAGAGATGCTCATAGGCCGCGACGTCGAAGGACTTGGCTTCGGTGTCGTAGAACTGCAGCAGGTTGGCCGAGGCCAGGTTGCAGGCGGTATCGTCGAGGAACATGTACTCGGAGCACGGGTTGGACGCCCGGATCCGGCCGGAAGCCGGGCAGGTGTGCCAGTCGTTCATCGTCGAGTTGAAGTGCAGGCCGGGATCGGCCGAGGCCCAGGCGGCGTAGCCGATCTTCTCCCAGAGGTCGCGGGCCTTCAGCGTCTTGACGACCTTGCCGGTGGTGCGGCCGGTCAGGTTCCAGTCGTTGTCGTTCTCGACGGCGCGCAGGAAATCGTCGGTCAGCGAGACCGAGTTGTTCGAGTTCTGGCCGGAGACGGTGAGATAGGCGTCGGAATCCCAGTCGGTGTCGTAGGTGTCGAAGGAGATGTCCTTGTAGCCCTGCTTGGCGAACTGGATGACGCGCTTGATGTAGTTGTCCGGCACCAGCGCCTTGCGGGCGAGCTTGATCTCGCGCTTCAGGGCCGGGTTCTTCTCGGGATCGAAGCAGGAATCGCCTTCGCCCTCGCAGTTCACGCAGGCCTTGAGCACGGCCTTCATGTGCTTCTTGACGGTCTTGGAGCCGGTGACGAGCGCAGCAACCTTCTGCTCCTCCTTCACCTTCCAGTCGATATAGGCCTCGATATCCGGATGGTCGGCATCGACCACGACCATCTTGGCGGCGCGGCGGGTGGTGCCGCCCGACTTGATGGCGCCGGCGGCGCGGTCGCCGATCTTGAGGAAGGACATCAGGCCGGAGGACTTGCCGCCGCCGGCGAGCTTCTCGCCTTCACCGCGCAGCATCGAGAAGTTCGAGCCGGTGCCGGAGCCGTATTTGAACAGGCGGGCCTCACGGACCCAGAGGTCCATGATGCCGCCCTCGTTGACGAGGTCGTCCTGCACGCCCTGGATGAAGCAGGCATGCGGCTGCGGATGCTCGTAGCTCGACTTCGACTTGACCAGCTTGCCGGTCTTGAAGTCGACGTAGAAATGGCCCTGGCTGGGACCGTCGATGCCATAGGCCCAGTGCAGGCCGGTGTTGAACCATTGCGGCGAGTTCGGCGCGACGCGCTGGGTCGCGAGCATGAAACGGAGCTCGTCATGGAAGGCCGCGGCATCCTCCTCGGAGGAGAAATAGCCGCCCTTCCAGCCCCAGTAGGTCCAGCAGCCGGCGAGGCGGTCGAAGACCTGCTTCGACGAGATCTCGGAGCCGTAGCGTTCGCCTTCGGGCAGCTCGGCGAGAGCGGCCTCGTCGGCGACCGAACGCCAGAGGAAGGAGGGAACGTCGTTCTCCTCGAACTTCTTCAGGCGCGCCGGCACGCCGGCCTTGCGGAAGTACTTCTGCGCGAGCACGTCGCTGGCGACCTGCGACCAGGTCTCGGGAACCTCGATGCCTTCCAGCCGGAAGACGACGGAGCCGTCCGGGTTCTTGATCTCGCTGACGGCCGATCGGAACGGGATCGCGGCATAGGGCGACTGTCCGGCGGTGGTATAGCGGCGCTCGATGCGCATGATCTTCGTCCCTTGATCTGCCGCGGGCTCGCCTTGCAAGCCACGCGCGGCCGGTTGATCACCGGCTCCTGATGTCAGCCCAACTCGGTTTGATGCCCTGTGGGATCTCCGCGGTGTCGCCCCGCCGATGGTCCCGGACGCGCCCAAAATGTCCGCGCAAATCCGTTCGCTTCCGCTGTTGATGGCGGATGCGGCGGCAGGCCCGGAACACACTGGAAAACTAGGGTTTCGCAGTCATCCAGAGGGGGTGCCGCCGGCCGTCATGCGATGGTCAAAATCTAGTGCAGATGCCCATCGGGCGTCAAGGAATAGTGCCCCGTGATCCCTGTGGACACGACATCTGGTAGGGATATGTGGGTTATGGGGATAAGTTGCAAGGCGCCCGCTAAGCCTCGGAAATCACCGGGGAATCGGATGTACCGCGGCAAGATTGCCACAGTGCCGGGCGAAGCGCAGTCCTTAAAATCCCCGCTATTCATGGTTGACGATTGGTGAAGCCGGTCGGCTTGAGGCTTGCTGCGAGCGTCGCTTTCAGAGCCGCCCGGAAGTGGCTGATCTCGGGCGATTTCCCGGCGAATGCCGTCATCGCGGGCCAGTTCGAATCGCGGCCGAATCGTGGCCAGCGGCGTAAGACACGCGCAGATTGAGCGATCCACTTAAAGTGACGTTAGGTTGGCCGTGCTACGCGGATTGAAGCGTGATCCGTCCGGGACTGCCCATGCATCGCTATGCCTTCTGCCTGCTCCCTCTGGCGCTCGCCGGCTGCACCGACAGCGAGCCGCTGGCTCCAGCCTTTGCGGGAGAATGGGCGTCACGCAGGATGGGGTGCCGCGAGGCGCCGCGCATCACCATCAACAAGACCGGCATTTCGGCGCCGGGAATGCCTGTGAACGGGCTGACCTTCACGAAGACGACGGTTTCCGGGTCGACGGCGCATGTCGTCATGGAGCTGAGCGCCAGCGCGCGGCTCATGGCCGGCTCGCCTGACCCCAAAAAGCCTCGATACGAGCTGGACCCGCGCTCAATCGAGGTTCTGGCGACGCTGGTCGCATCGGGCCGGTTCGTCAACGCGACCAATGTCATGGTCAGGGACAAGCAGACCCGCCAGCTCAGGGCCGTCGAGCCCGACGTTCTCGCCGTCATGAGCCTGACACGCTGCGACGCGAGCGAAACATCGCGCAGTTTCAGCACGGTCGGCCTGCCGCGGGCTGGACAGTAGCCGGTGCCGGGGCCATAAGTCGCCCGATTGTTTTGCATCGCGCGCACGGACTTGAAAGACGATGAAGGACTGGCTGCTGCAGATCTTCACCTGGTGGAACGGCCAGACGATCGGCACGCGTTTCCACACCTGGCGCCATGGCGAGCGGGTGGGCGAGGACGAGTTCGGCAATGTCTATTACCGCACCAAGGGTGGGGTGAAGGACAAGGCGCTCGGCTTCCAGCGGCGCTGGGTGATCTACAAGGGCGACGCGGAAGCCTCCAAGGTACCGCCGGGCTGGAACGGCTGGCTGCATCACACGGTCGATGTCGCGCCGTCCGAGGAAAGCTACCAGCCGCGCGAGTGGCAGCAGCCGCACCAGCAGAACTGGACCGGCACCGCGCTGGCCTATCGCCCGCAGGGCTCGACGCTCGCCGAGGGCGAGCGCCCGGCCGCGACCGGCGACTACCAGGCCTGGACGCCCGGCCGCTGAGGATCAGGCGGCTTTCGGGCTGCCTGCCGCGATCAGGCCGAGAATCTCGGCTGTCGGCCTGACATCGCCAAAACAGCGATAGATCGTGGTCAACGAGGCCTCGTGCAGCCCTCTCGCATGTCCGATATTCGCGTCGGATACCATGATGACCCGATAGCCCAGCTCCACGGCGTCGCGGACCGACGATTCGCAGCAGACATTCGTGACCGTGCCCGCGATCAACAGCGTGTCGATGCTGCGCTGTTCAAGGCGCGCGTGAAGATCGCAATGCCCCGGAAAGAAGGCGCTGTAGCCGCGCTTGGACACTTGGATGTCGTCCGCGGCCGGCGAAAACTCCGGCCAGAGGCGAGAGCGCGGGTCGTCTTCTCGCGCCGCTTCGGCAAAACCGCGCTGACGCGCCTCGCCATGGATCGCGCGCATGATGGGCGCATTCGCGGATTCGGGCGCGGCTGTGACCCAGGCAATCGTCCCGCCGGAAGCGCGCAGAGCGGTCGCGATGGCCGTGACGGGCCGGACGAGACCATGACAGGTCTCATCGTTTTCGATCGAAGCCTGCATCAGGTCGATCACCACCAGCGCCGTCCGAACCGGATCGAGCGCCTCGAAAGCGTGCAGGCGTCCGCGCCGGGCCACGATCTTGGCGACGACTTTCGGATCGATTCCGCTGGGATGTTGCATGGCGAGCCCTCCGTGAGCGGCAGACGAATCTGCGGTGATCGAGAGGCATCATGCCCTTTTTCCGCTGCCTTTACCGTGTTACTGCGCCTCGTCGCGGTCCTTCCGCGCTGTCGAAGAGATTCGCGCCAGCATGCCGTTCCTGTTCCGCCTTTCGACCCTGGCCGGCCTCGCCACGAGCGCGGCCGCGCTGCTCGCTGCGATGGGCCCGGCGCAGGCCGACCGCATCCGCAATCCGACGGCCGTCTTCGCCGGCCTCGACAAGATCACCGGCCGCATCATCTCCTTCGAGGTGGCGATCGACGAGACCGTGCAGTTCGGCGCGCTGCAATTGACACCGCGCGTCTGCTGGACGCGTCCGCCGACCGAGGCCCCGCAGACTGATGCCTTCGTCGAGGTCGACGAGGTCACGGTCAAGAACGAGTACCGGCGCATCTTTACCGGCTGGATGTATGCGGCGAGCCCCGGCCTGCACGGCGTCGAGCATGCGATCTACGATGCCTGGCTGACGGATTGCAAAGGCGGCACCGAGCTCGTCGTCGATCCCAAGGAGCCGGAGGCGCCGCCCGCTGACGACCCGCGTCGTCCGCGTACCCCGCCGCGCGATCCCAATCAGCCGCCATTGCCCGGACAGCAGCCCGGGCTGCTGCCGCCGGGCGGGCGCATCGATGTCGAGCCGCCGCGCGGCGTGCCGGTGCAGCCGCAACGGCCGAGCCAGCGTTTCTTCCCGACCAACCCAGGCCAGGGCCGCGATCCGACCGGCGGCGGCGGCTGAGCCGTCGCCGCGGCATTTGCTGTTTCAGAGCTGGGTCAGAACGTCGCGGCCGCTGACTGGCGCCGAGTTGGGCCAGGCGTGCCAGTCGCCCTGGTACTGCAGGGCGTCTTCGAGCAGCCGGCGATAGGCGTCACGCGGAATCTCGAGGGTACCGAACTGGGCGAGATGACCAGTCTGGAACTGTGTATCGAGCAGCCGGTAGCCGCCATGCCTCAGCCGGGCCACCAGATGGACCAGCGCGACCTTCGAGGCATCGGTTTCACGATGGAACATGCTCTCGCCGAAAAAGGCGCCGCCCAGCGAGAGCCCGTAGAGCCCTCCGACCAGCCGGCCCTCACGCCAGCATTCGACCGTATGGACATAGCCTAGCGCGAAGAGCTCGCCGAAGATCTCGCGGATGCGCCGGTTGATCCAGGTTTCGGTCCGGTCCGGCTTCGCTTCGGCGCAGGCGCTGATGACGGCGTCGAAGGCGCTGTCGATCCTGATCTCGAAGCGGTCCGACCGCACGGTCCGGGCCAATCGTGACGAGAGATGGAAGCGATCCAGCGGGATGATGCCGCGCAGCTCCGGCTCCACCCAGAACAGGCCTGGGTCATCGGCGCTCTCCGCCATCGGGAAGATGCCGGCGGCATAGGCGCGCAGCATGATCTCCGGCGTGATCGCAGGGGTGCGGACGGGCACGGAACGAGCCTTCATGACCGGATGGGAACGTGAGGCGGGGTTTCTGTCAAACGAAGGCTACTAGACGGCCGGCTCGTCATGCTCGGGCTTGACCCGAGCATCTCGTGACGGAGAGGCGCCTTTTCCGGCGAGAGATTCTCGGGTCTGCGCTTCGCGCTGCCCGAGAATGACGCGCACTCATGCCACTTCACATGAGCCTCCCGACCATGGCTTCAGCAATGTCTGAAGCCATGGCCGCAAGAGGCTGACCGATCAGCCTTCCGTCGACTCGGCGCCGGGGGCTTCGTCGCCTGCCTCGCCGTTCTCGCCGCCTTCGCCGTCGTCATTGATGCACTCGACCGAGACGACCTTCTCGTCCTTGTCGGTGTTGAACACCGTCACGCCCTGGGTCGAGCGCCCGGCGATGCGGATGCGGTTGTTCGGGCCGGCATCGACCGGCACGCGGATGAGCTGGCCGCCATCGGTGACCAGCATGAGCTGGTCTGAGTCGAGTGCCGGGAAGGAGGCGACGAGCTTGCCGTTGCGATCGTTCACGACCATGGCGACGATGCCCTTGCCGCCGCGCCCGGTGACCCGGTACTCGAAGGACGAGGTGCGCTTGCCGTAGCCGCGCTCCGAGACCGTCAGGATGAACTGCTCGGCCGCGCCCATGGCGGTATACTTCTCGAGCCCGAGCTCAATATCGCCGGCGCTCTCCTCGGCATCGGCCTCGACCGCCGCCGTAGCTTCAGCGCCGTCCTCGGCCTCACCGGTCAGCGCCCTGCGGGCGGCCGCGGCGCGCTTGAGATAGGCGGCGCGCTCGTCCGGCGTGGCGTCCAGATGATGCAGGATCGCGAGCGAGATGACCTCGTCGCCCTTGGCCAGGTTGATGCCGCGCACGCCGGTCGAGTCGCGGCCCTTGAAGACGCGCACTTCCGGCACCGCGAAGCGGATGCACTGGCCGTCGGCCGTAGTCAGCAGCACGTCGTCGTTCTCCGTGCAGATCTGCACGTCGACGATATGGTCGCCCTCGTCGAGCTTCATCGCGATCTTGCCGGCGCGATTGACGTTGACGAAGTCGGAGAGCTTGTTGCGGCGCACCCCGCCCGAGGCGGTCGCGAACATCACGTCGAGCGTCTCCCAGCTCGCCTCGTCCTCCGGCAGCGGCATGATTGTGGTGATGCGCTCGCCGGCCTCGATCGGCAGCATGTTGACCAGTGCCTTGCCGCGCGCGTTCGGCGCCGAGAGCGGCAGGCGCCAGACCTTCTCCTTGTAGACCTGGCCTTCCGAGGAGAAGAACAGCACCGGGGTATGGGTCGAGGCGACGAAGAGCCTTGCGACGAAATCCTCGTCCTTGGTCGCCATGCCGGAGCGGCCCTTGCCGCCGCGGCGCTGCGCCCGGTAGGTCGAGAGCGGCACGCGCTTGATGTAGCCGCCATGGCTGACGGTGACGACCATGTCCTCGCGGGCGATCAGGTCCTCGTCGTCGAGGTCCGAGCCCCAATCCTGGATCTCGGTGCGGCGCGGCGTGGCGAAGGCATTCCTGACTTCGGCGAGCTCGGCCTTGACGATCGACTGGATGCGGGCGCGCGAGCGCAGGATGTCGAGATAATCCGCGATCTCCTTGGCGAGCTTCTCCAGCTCGTCGCCGATCTCGTCACGGCCGAGGGCGGTGAGGCGCGACAGGCGCAATTCGAGGATCGCCTTGGCTTGCGCATCCGAGAGCCGGTAGGTGCCGTCCGGGTTCATCGGATGGCGCGGGTCGTCGACCAGCGCGATCAGCGGCGCGATATCCTCGGCCGGCCAGTCGCGCGCCATCAGCGATTCATGCGCGGCTGCCGGGGTTGGCGCTGTGCGGATCAGGCGGATGACTTCGTCGATATTGGCGACGGCGGTGGCGAGGCCGCAGAGCACATGGGCGCGCTCGCGGGCCTTGTTCAGCAGGTAGCGCGTGCGCCGCGAGACGACCAGTTCACGGAACTCGACGAAGGCCGAGATGAAGTCCTTGAGGTTCAGGACTTCCGGGCGGCCGCCGTTCAGCGCGACCATGTTGGCGCCGAAGGAGGTCTGCAGCGGGGTAAAGCGATAGAGCTGGTTCAGCACGACATCGGCGACGGCGTCGCGCTTGATCTCGATGACGACGCGCACGCCCTCGCGGCTGGATTCGTCGCGCAGGTCGGAGATGCCCTCGATGCGCTTCTCGCGCACGAGATCGGCGATCTTCTCGACCATCGTCGCCTTGTTCACCTGATAGGGGATCTCGGTGACGACGATCGCCTCGCGCTCCTTGCGCATCTCCTCGATATGCGTCTTCGAGCGCATCACGATCGAGCCGCGGCCGGTGTGATAGGCCGAATGGATGCCGCTGCGGCCCATGATCGAGGCGCCGGTCGGAAAGTCCGGACCGGGGACGATCTCGATCAGGTCGTCGATCGAGAGCTCGGGATCGTCGATATAGGCGACGCAGGCGTCGATGACCTCGCCGAGATTATGCGGCGGGATGTTGGTCGCCATGCCGACCGCGATGCCGCCGGCGCCGTTGACGAGGAGGTTCGGGTAGCGCGCCGGCAGGACCGTCGGCTCATGCTCCTTGCCGTCGTAGTTCGGCTGGAAATCGACCGTGTCGAGGTCGAGATCCTCGAGCAGGGGCATCGCCGCCTTGTCGAGGCGCGCTTCGGTGTAACGGTCGGCGGCGGCGGAATCGCCGTCCATCGAGCCGAAATTGCCCTGGCCGTCGATCAGCGGCAGGCGCAGCGAGAAGTCCTGCGCCATGCGCACGAGCGCGTCATAAACCGCGAGATTGCCGTGCGGATGGTATTTACCCATCGTGTCGCCGACGATGCGGGCGCATTTGGTATAGGGCCGCTCGGGCACGTTCTTGTTTTCGTGCATCGAGAACAGGATGCGGCGGTGGACCGGCTTCAGGCCGTCGCGGACATCGGGCAGAGCGCGGCTCACGATCACGCTCATGGCGTAATCGAGATAGCTCTTCTTCATCTCGTCGGTGATCGCGATCGGCTTGATGTCGCCGCCGAGATCCGGGGCTCCGTCGCGCTTGTCGTCGGTATCGTCGCTCAAGGGGAAATGTCCCGATTCCTGCTGGTTTTTCAGCCTTCTGGCTAGCCGATTCCGGCATGAGACGCCAGCAAAAGCGGGCGCTGTCCAAGCAAAAATTCCGCCAATGGATTCAGTATGTTACGAGCCGTTTTCGGATGCGTTCGCGCGCGTCGCCATATTCCGGCCTTTCTTGGCGCGTGACGGCGGGCTTGCGGCATGCTGATGTGGCGCCATGTTCGTCGAATTCGCCACCGCCGCGCTCGTCACCATGCTGGTGACGCTCGATCCTCCGGGCCTCGCGCCGATCTTCCTGTCGCTGACGCGCGGGATGTCGGAGGGCGAGCGCAGGCAGGTCGCGATCCGCGCCTCGATCATCGCCTTCTGCATCATGGCCTTCTTCGCCGTGGCGGGCGACATCGTGCTGAAGGCGCTCGGCGTCTCGCTGCCGGCCTTCCGCATCGCGGGTGGGCTGCTGCTGTTCTGGATCGCTTTCGAGATGGTGTTCGAGCGCCGCACCGAGCGCAAGCAGCAGACGGCCGAGACCGCGATCACGCAGGATCATATCCGCAATGTCGCGGCCTTCCCGCTGGCGATCCCGTTGATGGCGGGTCCGGGCGCCCTGACCGCGATGATCCTGCTCGCCGGGCGCGCCCATGGCGACCCGCTGCTGCTGGCGACGCTCGCGGTGATCTGCGGGCTGGTGGTGCTGTCCTGCCTGCTGGTCTTCCTGACGGCGACGCCGATCGCGAAGCTGCTCGGCGTTACCGGCAATATCGTGCTCACGCGCCTGCTCGGGGTGATCCTCGCCGCACTCGCGGTGCAGTTCGTGATCGACGGGATCAAGGCCGCGGCACAGGCGGGGTAGGGGCTGCGGCCTATCTTTCCCGGCCATTCCAATCTGCGCGCAGCAGCTCGTACCAGACCTCGCCTTGTTCGGCGCCGGGGATGGGGGGCGCGAAATTTGGGAATGTCGTGCGGGCGTGTTTCATGCCGAGCTTTTCCATGACGCGGCGCGAGCCGCGGTTCACGGCCATGGTGCAGGCGACGATCCTGTCATAGCCAGCGCTATCGAAACCCCAGGCGACCAGAGCCGAGGCGCCTTCCGAGGCCAGCCCCTGGCCCCAGGCGTCTCGGCGCAGGCGATAGCCGACCTCGGCGAGGGATGCGCTCTCCGCAAACAGGCAGAACCATCCCACGAACGCGCCCGTGGCCGTACGCCGTGCCGTCCAGACATAGGGCTCGGAGCCCCTCGGCATCAGGAAGTTGACGTCCTTCGGGTCGGTCGTCTCATGGTCGACTGCGCCACCATTGAGGAAATGCATCACCTCCGGATCGAGCTCGAGGCCGATGAAATCGGCACGATCATCCGGGGTGCAAGGCTTCAGCGTCAGGGTCGTCGTCTGCAATACGGCCATCTCAACCCTCTTCGCCAGCTCACGCGGTACCATCGACCAAAAGCTGATCAGCGTCTCGGCCCCATCGTCCCGATCGTCCTCAGCCGCGCCGACCTGACCCAGCCGCTGACGTCGTTGCCGGTTTTGGAGTTGAGATACATCACCGACGACCAGCCATCCCGCGTCTGCGCATAGGCGATGACCTCGTCCTTCGGGATGATGAAGATGCCCTTCATCGGACAGGCGCTGTCCGGCGCCGAATGGAATTGCAGGCGGCCTGAGCCGGTCACGACCTGGCTCAGCGGCGGCGAGAGAGCAGGGGCCCGGTCCGAGCCAGTTTGCGGCTCCGTGCAGCCGGCTTGCGCAGCGTGGGACATAAGCGTCCATGCGAGGAGCATGGCTGGCCCCGTCATCCTCATGGCGTGCTCTTTCGCGCTGCAAGCCGATTTTAGGAGCACGCTAGAGCATGCCGGCGTGCAACGGAACCGTGCGGTCATCCCGGACAAGTTGCGCAGCAGCGCCGATCCGGGATCCATCGTACAGTTCCGGAGCCCTTCGATGGATCCCGGGGCAAGCTCGGGATGAGGATGTGGTTCCGAGACCAAGCCGCGAGCGGGAGGGGGCGCCATAACCGGCCTCGCTGCCTCCGAAACAGGCCTCTTGCGATTCACATAAGTCTACGCTTATGTATCTTCATGATCGAGAACGAGATCTTCAAGGCCCTGGCCGATCCGACGCGCCGCGCCATCCTCGACAAGCTGACGGCAGGCAGCCTGAATGCCAGTGTATTGCGTGAGGGCATGGCGATCAGCCAGCCGGCGATGTCGCAGCATCTCGCGGTGCTGCGCGGGGCGGGGCTCGTCCGTGAGGAGAGGCAGGGGCGCTTCGTGAACTACCGGGTCGACCCGGACGGGCTCGCGCTGGTCGCACGATGGCTGACGAAATACCGTGCCTTCTGGCCGGCGCGGATCGACGATCTTAGGACCTTGCTCAAGGAGATGGATCAATGAACGGCGATGATAGCCAGGCCGCGGCCGATCCTCTCGTCTTCGAGTTCCGGTTCGACGAGCCGCCCGAGAAGCTCTGGCGCGCGCTCAGCACGCCGGGCCTGCGCGAGCACTGGCTGCCCGATGCCGAGTTGGCCGATCCTGAGCCGAGCGTCGTCATGCCGGGGGAGGCGCTGCGCTACCGGATGCGCGACAGCGAACCGCCCTTTCTCGAAAGCGTGGTCACCTTCCGCATCGACGCCAGCGAGGCCGGCGGAAGCAGCCTGCATGTGATCCATGAATTGACCGATCGCCGCGTCGGGCAGGATCTGATCCCGGTGAACAGCAATGCGCCGCCACTGATGCGCGCCGCCGCCTGAGACGACGCGAACCACATTCCATTCCCTGTCGAAATCCTGGAGTTCGCCGATGCGCGAAGCGATGCAACTCGTCCCTATGGTCGTCGAGCAGTCGAGCCGCGGTGAGCGCTCGTTCGACATCTACTCGCGGCTGCTGCGCGAGCGGATCATCTTCCTCAATGGCGAGGTCAATGACGCGATGAGCGCGCTGGTTTGCGCGCAGCTCCTGTTCCTGGAGGCGGAGAACCCGAGAAAGCCGATCCATCTCTATATCAACTCGCCGGGCGGCGTGGTGACCAGCGGCTTCGCCATGTACGACACGATGCGCTACATCCGCTCGCCGGTGCATACGCTGTGCATGGGCACGGCGCGCTCGATGGGTTCGTTCCTGCTGATGGCGGGGGAGCCGGGCGAGCGCGGGGCGCTGCCCAATGCCAGCCTGCATGTCCATCAGCCGCTCGGTGGCTTTCAGGGGCAGGCCTCCGACATCCTGATCCATGCCGAGGAGATGCGGCAGACCAAGCACCGCCTGACCCGGCTTTATGCCGAGCATTGCGGACGAACCTACGAGGAGGTCGAGCGGTCGCTGGACCGCGACCGCTTCATGACCGCCGAGGAGGCGCTGGAATGGGGCCTGATCGACCGGATCGTCCACCGGATGGAGGAGCCGGCCGCCGCGTGAGCGGCCGGCAGTCCCCGCCTATTTCTCCAGGAATGCCCGGATCGCGCCTTCCGCCTGCTTCATCGACACCACGCCGTCGAGATGGCCGCGGGTGCCGTCGATGGTGGCGTGGGTGATGTCGCGCCCGGCAGCCTTCGCCGCCTTCACCGTCGTCGCGACCATGTCGGGCGTGAAGACGAGATCCTTGGGCTGCGTGATCAGCAGCATCGGCGCCTTGATCTTCGCCATGCCGTCGGCAAGCGAGGTGCCGCCCGCGGCGAAGAGCTGGTTCGCCTTGACGAGATAGAGGAAGTGGTTGGCGTCGGAGAGCTTGGCGCGGGCCATGCCGGCATTGTCGAGCACGCTCTGCACCTGGAACTTGTTGGCGAGCGCCTTGGCCGGGTCATCGCCCTCCTTGGCCGGGCGGCGGCCGAAGGTGGCGTTGGCCCAATCCTGATGGTTGGCCTGCAGCGTCACCGCCGTCAGCGCCTTGGCGAGGCCGGCGAGCGGCGGGGCCTTCCCGTAATAGTCGCCATTGTTCCAGTTGGGATCGACGAGGATGGGGGCGGCCCAGACGTCGAGCCAGGCGATCAGCATCGCATCCGCTTCGCCGGCACCGATCACCGGCATGGCCTTGGCGACCATCTCGGGATGGCTCGCCGCCCACTCGAAGGTCTGGAGCGAGCCCATCGAGGGGCCGGCGACCAGCGCAAGCTTCTTGATGCCGAGGCTTTCGACCAGCGCCTTCTGGACCTCGACGAAGTCGCGGACCGTGACGATGGGGAAGTCGAGCCCATAGGGCTTGCCGGTATCGGGATTGGTCGAGGCAGGGCCGGTCGTCGTGGTCTTGGGGTCGCCGGTGTTGAGATTCACCAGCGTGTCCGATGACAGGACGAAATACTTGTTCGTGTCGATCGCCTTGCCCGGGCCGATGATCGCGTCCCAATAGCCCGGCGCCGGGTCGTTGGCCGCATATTTGCCGGCGGCGTGCGAGTTGCCCGAGAAAAAGTGGCAGATCAGAATGGCATTGGACTTGTCGGCGTTGAGCGTGCCGTAGCTCTCCCAGCCGACGCGGACATTCTTCAGCGCGCGGCCACTCTGGGTAGTGAAGCTCGGGATCTCGAAGACCTTCTTCTCGACCGCCAGATCCTGCGCCTCGGCCATGCCTGCCGTCACCCACCCTGCAAGCGCCAGCGCGCCCATGATCCACATCTTCATCGCCGCATCCTTCCCGCTGCTGCAACAAGCTCCGGCGGCATGAGAGCGGATTTCGGGGGATAGCGAAAGCTAGGCTTAAGTCAGCGCGTGAGCAGTGTCGCGCCGGCCGGGCTGAGAAACGCCTCGGTTTCGATCTCGAAGGCCGGCGCATCGACAGGCCCCTTGAGCACGAAGGGCAACTTCAGGGCGCCGTTGGCGGAGGCGAGCAGCGCGGTCATGTCGAGATTGCGGCTGCGCAACAAGGCGCTGCCGGCGAGGTTGAAGCGATAGTTCTGGCCGGTCATCTGCGCTTCCGTCAGGGCGAGGATGCCGCCGGCGATCCCGGCATGGGCCGAAATGGTTTCGAACGGCGTCTTGCCCTGCCGCCAGTCGCGCAGCGCCTGGACCGGGCTGCGCTCGGCACGGCGGAGTAGTTCGGCGAAGGCGACGCCGCCGATCTCGCCCTGCCGGGCCGTGAGATTGACGCGTCCGGTGAGTGAGACCAGCAACTCGTCGAAGGTGCGGCCGACGCCGTCGAGAGCGATCTGCAGGCCCGCCGTGCCGCTCAGGCGCGCGAGCTGCGGCAGGTCGGACGCGGCTTGGCCGATATTCACCTTGTCGAGGCCCGCCTGGATCTTGACGTCGACGCCGTTGGGCGTGCCGAGCGCGAGCCAGCGGCTCTTGACGCTGCCGCCATAAGCGCTGGCGCGGAGCAGGCCGGTCTCGAAGCGCCCCTTCTTGACCAGAAGATAGGTGGCGACGTCGCTGAGCTTGGCGCCCTTCAGGCGGGCGGCATCGACCGAGATGCGCAGGTCGATGTCGCGTGCGGTCCAGGAATCGAGATCGAAGGGAGTGGTGTCCGCCACGTTGACGGCCGGCACAGGCAGGCGATCGACGAGGCGGCCGAGGTCGAGCGTCGCGCCGGCAAGCGTCCCCGATAACGCGAAGCGCCCGCCGGTTTCCGCGAGCTTGATCGCGCCGTCCAGGCGCTCGCCGTCGAGATTGACGATGGCGCTGTTGAACGAGACCTCGCGCGCCTTCACCTGGATATCGGACGAGATGGCGACGGCGCCGAGCGCCGAACCCAGACGCGACTCCTCGCCGAACCAGGCGAGAAGCTTCGGCAGCGAGGGCGTGGAGAGCACGAGCGGGCCGCTGATCACAGGCTCGCCGGGGCCGGAGCGGCTGCCTTCGAAGCGCAGCTTCAGCAGGGAGGAGGTCGCCGACAGGGCCGCCTTGGCGTTGCCGCCAACCATCGGCCAGAGCAGGTTCACCTCGGTCGGCACGCCGCGCCAGTTCAGCGAACCCGACAGGTTGAGCGGTTCGTTCAGGCCGCGTTCGTCGATGACGAGGTCGAGGTCGCGCACGACGCTCTGGATCGCGCCATTCGCCCGCAGGAAGAGCGAGCCCGAGCGAATGACGATCTTGCTCTGGCTCTGCAGTCGCTCGAGCTCGGCCAAAGGCGAGGCAAGCCATTCGGTGACGCCGTCGCTTCCTGCGGGGACGGCGACATCGATCCGCGGCGCGATGAGGTCCACCCGGTCGAAGCTGATCCGCCCGCCCAGAAGCGGCAGAAGGCGCAGATGCGCCTTGACCCGCACGGCCTCGCCGGCGAGCGCGCCGTCGCGTTGGGTGAAGGCGACCTGGGACAGGCTGATGCGTGGCAAAGGCAGCAGGGCGAATTCGGCGCGCTCGATCGCCTTGACGACAAAGCCGGTCCGCTCCTCGATCGCCTTAATCGCGCTGCGCTGGACGCGCCCGAGCGCGACGTCCCAGGACTGCAAACCGAGCAGGCCGATGGCGACGACGAGGCTGAAGGCGATAATCGCGGCGCGTCTGGTCATGGACTTCCGAATCGGCACCGGCCGAAAGTCAGCCAGCCCCCTGGCGGCAGAGGGTTTAGGCTGATCTCGGGGGCTTGTCGAGGCTGGGCAGCCGGCTATCCCGCGCGATCTGTGCCGGTTTTCGCCAGGATGAAGGCCGGATACAGGCCGGCGAGGATGATCAGCAATGCTGCCAGCGCTCCATCCTCGAAGACGCCGCGCGAGGCATGGCCATAGACGACGGTCGCGAGCGTGTCGAGATTGAGGGGGCGCAGCAGCAACGTCGCGGGCAGTTCCTTCAGGCAATCGACGAAGACCAGCAGCGCCGCTGCGGCGATGGCCGGGCGGGCGAGCGGCCAGTGAATGCGGCGCGTGACCTCCGTGCTGCCGGCTCCGAGCGCACGCGCGGCATCGTCGATCCGTGGCGAGACGCGCGACAGGCCGCTTTCGACGCCTGAGACCCCGATGGCGAGGAAGCGCACGGTATAGGCGATGATCAAAGCCGCGCCGGAGCCGATCAGGATCAGGCCGGGCTTGAGTCCGAACAGGGCGGACGCGGCATTCGCCAGCAGGTTGTCAAAGGCTGCGATCGGGATCAGCAAGCCGAGCGCCAGCACCGTGCCCGGCACGGCGTAGCCGAGGCTGGCGATACGGGCGAGGGGCTTCAGCCAGGTTTCGCGGCCGGAGCGGGCCGCCGTGGCGATGCCGAGGCCGAGGGCGACCACGAGGATCGACGCCAGTCCCGACAGTAGCAGCGCATTGCCGAGGAGCCGGAGCAGGGCCGTGTCGAACTGCGCCAGCAGGCCCCGCTGCAAGATTTCGGTGAGGAGATAGCCGATCGGCAGGGCGGCGCCGAAGAGCACGGGCAGGGCGCAGGCCAGTGTGGCGAGCGCGGCGGCGCGTCCATGCAGCGGCCGGCGCGTGACCGGGCGGGGTTGGCGGACGGGCAGGGCGAAGCGGCGCTGCCCGCGCAGCTTCACCTCGATGAGGATCAGTGCGAAGACCAGCAGCAGCATGACGCAAGCGATCTGGGCCGCGCCCGGCAGCGAGCCACGATTGACCCAGGTCGTGTAGATCGAGAGCGTCAGCGAGCGCACGCCGAGATATTCGGTCGCGCCGATATCGTTCAATGTCTCCAGCAGGACGAGGGTAAGCCCGGCGGCGAGGGCCGGGCGCGCGAGCGGCAGCCCGATGCGCCAGAACAGCCGGCCGGGAGCGGCGCCGAGATTGCGCGCGGCCTCGACGATGCTGGCGCCCTGCACGCCGAACAGCGCGCGCGTGCTGAGATAGACGTAAGGGTAGAGCACGATCGCCATGATCGCGATCGCGCCGGGCAGGTTGCGCGGATCGGGAAACCAGTAATCGCGCAGCGAGCGCCAGCCGGTGGCCGCGCGCAAGGTGCTCTGGAGCGGTCCCTGGAAGCCGAGGAACTCGACGTAGATATAGGCCGTGAGATAGGTCGGCAGCGCCAGCGGCAGCACCAGCAGCCATTCGAGCGAGCGCCGGCCGGGGAAATCGTACTGTGTCACCAGCCAGCTCGTGCCGACGCCGATGACGGCGCAGGCCAGGCCGACGCCGGCAAGCAAGAGGCCGGTCTGGACGAGGGCCGTCGGCAGGACATTGGCGGCGAGGTGCGGCCAGATCTCGACGGCCTGCGGCGAGGAGATCGCCGTGGCCAGCAGCGCGAGCAGCGGCAGCAGCACGAGCGCCGCCCCGCCGATCGCGGCATAGGCAAAACGGCTCGACGGCCGCCACGTGAATGGCGACCGTCGCGTAGAGTTGAGCGGGTGGCTCAGGCTCAATTGTCGAAGCCGACCTTGTCGACGAGGTTCGCCGCGGCCTTGCGCTGCTTGGCGACCTCCGAGAGCGGCAGCTTGTCGGGCGTGACGGTGCCGAGCAGCTTGACGGCGGCCGAGTCGGCCACGGCCGCGTTGACCGGGAACTCGAAATTGCCGTTGGCGTAGAGGGCCTGCGCCTTGTCGCCGAGCATGTACTCGACCAGCTTGACGGCGTTCGCCTTGTTCGGGGCGTTCTTGGCCAGCGCCGCGGCCGAGACGTTCACATGGGTGCCGCCATTGGCGAAGGTGGTCTTGAGCGGCTTGATCGCGTCGAACCAGCCCTTCTGCTCGTTCTTCGCCTCGCTCATCAGGCCGATATAGTAGGTGTTGATGATGGCGATGTCGCAGAGGCCGGACTGGATGTCGCGGGCGACGTCACGGTCGCCGCCGCCGGGCTTACGGGCGGCGTTGGCGCGCAGCGCCTTCAGGTAGGTCTCGGTCTTGTCGGCGCCGTGATGGGCGAGATAGGCCGCGAAGAAAGCGTTGTTATAGGGGTGCTGGCCGGCACGGATGCAGAACTTGCCCTTCCACTTGGGATCGGCGAGGTCCTCATAGGTGATCGCGTCCTGCTTGATGCGGTCCTTGGAGACGACCACGACGCGGGCGCGCTTGGTCAGCGTGACCCAGTTATTGTCGGGACGCAGCTGCGCCGGGACGGTCTTGTCGACGAGGTCGGACTTGATCGGTTGGGTGATGCCGGCCTCGACCGCGGCGTTGATCTCGCCGACATCGACCATGAGCATGACGTCGGCCGGGCTGTTGGCGCCCTCGGCGCGGATGCGCTCCTGCAGGCCGTCCTTCAGGAAAACGGCGTTGACCTTGATGCCGGTATCCTTGGTGAAGGCTTCCAGCACCGGGTTGAGCAGGGCCGGCTCGCGGGTCGTGTAGAGGTTGACGTCTTGCGCGAAGGCCGGGGCAGCCAGCAGGCAGGAAGACAGCGCCAAGGCGTGGAGATAGGTCTTTGCGGTCATTCTTCTGCTCCGTCGATGAGCGCAATCAGCGCGACAGGCGAGCGATAGAGCGACGCCCGCGGAGCGTCAATGAAGTAATCCTTTGATATCAATGCCTTATAAGGATTCTAGAGTTCTTCTTATTTTGACGAATTCTAATAAGTCAGGCATTCCATTGGAAACACGGCGAGATTTCGGGGCGGTCGGGATCGTACGCCTTTCGGCTGGGGCGACCTGTCGCGGCTCGGCGCCTTGCCTCCAGGTCAGTCGCGTCATGGCGGAATGGTGAAACTACGGCGCGAAACCGCGCCGCTGGCCCTCAGAAGGCAGATTGGCCTCTGGGGGGCGACCGGCGAAGCAGCGGTTCAGCGCGCCGGCAGGGAGAGCGGGATCAGCCGGACCGGCTCGCGCATCGTCGGATCGACGGAGCCACGCAGGATCGCGTCGCTGATGACGCTGTCGTCCTGAAGCTGTGCCTCGCGGACCCGCATCTGGCGCCGGACGGTACGCGCCTGCGCCTCCATCCGGGAGATGCCGACCTGCTCGTCGATCTGCTTGCGCTGGGCCTTGCTGAGCTCCGAGGCCGTGCGGAAATCGCGAAAGTCGCGCCGGTTGTAGGGCCAGCTCGAGCTGCCGGTGAAGGTCGAGACCTTGCCGTCGAGCACGACGCTGTCGCCCGGCCGCAAGGTGATGTCGCGCAGCAGGGAGATGCGTCGCTCGCCCGCCTGGACGATCGCCGGCCGGCAGGCCGGATCGGAGGCCTTGGCATGGCTGAAGGCCATTGGGAGCGCGCCATAGCGCTTGCCGTCGGCGGCGACGGCGTCGGCGATATCGGTCACGCCGGCCGCGGCCTTGAAGACCTTGACCGGAACGCCAGGGTTCATCGCCTTGCAGATCGCTTCATGCGCCTTGATGTCCCCGGACGCGCGAAGATAGCCGATCGGCGCATGGAAGCCGTCGCAGAGGCGCACGCAGAAAGTCTGGGCCCGGTCCGCCGCGCCGGTGACCGTGTCGAGCGAGGCATTGGTCGTGCCGGCCGGTCTGCGCTGCCGGTCGGCGAGCTTCTTGGGGGCGGTGCGGAAAGGGTTGAGCTCGATCGGCGGATGCGCGAGACGGCCGTCCGGCTGCACCTGCATGAGCGGCAGGCGCCAACCGTTATTGGCGGGCGCATAGGCATTGGCCTGCGGGGCGTAGCGGGTGGGAGCGGTGGACGTATAGGCGGCATTCCGCACGCCGGCCTGTGCCGCCTTTCGGGCGGCTTCCTGGGCGAAGAAGGCATGGATGCCGGCATCGTCCTCGGCCTGGACCAGCGACGCCGTCAGCACGATACCGCCCGAGCCGAGGGCGGCCCCGAGCACGGCCAGCGCCAGCAGGCGGCCCTTGCGGTTGCGCCGGACGATCTTCGCTTTGCCGGAAGCGGCAGCCACAACCTCACCCTCGCGGGCAAGAACCCGCGCCGGGACTTCACGGACACGCAACATCGCGTCACTCCAAACTACGCTTGTCCACCGTCCGCCGCCATTCGGGGTGTAGTTTACTTTTCGTTAAGCTTCAACGCTTCCGGGCGTGCGATCACCGGAAACGGCCGGAATGCTTAACGGGAGCGAGGGCCGGGCTCAGCCGCTCAGAGCACGGAGACGAGGACGCCCAGCCACATGCAGAACAGTGCGATGAAGCCGATGCCGTAGACCGCGCCACGCAGGGGCAGCTTGTTGGGGCCGAGATGGATGAAGGTGTGGATCACGCGGGTGGCGACATAAAGCCAGGCGAGCAGCGCCATGGCATAGCCGGTGGCACCGGTCTCCATCGCGACCATCACGACCGCGAAGAAAATCACCGGGGATTCGAACTGGTTGGTGAAGTTCGCGGCCGCGAGCCGCGCCGGGACCGGATAGCGCTCGGTCGAGACCGAGACCTCGTCTTGCCGGACGGCGCCGCTGCTGAAGGCATTCTTGCGGCGCAGGGCCAGGATGACGCCGACGACGAAGATCCAGAAGATCATCGCCAGCGTCGGATAGATCAGCTTGAGAGTCATGGTTGCGCGTCGCCTCGTGTCGCACCGGCCCGGATGAGCCGGGCAGTGCTGCACAATGCTCGCGATGACTCAAGAGCGGGTCGGGTAGTTCGGGCTCTCGCGCACGATGGTCACGTCATGGACATGGCTCTCGCGCAGGCCGGCGCTGGTGATGCGGATGAAGCGGGCCTTGTTGCGGTAGTCCTCGAGGTCCTTGCCGCCGACATAGCCCATGGCGGCGCGCAGGCCCCCGGCGAGCTGGTGCAGCACGTTCGAGACCGGGCCCTTGTAGGCGACCTGGCCCTCGATGCCCTCAGGCACCAGCTTCAGCGAGTCCTTGATGTCCTGCTGGAAGTAGCGATCGGCCGAGCCGCGCGCCATCGCGCCGACCGAGCCCATGCCGCGATAGGCCTTGTAGGAGCGGCCCTGGTACAGGAAGGTCTCGCCGGGCGTCTCGTCGGTGCCGGCCAGCAGCGAGCCGACCATGGCGCAGGAGGCGCCGGCCGCCAGCGCCTTGGCGAGGTCGCCCGAATACTTGATGCCGCCATCGGCGATGACCGGCACGCCGGCCTTCGCGCCGGCCGAGGCCGCATCCATGATCGCAGTGAGCTGCGGCACGCCGACGCCCGCGACGATGCGGGTGGTGCAGATCGAGCCCGGGCCGATGCCGACCTTGATCGCGTCGGCGCCGGCATCGATCAGGGCCTGGGCGCCGCCGGCGGTGGCGATGTTGCCGGCGATGACCTGGACCGAGTTCGAGAGCTTCTTCACCCGGCTGACGGCTTCCAGCACCTTGGCCGAATGGCCATGGGCGGTGTCGACGACGATGAGGTCGACGCCGGCATCGATCAGCATCTCCGAGCGCTCGAAACCCTGGTCGCCCGTCGTGGTCGCGGCGGCGGCCAGCAGACGGCCATGCACGTCCTTGGCGGCGTTGGGATGGGCGACCTGCTTCTCCATGTCCTTGACGGTGATCAGGCCAATGCAGCGATAGTGGTCGTCGACGACGAGCAGCTTCTCGATGCGGAACTGGTGGAGCAGGCGGCGCGCCTCCTCTGGGTTGACGCCCTCGCGCACCGTGATCAGCCGCTCCTTGGTCATCAGCTCGGAAACCGGCTGGGCCGGGTTCTGGGCAAAGCGGACATCGCGGTTGGTCAGGATGCCGACGAGCTTGCCGTTATGGCCCTGCGGGCCGCGCTCGACGACCGGGATGCCGGAGATGCCGTTGTTCTTCATCAGCGCCAGCGCATCGGCCAGCGTCTCATCCGGGTGGATGGTGATCGGGTTGGCGATCATCCCCGATTCGAATTTCTTGACGAGGCGAACCTGAGCGGCCTGCTGGTCGGCATCGAGATTGCGATGGATGACGCCGAGGCCGCCGGCCTGCGCCATCGCGATCGCCATGCGCGCCTCGGTGACCGTATCCATCGCCGAGGCGATGATCGGCAGGTTCAGCGAGATGGTGCGGGTGAGCTTCGTGCGGATATCGACATCCGCCGGCATGACCTCGGACGGGCCCGGCTCGAGCAGCACGTCGTCGAAGGTGAAACCGTCGCGAATCAGACCGTCGAGGGAAAGCGTCATCGTCAACTCCGACCGCCGGGCGAGGCCGGCTTTTCAAGGGGGCAGGGCGAGAGGCCCAGTGCCGAGTTGACGAGGCCCGTTAGCATGGGCGCGGCGGGTCCGCTAGTGCGCCGGGCTGGATTCTTTTGCAGTGCGGAAACGGCGCGTGTGCTTGGCGGCGCCGTTTCCTTGCGTCGGCGGCTATCGGATGGGTCGCGTGGCCGCGGGCTGGGCGGGTGCATCCGGCGCCACGCCGAAGCAGCCGGCCTCGAAAATGGTCCGGCCGGCCGCATTGGCCATGCGCTGGCAGGTCTCGAGACGCAGGCAGGCGTCATAGCGCAGGCCTTCGCCGCCGCTGTTGGGAATGGTCTTGAACTGGCAGCTGGCCTGCCAGCCGCCGGAGGCGGCCGCGGCCGCGGCCGACGCAGGCGCCCATGCCAATCCTGCCGCGAGAGCAAGCCCAAGAACGGACAGTCCAGGCGCTGCATGGTGTGCGGCGGTGAAAATGGATGAGACGGTAGTCA
The DNA here is from genome assembly GCF_059416005.1 of Allobosea sp. GW821-FHT09G06. NCBI lineage: Bacteria > Pseudomonadati > Pseudomonadota > Alphaproteobacteria > Hyphomicrobiales > Alloboseaceae > Allobosea > Allobosea sp. GW821-FHT09G06. The sequence goes on along the minus strand of NZ_JBWKOI010000004.1, from coordinate 438,583 downwards.
TGGCGCTTCTCCAGGGATTGACGACGCACGCCCCTCGCGCCGGCCCGGCACGACCGGGCACGATGGAGATGGTGCTGGCGAGAGGCTCGAAGGAGTGACGTCAATGCATGGCGGCGTTGTGCGTGTCGCCGGGCCATATCCCGTGCGCATGGCGGAAGCGCGCCGGCAGCGGGCAAATCGGGCACCGCAGCGCGAATTCGCGCTCGTCACTCCCAATGCATCGGATTAATAGCCGAGCTTATGATTTCAAACGCGCCTAATTGACCGGGCGTGGAAGGTCCAAAGTCCCAAGGTCCGAAGACTTGCAGCGCTCCAAACTCCTGCCCCTGATCGTCGCCTGTGCGCTCTTCATGGAGAACACCGACTCGACGGTGATCGCGACCTCGCTGCCGGTGATCGCCGCCTCGCTCGGCGAGGATCCGATCGCGCTGAAGCTGGCGCTGACCTCCTATCTCGTCAGCCTCGCCGTCTTCATCCCGATTTCCGGCTGGATGGCGGACCGCTACGGCGCCCGCACGATCTTCCGCTCGGCGCTCGTCGTCTTCATGCTCGGCTCGATCCTTTGCGCGGTGTCGAGTTCGCTCGGCGCCTTCGTCGGCGCGCGTTTCATCCAGGGCATCGGCGGAGCGATGATGGTGCCGGTTGGGCGCCTCGTCATCCTGCGCAGCGTCAGCAAGTCCGAGATCGTCGGTGCGCTCGCCTACCTGACGATTCCCGCACTGGTCGGCCCCGTGGTCGGGCCGCCGCTCGGCGGCTTCATCACCACCTATTTCGATTGGCGCTGGATCTTCTTCATCAACATCCCGATCGGCCTGATCGGCATCGTGCTGGCGAGCCTGTTCTTCGAGGATATCCGCGAGGAAGATGTCGCCCCGCTCGACGTCAAGGGCTTCCTGCTGTCCTCCTTCGGCTTCGCCAGCCTGATGCTGGGCCTGGCGACCGGCGGGCGCCATCTCGTGCCGCAGGTCGTGTCCTATGGCTGCGTGCTGGCGGGCGCAGCAGCCCTCGTGGCCTACTGGTTCCATGCCCGGCGCGTACCTTATCCGGTGCTCAACCTCGCGCTGTTCCGAATTCCGACCTTCCGGATCGGCGTGATAGGTGGCTCGATTTTCCGGACCGGAATCGGCGCGATTCCCTTCCTGCTGCCCTTGATGCTGCAGCTCGGCTTCGGGCTCGATGCTTTGCAGTCAGGTCTGATCACCTTCGTCTCGGCGGCCGGTGCGCTGATCATGAAGACGCTGGCGCGAACCATTCTGGCGCGCTTCGGCTTCCGCCGCGTGCTGATCGCCAATGCCGTGATCGGCGCGGCCTTCCTCGCGGCTTCCGGCCTGTTCACGCCGACGACGCCGCACGCGATCATGCTCTCGGTGCTGCTGATCGGCGGCTGCTTCCGCTCGCTGCAATTCACCGGCATCAACGCGCTGAGCTATGCCGATGTCTCCAATCGCGAGATGTCGAGCGCGACCAGCCTGTCGAGCGTCGCCCAGCAGCTTTCGCTCAGCATGGGCGTGACGATCGGTGCCTTCGCGCTGGAGAGCGCCAACCTCCTCCATGGCGGCAAGGCGCTGGGCGCGGGCGATTTCTGGCCGGCCTTCCTGATCGTCGGCCTGATCTCGGCATCCTCGGCGTTCTGGATGATGCGGCTCGCCCCCGATGCCGGCGCCGAGGTCTCCGGCCATGTCCCGGTCAGCGCGCGCAAGGTCACCGCCGAAGCGATCGCCGATCAGAAGCCGCTCGAATAGCTTGTCAGCCCGGGCGGCTTGCCGCAGGGTCAGGGCATGCAGGCTGAGCCCGCGCCCTCGAACGAGACGCGCTACACGCTCTGCGTCGGCGACGGCGCGGCCCGGCTGAAACTCGCCGAAACCGAACTGACGCTCAGCGACGAAGGCATCGCCTACGAACTCGACGGCCGCTCCGGCTTGCGCGCCTTCGGCAAGCTGACCGGCGTACGGCTACAGGCGGTCAATGGTGGACCGCGATCGCCTTGGGAAGCGCTGGCCGAGCTGACATTTTCCTCCGGCCGGCCGCTCTTCGTCCATTCGAGCAGCCCTTGGGGCATCGACGATCCGAAGCGCGACACGGTCTTCATCGCCTTCATCGAAGACCTGCACCGTCGCCTCGTGGCCGGCGGGCACGGCCACGTCGCGTTCCGGCGCGGCATCCCGGAAGGGCGACATCGCTTCCTGATCGTGGTCGCGCTCATCGCCGCCGTGGTCTTCGGCGGTGCTGGGTTGATGGTTCTCTATATCGGGTTGAGCGGGAGGGCCGGGTTCTTCGAGGTCATCGGACCGCTCATCGGCGTCGGCGGCTTCGGCTTCTGGATCTGGGCCTCGGTCGTGAAGAGCGCGCCGGGAACTTATGACCCGCGCCATCTGCCGCGCGATGTCTTTCCGGAGTGACGGCGGCTTAGAACCCGCAGGCGAGGCACTCGGCGCCGTCGACCGTGCGATACTCCGCCTTCCAGTAATGCGGGTCGTTCAGCGCGGCATAGGTGACGCCGGGCGGAGCGGGATAGCGCTTTCGGAAGGGGCGGGCGAGCTGGACGAAGAGCCGGCAATCCGGCGGCCAGTCGCCAACGCTCAGGATGGAATTTCCCCGCGCGAGCTCGGCGTCGAGAATCACCTGAAGCGCCGGGATCATGCATGGAACAGGCGGCGCCACCGCGTCCCCGCTATCGGTCAGGCGTTCTCACCTTCCGGCCGCTGCTGCCGGCGATAACCGGTTGCGAGGACGTAAAGCTCGGAGGAATCGGCGCGGCTCGCAGCCGGTTTGACGTTGCGAACGAGCGTGAAGTCGCGCTTCAGCGTGGCGAGAAGCTCGGCGCTGTCGCCACCCTGGAACAGCTTGGCGAGAAAGAAGCCGCCCGGCGCCAGCACGTCATGAGCGAATTCGATCGCGGCCTCGGCGAGCGCGATGATCTTGAGATGGTCGGTCTTCTTGTGGCCGGTGGTGTTGGCGGCCATGTCCGACATCACGCCGTCGGCGCGGCCGCCGAGACGCTCGGTCAACAGGGCAGGCGCTTCATCGGCCATGAAATCGAGCTGGATCAGGTCGACGCCGGGGATCGGGTCGACGGCCAACAGGTCGATGCCGACGATGTATCCCTTGCCTTGCTCAAGCCCGATGCGTTTGGCCGCGATCTGGCACCAGCCGCCCGGCGCACAGCCGAGATCGACGAGCCGCTGCCCGGCTTTAAGGAACTTGTAGCGGTCGTCCATCTCCTCGAGCTTGAACGCCGCACGCGAGCGATAACCCATCTCCCGGGCCCGCTTCACATAGGGGTCGTTGAGCTGGCGCTCGAGCCAGAGCTGCGAGGAATGCTTGAGCTTGCCGGCCTTCTTGACCTTGACGCGCATGTCGCGCGCGCCGGCTGGCTTGCCGCCGGTGTTGCCGCCCGATTTTCCGGTGCTCATTGTATCGAACCTATTTCCGCCGCCACCAGGCGCGGTCCTCATGCATCATGCGCAGCAGGATGCCCTCGCGCAGGCCGCGATCGGCGATACGGACGCGCTCGCTCGGGAACGCACGGCGGATCGCCTCGAAGATCGCGCAACCGGCCAGCACCAGATCGGCACGCTCACGGCCGATGCAGGCATTCGCCGCTCGGGCGGCATAGTCCATCTCGATGAGGCGGTCGATCACCGCGAGGATGTCGCGCTGATGCATCCACAGCCCGTCGACCTCGCGCCGGTCATAACGCGGCAGGTCGAGATGGATACCGGCGACCGTCGTGACCGTGCCGGAGGTGCCGAGCAGGTGGAAGCTGCGGGCGTCGCGGGCGCCCGCCGCCTTCTTGGCGAAGGGCGCGAGCGCCTGCGTGCAATCCTCGACCATCTTCTCGAACAATTCGCGGCTGACCTCGATGCCGCCATAGCGCTCGGCCACCGTGACGACGCCGATCGGCAGCGAGGCCCATTCGCGAATGCGGGCGGCGGGGTCGCGCGCCTCGCTGCGGCCGCCGAGCCAGACGATCTCGGTCGAGCCGCCGCCGATATCGAAGACGATGACGCTTTCCGCCGCCGGATCGGCGAGCGCCGCACAGCCGGAGACGGCGAGCGCCGCTTCCGTGCGCTGGTCGATGACCTCCAGCGCGAGTTCCGCCTCCGCCGCGACGCGGCGGATGAAGTCGAGCCCGTTGGTGGCGGCGCGACAGGCTTCCGTCGTGACGAGGCGGGCGCGGGTGACGCCGCGATTCGCCATCTTGCCGCGGCAGATCTTCAGCGCCTCGACGGCGCGGTCCATCGCGGCATCGCCAAGGCGGCTGCTCGCGCCCAGGCCTTCGCCCAGGCGCACGATGCGGGAGAAGGCGTCGACGACGCGAAAGCCATGCTGCGCCGGGCGGGCGATCAGCAGGCGGCAGTTATTGGTGCCGAGATCGAGCGCGGCATAGGTCGCGCCCGGCGGGCGGGGGGCAGGCTGTCCAAAGCTCTGGAACGACGCACCAACCGGGATCGCGCCGTTCCGTTGCGGATCGGCGTCATGTCTCTGCGGTCGCGCAATAGGCGCGACATCCCGTTGTTGCCGGTCCTCGACCGCCACTGATTCAACCTCTCAACCTGTCCGATGCCTGGGGCACGGACAGGGGCCGCGACCCGGCGCGGCCCTGCTTCATGATGAGCTAACTACAGGGCGCGCGACATGCCAAGCGGAACCTTGCCGGCTGGGAGACTTGCCGCACATTCGCATGGGACGCGGCTTGCGCCCGGACCGGCTGATCGGCCAGTCTCCGCCGACCAATGAGACCGGGCAGGGAACCGACATGGCCGCCAGACATATCCTCGCCATCGACCAGGGCACGACCTCGTCGCGGGCGATCCTGTTCGATGCGTCGCTCGGCGTGGTGGCCAGCGCCCAGCGCGAGTTTCCGCAGCATTTTCCGGCCTCCGGCTGGGTCGAGCACGAGCCGGAGGATATCTGGGACAGCGTGCTGACGACCGCACGCGAGGCCATCGCCAAGGGTGGCCTGAGTGCGGCGGAGATCGCCGGAATCGGCATCACCAACCAGCGCGAGACGACGCTGATCTGGGATCGCCGCACGGGCCGGGCGATCCACCGCGCCATCGTCTGGCAGGACCGGCGCACGGCGAAGGCCTGCGCGAATCTCGTCGCCGCCGGCCATGAGGACCTCGTCGCCGAGCGCACCGGCCTGCGCATCGATCCCTATTTCTCCGCGACCAAGATCGCCTGGCTGCTCGACAACGTGCCGGGCGCGCGACGCCGGGCGGAAGCCGGCGAGCTCGCCTTCGGCACGATCGACTGCTTCCTGCTCTGGCGTCTGACCGGCGGGGCCGTGCACGCGACCGACGCCACCAATGCCGCGCGCACCATGCTGTTCGATATCGGCCGCGGCGTCTGGGATTCGGACCTGCTCGACCTGTTCGGCATCCCGGCCGCACTGCTGCCGCAGGTGCGCGACTGCGCCGCGCATTTCGGCGACACGGCGCCGGACCTGTTCGGGGCGTCCATTCCGGTGCGTGGCATCGCCGGCGACCAGCAGGCGGCGACGATCGGGCAGGCCTGCTTCTCGCCCGGCATGGTGAAATCGACCTATGGCACCGGCTGTTTCGCCCTGCTCAATACCGGCGACACGCCGGTCCGCTCGAAGCATCGCCTGCTCAGCACCGTCGCCTATCAGCTCGGTGGCAAGCGCACCTATGCGTTGGAAGGCTCGATTTTCATCGCGGGCGCGGCGGTGCAATGGCTGCGCGACGGGCTCGGCATTATCGAAAAAGCGAGCGAGACCGGGCCGCTGGCGGAGGCGGCCGATCCCGAGCAGGACGTCTATCTGGTGCCGGCCTTCGTGGGCTTGGGCGCACCGCATTGGGACGCCCATGCGCGCGGCGCAATGTTCGGCCTGACCCGCAACTCCGGGCCGCGCGAATTCGCGCGCGCTGCGCTGGAAAGCGTCTGCTACCAGACGCTCGACCTGATCGAGGCGATGCGGGCCGACTGGCCGGAAGCAGGCGCCGGGAAGCAATCAGTCCTGCGGGTCGATGGCGGCATGGTCGCCTCCGACTGGACGATGCAGCGCCTCGCCGACATCCTCGACCTGCCGGTCGACCGGCCGAATGTGCTGGAGACGACGGCGCTCGGCGCGGCCTATCTCGCCGGGCTCGATGCCGGCCTGCTGCCGGAGCCCGATCGTTTCGCCGATCTATGGCGCCTGGAGCGGCGCTTCTCGCCGGCCGTGGCCGCCAGCGAGCGCAAGCGCAAGGTCACGGGCTGGCGCGACAGCGTCAGGCGGACGCTGAGCTCAACCTGAGAAGGGCAGCCAGCGCCGCTCTGCCGAGGACGCCACCGCGCATTCGATGAAGCGCACGCCGCGCGCGCCGTCGCCGACCGTCGGATAATCGGCATCGAGCGGATCGGCCGCCGTGCCGGCCTTGCGGGCGCGGATATCGGCGAAGACGCCGCGATAGATATTGGCGAAGGCCTCGATGAAGCCCTCAGGATGCCCCGCCGGAATGCGTCCGGCGCGTCGGGCCGATTCGCAGAGCCACGGAGAGGCGCGCGTGAAGATCTCGGTCGGCCCCTCGCGGCGATGATGGACGAGCCGGTTCGGCTCCTCCTGCCGCCATTCCAGCGTGCCGTTCTCGCCGGAGACGCGCAGGCGCAGGTCGTTCTCCAGCCCGGCATTGATCTGGGAGGCGACGAGGACGCCGCGCGCGCCGCCCTTGAAGCGCAGCAGCATGCTGGCATCGTCATCGAGCGCGCGACCGGGAACGAGCGCTCCGAGGTCCGCGACCAGCTCCTCGATGCCGAGTCCGGTCACGGTCGAGACGAGGTTTTCGGCATGGGAGCCGATATCGCCGAGCGCGCCTGCGATGCCGCTGCGGGCCGGATCGGTGCGCCAGCTCGCCTGCTTGTTGCCGGTCGCTTCCAGCGCGGTGGCGAGCCAGCCTTGATTGTACTCGACCACGACCTTGCGGATGGCACCGAGTGCGCCGGAGCGCACCATCTCGCGTGCCTGCCGGACCATCGGATAGCCGGCATAGTTGTAGGTAACGCCGAAGACCGTTCCGCGCTCTGCGACCGTCTCGACCAGCGTCGTGGCCTGCGCGCCGGTATGGGTCAGCGGCTTGTCGCAGACGACATGGAAGCCGGCTTCCGCGAAAGCCTGCGCGATCGGGAAATGCGTATCTGTCGGCGTGACGATGACGACGAGATCGACGCGCTCTGCCGCCGGGCGGGCGAGCTCGGTTTCAAGCAAAGCCTGCCAGCTCGCGTGATTATGCGCATCGGTGAGACCCAGCGCGCGGCCGGATTCGCGGGCCCGCTCGGGCGTCGACGAGAGTGCGCCCGCAGCCAGTTCCGCCTGCCCGTCGAGCGCGATGGCATGGCGGTGCACGGCGCCGATGAAGGCATCGCGGCCGCCGCCGATCATGGCATAGCGCAGCCTTGGCGCGTATTCGTCGTTCATCGCGTGACCTGATGCTCTCGGAGATGCGGCCGCCGCCGGAGCGGCGGCCGATGGGTTTTGTCCGCTCAGAACGGCGAGTCGGGATAGTAGAAGTCCTTGGCGTTGCTCTTGTCGATCAGCACCGAGGGAATGATCGTGGTCGCCGGCAGCTTCTCGCCCTTCAGGCGAGCTTCCGCCGTCAACTTGATCGATTCATAGATGAATTTCGGCGAGTAGCTGACATTGGCCTGAATGCGCGGGTCCTTGTTGTCGAGGATGACTTTGACCATGTCCTTGGCCCCGGCGCCGCCGAAGATCACCTTGATGTCCTTGCGTCCGGCCTGGTCGATAGCGCGGATCGCGCCGAAGGCCATGTCGTCATCGGCCGCCCAGAAGGCGTCGATATCCTTGAAGCGGGTCAGGAAGTCCTGGGTGACCTTGTAGGCATCGTCGCGGTTCCAGTTGGCGTATTTCGCGTCGAGCAGCTTGATGTCGGGGTGGCCCTTCAGCACGCCGTTGAAGGCATCCATGCGCTCGTTGTCGAGCGTGGTCGGGATGCCGCGGAGCGCCACGACATTGCCTTTGCCGCCGAGCGTCTTGGCGATGTACTCCGCCGGGATCTTGCCGAAGGCGGTGTTGTCGCCGGCGACATAGGCATCCTGCGCCGAGGTGTCGGTCAGGCCGCGATCGACCACAGTCACATAGGCGCCCTTGGCCTTCACATTGGCGACCGGCCGGGTCAGCGCCGCCGATTCGAAGGGGAAGACGACGAGCGCGTTGATCTTGCTGACCGTGCTCAGATCCTGGAGCTGGTTGGCCTGTTCGGTCGCGTTGGCGGCGGTGCGGATCGTGATCTTGAGGTCCTTGTGCTTGGCCTCGAGATCCTTCTTCGCCTGGTTCGCCCAGTAGTTGATGCCGCCCATGAAGCTGTGCGTCGCGGCGGGGATGGACACGCCGAGATGGACGGGCTCGGCGGCGGCACTTGTCGCCGCGAAGGCGAGGCCCGCGGCGGTGGCAAGCATGAGGCTGCGTCTGGTCTGCATGGACATCGCTTCTCTCCCTGTATGGCCCACCTTCAGCGGCGGCCTTTCTGCAAAAACGCGACGGTGATGATGACGAAGCCTTGCACGGCGGCGTTGAGATAGACGCTGATCAGGCTCGTCAGGTTGAGGATGTTGCTGATCACCGAGAGCAGGATCGCGCCAATGACCGTGCCGGTGATGCTGCCATGGCCACCTTTCAGCGCCGCCCCGCCGACGATGACCGCGGCGATCGCCTCCAGCTCCCAGAGCAGGCCGGTGGTCGGCGAGGCCGAGGCCAATCGCGGCACATAGAGTAGCGTGGCAACGCCGACGCAGAGCCCGAGCAGCATGTAGGTCAGGATCTTGACGCGCTCGACATCGACGGCGGCATAGCGTGCGACGGTCTCGTTGGAGCCGATCGCCTGGACATGCCGGCCGAAGATCGTGCGGTTCAGGATGAGTGCGCCCAAGAGCGCGACAAGCAGGAAAACCCAGACCGGGATCGGCACGCCGAGGACGCTGCCGTAATAGACCGGCGCGTAGAGATCGGCCAACGCGTTGTCGAGGGTGAGCGCGCCGCCATCGGCGAAATAGGTGAGGTATGCCCGGTAGATGCCGAGCGTTCCTAAGGTGACGATGAAGGGTTCGATCCGTCCCTTCGCGATCAGGATGCCGTGCAGCAGCCCGAAGACGCCGCCGAGCACGACCGCGAGCGCGGCCCCGCCGATCACCGCCATCAGCGGCGAGCCGAAGGCCCCGGCCGCCCAGTTGATGAAGAGGATGACGCAGCCGGCGATCAGCGCCGCCATCGAGCCGACCGAGAGGTCGATCCCGCCGAGGATGATGACGAAGCACATGCCGACGGCGATGATGCCGATGAAGGCGGTGCGGGTGAGCACGTTCAGCGCATTGTCGAGCGTGGCGAAATCGCTGTTGAGCGCAGCACCGGCCGCGCAGAGCAGCACGAGGCCGATGATGGGTCCGAAGGCGGCGATGCGGTCGCCGAGCGGCGTGGCTGCCTCGCGGGCGCGGCCCTCGGCACGCTGGACGGCTTCAGGCTGCGACATGGCGGGTCCCCGTGGCATGGGCGATCATCGTCGCTTCGGTCATCTCGTCGCCCTCGACCGTCGCGACGATCCGGCCCCCGCGCATCACCGCGACGCGATGGGCAAGGCCGATCAGCTCGATCAGCTCCGAGGAGATGACGATCAGGGCGAGCCCTTGCGCCGCGAGCTTCTGGATCAGGAAATAGATCTCGCGCTTGGCGCCGACATCGACGCCGCGCGTCGGCTCGTCGAGGATCAGTACGCGAGGTTCCGGGTGCAGCACCCTGGCGAGCGCAAGCTTCTGCTGGTTGCCGCCGGAGAGCGAGGCGGCCTTCATGCCCAGCGAGCCGGCCCGGATGCCGAACTCGCCGACGGCGGTTTCGAGCGCGCGCTGCTCCGCCTCATGGTCGAGCAGCGGTTTGGCGTAGCGTTCGAGCGCCATCAGCGTGAGGTTCGGCCGCAGCGGGAAGTCGATATGGAGGCCCTTGCCCTTGCGGTCCTCGCTCAGATAGGCGAGCCCGTGGCGGGTGGCATCGCGCGGCGAGTTGAGCTGAATTGGCTTGCCGTCGCGCCGGATCGTGCCACTGGCCGGCCTTAGACCCAGAATGCCCTCGAAAAGCTCGGTGCGTCCGGCGCCGACCAGCCCGGCGAAGCCGAGGATTTCGCCCGGCCTTACCGCAAACGCGATGTCGCTGGCCCAGCCCGGCACGGAGAAGCCCTCGACCGCGAGCGCCGGAGGCAACGCGGGGTCAGCGACAATCTTCTCGGGGAATAGGTCTGCGATCTCGCGCCCGACCATCATCGTCGCCATGGCGTGGCGGGTGAGCGAGGCGGTCGCTGCACGTCCGACGAAACGGCCGTCGCGCATGACGATGACCTCGTCGGTGATGCGCTCGACCTCGTCGAGCTTGTGCGAGATGTAGACGACGGTGATGCCCTCGGCCCGCATCCGCTCGATCAGGGCGAAGAGCCGGCCGGCCTCGGAGGGCGTCAGCGTCGCGGTCGGCTCGTCCATGATCAGCAGCCGGGCTTTTCGCGAAAGCGCCTTGGCGATCTCGACGAGCTGCTTCTCGGCGACGATCAGGCGCCGCACCGGCGTATCCGGCGCCCGTGCCAGCCCGACCTGGGCGAGCGCAGCCTCGGCTTCGCGGCGCATGGCGTCCTCGTCGAGCAGCCAGCCCTTGCGGCGCTCATGGCCGAGGAAGATGTTGCCGGCGATGGTCAGGTCCTCGGCCAGATTGAATTCCTGGTGGATCAGGACGATGCCCTTGGCCTCGGCAGCGCGTGAGCCGGCGAAGGCAACCGGCTCGCCGTCGATCAGGACACGGCCCTCGCTCGGCTGCTCGTAGCCGGAGAGGATCTTCATCAAGGTCGACTTGCCGGCGCCGTTCTCGCCGAGCAGCCCGTAGACCTTGCCGGGTTCGAGGTCGAAGGAGACGCCGTGCAGCACCTCGACCGGGCCGAAGCGCTTGACGATGCCGTCGAAGGCGACGGCGAGGCCTACGGTCGCGCTCATGCCGGGCCTCCGCTGCGCAGCGCCTCGCGCATCGCGAGCACGCCAGCGCCGATCAGCCCGGTCTCGGGGCCGAGCGGGGCGGAGGTGATCTCGAGATGGCGGGTCGAGAGGGCGAGCGAGCGCTGGCTCACACTCTGGCGGATCGCCGCGAGGAACATCGGGCCGATCGCTGAGACGCCGCCGCCGATGAAGATATGCGACGGGTTGTAGAAATTGACGAGCGCGGCCAGCACCTGGCCGATCAGCCGGCCGGAGCGGCGCACGATCGCGTCGGCCTCGGCATCGCCGGCCCGGCTGGCGGCGCCGATATCGGCAGCCTCCAGCAGTCCCTTGGTGGCGAGGCGCCCGGCCAGGGCAGGGCTGCGTCCGGATTGGGCGGCTTCCAGTCCCATGGCGACGATGGCGGGGGCGGCGGCCATCGCCTCGACGCAGCCGCGATTGCCGCAGCGACAGAGCGGGCCCTCGGGGTCGGCGCAGATATGGCCGATATCGCCGGCCGAGCCGGTGGAGCCACGATAGAGCTCCCCATGACAGACGATGCCGCAGCCGATGCCGGTGCCGACCTTGATGACGAGGAAATTCTCGATCTGCTTGCGCTGGCGCCAGAGCACGCCGAGCGCCATCAGGTTCACATCGTTATCGACGAAGATCGGCGCATTGGTGATCTCGCGCAGGTCTTCGCGGATCGCATAGCTGTCCCAGCCCGGCATCAGCGGCGGATTGACGAGCTGGCCGGCGGCGAAATTGACCGGGCCGGGCACGCCGATGCCGACGGCGAGCACGCGGTCGGGGGCGATGCCGTTCTGGGCGAGCATCGCCGGCAGCAAGGCGCGAAGACGGGCCATGATCGGGCCCGGGCCGGCCTGGACATCTGCCTCCTGTGCATGGCGTGCGATGATGCCGAGATCCGGGCGGAGCAGCGCGATATCAAGGCTGGTCGCGCCGATATCGATGCCGACGAGCACGCCGATGCGGCGATGGACGCAGAGGGTCTCGGGGCGGCGCCCGCCGGTGGAATGCTGGACGCCGGCCTCGTCGAGCAGGCCTTCCTCGATCAGCCCTGCGGCGATCGCATTGGTCTTGCTGCGCGAGAACTGCAGGCTATCGGCGAGCGCATGGCGGGCGGCGCCGCCGGACCAGAAGGTGGCCTCGAGCAGCGCGAGCTCATCCGGGCTCAGCCTGTGCCAGGGCAGGGCGATCGCAGCCTCCTGTCGTTTCCCGCTCGGCCTTGTGGCGGCCGTTGCGATGCAGGCTAGGGGACGGCCTCGAAACGGCTCAAGACCGAACTTCAGCCTAATTCAGGCGGAAGTTAAATTGAAGGCGAGGCGGAGATCGAACGCTCGCGATCTGGACGCGCGGCCGATCGTCGGGCGAAGCTGCGTCTAACGATGGAGGAACAGCCGATGCCGGCGACGATGCAGGGTCCTGCGATCTTTCTTGCCCAGTTCGCCGGCGACAAGGCGCCGTTCGACAGCTGGGCCGGCATCACGGCCTGGGCTTCAGGTCTCGGCTATCGCGGCGTACAATTGCCCAGTGGCGATCAGCGCTTCTTCGATCTGGAAAAGGCCGCAGCCTCGCAGGACTATTGCGACGAGATCACCGGCGTGGCCCGCGAGAACGGCATAGCGATCACCGAGCTTTCGACGCATCTGCAAGGCCAGCTCGTCGCGGTCCATCCGGCCTATGACGCCGCTTTCGATGTCTTCGCGCCGGCGGAGGTTCACGGCAAGCCGAAGGAGCGGCAAGCCTGGGCCGTCGAGCAGATGAAACTCGCCGCCAAGGCCTCGCGCCGGCTCGGGCTGTCCGGTTCGGTCAGCTTCACCGGCGCGCTGGCCTGGCCCTTCCTCTATCCCTGGCCGCAGCGGCCGGCTGGGCTCGTCGAGGAGGCTTTCGGCGAATTGGCAAGGCGCTGGCGGCCAATCCTCGATGCCTACGAGGAAGAGGGCGTTGATATCGGTTTCGAGATTCATCCCGGCGAGGACGTCTTCGACGGCGCGACCTTCGAGCTCTTCCTCGATCGGCTCGGCGGGCACAGGCGCTGCCGGATCAACTACGATCCCTCGCATTTCCTGCTGCAGCAGCTCGACTATCTCGCCTTCATCGACATCTATCACGAGCGCATCAGCGCCTTCCATGTGAAGGATGCCGAGTTCCGTCCCGATGGCCGGCAGGGCGTTTATTCCGGGCTTTCGCCCTGGATCGGGAGGGCCGGGCGCTTCCGCTCGCTCGGTGACGGGCAGGTCGATTTCAAGGCGATCTTCTCGAAGCTCGCACAGTACGGCTATGACGGCTGGGCCGTGCTCGAATGGGAATGCGCGCTGAAGCATCCGGAGGACGGCGCGCGCGAGGGCGCCCGCTTCATCGCCGACCATATCATCCGGGTGACGGAGACCGCCTTCGACGATTTCGCCGGCGGCGGAGATCCTGGACTGGCGCGGCGGATGCTGGGGCTGGACTAGCGCGCTGTCGGATTTCCGCGGGGCCACCCATTGTCATTCCGGGGCTTCGCGCAGCGAAGAACCCGGAACCCACGACCGGGTGCGACGCCAAAAGCGCGGCATCGAATGTCCTACCCAGTCGTGGGTTCCGGGTTCGCGCCTGCGGCGCGCCCCGGAATGACAAGGCGTCGCGGCCTGCACAGAACCTGCACGAAAATCCTGAGTTTCTGCCGATCTCGGCGATCTCCGCTGCAAACGGCCGGCGCATCGATGGCGCATGGCGGACATCATCGCTCCAGCATCCTTCTCGTCGAGACTGCCGCGCCGGCTCATCCGTGACGGCTGGTGGCTGGAAGCGGCGATGCAGCCCGCCTGTGCCGAAATCCTCGCCTTCCCGATACGGCTCCGGGCCGCAGGCGAAGGCGTCGCCAGCCGAGACGAGCGCCCATGTCAGCCTATGCATCGGAAAGCCCCGCCGCCCTCCATCCCGGCAAGCGACCGCCAGGATCGCTTGCCCTCCAGCTGACGGGCGCCGCCGCGCTCGTCGCTCTCGCCGATTTTCTGTTCTACGACCGCGCGATCGGGCTCTCGCTGGCGCTGTTCCTGCTGGCGCTCGCCGCGGCTTCCGCTTGTCTCAACCGGGTGCGCGCCGGTTCGACACGACGCATGAGCGCCTTCCTGCTGCTCGGGGCCGGACTGCTGCCGATCCTTGAGGATGTCGGCCCGCTTTCGATCCTGATCGCGCTGACGGCGACGGCCATCTTCGCGAGAATGCTGAGCGAGACGAGGGCGCTCTCATGGCAGGAGCATTTGCCAGCCGCGCTGCGTCTTCCCTTGTCCGGCCCTTTCAAGCTGCTCGGCGATCTCGTCCGTGCACGCCGCGCCTCGCTGCGCGGCAAGCAGGGGGACGGCGTCATCGCGCTCGCGCTGGGTTGGGTCATCCCGCTCGGCCTCTGTGGCGTCTTCGCCGCCCTGTTCGCCTCGGCCAATCCGCTGCTGGAACGCTGGCTGAACCGCCTCGATCCCATCGTGATGCTGGAGCAGCTCCTCTCCTGGCGCGCCATGTTCTGGGCCGTGATCCTGTGCCTGATCTGGCCGCTCGTCCGCATGCGCTCATTGCGCCGCAAGCGCCGCGCGGCTGCCGCGAGCGTGGCGCCGATCCGTCCGCAGGAACTGCTCGGCGATCGCACGGTGCGCCGCTCGCTGATCCTGTTCAACGGCCTCTTCGCCATCCAGACGGCGATGGACATCGCCTATCTCTGGGGCGGCGCGGCCCTGCCTGCTGGTATGAGCCACGCGGCCTATGCCCATCGCGGCGCCTATCCGCTGATCGTGACGGCGCTTCTGGCGGCGGCCTTCGTCATCATGGCGGTGCGTCCAGACGGGGCGGCGGCGCGCGACAGGCTGGTCAGGCCGCTGGTTCTCGCCTGGGTCGGGCAGAACGTCATGCTGGTGCTATCGGCCCTGCTGCGGCTCGATCTCTATGTCGCGGCCTATTCGCTGACCTCGCTCAGGCTCGCCGCCTTCGTCTGGATGCTGCTGGTCGCGATCGGGCTCGTGCTGATCCTCGTGCAGATCGTGAGGCGCCGGAGCGTCGGCTGGCTCGTCTCGGCGAATGCTCTGGCGCTGGCGCTGACGCTCTATGGCTACAGCTTCGTCGACACCGCCGTCGTCATCGCCAACTACAATATCCGGCACTCCTTCGAGATGCGCGGTCAAGGCAAGTCGCTCGATGCGAACTATCTGTTCAGCCTCGGCCCGAGCGTGATCCCCGCCATCGATCGCTACGCTCCGCGGATCGCAGCCAAAGGCCATGTCTCGCCCCATTCGTCCTGGGGGCAGTCTTCAGGCTGGGTCCTGGCCCGTCGCTATGGGCTCGCATCGAGCCACCGCCAGTCGCAAGCCGACTGGCGCGCCTGGAGCTTTCGCGGATGGCGGCTGTCGCGATATTTGGCTAACACTCCCGAGGCGCCGTTCCCGGCGAAGCCGGCCGCGCCGGCGGGCAATTCCTGAGGCAGACGGCATGGCGCCCCGCATTCTCGTGGTCGATGACGACAGCCATATCCGGGACGTGATCTGCTTCGCGCTCGAAAAGGCGGGGATGGCCACGACCACGGCGCGCGACGGCGTGCAGGCGCTCGATGCCTTCCGGCGCCAGCCGGCGGAACTGGTCATCCTCGATATCGGCATGCCGGAAATGGACGGGTTGGAGGTCTGCCGGCAGATCAGGCGCTCCTCCGAGGTGCCGATCCTGTTCCTGTCGGCACGCGACGACGAGATCGACCGGGTGCTCGGGCTCGAAATGGGCGGCGACGACTATGTCACCAAGCCTTTCAGCCCGCGCGAGCTGGTCGCCCGCGTCAACGTCATCCTCAAGCGTGTCCGGCAGGGGCAGCGGAGGGAGAGCGAGGCCGAGGCGGTCCTGTCCTGGGGAGCGCTCAACCTCGACACGGGCGCCCATGCCGTCCGCTTCGCCGCGCAGGAGCTGACGCTGACCGCGATCGAGTTTGCGATCCTGCGGGCGCTGATCGCGAGGCCGCGCCAGGTCTTCAGCCGCGAACAGATCCTAGACCACGCCTATGGCGGTGCGATCCATGTCGCCGACCGGACGATCGACAGCCATATCCGCAACATCCGTGCGAAGCTCGCCAAGGCCGGCTGCGACAGCGCGATCGAGACGGTGCATGGCGTCGGCTTCCGGCTGGGGCGTTGCGAGGCTGCGGCGTGAGCGGGCAGGGCGCGGCGCCTGTCCGGGTCAAGGCCAAGTGGCGGCCGAGCCTGAGCCTGATGGTGTTCATGATGCTGACGGCGGTGCTGGCACTGCCCTTCGTCGGCCTGTTCTTCTTCCGCATCTACGAGAACCAGCTCGTGCATCAGGCGGAATCGGAGCTGATCGCCCAGAGTGCGGCCCTGGCCGCGACGATCCAGCAGGATCTGCAGGCCCATTTGCCGGCCGGGACGATGCTGGGAGCGCAGGTTCCCCCTGAGACTGGGCGGTATGGCAACGAAGAGCTTGCGCCGCTGCTGCCGTCGCTGGATCTGGCCCGGGACCGGCTGCTGCCGCGCCGACCCGATGCGCAGGTCGCTGCAGCGCCGGCAAGCGAGGCCTATCGCGCTGCCGGCACGCGGCTCGAACCGCTTCTCGTCGCGACGCAGAACGTCACGCTGGCCGGCTTCCGCCTGCTCGATCCGCAAGGCGTCGTCATCGCCGGGCGCGGCGAGATCGGCCAGTCGCTCGCCCATGTCGAGGAGGTGGTACAGGCGCTGAACGGGCGCTTCGCCGCGATGCTGCGCCTGCGCGTCTCCAAGAACGAGCCGCCGCCGATCTATTCATTGAGCCGCGGCACCGGCGTGCGGGTCTTCACGGCCATGCCGGTCGTGCTCGACGGGCGCGTCGCTGCCGTGCTCTACGCCTCGCGCACGCCGAGCAACGTCTTTCGCCATCTCTACGAGGAGAAGGGCAAGGTTGCGGCGGCAGGGCTCTCCGTCGCGGTGCTAACACTGCTGATCGGGCTCGCCTTCCACCGCACGATCACGCGGCCGGTCAAGGAGCTGATCGCGCGGACGGATGCGATCGGGACGGGCGACCGCAACGCTCTGCGGCCGCTCGAGCATCACGGCACCGCCGAATTCGCGATGCTCTCGCAGAGCTTCCTCGACATGGCCGCTGCTCTCGCCAACCGCTCCGATTTCGTCGCGACCTTCGCGGCCCATGTCTCGCATGAGCTGAAATCGCCGCTGACCTCGATCGAAGGGGCAGCCGAACTGCTGCGCGACGATGTCGACAGCCGTGCAATGACCGATGCCGAGCGCCGACGTTTTCTCGACAACATTGCCGCCGATGCCAAGAGACTGACGGTGATCACCAATCGCCTGCGCGAGCTGGCCCGCGCCGAGGAGCCGCCGACCGGCGGACGAACGAGTGTGGAGCAGGCGATCGAGGCGCTGCGGTCGGTTACCTCAGGGCTTGCGATCGATGCCGCCGGCGATCTGGCAGTCCCGGTCGCGATCTCGCTGGAGAACCTGCGGATCGTGCTGACGCATCTGGCGGATAATGCACTTCAGCACGGAGCTGCCCGCTTGGCGATCGACGTGTCACGGGACAGCGGATCGCTCCGCTTCGACATCCGCGATGACGGGCCAGGGATATCGCCGAACAACCGGGCGCAAGTCTTCGACAGCTTCTTCACGACGCGGCGCGACAGCGGCGGCACCGGCATGGGGCTCGCCATCGTGCAGGCGATGCTGACGGCGCATGGTGGCTCGATCAGGCTGGTCGAGAGCGAGCGAGGCGCGCATTTCGCGGTGATGCTGCCGGTTGCGTAAGGTCTTGTCGGTGATTGCAACGCCTGCCGGTTTCTTTCCGGAAACACATCGTCATCCCGGATCTTCGCTTCGCTCCATCCGGGATGACGGCGTGGTTCTCTAGAAAACCGTGGGTTCTAGGACAGACGCCGGTCGAGCGTCTCAGCGATCCGCTCGACGAGCGCGGCATGATCCGCCAGCAGGTCCTGAAGCGGGCCGATCGGGCGGAAGGCGCGCGAATCCTGCGCTTCCTCGCCTTCGTTCTCCCAGGCCTCGACCGCCTCGTCGGCAGCCGTCAGCCAGGCTTCCATGGATGCGCCATCGAACGGTGCGCCCGCTTCCAGCGCCAGCCGCTCGGCAATCCGTTGGCGGAGCGCATCACGGGCGGTACGGAGCGCGTCGAGTTCGTCGGTATAGCGCATGGAAAGCCGCTGACCGCTCAATGCACGGTGGCGAGGTCGTCGTCGTCCGGGTCGATCAGGCGGTCGAGGCCGAGCTGCTCGACGCCGTCGGTGAACTCGGCGAAGGCGTCGGCATCGGTGGCGAAAGAATCCTGCCAGACGGTCGAGCCGCCGTCTTCGTCGATCAGCTCAAGGGTCCAGCCGTCGGTGCCGCCGATCTTGTAGATCTCCACCCGCACGGTGACGCCGTCATGGGTGAAGGTCTGCGACAGGGGGGAGCGGATGATGTCGGGGAAGTCGGTCATGACTCCATTCTAACAGCTTCGTCGGAAGGGCACAGCCGTCGCCGGCCGCGCCCCCGTCATTCACTCGGCGGCGGTCGCGGGGGCCGGCTCCGGGCGGCGCCAGCGCCGCACGAGGCGCACGACCACGACATAGAGCAGCGGCACGAAGAACACCCCGATCACGGTCGCTGCGATCATGCCGCCCATCACGCCGATGCCGATCGAGTTCTGGCTGCCCGAGCCGGCGCCGGTCGCGACCGCCAGCGGCGTCACGCCCAGTACGAAGGCGAGCGAGGTCATCAGGATCGGGCGCAGGCGCTGGCGTGCCGCTTCCAGCGTCGCCTCGACGAGGCCCTTGCCCTTGGCTTCCTGCTCGATCGCGAACTCGACGATCAGGATCGCGTTCTTGGCCGCGAGGCCGATCGTCGTCAGCAGGCCGACCTTGAAATAGACGTCGTTGGTCTGGCCGAAGAGCGTCGCCGCGAGCAGGGCACCGAAGATGCCGATCGGCACCGAGAGCATGACCGCAAAGGGAATCGCCCAGCTCTCGTAGAGCGCCGCGAGGCAGAGGAACACGACCAGCATCGAGATGGCGTAGAGCGCCACCGCCTGGCTGCCGGAGAGCCGTTCCTGGAAGGACAGGCCCGTCCATTCATGGCCGAACCCGGTCGGCAATTGCGTCATCAGCCGGTCGATTTCCTCCATCGCCGCGCCGGAGCTGATGCCGGCCGCGGCCGCGCCCTGCATCTGGACGGCCGACGCGCCGTTATAGCGCTCCAGCCGTGGTGAGCCGTAGGTCCAGCGCCCTGAGGAGAAGGCCGTGAACGGCACCATCTCGCCGCCCTGGTTGCGGACATACCAGCGCCCGATATCGCCGGGCTGCATGCGGAAGGGCGCATCGGCCTGGACATAGACCGATTTCACCCGGCCGCGGTCGATGAAGTCGTTGACATAGGCCGAGCCCCAGGCAGTCGACAGCGTGTTGTTGATCGCGGCGAGCGGCAGGGTCAGCGCGCTCGCCTTCTCCTGGTCGATCTCCACGGCGTACTGAGGCGTATCCTCCTGCCCATTCGGCCGCGTGCCGGTCAGCTGCTTGCTCTGCGCGGCGAGGCCGAGCAATTGGTTGCGAACCTCCATCAGCCGGGTATGGCCGGCGCCGGCGATGTCCTGCAGGTAGAAATCGAAGCCCGCCGTGTTGCCGAAGCCCTGGATCGCGGGCGGGGCCAGCGCGTAGACCGTGCCGTCCTTGATGCTGCGGAAGGCGCCCATGGCGCGGCCGGCGATGGCCTGCGCCGTCGCCTGCTTGCCCACACGCTCGGCGAAGGGCTTCAGGCGCACGAAGGCGAGGCCGACATTCTGGCCCTGGCCGCCGAAGCCGAAGCCCGCGACGGTCAGCACGCCCTCGACAAGATCCTTCTCGTTATCGAGATAGTGCTTCTGCACCTGATCCAGCACGCGCAGCGTCCGGTCCTGCGTTGCGCCGACGGGCAATTGCACGCTGGTCAGCAGGATGCCCTGGTCCTCGTCGGGCAGGAAGGAGGAGGGCATGCGGGCGAAGAGCCAGGCCATGCCGCCGCCGATCAGCAGGAACACCATCAGGAACCGCATCGGCCGCGCGATCATCGCCGCGACGCCGGAGCGATAGCCGTTGGTCGTGCGCTCGAAATTGCGGTTGAACCAGCCGAAGAAGCCCTTGCGCGGACCGTGGTCGCCGACGGGCTTCAGCAGCGTCGCGCACAGCGCCGGCGTCAGCACCAGCGCGACGACGACGGAGAGCGCCATCGCGGTCACGATCGTCACCGAGAACTGGCGGTAGATCACGCCGACCGAACCGCCGAAGAAGGCCATCGGCACGAACACGGCCGAGAGCACGGTGGCGATGCCGACCAGCGCGCCGGTGATCTCGCCCATCGACTTGATCGTCGCTTCCTTGGGCGAGAGCTTCTCCTCCTGCATCACGCGCTCGACATTCTCGACCACGACGATGGCGTCGTCGACGAGCAGGCCGATGGCGAGCACCATCGCGAACATGGTCAGCGTGTTGATCGAATAGCCGGCGAGCGCCAGCACGCCGAAGGTGCCGAGCAGCACGACCGGCACGGCGAGCATCGGAATGAAGGTCGCGCGCAGGTTCTGCAGGAAGACGTACATCACGATGAAGACGAGGATGATCGCCTCGAACAGCGTGTGCACGACCTTCTCGATCGAGAGCGTCACGAAGGGCGTGGTGTCGTAGGGATAGGTCACCTCGACGCCTTCCGGCAGCGTCTGCTTCAGGCGCTCGATCGTGGCGGTCACCGCCTTGGCGGTGTCGATCGCATTGGCGCCGGTCGCGAGGCTGACGGCGAGGCCGGTCGTCGGCTTGCCGTTGTAGAACGAGACGGTGTCGTAGCTCTTGGCGCCGAGTTCGACGCGGGCAACGTCGTTCAGCCGCACGATCGAGCCTGACGAGCCGCTCTTGAGGATGATGTTCTCGAACTGCTGCACCGTCTGAAGCCGCGAGAGCGCGGTCACGGTGGCGTTGAGCTGCTGGCCTCTGACCTGCGGCAGGCCGCCGAGCTGGCCGGCCGACACTTGCGTGTTCTGGGCCTCGATCGCCGCGGCGATGTCGGCGGGCATCAGCGCGTATTTCCGCAGCTTGTCGGGGTCGAGCCAAATGCGCATGGCGTAGCCGGCGCCGAAGAGCTGGGTCGTGCCGACGCCTTCGACGCGCTTCAACGTGTCGTTCAGCGTCGAGTCGACATAGTCGGCGAGGTCGGTGGTCGACATCCGCCCGTCCTTGGAGACGAAGGCGACGACCATCAGGAAGCCGGTGGACGCCTTTGCGACCGAGATGCCGGTGCTCTGCACCACGGCCGGGAGCTGGCGCGTCACGAGCTGCAGCTTGTTCTGCACCTGCATCTGCGCGACGTCGGGATCGGCCTGGCTGTTGAAGGTCAGCGTGATCTGGGCGTTGCCGGTCGAGGTCGAGGTCGCCGTCATGTATTGCAGGTTGTCGAGGCCAGTCATGCCCTGCTCGATGACCTTGGTCACCGAGTTCTCGACGGTTTGCGCGTCGGCGCCGGGATAGTTGGCGCTGATCTGCACGGTTGTCGGCGCGATCTGCGGATATTGCGAAATCGGCAGGGTGCGCAGGGCCAGAAGCCCCGCCAGCATGATGACGATGGCGACGACCCAGGCGAAGATCGGCCGTTCGATGAAGAAGCGCGACATGGCGTCAGTTCTTCGCCGTGTTGGCGGACGCAGGGAGCTCTGCCCGGCGGTTGGCTGATTTCAGCTCGCCGGTGGCTTCGTCGACGCTGACCTCGTTCGCGGTCACGGTCTGGCCGGGGCGCACCAGCTGCCCGCCTTCGACGATGATGCGCTCGCCATCCTTGACGCCGCTATCGACCAGCCAGTTGTTGCCGATATTGCGGCGGGTGACGAGCACGCGCTCCTCGACCTTGCCGTCGGCCGAGACGAACTTCGCGGTCGCCTCGCCCTTGGTGTTGCGGCCGACCGCACGCTGCGGCAGCAGGAAATTGTTCTCGGCAATGCCTTCCTGGATCACCGCGCGGACGAACATGCCGGGCAGCAGGAGCCGCTCCGGATTGGGGAATTCGGCGCGGACCGTGAAGGTGCCGGTGGTCTCGTCGATA
The DNA here is from genome assembly GCF_059416005.1 of Allobosea sp. GW821-FHT09G06. NCBI lineage: Bacteria > Pseudomonadati > Pseudomonadota > Alphaproteobacteria > Hyphomicrobiales > Alloboseaceae > Allobosea > Allobosea sp. GW821-FHT09G06. The sequence continues at coordinate 416,534 of NZ_JBWKOI010000004.1, read as the reverse complement.
TTGGCCTCGGCGAATTCGAGCTTGCCGGATTGCGCATAGGCGTCGCCGGTATCGAGCTTGAGCTTCACCGCGACATTGGGGCCGGTGAACTTCAGACGGCCCGAGGCGATGTCGTTGCGGAATTTCAGCAGGTTGGTGCTCGACTGGGTGACGTCGACATTGATCGGATCGAGCTTCCGGATCGTCGTCAGGATGGCCGCCTGGTTGGCGGTGACGAGCGCGCCCTGCGTCAGCGCCGACTTGTCGATGCGCCCGTCGATCGGCGCCGTGACCTTCGTATAGGCGAGGTTGATGCGCGCCGCCTCGACATTGGCCTTCGCGGCCGCGACATCGGCCTGGGCCTGGCCGAGCGTTGCAGCGGCGTCGTCGGCATCCTGCTTGCTGCCAGCATTGCGCTGGAGCAGCTCGCGGTAGCGGTCGGCCCGCACCTGGGCGTTGGTGACGGCGGCTTCCGCCTTGTGCTGGGCGGCCAGCGCGCTGTCGAGGGCTGCCTGATAGGGCGCCGGATCGATCTCGTAGAGCACGTCGCCGGCCTTGACCTCGCTGCCCTCGCGGTAGAGCCGCGCCTTGATGATGCCGCTGACCTGCGGCCTGATCTCGGCGATCAGGCTCGCCGAAACGCGCCCAGGCAGCTCCGCCGTGATCGCGACCGGCTGCGGATGCAGCGAGACGACGCTGACCTGAAGCTGCGGCTGCGGCGGAGGCGCCGCCGCTTTCTCGGAATTGCAGGCCGCCAAAGCCGCCGCGAGGAGGAGGGCGCCCGGCAAGGCGTAACGGGATGACGACGGGGCGCGCTCGGCCAGCATGCGGGCTCTCTTTTCGGAAACTGATGAGTTTCTTATCTCTTGATTTCTCTGCCTGTCAAATCCAAGAATGCGGCGCGATGACGGACGCGACGATGACAAGCGATAAAAATAGCGAGATCGAAGGGAGGCAGGCCCGTTCACGCGGGCGGCCGAAGACCCGTTCGGACGAGGCCGAACGGCAGCGTATCGTGCGCACGGCCCGTGAGCTGTTCCTCGATGTCGGCTATGGCGGCACGACGATGGATGGTGTGGCGGCGCGCTGCGGCGTCTCCAAGCGCACGCTCTACCAGTTGTTCCCGGCGAAGACGGACCTGTTCCGGGCAATGATGGCCGATCACCGGCGTTCGATGCTGGCCCTGCCGCGCCCCGAAGGCGAGGATCTGCCCCTATTGGAGGCGCTCGCCGCGATCTTCCGCCTCGAGATCGACCAGATCGACAATCACGAGCGTCTGGCATTCATCAGGCTTGTCTTGGCCGATTCGGATCGTTTCAGCGAGATCGGCGAACTGATCGAGCAGGAGGGAGCGGAGCCGGCGCGGCGCCTTCTCGAAGACTGGCTCACCGGTCAGCAGATGAAAGGCGCGCTTCTCGGCTTTCCGGCAGACGCCTTGGCCCGCATGCTGATGGATATGATCTTCTCGGTGCTGATCAAGCGCTTTCCGGGAGACCGGCTGCTGACGGTCGAGGACCGCGCCCGGCACGCAAGACTGTGCCTTGAAGTGTTCTTGCAGGGCGCCGCGACGAAGATTAGGTGACTGGAGCGCACCGGCAGCCGACAGGAGCACGCGGAAACGCATGCCCAAATCTGTTCGCGAATGGCGGGATTTGATTTGGCCGGGCCACCAAGAAGTGGCTGGGGGACTAGGATTCGAACCTAGACAACCAGAGTCAGAGTCTGGGGTCCTACCGTTAGACGATCCCCCAACGACAGGGCGCTTGGTGCGGCGCCGCGTTGGTGAGCCGGGGTCTAATCAATGCGATCCGGCTTGGCAAGAGCAGAATTCACGGTCCACGCGAAACGCTTCACAGAAACGTCGTCATCCATCGTTCACGGGGCAGCTCCGCTCGCTCTCGTTCGTGCCGTGAATGACGGGTGCGCTGCCGCTCTGCGCAGGGCGCATGCAGCTTGCCTTGCGCGGCCCCGCCTTCTTCGGAGAACATCGCGCCATGAATCAGCAAGAAGCCGCCGCCGCGCTCTCCGTCTGGGTTGCGCTCGAAAGTCCCACCAGCCATGCCGCCGGGCTCAATGGCATGATGGACCTCGTCCAGAAGGAGGTCGCGGGGCTGCCGATCGCGGTCGAGCGCATTCCCGGCCGCGACGGGCTCGGCGACATGGTCATGCTGCGCGCCGGGCTCGACAACGGCCAGCCGGGCGTCGCCGTGATGTCGCATCTCGACACCGTGCATCCGGTCGGCACCAGTTCCAAGGAGCTGCCTGTCAGGATCGAGGGCGACCGGCTTTACGGCCCCGGCGTCTACGACATGAAGGGCGGCGCCTGGCTTGCCCTGCAGGCCTTCAAGCAGGTCGCGGCCGCAGGCTCGGCCAAGCGGCCGATGGTCTTCCTGTTCACACCCGACGAGGAGATCGGCTCACCGACGAGCCGCGCACTGATCGAGAAGATCGGCAAGGGATCGAAGGCCGTGCTCGTCACCGAGCCGGCGCGGCAGGGCGGCAAGATCGTCACGGCCCGCAAGGGCGTCGGCCGCTTCGATGTCAGGCTGGAAGGCCGCCCGGCCCATGCCGGCTCGAAGCATGCCGACGGGCGCAGCGCCATCCGTGAGGCGGCGCACCAGATCCTCGCGATCGAGGGCATGACCGACTATGCGCGCGGCATCACCACGAGCGTCGCGCTGGTCGGCGGCGGCACGGCGGCGAATGTCATCCCGCAGCATGCCTGGTTCAGCGTCGATTGCCGCGTCACCACGCTGGCCGATGGCACGATGATGGAGAACCGCATCCTTAGCCTGAAGCCGCATGATCCGGATGTCGCCTTGCGCATCACCGGCGGCATGAACCGGCCGCCTTATGAGAAATCGGCGGACGTCGCCGCCTTGTTCGAGCTGGCGCGCAAGGTCGCGGCCGATGTCGGCTTCGACCTGCAGGACTGCCCGATGACCGGCGGCGGATCGGACGGCAATTTCACCGCCGCGCTCGGCGTGCCCACCCTAGACGGGCTCGGGATCGATGGCGATGGCGCGCATACCCTGCAGGAGTACGGGCTGATCTCCTCGATCGCGCCGCGTCAGGCGCTGATGAAAGGCCTGCTGGAGACGATCTGAGGCTGACCTGCTCGCTTCGAACAGCAGGCAAGAAAAAAGCCCCTCGCATCGCGAGGGGCTTTCTCGTTTCGGGAGCTGTCCGAAGCCTCAGGCTTCCGGCTCGCCCATGCCGCCGGCGGCGAGGAATTTCTCGAGCCAGTGGATGTTGTAGTCGCCATTGAGGATGTCCGGGTTGCGCACCAGCGTGCGGAACAGCGGCAACGTCGTGTCGACGCCGTCGACGACGAACTCGTCGAGCGAGCGGCGCAGGCGCATCAGGCATTCGTCGCGGTTGCGGCCATGCACGATCAGCTTGCCGACGAGCGAGTCGTAATGCGGCGGGATCGTGTAGCCCTGATAGGCTGCGGAATCGACGCGAACGCCGAGGCCGCCCGGTGTATGGAACGAGGCGATCTTGCCGGGCGAGGGGCGGAAGGTCGCGTGATGCTCGGCATTGACCCGGCACTCGATGGCATGGCCCTCGATGACGATGTCGGACTGCTTGAGCGAGAGCGGCGCGCCCGCGGCGATGCGGATCTGCTCGTTGACCAGATCGATCCCGGTGATCATCTCGGTCACGGGATGCTCGACCTGGATGCGGGTGTTCATCTCGATGAAGTAGAACTCGCCGTCCTCGTAGAGGAACTCGATCGTGCCGGCGCCGCGATATTGCAATTCGCGCATCGCCTTGGCGCAGATCTCGCCGATCCGGTCGCGTTCGCCGGCGTTGAGGGCGGGCGAGGGACCTTCCTCCCAGACCTTCTGATGGCGACGCTGCAGCGAGCAGTCGCGCTCGCCGAGATGGATGGCGTTGCCGCGGCCGTCGCCGAGCACCTGGATCTCGATATGGCGCGGCTTCTCGAGATACTTCTCTATATAGACCGCATCGTCGCCGAAATTGGCCTTGGCCTCGCTGCGGGCGGTGGCGAGCAGGACGGCGATCTCGTCCTCGTTGCGAACCACCTTCATGCCTTTGCCGCCGCCGCCGGAGGCGGCCTTGATGATCACGGGCAGGCCGATCTCGCGGATGATGCGCAGCGCCTCGGCCTCGTCGGCGACGCCGCCCTCGGAGCCGGGCACGCAGGGGATGCCGAGGCGCTTGGCGGTGCGCTTGGCCTCGATCTTGTCGCCCATCGAGCGGATATGCTCGGCCTTGGGGCCGATGAAGGTGATGTTGTGCCGGTCGAGGATGTCGGCGAAGCGGGCGTTCTCGGAGAGGAAGCCGTAGCCGGGATGGACCGCATCGGCGCCTGTGATCTCGCAAGCCGCGATCAGGGCGGGGATGTTGAGATAGCTTTCGCGGGCCGGCGGCGGGCCGATGCAGACGCTCTCGTCGGCGAGGCGCACATGCATGGCGTTGGCGTCGGCCGTGGAATGCACCGCGACGGTCGCGATGCCGAGTTCCTTGGCGGCGCGCAGCACGCGCAGCGCGATCTCTCCACGATTGGCGATCAGGATCTTGTCGAACATCTTGAAACCCAAATCGGACCCGGCGGCGCGCGGCGCCACGCTCACTCGATCACCAGAAGCGGCTCGCCGTACTCAACCGGCTGGCCGTCCTCGACCATGATGGCCGTGACCTTGCCGGCGCGGGGCGCGACGATGTCGTTGAAGGTCTTCATCGCCTCGACGAGCAGGATGCGCTCGCCCTGCTTCACGACGCTGCCGATCTCGACGAAGGGCTTGGCATCGGGCGAGGGGCGGCGATAGGCGGTGCCGACCATCGGGGAGGGCACGGCGCCGGGATGGGCGGCGGTCGGCTTGGCCTCGACCGGAGCGGCAACCGCGGCGACCGGAGCCGGCATCGCCATCATCGGGGCGGCGGCGGGAACCTGCACGGTCGTCGAGATGTTGCGGGCGACGCGGACGCGCAGATCGCCCTTCTCGACCTCGATCTCGGTGAGATCGGTCTGGTTCAGGAGCTCTGCGAGCTCGCGGACAAGTTCGGGGTCGATCGGGCTCTTGGTCGCCATGGCGGGTATCACCGTCTTCTTCGGATATTCGGATGGAGGCGACGATCTCAGCCGCGCTCCCGTTCAAACAGGTTCAGGCAGCCTTCGCCGCCCGCTTTTCCAGCAGCGGCACGATCGCGTCGAGAGCCAGGTCGTAGCTCGCGACGCCGAAGCCGCAGATCACGCCCACGCAGACCGGCGCCATATAGGAATGGTGCCGGAATTCCTCGCGCGCATGCACGTTGGAGATATGGACCTCGATCGCCAGCGCATCGACGCCCTTGATCGCGTCGCGCAAAGCCACCGAGGTATGGGTATAGGCGCCCGCGTTGATGATCACGCCCGCGCCGGCCAGGCCCGCCTGCTGGATGAAGGTGACGAGCTCGCCCTCGAAATTGGTCTGGCGGAAGGTGAGATCGACGCCCGCGGCTTCAGCCTTGCGGCGCAGACGCTCCTCGACGCCGGCCAGCGTGACCGCGCCATAGGTTCCGGGCTCGCGGGTTCCGAGCAGGTTGAGATTGGGTCCGTTCAGGACGTGGACGGCGACCATCGAAGGCGTTGATTCCGGCACCGCGCGCAGGCGGCAGGAGCCGCCCTCATAAACGTTGAAGGCCGGCAGGGGAAGCCTGAAGCACCCTGCCGGCCCATCGAGGTGAGTTGGCGGCGGCCGTTCAGCCGGCGCAGTCGGTCTTGCCGCAGCGGCGCACCGAATCGATCTTCTGCTTGAGGGCGGCCTGGCCGACCGCGCCGAAGACGATCTCGTCGCCGATGATGAAGGCGGGCGTGCCGGTGAGGCCGAGACGGTCGCCGAGCGCGACGGTGTCCTCGATCGCGGCCTTGGTGGCGGGCGCCTCCATGTCCTTCTTCAGCTGCGCGACATCGGCGCCGGCTTCCTTGGCGATCTCGAGCGCCTTGGCGGCGTTGATCTTGCCCTTCACGGCCATCAGCTTGTTGTGGAACTCGAAATATTTCGGGCCCTGGAGCTGGTTCTTGGCGGCGATGGCGACGCGGCTGGCCTCGACCGAATCAGGCCCGAGGATCGGAAAGTCCTTGAGCACGACGCGCAGCTTCGGATCGGCCTTGGAGAGCGCGGTCACGTCCTCCATCGCCCTTTTGCAGTAGCCGCAATTGTAATCCATGAACTCGACGAGGGTGATGTCGCCATCGGGGTTGCCGATGATGACCGAGGTCGCGGGATCGGTGATACGGGCCTTCTCGGCCGCGACCGCGTTGCGCTGGGCATCGGCCTGGGCGACGGTGTTGCGGCGCTCCAGCTCGATCAGGGCGTCCTGGATGATCTCGGGGTTCTTCAGGATCGTCTCGCGGATCAGATCGGTCACCGCCTTGCGCTGCTCGGGCGAGAGCGGCTGGCCCTGCGCCACGGCCGGCGCGGCGGAGGCCGCGAGCCAGAGGCTCAGCGCGACGGCGGCAGGCCGCAGGCAGGCACGCGCCAGGCTGGTGAGGGTCGGGAAAGCCATCTCGTCATCCTTTTCAAAACCGCCGGGGCGGGTAAACCGCGACCGAAGCAGCGCTTCCAGCCGCGAGCTTGTGGGTGTTCGGAGTGCGGAGGTCAAATCACAGCTCTGCCACCGGATGCGGCCGATGGTTGCAGGCCGCTACAGGCTCGGCTACGCGGGCAGGCCTCTTCGCGAAACCGGACAAGCCGATGCAGAAGCCCCTGATTGCGCCCGCCGCCTTGCCCGCTCTGGCCGAGCGCGCCGAGCGCGTCGCGCCCTTCATCGTCATGGACGTGATGAACCAGGCGGCGGCCATCGAACGCCGCGGCGGCTCGGTCGTGCATATGGAGGTCGGCCAACCCTCGGCGCCGACGCCGGCCTCGATCCGCGCAGCCGCAGCCCGCGCGCTGGAGCACGGCCGGATCGGATATACGCAGGCGCTCGGCACGGATTCGCTGAGGGATCGCATCGCCCGCCATTATCAGGATGCTTATGGCGTCCAGGTGGCGGCCGAGCGCGTGGTCGTGACGACGGGCTCGTCGGGCGGCTTCATCCTCGCCTTCCTCGCCTGTTTCCAGCCGGGTTCGCGGATCGCGATCACGGCGCCGGGCTATCCGGCCTACCGCAATATCCTGATCGCGCTCGGGCTGGAGCCGGTCGCGATCGAAGTCGGCCCCGAGACCCGTTTCGCGCTGACGCCCGACCTGATCGAGCGCGCCCATCGCGAGAAGCCGCTCGCCGGCGTGCTGACCATGAGCCCGGCCAACCCGACCGGCGTGGTGATGACGCCGGAGGCCATCGCCGATGTCGCTGCCTGCTGCCGCAGGCTCGGGCTCTGGTACATCTCGGACGAGATCTACCACGGGCTGACCTACGAGACCCCGGCGACGACGGCGCTCGCCGCCTATCCCGACGCGATCATCGTCAACTCCTTCTCCAAGTACTATTGCATGACCGGCTGGCGCGTCGGCTGGCTCGTGGTACCGCAGCGACTGGTGCGGACGATCGAGCGGTTGCAGCAGAATTTCTCGATCTCGGTACCCTATCTCAGCCAGGTGGCGGGCGAGGCGGCCTTCGACGCGACGGAGGAATGCGAGGCGATCAAGGCCGGCTATGCGCAGAACCGCGCCTTCCTGCTGAAGGCGCTGCCGGAGATCGGCCTCGGCGACTTCCTGCCCGTTGACGGCGCCTTCTACATCTATCTCGACATCGGCCGGTACTCGAACGATTCGATGGCCTTCTGCCGCAGCGTTCTTGAGGAAGCCGGCGTCGCGATCACGCCCGGTCTCGATTTCGACGAGGCGCGCGGCGCGCGCACGATCAGGCTCTCCTTCGCCGGCTCGCTCGGCGAATGCGAGGAGGCGGTGACGCGGATCGGCGCCTGGATGAAGAAGCGCTGAGATATCGGGCCGCGCCGCACTTGCCAGAAACCATGGAAGCTCCGCATTCTGCGCCAGCAAGGGGGAAGCAGGCCATGGACGTCGTTACAGCAGGCGGGGCTTGCGGAAGGCGCGTTGCGACGCCGCTTTCCACATTCCTGATCTTGGCATTCGTTTCAACGGCTCTCCTCTCCGCCTTCGGCTCGGCGGGATCGGCGCGTGCCGAAACTCAGGCGCCGATCGTTCTGAACCTGCGCGGCGACGAGACGCCCGAGACGATCCGCAAGATGGTCGATGCCCTGTCGGCACCGGGACGGCAGGTCGAGATCAGGGTCGGTGGCGCGCCGGCAGCGCCCGTCGCTGCCGCGCCGGCGGAGCCAGCCGGCAAGGCCAAGCCCGCCGCTCCACCCGCTCCCGCCCCATCCATGGCGGACGAGGACGGCTTCCAGGCCGAGGTCAACGCGCTCGTCGACCGCTTCGTCGACGGTGTCGAGTATGGCGGCACCTCGATACCAGCGATCAGCGAACTGCCGGACAACTGGGGGCGTGCCTGGCTGCGCAACCTCAATGGCCGCGAAGGGACGTCCGCCGGCTGGCGCATCCTGGGGATCATCTGCCTGGCGCTCACCGCCGCTTTCGCCTTCCGGCTCGCCTCCGCCCGTTGGTTCGCGCGCAAGATGCAGCCTGCGGGGCCGGAATTCACGCCGCGTCTCATCGCCTCGTCCTGGGGACTGCTCCAGGATGTCGCGACGGTCCTGCTGGCCCTGGCCGTCGCGAGGGTCGCGCGTAACGCCTGGCTGCCGGAGCACGATCTCGCCCATATCGCCCTGACGACGGGCGCCAATGGCGCGGCGATCGGCGCGCTCTACATTGCCGTGGGGCGCTTCCTCGTCTCACCAAACGCGCCGGACCGGCGGATCATGCCGCTGCCGCGCGCGGAGGTGCATTTCCGCAGGCTGGTCGCCTACGCGATCCTGACGCCGCTGATCGTGACCGGCATCCTGCTCGCCCACCATGTCAGCGCCGGCCCGCGGCCGGTGACGGGACTGATCGCGCTCACCGGAATCCTCATCACGCTGTTCAAGATCTGGTGGTTCCATGACGGACGGCACGATCTGGAGGTGCTGGTCCTGTCGGGCTCCTCCGAACCCGGCCCGATCCGGCGGCTGCTCGCGACCGGAACGGCCTGGTTCTACATCGGCACGACGGTCCTGTTATGGATGGTCAGCAGTGCCGCCGCGATGATGTCGAATGGCGGGCGCTGGGCCGAGGCCGCTGCGCTGACGCAGGTGGCGATCGTCCTGATTCCGATCCTCGCCGTCGGCATTGCCAGCCTGCTGCGCTGCCATGCCATGCGGCACGAGGAGGAACATGGTTCGACCCCGATGCGGCGTGCCGGCAGCGCCGCCTTGCGTGCGGCGGCTGTCGGTTTGCTATGGGCGGCCGGCTTCTTCGTGCTGTCGCGCCTCTGGGCCGGGTTGCTGCTCGGCGTGAGTTCGGCGCAGTTCGCCGCCGTGATGCGCCAGACGGCGGGTGTCGCGATCTTCGCCTTCGTCGGCTGGGTGGCGCTCGTCTTCCTGCATGCCTTCTTCGAAGCCTATACGCCGCGGCGGCACGTCGTCGGCCCTGGCGACGAGGACGTTGCGCATGAGGAAGGCGTACCGAGCCGGCTGGCGACGGTGCTGCCGGTGCTGCGCGGCGTCGTCCTGGGCACCGTGCTCGGCCTCACCATTCTCATCGTTCTGTCGCGGTTGGGCGTCGATATCGGGCCGCTGCTTGCCGGTTTCGGCATCCTCGGTCTCGCTCTCTCCTTCGGCTCGCAGGCATTGGTGCGCGATATCGTCTCCGGCGTGTTCTTCATGCTGGAGGACGCTTTCCGGGTCGGCGAATATGTCGATACCGGCCGGCTCAAGGGCACGGTCGAGAAGATCTCGCTGCGCTCGATGCAATTGCGCCACCAGAGTGGCCAGATCCACACTGTGCCCTTCGGCCAGGTCCAGTCACTGACCAATGCCAGCCGCGACTGGGCGACCATCAAGTTCAACGTCCGCCTCGACCATTCCGCCGATATCGAGCAGGCGCGCAAGGCGATCAAGAAGACCGGCATCGCGCTGATGGAGGACCCCGAATACGGGCCGCATTTCATCGCTCCGCTCAAGATGCAGGGCGTCGCCGACATCACCGACAGCGCCATCGTCATCCGGCTGAAGTTCACGGCCAAGCCGAACCAGTCCTCGATGCTGCAACGCGAATCGTTGAAGCGCGTCTACCGGGCGCTGAACGACGCGCATGTCCCCTTCGCCTCGAACGCCGTCACGGTGCGCGGCGGCGAGGGCGGCTCGCAGCACAGCCACGCGGCCGCCGCGATATCGACCGTGCCGCCGCCGACCCCGCTGGCGCCGACACCGGGCTGAGGCGAAACGATCTCCGCAAGGCGTCGGATCAATCCGGTCTGGCCTGCCTCACCATGGCTTGCCCTTCCGGAAGGTGTCCCAGATCAAGCTACCCAGCAGATTTAACAACACCGGAGGGTCGGAGCGCACCGGCCCGAAAAACAGCAATCCAGAGCCGATGACGGCGAGCAGGGCGCCGGCATAGGCGAACAGGCGCGCCGAGACGGTGAAGGATGCGACCTCCGCACGCCTGCCGGCACGTTCGGCAGGATTCTGCGCGCGCTCGGCGTGGAAATGATTGGCGTAGAGCGTAGGCATCGTTTGCGTGCCGACGGGACGGTCGCCCTCAAGCTCGACCCTGAGCGCGACGAACAGGACAAGCAGCCCGAGCATGCCCACGCCGAACCAATCGATTGCATCCCAGGCGAGATAGGCGAGGCCGAGCAAGCTGATAGCGACCAGCGCGATCATGACCATACGCTCGCGATTGCGTGGCGGCGGCATCGGCTCCTGCCTTGGGTGAACGCTCTCCGGACAGTGATCCTGACCGGTTTGCCGGCCCGCGAAAAGAGAAAGCCCGCTGCGGGGGCAGCGGGCTTCGTCATTCATCGGGCTGGGATGGCGCGATCAGGAGCGGCCGGCGAGCCTGTTCCACCAGCCGCCGCGCTTGGGCCGGTTCGGATCCGGCTCGGTCAGCACGACCGCGACAGGCTCCTCCGCCGGGGCCTTGACTGGGGCAGGCTCGGGCGCAGGAGCCGGCTCGGCCGGGGCTGCGGCAACCGGAGCCTCGACCTTCGCCTCGACAGGAGCCGGAGCGGCTTCAGCAACGGCCTCGCCGCCCTCGGTGATCGGAACGACCTTCTTGCGCGAGCGGCTGCGCTTCGGCTTCTCGGCCTCGGCGGGAGCAGCCTCAGTCGCGACGATCTCGGCCTTGGCGTCGGTCTCCTTGGCGGCCTCGGCCTTCGGCTTGCGGGCGCGGCTGCGCTTCGGCTTGGCCGCAGGCTCCTCGGCTGCCAGCTCCGGAGCGATTTCGGCCACGGCCTCAGTGACCGGCTCGGCAGCAGCGGCCGGAGTCACGGCCTCATCGCCGTCGTCCTCGCCCTCGTCGCCCTCGGCGTCGTCATCGCCCTGCGCGCCATCGAGCTGCTGGCCCTGCTCGTCACGCTCGCCACCACGCCGACGGCGGCGACGCCGACGACGGCGACGGCCGTTTTCGCCCTCGCCACGCTCGGACTGGCCTTGTGCCTCTTCGGCGGTCGTCTCATTGCCGCCGGTCTCGGCGTCGAGGGCAGCCGCTTCCGCGGCGGCATCGAGCGCCTCGTCGTCGACGTCGGAAGCGATCGCCTCGGCCTTGAAGCTGGTCGGGATGACCCGGCCCTCATTGCCGACGAACTCGCCGCGTTCGACCTCGAAATAGCGCGTGCCAAGCAGGTTCGCGTCGGTCGAGATCGTGATCGCGATGGCGAAGCGCGCCTCGAGATCGGCGAGATGGGCGCGCTTCTGGTTGAGGACGTAGAGCGCGACCTCCGGCCGGGTGCGGACGGTGAGGTTATGCGAGGCGCTCTTGATCAGCGTCTCTTCCAGCGCACGCAGGATCTGCAGCGCGATCGACGGGGTCGAGCGGATCATGCCGGCGCCGGCGCAGTGCGGGCAGGGCACCGAGGACGATTCGAGCACGCCGGTGCGGATGCGCTGGCGCGACATCTCCAGGAGGCCGAAGGCCGAGATGCGGCCGACCTGGATGCGGGCGCGGTCGTCCTTCAGGCACTCCTTCAGCTTCTTCTCGACGGCGCGGTTGTTCCGGTTCTCCTCCATGTCGATGAAATCGATCACGATGAGGCCGGCAAGATCGCGCAGGCGCAGCTGGCGGGAGATTTCCTCCGCCGCTTCGAGATTGGTCTTGAGGGCGGTGTCCTCGATATTGTGTTCGCGGGTCGAGCGGCCCGAGTTGATGTCGATCGCGACCAGCGCTTCCGTCTGGTTGATGACGAGATAGCCGCCGGACTTCAGCGTCACCGTGTTCGAGAACATCGCGTCGAGCTGGCTCTCGACGCCGAAGCTCGCGAAGAGCGGGGTCTGCTCGCGATAGGGCTTCACGCTTTTGGCATGGCTCGGCATGAGCATGCGCATGAAGTCCTTGGCCTCGCGATAAGCACTCTCGCCGGCGACGTGAACCTCGTCGATATCCTTGTTGTAGAGGTCGCGGATCGAGCGCTTGACGAGGTTGCCCTCCTCATAGACCAGCGCGGGCGCGACCGAGGCGAGCGTCAGCTCGCGCACGCTTTCCCACATGCGCATGAGATATTCGTAGTCGCGCCGGATCTCGACCTTGGTGCGCGAGGCACCGGCCGTACGCAGAATCAGGCCCATCCCCTCGGGAACCTCGAGCTCGGTCGCGATTTCCTTGAGGCGCTTGCGGTCCTCGGCATTGGTGATCTTGCGCGAGATGCCGCCGCCCTTGCCGGTGTTCGGCATCAGCACCGAATAGCGGCCGGCGAGCGAGAGATAGGTGGTGAGCGCCGCGCCCTTGTTGCCGCGCTCTTCCTTGACGACCTGGACCAGGATGATCTGGCGGCGCTTGATCACCTCCTGGATCTTGTACTGGCGGCGATGGCTGCGCTGGCGGCGCTCCGGCATGTCGTCGAGGGCGTCGCCGCCACCGAGCTGCTCGGGAGCCTCCTCGGCCTCCTCGTCGCCGTTCTCGTCGTCGCCATCGTCCTCGGACGGCTTGCGGGCTTCGCTCTCGGCGCTCTCCGGCGCTTCAGCCGAGATAACGGTCTCCTCGACCGAGACGCTCGCCTCAACGGTCTCGAAGGTCAGCGGGGCCGCGTTCGGGGCGGAGTCCTCGGTGGTCGATTCGGCGACGTCAGGCGCAAAGAACTCACCGAAGGCGGGGCCGCCCTCGTTGACCATCGCGGCTTCCTTGCCGTCGGTCTCGACACGCTCCTCGCCGTTCTGCTCGACCTCGGCCGAAACGGTCTCGTCGGCGGCAGCCTTCTTGGCGCGGTTGTCGCGATCGCCGCGGCGGCCACGATCGCGGCGGCCGCGCTTCTCGCGGCGCTCCTCGTCGCGCTCTTCGTCACGCTCGGCGCGGGCCTCGTCCTCGAGCAGCGCCTGCCGATCGGCAACCGGGATCTGGTAATAGTCGGGATGGATCTCGGAGAAGGCGAGGAAGCCGTGGCGGTTGCCGCCATACTCGACGAAGGCCGCCTGGAGCGAGGGCTCCACGCGGGTCACCTTGGCAAGGTAGATATTGCCGCGGAGCGGCTTTCGGCTGGCGGATTCGAAATCAAACTCTTCGACGCGGGATCCGCGGACCACCACGACCCGGGTCTCCTCCGGGTGGGTGGCATCGATAAGCATCTTGTTGGCCATAAGAAATTTCCATTGGCGCGGCCGCCGACCGAGGCCGCGCGGCTACGGATGCGAATCCGCTGCCGCGGGCAGGGGCGCCGCGAAAAGGCCGGGGTGAGCCGGCATGTTGCAGGAGGGAGGAGGAAGCGGTCGAGACAGGAAGGCGGCTCGGAACAGCCACTCGGGCGCATAGCCCGGCGCGGTTCCGCAGGTTCGGACGGTTCACCGATGGTGCTAGCGGCGTCTTATGCCCCGTCATCTGTCCTGACCTGCGATGCTCCGGCCAGGCAGCCAGGCGCATCGCGTTTGCACGCTCGCAAGACAGGGCAGGGCGCAGAAAACACGCAATCCCGATGCCAACCGTCTGCGGACGATCCGTTGCGGTCGTCTTGTTGCCGCCACTCCGGTGAGGAGCGGCAGCCCAGTCTGCTTCGGACGCCGACGGATCGCACGATCCGGATGTGTCTCTCAGGCAGGCTGACAAGCAACCTGTTCCATTACAGACAGGTGATGGTGATTTGCAAGTCACATGACGGACGCATCTCACCCCGCCTCCGGCAGGGCGGTTCACGGTCTCGGGAAGAGATGGTAACGGGCTGTTAGGATTTCAGCCCCGTTATGGTTAAACCCTCGTAATAAATACCGGGATTCTTCAACTGTTCTCGTGCATCCGCCGTGCCGATTGGAGCCGTCGTGATGCGCTGCGGCGTTTCCGGGCGCTGCGGTGCGCGCTGGCTGCCGCCTGCCTGCTGGCGAGCTTTCCGCTGGCCGGCCAGACTCAGGCGCAGCCGAAGACCGAGCCGCGGCCGCAGAACGAATACCCGGTCGCGACCGACGCCCGCATCGAGCAGAGTGGCGAGACCGTGCGCCTGACGATGATGCTGTCCTCGTCTGTTGCGGTCGATGCCTGGGTGCAGGCCGCTCCGGACCGGGTCATCGTCGAGCTGCCCTCGACCAATTTCCAGATTCAAACCTCAGCCAAGCGCAGCGCCGGCTTCGTCAGCGGCTATCGCTTTGGCCTGTTCACGGCCGATAAGGCCCGAATCATCATCGACCTCGCCCAGCCCGCCACCATCGCCAGGGCGGAGGTGAAGACGGTGCGCGGCGGTTTCGGCGAGCTGACGATCGAACTGAAGAAGACCGCAAAGGCGGATTTCCTGGCCGAGGCCGGCAAGGTGCTGAAGCCTGCACCCACGATTCCCGCTCCGGCGCCGTCGCCGGCCAAGACCGCCGGCGAGACCCGCCGCACCATCGTCATCGACCCCGGCCATGGCGGCATCGATCCCGGCGCAACGGTCGCCTCCATCGCCGAGAAGGCCGTCGTCCTCGCCTTCGGCAAGGCGCTGAAGGAACAGCTCGAAGCCAATGGCCGCTATCGCATCGTCATGACTCGCGACGACGACCGCTTCGTCTCGCTCGGCGATCGCGTTCAGCTCGGCCGCAGCGAGCAGGCCGACCTGTTCATCTCGATCCACGCCGATTCGCTGACCCAGGCGCAGGAGGTTCGCGGCGCGACCGTCTATACCCGCTCCGAGCGCGCGACCGACGCCGAGGCCGCTCGGCTCGCGGCCAAGGAGAACGAGGCCGATGCCGTCGCCGGCCTTGAGACCAGCGAGGAGGTGCAGGACGTCGCCGGCATCCTCATGGACCTCGCCCGGCGCGAGACGCGGACATTCACCGGCGTTTTCGCGCGTAATCTCGTCGAGAAGCTCGGCGGCTCGATCAAGATGCACAAGATTCCGCTGCGTTCCGCGCGTTTCTGGGTGCTGAGCGCGCCGGACGTGCCCTCCGTGCTGATCGAGCTCGGCTACATGTCGAGCCCCAAGGACGCCGAATTGCTGAACTCGCCGGAATGGCGCGGCAAGGCCGTGACCGCCGTTTCCGTCGCGATCGATGACTATTTCGCCCGCGAGCGCGCCTCCGTGGGCAAGGCGGCGGAAAGCCGGAACTAGGACGTGCTGACATGCTGTCATCCCGTGCGCGCTGCGGCGCATAGCGCCGCTGCGCAGACACGGGACCGTCAACCGGAAGGGGCGCCTTTTCGGGCGGCGAGGAGGGTGGAACACGAAGCGTCACGCGGTCCCGTGTCTGCGCAGCGGCATTTCATGCCGCAGCGCGCACGGGATGACAGCGCGGCCTCGCAAGGGCGGTGTGAGATGATGCGGAATGTGGTTGCAAGGCCACGGTTCCGCCATCTCCGTCATGTTATAGCTATGATTTGCGAAGCGCCCTGATTTGGCGCCAGCCGATGGCAGTTACGGGGTCCAGGGCCTGAGATGCGGTTCATTCTGCGAATCTTCGGATGGTTGTTCGCCGCCGGTGCGATCGCTTTCGTGATCGGCGCCGCCATCGCGGGCGGTCTGATCTGGCACTACTCGCGGGACCTGCCCGATTACGCGCAGCTCAGGAACTACGAGCCGCCGGTGATGACGCGCGTCCACGCGGGCGACGGCAGCCTGATCGCCGAATATGCGCGCGAGCGGCGCCTCTACCTGCCGATCCAGGCCGTGCCGAAGCTTGTTGTCGACGCCTATCTCTCGGCCGAGGACAAGAATTTCTACAAGCATGTCGGCGTCGACCCCGAAGGCCTCGTCCGCGCCGCGATCTCGAACTTCCGCAATCGTGCCGCCAATCGCCGGCCGCAGGGCGCCTCGACCATCACCCAGCAGGTCGCGAAGAACTTCTTCCTGAGCCCCGAGCAGTCGATCGAGCGCAAGATCCGTGAGGCGCTCGTCGCGCTGAAGCTCGAATCGACCTATTCGAAGGACAAGATCCTCGAGCTGTACCTGAACGAGATCTATCTCGGCGCGCCGGCGCCGGGGCAGGGCAGCTACGGCATCGCCGCCGCGGCGCTGAACTATTTCGGCAAGTCGGTGCATGAGCTGAACCTGCAGGAAGCTGCCTACCTTGCAGCCCTGCCGAAGGCGCCCACCGACCTCCATCCCTTCCGCAATCGCGACCGCGCGATCGAGCGCCGCAACTACGTCATCGATCGCATGGTCGAGAACGGTTACGTCAAGCGCGAGGCGGGCGAGAACGCCAAGAAGCAGCCGCTCGGCGTCAACCCGCGCACGGTCTCGCCGAACCAGATCGCGGCCGGCTACTTTGCCGAGGAAATCCGGCGCGAATTGCAGGACCGCTACGGCGAGAAGAAGCTGCTTGAGGGTGGCCTTTCGGTTCGCTCGACCGTCGATCCCAAGACCCAGCTGATGGCGCGCAAGGCGCTGGTCGATGGGCTCGTGCGCTTCGACGAGGCACGCGGCTGGCGCGGCGCCATCCAGAAGCTCGACATCGGCGGCAAGGAATGGGGCACCGTTGTCGGCGAACTGCCGGTGCTCGGCGATGTCGCGCCATGGCGGCTCGCGGTCGTGCTGGAGGTCAACGGCGACAGCGCCCGTCTCGGCCTGCACCCGCTGCGCGACAATGCCGGCCATCTCAACAAGGAGCGCCAGATCCTGACGCTCGCCGCCGACGGCATCAAATGGACCCGCCGCGCCCGCGTCTCGCAGGCCGTCTCGGTCGGTGACGTCGTCTATGTCGAGCCGATGGACAGCCGGCCCGGCTTCGCGCGCCTGCGCCAGCTGCCGGAGGTCAATGGCGCCATCGTCGCGATGGACCCGTTCTCGGGCCGCGTGCTCGCCATGGTCGGCGGCTTCAGCCATGACCAGTCGGAGTTCAACCGCGCGACGCAGGCGCTGCGCCAGCCCGGCTCGTCGTTCAAGCCCTTCGTCTACGCGACCGCGCTCGACAACGGCTACACGCCGTCGAGCATCGTCCTCGACGCCCCGATCGAGATCGATCAGGGCCCGGGCCTCGGCATGTGGCGGCCGGAGAACTATGACGGCAAGTCGACCGGCCCGCGCACGCTGCGCTACGGCATCCAGTTCTCGAAGAACCTAATGACGGTCCGGCTCGCCAAGGATGTCGGCATGCCGCTGATCGCCGAGTATTCGCGCCGCTTCGGCATCTATGACGATCTCCAGCCGGTGCTGTCGATGTCGCTCGGCGCGGGCGAGACGACGGTGATGCGCATGACCGCGGCCTATTCGATGCTGGTCAACGGCGGCAAGCGTATCCGGCCGACCCTGATCGACCGCATCCAGGATCGCTCGGGCTCGACGATCTTCCGGCATGACCAGCGCGTCTGCGAGGGCTGCAACGCCGAGAAATGGGCGAACCAGTCGGAGCCGCGCCTGATCGACAACCGCGAGCAGGTGCTCGACCCGCTGACCGCCTACCAGATGGTCTCGATCCTCGAAGGCGTGGTCAATGCCGGCACCGCGACGGTGGTCAAGTCCGTCGGCAAGCCGCTCGCCGGCAAGACCGGCACGACCAACGACGCCAAGGACGTCTGGTTCGTCGGCTTCTCGCCGGATCTCGCGGTCGGCGTCTATATGGGCTTCGACAAGCCGAAGTCTTTGGGCACCTCGGCGACTGCCGGCCAGTACGCCGCGCCGATCTTCCGCGACTTCATGAGCGTCGCGCTGAAGGAGAAGCCGGCGACGCCGTTCCGCGTTCCGGCCGGCATCAAGCTGATCCGCGTCGACCCGAAGAGCGGCATGCGCGCCGGCGGCGAGGGCGGCATCCTCGAGGCCTTCAAGCCGGGCACGGCGCCGCCGGACAGCTATTCGGTGATCGGCGCGGCCGGCGACGGCAGCATGCCGCTCGGCGCAGGCCCCGGTGGCGGCGGCAGGGCGGTCGGTTCCGGGACCGGTGGGCTTTACTGAGCCGACAGCAGGTGATTTCGCGGCGCCCGGAGGTCACTCCGGGCGTTGCCTTTTTCAGGCTGGCCAATCCATGGCCGCCTCGATGGGAAGGCGATATCGCCTCCGGCGTTTACAGCCGGGCCTTTCGCCCCTATCTCAACCCTCACGTTTTGCTCACAAGGACGTCCAGACGGAATCATGCGCCCCGAAATCCAGACGCAGCTCGATAACGCCAAGCAGTCGATTGGACTGCTGAGGAGGCATCTTTGACTGGGATCAAGCCCAGCGCCGCCTAGCGGAACTCAACGCCCTCTCCGAGGGACCCGATTTCTGGAACGATGCCGAAGCCGCGCAGAAGCTGATGCGCGAGCGCACCTCGCTGGAGACCCAGATCGAGGGCATCGGCAAGCTCGAGCGCGAGCTCGACGACGCGCTGACGCTGATCGAACTCGGCGAGATGGAGGGCGATGACGCCACCGTCACCGAGGGCGAGCAGGCGATCAAGGCCGTGCAGGACGAGGCAGCGCGCCTCCAGGTCGAGACCTTGCTCTCCGGTGAGGCTGACATGCTCGACACCTATGTCGAGATCCATCCGGGCGCAGGCGGAACCGAAAGCCAGGACTGGGCCGAGATGCTGCTGCGCATGTATCGGCGCTGGGGCGAGCGGCGGAAGTTCAAGGTCGAGACGCTCGAATATCAGGACGGCGATACCGCCGGCATCAAGTCGGCGACGCTGCAGTTCAAGGGCCATAACGCCTATGGCTGGCTGAAGACCGAATCGGGCGTGCACCGGCTGGTGCGCATTTCGCCCTTCGATTCGAATGCCAGGCGGCAGACCTCCTTCGCCTCGATCTGGGTCTATCCCGTCGTCGACGATCGTATCGTCATCGACATCAACGAGTCGGACTGCCGCATCGACACCTATCGCGCGCAGGGAGCGGGCGGACAGCACATCAACACGACGGATTCGGCGGTGCGCATCACGCATATCCCGACCGGCATCGCGGTGTCCTGCCAGCAGGAGCGTTCCCAGCACAAGAACCGGGCCAAGGCCTGGGACATGCTGCGCGCCCGCCTCTATGAGGTCGAGCTGAAGAAGCGCGAAGAGAAGGCCAATGCCGAGCAGGCCTCCAAGACCGATATCGGCTGGGGCCACCAGATCCGCTCCTATGTGCTGCAGCCCTACCAGCTGGTGAAGGACCTGCGCACGGGCGTCAGCTCGACGGCACCGTCCGAGGTGCTTGACGGCGATCTCGACGCCTTCATGGAGGCGTCGCTGGCACAGCGCGTCTATGGCACCGAGGTCGAGGTCGACGACATCGACTGATTTCGGGCTACAAGCCGGATCGCAAACAAAAAGGCCGCGCTCGAAGCGCGGCCTTTTTTGTTTCGGGGAGTTCTCTCAGAGCGCGTTGGCGAGGAGCTTACCGCCGGCGCGCAGGAAACGGGTCGGGTCGACCGGCTCGTCGTTGATGCGGGTCTCGTAGTGCAGATGTGGACCGGTCGAGCGGCCGGTCGAGCCGACGCGGCCCACCACGGTGCCGGTCTTGACCATCTGCCCGGCCGCAACCGAGATCGCCGACATATGGGCGTAGCGGGTCGTCAGCCCATTGGCATGCTCGACCTCGACCATGTTGCCGTAGCCGCCATTGTACTCGGCGATGACGACCTTGCCCGGCGCGGTCGCCAGGATCGAGGAACCGGTCTCGGCCCTGAAATCGACGCCGGTATGCATCGCGAGGCCGCGCGTGAACGGATCGGTGCGATAGCCATAGTTCGAGGTGAAGTCGTGGTCGCCGGCCATCG
The DNA here is from genome assembly GCF_059416005.1 of Allobosea sp. GW821-FHT09G06. Taxonomy (NCBI): domain Bacteria; kingdom Pseudomonadati; phylum Pseudomonadota; class Alphaproteobacteria; order Hyphomicrobiales; family Alloboseaceae; genus Allobosea; species Allobosea sp. GW821-FHT09G06. The sequence goes on along the minus strand of NZ_JBWKOI010000004.1, from coordinate 396,422 downwards.
GCCGGGCGAGGGGCAATTGCTCGATCACACCACGCAGGCGCATCACCGAGGCGACGCGCGGCTGAAGCGCGTTCAACGTCGCCTCGAATGGTCCGGCCGACGAGTCGAGCTTCACAGGCACGAAAGGCCCGCCCATGCCGCCGGTGGGGGCGGCCGGCGCGGAAAGCTTCTCGGCATCGAGCCCGGTTTCGGAGAGTGCGCTGCGGAGGCGCTTCTGCGTCGCCGCGAGAGTCTCGTCCATATCCTTGAGTGCTGCGAGCTGGGCATCGGAGCTGCGCGTCATCGCGCCGTCCAGCCTGATCAGCGCGGCATCGACCCGCTTGGCCGGCGGCTCGGCCGGCGCCTCGCCCGACTGCCAGCCGCCGCCATCGGCGCCGCGCAGTGGCGGCGTATCGGGTGCGGGTGTCGGCTTGCCCGGCAGGATCGGCGCGAAGCTGGTCACGCCGGAGGCGCGGATCGGTTCGCCGGGCTTGATCACCTGCGAGCGCAAAGGCAGCTTCGTGGCCGGGATCAGGCCGCTGGACTGCAACGTATCGGCGAGGGCGGCGACCAGAGACTGGCGCGATTCGAGTTCTGCCTGGCGGCTGGCGAGCTCGTCGACGCGGGATTCGACGCCGTCCTGGTCGAGCAGGGCGCGGCTGGCATAGCGGTCGATATCGGCCCGCAGCGCCGAGATCCGGTCCTCATAGGCATATTGGCGCGACGTCTCGCGGGCGATCATCCGCGCGGCAAGGTCGTCGCTGCTGAGGATGTACCAGCCGGCGCCGCCGCTGCAGGCCGTGCTCAGGGCCAGCCAGGCGAGCCCTGCGAGCATGGTGGAGCGGCGCACCGTATAGGTCTTGTGGGAGACCAGGCCGACGGTCGAGAGGGCGGGGGCTGTCTGGGACTGATGATGCATACGCAGTACCGGTAATCACGCTGCCGATACCGTCATCAGACATTGTTAGGGTTAATCTTTCGCAAATCCCGTCCCGCGCGCGCAACGTCCGCGCAATGCTTGAAAGCGTCAGAGCGCCTGCGCCGCCGCCAGAACCTCCTCGGCATGGCCGGCAACCTTCACCTTGCGCCAGATCCTGGCAAGGCGCCCGTTGGCATCGATCAGGAAGGTCGAGCGCTCGACGCCCATATAACTGCGGCCATACATGCTCTTCTCGACCCAGATGCCATAGGCGTTCGCCAGCGCCTGCGTCTCATCGGCCAGCAAGGGGAAATCGAGCTCGTACTTCTTCTTGAAATTGCCGTGCTTCTTGGCCGAATCCGGCGAAACGCCGATGATTTCGGTGCCGCAGGCCGCAAATTCCTGGCGCAGTCGATTGAAGGCTATCGCCTCCTCGGTACAGGCCGGGGTGTTGTCCTTCGGGTAGGCATAGAGCACGATCTTGCGGCCGCGCAGCGCCGAGAGGCTGACCTCGCTGCCGCCATCGCGGGGCAATATGAACCCGGGTGCCGGGTCGCCTTCCTGCAAAGCCATGGCCGCTGCCTTCCTTTCGTCGCCTTCTCGCTGCATGGAGCCCGCGACCGGCGTGGCGAGCCGGCTCACGGCAGGGCCGGCGAATCGTCGGACGTTTCCGTTTCCGGATTGCCGAATCGCTTCGCCTGACCGCATCGACATGCATGCTGCCTTCCGGGATTGCGGCAAGGGGCGATCGGCCGCACCTTGATGCGAACCGGCGCAGGCGCAGAAAAGGGACCACGCGGATCTTGTCGGATCAGGAAGCAAAGGCTGCGGCAGCCGGGCACGCAAAGGCGTTGCCCGCGGACGAGGCCTGCGATGTCGAGATCGTGAAGCGGCGCGCCAAGGCGGGCCTCGTCACGATCTGCGTCGCGGTCACCGTTGCCGTGCTGGTGCTGGCCGGTGCGGCGGCGACGCTTCTGGTCACGGGCATCGTCCCGCTTTCCGGCCTGGAAGGCCGCATCACCGCCGCCATCGAGGAGCGGCTCGGGCCGGACTGGAAGGTCACCGCGGCCGCCGCCGAACTCGGCCGCATCGATGGGCATTCGCAGCTCAGGGTCCGGCAGGTCTCGTTCCAGCATTCCAGCGGCGCCGTGATCCGGGCGCCCGAGGCGGTCCTCGGCTACGCGCCAATGGCGTTGCTGCGTGGCGATATCAAGCTGGTTTCGGTCGATCTGCGCGGTGTCAATGTCCGCCTCGGCGTCACCAAGGACGGCGCGCTGATGGTCAATGCCGATTCGGCGCCGGCCGAGACGCCACCGCAGCCGACCCTGCCCGACGCGGCGCAATGGAACGCCTTCACCGGCATCATGGGCGCGATCTCGACGCTGGCGCGCGGCGACGGCTTTCTGGGCGCGCTCGAGGAAGCCGGCATGAACGGCGCGCGGCTCTCGCTGGTCGATCCCGACGGACGCCAGAAGGCCGGGCTGGAGGATGTCGAGATCAAGCTGACGCGCATCGCCGAGCGCGGCACGCGGATGACGATGAAGGGGCGCACGGGGCAGCGCTGGAAGGAACTGGCGGTCGATATGTCGACCGAGGCCGACGGCACCCAGCGCGCCGATATCGATATCCTGCGCTTCGAGCCTGCCGAGGCGGTCGCGCTCGCCTTCGGGACAGGTGGCGTCCTGGTCGAAGGCCTGCCGCTGCAGGGCCGCGCGACGTTGCGGCAATCCCCGGACGGCAAGAAGTCGATCACCGCACGGATCGGCGTCCGCTCCGGCACGCTGCGCTTTCCCGACGCCCCGATCTCGTCCTTCGCCGTGGATTCTGCCGAACTCGAACTGGCGAGCGGCGCTGACCTCTCCGAGCTCAACATCACCCGCGGCGAGATCAAGGCAGGCCCGACGCGTTTCACGGCGACGGGCTCGTTGCGCGAGGATAATGGTGGCTGGCGCATCGCGCTCGATGCCAGCGGCCAGCTGGCCGGGATCGATAACGATCCGCCGGTCCAGATCGACAGCTTGAAAGCCGCGCTGAAGCTCGACCCGGCCAACAATGCGGTCAACATCGATTCGGCCTCGCTGCGCGGGCCGCTGGCCTCCGTCGACCTGTCGGCAATGGTCCAGCGGGTCAACAGCTCGCCGCTCCAGCGCTTCGCGATCAAGTCGACGAACTCCGATGCGCGTGCGCTGCTCGCGATCTGGCCGAGCTTCACCTCGCCGGACGTACACGGCACGTTGCGACGGCAGCTTGCCGCGGGGCGCCTCAAATCGCTCTCCGTCGATCTCGATCTGGCGCCCGAGGACCATGCTCGCCTGGTCAAGGGCGAAGGCATGCCCGATGCCGCACTTTCCGTGATGATCGATGCCGACCGCGTCCGCTATCTCCCCGATCCCGGCCTCCCGCCGCTGGTCGATGCGACCGTGACGGGGCGTGTCGGCGGGCGCACCGTCCAGCTCGCCATCGGCAAGGCGACAGCGGAGCTCGGCGGCGGCCGCCAGCTCCAGCTGAGCGAAGGCAGCTTCGCCATGCCGGACTACCACACGCACCGCGCACAGGCCCGGATCGGCTTCCGTTCGCTCGGCTCGATGGATGCGCTGGCGGCGCTATTCGCGTTTCCGTCACTCAAGGATTTCAGCCCCGGCAGGATCGACCCGGCCGCGATCAAGGGCACGAGCGATCTCAAGGTCGGCATCACGCTGCCGCTCGCCGACGACCTGAAGCCGGACGAAGTCGTCGTGACCGGCGCGGGCAACCTGGCGAATGTGGCCTCCGACACGCTTCTCGGCACGGAAAAGCTCGAAGCCGGCATGTTCGCCGTCAATGTCGACCGCGCCGGCCTGCTGCTGCGCGGCGATGCGCGGGTCGGCGGCGACAAGGCGCAGGTCGAGCTCAAGCAGAGCGGCAAGGGGCAGGGCGAGGCGACCCTGCAGCTCGCGCTTGATGCGGCCGCAAGACAGCGTCGCGGCTTTGGCGCCGATAGCGGCATTTCCGGGACATTGCCGGTGAGGGTGGTCAAGCCTCTCGGCAAGGGCCCGGAGCAACCGCCTCGTGTCGAGATCGACCTTGCCAAGGTCGCGCTTGACGGCGTTCTTCCCGGCCTGAGCAAACCGGCTGGGCGGCCCGGCAAGATCAGCTTTGCCTATGTGGCCGATCCCGAAGGGCCGGATCTCGAGGATTTCTCGCTCGAGGCCGGCTCGGCCCTGATCAAGGGGCGTATCGAGCTGAACAAGCAGAACGGGCTGGACAGCGCGAGCTTCTCGCAATTCCGCCTCTCGCCCGGCGACAACCTCAAGATCGATGCCAGGCGGGACGGCAATATCGTCAAGCTGACGGTGCGCGGTGCGGTCGCGGACCTGCGCCCCTTCATCAAGGACCTGCAAAGCCCGGGTTCATCGGGCAAGGGCGACAAGTCCGGTGGGAAGGGCGGCGATTACGACGTCGATCTCGACGTGCCGATCCTGACCGGCTTCAACAACGAGGCGATCACCAACGGCACGCTGAAATTCGCCAAGCGTGGCGGCGAAATCCGCTCAGCCAATTTCCAGGGACGGATCGGCCGGGCCGATGTCTCCGCCCGGCAAGGCGGCCGGGGCGAGGGCGGGCAGCTCGTCATCCAGTCTGAGAACGGAGGATCGCTGCTGCGCTTCCTCGATCTCTACAACAGGGCCCATGGCGGCGACCTGCTGCTGACGCTCGGGCCGGGCGAGAACCAGAGCGGCGACCTGCTGTTCCGCAACTTCATGGTCCGTGACGAACCGGCGCTACGCCGCGTGGTCGGTTCGCAGCCGGCGAGCGCCTTTACAGGCGATGGCGCGGCCGAGCCGCGTATCGACGTAACCGAGGTCGCCTTCACCAAGCTCAAGGCGGAGTTCACCCGCTCCGCCAGCCGGCTCGACGTCTCGGACATGGTGATCTGGGGCCAGCAGGTCGGCTTCACGCTGCAGGGCCATGTCGATTACGGCCGCGACCGCGTCGATATCGGCGGCACCTTCGTGCCGGGCTACGCCTTCAACAACGCCTTCGCGCAGGTGCCGGTGGTCGGCGCGCTGCTCGGCGGCGGCAGCCAGTATGGCGGGCTCTTCGCGGTGAATTTCCGGATTTCGGGTGCTGCCAGCGCGCCGACCATGTCGATCAACCCGCTTTCGGCGCTGGCGCCCGGCATACTGCGCCGCTTCGTCGATCCGCTCGGCGGCGCCCCGGCCCAGAAGCCGGTGCAGTCGCGGCCCGCGCAGCCGCGCTGAGACACCTGTTCCTGGGAGCACGCTGTCATCCCGTGCGCGGTTCAGCGCGCAGCGGTGCGCCGCAGACACGGGACCGTATGACGAAATGGCGCCTTTTCCTGAGAACGGTCCCGCATCTGCGCAGCGGCATTGCATGCCGCAGCGCGTGCGGGAAGACACGCGCCCTATAGAGCGGCGGCGCTGTCGCTGACGCGCCCTTACTCCGGGCGCAGCAGGATGTGCTTCTTCTTGCCGAAGGAGAGCTTGATCACGCCTTCCGAGGTGAGGTCGCCGAGGCCGAGCGAAGCGCGCTCGTCCGTGACGACCACGTCGTTGACGCGCAGGCCACCGGCCTTGACCTGCCGACGCGCCTCGCCGGTCGAGGGCACGAGCCCGGCCTTGACGAAGGCGGTGAGCACGCCGACGCCGGGCTCGATCTCGGCCCGTGCGATCGCGACGCTCGGCAGGTCGGCGGCAAGCCCGCCTTCCTCGAACGTCTTGCGCGCGGTCTCGGCAGCGGCCTCGGCCGCCTCGCGGCCATGCACGATCGCCGTGATCTCGGTTGCGAGGATCTTCTTCGCCTCGTTCAATTCGGCGCCGCCGAGCGCGGCGAGCCGGGCGATCTCGTCCAGCGGCAGGCGCGTGAATACCTTGAGGAAGCGGCCGACATCGGCATCCTCGGTGTTGCGGAAATACTGCCAGAAATCATAGGGGCTGAAGACGTCGGCATTGAGCCAGACCGCACCATTGGCGGTCTTGCCCATCTTGGCACCCGACGAAGTCGTCAGCAGCGGCGTCGTCAGGCAGTAGAGCTGCGGCCCGCCCATCCGGTGCGAGAGGTCGACGCCGTTGATGATGTTGCCCCACTGGTCGGAGCCGCCCATCTGGAGGCGGCAGCCATGGCGCCGGTTGAGCTCCGTGAAGTCGTAGCCCTGCATGATCATGTAGTTGAATTCGAGGAAGGACAGCGACTGCTCGCGGTCGAGCCTGAGCTTCACTGAATCGAAGGAGAGCATGCGGTTGACCGAGAAATGCCGGCCGACATCGCGCAGGAACTCGACATAGTTCAGCTTCAGCAGCCAGTCGGCATTGTTGGCCATCATGGCGTCGGTCGGCCCGTCGCCATAGCGCAGGATGCGGCCGAAGACCCGCTTGATGCTCTCGATATTGGTCGCGATCTCTTCGACCGTGAGCAGCTTGCGCTGGTCGTCGCGGAACGAGGGGTCGCCGACCATGGAGGTGCCGCCGCCCATCAGCGTGATCGGGCGGTGGCCGGTCTCCTGGAACCAGTAAAGCATCGTCAACGAGATCAGGTTGCCGATATGGATCGAGGTCGCCGTCGCGTCATAGCCGACATAGGCCGTCTGGGTTCCCTGCCGGCACAGAGCGTCGAGGCCCTCCGCATCGGAGACCTGATGGATGAGGCCGCGCTCGTCGAGGACGCGCAGGAAATCGGACTTGTAGGTGGTCATGGCGGCTTGCGATCTGCTGGATGTCGTTCCGCCGTCGTCTAGAGCATCGGGCCGAAAAGGGGAAATCGCTTTTGCGACCAGGGCGCTCTCAACCTCCCGCGGAAAGGCGGTTGAGCCACAGATCGGGATTGTCGCGCGGGCGCGGCGGCTCCACGACATCGCGCGATAGGCCGAGATCGCAGAGCGCGCGATCGTCCAGCAGCGCGAGACGATGCTGCGTGCGGAGGGTGACCGCATGGCGCTGCCAGGCGGTGAACAGGCCGTGCAGAAGGGATGAGCTGCCGGACGTGTCCAGCCGCCCCGCATGGGAAGCGCAGGTCATGATGTGATCCTCTGGGGCGCAGGCGCTACCGCCTGCTTTGTGAGGATGAATCTGGGCCAGACGGGACGCGGGCACAAAGCGGAAGATTGTCACCTGCCATAAAACTGGCTTATGCTTCGGCATGCCCTCGCATCCGCCGCCGCCCAAGCTTCCGCCCCTCGCAGCGGTCCGCGTCTTCGAGGCTGCGGCGCGCCATCAGAACTTCACTCGCGCCGCCGAAGAGCTCGGCATGACGCAGGCCGCCGTCAGCTATCAGATCCGCCTGCTGGAGGATCGCGTCGGGGCGCCGCTCTTCCTGCGCCAGCCGCGTCAGGTGGTGCTGACCGCGATCGGCCAGCGGCTCGCCGGGCCGGTCGGCAAGGCGCTCGCCGATATCGGGACGGTGTTCCGCGACATCTGCGAGGAGAACCAGACGGTCCTGACGATCTCCTCGCTCCAGACGATGGCGATCACCTGGCTCTCGCCACGGCTGGCGCAGTTCCAGATCGAGAACCCGCAATTCGCCGTGAGGGTCCGGACCTCGCAGCATCTCGTCGACTTCACCACCGAGGCCGTCGATCTCGCCGTGCGCTACGGACCGGGCTCATGGCCGGGCGTCACGGCGGAGAAGCTGTTCGATTGCCACTACGCGCCGCTCTGTTCGCCGGAGCTGCGCGAGCGGCTGCAATTGCGCGAGCCGGCTGACCTGCTGCGGGCGCCGCTGCTGAGCGCGGATGAGGAAGCGTGGAAGGATTGGTTCGCCGATCTCGGCCTCGATATGCCCCGGCAGGGCGGGCGCTCGATGTCGCTGGAGATGCAGGCGATGAGCGTGCAGGCGGCGATGCGCGGGCATGGCGTCGCGATGGCCGTGCCCGAGCTCTTCGCCTATGACATCGCGGCCGGGCGGCTCGTCTTCGCCGTCGAGCACGCTGTGCCCGACGAATGGGCCTATTGGATCGTCTATCCGACGGAGCGCCAGCGCGAGCGCAAGATCAGGCTGTTCCGCGACTGGATCATGGCGGAGGCACGGGCAGCGAAGATGACGCTGCCCGTCTTGGCGTCGAGCCGGAGGCTCAGGCCTGTTCCTGCTCGGTCTTGAGGATTTCGGGGCCGACCTTGGCGTCGAGATAGGCGCCGACCTGGCTCATCAGCACATCGACCTTGCCGTCGAAGAAGTGGTTGGCGCCATCCACGACCGTATGCTCGATCTGGATGCCCTTCTGGGTCTTCACCTTCTCGATCACCGCCATGACTTCCTTCACCGGCGCGACGCGATCTTCCGAGCCGTGGACGAACAGGCCCGAGGACGGGCAGGGCGCCAGGAACGAGAAGTCGTAGCGGTTGGCCATCGCCGCGATCGAGAGGAAGCCCTCGATCTCCGGGCGGCGCATCAGGAGCTGCATGCCGATCCAGGCGCCGAAGGAGACGCCGGAGATCCAGCAGCTCTTCGCTTCGGGATTGAGCGCCTGCATCCAGTCGAGCGCGGCAGCGGCGTCCGAGAGCTCGCCCGCGCCGTGGTCGAAATGGCCCTGGCTGCGGCCGACGCCGCGGAAATTGAAGCGCAGGGCCGAGAAGCCGCGGTTCACGAAGGTGTAGAACAGGTTGTAGACGATCTGGTTGTTCATCGTCCCGCCGAATTGCGGGTGCGGGTGCAGGATGATCGCGAGCGGCGCACCCCGCTTCTTGGCGGGCTGGTAGCGACCCTCGATCCGGCCTGCGGGCCCGTTGAAGATAACCTCTGGCATCGTCTCACCGCTTCTTGCGGCAGTGCCGGCGCGGGCGGGCAGAAAGCGGGCGCATGCCTGCTCGAAACCCGGCCACCCTTGACGGCGCCACCATGCGCGCCCTAGATGAAGAGCGCTTAGAATAGTTCTAACAGCCGTGAACAAGTCGAGAACAAAACGGTGGATCGCAAGAGCGAACCGCGTTTCGACCGTTCCGGCCGGTTCGGATGGGCGGCTATAGCACGGCGCACAGGTGCGATTTCAAGCATTTCGTATCAGTGACCGGCAATGACGAGGATGGAGCAGGCAGGATCGTGACGGCGGGACGCGCCTATCTCGACCATAATGCCACGACCCCGGTGCGGCCGGAGGTGGTGGAAGCGGTCGCGCATGCGCTGACGCTGCCCGGCAATCCGTCCTCCGTCCATGGCGAGGGACGCGCCGCGCGGGCCGCCATGGAGCGGGCGCGCGAGCAGGTCGCAAGGCTCGTCGGCGCCAAGGCGTCGAACGTCGTCTTCACCAGCGGTGGCACGGAAGCGAATGTCGCCGTGCTCTCGCCCGGCCTGATGGATTGCGATGGTGGCCGTGACTGCGTGCGGACGCCCGCAACGCTTCTGCTTCACAGCGCGACCGAGCATGCCTGCGTGCGCGAGGGGCATCGTTTCCCGGCTGGCGCCGTCGAGACGATCCCGGTCGATGCAAACGGCGTGGTCGACCTCGTCTGGCTGGATGCACGGCTGACTCGTTTCGTCACCGAGAACCCCGGCGCGCGGGCGCTCGTTTCGATCCATCTCGCCAATAACGAGACCGGTGTGATCCAGCCGATCGCCGAGACGGCCGACCTCGTCCATCGCCATGGCGGCCTTATGCATAGCGATGCCGTGCAGGCGGCCGGCAAGATCGCCATCGACATCATTGCCCTCGGCGCTGATGTGCTGACGCTATCTGCCCACAAGATCGGCGGGCCGAAGGGCATCGGGGCCATTGTCTTCCGCACCGGAGCGCTCGAACTCGCCGACAAGCCGATGCGCGGCGGCGGGCAGGAGCGTGGCTGGCGCGCCGGAACCGAAAACCTGCCGGGAATCATCGGCTTCGGCGCGGCGGCTGAGATCGCTGCCAAGCTTCTGGCGGTCGAATCCGCGCGGCTTTCCGGTCTGCGTGACCGCCTGGAGGCGGGGCTTGCGGCGTTGTCGCCGGAGACCGCGATCTTTGCTCAGGCTGCGCCGCGCCTGCCCAATACCAGCGCGTTCGCGACGCCGGGCCTCAAGGCCGAGACCGTGCTGATCAAGCTCGACCTTGCCGGAGCGGCACTATCGTCCGGCTCGGCCTGTTCCTCGGGCAAGGTCAAGCGCTCGCATGTGCTCGATGCGATGAAAATCGACCCCGCCATGAGCGCAGGGGCCTTGCGGGCATCGCTCGGATGGACCACCTCCGGGGCGGATATCGATCTCTTTCTCGCGGCCTACGAAAAGCTCGTGGCCGCGCAAGCCGATCGGAGCGCCCGGGCTGCCGCCTGACGCGTTCCGCAACACGAAGACCAAACCGGCGGGCCTTGAACCCGCACTGGAGACTGAGAAATGGCAGCGGTCCAGGAGACCATCGATCAGGTCAAGTCGATCGACGTGACCGAGTACAAATACGGCTTCGTCACGGAGCTGGAGGTCGAGAAGCCGGCCAAGGGCCTCACCGAGGACACGGTCCGCTATATCTCGGCGCGCAAGAACGAGCCGGAATGGATGCTGGAATGGCGGCTCGACGCCTTCCGCCGCTGGAAGACCATGACCGAGCCGACCTGGTCGCGCGTGAACTACCCGCCGATCGACTATCAGGACCTTTACTACTACGCGGCGCCGAAGAAGGGCGCCTCGCCGCAATCGCTAGACGATGTCGATCCGGCGATCCTGGAGACCTACAAGAAGCTCGGTATCCCGCTGCGCGAGCAGGAGATCCTGGCCGGCGTCGCCCCTGAGAACCGCGTCGCGGTCGATGCCGTCTTCGACTCGGTCTCGGTGGTCACGACCTTCAAGAAGGAGCTGGCGCAAGCCGGCGTGATCTTCTGCTCGATCTCTGAGGCGATCCAGGAACACCCGGAGCTGGTGAAGAAGTATCTCGCGACGGTCGTCCCGGTGACGGACAACTATTTCGCGACGCTGAACAGCGCGGTCTTCACCGACGGCTCCTTCGTCTACATCCCCAAAGGCGTGCGCTGCCCCATGGAGCTGTCGACCTATTTCCGCATCAACGAGCAGAATACCGGCCAGTTCGAGCGCACGCTGATCATCGCCGACGAGGGCGCCTATGTCAGCTATCTCGAAGGCTGCACGGCGCCGAAGCGCGACGAGAACCAGCTCCACGCGGCGGTGGTCGAGCTGATCGCGCTCGACGATGCCGAGATCAAGTACTCGACCGTGCAGAACTGGTTCCCCGGCGACGCCGAGGGCAAGGGCGGCATCTACAACTTCGTGACCAAGCGTGGCGATTGCCGTGGCAAGAACTCGAAGATCTCGTGGACGCAGGTCGAGACCGGCTCGGCGATCACCTGGAAATACCCGTCCTGCATCCTGCGCGGCGACGGCTCGCGCGGCGAATTCTACTCGATCGCGGTGTCGAACGGCATGCAGCAGGTCGATAGCGGCACCAAGATGCTGCATCTCGGCAAGAACACGACCTCGAAAATCATCGCCAAGGGCATCGCGGCCGGCAGGTCGGACTCGACCTATCGCGGCATCGTCTCGGCCCATCGCAAGGCGACCGGCGCGCGCAACTTCACCAATTGCGACTCGCTGCTGATCGGCGACCAGTGCGGCGCGCACACCATCCCCTATATCGAAGCCAAGACCGCGACCGCGATCTTCGAGCACGAGGCGACCACGTCGAAGATCGGCGAGGACCAGATGTTCTACTGCCAGCAGCGCGGCCTTTCCGAGGAGGAGGCGGTGGCGCTGATCGTCAACGGCTTCGTCAAGGAGGTGCTGCAGCAGCTCCCGATGGAATTCGCCGTCGAGGCGCAGAAGCTGATCACCATCTCGCTCGAAGGCTCGGTTGGATAAGGGCGGTCATCCCGTGCGCGGCGCAGCACGAAAGCGCTGCTCCGCAGACACGGGACCGTCATCAGGACCATCACTGGACAAAACGATCCCGCATCAGCGGCGCACCGCCTCGCGCAGCACCGCGCACGGGATGACACAGGAACGAAACGATGCTCGAAATTCGCAATCTGGTCGTCAAGATCGCCGACGAGGACAAGCAGATCCTCAATGGCCTGAACCTCACCGTGAACGATGGCGAGGTCGCCGCCATCATGGGGCCGAACGGCTCCGGCAAGTCGACGCTGAGCTATGTCATCGCCGGCAAGGAGGACTATGAGGTCCTCGACGGCGAGATTCTGCTCAACGGCGAGAACGTGCTGGAGATGGAGGCCGATGCCCGCGCCGCCGCCGGCATCTTCCTCGCCTTCCAGTACCCGCTGGAGATTCCTGGCGTCGCCACCATGACCTTCCTCAAGGCTGCCATGAACGCGCAGCGCAAGGCGCGCGGGCAGGACGAATTGCTGACGCCGGACTTCATCAAGCAGGTCAATGCCGCCGCCGACAAGCTCGGCATCGCCAAGGACATGCTGCGCCGTCCGCTCAATGTCGGCTTCTCCGGTGGTGAGAAGAAGCGCATGGAAATCCTTCAGATGGCTCTGCTTTCGCCGTCCATGTGCATCCTCGACGAGACCGATTCCGGCCTCGACATCGACGCGCTGCGCATCGTCGCCGAGGGCGTCAACGCGCTCCGCGACAAGAACCGCGGCTTCCTCGTCATCACCCACTATCAGCGTCTGCTCGACCATATCGTCCCGGACACCGTCCACGTCATGTCGAAGGGCAGGATCGTGAAGACCGGCGGCAAGGAGCTGGCGCTGGAGCTCGAGAAGTCGGGCTATGCGGCCTATGGGGAGGCGGCGTAATGGCCATCGTCACCCCGCTGAAGACGGCTGCCGAACAGCAGCTCGTCCAGCAATACGCTGACAGCAAGGCCGAGCTGCCGGGCGGCCCGGCCGTGCGCAAGCTGCGCGAGGACGCCTTCGCCGGCTTCGAGGCCAAGGGCCTGCCGCATCGCCGGCTCGAATCCTGGCGCTATACCGACCTGCGCACGCTGCTGCGCGAGGCGCGCCCGTTGGCCGGCGGCGCTGCCGTCACGGCGGCGGTCAAGGCGCGCTTGGCCGCGCTGAAGCTCGATGGCCTGCGCCTCGTGCTGGTCGACGGCGTTTTCGCGCCGGAACTCTCGACGCTCGACGCGATCCCGGAGGGTGTCTCGGTGCAGTCGCTCGCCGAGGCGCTGGTATCGCCGCGCGAGGACCTGACCCGCATCCTCGCCGGTCCTTCGGTCGGCCATGACGACATGGGCCTCGCGCTCAACACCGCGCTGATGCGCGACGGCGTCTTCGTCGAGATCACTGAGGGCGTCGAGCTGGAGCAGCGGATCGTGATCGTCGCGCTCGCTTCGGGCGAGGAAGAGCGCGCGGTGTTCCATCGCTCGGTCGTGCTTGCCGGCAAGGGCGTCAAGGGCACGATCGTCGAGGTCAGCGAAGCCGCAGGCAAGGCCGCGCAGCAGATCAACGGCGCGATCGTCTTCGAGACCGGCGACGAGAGCGAGATCCAGCATGTCCGCATCGTCACCCGCCAGCAGGCGGCGACGGTCGAGGTGCAGAGCCTGCTCGCGACGGTCGGGGCGCAGGCGAAGTTCGATTCCTTCGCGCTGATCTGCAATGCCGGCACGGTGCGCCAGCAGCATTTCGTCCGCTATGCCGGCGAACACACTGAGGTCGGCCTGCGTGGCGTCAACCTGATCAACAAGGCGCAGCATTCCGACGTCACGCTGATCGTCGACCACGAGGTGCCGCACGGCACCAGCCGTGAATTGTTCAAGACGATCGCGGGCGGCGAGGCGACTGGCGTCTTCCAGGGCAAGGTCATCGTGCGGAAATACGCGCAGAAGACCGATGGCAGCATGAAGAGCAACGCGCTGCTGCTGAATGACGGCGCCTCGATGTACAACAAGCCCGAGCTAGAGATCTTCGCCGACGACGTGGTCTGCGGCCATGGCGCGACCGTCGCGCAGATCGACGGCGACCAGCTCTTCTACCTGATGGCGCGCGGCCTGCCGCGGCCGCAGGCCGAGGCGCTGGTGCTGCAGGCCTTCGCCGGCGAGGCGGTCGAGTTCATCACTGATGAGGATGTGCGCGATCTCGTGATCGGCGAGGTCGAGTCGTGGCTGAAGGCCCGCGAGGCCGCTTCCGAGGTGAGCACCGTCTGATGCCCTACATCAATCTCCAGATCACCAAGGGCGCCTCGCGCCAGCAGAAGGCGCAGATCGTGAAGGAATTCACGGAAACGCTGGTCAAGGTGCTCGGCAAGAACCCGCAGAACACCCATATCGTGATCCAGGAGATCGAGCGCGAGGATTGGGGCCATGGCGGCGAACTCGTCGCCGACAAGGCGCCAGTCACGCCCGGAAAGGCCTGAACCGATGAACGCGCTGGCGAAGCCCTATGACGTCCAGGCCATCCGCAAGGATTTCGCGATCCTGAGCCGGGAGGTCTATGGCAAGCCGCTGGTCTATCTCGACAACGCTGCCTCGGCCCAGAAGCCGGAAGCGGTGATCGAGGCGATGACGCGGCTGATGCGGGAGGATTACGCCAATGTCCATCGCGGCCTGCACTATCTCGCCAACGCTTCGACGGAAGCCTATGAGGCGGCTCGCGAAAGCGCGCGCCGCTTCCTGAACGCGGCGCATCTGGAGGAGATCGTGTTCACGCGCTCCTCCACCGGCGCGCTCAACACCGTCGCTTCGTCGCTCGGGCGCCATCTGCAGATCCAGGAAGGCGACGAGATCATCCTCTCGATCCTGGAGCACCATTCCAACATCGTGCCCTGGCACTACTGGCGCGAGCGCCATGGCGCCGTGATCAAATGGGCACCGATCGACGAGGACGGCAATTTCCTCATCGAGGAATTCGAGAAGCTGATCTCGCCGCGCACCAAGGTGGTGTCGCTGACCCAGATGTCGAACGCGATCGGCACGATCATCCCGATCGCCGAGGTCGCCGCGATCTGCCGCTCCTATGGCATTCCGCTGGTGGTCGACGGCAGCCAGGGCGCCGTGCACCTGCCGGTCGACGTGCAGGCGCTGGGCTGCGATTTCTACGCCTTCACCGGCCACAAGACCTATGGCCCGACCGGCTCCGGCATCCTCTGGGGCAAGAAGGAATGGCTCGACAAGCTGCCGCCTTACGAGGGTGGCGGCGAGATGATCGTCACCGTCAGCGAAGACAGCGTGACCTATAACGACCCGCCACATCGCTTCGAATCCGGCACGCCGGCGATCGTCGAGGCGGTGGGCTTGGGCGCCGCGCTCGACTACATGATGGCGCTCGGCCGCGAGAACATCGCCGCTCACGAGGCCAAGCTCGGCGCCTATGCGATGGAGCGGCTCGGCGAGATGAATTCGATCCGCATCTTCGGCAAGGCGCGGGAGAAGGGCGCTATCGTCGCCTTCGAGATGAAGGGCGCCCATGCCCATGACGTCGCGACCGTGATCGACCGTGCCGGTGTCGCAGTGCGCGCCGGCACCCATTGCGCCATGCCGCTTTTGGCACGATATGGGGTGACATCGACCTGCCGTGCCTCCTTCGGGCTCTACAACACGCTCGAAGAGGTGGACAAGCTGGTGGATGCCCTGCGGAAGGCCGAGAGCCTGTTCGCCTGACCGGGATTTGAAGAGATGACCGACAGCGTCGCCGAAGAACTGAAGCCGAACGCCCCCGCCATGGGCAAGGGCACCGCGTTGCCGCCGGAGGAGATCGACCGGCTGACCGACGATATCGTCGCCGCGCTGAAGACGGTCTACGACCCCGAGATTCCCTCCGACATCTATGAGCTCGGCCTGATCTACCGCGTCGACATCGCCGACGACCGGCAGATCACGATCGACATGACGCTGACCGCGCCGGGCTGCCCGGTGGCCGGCGAGATGCCGGGCTGGGTCGAGAATGCCGTCAGCACGGTGCCGGGTGTTGCCGGCGTCACCGTCAACATGACCTTCGATCCGCCCTGGGATCAGTCGCGCATGTCCGACGAGGCCCGCGTCGCGCTCGACATGTGGTGAGACTGGACGGCTTCACCTTCTGGCGCGCATGATGAGGCATGCGCGCGACGAAGTGGGATTACCTCGTCTTTCCGTTCCTGGCCGCCTTGCTCATCGGCGTGTTCTACGCCGCCTTGCGGCTCGTCGGTTTCTTCGGGCTCGGCGTGCTCGGCCTCATCATTGGTTTCATCACCGTGCGGATGGACCTCGAGCGCGATGGGGCGAGCAGCGATCCGTCGGCGCTGGCCGAGCAGTTCAAGGCCCGCGAGCGGATGTCGCGCGCCGAGCGCGCTGAATTCCAGGCGGCGCAGGCGTTCCGGCTGAAACCGCTCTTCATCGCGCAGGTCGTCGCAGCCGGTTTCGTGATATTCGGCTTCGGATTCCATTTCCTGCTGTGACGGCGGAGACGGATCGCGCTCGCGTGATCGATCGCATGACCGACCTTCATTATTCCCGGTTGGGGAAGGGTGGCATCAAGACAGGGCGAATGATCGTCGCCATCGGAGCCTGCCATGCCGAGCTTTCCCTACGAAACCGTCGACGTCTTCACCGATCGCCCCTTCGGTGGCAACCAGCTCGCGGTCTTCACCGATGCCCGCGGGCTGTCCGACGCGCAGATGCAATCGCTCGCGGCGGAGATGAACTATAGCGAGACGACCTTCGTCCTGCCGCCGGACGATCCGGCCAATGACGCGCGCGTGCGCATCTTCCATCGCACGGCCGAAATGCCCTTCGCTGGCCATCCCAATGTCGGCACGGCCTGCGTGCTGGCCCGCCATGGCCGCGACCGCGGCGGCGTGCTGCGCTTCGAGCAGATGGCCGGGTTGGTCGAGATCGCCGTGGAGCGCGATGCCGCCGGGGCGGTCACGGGCGCCGTCATCGCCGCGCCGCAGGCTTTGTCGCTCGGCATCGAATTGCCCGCCGACGGGATCGCGGCCTGCGCGGGCGTGGCGGCTTCCGATATCGTCACCAGCGGCCACAAGCCGGTCCAGGCCTCGCTCGGCGTGAAATTCGTGCTGGCACAGGTCGCGCCGGCCGCGCTTGCAGGCGCGACGCCCGATATCGCCGCCTTCCGCAAGCTTGAAGGGCAGAATCCGGAATTGCAGGGGCGGCTGTCGCTCTTCGTCTATGCCCGCGACGGGAACGCCATAAGAGCACGGATGTTCGCGCCGCTGGCCGGTACCTGGGAAGATCCTGCCACCGGCAGCGCCAGCGCGACGCTCGGTGCATTGCTCCTGTCGCTCGATGGCGGCGACGAGGCCGCCTACAGCATCACCCAGGGCGTCGAGATGGGCCGCCCGAGCCTGCTGAACGTCACCTCGCGCCGCGCTGCCGACGGCTTCCGCTCGCGGGTCGGCGGCGGCTGCGTGCCGATGTTCCGCGGCGAGGCGCTGCTATAGGCCGAGCTCGGCCCGGGCCCGCTTCGTCAGCCCGGCGGCGGCGAGGCGGTGGCTCTCGGCGAGATAATCGCGCAGCACGTCGTCCGGCATGCTCTCTCCGGTGAGCCACTGGATCCACTTCATGCCGCGCGAGGCGAGATAGGGCGCGGGCCTGAGGCCCGGCTGCTCGCTCAGAATTTCGAAACCCATCGGCGAGCATTTGAAGGAAACGGCCATCTCGCCATCCTCCTGCTGCCGCCCGATGGCGAAGACCTTGCCGCCAACCTTCCAGACATCGGCGCCACCCCATTGCACGACATGGCTGGTGGCGGTCAGCGAGGCACAGAAGGCGTTATAGGCTTCAGGCGACATGGCTCAGTAGCTCTCGGCATCGATGCCGTGCTGCTTGGCGGCGGCGACGATCTGCGACCAGGTCTCGTCGTCCAGCGGAATGCCGGCCGCCTGCCGCTCGATCTTGACCTTGCGCTCCTTGTCGCCGGGCGCCAGCACCGGATTGGCGGGGTCCATCGGCTTCGCCGCGCGCACGAAGGCGAGATAACTCTCGGTGCGGCTGCGGCGCAGCTCTGCATCAGGCTCCAGCCGGGCCGGGTCGATGATGACGCCGAAGAGCGAGTTGATCACCCAGGTCTTCTGCGGCTTCTCGTCGATCCGCGCGGCACCCATCAAGCCGGCCGAGAGCAATTCCGCGATCAGCGAGAGGCCGGCACCCTTGTGGTCGCCGAAGGGCAGCAACGCTCCGAGCGGATGGTCGGGGCTGGCGAAGACATGGGCCGGGTCGGTGGTCGGGCGGCCTTCACCGTCGATGATGTAGCCGGGCGCCACCTGCTCGCCCTTGTTGAGGGCGACGCGGGCCTTGCCATGGGCCATGCGGCTGGTGGCGAAGTCGAGGATCAGCGGATCGCCGCCGGGCACGGGGATGCCGATCGCATGGGGGTTGGTGCCGAAGCGGGCTTCCTTCGCCGCATAGGGCGCGACGATCGGCGGGCGGCCGGCGACATTGACCCAGAAGAAGGAGATCAGCCCGGCGTCGGCGGCGACTTCGGCATAATGGCCGATGCGGCCGATATGGTGGGAATCGAGCAGATTGACGATGGCGACGCCGCCGGCCTGCGCCATCGTGATCGCCCGGTCGATGGCGTTGCGCGCATTCGGCTGGCCGAGCGCGATCTTGCCGTCGATGATCAGGAAGGGCGCCGCATCGACCCGCGTCTGCGGCTGCGAGGCTGGACTCAGATTGCCATCGGCCAGCGACTGGAAATAGAGCGGCAGCATGCCGACCCCGTGGCTGTCGTGGCCGCTGAGATTGGCGAGGACGAGATGATCGGCGGTCTCCTGTGCCTCGGCCTGCGTCCAGCCGGCCTTCACGACCATGTCGCGGACGAGGGCATGCAGCGATTCGGGGCGATGCAGACGATGCGCCATGGTGTTCCTGCCGTTTGGAAGAGGTCTTGTTGGAAGAGGTCGTGGAGCCTCGGGGATTCCCAGGCGCCAGAGTGCATGAGCCGGCCCGTTCCGCAATGCGTGAGGCGGGCAGGGGCTGGATCGCGGGCGCATGGCGCGCCGTCTGCATCTCGACGAAAGCCCTGCCGATCCCTATGTTGTCGGGAACAATCTTGCTTCACCGGGCCTTGAACCCGGTCGAGGAGGGAAACAGATGTTTTCGATACCGGGCCTCAAGGTCATTTCGCTGACCGACGCCGCGGCGGCCCGCATCCGCGAGATCATGGTGCAATCCGCTGGTGGGGATGCTCCGGCGCTCGGCCTCAGGGTCGGCGTCAAGAAGGGCGGCTGCGCCGGCATGGAATACACCTTCGAGATCGCGCGGGCGCTCAACAAGGGCGACGAGGTCGTGAGCGACAAGGGCGCGACGGTGGTCGTCGATGCCAAGGCCGTGCTGTTCCTGCTCGGCACCGAGCTCGACTTCAAGACGGACCGGTTCTCCTCGACCTTCGTCTTCAACAACCCCAATCAGGTCTCGGCCTGCGGCTGCGGCGAATCCGTCGAGATCAAGCCGCGCAGCGAGAGCGCCCTGACGGCGCCCTGAGCCAACTCAGGCGACACGGGTCGTCGTTTCCAGCGCATCCTCGGTGACGGTGCGGTTGCGGCCGTCGCGCTTGGCCTGCATCAGCGACTGGTCGGCCCGGTCCACCAGGGAGCCGGCGGTATCGCCGCGGCGATAGCTGGCGACGCCGAGCGAGATGGTGATCCGGCCGAGATTCACATTGGTCGAGCGCTTGATCAACTCGCGGGTCAGCAGCGCCTGGCGCACCGTCTCGGCGCCAAACTTGCCGGCGATCAGATCGGCTTCCGGCAGGATGATGGCGAATTCCTCGCCGCCGAAGCGGGTGATGATCGCCTTGTCCTTGAACTTGTCCTTCATCGTGCGCGCGACCAGGCGGAGCACCTGATCACCCGTCAGATGGCCATGGGCATCGTTGAAGCGCTTGAAGAAGTCGATATCGGCCATGACCAGCGCGAAGGGTTCGCGGCGCAGCGTCGCCTGATCGATCGATTTCTGCAGCATCTCCTCGAAATGCCGGCGGTTGGCGAGCCCGGTCAGCGGATCGGTGAGGGCTTCGGCGCGCGTTGATTCCAGCGCCTCGCGCAGGTTGCGGATTTCATTGGAGCTGTTGCGGAGCTCCGCCTCGAGCTGGGCTTTGCGCGTGACTTCCTCGCGGGTCGACATCACCAGCGCCTCGACCCATTCGCGCAGCTTGTGGCGGTCGGTCGCGGGCGGCACGTCCTCGGACATGGCGCAGAGACGGCCGTGATAGAGCTCGCTGGAGCCGAGCGCCTTGTCGACGAGGCCCATCATCGCGTCGATCTCGCCGAGCACCTGCAGGCTCGTGCGCTCGGCCTGACGCGAGAAGCGCTCGGTGCTGATGAAGCGTTCGTAGAGGCTGTCGATATCGGCGGCGGAGACCTTTCCGTCGCTGCCGGCGATGATCGCGTTCATCGCGATGCTGACGGCCGGTATTTCGCCGCTCAGATGGGCGTACCAGACCTCGAAGGCGCGAGGATAGCTCGGCGAGCCATGCTCTCGCATCGCCGCAACGACGCGCTCGGCGAGATCATCAGTGCGGGCGGGAACCGAAACCAGGTCGTCCATGCCTTCGCCATCCGGTATGAAGCCGGGTCGCGGCCTTCGGCCACGTCAGCTTCGATCAAACAATCGAAGCGGGACATCCTGTCCGTATATACGGCGGCATGCGCCCGTCCGCCGCGAAGGTCATCCCATCGCGACGAAACGCAATCTAGGGCGATGATGTTAAAAACGGGTTGATGCCGTAACGTTATCCGACACGTGTCGGGCGCAGCAGGAAGGCCGGGACGTGATCGCCCAGCCCCTTCACCTGCGGGCCGTCATCATCGTCGCGCGTCCGCGGCGGGCGCGCACGCCGAGTCTCCTCGTGACGCGCGGCGGGCGCGGGGGCTGTCGCCTCGGAATCGGGCCGGATCGGCACGCGGCGCGGCTTGCGCTGCGTATCGTCCGCATTCTCGACCGTGTCGGACCGCGGGGCTCCTGCTTCGGCGCGCGCGCCACGCTCCGGACGCCCGCGCCCACCGCGCGACGACGAGCGCTTCTCGTCGCGGCGGCCGCCACGGCGTTCTTCGCGCGGCTGGCCAGGGGGCAGGGCATCGAGGCCGGGACCTTCGAAGGCGATGGTCTGGCCGGTCAGTTTCTCGATCGCCGCGACGAGCTTGTCGTCATGGCGGGTGACGATGGTGAAGGAGGCGCCTTCGCGGCCGGCGCGGCCGGTGCGGCCGATGCGGTGGACATAGTCCTCGGCATGGGTCGGCACGTCGAAATTGAAGACATGGCTGACGGCGGGGATGTCGAGGCCCCGCGCCGCGACGTCCGAGGCGACGAGGATCGGGTTCTCGCCGGTGCGGAAGGATTCCAGTGCCGCCATGCGGGCGTATTGGTCCATGTCGCCGTGGAGCGCGACGGCCGGGAAGCCATGGCGCTGCAGCGACTTGTGCAGGGTCGCGACATCGCGCTTGCGGTTGCAGAAGACGATCGCGTTCTGGAGATCGGTCGCGCCCTTGATCAGCTGGCGCAGCGTCTCGCGCTTCTCGAAATCCTGGGCGTTCGAGGCGATCAGGCGTTGCGTGATCGTCGCAGCCGCCGTCGCCGGTCGGGAAACCTCGACGCGGACCGGGTTGTGCAGGAACTGCTCGGAGATGCGCGTGATCTCCGGCGGCATCGTCGCGGTGAAGAACAGCGTCTGCCGGGTGAAGGGAACAAGCTTGCAGACACGCTCGATGTCCGGGATGAAGCCCATGTCGAGCATGCGGTCGGCCTCGTCGATGACGAGCAGCTCGACGCCGGTGAGCAAGAGCTTGCCGCGCTCGACATGGTCGAGCAGGCGGCCGGGCGTCGCGATCAGCACGTCGACGCCGCGGGTGATCTTGGCGTCCTGGTCGCCGAAGGAGACGCCGCCGATCAGCAGCGCCACCGAAAGCTTCTGGTTCACGCCGTAGCGGACGAAGTTCTCCTCGACCTGCGCCGCGAGCTCGCGCGTCGGCTCCAGGATCAGGGTGCGCGGCATCCGGGCCCGGGCGCGGCCGGTTTCCAGGATGGTCAGCATCGGCAGCGTGAAGGCCGCGGTCTTGCCGGTGCCGGTCTGGGCGATGCCCAGAACGTCCTTGCGGGCAAGAACATGCGGAATGGCCTGGGCCTGGATGGGGGTCGGCGTGTTATAGCCTGCGGCCGTGACGGCCGTCAGAACCTTTTCGCTCAAGCCGAGTTCGGCAAATGACATCGCGTATCGTGCTTCTTCTGGGTCGGTGAAACGCGGCGGGATGACCTGCTCAACCACCACGTTGGCGCGACGACAGTTCCTGCGCGCCTTCGGACCCGTGTGGAATGCAAAGAAAACGCGGCAAAGTCAATCATCTAGCCATGAAAGGACTGCTTTAGCCCCATGAAGGAGCCGCTCGTTCTCGTTCCCGGCCTGAGTTGCAATGCTGCACTCTACGCTCCGCAATGGCCTGCGCTGGCCGATGGCCGGCCTATTCTCGTCGCCGATCACGCTCGCGACGACACGTTATTCGCCATCGCGCAACGCCTGCTCGCGGCCGCGCCGCCCCGTTTCGCGCTCTGTGGCCTGTCGATGGGCGGCTACATCGCGTTCGAGGTTCTGCGGCAGGCGCCGGAGCGCGTGACGCGGCTTGCCTTGCTCGATACCAGCGCCAAACCGGCGACGCCCGAGACGAACGAGCCACGCGAGCAGATGATCGCGCTGGCCGAGAAGGGCGCCTTCGACAATGTCACGACGCTGCTCTGGCAGAAGCTCGTGGCACCAGCGCGCCTGACCGACGAGCCGCTGCGCCTGCTGGTGCGCCAGATGGCTGATGATGTGGGGGCGGAAGGTTTCGCACGCCAGCAGAAAGCGATCATGAAGCGGCCGGATTCACGGCCGCTACTGGCGAACCTCGCCATTCCGACGCTAGTTGTGGTCGGACAGGAGGACGAGATCACGCCTGTGGCGGAAGCGCGAGAAATGGCCGGCCTTGTCGGCGAGAGGGCCCGCCTCGCGATTGTACCCGGCTGCGGTCATCTGTCGACGCTGGAAGCGCCGGAAGTCGTGACTGCGGAGCTGCTGCGCTGGCTCGGCTGAGTGCCGTCAGCGGGGCAGGGCGCAGGGGTCGAGCTTCGTCGCGTTCGCGGTCTGGCCGATCGAGCCGGTGATCATCGGGTCGGTGGGCAGGCGCTTCGAGGCGGCGAGACTGACCGCGGCCATGCGCTCCTTGTCGAGCGAGGCGGTCTGGCTCGACAGAAAATTCGCGGCGATGACCGACAGGAAGGCGATGGCCGCGCCGGCCTTGGCGATATCGGCGGCCAGCGTGCCGCGGTTGTCCTTCCAGAACATTTCGATCAGGCGCATGGCGCACTCTCCACGGCCCGTGACATCACGAGCTTTGCGGCAGCATGCGCCCGCAGCAGTAAAAGGATGGTTAGCCAAGTCTTGCCGGACTGCCGACGAGTTTAAGGATCGGCCGCGTTATCGGCCATCCGGCCGGCGAGGCGCGCCTGATTCTCCTTGAACAGCTTGCGCAGCGCGCTCAGCACCGCAGCGACGCCGGGCCTGCGACGCGAGACCTCGTGCGAGACCAGGAAGATGTCGTCGCCCGTCTCCTCGGGTGGTGGCTGAAGGCGGCGCAGGCTCGAATCGGCGTCGCCCATGAAACACGGCGCCATCGACAGCGCCCCGGCCGAGCGGATGCTCTCGTAGCGTGCCGCGGAATCGCCGACGCGGGCCGCGATCGGCCGCCCCGCGGCATAAGCCATGATGTGATCGTCGATCCGCGACGAGGTTTCGCGGTTCACCGAGATGATCGGCGCCGTCGCAGGATCGACATCGTGGCGGACATAGAGCGTCTGCATCAGCCGCCCGACCTTCTGGGCGTAATGGCCGGGCTCGCCGGGAACCCTCGTCATCCGCAGCGCGATGTCGGCCTCGCCGCGTGCCAGGTCGAGCCGGCTGCGCGTGCTGATGATCACGATCTCGACCCCGCCGGCCGCCTGCGAGATCGCCGTCGCGTTCATGGTCAGGAGCATGCTGATCGAGGTGGTGGCGGTGATCCGGACCGGTGCATCGGCGCGCGGGCGGGCGGCGTCGGCGCGGATAGCGAAGCGCTTGGCTGCGGCCTCGACGAGGGCAGCCTCGGCCGCGAGCTCCATGCCGATGGCGGTCGGCACGAGCCGGTTGGCCTCGCGGGTGAAGAGCTGCAGGCCGAGTTCGGTTTCGAGGCCCTTGAGCCGGCGCGCGACGGTGGCCTCGCTCAGGCCTAGCTGCGCCGCCGCCACGGCCATCGACCCGCCGACGACGATGGCGTTGAAGATCCGGATGTCGTCCCAGGACGCCTGTCCGGCTGGCGATGCCAGTTCACCGTCGCGTCCAGATGGAGGGGAAGCAGGCTCGCCCATGCCGTCAGTGGCCAGTCCCAGCTGGAGTGGTGGCGGCGGTCATGGCGGTCCGGGAGGTGAGGAGGGTTCGACATGCGCGAACCCTGCCGGGAAACGTTGCGCCGGGCAGCCCGCCGGGCTTGAGCCCCAGCCCTGCAAACATGCAGGGCTCGCGCTTCACAGGTCGATCAGTTCGCCGGCAAAGGCGGCGCGTTCCTGGATGAAGACGAAGCGCGCTTCCGGCTTGTTGCCCATCAGGCGCTCGACCGTATCGGAGGTCTCCTCCTTCGCCTCGTGGTCGACCATGACCTTGAGCAGGATGCGCTTGCTCGGGTCCATCGTGGTTTCCTTGAGCTGAGCCGGCATCATTTCGCCGAGGCCCTTGAACCGCGATATCTCCGGCTTCTTGCCCTTGAATACCGTCTCGATCAGCTCGTCCTTATGGGCGTCGTTGCGGGCATAGACGCTCTTTCCCCCGTGCTGGAGCCGGTAGAGCGGCGGCACGGCGAGGTAGAGATGCCCCTTCTCGATCAGGCGCGGCATCTGGCGCCAGAAGAAGGTGACCAGCAGCGAGGCGATATGGGCGCCGTCGACATCCGCGTCGGTCATGACAATGACCTTCTCGTAGCGCAGGTCATCTTCGCGGAACTGGGTGCCGATGCCGCAGCCGAGTGCGAGGATCAGGTCGGCAAGCTGCTGGTTCTGGTTCAGCTTCTCGCGCGTCGCGTTGGCAACGTTGAGGATTTTGCCGCGCAAGGGCAGGATCGCCTGGTTAGCGCGGTTGCGCGCCTGCTTGGCGGAGCCGCCGGCCGAGTCGCCCTCGACGATGAAAAGTTCGGAGCCGGCCGCGCCGGCATTCGAGCAATCGGCGAGTTTGCCGGGCAGGCGCAGCTTCCGGGTCGCCGTCTTGCGCGAGACCTCCTTTTCGAGGCGCCGGCGCAGGCGCTCCTCGGCCCGGTCGACCGACCAGTCGAGCAGGCGCAAAGCCTGCTGCGGCGCGGCTGCCAGCCAATGGTCGAAGGCGTCGCGGATCGCATTCTCGACGATGCGATGGGCTTCCTGCGTCGCGAGCTTGTCCTTGGTCTGGCCCTGGAATTCCGGCTCGCGAATGAAGACCGAGAGCATGGCGGCACAGGTCGCCATCACGTCGTCGGAGGTGACCTGCGCCATGCGCTTGGACTGGCCGATGCGCTCGGCATGGTCGCGCAGACCGCGCAGCAGCGCGATGCGCAGGCCCTGCTCATGGGTGCCGCCCTCAGGCGTCGGGATCGTGTTGCAGTACGAGGACGAGAAGCCGTCCTCGCCGGTCGCGAGCCAGGCCACCGCCCATTCGAGCGAGCCGTGGCTGCCATCCTTCGTGATCTTGCCGGAGAAGATCGGCTCGGCGACCAGATCCTTGCCCTCGATCTCGCGGCCGAGATAGTCGCGCAAGCCACCGGGGAAGCGGAACACGGCCTCGGCCGCGACATCGCCCTCGGGCTTCAGCAGCGACGGCGCGCAGGTCCAACGGATCTCGACGCCGCCGAAGAGATAGGCCTTGGAGCGCGCCATCCTGAACAGGCGGGCCGGGGAGAAATGCGCGCCCTCGCCGAAAATCTGCGCGTCGGGATGGAAACGCACCCTGGTGCCGCGCCGGTTGGCGACAGCGCCGACCGTCTCAAGCGGCCCCTGCGGCAGGCCGCGCGAGAAGATCTGGCGATAGAGCGTCTTGCCACGCGCAACTTCGACCTCGAGCCGGTCCGAGAGCGCATTGACGACGGAGACGCCGACGCCGTGCAGGCCGCCCGAAGTCTCGTAGGCCTTGGAGTCGAACTTTCCGCCGGCATGCAGCGTCGTCATGATGACTTCGAGCGCCGATTTGCCGGGGAATTTCGGGTGCGGATCGACCGGGATGCCGCGGCCATTGTCGGTCACGGCGAGCGACCCGTCCTCGAACAATTCGACATCGATGAAGGTGGCGTGGCCCGCCACCGCCTCGTCCATGGCGTTGTCGATCACCTCGGCGAAGAGGTGGTGCAGGGCACGTTCGTCGGTGCCGCCGATATACATGCCCGGCCGGCGGCGGACCGGCTCCAGCCCCTCGAGAACCTCGATGGCGGAGGCGTCGTAGCCGGCCTCGGACAGCGTGCCGTTGCGGGCAGGAGCAGCCGGTGGCGGCGCGGCCTTGGGGGCTGCGGCGGGCGGGCGCGCTTCCGGCCGCGGGCTTGCCGCGTCGGGCCGCTCCGGCTCCGAACCGAAAAGATCGCCGTTATCCGCCATTGCCAACCGATTCTTCCTGATTCGCGACTGTGAACTCTAGCGCATTGCGCACCGCAGCGCCCTGTCAGGAACCGCTTATAGACACCTCATCCATGGATCGAAACCGCTGCGCCGGCGCAGTTCGCGTTCCTGTCACATCCCTGTCGTCGGCATGGGCAAGAGCGGGGCGGAACAGAGCCGTTCAGCCCACGTTAACCATCGGTGCCGAGGATGATGAATACGGTCAGGCCTATGCGGATTTCCGCAATGCGCTATGATCGGCCTAAAGGGGAGAAGGCCGTGGCGTCGCGTCAGTCTGTGCCGGTTGCGGGTATCGCGGGCTTGCAGCGTGCTGCACGCCTCGCCGGCGAATCCTTCGGTCATGAGGATGTCATCGGCAGGCCGCTTTCGGCCGCTGACCCGCACGCCTCGCGCTGGCTCTGGTGGCTGGCTGCGGTCGCGGCATCGGCCGGGCTCGCGGTTCTGCACTTCTCCTGAAAGCCGCCCTCGCATAGCGCGGAAATATCAACCTTTTTGCCCTAGGCCTGTGGCCGGAGGGTAATGAAATGCGCCGCGTCGTTATCAGGATTTCCGCATCGGCCGATAGTGGCGCGCCGCGGCTTGCCGCGTCCGGCACGCTCTGAGCGAAAAATCGCGCCGGTGGGCCAGATCGCCGCTCTCGGAGCTTATGTCTACCAGGCCGTGCTGGCGCTGGGGCTGCTGCTGCTCGTCTCCCGCATCCTGCCGGCGCAGGACTTCACGCATTACTCGCTCTTCATCACGATCAGCCAGTTCGGCAGCATCGCCGCCTTCGAATGGCTGCGCTTCTCTTGCAGTCGGTTCTACCCGGGCACGGACGAGGCGGCGCAGCGCTCGGTGATCCTGTATTCCTTCATGGTCTGCGCTGCGCTCTGCTTGCTGGCCGGTGGCGGCGTTTTCGCGTTCGGCGCGGCTTCGATCGGCATCGCCGTCGGCGGGGCGCTGGTCGCCGTATTCCAGGGCGGCAGCGAATTGCACCTGACCATGCTGCGTTTCCGGCAGGATTTCCGGCTGTTCTCCGTCCTCCAGGCCGCTCGCGCTTCGTTCCTGGCTGTCGGAACAATCTGCGGAACGCTCCTCGCCCCCACGCTGGCCGGCACCGTATCAGGCATGCTGGTCGCTTATCTCGCGTATGCCGTGCTGGCGCGCCTTCTGGCCGGCTCGCTCGCCAACGGATTGCAGCGGCCGCAACGCCACTTGCTCGTGAAGCACCTGACCTATGGCGGCGTCTCGGCCGGGGCATCCGTCGCCGGAATCCTGGCACCGCTCGGGCTCAAGGCTTTCCTGACCGCCATGATCGGTGCGCAGGGGGCAGCCGGCGCCTTGCTGGCGCTCGATCTGTTGCAGCGTCCGTTCGTCATGGTGGTCTCGGCGCTTCAGGCCATCCGCTATCCGGAGATCGTCGCCAGTTTTGACCGCGAGCCGGGTGCGCCGGCATTCCGCGAGCGGCTCGGCGACTATTACGCCCAGCTGGCGAGCTGTTCGCTTGTCACAGCCGCTGCGCTCCTGTGCCTGCTGGCGCCTGCCGCAGCCTGGCTGGTCAAGGCGGAACTGCGCGAAACCTTCCTGCTCGCGAGCCCGGCCGTGACGATCCTCGCGCTGCTGCGGGCCTGGGTGCAGACCTTGCTGCCGACCCCGGCGCATCTGCATCAACGCCTGCGACCGATCATCGGGCTCGCGGCTGCCGATGCCATCCTGCTCAATCTTGGTGCCTTCATTGGCTGGCACCTGTCCGGCGGCGTGCTGATCGGATTGCTCGTCGGCGGTGTGGCCGGAGCGGTCGCTGCGGCGATCGTAGGCATGCCCCTGTTCCTGTCGATGCCATTCCGCTGGCATCGGCTTGCGCCTGTGAGCGCCTTGGCCGCACTTGCCGTCGCCGCGCTCGCTAATGGCAGCGCCCCCCAGACATCCTTGCTGGTCTCGCTGGCGGTCTTCCTGCTTTGCATCCCGCCGGCCGTCGCGACCGTCGGCTCGTTGCTCCAGCGCCGTGGCGTTTCGCCGGAGGCTTCATGAAGATCGTCGTCGGCATCGCGACCGCGGGGCGTCGCGATGTCCTGTCGGAAACACTCGCCCATCTGAACGAGCAGAGCCGCCTGCCGGACGCCATCATCCTCTGCCCGGCAGAGCCGGCCGATTTCGACGAATCTGCCGCCTTAGGCCTTTGCGCGCCTGTCCGTCGCGTCGAGGGGCGTCGCGGCAGTTGCGGCCAGCGCAATGCTGTCCTGGCCGCAGCCGGGGATGCCGATCTCGTCGTCTTCCTCGACGACGATTACATGCTGGCGCGTGATTTCCTGGCCGAAGCGGAGAGGCTTTTCGATGGAAGGCCGGAGATCGTCGCGGCCACCGGTGCGGTACTCGCCGACGGCATCCACGGCCCCGGTATCAGCCCGGACGAGGCGCGCGGCATCCTGGCCGCCGACAAGGGCGAGCCGGAAGCGGTCTGGCCGGTCTACAATGCCTATGGCTGCAACATGCTCGTACGAATGGCGGCGGTTCGGGCCACGGCGGCCAGCTTCGACGAAAACCTGCCGCTCTATGGCTGGCAGGAGGATGTCGATTTCTGTCGTCAATTGGCGGGGCAGGGCGAGATTGTCCACAGCACGGCACTGCGCGGCGTCCATCTCGGCAGCAAGCGCGGACGCACATCGGGCCTGCGCTTCGGCTACTCCCAGATCGCCAACCCGATCTATCTCTGGCGCAAGGGCAACATGACGCCCCATAAGGCGCTGCGCCTGATGGCCGGCAACGTCGCGGCCAATCTCATCGGCAGCCTGCGCGAGCAGCCCTATGTCGACCGCCGTGGCCGCCTGAAGGGCAATGGCATCGCGCTGGTCGATCTGATGCGGGCGCGGCTGAATCCGCAGCGCATCCTGTCGTTCAAATAGGAGCCGTCAGCGCCGCGGCGCGGCCATCTCAGACAGGGTCGCGAGAAGCGTCTCGGCGCTCTTGTCCCAGGAGAAGCGAGCGAGATTGGCCCGGCCTTTCTCGGCGAGCCCTAGTGCATCGCCAGCAGCATCCATGACCCGCTGCATCGCCTCTTCGAGGCTGGCACGGTCGCGCGGATCGAAGTACAGCGCCGCCTCGCCGCAGGCTTCGCGCACGGCCGGGATGTCCGCGGCAAGCACCGGGCAGCCCTGCGTCATCGCCTCCAGCGGCGGAATGCCGAAGCCTTCATAGAGGCTTGGGAAGACGAAGGCGCGCGCATGACGTTCGAGCGCGACGATCTCCGCATCCGTCAGCCGCCCGGTGAAGATCAGGTTCTCGGCGCTGGCGGGAGTGTCCGCCTTGAACACGCCGCTCTTGTCGAGCGCGCCGGCGATGACG
The DNA here is from genome assembly GCF_059416005.1 of Allobosea sp. GW821-FHT09G06. Taxonomy (NCBI): domain Bacteria; kingdom Pseudomonadati; phylum Pseudomonadota; class Alphaproteobacteria; order Hyphomicrobiales; family Alloboseaceae; genus Allobosea; species Allobosea sp. GW821-FHT09G06. Next base: position 366,762 of record NZ_JBWKOI010000004.1, on the reverse strand, counting down.
AGCTTCCAGCCGCGATCGCCGAGCGCATCGAAAGCCCGGATGGCGAAGTCGACATTCTTGTTGGGCTTCAGGGTGCCCAACATGAAGAAGAAATTCGTGCCTACCAGCCCCAGTCGCTGCAGCACGGTTTCATCCGGCGCCACCCCGGAGAAGTGATCGGTGGCGTTGTAGAGCACTGGGACGGTCTCCGGCGCGACTCCAAAGACCGTGCCGAGCTCACCGCGGGAGAAATTGGAGACGGTTGCGATGCGGGCCGTGCGCGTCAGCCCGAAGCCGAGGAGCTTGTGCGTGGCCCGATAGGAGGCGCTGAAGGCTTCCGGGTGTCGGAAGATGGTGACGTCGTGGATCACGACGAGCTGCCGGCGATGCAGCAGCGGCCCGCTGCCGCCGAAGCCGACGAGGGTATCCCCTGCCGCACGGACCGCGAGCGAGGTCTGCTCCCAGAGATGGCCGGAGAACGGTCCGAAGCGCTCCAGGGCGATATGCTGGAACTCCAGCGTTTCGGGGATGTCTTGAGGGGCGAGGACACGCCAGCGGGCATCCTTCAGCGCCTCGGGAACCGCGCCCGCGCCGATCTGCCGATCGAGCGCCTTCGTCATCTCGAGGGCGAAGCGCTGCACGCCGGTCAGCGGCTGGCCGAGAAAACGGCCGTTGATCGAGATCGTCTGCAAATCCGGGGCACCGCTATTCGGCAATTGTCGCCAGAACCTGCCGGATCACGCGTGAAGGTCCAGTTACCTTCGGCCGGATGCGGTGCCGGAAAGGGCACCGGTGCTGAGTGTTTCGCGCCCTACGCGCATGAAAAAGCCGGGACGTTTCCGCCCCGGCCTGATGTTTCCGAGAATGCCGGTGGCTGCCTGCGCAGGCGGCCGGCAATCGCTCAGTAGGAGTAGTACATCGCGAACTCGACCGGGTGCGGCGTCATCTCGAAACGCGCCACGTCCTGCATCTTGAGCTCAATATAGCTGTCGATGAAGTCGTCGTTGAAGACGCCGCCGGCCTTGAGATAGGCGTTGTCCTTCTTGAGCGCTTCCAGCGCCTCGCGCAGCGAGCCGCAGACCGTCGGGATCTTCTTCAGCTCGCGCGGCGGCAGGTCGTAGAGATCCTTGTCCATGGCCGGGCCCGGATCGATCTTATTCACGATGCCGTCGAGGCCGGCCATCAGCATGGCCGCGAAGGCGAGATAGGGGTTCGCCATCGGATCGGGGAAGCGGACCTCGACGCGCTTGGCCTTCGGCGAGGTCGTCCACGGAATACGGCAGGAGGCCGAGCGGTTGCGCGCCGAATAGGCGAGCAGCACCGGAGCCTCATAGCCCGGGACGAGGCGCTTGTAGGAGTTGGTCGAGGGGTTGGTGAAGGCGTTCAGCGACTTGGCATGCTTGATGATGCCGCCGATGTACCAGAGGCACTCCTGCGACAGGTCGGCATACTTGTTGCCGGCGAAGACCGGCTTGCCGTTCTTCCAGATCGACTGGTGGACATGCATGCCCGAGCCGTTGTCGCCATAGATCGGCTTCGGCATGAAGGTCGCGGTCTTGCCGTAGCTCTGGGCCACGTTGTGGATCGCGTACTTGTAGATCTGCATCAGGTCGGCGGTGTGCACGAGCGTGTCGAACTTCATGCCGAGCTCGTGCTGGGCCGACGCGACCTCGTGGTGGTGCTTCTCGACGACCACGCCCATCGACTGCATCGCGGCCAGCATCTCGCCGCGCATGTCCTGCGCCGAATCCTGCGGCGGGACGGGGAAGTAGCCGCCCTTGGTGGCGATGCGGTGGCCGAGATTGCCGCCCTCGTAATCCGAGTAGCCGTTGGTCGGCAGTTCGACGTTATCCAGCTTGAAGCCGGTGTGGTACGGGTCGGCGGCGATCTTGACGTCGTCGAAGACGAAGAACTCGGCCTCGGGGCCGACATAGACGGTGTCGCCGATACCGGTCGACTTCAGATAGGCCTCGGCCTTCTTGGCAATGCCGCGCGGATCGCGGCCATAGGGCTCGCCGGTGCCGGGCTCGAGCACGTCGCAGTTGATGACCATCGTCGCGGCCGAGAAGAACGGATCCATCGTCGCGGTCGTCGGATCCGGCATCAGCAGCATGTCGGACTCGTTGATGGCCTTCCAGCCGGCAATCGAGGAGCCGTCGAACATCGTGCCCTCGGCGAAGATGTCCTCGTCGACCATGCCGACATCGAAGGTCACGTGCTGCCACTTGCCGCGCGGGTCGGTGAAGCGGAAGTCGACATACTTGACGTCGTTGTCCTTGATCGCCTTCAGGACATCCTTGGCGCTTTTCATTTCAGCATTCCTCTTGCCAGCAGTTATTCAATTTCACGCTGCCGCGACCGGCTCCAATCCGGCCAGCGGCTCGTTGTCCAATGATCGGGGAGACGACCTCAGATCGCGTCCGCGCCGGTCTCGCCGGTACGGATGCGGATCACCCCCTCGATAGTCGATACAAAAATCTTGCCATCTCCGATGCGGCCGGTCTGGGCGGCCTTCATGATGGCCTCGATGGCACGATCCAGCATCTCGTCGGCGAGCACGATCTCGATCTTCACCTTCGGCAGGAAGTCGACGACATATTCGGCGCCGCGATAGAGCTCGGTATGGCCCTTCTGGCGACCGAAGCCCTTGGCTTCCAGCACCGTGATGCCCTGCAGCCCGACCTCCTGGAGCGCCTCCTTCACCTCGTCCAGCTTGAAGGGCTTGATGATCGCTTCGATCTTCTTCATGCGCCGACCGGCCTCCTTTGCATCTCGGGCTCCGGCTTGGACCGGAACGTGGCTGGCAGCGCCATTCTGGAGGGGAACAGGCCCCGCTCCGTCCGGCGAATGCAACCTTGCCTCTGCTCATAGCATTGGCGCCGACGCCCCGCCATGCGGCACCGCCCGCGAACGCGCCTCGTGGAAAGGCAGTAAACAGCACAAAAATTGAGCATCTGCATATCTGTTGATCATAAGCGGCATTCCGCCGCAACTTGCGAGATGGCCGGGCCCGCCGGAAGATGCGGCATGGACGATACCGGCGCCAATATCAGGGACAAGGCAGAGCTTGCCTTGCTGACCACGCAGCAAATGGCGGCGGCCGATCGCATCGCGATCGCGCAGGGCACGCCCGGCATCGAGCTGATGGAACGCGCAGGCCGGGCAGTGGCCGATGCCGTCCTCGACCGGGCAGGGGCGGGAAGCGTCGTGACGCTCGTATGTGGCCCGGGAAACAATGGCGGTGACGGCTTCGTCGCGGCGCGCCTCCTGCGCGAGCGCGACCTGACGGTTCGCGTGGTGCTGCCGGGCGGTGCAGACGGATTTGCCGGCGATGCGGCCATCGCGCTGGGGCGCTGGGCAGGCCCGCTCGAGCCGTTGAGCGCGCTCCATGATCTGCGAAGCGACATCATGGTCGATGCGATGTTCGGGGCCGGGCTGAAGCGCCCGCTCTCGGGCGCCTTCGCCGAGGCGGCGAAGATCCTCAACGAGGCCGCTTGCCCCGTCATCGCGGTCGATATCCCCAGCGGCGTATCGGGCGATACCGGCCTTGCGGAGGGCGCGGCGGTCAGAGCAGACGAAACCGTCACCTTCTTTCGGTTGAAGCCCGGCCATCTGCTCCAGCCGGGCAGGGCGCTTTGCAGCCGCGTGCGGCTCGCCGATATCGGCATCCCCGCCGACGCAGCCCTAAGCGCGATCGGCCCAACGGCCTTCCGCAACGATCCCGCGCTCTGGCGGCATGTCCTGCCCCTGCATCACGCGGATACGCACAAATTCCGGCGCGGCGCAGTCGCTGTGCTCGCGGGCGGCGTGTCGGGCGTCGGCGCGCCGCGGCTGGGCGCGCATGCCGCACTACGCATCGGCGCCGGTCTCGCAACGATCCTCTGCGATCCGGAGGCCTTGCCCATGCATGCTGCGCGAGGGCCGGATGCCTTGATGCAGCGAGCCGTGGGCGATCGCCAGACCCTGGAAGCCTTCCTTGCCGATCGCCGGATTGCCGCCGTTCTGGCCGGCCCGGCGCTAGGGCTCGACCTCCGCGCCGAGGCTTTGATCGGGGCTGTGGTCGATTGCGACCGCCCGGCCGTCTTCGACGCCGATGCGCTGACCTGGCTCGCCGGCCTTCCCGATGGTGGCGCGAGCCATCTCCAGAATCGCGCGAAGAGCGCAGCAACGGTGCTGACCCCGCATGAAGGCGAATTCCAGCGCCTGTTCGGCAAGGACTCCGCCATCGCCGGAGAGCCCTCGAAGCTGGAGCGCGCGCGAAGAGCTGCCGCGGCTTGCGGCGCCGTGATTGTCTACAAGGGCGCCGATACCGTCATCGCCGTGCCGGATGGGCAGGCCGCAATCAATGCCACGGGATCTGCGGCTCTGGCGACGGCCGGATCGGGCGACGTGCTGGGCGGGCTGATTACCGGCCTCCTAGCGCAAGGCATGCCCGCATTCGAGGCAAGCTGCGCCGCCGTCTGGCTGCACGGGCTTGCTGGCGAAAGGCTCGGCATGGGCCTGATCGCGGACGATCTGCCCGAGGCGATCCCGCCGTTGCTATGGGATCTCATTGCCGCCTGAGCCGGCTCACAAAAAGGCCCGCCCCGTTTTCACGAGGCGGGCCTGCTCGCTTACATCAGGGCGTTGCTGCCCATGACGGATCAGGTGCCGGAATAGGTCACGCTCGGCGCGGACTTCAACTGGTCCTTGGTCAGCGTGATCTTGCCGTGGTCCGGATACATCGCCGGCGCCTTGGGAGCCGCCGCAGCCGGCGGGGACGCCATGCCGCCACCCGCGCTGCCGGCACTGCCCGCGCTACCGGACGAAGCGGGCGCCGGGGCCGGAGCCGGCGGCGCGATCGGCTGGTCGCTCCAGGTCACCTGGTCGAACGGGATCGCGACATCCTTGGAACCGATGCCGAGGAAGCCGCCGACGCCGATCGTCACCATCTCGACCTTGCCGGTCTTGTCGACGATCACTTCGGTGACATCACCGACCTTCTTGTCGTCGGGACCGTAGACATCGACGCCGATCAGCTTGCTGGTGCGCCACTTGCCCTGGCCGGCGAGATTGGTTTCAGCCGGCGCGCTGGCGCTCGACTGTGTCGCTGCAGGCGCAGCCGGAGCGGACGAGGGCGGGGTCGGGGCGCTGGTCTGGGCCATGGCCGCAGTCGCGAGCATCGCGACGCCGACGGTGGACAGCATGAAACGATGATTCTTGATCATGTCTTCCTCCAGAGTGTTTCCGCGGTGAAGCGGGTTGATTGGACAACAAACGAGAGGCGATTTGGTTCAGGCCAACGATGAATGATTTTCACGATTTGAAGAGATGCTTGTTGGAAAGGGCCATGACTTGCCGTTGACCTGACGGCGCCGCGCAACGACCAGAATGCATCGGCATATTTGCTTGCTAGCCGAAGCTGTGATCGAATACTGCATTCGTGGAAACGCCGCAGGCGCGACACTGTTCCAACCGCTGGGAAAGAGGTGTGCCGATGCCGACAACCCCGATCGCGCTGACCCTCGATGAGCGCACGCTGGCCGCGCTGGACCGGCACATCGCGCTTCATCGACAAGGGCGCTCACGCGCCGACATCATCGCCGAAATCCTGGCCACCTGGGCTGCCAGCCCCGAGCACGCCGCCGCGCCGGATGAAGGACTGCGCCCGGAAGAGCTCAACGCAAGCAATGATTCCTGAGACGGAGAGCGGGCCGACCGTCAGTCGTCGGCGTCGTCGCGCCGCAATTCGAAAGCGAGCATGGCCTCGGCAAGGGCGTGTAGCTCGCGTTCCTTCTCCGCGCCGTCCGGCATCGCATTCAGCTCTTCGACCCGTTGCTGCGCGCGGTCGTAGTCTTCCTCGGTATGGATCACGATGGGCAGCTTCACGGCACTGATCTCCTGAGCAACCAAGCGCTGTGCGAACGCACGATTGCGCTCTCCTGTGACAATCGGGCGGCTGGCAGCAACGATCCCAACGCCGCCTGGCGCGGTGAGTTCCAGAACACTGCCCCGATATCGGGAGGCGCAGGCATTTTCACAACGCTCTTCGCCGCCTGGCTTAAGTCCGAGGCGGCGCAGCGATGGCGGCGCTTAAGCCTTCGGCAAGGCGAAGCCGCCATCATGGACGCTTTCCGGCACGGTACAAGGCGCCGAAGGGGCGGGTGGATGCGTGGCTTTCTGATTCCAGCCTGCCTGGCGGCAGCAATGATCGCCGTCGCGAGCGAGCCGGCACCCGCGTTCTGGCAGCGCTCGCAGGTCTCGGCCTGCTCGGATGCCACGACCGATGCGGAGCGCCAGCGCCTGCGCTGCTGGGAACTCAATGCCTATGCCGATCCGGGTTGGCCCGCGCTCGGGGCAGGCGGTGGGGCCTATCTCATGCCTGCGCCGTCAGCCCGGCACGGGAGAGGTTACAAGGGCGGCGGCGTAACCCGGCGGCTCGGTTGAAAAATGTGAGGAAGAGAGAGAGGCGCAGCCAATCTGCGCGGAACGAGTTGACCGGCGCCGCTCGGCTCCGTATGTCAGCGGCCCGGTGAGGGCGGGTAGCTCAGTGGTAGAGCACGTGACTTTTAATCATGTGGTCGTGGGTTCGATCCCCACCCCGCTCACCATCGCAGGCCGCTGGTCCGCCGCGATGTCCCGCCTGCTTTCTTAAGCCGCATTAACCTGCCGGAAACCAAACCGCCCTAGCGTTTCGGCATGGTTATTCGCCGCGGCCTTCGCTCGATCTTCGTGACATTGGCTCTCTACCTCGTGTCGGGAGCGGCGGTGGCCTATTTCATGTTCCACGCCCAGCATGGCGCGCGCGGCCTTGAGGCGCGCGGCGCGATCCGGGAATCGCTGCGCGACATGGAAGGCGAGCTCGCCACCCTCACGGCCGAGCGCAAGTCCTGGGAACAGAAGCTCGCCCTGGTGCGCAGCGAAGCGGTCGATCGGGATCTCCTTGAAGAAAATGCCCGCGAAATCCTCGGCCGGACCCATAAGAACGACATCGTCATCATGGGACGCTGAGCAGGCGCAGCCGGCACCTTCCAGGCGGCGAACCGCAATCCGCCTCATCGCTTCGGCCTCGTGGTTCTTCGACAGAAGAGTTCCATCTTTCGATCCAGGGGTTCCAGAAGCTGCGACCCTTAGTTCCGGACGTATCGATTAACTCGATTCCGGTTAATGTTGCCGATCCTTTGTTTTTCAAAGGGTTGGATCATGCTGCATTGCGAGATAGCGTCCTCGCCAAGGTTTTTTTGATCCTCTACAACAATAGTCGGATGACCTTGGAGGACCGCCTATGGCTGTTGCTGCGCGTAAGTCGAAAGCTCCCGCTCAACCCAAAGCCGCTGCGAAGCCGGCGAAGGCCCGTTCGGGCAAGGACGGTGCCAAGGCCGAAGGAGCCCTCAGCAACACCCCGACCTTCACCAAGGACGAAGATCTCCACGCCTATCGCGAGATGCTGCTGATCCGGCGTTTCGAGGAGAAGGCCGGCCAGATGTACGGCATGGGCCTGATCGGCGGCTTCTGCCATCTCTATATCGGCCAGGAAGCGGTCGTCATCGGCATGCAGATGGCCTCCAAGGATGGCGACCAGGTCATCACCGGCTATCGCGACCACGGCCATATGCTGGCCTGCGGCATGGAATCGCGCGGCGTGATGGCGGAATTGACCGGCCGGCGCGGCGGCTATTCGCGCGGCAAGGGCGGCTCGATGCACATGTTCAGCCGCGAGAAGAACTTCTACGGCGGCCACGGCATCGTCGGCGCGCAGGTTTCGCTCGGAACGGGCCTCGCCTTCGCCGACTGGTATCGCGACGACAAGACGGTCTCGATGACCTATTTCGGCGATGGCGCGGCCAACCAGGGCCAGGTCTACGAGAGCTTCAACATGGCCCAGCTCTGGAAGCTGCCGGTCGTGTTCGTCATCGAGAACAACCGTTACGCCATGGGCACGGCTGTCAGCCGCGCTTCCGCTCAGACCGATTTCTCCCGCCGCGGCGTCTCGTTCGGCATCCCGGGCGAGCAGGTCGATGGCATGGATGTCCGTGCCGTGCGCGAGGCCGCGGCCCGCGCCATCGAGCATGCACGCTCCGGCAAGGGTCCCTACATCCTGGAGATGCAGACCTATCGCTATCGCGGGCATTCGATGTCCGACCCCGCGAAGTACCGCTCCAAGGACGAGGTCCAGCGCATGCGCGAGGAGCACGATCCGATCGAGCAGGTTCGCGCCCGTCTGGTTCGCGATTTCAAGATCGGCGAGGACGAGCTCAAGGCGATCGACGCCAAGGTGCGCGAGATCGTCAACGACGCCGCCGAGTTCGCGACCCACGATCCCGAGCCGAATCCGTCGGAACTCTACACCGACATCCTGCTGGAAGCCCCGCGGAGCTGATTGCTCCGCGCCTGCCGGCCTTCATCCTTTTCCCCGCGTCTTAGAATCCGGGTGCGTTCATGCCGATCGACATTCTCATGCCTGCGCTTTCTCCCACCATGGAGGAAGGAAAACTGGCCAAGTGGCTGAAGAAAGAGGGCGATCAGGTCAAGGCCGGCGACATCATCGCCGAGATCGAGACCGACAAGGCGACCATGGAGGTCGAGGCGGTCGACGAGGGCGTGCTTGCCAAGATCCTCGTCGCCGACGGCACCGAGAACGTGGCCGTGAACACGCCGATCGGCGTGATCGCCGCCGAGGGAGAGGATGTTGCGGCCGCGGCCAGCGGCGGTGGCAAGGCTGCTGCTCCGGAAGCCAAGGCCGAGCCGGCGCCTGCCGCCGCGAAGGCCGAGGAAGCTCCGGCAGCCGCCCCGGCAACCAGCGTTCCCGCCCAGGCCAAGGCCTATGATTCCTCCTCGGAATTCCCGGCCGGCGCCGAGCTCGTCAGCACCACGGTCCGCGAAGCCCTGCGCGACGCGATGGCCGAGGAAATGCGCCGCGACAAGGACGTCTTCGTGATGGGCGAGGAGGTCGCCGAGTACCAGGGCGCCTACAAGGTCACTCAAGGGTTGCTGCAGGAATTCGGGGCCAAGCGCGTCATCGACACCCCGATCACGGAGCACGGCTTCGCCGGCATCGGCGTCGGCGCGGCGCTCTCCGGCCTGAAGCCGATCGTCGAGTTCATGACCTTCAATTTCGCCATGCAGGCGATCGACCACATCATCAACTCCGCCGCCAAGACGCTCTACATGTCCGGCGGCCAGATGGGCGCGCCGATCGTGTTCCGTGGTCCCAACGGCGCGGCCGCCCGCGTCGGCGCCCAGCACAGCCATGACTATGCGGCGTGGTACTCGAACGTGCCTGGCCTCAAGGTGGTGATGCCCTATAGCGCTTCCGACGCGAAGGGCCTGCTCAAGAGCGCGATCCGCGATCCGAACCCGGTGATCTTCCTCGAGAACGAGATCATGTACGGCAAGTCCTTCGACGTGCCGAAGGGCGACGACTTCCTGATCCCGATCGGCAAGGCGAAGGTGGTGCGTCCGGGCAAGGACGTGACGATCGTCTCCTTCGGCATCGGCATGACCTATGCGCTCGGCGCCGCCGAGGCGCTGGCCAAGGAGGGCATCGAGGCCGAGGTCATCGACCTCCGGACGATCCGCCCGATGGATATCGAGACCGTCATCGCCTCGGTGCAGAAGACCAATCGCTGCGTCGCGGTCGAGGAAGGCTTCCCGCAGTCAGGCGTCACCGCCGAGATCGGCATGAAGATCATGGAGGCGGCCTTCGATTATCTCGATGCGCCCGTCGCCCGCGTCACCGGCAAGGACGTGCCGATGCCCTACGCGGCCAACCTCGAGAAGCTCGCGCTTCCCAACATCGGCGAGGTCGTCGCGGCGGCCAAGGCCGTCTGCTATCGCTGAGAGGGGGCTGACCGATGCCGACGAACATCCTGATGCCCGCTCTCTCTCCGACGATGGAGAAGGGCAATCTCGCCAAGTGGCTGAAGAAGGAAGGCGACACGATCAAGTCCGGCGACATCATCGCCGAGATCGAGACCGACAAGGCCACGATGGAGGTCGAGGCGGTCGACGAGGGCGTGCTCGCCAAGATCGTGGTGCCGGAAGGCACAGCCGATGTCGCGGTCAACGAGATCATCGGCGTGATCGCCGGCGAGGGTGAGGACGCCAAGAGCGTCTCCGCTCCGGCCGCCGGCGGCGCTGCGCCCGCCAAGGCCGAGGCGCCCAAGAGCGACGCGCCGAAGGCTGAGGCTCCGGCCGCTGCCGCCGCGGCTTCTGCCCCGGCGGCTCCGGCTCCTGCCGGCGGCAGCCGCGCCTTCGCCTCGCCGCTCGCTCGCCGCATCGCCAAGGATGCCGGGCTCGACCTCAATGCGATCAAGGGCTCCGGCCCGCATGGCCGCATCGTCGAGAAGGATGTCGAGGCCGCCAAGGCCGGCGGTGGTGCCAAGGCTGCGCCAGTTGCGGCTGCCGCCGGGGCTCCGGCCGCCAAGCCTGCGGCTGCGCCGCTCGCGAGCGGTCCCTCCGACGAACAGGTCAAGAAGCTGTTCGCGCCGGGCTCCTATGAAGAGGTCCCGCATGACGGCATGCGCAAGACGATCGCGCGCCGCCTGACCGAAGCCAAGCAGACGGTCCCGCATTTCTACGTCACCGTGGATTGCGAGCTCGACGCGCTCTTGAAGCTGCGCGGAGAGCTCAATGCTGCGGCACCGGAGAAGGACGGCAAGCCGGCCTACAAGCTCTCGGTCAACGACATGGTGATCAAGGCGCTGGCGCTGGCGCTCAGGGCCGTGCCGGACGCCAACGTGTCCTGGACCGACAACACCATGCTCAAGCACAAGCATGCCGATGTCGGCGTCGCCGTGTCGATCCCGGGCGGCCTGATCACGCCGATCATCCGCGATGCCTGCCACAAGACGCTCTCGCAAATCTCCAACGAGATGAAGGACATGGCGGCGCGCGCCAAGGCCCGCAAGCTGAAGCCCGAGGAGTATCAGGGCGGCACGACGGCGGTCTCCAATCTCGGCATGTTCGGGGTCAAGGACTTCGCGGCGATCGTCAACCCACCGCATGCGACGATCCTCGCGGTCGGCGCCGGCGAGCAACGCGTCATCGTCAAGGGCGGCCAGCCGGCTGTCGCGACGGTGATGTCGGTGACGCTCTCGACCGATCACCGCGCCGTTGACGGCGCGCTCGGCGCCGAGCTTTTGGCGGCGTTCAAGGGCTATATCGAAAAGCCCATGGCGATGCTGGTCTGAGCGGCGGGAGAGACACCATGGCTGACTACGACATCATCGTCATCGGCTCCGGCCCCGGCGGCTATATCGCCGCGATCCGGGCGGCGCAGCTCGGCTTCAAAACCGCGATCGTCGAGCGCGAGCATCTCGCCGGCATCTGCTCGAACTGGGGCTGCATCCCGACCAAGGCGCTGCTGCGCTCGGCCGAGATTCTGCATTACGGCCAGCACGCCAAGGATTACGGACTGGTGCTGGAAGGCTCGTTCAAGGCCGATCTGGAAGCGATCGTGAAGCGCTCGCGCGGCATCGCCACGCGGATGAACAACGGCGTCCAGTTCCTGATGAAGAAGAACAAGGTCGACGTGATCTGGGGCGAGGCCAAGCTGACCAAGCCCGGCACGATCACGGTCGCCCCGACCAAGAAGCCGGCCATGCAGCCGCAGACGCCGCCGCCGAAGAACGCCAAGGGCGAGGGCACCTATACCGCCGATCACATCATCGTCGCGACCGGCGCCCGGCCGCGCGCGCTGCCCGGTCTCGAGCCGGACGGCAAGCTGATCTGGACCTATTTCGAGTCGATGGTGCCGGCCAAGATGCCGAAATCGCTGCTCGTGATGGGCTCCGGCGCCATCGGCATCGAGTTCGCCTCGTTCTACCGGACGATGGGCGTCGAGGTCACTGTGGTCGAGGTCCTGCCGCAGGTCGTGCCCGTGGAGGATGCCGAGATCGGCGCCTTCGCCCGCAAGGCCTTCGAGAAGCAGGGCATGAAGATCCTGACCGGCGCCAAGGTGACGAAGGTCGAGAAGGGTGCCGACTCCGTCACCGCCCATATCGAGGACGAGAAGGGCGGCAAGCAGACGATCACGGCGGACCGGATGATCTCGGCCGTCGGCGTCGTCGGCAATATCGAGAATCTCGGGCTCGAAGCGCTCGGCGTGAAGACCGATCGCGGCTGCATCGTGATCGACGATCTCTGCCGGACCAACGTCAAGGGCGTCTATGCGATCGGCGACGTCGCCGGCCCGCCGATGCTGGCCCACAAGGCCGAGCACGAGGCGGTGATCTGCGTCGAGGCGATCAAGGGCCTGCATCCGCACCCGATGGACAAGCTGATGATCCCGGGCTGCACCTATTGCCACCCGCAGATCGCCAGCGTCGGCCTGACCGAGGCGAAGGCCAAGGCCGCCGGCCACGAGATCAAGGTCGGCCGCTTCAACTTCGTCGCCAACGGCAAGGCCGTGGCGCTTGGCGAGGATAGCGGCATGGCCAAGACGATCTTCGACGCCAAGACCGGCAAGCTGCTCGGCGCCCATCTCGTCGGCCCGGAAGTGACCGAGCTGATCCAGGGCTTCGTCGTCGCCATGAACCTGGAGACGACCGAGGAAGAACTGATGCACACCATCTTCCCGCATCCGACCCTGTCGGAGGTGATGAAGGAGAGCGTGCTCGACGCTTACGGCAAGGTCCTGAACGCCTGAGGCATACGACGATGACGGAGAGCCTGCGGAGCTGGCTCTCCGCGGGCGCGATGGCGGCGGGGGAACAGCCATGAAGCGCTTGGGTGTGAGGTTTCTCGCCGTTCTCGCGGCTGCCTTGTTCGGCAGCGTCGGGGCCCTGGCCTGCGAAGGCGACAAATGCGCCAACGGCCTGGCCTATGAGGCTTTCGGCGCGGCGCCGGGTGGTTCGCGCCCGGTGCTGGCCGTCTTCGTCCATGGCGACGTCTCGGCTGGTGGGCCGGCCGATTACATGTACGCCTATGCCCGGCAATTCGTCTCCGGACGCAAGAACGTGGTGGCCGTCGCCCTGCTGCGACCCGGTTATTACGACCGCACCGGCCATCGCAGCGATGGTTCCGACAACGGCCGGCGCGACACTTTCCACTCCGGCAATAACCGTGCCGTCGCCGGGGCGATCAGCGAGCTGAGGCAGCGCTATAATGCCCGCAGCGTGGTCGCCCTCGGGCATTCGGGCGGAGCCGGCACGATCGGCGTGGTGGCCGGCAACAATCCCGGCCTGATCAACGGCCTCGTGTTGGTCTCCTGTCCCTGCGATGTGCCTGCCTGGAATGCCAGCCGCGGCCGGCGGCCCGGCTCGGCCCAGTCGCCAGTCGACTATGTATCGGACATTCCCGGCGGTACGCCGATCGTCGCAGTCACCGGTCAGGCCGACGACAATACGCGTCCGGAGCTGGCGACGGACTATGTCGCCAAGGCGCAGGCGCGTGGCCTGCCGGCGAAGGCGCAGATCGTCGGCGGCGGGCATGGTTTCAATGGCGCACTGGCTGGAACCTCGGTGTCCGCACTGGGCGCCATGGCGCGCTGATCCCTAGCGAAAAGGGGGCAGGGATCGGCTTGGCGCCGGCCCATCCGCGCTCCATATTGCGCCGATGCCGCCACGCACCCGCAAATCGTCCAAGCCTGATCGCGTCGTCCGCGACGAAGAGATCGAGATCCTGCCGCCGCGCCGGACGCTGCCGCTCGACTGGAGCGTCATCGTGCCGACAGTGGCCTTCGGCACGATGACGGGCTTTGCCGCGAGCCTGGTCGTTGGTGGCGGCGGCCTGATCCGCCATGCGGTCGTCGGCGTGCTCGGCATGCTGATCGGGCAGGGCATCGTGCGCCTGACGGGCTGGCGCCTGAACACCGGCTACAGCTTCCTCGACGACGCCGGCATGGCGGTCATCGGCGCCATCCTCGTCATCCTGCTGGCGCGTTTCATCGCCTGAGATAACATCGCGGCCGGAACCGGCTCAGGCCGGGACCGTTGATGGCGCGCGCATCCGCGCATGGCTAGGGGGATACCCGCGATGGAAAGCTTTGCCGCCACCATGGCCCAGCCAGGCTATGGCTTCTTCATGACGCTGTTGATCGGCGTCCTCGCCGGCTGGATCGCCGAGCGCCTGACCTCGTCCGATCACGGGCTCTTCACCAATATGCTGGTTGGTGTCGCTGGCTCCTTCGTCGGCGCCAAGGTCGCGGAACTCCTGGCGATTCCGGTCTTCGGCTTCTGGCGGACGCTGGTTGCGGCGGTCGCCGGCGCCATCATCGTCATCGTGATCTGGAACGCGGCCCGCCGCCGCAGTTGAAGCTCAGGTGAAGCTCTCTTGCCGGGGCCGGGAGTTGCGGCTGAGCGCTTTGAGGATTAGCTAGAGGAAGCCGGCTTGGCCGGCTCCTGCTGTTGAAGCCCGGACCCCGTTATGGCGCTTGTTCTCGACCTGCTGAACCGCGATCCGCGGCCCAATGCCGGCAATCCGAAGGCGCAAGCCACGGAGGTCCGCCACCCCGAGAAGCAGAAGCGGCCGGAGAACCCGGTCCTGCGCAAGCCTGACTGGATTCGGGTCAAGGCGCCGGGCTCGCCGAAATGGGCCGAGACCCGGGCGATCGTGAAGGCCGAGAAGCTGGTCACGGTCTGCGAGGAGGCCGGCTGCCCCAATATTGGCGAGTGCTGGGAGAAGAAGCACGCCACCTTCATGATCATGGGCGACACCTGCACGCGGGCCTGCGCCTTCTGCAACGTGAAGACCGGCGTGCCGCAGCCTCTCGACCTGGAAGAGCCGCGCAAGGTCGCGGAAGCCGTCGCCAAGCTCGGGCTGGAGCATGTCGTGATCACCTCGGTCGACCGCGACGACCTCAAGGACGGCGGCGCCGAGCATTTCGCCAATGTCATCCACGCGATCCGCAAGGCTTCGCCCGGCACCACGATCGAAATCCTGACGCCGGACTTCCTGCGCAAGCCGGGCGCGCTCGAAGTCGTCGTGGCGGCCCGCCCTGACGTCTTCAACCACAATCTCGAGACCGTGCCGGGCAAGTACCTGAAGGTCCGTCCGGGCGCCCGCTATTTCCATTCGCTGCGCCTGTTGCAGCGGGTGAAGGAGCTCGACCCGACCATCTTCACCAAGTCCGGCATCATGGTCGGCCTCGGCGAGGAGCGGAATGAGGTGCTCCAGCTGATGGACGACCTGCGCTCGGCCGAGGTCGATTTCATGACGATCGGCCAGTATCTGGCGCCCTCGCGCAAGCACCACGCCGTGATCCGCTTCGTCACACCCGACGAGTTCAAGAGCTTCGAGACCATCGCCTATGCCAAGGGCTTCCTGATGGTGTCCTCGACGCCGCTGACCCGCTCCTCGCATCATGCCGGCGAGGACTTCGCCCGTTTACGGGCCGCGCGTGATGCCCAGATCGGTATCGGCCACAACCGCCGCGGCTGAGAAGGCACGTCCTCAATGCCGATGTTCAACAGCACCCGCCGGGTGAGGCACTCGCCCGAGCAGATGTTCGCGCTCGTCGCCGATGTCGAGACATATCCGCAATTCCTGCCGCTCTGCGAGGGGCTGACGGTGCGCCGGCGCACGCCGCGCGAAGGTGGCGGCGAGGTGCTGCTGGCCGACATGAGCGTCGGCTACAAGGCGATCCGCGAGACCTTCACCAGCCGCGTCACGCTCGATCCGACCAATCTCAAGATCCTCGTCGAGTATGTCGACGGGCCGTTTCGCTATCTGGAGAACCGCTGGACCTTCAAGCCGCATGAGACGGGTTGCGAAATCGGCTTCTTCATTTCCTACGAGTTCGCCAGCCGGATGCTCGGCCTGCTGATGGGCGCGATGTTCGACAAGGCCTTCCGCAAATTCGCCGAAGCCTTCGAGAAGCGTGCCGAGCTGGTCTATGGCCGGAATGCCCCAACGGCAGTGACGAGGTCTTAAGTCCTGCATGGCATGGTTCGGCGCTCAGCCGAGGACATGCCCATGGACGGATCCGCAGCGCAGACCGCCGATCGCCTTCAGACGCGCCGTCTGGCGGCAACGCTTCCGGTCTATGTCGCGACGATCTTCGTCTCGGCTTTCCTGCTCTTCGGCATCCAGCCGATGTTCGCCAAGATGGTGCTGCCGAAGCTCGGCGGTTCGCCCGGCGTCTGGTCGGTCGCCATGGTGTTCTTCCAGGCGGTGCTGCTCGCGGGCTACGGCTATGCCCATCTGCTGGTGAGCCGCCTGACCTTGCGCCGCGCCGCGCTCGTCCACCTCACGCTGATGATCGTGGTCCTCGCCGTCAACCTGCCGATCCATATCGCAGCAGGGTTCGAGCGGCCGCCGCAGGAGGGGGAAGTCTTCTGGCTGATCGGCCTGTTCACGGCCTCGGTTGGCCTGCCCTTCTTCGCCGTCGCCGCGAATGGGCCGCTGCTGCAGGCCTGGTTCGCGCGGAGCGGGCATAGCCATGCCGCCGATCCGTATTTCCTCTACGCCGCCTCGAATGTCGGCAGCTTCCTTTCCCTGATCGCCTATCCTTTCGTGATCGAGCCCCTATTGCCGCTCGCCGTACAGGCCTCGGCCTGGACCTGGGGCTTCGCTCTGCTGCTGGCCGGGATCGCGGCTTGCGCCGGGCTTGCCATCGGGACGAGGCGCGCAGACACGCCAGCAAGTCTCGACACCGCAAAGGCCGCTCCCCTCACCATCGCCCAGCGCTTCAGCTGGGTGGCGCTCGCCTTCGTGCCCTCGGGGCTGCTGGTCGCGGTCACCGCGCATGTCTCGACCGATGTCGCCGCGGTGCCGCTGCTCTGGGTCGTGCCGCTGGCGCTGTTCCTTCTCACCTTCG
The DNA here is from genome assembly GCF_059416005.1 of Allobosea sp. GW821-FHT09G06. Classification (NCBI taxonomy): domain Bacteria; kingdom Pseudomonadati; phylum Pseudomonadota; class Alphaproteobacteria; order Hyphomicrobiales; family Alloboseaceae; genus Allobosea; species Allobosea sp. GW821-FHT09G06. The sequence goes on along the minus strand of NZ_JBWKOI010000004.1, from coordinate 350,045 downwards.
TCATCGTCTTCCAGCGCCGGCCCATTCTGCCGCATCGCTGGATGCTGCATCTCCAGCTCGCCCTGACGGCGCTGCTGCTGGTGGCAATCGTCGCAAAGCTCGATATCGGCTGGATCGGCACGCTCGCCCTGCATCTCGGCCTGTTCTTCACCACAGCCATGGTCGCCCATGGCGAGCTGGTGAAGCGCAGACCCGCCGTGGCGCACCTGACCGAATTCTATCTCTGGATGTCCTTTGGCGGCGTGCTCGGCGGGCTGTTCTGCGGCCTGCTGGCGCCGGTGATGTTCAACTCGGTCGCAGAATATCCGATGCTCCTCGTTGCCGGGCTGCTGTGCCGGCCGGGCTTCGCCGCGATCAGGATGTCGCCCCGCATCCGCTTCGCCTTGGCCGTGGCTGGAGTGAGCGCGATCATCGGCATTGTCCTCGGCGAACAGAGGCGCACGGATTCCATCCGCTCCTTCTTCGGCGTCCACCGCGTCTTCGAGACAGCGGACGGGCGCTTCCGCGATCTCGCCCATGGCACGACGGTGCATGGTACGCAGCGTATCCGCAATGACGACGGCAGCGCCGTCACCGGGCGCCCCGAGCCGCTGACCTATTACTTCACCGGCGGCGGTATCGCGGACGGTATCGATGCCTTGCGTCGGGCCCAGGGCGGCGTGCTCGGCAAGGTCGCGGCTGTCGGCGTCGGCACGGGCTCGCTCGCCTGCCAGATCCGTCCGGGCGAAAGCTGGAGCTTCTACGAGATCGACCCGCATGTGATCGGCATCGCGACCGATCCCGCTCGCTTCTCCTTCATCAACCAATGCGCCCCCCGCATCCCCTTCGTGATCGGCGATGCCCGGCTGACGCTGAGCGATGCAACACCGGGGTCGCTCGATCTGATCGTGATCGACGCCTTCTCGTCGGATGCCATCCCCGTGCACCTGCTCACCAAGGAGGCGATCGGGCTGTACCTCTCGCGGCTCGCTCCAGGCGGTGCCATGCTGTTCCACATCTCCAACCGGCACATGGATCTCGGCCCCGTGGTCGCCGCGACGGCCAAAGAGCACGGGCTGCTCACCTGGCTCAGGGAACCCAGCCAGACTCCGCAGCTGACGCATGAGCGCAAGGTCTCGCCACGCGTCGCGATCGTCGCGCGCAGTGCGGCCGACCTGCGCTTCGCCGAGGGCGAGAACTGGCGGCCTGTCGAGTCTGCAGACGTGAAGCCCTGGCGCGACGACTATGCCGATGTCCTCGGCGCGATCATGCGCAAGTCCCGATAGGGGAGCGACTCAGGGCCCGCCCAGCACCGCGTCGCGCAACAGGTCGAGTGCTTCCAGCACGCTGAGGCGACGGATCTCGTCGCGCGACTGTTCGCCGAAGCGGCGTTCGCGATGGCGCGTACCGGAAGGGCCGGCGCAGGCGAAATGAACCAGCCCGACCGGCTTCTCGACGCTGCCGCCGCCAGGGCCGGCAACGCCAGTGATCGAGACCGCGAAGCTGGCGTCGAGGCGCGTGCGGCCACCCTCTGCCATCGCGCGCGCCACCGGCTCGCTGACGGCGCCATGCTGCTTGATCAACGCCATCGGAACGCCGGCGAGCGCGGCCTTCGCCTCGTTGGAATACGTGATGAGGCCGCCCTGAACCATCGAGGACGAGCCGGCAATGGCCGTCAATGCGCCGCAAACGAGGCCGCCGGTGCAGGATTCGACCGTCGCGACCGTGAAGCCGCGCTGCAGGCTCATGTTCAGCAGTTCGGCTGCGAGCGAGCGGATATCGAGATCGAACATGGCTAGTCCTCCTCGGGCAGGCGGATCGTTGCCGTCCCAAATGCGACGAGACCCTCGCGCCGCCCGGTAAAGCCCATCCGCTCCGAAGTCGTCGCCTTGATCGCGACCTTGCTTGAGGGAATGCCGGCGATCGCCGCGATCTCGGCGCGGATGGCTTCGCGATGCGGGCCGACCTTCGGCGCTTCGCAGACGATTGTGAGGTCGAGGAAATCGATCCGCCCACCGCGCTCTCGAACGCGGGCCGCCGCGAAGGCGAGGAACTGGGCTGACGCCGCGCCGCGCCATTGCGGATCGCTCGGCGGGAAATGCGTGCCGATATCGCCGTCGGCGAGCGCGCCGAGCAAGGCGTCGGTCAGGGCATGGAGTGCGACATCGCCATCGGAATGGGCGATGACGCCCTGGTCATGACCGATCCGAACGCCGCCGAGCCAGACATGGTCGCCCGGCCCGAAGGCATGGACGTCATAGCCGGTGCCGACCCGGGTGACGAGCGCCTTGCCCGGATGGGCTGCGGCCCGCAGGAAATCCGCCGCATGGGTCAGCTTCACATTGGCTGGGTCGCCCTGGAAGGTCGCGACCGGATGACCGGCCCATTCCATCAGGGCGGCATCGTCGGTGAAGCCGTGCAGCAAGGCAGCTTCAGCGGCTTCATGGGCTTCCAGCAATGGCTTGAAGCGGAAGGCCTGCGGCGTCTGGACCGTGACCAGCTGGTCGCGCGGCGGCGTTTCGGCGACATGGCCATCGGCGCTGGTGCGTTTCACGGTATCGGTTACCGGCAGGGCAGGGATGGCGGCGATCGCGCCGGCGCCGAGCCGGTGGATCGCGGCACTGATCTGTGCGCGGGAGACGAAGGGACGGGCGGCGTCATGGACCAGCACGATGCCGTCGAAGCCCTCGCGGGCGAGCGCCAGCAATCCGCGCCGCACCGAGGCCTGCCGTGTCGCGCCGCCCAATGTCGGAGCCACGAGCCGGGCGCTGTCGATCCCGGCCATGGCATTGGCATAACGCACCTCGTCGCCTTCGCCGATCACGATGGCGATGCGCTCGATCGCCCGCTCCGCCAGGAAAGGCATCAGCGCGTGGGCGAGCACAGGGCGGCCCTCGACCAGCCGGTACTGCTTCGGCTCACCTTCGCCGGCGCGCAGGCCACGGCCGGCCGCTACGAGCAGGGCGGCAACGGGCAGGGACGCATCGGAATGAGGGAGCACGGCGCTGGGTCCTGGCTGCAAGCGGGTCATGGGCGCATGCCATAGCCAATTCTGTAGCGCTGGGGCAGGGGGTGCGACGATGTTGCATTGCAACATCAACTTATGGGCGCTTGCGCTCATGCAGCATTGTCCAATAAATATGCATGCAGAGAAATGCCTTAAAAGCAGGCTGAAGCTTTGGACATCGCAGGTATCCCGATCGCGTCCCGCGCCTTCCTGGCGCCGATGTCGGGCGTGACAGACATCGTCATGCGTCGCTTGGCGGCCCGCAGCCATGCCGGCATCGTGGTGTCGGAGATGGTCGCGTCCGACGAGTTCGTGCGCGGGAGCGAAGAAGCGCGCATTCGCGCCGAGGGCGAGGGCGTCTCGCCGCATGTCGTCCAGCTCGCCGGCTGCGACCCGTACTGGATGGGGGAGGCAGCCCGGCTGGCCGAAGCCAATGGCGCCGATATCGTCGACATCAACATGGGCTGCCCGGCCAAGAAGGTAACGGGCGGTTGGGCCGGTTCCGCCTTGATGCGCGATCTCGACCATGCGATCGCGCTGGTCGAGGCGGCCGTTGCTGCCACGACTGTGCCGGTGACGGTCAAGATGCGCCTCGGCTGGGACGATGCCTCCCGTAATGCGCCGGAGCTCGCGCGACGGGCCGTCGATGCGGGTGCGCGGATGATCACGGTCCATGGCCGCACGCGCCAGCAGTTCTACAAGGGCACAGCGGACTGGCGGGCAATCGCAGCGGTGCGTGCCGCCGGCGACTTCCCCCTGGTGGCCAATGGCGACATCCACGATGTCGCGGATGCGCGAGCCTGCCTTGAGCAATCAGGCGCCGATTTCGTCATGGTCGGTCGTGCCGCGCTTGGCCGGCCCTGGCTGGTCGGCGAGATCGGCGCAGCGCTCGACGGGCGTGAATTCCGGCCGCTGACTTTGGCCGAGAAGCTCGCGCTGGCCTGCGAGCATTACGAGGGCCTGCTGGCCCTGATCGGCGTCGCGCATGGTGTTCGTCACGCCCGCAAGCATCTGGCGGCCTATGCGGATGACGCCGTGACCGATGGCTGCGAGCCCGATGCGGACCTGCGCCGCAGCCTGCTGACATCTGACGAACCCCGGAAGGTCCTGGCGGCCCTCTCGGGACTGTTTTCGACCGACCGCAGCCGCGCAGCGGCCTGACGCGGAGAGGATGAGCCGATGACGGCGATGTTTGCCGACAAGGGCCTTGGAAGCCGCAGCACCTACCTGCTCGATCCGATCGAGGTTCAGGCGCTGAATGTGCTGCCCATGCCGGTGCTGGTAATCGGCGAGAGCCATGCGGTGCTCTACGCCAATACGGCAGCCGAAGATTTCTTCCAGTCAAGTGCCGCCCTGCTGAAGCGCCAGCGCATCGACGATCTCATCGCCTTCGGCTCGCCGGTGCTTGGGCTGATCGAGGAGGTGCAGCGCCGTGGCGCCAGCGTCAGCGAATACCGCCTCGATCTCGGCACGCCCCGCCTCGGAACCGATCACATCGTCGATGTCTTTGCCTCTCCCTTGCCCAGTCAGGGCGATGCAGTCGTGCTGATGCTGCAAGAACGGACAATTGCCGAAAAAATGGACAGGCAATTGACGCATCGCGGGGCAGCCCGCTCGATCACCGCGCTCGGCGCGATGCTGGCCCATGAGATCAAGAATCCGCTTTCCGGCATCCGCGGTGCGGCGCAGCTGCTCGAAGGCTCGATTGGCGACGAGGATCGGATGCTGACGCAACTGATCTGCGACGAGACCGACCGGATCGTGAAACTGGTCGAGCGCGTCGAATTGTTCGGCGACGAGCGGCCGAGCGAGCGCGACGCGGTCAATGTCCATGACGTGCTCGACCATGTGAAGCGCCTCGCCCAGTCCGGCTTCGCCCGGCATATCCGCTTCACCGAGACCTACGATCCCTCGCTTCCGCCGGTCGCCGGCAATCGCGACCAGCTCGTCCAGGTGCTGCTGAACCTCGTCAAGAATGCTGCCGAGGCGATCGGCGAGGGCGCTATCGACGGCGAGATCACCCTGACGACCGCCTATCGCCCGGGCATACGCCTGCAGGTGCCCGGTTCCTCGGAACGCATCGCGCTGCCGCTTGAAATCGCCGTGCGCGACAACGGGCCCGGCGTGCCTCCAGATCTGGTGCAGCACCTGTTCGATCCCTTCGTCACGACCAAGGCCCAGGGAAGTGGCCTTGGACTTGCACTTGTCGCCAAGGTGATCGGCGATCACGGCGGAATCGTCGAATGCGAGTCCGTTCCGCGCCGGACGCATTTCAGGATCCTCCTGCCCCTGCACCAGCTCAGGTCGGGGCAGGCAACGTAAAGGCCTCAAGCAACACATGCCGACCGGTCACATCCTCGTCGCCGACGACGACGCCGCGATCCGCACCGTCCTCAACCAGGCGCTCGCCCGTGCGGGTTATGAGGTCAGGACCACGGGCCAGGCTGCCACGCTCTGGACCTGGGCTGCCCAGGGACTGGGCGATCTGATCATCACCGACGTGGTGATGCCGGATGGCAACGCCTTCGACCTGCTGCCGCGCATCAAGCGCGTGCGGCCCGAGCTGCCGATCATCGTGATGAGCGCGCAGAACACCTTCATGACGGCGATCAAGGCCTCCGAGCGCGGCGCCTACGAATATCTGCCGAAGCCCTTCGACCTGAAGGAGCTCGTCGCCATCGTCGGCCGCGCCATGTCGCGCCCGCGCGGCGAGGCGGTCCGCGGTCATGCGGCCGAGCCCGAGGACATTCCGCTGATCGGCCGCTCTCCGGCGATGCAGGACGTCTATCGCGCGCTCGCCCGCCTGATGCCGATCGACCTGACCGTGATGATCAACGGCGAATCCGGCACCGGCAAGGAGCTGGTCGCCCGCGCGCTGCACGACTACGGCAAGCGCAAGAACGGCCCCTTCGTCGCGATCAACATGGCGGCGATCCCGAAGGACCTGATCGAGTCGGAGCTGTTCGGCCATGAGAAGGGCGCCTTCACCGGGGCACTCACCCGCTCGTCCGGCCGCTTCGAGCAGGCGGAAGGCGGCACGCTCTTCCTCGACGAGATCGGCGACATGCCGATGGAGGCGCAGACGCGCCTCCTGCGCGTCCTCCAGCAGGGCGAATACACCACGGTCGGCGGGCGCACCCCAATCAAGACCAATGTCCGTATCGTCGCCGCCACCAACAAGGACCTGCGCATCTCGATCGCGCAGGGCCTGTTCCGCGAGGACCTGTTCTTCCGCCTGAACGTCGTGCCGATCCGCCTGCCACCCCTGCGCGAGCGCATCGAGGACATTCCCGACCTCGTCCGCCACTTCTTCACGCTGGTCGAGAAGGAGGGGCTGCCACGCAAGCAGGTCGATTCGGAAGCGATGGACGTGATGCGGCAGTATCGCTGGCCGGGTAACGTCCGCGAGCTGGAGAATCTCGTCCGGCGTCTGGCTGCGCTCTACCCGCAGGAGACGATCACCGCGCCGATCATCGAGGCCGAGCTGCAGCCGGCAGCGGTGGGGGCAGGCTTTATCAGCAGCACCGCAACGCCGGAGCGCGCCGAGACCCTGTCGGGCTCCGTCGAGCGCCATCTCGGCCAGTATTTCGGCGGATTCGGCGACAATATCCCGCCGCCGGGCCTCTACCACCGTATCCTGCGCGAGATCGAGCCGCCTTTGATCGCCGCGGCATTGGCCGCCACGCGTGGCAACCAGATCCGCGCGGCGGAGCTGCTCGGCCTCAACCGCAACACCTTGCGCAAGAAGATTCGCGAGCTCGACATGCAGGTGGTGCGCTCGCCCCGCTAGAGGGGTGGCTTCACCGCCTTGTGAATGTCATATTTTGACAACACCGTTGCGGCGGCGCATCAGTGGCGCCCTGCAGGCATGATCGGTTCGCGGTCCCTGCCATATCGGAGTTGTCGGGAAACGTGTCCGCTTCTGTCAACGAAGCCAGAATGATGCCGCGCGGCGAGGAGAAGTCCCGCCGCGTCTCGGGCTGGGTCGGCGGGATCGTCGTCGCGCTGGCACTGATCTCGGCATTGCTCACCTTCCTCGTGCTGTCCGGTGCGACGCCGATCGTGCCGGTCCACGAGGTCGTGGTCGGCGTCTTCGTGCTCAACGCGCTCCTGATCCTGCTGCTCGTGGTCATCGTCGCCGTCGAGGCAGCGGTCCTGATCCGCGCCCGCAAGGCAGGGGCGGCGGCGGCAGGGCTTCATGTCCGTATCGTCGGCCTGTTCAGTATCATCGCCGCTCTGCCGGCGGTGCTCGTCGCCATCATCGCGACCGTCACGATCGAGCGTGGGCTGGAGCCGTGGTTCTCGGACCGGATGCGCGATGCGGTGTTCAAGTCGGTCGAGGTCGCCGATGCCTATGCCGCCAGCCAGTGCCGCTCTCTCGGACGCGAGATCCGCGTGCTTGCCGACGACCTGAGCCGGGCCAAGCCCGCCTTCGACGTCGATCGCAAATGGTTCGAGAACTTCCTGACAACGCGCGCGACCGCGCTCGGCGTCCCCGTCGCCGCGATCATGCAGCCGCCGGACAAGATCGTGGTGCGCGCCAATATCAACGTGCTGCGCGACCCGCCCATGCCGGATCAGGCCGCCTTCGACGACGCGCGCTCCGCCCCAGAGCCGATCTGCGTCATCCCGCGGACGGGCACGGTATTCGGCGCCGTGATGAAGCTGCCGGCCTATGACAACAGCTTCCTGCATGTCGCGCGCGAGGTCGACCCGCTCGCGGTCGAGTTCCCCTCGGTGGCGCGTGGCGCGGCCGTCGAATATCTCTCGATCGATGCCCGCCGAAAGGGCGTGCAGATCGCCTTCGCATCGATGTACGGCCTGATCGCGCTGATCCTGCTGCTCTCCGCGATTTGGCTGGGCTTGAGCTTCGCCAACGGCCTCGTCGCGCCGATCCGCCGGATGATCGACGCGACGGACCAGGTCTCGAGCGGAAACTTCTACGTCCAGGTGCCGATCCGGCGAGCGGAGGGCGACCTTGCCCATCTTGGCGAGACCTTCAACAAGATGACGGCGGAGCTGCGCCGCCAGCGCGACAGCCTGGTCACGGCCAGCGAAGTCATCGACCGGCGCCGGCGCTTCACCGAGACGGTCCTGTCCGGCGTCTCCTCCGGCGTGCTCAGCCTCGACAGCGACGGCCATATCACCACGATCAACCGCTCGGCCGAAAGCTTGCTCGGCACCGGCGGGCGGCTGCTCGGCAAACCCATTGCCGAAGCTGCGCCGGAAGTGGCCGGCTTCGTCGCGGAAGCCCTGCAGAACCGGCAGCGCCAGAGCTCGGGCCAGGTCGCCTTCACGCGCGCCGGCCAGGACCGGATGGTCAATATCCGCGCCGTCAGGGAAGGCGAGGGGATCGGGGCCGGGCTCGTGGTGACGCTCGACGACATCACCGATCTCGTCTCGGCCCAGCGCACGGCCGCCTGGGCCGACGTCGCCCGCCGTATCGCGCATGAGATCAAGAACCCGCTGACGCCGATCCAGCTCTCGGCCGAGCGCATCAAGCGCCGCTTCGGCCGCGTCATCACCGAGGGCAAGGACGTCTTCGACCAGTGCACCGACACGATCGTGCGGCAGGTCGAGGATATCCGCCGCATGGTCGACGAGTTCTCCTCCTTCGCCCGCATGCCGAAGCCGTCGCTCGCCCGCGAGGATATCGTCGAGACGGTCCGGCAGATCATCTTCCTCTGGCGGGTCGGCAACCCCCAGACGACGATCGCCGAGGTCTTGCCGGCCGAAGCCGTGCCGGCGCGCTTCGATCGGCGCCTGATCTCGCAGGCGCTGACCAACGTCATCAAGAACGCGACCGAAGCGATCGAGGCCGTGCCGGCGGAGGAGCGCGGGCAAGGCCGGATCGATGTCCAGATGGCACGCCTGGACGACGGCCGGATCGTCATCGACATCATCGACAACGGCAAGGGCCTGCCCGCGGACCAGCGGCAGAAGCTGCTCGAGCCCTATATGACGACGCGCGAAGGCGGCACGGGCTTAGGCCTCGCCATCGTCGGCAAGATCCTGGAGGACCATGGCGGCGGCATCGAATTGCTCGACCGCCCGGATGCCGCCAGCGGTGCAAGGGGTGCGCGCATCCGCCTCTGGTTCCCCGAGACAGGCCCGGCGCAGGACACTGAGGGCGGCGATGCGACCGCCCAGCCGGACAACGGCACGCGCAACACGGATGATTCAAGGAATGGGATACGCCTATGAGCGCTGACATCCTGGTAGTGGACGACGAAGTCGATATCCGCGATCTGGTCGCCGGCCTGCTGGAGGACGAGGGTTACCGGACCCGCAAGGCGGGCTCCGCCGACGAGGCGCTGGCCGCGATCGCATCGCGCCGCCCGAACCTCGTCTTCCTCGACATCTGGCTGCAAGGCAGCCGGCTCGACGGCCTGCAGGTCCTGGAGCTGATCAAGGAGAACCATCCCGATCTCGCGGTGGTGATGATCTCCGGCCACGGCAACATCGAGACGGCGGTCTCGGCGATCAAGAGCGGCGCCTACGACTTCATCGAGAAGCCGTTCAAGGCCGACCGGCTGGTGCTGGTCGCCGAGCGAGCGCTGGAAGCCTCGCGCCTGCGCCGCGAGGTTCGCGAGCTCAAGACCCGCTCGGTGCAGGCAGACCGCATCGTCGGCCGCACCACGGTCGTCAACCAGCTGCGCCAGACGATCGAGCGCGTCGCGCCGACCAATGCGCGCGTTCTGATCACCGGCGAGCCCGGCTGCGGCAAGGAGCTCGCGGCGCGTACGCTGCACAGCGCCTCGACCCGGTCGAGCGGACCTTTCGTCGTCATCAACGCGGCGACGATCACGCCCGAGACGATGGAGGAGGAGCTGTTCGGCATCGAGGGCGGCGACGGGCGCGGGCGCCGGATCGGCGCGCTTGAGGAGGCCCATGGCGGCTCGCTCTATATCGACGAGATCGGCGACATGCCGCGCGAGACGCAGAATCGCATCCTGCGCGTGCTGGTCGACCAGAACTTCCAGCGCGTCGGCGGCGCGACCCGCGTCCATGTCGATGTCCGCGTCATCTCCTCGTCGAGCCGTGACCTGGCCCAACTCATCGCCGACGGGCATTTCCGCGAGGACCTCTATCACCGCCTCAGCGTCGTGCCGATCAAGGTGCCGCCGCTGTCGGAGCGGCGCGAGGACGTGCCCGAGCTGATCGAGTTCTTCATGGATCAGATTTCGGTCGCCAGCGGCCTGCCGAAGCGCCAGATCGGCAGCGACGCCATGGCCGTGCTGCAGTCGCATGAATGGCCCGGCAACATCCGCGAGCTGCGCAACAATGTCGAACGCCTGATGATCCTGACCAAGGGCGATCCGACGGCCGAGGTGACGATCGAGATGCTGCCGGCCGAGGTCGGCGCCATGGTGCCGACGACGCCGTCGGGCTCCGGCGGCGAGCGCCTGATGAGCCTGCCGCTGCGCGACGCGCGCGAAATCTTCGAGCGCGAATACCTGATCGCGCAGATCGCGCGCTTCTCCGGCAACATCTCGCGCACGGCCGAGTTCATCGGCATGGAACGCTCGGCGCTGCACCGGAAGCTGAAGTCGCTCGGCGTCGGCTAGCCATGGAACCGAGCACCTCGCCCCTGACGGAAACGTCCAAGGCGAGGTGATTGCAAGCCGTCAAGCGCGCCACGCATGCCCATTTGCACGCTACGCAGGCGGCATGCGTCTAAAGTCGGCAATGCTGCACTTGCGTTGCGGATGAAGACGACGATCTAATGGAGCATCGGTGTTCCGACGCTGGTGGAATGCGCCGCCGGCCTGAAACGGAACGAATTGGATCGCTGGATTTTAATCCGATCGGCGATCCCAACAACAGGGACTACCCATGGCCGCCGAGCGGGCACAGAATCTCCAGGACACTTTCCTCAACCATGTGCGCAAGCAGAAGATCCCGCTGACGATCTTCCTCGTCAACGGCGTGAAGCTGCAGGGCGTCGTCACCTGGTTCGACAACTTCTGCGTGCTGCTGCGCCGTGACGGCCATTCGCAGCTCGTCTACAAGCACGCGATCTCGACCATCATGCCCGGCCATCCGGTGCAATTGTTCGAGCCCGAGGAAACGGACAAGAACTGATTTGGCGACAAGCCACAAGGACGACAAGGATCGAGCGGCCACGCGCGTCACAGGCGCGAAGCCGCTCGACGAGATCGAACGCGACATCGCGGCGAATACGCGCGCCTTCGTCGTGGGACCCTACCTGCAGAAGCGTGGCATCGCGGTCGATGCCAACCAGCGCTCCTTCGCGGCGCGGCTGGACGAGGCTGTCGGGCTCGCGGCCGCGATCGACCTGACCGTCGTCGAGCCGGTGCAGGTGCTGCTGACCGCCTTGCGCCCTGCGACCTATCTCGGTAAGGGCAAGGTCGAGGAGCTGGCCGAGCGCATCAAGATCGAGGAAATCGGGCTCGTCGTGATGGACTGCGCGCTATCGCCGGTCCAGCAGCGCAATCTCGAAAAGGCTTTCGGCTGCAAGGTCATCGACCGCACCGGCCTGATCCTCGAAATCTTCGGGCGGCGCGCCCGCACCAAGGAAGGCGCGCTCCAGGTCGAGCTTGCGCATCTCAATTACCAGAAGAGCCGATTGGTGCGATCCTGGACCCATCTTGAACGCCAGCGCGGCGGCTTCGGCTTCCTCGGTGGCCCCGGCGAGACCCAGATCGAGGCCGACCGGCGCATCATCCAGGAGCGGATGACGAAGATCGAGCGTGATCTGGAGAGCGTGAAGCGTACGCGCTCGCTGCATCGCGCCAGCCGGAAACGCGTGCCTTATCCGATCGTTGCGCTGGTCGGCTACACCAATGCCGGCAAGTCGACGCTGTTCAACCGGCTGACCTCGGCCGAGGTGCTAGCGCAGGACATGCTCTTCGCCACGCTCGACCCGACGGCGCGCGCGATCAAGCTGCCGCATGGCGCCCGGATCATGCTCTCTGACACGGTCGGCTTCATTTCCGACCTGCCGACGCAGCTCGTCGCCGCCTTCCGCGCCACGCTGGAGGATGCGATCGAAGCCGATGTCCTGCTGCATGTCCGCGACGTCGCGCATGAGGATACGCAAGCGCAGGCCGCCGACGTGCAGGCGATCCTGCGCGATCTCGGCATCAATCCCGACGATGGCCAGCGCGTCATCGAGGTCTGGAACAAGGCCGACCTGCTTGACCCCGCCGAACGCGAGCGCCAGCTCGGCATCGCGACACTGAGGCCCGATGGCTCGCGCCCGGTGCTGGTCTCGGCGCTGACCGGGGAAGGCATCGAGCGCCTGACGCGTTCGATCGAAACCCGCATCGCGCATAGCCGCCCAGTCTATACGCTGGAGCTTGCGCCGGGAGACGGCAAGTCGCTCGCCTGGCTGCATGCCAATGGCGAAATCCTCCAGCGCGAGGATGGCGAGGATGGCGGGCTGAAGCTCGTCGTGCGCCTGCCGCTGGAGCGGGAAGGGGCGTTCACGGCGCGCTTTCCCGATGCTGAGCGGCAGCGGTAAGCCCTGCCGCTGCTAGCCGGCGGCCTTCTCCCGCTGCTTCACCGCCTGCCAGAGCGCTTCCATCTCGTCGAGGCTGGCCTCTTTCACAGTTCGGCCTTCGGCCTCCAGCGCTTCCTCGATGCCCTTGAAACGGCGCTCGAACTTGGCGTTGGCGGCGGCAAGGCAGCCTTCCGGATCGGCATCGGCGTGGCGGGCGAGATTGGCGACGACGAAGAGCAGGTCGCCGATCTCCTCATGGATCGCGGCCTTGTCGCCGCCGGCCAAGGCCTCGTCGATCTCCTGCGTCTCTTCCCGGATCTTGTCGAGCACGAGGCGCGCATCGTTCCAGTCGAAGCCGACGGTCGAGGCGCGGGCCTGCAATTTCCAGGCGCGGGTGAGGGCGGGCAAGGTATGCGGCACGCCGGCGAGCACGCCGCGCTCCTCCGTCTGCGGCGGCAGCCCGGCCGCTTCACGCGCCGCCGCCTTGGCGGCCTTCTCCTCAGCCTTGATCCGGTGCCAGAGCACCTTCACCTCGGATGGCGAGAGATTACGTGCATCACCGAAGACATGCGGATGCCGGCGGATCAGCTTGGTGGTGATCGCCTCGACCACGTCGGGAAAGGCGAAGGAGCCTTCTTCCTCGGCCATGCGGGCGTGAAACGCGACCTGCAGGAGCAGATCGCCGAGTTCGTCCTTGAGGTCGAGCTTGTCGCCGCGGGCGATGGCATCCGCGACCTCATAGGCCTCCTCGACGGTGTAGGGCGCGACCGAGGCGAAATCCTGCTCCAGGTCCCAGGGGCAGCCGGTTTCCGGCGTGCGCAGCGCGGCCATGATCGCGATCAGGCCGTCAATGTCGCGAGAGGGCTTCAACGCTGCATGTCTCCGTGATGTCAGGCGGAGCATTGCGCGAAAGGGGAAACCGGTTTTCGCTGAGGCAATGCGCAAAACTTTGATAATCCTCCTCCCATGATTCAAGCCACCCCGTCCATCGCGATCGACGAGAGCGAAATCGAGGAGAGTTTCGTGCGCGCCTCCGGTCCGGGCGGCCAGCACGTCAACAAGGTCTCGAGCGCGGTGCAAATCCGCTTCGACGTGCGCCGCTCGCCGTCGCTGCCGAACGATGTCGCGATCCGGCTGATGAAACTCGCCGGCAGCAAGCTGACGCAGGAGGGCATCATCGTCATCGTCGCGCAGACGCATCGCAGCCAGAAGCGCAATCGCGAGGAGGCAGTGGAACGCCTGCTGGAACTGATCCGGGCTGCCGCCGTGCGCCCGCAGGTAAGGCGGGCGACGAAGCCAACCAAGGCCTCGAAGGAGCGCCGGCTCGCGTCCAAGGAGAAGCGCTCCGGCGTCAAGGCCGGCCGGCAGAGGCCGGCTTCTGACTGACATGGCGGATGAAGACGACAGGCAAGGGCAGGGCGCACGCCCCGTCCGGGCGCCGCGCCGGATCACGGCCGCTTATCTCCAGCGCGCGGCGATGCATTATCTCGAGCGCTATTCGGCACCGGCCGCGCAATTGCGCCGGGTGCTGGCGCGCAAGATCGCCCTGAGCTGCCGCCATCATGGCGAAGACCCGGCAGCGCACGCGACCGCGCTTGAGGATGTCGTCGCGCGCTGCATCGCGTCCGGTCTGGTCGACGACCAGCGTTTCGCCGAGGCAAGAGCCGCGACGCTCCGGCGCCGTGGCCGCTCGGCGCGCGCCGTGGCCGCCACGCTCACCGCCAAGGGCGTTGGCCGCGAGCTCGCGAAACAGGCCAGCAGCGTCGACGAGGTGGAGGAGTTGGCCACGGCCCGGAAAACCGCGCGGCGCAAGCGGCTGGGTCCCTGGTCGCGGGGAGACCGGGCGGCGAACCGTCAGAAGGATCTGGCGGCGATGGCGCGGGCCGGCTTCACGATGACGATCGCCCGTGCCGTCATCGACGGTGCGGCAGACGAGGACACGAACGGCGACACACTGACCTGACAGCGGTGGCCGCCGTCGTTTCAGGTCGGGATGCAAGTTTGCCTGGCCGCGTCCCACACCCCGTCCTGGCAGGGCATGGTCGCGAAGTCGGCGAGGAAGCCGACCGCCAGAAGGGCGGCAAAGGCGGCCAGTACGACCGCCAAGCCGAGGACGGCCAGCCTCATCATGCTCCATCCCTTTGGCATCAAGGCACTAGCTCAAATCGATGCCGCGGGGGAAGGGCGCTCGCGGAGCCGCCAGCCTCACTCCAGCTTGACCTGCGCCTCCTTGACAACCTTGCCCCAGCGCTCGACCTCGGCCGTGACGAACTTGCTGAAATCATCACCGGCCAAGGTTGGGATCGGCGAGCCGCTCTTCTTCCAGACGGCGTCGATGGCGGGCGTCTTGAGTGCCTTCTGCACCTCGCCGCGCATCCGGGTCACGATCTCGGCAGGCGTGCCCTTCGGTGCCCAGAGCGCATACCAGGTCGAGACTTCGTAGCCGTCGAGCCCGGCCTCCTTGGCCGTCGGCACGTCAGGAATGGCCTCGGAGCGCGTGGGGGCCGCAACCGCGAGAGCCCGCAGCGCACCGCTCTGGATCTGCGCGGCCGAGGAGCCGAGGCCGTCGAACAGCAGGTCGACCTGCCCGGCGACGGTGTCCTGCAAGGCAGGCCCGGCGCCGCGATAGGGCACATGGGTCAACTTGGTCTTCGTCGAGATCTGGAAAAGCTCGCCGGCGAGATGATGCGTCGTGCCGTTGCCGGCCGAGGCATAGTTCAGCTTCTCGGGATTCTTCCGGGCGAAATCGACCAGCTCCGCCACGGTCTTGGCCTGGACCTTGCCGGGATGGACGACGATGACCTGAGGCGGCTGGGCAATGACCGCGATCGGGATGAAATCGCTCTGGATATAGTAGTCGAGCTTGGGATAGAGCGCCGGCGCGATGGCGTGATGCGCCGCCCCGACGAAGAAGGTGTAGCCATCGGGCTTGGCCTTCGCCGCAGCCGATGCGCCAACCGTGCCGCCGGCGCCGCCGCGATTCTCGATGATGATGCGCTGGCCGAGTTGCTGGTCGAGCTGGGCGGCAAGCGGTCTGGCGAAGGTGTCGGTGCCGCCCCCGGCCGGGAAGGGCACGATGAAGGTGATCGGCCTCTGTGGCCAGGTTTCGGCCAGTGCCGGCGCAGCCGCCAGCAGCGCGAAGGCTGCGGTCGCGAGGATCAGGTCTCGTTTCGTCGTCATGGAAAGCTTCTCCCTTGATGCGGCGCTTGTCGGCCCCTGCCTTCGTGGCGTGCAGGGTGCAGGAGAGCCGGAAAATCGGCCGGGCCGCTCGTCGGATTCAGGGCAAGCGCGGCCGCTTCGAACCGGATATGTGGAAGCATTCCCGACCCTGCACGGGCCGGGGCATCTCAGGATCGGAGACCGGGCGAAACCCGGCCTCCGAAGCAGGCAAGGCGCTCAGCTGCGATACCAGCTCGCCAGGTTCCAGGTCGTGACTTCCCAGCCCGAGATATCGGGCGTCAGGTTGTTGGCGGAGGCGCCGACGACCGTGCGCGACAGGACCGGGAGGATGACATTGGCCTCGCAGAAGATCTCGTTGACCTTGATCAGCAGCGCGGCGCGCTTGACCGGGTCGAGCTCCTTCTGCGCGGCCTTGTAGGCCTTGTCGGCTTCCGGATCGGACCAGCGCGAGACGTTGCGGCCGAGCCACTTGTTCTCCTTGCTGGCGATTTCCCAGGAGACGAGCTGGTTGAGGAAGCGCTCCGGATCGGGCTGCGGCTGCGTCGTGGTGTACATTTCCATGTCGCAATACAGCTTGGTGTAAGTGTCCGGGTTGGCGACATCGGACGAGAAATACACCGAGGCCGTGACCGACTTCAGCTCGAGGTCGATGCCGGCGCGCTGGCAGGCCTGCTTGATGATGGCCTGGGTCTTCTGGCGTGGAGCATTGATCGAGGTCTGGAAGACGTATTTGAGCTTCTTGCCGTCCTTCTCTCGGATGCCGTCGGCGCCCTTCTTCCAACCGGCGTCGTCGAGGATCTTGTTCGCCTTGTCGATGTTGAACTCATACTTGAGCTTGGTCGACTTGAACTGCTTGGGCTCGTTGACGAAGCTCGCCGTCGCGACGCCGCCGCGGCCGTAGATGAACTTCTCGATCGAGTCGCGGTCGATCAGGAGGTTGATCGCCTGGCGCACGGCCGGGTCGCTGAGCGAGGGATGCTTGGTCTTGACGCTGGAGCGCTCGCCATCGACCTCGGTCCACGGATCGGTCGTGTTCAGAATGATGAACTCGACGTCGCCGCCCTTCACCGCCACGACCTTGCCGCGCCCGCCGGCTTCCATGCGCTTGAGGACTTCGTCCTCGACCTGCAGGTTCCAGGCGTAGTCGTATTCGCCGGTCTGGAGCACGGCGCGCGCCGCCGAAACCGCGTCGCCGCCGCCCTTGACCTCGAGCGTATCGAACTGCGGCTTGTTCTTGACGTGATAGTCCTCGTTGCGCGCGGCGAGCACGATGTCGCCCGGCTTGAAGTCGACGAACTTGTAGGGGCCGGTGCCGACGGGCTTCAGGTTCGCCGGGGCCTCGCGGGACTTGGCACCCTTGTACTCGCCGAAATGATGCTTCGGGATGATCATCCCGGCGACGCCGACGAAGGGGTCGGCCCAGAACGGGGTCGCTTCCTTGAAGATCACCTTGATGGTGTGGCTGTCGATCTTCTCGACCTTGATATTGGCGTAGGAGCCGGTGGTGTAGGCGGCCGTCGCCGGATCGGCGGCATATTCCCAGGTGAAGACGGCGTCATCGGCCGTGAACGGCTTGCCGTCATGCCACTTCACGTCCTTCTTCAGCTTCCAGGTGACGGTCGTGCCGTCCTCGGACAGGCCGCCATTGGCCTTGGTCGGGACTTCGGCCGCGAGCTGCGGGATCAGGTTGCCTTCCTTGTCCCAGCCGGCGAGTGGTTCGAAGAAGATGCGCGAGGCGATCTGGTCCTTGGTCCCCGAGGCGAAATGCGGGTTCAGCAGCGTCGGGGCCTGCCAGAGCAGGATCTTGAGCGGTCCGCCGCCGCCGGCCTTGGTCGGCTTGTAGGGGTCGGCCGGCTGGGCCATCGCGACATCGTTCCAGGCAAGGATCTGGCTCGCCATCGGTGCCGTGATACCCACGGCCGCCATTCTCTGCATGAAGGAGCGTCGCGACAGCGTGCCTTCCTTCACATCCGCGACCAGGCCGCGGATTTCCTCTTCCTTCATGGGTTTTCCCTCCACCTTTTCAGAAAATCGGTGCCCCGGCATTCGATGCCGTGTTTTCGTTGGCGCGCCAGCAATGCATGGCCGGGCGCAGGCGTCCAGTCGGCGAATGGACGGAGCATGCCGGCAATGACGCCGATGCGCATCGCCGACGGACGTGGAGGCGGCCGGCAGGGCGCCCAACCGATCAAACATCGCTCCAGAACGCGGTTCTCTCGGAAGAATCGCCGCTTGCGCGCAATTTTACGTTCCGAATTGAACGCAATTTGAGAGTTCCCGGCCATTGCTGGCCCCGCGAACATATGGCTGCGGGGGTTCATGTTCACGCGATATCTCACCTTCCTCTTCCTGGTGGGCTTGAGCGCGCTCTTCTTCACGAGCGGGCGTTCGGCAACACGGAACGAAGAGGCCCGGAAGGACCTGGCTCACGTCGTGACAATGGCAGAGCGAGAGGCCTTGCCCGATTCGGCCGAGGCTAACGACGGCTGAGCCGATCGTCTCCTCGGGCGCGCGAACTTACGCTTCTGGCGCGAGCTTTCGAAGCTGTCGCGCAGCCACCGCCTTCACGGCTTTCGTCATGGCGTCGAGCAGCCGCGTGTTCAATCGCGTGCGTTGCCAGTTCAGCGGCACTGCTATCCGGTGGAGCGGCAGCAATTCGACGAGCCGCCCCTCGGCGATCAGCGGCAAGGCCATGGTGATCGGCGCCATCGACCATCCCAGCCCCGCGAGCGTCAGCTCCAGCATTCCGTGGGTCGAGGGTGCCCAATGCGTCGGCGGCAGCAGGGTCACGCCGCAGGCCTCCCGCATCCAGCGCGATTGCAATTCGTCGCGCCGGTCGAAACGCAGCATCGGTGCGGATTGCAGGCTCAGGCCGGCGACACCCTCCGCGAAATGGTCGGCATGGAACGCCGGGCTGGCAACGGCTGCATAATCCAGCACCCCGAGCGGGTGGATCTTGCAACCGGCCACGGGCGCGAGATCGGCGCTGACCGCAGCCACCACCTCGCCGGTGCGAAGTCTCTCCGCGGTATGGGCTTCATCATCCAGGACCAGGTCCAACAGAGCACCCGTGTCGGCGGTGAACTGCGCGGCCGCCTGCGGAAACCAGGTGCTGAGGCTGTCGGAATTGACTGCGACGCGCAGCGTCGGCGTTGTCTCGCCAGCCCCTGCCAGGCCCTGCAGATCATCCGAGATATCGGCTTCGAGCAACCTGACGCGCTCGATATGGGCATGGAGCTTGGCGCCGATCGGGGTCGGCAAGCAGGGCGTTCCACGCGTCAGCAAGGTTGCGCCGAGGCGCTCTTCCAATCCCTTCACACGCTGCGAGACGGCAGACGGCGTGACACCGAGGACCGACGCCGCCTTTTCGAAGCTGCCTTCGCGCAGGACGGCTGCCACCGCGGCAAGCGCCAGATAGTCGAGCATTAGCCAACCTAATTCTGACTTAGAGAATGTAGTTAGACTACGCTGACCGGCTCGGGCATCAAGCGGCCATGAGCACGCTTTTTCTTCCCGCCTTCGCCAAGGGCTTTGCGCTTTCGGCAGGGCTGATCATCGCCATCGGCGCGCAGAACATGTTCGTGCTCAGGCAGGGCCTCAAGCGCGAGCATGTCTGGCCGATCGTGCTGTTCTGCGCCGCGGCCGATGCGACGCTGATCGTCGCCGGTGTCAACGGGCTGGGCGCGTTGCTCTCCGCCGTGCCCGGTCTCTCCGTCGCGCTGAGCCTGGGCGGAGCCGTCTTCCTGATCTGGTATGGCTATGGCGCCTTGCGTCGTGCCATGGCCTCGTCGAGCCTGGTCGTCGAGCAGGAGGCGGGCATCTCGCTGGCCGCTGCGCTTGCCGGCACGGCCGCCTTCACGTTCCTCAACCCTCACGTCTACATCGACACGGTCATGCTGATGGGCGCGATCGGCGCGAGCCTGCCGGTGGACGAACGGTCCTGGTTCGTCATCGGCGGTGCGTCCGCGAGCTTCGCCTGGTTCGCCGCGCTCGGTTTCGGCGCCCGCTTCGTGGCTCCGGTCTTCTCCAGGCCCTCGGCCTGGCGTGTTCTGGATCTGCTCATCGCAATCATGATGGCCGCTCTCGCCGTCAGCCTTCTGCGCAGCGCCTTCGTTACGTAATTGGATCGCCACCTCCATGCCCAGAGGAAACCCTTCCAGGCAAGGAGACGCCTCTCGCGAGTGACAAGCCCATCTCCCAGCGGACCGTCGCCATCCGCTGCTGGCGCTTCTCAAACAGGATTCGTGACGTAAGAGTCCGGTGTCAGGCTCGGAATCAATGCCGGCGCCCATGAACATACGTCGGATCTAAGCCGGTTATGGATGTACGAAAGCCTGCGGCAAGCACGGGGCCGTTTGCGCCGCTCAACAATCTCACGTTCCGGGCGATCTGGCTTGCCGGGCTGATCTCCGGATTGGGATGGCTGATCCAGACCATCGCCATGAGCTGGTTGATGGCGACGATCACGCCGTCCAGCGTGATGGTCGCTCTCGTTCAGGCCGCGACGAACCTGCCGGCCTTCATCCTGTCGATCTTCGCCGGCGCCATCGTCGATAATTTCAACCGCCGCAAGGTGATGCTGGTGGCGCGCTCCCTGATGGCCCTGACGGCCGCCACGCTGACGCTTCTCGTCGCGCTCGGGCTGATCAATCCCTGGATCATCCTGTTCTTCAGCTTCCTTGCGGGCTGCTGCATCGCCTTCAACGATCCGGCCTGGCAGGCGTCGGTGGGCGATATCGTCGATCGAAAGGACCTTGCCGCCGCGGTGACGCTGACATCGGTGGGGTTCAACACCGTGCGCAGCGTCGGGCCGGCGCTCGGCGGCATCATTCTCGCGACATTCGGCCCTCTGACGGCCTTCTGCGTCTATACCCTCGGCCATTTCGCGCCACTGATCGTGGTCTGGCGCTCCAAATGGAAGGTGCCGGAAGCGCGGCTGCCGCCTGAAGCGATGCTGACGGCGATTTCCGACGGCATTCGCTTCACGTCGCTGTCCTCCGAGATCAAGACGGCGCTCGCGCGCGGCTTCCTGTTCGGCCTCGCGGGCATCGCCATCCTCGCGCTTCTCCCGCTGGTGGTGCGCGATCAGCTGAAGCTGGGAGCGGTTGCCTATGGCGTCCTCATGGCCGGTTTCGGCGCCGGGGCGCTCCTCGCGGGACTGACCTCGACGGCACTCAGGCGAAGGCTGTCGGACGAGCAGATGCTGAAGCTGGCTTGCATCGCCTGCGCAACCTGCACGATCAGCCTTGCGCTGACCCAGACCGCGGCTGTCGCCGTCGTCGCGCTCATGCTCGGCGGCGCCGGCTGGGTCCTGGGATGGTCGGGCCTGAGCATCAGCGTGCAATGGGCGAGCCCACGCTGGGTCGTCGGACGGACGATCTCGCTCTACTACGCGCTCACCTCGTTCGGGCTCGCCGTTGGGAGCTGGCTCTGGGGCATGGTCACCGAGTCCTATTCCCTGAGTTTCGCCTTGCAGGCGTCGAGCGCGGCCTCGCTCAGCGTCGCCATTCTCGGCGTGCTCCTGCCCATCCACCAGCGCAAGGACGCCGATGTATCGACGCCCGATCACGTCGAGGCACCCGAGATCAGCCTCGACGTGAAGCCGCGGAGCGGGCCGATCGCGGTCAAGATCGAGTACCGGATCGCCGCCGATCAGGTCGAGCCGTTCCTCGCCTTGATGTTGCAGCGCCGGCGCGCCCAGGGACGCAACGGAGCGCGCCGGTGGATCCTCACGCGCAACCTGCACGATACGGCGGTGTGGACCGAGACGTTCCGCACCCCGACATGGAACGACTATCTGCGCTTCAACTACCGCCAGACGACGGCCGATAGGACGCTGAATGCCAGCCTCGCCGAGCTCCATAGGGGCCCCGGTGGGCCGGGCGTGACGCTCGCGATCGAAAGACCCACCACGACGCCGCGAAAGGCCGAGATCTTCCGGTCCGAAACGCCCAACAGCTCAGCGTGAACGCTCTGCCCTGGGGGCTCGGTCTCTTTCTCGAAGTGCAGGAGGTCTGCTTCAGCCGCTTTTGGACGGCCGGCGCTTTCGGGCCGGG
The DNA here is from genome assembly GCF_059416005.1 of Allobosea sp. GW821-FHT09G06. NCBI lineage: Bacteria > Pseudomonadati > Pseudomonadota > Alphaproteobacteria > Hyphomicrobiales > Alloboseaceae > Allobosea > Allobosea sp. GW821-FHT09G06. The sequence goes on along the minus strand of NZ_JBWKOI010000004.1, from coordinate 328,357 downwards.
CGGCGCTGACCGGCTTTGCTGCCCCGCTCCTTGCCCGCGGCCTTGTGCAGGTCCAGCGCGACGCGCCTGACGGAGGTATCGTCCGGATCGAGCGTGATCTCGAATCCGAGGTCGCGACAGAGCGCGAGCATCGGCGCGTTCTCCGCGAGAACCTGGCTATGGACGCGCTGCAGCTTCTCCGCCCTGGCCCAGTCGAGGATCAGCTCCATGAGCGCCCGGCCGAGCCCGATGCCCTTCAGGTCGGAGCGCAGCAAGATGGCGTATTCGGCCTCGACATGCCCGGGATCGGCATGCAGGCGAACGGCGCCGGCCGCCTCTCCGCTGCCTTCCTCGATGGCGATGAAGGCCATCTCCCGCGCATAATCGAGCTGGGTCAGGCGGGCGAGAAAGGCGTGGCTGAACGATTTCAGCGGCGCGAAGAAGCGTAGCCGCAGGTCTTCGGCCGTCACCCGCCCGAGCATCGCGCCGATGGAAAGCTCGTCCTCCGGCTTCATCGGGCGAACGAGGAAGCGCCGCTCGCCGAAGGCGAGCTGCAAGGTCCAGCTGCCGGGATAGGGCCGGATCGCCGGACGGCGGCGGCGCGCGGGATCAGGCTCCAGCACGACACGGGCATCGACCGCGATGACGCCGCTCGCATCGGCCAGGATCGGGTTGAGGTCCATGGCGCGGATCTGCGGCAGCGCCGAGGCGATGCTGCCGAGCGCCACCAGAACAGCGGCGATCGCACGCCGGTCGGCCGCGGGAACGTCGCGATAGGCGGCCAGGATGCGCGATACCCGCGTCCGGGCGATCAGGTTCTCGGCCGAGGCGAGATCGAGCGGCGGCAGCGCGACATGCGTGTCGGCAATGAGTTCGGCTGCCGTGCCGCCGCGTCCGAAGACGATGACCGGTCCGAAGCAGGGATCGACCGAAAAGCCTGCGATCAGCTCGCGCGCCTTGCTGCGATGCGCCATCGGCTGCACCAGGAACCCGGCCAGCTGCGCCTCCGGCCGCAACTGGCGCAAGCGCTCCGCCATGCGGGCGGCGGCTTCCCGCACGGCGCGCTCGTTCGCAAGGTCGAGCTCGACGCCGCCGACATCCGATTTATGCGCGATATCGGGGGAGACGATCTTAAGAGCGACCGTGCGGCCAGCCGCGAACTGGACCTTGGCGGCTTCGGCGGCAGCCGCTGCATCCGTGGCGATGACGAGGCCGAGCGTCGGAATCCGGAACAGGGCCAGCAGCTCCGCGACTTCATCCGGTTCGAGCCAGCTGCGACCTTGCGCGATCGCCCGCTCGACGAGCGCGGCAGCGGCAACGATATCCGGCTGGTCATCGTCGTCGAGCACGGGCGGCGTCGCCATCAGCTCCTTGAGCAGCCGGGCATGACGCGTCAAATGCTGGAAGCCGAGGATCGCATCCTGCTCCGTCGCGAAGGACGGAATGCCGGCCGCAGCGAAGGTCCCCGCCATCTCCTCGCCGCCGCCGACCCATACCGCCAGCACCGGCTTGCCCGCCGGAGACGCGGAACGCGCCTCGGCCATGGCACGCGCGCAATCTGCCGGGTCGTCCGGCGCGAGCGGGGCGTTGAGCGCCAGCACGGCGTCGACGTCGCTCTCGGCCAGCAGGCGGGTCGTCGCGTCGCGATAGTCCTGCGCCGTCCGGACGATCACCGGCTCGCGGAGTTGGCGGTCCACGCCACCGGCCCGCCGCAGCCGCGCTGCGGCCAGGGCCGCCAGCCCCTCGCCATTGCTGACGATCGCCAGCCGGCCGGCATCCGCAGCGCGGGCGCGGCCCAGAGTCTCAGCGGCGGCAAAAAGCTCGTCGAGATCGTTGACGCGCAGCAGGCCTGCCCGATGGAACGCGGCATCATGCGCCGCGTCGCTGGTCACGATCAGGGCGGAATGCGTCAGGGCCGGCCAGGGTGGCTCCAGGCGCGGCGGCCTCAGCACCAGCACCGGCTTGAGCCTCGCGGCAGCGCGCGCCGACGAGAGAAAGCGCGCGGCGTCAGTGACGTCGTCGATCGCGAGCAGGATCGTGCGCGTCGCGGAATCGGCGCCGAAATGATCGAGGCCGTCAGCGATATCGACATCGGCACCTTCGCCAAGGACGACGGCGCCCGAAAACCCGATCCCGCGCCGGGCGGCCCAGGCCAGAATTCCGGCCGCCACAGAATTGGATTGCGCGACGAGGGCGAGCGAACCCGCTGCCAGATGCACCGGAACCGCAGTGGCGTTCAGGCCAAGGCGCGGCGCGGCAAGGCCGAGCGACGATGGCCCGATCAACCGGATGCCGGCCGCTCGTGCTGCGCTGCGCAAGCGCCCGGCATCGGCGATGTTTCCGTCAGGCACGAGAAGCCCGGCGCCGCCGCTTTCCACCAGCCGTAGTACCTGCTCCACATCGGCAGCAGGGGCGATCAGGAGATCGCAGGGCCGCAAGGGCGGAACAGCTTTCCCGCCGGGAAGCACCGTGAGCTCGCCGCGATAGGATTGCGAACGGATTTGTGCCGCGAGCACATCCGTTTCAGGAGAGCCGGCGATGAGCGTGATTGTCCTGGGTTCAAGCGCGCGTCGGATCAGGGCGAGCGTCATCGATCGGCGTTTCCGTCTTCGAGGCGGCGAGCAGACGCGATTCCCGGCAATCGGGCCAGCCGTACTTTGCGCGTATCCGATATGGCTCTGATGCCGGCTCGGTCGCCAGCACCCCAGCAAGCGTTGCGCATGCTTGGCCCGCATGATCGACCACAGCCATGCGCCGGGCGGCGCCCTTGCCCCGGCAATTCCGGATCGGCCAACATCGGGCCGGCCATGGCTGCGGCCGGACTAGGCATCCAGAGAACGAGAGGCGAGGGCAGATGAGCGGACTCTTGATCGCGGGCGGCCGCGTCGTCGATCCGGAAAGCGGCCATGACGGCATCGCCGATGTTGCCATCGCTGACGGAAAGATCGTCGCGATCGGCTCCGACCTTGGCCATGCCGAGCGCGTGATCGACGCGCGGGGGCTGATCGTCGCGCCAGGCTTCATCGACCTTCACGCCCATGGCCAGTCGATCCCGGCCGACCGGATGCAGGCTTTCGATGGCGTCACCACCACGCTGGATCTCGAGGCGGGCGTGCTGCCGGTGGCGTCCTGGTATCGCCGGCAGGCGGAGCAGGGCCGCATCCTCAATTACGGCGCCGCGACGAACTGGGCCTTCGCCCGGATCGGCGCGATGATCGGGATCAACGAGGAATCGTCGCTGGAAGCGTTCGGGCGCGCCATGCGCGATCCGCGCTGGATGGACAATATCTCCTCGCCCTCCGAGCAGCAGAACATCCTCGACCGCATCGCGGCCGGGCTCGACGAAGGCGGCATCGGGATCGGCATCCTGAACGCTTACGCACCCGGCGCCGGCGTGCAGGAATTGACGGCGCTCTGCCAGCTCGCCGCCGAGCGCGGCGTCCCGACCTTCACCCATATCGCCTATATGGCGAATACCGATCCGAAGAGCGCTGCGGAGGCCTATATTCGCCTCATCGGCTATGCCGGCGCGACCGGCGCGCATATGCACATCTGCCACTTCAACAGCTCCAGCAAGACCGATGTCGAGCGTTGCGCGCGGCTGATCAGGAAGGCGCAGGAGCAGGGCCTGCCGATCACGGTGGAAGCCTATCCCTATGGCACGGGCTCGACGGTGATCGCCGCCGCGTTCTTCAGCGACCCGGAATTCGAAAGCCGCAACGACACGCGCTACCAGCAGATCCAGCTGGTCACGAGCGGGCGCCGGATCCAGGACCGCGATGACCTGTTGACGGCGCAATCCGAGGATCCGTCGCAGCTCGTCCTCTGGCACGTGCTCGACACCGAGAACAATGCCCGCCACCGCGACATGCTCGACCTCTCGGTGCTGTATCCCGGCGGCGCGATCGCATCGGACGCGATGCCCTGGTCGATGCCGGACGGATCGACCTATACCGGCGACGCCTGGCCGCTGCCTGAGGAAGCGACCTCGCATCCGCGCTCGTCGGGCACCTTCACGCGCTTCCTGCGCCATTGGGTACGCGAGCGGCAGGCGATCGGGCTCAGCGAGGGTATCGCGAAATGCACGCTGATCCCGGCCGAGATCCTGGCCGCAAGCACGCCCGCGATGCGGGAGAAGGGCCGGCTGAAGGCCGGAGCCGACGCCGATGTCGTGGTGTTCGATCTGGACAAGCTGACCGACCGGGCCGAGTTCTCGGCGATGAACCGCCCGGCCGAAGGCGTCCGGCATCTGGTCGTCAGCGGTGAGCCGGTCATCGCCGACGGCCTCATGCATGTCGCAGCGAGGCCCGGCCGGCCGGTGCGCCGCCCCTTCGGCACGGCAGCGTAGCCGCCATGCCGGTTCCGATCCTGCTGGTCACGGGCTTTCTCGGGGCCGGCAAGACGACGCTGGTCAACCGTATCCTGCAGCAGGCCGACGGCCGCCGGATCGCGGCCGTCGTCAACGATTTCGGCGCGATCAATATCGATGCCGAGCTCATTGCCGGCGCCGAGGACGGGGTCGTCAGCCTCGCCAATGGCTGCATCTGCTGTTCGCTGGAAGGCGATCTGCTGCGGACGCTTTCCAGCCTCCTGCGGCGAAGCCCGCGACCGGAAGCCATCGTCATCGAGACCAGCGGCGTCGCCGATCCCGAGGACATCATCCGCAACCTGATGGATCCGGTGGTCTGGCGCGAGGCTCCCCTGGAGACCGTTCTGTGCGTCGCCGATGCCGCGTCACCGGAGCCGGATCTCGGCGATCCCCTGCTTCTGAGCCAGCTCCGCTCCGCCGACCTCGTCGCCATCAGCAAGGGGGATCTTGTCGACGGGCCGGTCCTCGACGCACGCCGCCGCGCCCTGTCGCAGATCAACCGCAGGGCGGCCGTCGTCGAGGCGACCGGGGGCGATATCCCGCTCGATCTCGTCTTTCCGGAGGTCGGGACGGCTCGCGAGCGGACGACGCGCCCGAAACGGCCGAGCATCGACCGTTTCGAGAGCTTCAACTGGATATCCGAGGAACCGATTTCGCTCGGCGGCTTCCAGCAGGCGATCGGCCGGCTGGCGTCCCGGCTCGTGCGTGCAAAAGGGATACTCGACACGATCGAAAAGCCGGATTGCCGCTACCTCTTCCAGCTCGCGGGGGGAAGAGCCACGCTCGCACCGCTCGATCGGGACGATCCGGGGCAGGGCGGCACGCGCCTCGTCTTCATCGCGGAGATCGGGAAGATCTCTCAACCGGAGATCGACGAGGCCCTGAGCCGGGCCGGACGAACATAACCTCCGGCGCCGGCCCGATCGCGGCAGGCAATCCGCCGCGTTTCACTGCCCCTGGTTCGATGACGCCCGCTCGAGGGCGGCCACGACGTCGTCGACGCTCTCCTTCACGCCAAGAAGGAAATCCTTCCGGAACGCGATGATCGTGTCCGGTGGTTCGCCCTTGAACTGATAGACCACCGCCACCTGGTCGGGGTTCACATAGAGGGGCTTCCCGTCGCTGGGCGACGTGAACTTGCAAAGCTTCGGCATGGGCGGCTTCGGTCTCGTGATTGCGAAGCCCCTCCGATACCATAATTTTCCGAAGACGAGGGCTTCCATTCCCTCGAAACAGCGGCCGCTACCGCCTCATTCGTGCGGCTTCTGGACAAGATCGAGCGCATGCGGGCGGCCGTCTCAGCGTCGTCAGGCCCAGCTCACGCCCAACCGGGCCGGCGCCTCGCATCCGCCGGCCTTTGCACCTCATGATTCGATCCCGGATTGCCCGTTCGCAGCTTGTCCGACGAGCAGGGCCAGTTGCTCAAGCAGCCTGGCGAGTTGGCCTCTGTCGTTATCGGACAGGCCGGAGATCAGCCTCCGCTCGACCAGCATGTCCTCTCGAAAGGCAGCCTCGACCAACGCTCGACCTTGGGCGGTCAGCTCTACCGGCAAGCTGCGCTTGTCGCTGCTCGCTTCGGCGCGTGTGATCAAGCCGCGATTGGTGAGGCGATCCAGTCTGGCCGTCAATCCGCCGGAGGTGATCATCAGCGAGCGAAAGAGCTCGGTCGGTCGCAGCCGGTAGGGCGGCCCCGCTCTCAGCAGCGTCGAGAGAACATCGAACTCGCCGGTGTCGAGACCGTGCCGGGCAAACACGGCTTCGATGTCCGGCCTGGCTTGCAGGGTGATCCAACGCATGCGCCCGAGGATCGCCATTCCAGCGGTATCCACGTCGGGCAATTCCCGGCGCCATTGTTCCATACGCGATGACACGTGATCCATGAAACTCTCTTGACGGAAAGATAAATCCGGATATTGTCTTTCCATCAAGATAAATCGCCTCATTGAGAAAAGCTAGCGAAAGAGATGGTTTTGCAGATGACCATGTCGCGGGAACACGCAATGCCCGGACCACAAGGGGTCGGGAAATCGGGCATGAGCCCCAAACTCGTCATGACGGGGCGGGCGATGTCGGCGCTCGTCATCCTGTTTCTCCTGACGGCCTCCGTGGCCCCAAAGCTCGCCGGTGCTGCGGTGGCGACGGAATCGCTCCGCTCGCTCGGGTGGGATCCGCGACAGACGCTGCTGATCGGCCTGATCGAACTCGCCTGCGTCATCCTGTACGCGATCCCTCGGACCAGCGTGCTTGGCGCGATCGTCACAACCGGGCTTCTGGGCGGCGCGATCGCGACGCAGGTCAGGGTGGACAGCCCGCTCTTCAGCCACACCTTGTTCGGGCTCTATCTGGGCTTGCTCCTATGGGGCGGTCTCTGGCTCCGAAATCCCAATCTCAGGGCAATAGTCCCTGTTGGCGGCCGGGCGCGCCCATCGATGGATGCTCCCGGATACAACGAAAGCGGCACTCATGGCTGATGACATAGTCAAGGGCCCGGCCTCCTACTTCCCCTCGATCGAGAAGAAGTACGGACGCCCCGTCGGGGAATGGCAGGAACTGGTCCGCCAGCGGCTTCCGGCAAAGCATATGGAATTGGTCGCGATGCTGAAGATCGACCACGGGATGGGCCACGGCCACGCCAACGCCATTGTGGCCTACACGCTGGCGAAAGAGGCTAAGTAGAGCGAGAAAACCCGGCGAGCAGCAGAGTTCGACAAAGCGCTTCGATCAGGTGATGCGCCCGACATCGGCGCGCGGCTAGGCAAATGACCGAGAGGCGCTGACGATCGCCCCTCGGGGGCCCAAAACCGATGCCGCTGCCAGGGGCTTCTGAAGCCGCCTCATGAAAACTGGCGGAAGGGGTGGGATTCGAACCCACGGTGGGCTTGCACCCACGGCGGTTTTCAAGACCGCTGCCTTAAACCACTCGGCCACCCTTCCGTGCGGCCGTTCAATGCCGGTCGGGGAGCGGATTTGCAAGTGGAAGATGGCACCAATGCGCAGCCGATCGACAGGGTCGCCGCGATGCGCAAACCGCGGTGACGCCTCGCGATCGAGCCGGTTCTGAGCCCGCTCCAACTCCTATCCAGACCGTGTCCTGATGGCCACGCTGCACAGAAAAATGGCTGCCGCGAATGCCCCGGCGTTGACATGCGCCCCATTTCGAACACTCCTGTGGCCGCCCAACGGCGCAGGGATGGCCTGTTCAGTGGTCCGCTTTCCAGCGGATTTTAGCGGCTTAACGATCCCTTAATGGAATTGGCCGAAAACTCGGCTCAATCGCCTATGGCGATGAGCCGACGGAATGTTTTTGGCGCAGAAAGCGGAATTGGCGGAATGACTCAAGACGCTCGCTTCTCGGCCAAGGGGACCAACTCCACGATGTCCGGGTCGCTGCCAGCGTCTTCTTCCATGCCAACCGTCGCCCGCATGGGCTGCGTGATTCTCGTCGGTTTGTTCGCGGCCAACTGCGCCGGCAACCAGACCGCCGGCCGCCGCTCCAAGGAAATCGGGGCCTTCCCGCAATCGAAATATGGCCCCGCCAGCCAGCGTGTGGTGGCGGAGGGCGAAGAAGTGCCGAAGGGCGGCGGACGCCAGCTCGTAGGCAAGGCCTATTCCGTCGCCGGCAAGCGCTACACCCCGTTCGAGAAGCCTGTCGGCTATTCGCAGGTCGGCCTGGCATCCTGGTATGGCGAGGCCTTCCACGGCCGCCGCACCGCCAATGGCGAGGTCTATGACCGCTACAGCGTCTCGGCCGCGCACCCGACCATGCCTCTGCCGGCCTATGCCCGCGTCACCAATCTCCTGAACAGCCGCTCGATCATCGTGCGCGTCAACGACCGCGGCCCCTTCCATGGCGGCCGTATGATGGACCTGTCGCAGACGACGGCCGATGCGCTCGCCTTCCGCCATCTCGGCACGGCGCGGATCAAGATGGAGTATCTCGGCCAGGCCTCGCTTGCCGGCTCCGACGACAAGCTGCTGCTCGCCACGCTGCGCACGGACGGTTCGGCCGCGCCGATCCCGGGCACCAGCGCCCGGACGATGGTTGCCAGCGCCGAGCCTGTCGCCACCACGCGCACCCGCAGCGTCGATGTCGATGCGCAGCCGGCCGTCGAGCCCGAGCCGACCCCGGTCGTGCAGGCCTACGCTCCCCAGCAGCCGCGGACGATCACGCCCTCGACCCCGGTCGTAGCCACTCTCGCATCGACCGTCTCAACGCCGGTCGAAGCGCCGTCCATGCGCGCCGCTCCGCTGCCGCCGAACCGGCCGTTCGACCTCGACACCATCGCCAACGCAGCCAAGCCCGTTGCGGTTCCCGCAACGCTGCGCACCACCCTGCCGCCGACGCGTGCCAGCGTCGCGAGCCTGTTCGCCGCTCCGGAGAAGGGCGCGGGCGAGCGCCTCGCCAAGACCCATCCGCTCAACAAGCTCGCGCCGCACTCCCTGCAGCCGCTCGCGCGGAACTGATCTCCAGCTTGACCTGATGGCGGGCGCTCTGCTTCACATCGAGGCATGAGCGCCTTTTGCCGTCAGCCAGGACTTCGTGAGAAAGGACTTGCCGCGCCGCGCCGGGCTGCCCGCCGGCTGATGGCTGGGCTCGTTCTGGCGTTCGGGCTCCTGTCCGCAGGTCCTGCTGCTCTCGCTCAAGGTTTCCAGTCGCAGGCGCCCTATGCCGTGCTGCTCGATTCGGACACCGGGGCGGTGCTCTACGAGAAGGCGGCCGACGAATTGATGGTGCCGGCGAGCATGGCGAAGCTCGCGACCGTGCTCGTCGCCTTCCAGGACCTCAACTCCGGGCGCCTGACGCTCGACAGCGAGATCGGCATTTCCGAGAACGCCTGGCGCAAGGGCGGCGGGCCCTCGGGCGGCTCGGCGATGTTCGCCATCCTCAACAGCCGGATCAAGCTCTCCGACATCCTGCAGGGCATCATCGTCCAGTCCGGCAACGACGCTTCGATCGCACTGGCCGAGGCCATCGCCGGTGACGAGCCGACCTTCGGACGGATCATGACCGAGCGGGTGAGGGGGCTCGGCCTGACGAAATCCGTCTTCCGCAATGCGACCGGCATGCCTGATCCGCAGCAGCGGGTGACGGCGCGCGAGCTAGCGCTCCTCGCCGACCACATCATCAAGACCTATCCCGAGCTCTACAAGATCTTCGGCCAGCGCGAGTTCACCTGGAACAAGATCCGCCAGCAGAACCGCAACCCGCTATTGACGATGGATATCGGCGCGGACGGGCTCAAGACCGGCAATATCGAGGAATCGGGCTTCGGCCTCGTCGGCTCCGCCGTGCAGAACGGCCAGCGGCTCGTGCTGGTCGTCAACGGCCTCAAGACGGCGCGCGACCGGGCGACGGAAGCCCGCAAGCTGCTCGAATGGGGTTTCCGCGCCTTCGAGCGCCGCCAGCTCTTCGCTGCCGGCGAGACGGTGGGCGAAGCCAGCGTCTTTGGCGGCGAGAAGGGCCGTGTCGCGCTCCGGAGCAAGAACGCGGTGAGCCTGCTGCTGCCGCGCGGCAGCACGGAGCGTCTCGCGGCCCGGATCGTCTATCGCGGCCCGCTGACCGTGCCCGTCCAGGAGGGTGCGGAGGTGGCGCGGCTCGTGGTGACACGCGGTGACATCAGGACGCTGGACATTCCGCTCTACGCGGCCGAGAGCGTGCAGGCCGGCACCTTGCAGTCTCGCGCGCTCGACGCGCTGCTGGAGGCGACGACCGGCTGGGTCCGCAAGGCCCTGAGCCGGAGCTGAGCAGGTCGGGTGAGCAAGGGACGTTTCATCACGCTTGAAGGCGGGGAGGGCGCCGGCAAGTCGACGCTGGCGCGCGCGCTCAGCGAACGGCTCATTGCGGCCGGCCTCACGGCGCGGACGACCCGTGAGCCCGGTGGCTCGCCCAAGGCCGAGGCGATCCGCGAGATGATCCTGGCCGGGCAGGCGCGCGATTACGGCCCCTTCGCCGAGGCACTGATGTTCTACGCCGCGCGGATCGACCATATCGACAGCCTGATCCGCCCGGCGCTCATGCGCGGCGAATGGGTGATCTGCGACCGCTTCATCGATTCGACGCGGGTCTATCAGGGCGTGCTCGGCAAGCTCGACAAGGCCGTGCTGGCCGAGCTTGAGGCCGTAACGATCTCGGGCCTGATGCCTGAATTGACGCTGATCCTCGATCTCGATCCCGAGATCGGTCTCGCCCGCGCCGCCAAGCGCCGCCGTCCGGGCGAGGCGATAGACCGCTTCGAAGGCGAGACGCTGGCCTTCCATCGCAATCTGCGCCAAGCCTACCAGGATATCGCGAGCGCCGAACCGCAGCGCTGCGCCGTGCTCGATGCGACGCTGCCTCCCGAGGCGCTCGCCGAGGCGGCGTGGCGTATCCTGCGCGAGCGCCTGCCCATCGATTCGGACACCTGATGCTAGCGACCAGCGACGAACCCGACCGGCTGCCGAGCGCGCCACATCCGCGCGAGACGCTCGCCATGGTCGGCCATGCCGTGCGCGAACGGACCTTCATCGACGCGCTGGCATCGGGCCGCATGCACCATGCCTGGCTGCTCGGCGGGCCCGAGGGCATCGGCAAGGCGAGCTTCGCCTATCGCGCCGCGCGCTTCCTGCTGGCGGCTGGCGATCCGCAGGAGCGGGCGGCCCGCAGCGCCGATCTCGCCATGCCCGAGAACGATCCGGCGACGCGGCGCGTGATGGCGCAGTCCCATCCCGACCTGCATGTGCTGCGCCGGATTCCGAAGCCGGACGGCAAGAGCTACACGAGCAACATTCCGGTCGATTCGATCCGGCGCGTGATCGATCGCTTCGGGTCGAGCGCGACCGAGGGCGGCTGGCGCGTCTGCATCGTCGATTCCGCCGAGGACATGGAGCGCTCGGCCGCCAACGCCCTGCTGAAGCTGCTGGAGGAGCCGCCGCCGCGCGCGCTGTTCCTGATCGTCGCCCATGCGCCCGGCCGAATGCTGCCGACGATCCGCTCGCGCTGCCGGCTCCTGACCTTCGACCCGCTGGCCGAGGCCGATGTCGCGGAAGCCGGCCGGCTCGCGCTGGAGCGCATGGAGATGCCCTTCGACGGTTCGGCCCTGCGCCGGGCCGCGAGCCTGTCCGAGGGCTCGGTACGCCGCGCGCTGACCTATGTCGATCCCGAGACGCTGGCGCTGGTCGAGGCGGTGAGGGCGCGGCTCGACGCCCTCCCGCAGATCGACCTCACCGCCCTGATGGCGCTGGCCGAGGATGTCGCCGGCAAGGCGGGCGAGCGCGACTTCGCGGTGATGATCGAGACCATCCAGGGTTGGATCTCCGACCATCTTCACGCGCATGCTGCGGCGCAACCGGCGCGCCTTGCACCGCTGGCGGAGGTATGGGAAAAGCTTGGACAGCAGGCGCGCGAGGTCGAGACCTATAATCTCGACCGCCGCCCGCTTGTGATGACCCTGTTTCATGATCTGTCGTCTGCGGTGTCCCGCTCGCGCGCAGCGTGAAGCGAAGCTTTCGGACAGACGATGGCCACGGCCCCGAAATTCTATCTGACGACCGCGATCCACTACACCAACGGGCCGCCGCATATCGGCCACGCCTATGAGATGGTGGCGTCGGACGCGATCGCGCGCTTCAAGCGGCTCGACGGCTATGACGTCTTCGCCATGACCGGCACCGACGAGCACGGCCAGAAGGTGCAGCGCACGGCGGCCCAGAACGGCCTTTCGCCGAAGGATTTCGTCGACAAGATCGCGGCGCGCTTCGAGGAGATGGAGCAGCGTCTCGGCTGTTCCTTCGATCGCTTCATCCGCACCACCGATGCCGACCATCTGCCCTCGACCCAGGAGCTCTGGCGGCGGATGGAAGCCAATGGCGACATCTATCTCGCCAAATATGCCGGCTGGTATTCGGTGCGCGACGAGGCCTTCTACGGCGAGGAGGAGACCACCCTCCAGCCCGACGGCACGCGCCTGGGCGGGCAGGGCACTCCGGTCGAATGGGTCGAGGAGGAGAGCTATTTCTTCCGCCTCAAATCCTATCAGGACCGGCTCCTGAAGCTCTACGAGGATGTGCCGGACTTCATCTCGCCGGAGACCCGCAAGAACGAGGTCGTCTCCTTCGTGAAGGGCGGGCTCGAGGATCTCTCGATCAGCCGCACGACCTTCGACTGGGGCCTGCCCGTGCCGGGCGATCCGAAGCACGTCATGTATGTCTGGGTCGACGCGCTCAACAACTATGTCACCGGGACGGGCTTCCCCGATCCGGCGAGCCCGCGCGCGCATTATTGGCCGGCCGATGTCCATATTATCGGCAAGGACATCGTGCGCTTCCACGCGGTCTACTGGCCGGCCTTCCTGATGTCGGCGGGGCTGCCGCTGCCGAAGCGCGTCTTCGGCCACGGCTTCCTGCTGAACAAGGGCACGAAGATGTCGAAGTCGCTCGGCAACGTGGTCGACCCTTTCGGCCTCGCCGAGGCCTACGGCGTTGATCAGCTCCGCTATTTCTTCCTGCGCGAGGTCTCCTTCGGCCAGGACGGCAATTACAGCCACGACGCCATCGTCGGGCGCATCAATGCCGACCTCGCCAATGATCTCGGCAATCTCGCGCAGCGCTCGCTGTCGATGATCGCCAAGAACTGCGAGGGCAGGGTGCCGCCGCGCGGCACGCTGAACGAGGCCGACGAAACCATGCTCGCCATGGCCGATGCGGCGCTCGCGAAGGCGCGCGAGGCGATGAAGGATTTCGCCCTTCACACCGTGCTGGCCGATCTCTGGGCTCTCATTGCCGAGGCGAACCGCTATTTCGCCAATAACGAGCCCTGGCGCCTGACCAAGACCGACCCGGCCCGCCGTGACACCATCCTGTATGTCACGATCGAGGTGCTGCGCGAGGTCGCGATCCTGGTGCAGCCGGTGATGCCGGTCGCCGCAGGCAAGCTGCTCGACCTGCTCGGCGTCGCACCCGAGGCCCGCAGCTTCGCGGCGCTCGGCGCGGATCATCGGCTCGTCAGCGGCGCGGCCTTGCCGGCGCCGAGCGCGATCTTCCCGCGCTATGTCGAGCCCGAGGACGGCCAGGCGGCGTGATGGTCATCGATACGCATTGCCATCTCGACTTCCCGGATTTCGCCGAGGAGTTGCCGGCCTATGTCGCGCGGGCCGAGGAAGCCGGGGTTAGCCGGATGGTGACGATCTCGACGCGGGTCGCGCGCTACGCCGACTATGCCGCGTTGGCGGAGCGCTTTCCGTCCGTCTGGTTCTCGGTCGGCACGCATCCGCACAACGCCCATGAGGAGCTCGACGTCACGGCCGAGCGCCTTGTGGAGTTGTCGCGCCATCCACGCTGCGTCGCCATCGGCGAGGCCGGGCTCGACTATCACTACGATTCGAGCCCGCGCGCCGCGCAGGCCCAGGGCTTGCGCACGCATATCGCCGCGGCGCGGATCACGCAGCTGCCGCTCGTCATCCATTCGCGCGAGGCCGATGACGACATGATCGCGATCCTGCGCGAGGAGATGGGGAAGGGCGCCTTCCCTGCCATCCTGCACTGCTTCACCGCCGGCGAAGCGCTGGCCATGGCCGGTGTCGAGCTCGGGCTCTACGTCTCGTTCTCGGGTATCCTGACCTTCAAGACCTCCGAGAACCTGCGCCGCATCGCCCGGATGGTCCCGCGCGAACGCCTGCTGGTCGAGACGGATGCGCCCTATCTGGCGCCCGTGCCGTTCCGAGGCAAGCGCAACCAGCCTGCCTATGTGGTTGAAACCGCGAAGGTTCTCGGCGAAACGATCGGCGTTTCCTTCGACGAAATCGCCCGGATCACCACGGAAAATGCGCAGCGCTGCTACTGGAAGATGGACCACGCCGCGCCGGTCGCGCAGGTGGCCTGATCCGGCGCCATGACGCTCACCGTCACCATCCTCGGCTGCGGATCATCAGGGGGCGTGCCGCGGCCGGGTTCCGGCTGGGGTGCCTGCGATCCTGCCGAGCCGAAGAACCGCCGCCGCCGCTGCTCGATCCTGGTCGAGCGCATCGGCCCCGACGGCATGACGCGGGTGCTGGTCGATACCTCGCCGGATCTGCGCGAGCAGGTTTTGTCCGCCGAGGTGCCGGCGCTCGACGGCGTCCTGCTGACGCATGACCATGCCGACCATACCCACGGTATCGACGACCTGCGTGCGCTCGTCCTGCACATGCAGCGACGCATCCGCATCTACGCCGATAGCACCACCGAAGCGTCATTGCGCTCGCGCTTCAGCTATCTCTTCGAGACGCCGCAAGGCAGCTACTATCCGCCGATCCTCGATCTCGACCAGATCTCGGCCGGCCGGCCGCACACGATCGACGGCGCCGGCGGGCCGATCACGACGCTCCCGTTCCGGGTCGAGCACGGGCCGAACTACGAGGCGCTGGGCTTCCGCTTCGGCGATCTCGGCTATCTGCCGGATGTCAGCCTGATCCCGCCGGCCGCGATGGAGGCCATGGCCGATCTCGACGTGCTGATCCTCGACTGCCTGCGCGAGACGCCGCATGTGAGCCATTTCCATCTGGCGCAATCGCTGGAGGCGATCGAACGCCTGAAGCCACGCCGCGCGATCATGACCAATCTCCATGTCGATCTGGATTATGCCAGTCTGAGCAAGCGCTTGGATGGCATTGCAGAGGTGGCGTTCGACGGGATGACGATCTCGGTTCCGGCCTGAACACCCAGCATTTCAGGTGGCGTCAGCATCAGAATAAGTTCCATAATATACCTTATGCGAATGAAGACTGGGCGGATTTCAACCCTCTTGCCGTTCAAACAGCGGCGCCTGAAACTTGGCCGGGTTCTCTCAAAACTGCGACGTCATCCCGGCCTTGAGCCGGGATCCATCGTAGAGCGCAGAGTTCTATGATGGATCCCGGATCGGCACTGCTTGCGCAGCTTGTCCGGGATGACACCCTGTTTCCTGCCCGGCTACCTATCAGCGCCTGTTCGGATCGAAATGCTTGGTCAGCTTGTGGCCGTAGCCGCCATAGTCGCGCTGGAGCGAATCCGAGCCGGCGGCGAAGGCCGTCACCTGCTGCGGGAACCGCGTCTCGAACATGAAGGCCAGCGTGCCCTCGAGCTTGTGCGGCTTCAGTTCGACATTGCTCGCCTTCTCGAAGGCATCCATGTCCGGCCCGTGCGGCAGCATGCTGTTATGCAGCGAGATGCCGCCCGGCACGAAGCCGCCGCCGGTCTTGGCGTCGTAGACGCCGTAGACCAGCCCCATGAACTCGCTCATCACGTTCATATGGTACCAGGGCGGCCGGAAGGTGTTCTCGGCCACCAGCCAGCGATCCGAGAAGA
The DNA here is from genome assembly GCF_059416005.1 of Allobosea sp. GW821-FHT09G06. Classification (NCBI taxonomy): domain Bacteria; kingdom Pseudomonadati; phylum Pseudomonadota; class Alphaproteobacteria; order Hyphomicrobiales; family Alloboseaceae; genus Allobosea; species Allobosea sp. GW821-FHT09G06. The sequence goes on along the minus strand of NZ_JBWKOI010000004.1, from coordinate 312,711 downwards.
TGACGAAATCGATATTGGCGGTGCCGGGCGTCTCCGAGGGCGAGGTCAGCACCGTGAAGATCGACGGATCGGCATGGTCGTAGAGGATCGGCCCGACCGGTGAAAAGCGCCTGAGATCATACTTGTACGGGGCGTAGTTGCCATGCCAGGCGACGACGTCGAGCGGCGAATGCTCGATATCGGCGGCCCAGAGATTGCCGCCCCATTTCACATACATCTTCGAGGGCGCGTCGCGGTCCTCATAGGCCGCGACCGGCGTCAGGAAATCACGCGGATTGGCCAGGCAGTTGGCGCCGATCGGCCCGCGCTCCGGCAAGGTGAAGGCGCCGCCATAGTTCTCGCAGATATAGCCGCGAGCCGGCCCGTCCCTCAGCTCGACGCGGATCTTCACGCCGCGCGGGATCACGGCGATCTCGCCGGGCTCGATGTCGATGATGCCGAACTCGGTCCAGAGTCGCAGGGTGCCCTGCTGCGGCACGAACAGCATCTCGCCATCGGCATTGTAGAAATACTCGTCCACCATCGAGCGCGTGATCAGGTAGACATGCGCGCCCATGCCGCCCTGGCTGCCGGCATCGCCGGCGGTCGTCATGCTGCGGATGCCCTCGACGAAGGAGATCGGCTCCGACGGGATCGGGATCGGGCTCCAGCGCAGCGGCGCGATCGGCATGTCGACCTCGCGGGCCGGCGCGGTACGCCAGAACCCGGCATCGACCTTCCGGAATTCGTTCCAATGCGCCACCGTCGGCCGGATGCGATAGAGCCAGGAGCGCTCGTTGGTTGTCCGGGGCGCCGTGAAGGGCGAGCCGGAAAGCTGCTCGGCATAAAGCCCATAGGCGCATTTCTGCGGCGAGTTGCGCCCGAGCGGCAGGGCGCCCGGCAGCGCCTCGGTCTCGAAGCCGTTGCCGAAGCCGGACATGTAGCCGGTCGCGATGGCGCTCTCAGTCTTGGCGGCGCCGGCATGGGCGGGGTTCTGAACGTTCATGGTGGCGCCCTCTCCTCACGACGGCCTTAAGCCGGCGGCATGCCCTGTCCGGGCTTCGTTCGAGATGGTTGCTTTGGTAACTGTCGATTTTGTAACTAACAAGGCATGTCGAAACTCGCGCTCGAGCATTTCCTGCCCTATCGCCTGAACCGCCTGAGTTCGGCGGTCTCGCAGCAGTTCCGGGCGGTCTATGGGCCGCATCACAACCTCACCGTGCCGGAATGGCGGGTGCTGGCCACCCTCGCCCAGTTCGGAACGATGACGGCCAAGGCCATCGGCAAGCATTCCTCGATGCACAAGACCAAGGTCAGCCGGGCCGTGCGGGCGCTGGAGGAGCGGCGCTGGCTGACCCGCCGCGAGAGCGAGCAGGACCGGCGCGAGGAAAGCCTGTCGCTGACGGCACCCGGCCTGCAGGCCTATGGCGAGATCGTGCCGCGGGCGCTGGCCTTCGAAGCCAGCATCCTCGCCGCGCTCGGCCCCCATGCCGAGCCCCTGCTCGAAGCGCTGGCTCTGATGGAAGAGCGCTTCCCCGTCGACTAGCGCCTACGTCCCACGCGCTGGGGACAGAGACCGGGGCCCGCTTCCGCTTAGGCTCGCCGCCGAACTGGCCAAGTCAGAACGGAACGGATGAGCCTATGCAGGGCAGCACTCTCGAAGCGCGGACAGAAAACCCGCCTCGCCCCACATCCTCCGCTACTGCTCTCGACGCCAGCCATGATCCGGCACTGCGCAGCTGGGTCGCGTCGGCGCGGGATCATGCGGAATTTCCGATCCAGAACCTGCCCTTCGGCGTGTTCTCGCCCGATGGAGGGCCAGCGCGCGGGGGCGTCGCGATTGGCGATGAAATTCTCGATCTGGCAGCGCTTGCGGCGTCCGGCCTTGGCGCCGACACCGAGGAGATCGTCGCAGCGGCAGCCGCGCCGAGCTTGAACGGCTTTCTCGGGCTGGGAACGGGTGCGCGGAAGCATCTGAGAGCGCGGCTTTCGGCCTTGCTGGCGGAAGGCTCTTCCGCGCAGACTGCGCTCAAGCCGATGCTGCATCCGGCACGCAATTGCACGCTCGGCCTGCCCGCCCGGATCGGCGACTACACGGATTTCTATGCCGGCATCCAGCACGCCCTGAATATCGGTTCGCTCTTGCGGCCGGACAATCCGCTGCTGCCGAACTACAAGCACATCCCGATCGGCTATAACGGCCGCGCCTCGTCGGTCCGGCCGTCGGGCAAGCCCTTCCTGCGCCCCAACGGCCAGCGCAAGCGCCCTGACGAGGTTGAACCCAGCTTCGGCCCCTGCCGCAATCTCGATTACGAGCTGGAGCTGGGCATCTGGATCGGCCCCGGCAATGCGCAGGGTTCGCCCGTGCCGATCAACGAGGCCGATGATCGGATCGCCGGCTTCTGCCTGCTCAACGACTGGTCGGCGCGCGATATCCAGGCCTGGGAATACCAGCCGCTCGGCCCCTTCCTGTCCAAGGGTTTTGCCACGACGATCTCGCCCTGGATCGTCACGCCGGAGGCGCTCGCGCCCTTCCGAAAGGCGCAGGCGCCGCGTCCGGACGGCGATCCGGCGGCCCTGCCCTATCTCAGCCCGGCCGACGCCACGGTGCCGCATGCGCTCGACGTCACATTGGAGGTCTTCATCGAGACCGCTTCCATGCGTGCGACCGGCCTGGCGCCGCATCGGCTCTCGCTCGGCAGCACGCGCGACCTCTACTGGACGCCGGCGCAGTTCGTCGCGCATCACAGCTCGAACGGCTGCAATCTCGAACCGGGCGACCTCTTCGGCTCCGGCACGATCTCGGGGCGCGATCCCGGCTCCTTCGGCAGCCTGATGGAGATCACACGCGGTGGCCGCGAGCCGATCACGCTGCCCAATGGCGAAAGCCGGACCTATCTCGCCGATGGCGACGCAATCCTGATGCGTGCCAGCGCCCGGCGTGAGGGTTTCGCCTCGATCGGCTTCGGCGCATGCCGGGCCGAGGTGCTGCCGACGCGCGGGTGAAACGGGTGCCGCTGTCCCCTGCTCTGGTGACAGCGGACGCGTTATGGCTTCGGCATCATCCGGTTGACGCTGCTTTCGGGGATCGCATGCAGAAGCGCTTCACACTCGCCGCTTCGGACCAGCCGCCGGGAGACGCCGAGAAGGGCGCGCTCGGCCGGCGCCGCTCCGGCGATGTCTATGAAACCCTGCGCAACGCCATCCTCTCCGGCGAGATGCGCCCGAACGAGCCCTTGATCGAGGCCGATATCGCGGCGGCACTTGCGGTCAGCCGCACGCCGGTGCGCGAGGCCTTGCAGCGATTGGCGGTCGAGCAGCTGATCGTGCCGCGCCGCCGCGGCTGGGCCGTGCGCGAGATCACCGCCGTCGAGGCCAGCGAGAATTCGGAAGTCCGCGCCGCGCTGGAGGGCTATGCCGCCCGCCTCGCCGCCGAGCGGGCGACCGATGACGAGATCGCGGCGGTCGCGGCCGTCCATGCCCGCCGCGTCGCCAGCGACCCCGCCGACGACAGGACCCGCGTCGAGACCAATCGCGAATTCCACGGCATCATCGTCAGCGCAGCCCGCAACGAGAAGCTGCGCGACGCGATCCTGCGTTCGGGCCGGTTCTACTTCAACGGATCGGTGGCGCGGATGACCTCGCCGGCCGAGTTCCGACTCAGCAACGAGGACCACGAGATCATCCTGCAGGCCTTGCGGGCGCGCGACGGCGACCGGGCCGAGCAGGCAATGCGCAAGCACATCATGCGCACCTTCCATATCTTCCGCGAGCTCTCCTACCCCGCCCATGGCGCGCCCTCGCTGGCGCCGCTGCACGGCTCGGAAGGATAGCCGCCAAGATGTCCCACGCCGCTGTGACAGATGTCCACCGCCGGCCGGCTATGATCCCCACAGGATCGGGCCGCCATGAGCTGACGACCTCAACGACAAGATAAACCGACGACCAGGGAGAGAGACGATGAGCGTGAACAAGACCGCAGCCGGCCTGACGCTGGCCGCCAGCCTGCTGATCGGGGCCGCTGCCGGCGCCCAGGAGCCGGGCATCACCGACAAGGCGATCAAGATCGGCATCTTCGGGCCGCTATCCGGCCCGAACATGGCCTATGGCTTCGACGTCGTGAACGCGGCCAAGATGTACTACGACAAGATCAACAAGGAAGGCGGCATCCACGGCCGCAAGATCGAATATGTCGTCGAGGACGACCGCTGCAACGCCAATGACTTGGTCGCTGCGGTGAAGAAGCTGGTCGAGCAGGAAAACGTGTTCATGCTCAACGGCGGCTCGTGCTCAGCCGCCGTCGTCGCCGCCAAGGACTATGTCGTCCGCAACAAGGTGCCCTACCTGATGCTGAACGCGTCGGGCGACGGCGCGCTGTTCCCGCCGACCGATTACATCTTCGGCGCCTATTCGATCTCGCAATATGCCGTCGGTGGCGCGATGGTCGAGTTCGCCGCCAAGCAGTTCGGCGCCAAGAACGTCGCCTATATCAATCATGACGACGCCTATGGCGCCTGGAACCTCGAAGGCTCGAAGAAGGATGCCGAGGTCAACGGGGTGAAGCTCTCGGTCGAGTCGATCAATCCCGGCATCAACGACGTCACCGCGCCCTTCCTGAAGGTGCGCGCCGCCAATCCGGATGCGATCCTGCTGGTCACCTATGCCCGCCCGGCGGCGCTCTTGATCAAGAAGGCGGCCGAGATGGGCTTCAACAAGCCGATCATCCTGTCGGTCACCGGCACGGCCAGCCTCAACCAGCTCGCCGAGAATGTCGGCAAGGACGCGCTCAAGAACTTCTATACGCAGGAAGTGATGATCGACTCCCCCGGCGGCGCCAAGCTGAAGCCGATCTACGACATGTACAAGGCGGCCTATCCGGAGCTCGCGGCCAAGCCCGACCATCCGCAGACCTACATGCCCTATGGCATCCCCCCGGCGATGTCGCTGGTCAAGGCGCTGCAGGATGCCGGCCCGAACCCGACCCGCGAGAAGGTGCTCGCCGCGTTGAAGACGCAGGATTTCGACTCGGGCGTCATGGCCGGCCGCATGCAGTTCGGCCCGGAGCAGCGCGCCGCCAACCGCTCGACGATCTTCATCAAATATGACGGCACGACCATGGCCCCGCTGCCGGGCGTCTTCACCAGCCGCTGGACCTACCAGGCGAAGTGATCGCCACGGGCGGGCCGCTCGGCCCTCCCTCATGAGACCGGGCGGCGGCACCTGCGCCGCCGCCCTTCCCTGACCTGAGCATCGGGCCGGATATGGACCTGCAACTCGCGCTGATCTTCCTGCAGCAAGGCATCGCCTCGGGCCTCGTCTCAGGCAGTGTCTACGCCCTGCTGGCGCTCGCCATCGTGGTGATCTTCAAGACCTCGGACGTGCCGAACTTCGCCCAGGGCGAGGTCTTCATGGCGGCGGGCTATGTCGCGCTTTATCTCTTCGTCTTCCAGAAGATGCCGATCTGGGTCGTGCTGCCGGCGACGCTGGTCGTTGCCTTCCTCGCCATGGCGCTGTTCCGCCGCTTCGTGCTCGATCAGGTCGCTAAGTCCGCGAAGGATCTCGTCTATCTGGTCATCGCGACGCTCGGCCTGTCCTATGTGCTGAAGGGCCTCGTGCGCCGCACCGGCTTCGGCGACACGCCGCGCTCCTTCCCGGCGCTGGTGCCGACCGATTCCATCATGATCGGGCAGGCCTCGGTGACGATGCTCGACCTCGCGATCTTCGGCACAGCCGTCACGGTGATGGCCGCCTTTTTCTGGATGTTCAACTACACCAAGACCGGCCGGGCCATGCGCGCCGTCGGCATGAACCCGAAGGCCGCCCAGCTCGTCGGCGTCGACTTGCGCCGCTGCCATATGCTGATCTGGGGGCTGTCGGGCGTGATCTCCGCCATCGCGGCACTGCTGATCTCGCCGAAGATCCTGATGACGGCGGATATGGGCTCGATTGTCATGCTCGCCTTCGCCGCGGCGATCGTCGGCGGCTTCTCCAGCCTGCCCGGCGCCGTGGTCGGCGGCTTCGTCATCGGCATCGTCGAGAACATGGTCGGGCTGTTCATCTCGTCGCGCGCCATCGTGCTCGCCCCCTTCCTCGCCATCCTGATCGTGCTCGTCTTGCGTCCGCAGGGCCTGTTCGGCGGGAAGCTGACGATCAAGAAGGTCTAAAGCCCGATGTCGTCACCTCCTCTCGCATCTCCGGCGCCAACAAGGCGCGCGCTCTCCGGCCCCGCCCTGATCGGGCTCGTTGTGGCCGTGATCGTCGCCATCGCCCTGCCCGTCTTCACCTCGGGCTATGTCGTCTACATCGCCAATCTGCTGCTGGTCTTCGTGGTGCTCTGCCTCGGCCTGCACATCGTCATCGGCGAAACCGGCCAGTTCTCGATGGCCCATGCCGCCTTCTACGGCATCGGCATCTATGCGAGCGCGCTCGCCAATCGCGCGGTCGACCTGCCCTACCCCTTCGCCATGCTGTTCGGCGCGCTGGTCGCCGGCGCGGTCGGCCTGTTCATCGGCGCGCTCGCACTGCGAATGCGCGACATCTATCTCGCACTCGCGACCTTCGCCTTCGGCGAGGCGATGCAATGGGTCTTCGCCAACTGGGACAGCGTGACCAACGGCCCCAACGGCCTGCGCATCAGCCCGGCCCGCTTCGGCCCGATCGAGATCCTCAGCGACAAGCAGGCCTATCCCTTCGTGCTGTTCTTCTGCCTCGTGATGATCGGGCTCACAGTCGCGATCTCGCGCTCGCGGCTCGGCCGCTCCTTCCGGGCGGTGCGGGAATCGGAGGTCGCGGCGATGGCGATGGGCATCGATGTCCGCCGCGCCCGCATCGTCTCCTTCGGGCTCTCGGCCGCCATCGCAGGCTTTGCCGGCGGCATGTTCGGCCTGTTCCAGACCTTCATCCACCCGGACAGCCTCGGCTTCCAGACCACGATCCTCGTGCTCACCATGGTCGTCGTCGGCGGGCTCGGCTCGATCGCGGGCGCGATCGGCGGGGCGATCGTGTTCGGGCTGATCTCGGAGGTGCTGCGCCAGGCGCCGCAGTACCAGGAGATCATCTACGGCGCGATCCTGATCCTGTTCATGATGTATGCGCCGCGCGGTCTCTTCGCCTTCATCGGCGATCGCATCCGGGAGGCGCGCCATGGCCGTTGAGAGCGCCGCCCCCTTCCTGAATGTCGAGGGGCTGACCATTCGCTTCGGCGGGCTCACCGCGGTCGGCGGGCTCGACATGGCTGTGGCCAAGGGCTCGATCCATGCGCTGATCGGCCCGAACGGTGCCGGCAAGTCGACGACCTTCAACTGCATCTCGCGCTTCTATACGCCGAGCGCCGGGCGCATCACCTATGACGGGCGCGACATCACCCGCATGCCGGCGCGCGAGATGGCGGGCCTCGGCATCGCCCGCAGCTTCCAGAACCTCGAACTCTTCGGCGAGCTCACCGTCTTCGAGAACGTGCTGATCGGCGCCCATGTCCATGCCGGCCGCTCCTGGCGCGACGCGATCAGCGCCCGCCCGCGCGGCATCGTCGAGCATGTCGAGCACTTGCTGGAGCGCACCGGCCTGACCTCCTACGCCCAGACCAAGGCGCGCAATCTCGATTTCGGCCATCAGAAGATGGTCGAGATCGCCCGCGCGCTCGCCATCCGCCCCAAGCTCCTGCTGCTCGACGAGCCGGCTGCCGGCCTGCGCAACCGTGAGATCGCGGCGCTCGACCGCCTGCTCTGCGAATTGCGCGAGCGCGACGGCATCACGATCCTGCTGGTCGAGCATGTCATGCAGCTGGTCATGTCGATCTCGGACAAGATCACGGTGCTGAGCTTCGGCACCAAGATCGCCGAGGGCACCGCCGCCGAGGTACGCGCCAACCCGGCCGTGATCGAAGCCTATCTCGGCCGTGAGGCAGCTCAGGAGGCCGCCCATGGCTGATCTGCTCGAAATCGACGGCATCTCCGCCGCCTATGGCCGCATCCAGGCGTTGTCCGAGGTCTCGCTGAAGGTCCCGGAAGGGGCGATCGTCGCCCTGCTCGGCTCGAACGGCGCCGGCAAGAGCACGACGCTGAACACCGTCTCGCGGCTCGTGCCGGTGACGAAGGGGCGCATCCGCTTCGCCGGCGAGGAGATCCAGTCCTGGCCCTCGCACAAGGTCGTCTCGGCCGGTGTGCTGCAAGTGCCGGAGGGCCGCGAAGTCTTCCGCGACATGAGCGTGCGCGAGAACCTCGACATGGGCGCCTATCGCCGCAGCGATGCCGCCGGGATCAAGCGCGATCTCGACCGCGTGTTCGAATACTTCCCGAAGTTGCAGGAGCGGCTTCAGCAGAAGGCGGGCACGCTCTCAGGCGGCGAGCAGCAGATGCTGCTGATCGGCCGGGCCTTGATGGCGGGCCCGCGCCTGCTCCTGCTCGACGAGCCCTCGCTCGGCCTCTCGCCGGTTCTGGTGCAGCAGATCTTCGCGATCATCGAGCGGCTGAACAAGGACGGGCTCACCATCCTGTTGGTCGAGCAGAACGCGGCGATCGCGCTGGGCTGCTCGACCTATGCCTACATCATCGAAAACGGCGAGATGGCCCTCGAAGGTGCATCCGCAAAACTGCGGCAGGACGACAGCGTCCGCCGCACCTATCTCGGCGGCTGAGCCGGGACGCAACGATACGGGAATCGGCACATGGCTACGCCGCAAGACAAACCCATCGCCCTCGTCACGGGCGGCGCCCGCGGGATCGGCCGGGCCATCGTTGAGCGCCTTTGTGCCGACGGCTTTGCAGTGGGCATTCTCGACCGCGAGGCCGAGATCGCGACCGCGCTCGCGAAGGAGCTGACGGCGCGGGGGCACAGTGTCTTCTTCGAGCAGGTCGATCTCGCCGATCATGCCGGCCTCTCTGCGCTGGCGGAGCGGCTGCCGGTGGCGCAGGCACTGGTCAACAATGCCGGCATCTTCGAGAACAAGCCGTTCTTCGATCTCGGGGCGAGCGATTTCGGCCGGATGATGGATGTCAACGTCACCGCGCTCTTCCTGCTCTCGCAGGCGGTGGCGCGGCGGATGGAAAAGGGCGGGCGCATCGTCAACATCGCCTCCCGCACCTTCCTTGGAGCCCGCAACCATGCCCATTACGTCGCCTCGAAGGCGGCCGTCGTCGGCCTGACCCGGGCGATGGCGATGGAGCTTTTGCCGCGCGGCATCGCCGTCAATGCGGTGGCGCCCGGCGGCGTCGCGACCGAGATGGTGGCGAAGCAGTCGGAAGAGGCCCGCGCCGCCCTGCTTGCCCAGCAGCCGACGGGCGCGCTCGCGGCGCCCGAGGATATCGCCAACGCCGTCGCCTTCCTCGCCTCGCCGCGCACCAATTTCATCTACGGCCAGGTCCTCCTCGTCGACGGCGGCAAGTCGCTCGGCGGCGGCATGGGCGGCTGAGGGCATGGCGATGAGCGAGCAATTCGACGAAATCCGCGACGTCGTCGTGGTCGGCTCCGGCGCCGGCGGCCTATCGGCGGCGATCACCGCCGCCAAGGCCGGGCTCGACGTGCTGGTGATCGAGAAGAGCGAGTATGTCGGCGGAAGCACTGCCGTCTCGGGCGGCGCCATGTGGGTGCCGGAGAACCCGCATGCCGCCAAGGCCGGCCATGCCGATACCCGCGAAGCGGCGATGACCTATCTCGAAGCCGTGCTCGGCAATCGCCTGCGGCCGGACCTGATGCGCGCCTTTCTCGACAACGGGCCGGAGATGGTCCGCTTCTTCGAGCGCGAGACGGCCCTGAAATTCGAGGCACGCGCCTATTCGCCGGACTACCAGCCCGAGCAGCCCGGCGCCTCCAAGGGTGGGCGGACGATCGATCCGGCGCCCTATGACGGCAACGAGCTCGGCGCCGATTTCGCCCTGCTGCGCCCGCCGCTGAAGGAATTCACCGTCCTCGGCGGCATGATGGTGAACCGCAAGGATATCGACGCGCTGGTCGGCCGCTTCCGCAGCCTCGCGAATTTCAAGCACAGCGCGAAGCTCCTGATCCAGTACGGCCTCGACCGCCTGCGCCATCCGCGCGGCGCACGCCTCCTGATGGGCAATGCGCTGGCCGGGCGCCTCCTCAAATCGGCGCGACAGGCCGGTGTCGACCTGCGCATGCAGACGCCGGCCCGCTCGCTGATGCTCAAGGACGGCACTGTCATCGGCATCACCGTCAAAGGCCCGCAAGGCGAGCGCCGCATCGGCGCGCGGCGCGGCGTCGTGCTGGCGAGCGGTGGCTTCCCGGCCAATGCCGCGATGCGGGGCGAGCACATGCCGCATGCGGAGGTCCATCGCTCGATGGCGCCGAAGACCGATACCGGTGACGGCATCAATCTCGGCCTCGCGGCCGGCGGTGCCTTGCGCGACGACAATATCGGCGCTGCCTTCTGGACGCCGGTCTCGGCACTCAGGAAGCCTGACGGCAGCGAGGTCCAGTTCCCGCACCTGATCCTCGACCGCGCCAAGCCCGGCCTGATCGCGGTCGACGGCCAGGGACGCCGCTTCGTCAACGAGGCGACCTCCTATCATGGCTTCGTCGAGGCGATGCATGCGAGCGGAGCCGTGCCCGCCTTCCTCGTCTGCGACAGCATTTTCCTGCGCAAATACGGCCTGGGCCTCGTCCATCCCGGCCTGAAGATGCCGAAGGCCTTCGTTGAAGCCGGCTATCTGTTCGAAGGCGAGAGCGTCGCAGCCCTGGCCGGACAGATCGGCGTGCCGGCCGAGGCGCTGGCGGAGGCCGTCGCCGGCATGAACGCGGCCGCCCGTTCCGGCGAGGATGCCGCCTTCGGTAAGGGCTCGAGCGAGTACAACCGCTATCTCGGCGACCCCAACCACAAGCCCAATGCCTGCCTCGGGCCGATCGAGACTGCGCCCTTCTATGCCGTGAAGGTCTGGCCCGGCGATATCGGCACAGCGACCGGCCTGACCTGCGATCCGCAGGCGCGTGTGCTCGGCCGCGACGGAGGGCCTGTCCCCGGGCTCTACGCCTGTGGCAACGACATGAACTCGATCATGGCCGGCGCCTATCCGGGCGCCGGCATCACGCTCGGCCCCGCGCTCACCTTCGGCTTCATCGCCGGGCGCGCGCTCGCTGCCGAGCCCGACCGCCTGCCGCGCTGAGAAAGAGGCCCCACGATGAAGCTCTACCAGTCCGCCACCTCACCCTTCGTGCTCAAGGTCCGGATCGCCGCCGCCGAGCTCGGCCTCCTCGACCGGATCGAGATGCTCGACGTCTCGCAGGAGTACAAATCCGGCGGGCCGCTGGCGCGCGAGCAGAACATCATCAAGACCAACCCGCTCGGGCAGGTTCCGACCCTGCTGCTCGATGACGGCCAGACGATCGCCGACAGCCGCGTCATCTGCGAATATCTCGACGGGCTCGGTGGCAGCTCGCTGTTCCCGGCAGAGCCCAAGGCGCGCTGGAACGCCCTGACCGAGCAGAGCTATGGTGACGGCCTGCTCGATGCGGCGCTGGCTGCGCGCTACGAGGGCCTCCTGCGCAGCGAGGAGCAGCGCTGGCAGCGCTGGATCGACGGCCAGCTTGCCAAGGTCCATGCCACGCTCGACCTGATCGAGGGCAAGGCCGCCGGCTTCGGCGAGCGCGTCGATATCGGCACGATCACCTTCTACTGCGCGCTGTCCTATCTCGACCTGCGCTTCGCCGACCTGAACTGGCGCGAGGGCCGGCCGCAGGCGACAGCCTGGTACGCCAAGCTGTCCGAGCGCCCCGCCTTCGGCAGCCAGAAGCTGGGCTGAGCCGGATCGGCAGGAGGCTGCGATGGCTGCGAATCTCGGGCTGGCCGGCCGGACCGTTCTGATCACCGGCGGCGCCTCCGGCATCGGGCGGGAATGCGCGCTGGCACTGGCACGCGAGGGCGCCGCTGTCGCCATCGCCGATGCGAACGAGCAGGGCGCGACCGAGACCGTCTGCGAGATCGCGGCGCTTGGCGCCCGTGCTGTCTTGGCCAGCTTCGACGTGCGCAGCCCGACGGCCACTGAAACCGCGGTCGAAGCGATCGAGCGCGATCTCGGCCCGCTCGATGGGCTGATCACCGCGGCCGGCATCTCCCGCCCCGCCCCGGCGACCGAACTCGCCGCCGAAAGCTGGGAGGCCGTGATCGGCGTCAATCTTTCCGGCACCTTCTATTCCTGCCAGGCGGCCGGCCGGCGCATGGTCGCGCGCGGGCGCGGCGCCATCGTCACGATCGGCTCCGTCTCCTCGCTCGGCGGCCAGTCGGGTCGCGCGCATTACTGCGCCTCGAAGGCCGGCGTCGTCGGGCTGACGCGCGATCTCGCCGTCGAATGGGGCTCGCATGGCGTCCGGGTGAACTGCATCGGCCCGAGCGCGACCGACACGCCGATGATCCGGCGCGGCATCCCCGAGAGCTTCGTCTCCGGCGTGATGGAGGATCGCACGCCGCTAGGGCGCCTGGCCCAGCCTTCCGAGGTCGCCTCGGTCTGCCTGTTCCTGCTCTCGGACCTCGCGAGCTACGTCAACGGCGCGCTGATCATGGCCGATGGCGGCGTCTCGGCAGGCTTCTTCACGCGCGGCCATGGCCGCGATTTCTCCTCCAAGGCCCTGCTTGCGCAAGGCGTCTACAGCGAATGAACCGGAGACCGACATGAGCAAGCTCGCCCTCGTCACCGGCGCCGGCCGCGGCATCGGCGCGGCCATCGCCCATAAGCTTGCCGCCGATGGCTGGCGCGTCGCCGTCTGCGACCTGACGAAGGAGCCGGCGGCGGCTGTCGCGAGCGCCCTCCCCGACTCCGGCCATAGCGGCTGGGCGGTCGATGTCTCCGACGAGGCCTCGGTCGAAGCGCTGTTCGATGCGGTCGAGGCGGCGCATGGCCCGGTCACCGGGTTGGTCTGCAATGCCGGCGTGCTCCTGATGGCCGCCGATGGCGAGCGGCCGACCATCTTCGACATGACGCTCGACGACTGGGAGAAGACCCATGCCGTGAACACGCGCGGCGTCTTCCTGAGCATCCGTGCCTATGCCCGCCGCCGCCGTGCATTGCCGGTCGAAGGCGGGCGCGTCACCACGACCAGCTCGGTCGCGGCGGAGCTTGGCGGCTATCGTGGCTCGGCCAGCTATATCTCGTCGAAATCGGCGATCCTCGGCTTTACCAAGGCGATGGCCCGCGAACTGTCGTCGCTCGGCATCACCGTGAACTGCGTCGCGCCCGGCGTGATCGATGCGCCGATGCTCACTGCGGCGACACCACGCTCGGCCGCGCCGGGCTCGATGGATGCGCTGGCTCAGGCCGTGCCGCTCGGCCGGCTCGGCACGCCGGAGGATATCGCCGGGGCCGTGTCCTTCCTGCTCTCGGAGCAGGCTTCCTACGTCACCGGCGCGACGATCGACGTCAATGGCGGCTACCGAATGGCCTGACGGGGGAGACCGACATGATCCTGCACGGCTATTTCCGCTCCTCGGCCGCCTGGCGCGCGCGGATCGCCTTCAACCTCAAGGGCGTGACACCGCAGAGCGTGATCCACAATCTGCGCGACGGCGCCCAGAACGAGCCAGCCTATGCGGCAATCAACCCACAGAAGCTGATCCCGGCACTGGATCTCGACGACGGTACGGTGCTGACGCAGTCGCTTGCGATCATCGGCTGGCTCGATCGCGAGGTGCCGCAGCCGCCGCTTGTCCCGGCCGACAATGCCTTGCGGGCCCGCGTCGAGGCCTTCGCGCTGGTCATCGCTTGCGAGACACACCCCTTCCAGAATCCGAAGATCCAGAAGCGCCTGCGCGGCAAGGGCTTTTCGGAAGCCGACGTGCAGGATTGGCTCGCCGTTGCGATGAACGAGGGCCTCGGGGCCTGCGAAAAGCTGATCCAGGACCAGCCCGGCCCGTTCTGCTTCGGGGACGCGCCGACATTGGCCGATATCTGCCTCGTGCCGCAGATCGGCAGTGCCCGGCGCTACGGGATCGACCTTGCGCCCTATCCGAAGCTCGTCGCCATCGACGCGCATTGCGCCACCCTGCCCGCCTTCATCGCGGCAAGGCCCGACCAGCAATCGGACGCCGTCTGAGCCGGCTCACATCAGGATGCGCATCAACTCGTTCTGCGAGGAGATGCCGAGCCTTGCATAGGCACGCTTGCGATAGGTCAGCACGGTGTTGATGCCGACGCCGAGCTCCAACGCTATGCCCTCCGAGGTCAGGCCGGCGGCGACGAGCGCACAGACGTCCCGCTCACGCTTCGATAGCTCCGGCGCAGCCTTTTCCAATCGGGCGTGGAAATCCCGCGCGGCGCCACGGCCACCTGCCGGTTTCGTCACCTCGTAATGGCGCCAAAGCGCCGCCATCAACAGCGGCGCGCTCTCGACCAGATTGTCGATCTCCGCCTCGCTGAAGCTCTCCTTGCGGCGGCGATAGATGCTGAGCCGCAGCATGCCGGCTTCACGGCGCTGCAAAAGCGAGAAGCGCTCGGACAGGCCGACCGAGAGATAGCATTCGCTGCGATAGGCCGAGCTTTCGATATCGCCGGCTTTCATCCGCACGCCCCAGCAACCGGCCTCGTCGCCCTCATCGAGCGCGATCGTGTTGGCCGGATCGGCGCGCCAATGCCGGGAGACGTAGCGGCGGGCAATCTCGAGCGCCGGCTGCCCGGAATCATAGTGGTTCTCGGCCAGCAGCGTATGGACCTCGCCATCGGGTGCGGCGACGAAGGCGGTCACGATCTCGGTGCCGGTGAAGCGGCGGGCGATGTCGAACAGGCCGCTGGAAAAATTGGAGCGGCCGACGCTTTCGATCACGCGCGGCATGGTCGCCAGGATACTGCGCGCGGCTACGGCCTGCTGGATGGCCACAAGCTGCATTCAAACCTCCCGCCGGCCCCTCTTTCGGTCCGGCTTGCAGCCGGCGGCGGAGGCCGTTTCAGGCTTACAGCGTTAACAGTATCCAACTTCGCATGCAAACTTTTGGATGAGGTGAGACAGGGCGTGGCGGCCGTTGTCAGCCGACCAGCCCGCGCTCCAACGCCATGTCGATGCAGCCATGGATATGGCCGTGCAGAAGCCTTTGCGCCTCGGCCGCGTCGCGATCGAGGGCGCAGTCGAGCAAGGCCTTGTGGTCCTCGGTCGAGGTCGGCCCCCAGAAGACGAAGAAGACCATCTGGTAGCGCAGATAGCGGTCATAGATCCCGGCATGGAGATCGAGCAGCGCCTTCGAGCCGCAGGCCGAGACGAGCGCCTGATGGAACTCGAAATCATAGCGCTTCCAGGCTTGCGTGCCGGCCTCGTCGCCTGCGAGCAGGCGCTGCTCCATCCGGGCGAGCTTGTGATGGGCGGCGACGACGCGCCCTTCCCACTCGACATCGCCGGCCTCGAAGGATTGCGCCAGCGCGTTGCTCTCGATCAGCAGGCGCAGGTGCGCCAGTTCTTTCAGGTCCGTCGCCGAACAGGGCGCGACCTGGAAGCCGCGCTGTCCTTCCGCGACGACGAGACCTTCCGGCGCCAGCCGGTTCAGGATCTCGCGCAAGGTGCTGATGCCGACGCCGTAAACCGACTTCAATCGGTCGAGCGGCAGGCGCTGGCCGGGCCGGAGCACGCCGAAAACGATGTCGTGCTTGATGCGCTCATAGGCCTGCTCGCCGGTCGAGAGAACCGGGATCTCCTCGCCGCCGATCTCGAATGCCGCGTCCGTCATGCCGCTCACCCCCTCGCGCGTTCCTGTCAGGAAGCAAGGCTGCCCGCAAGCCTACGCTCGCGACCGCATAAATCAACTGATGATCGATGAATTATCAGTTGATCTCTCTTTCATCTTGTATCACGTTCCACTCACGAACTGCGAGCGGGGCCGTCAGAGCTTCGCCTGGGAGGGTGTCATGGCGGACAAGGAAGCAGCGGCGTCGCGCCGGATTTTCATCCTGAACGGCCCCAACCTGAACCTGCTCGGGCAGCGTGAGCCGCATATCTACGGCTCGACCACGTTCAGCGAGATCGGCGAGCGCTGCGAGGCAAAGGCGCGTTCGCTCGGCTTCTCGGTCGAATTCCGCCAGACCAATTTCGAAGGTGAGCTGGTCGAGAGCGTGCAGCAGGCGCGGCAGGAGGCCTGCGGGATCATCATCAACCCGGCCGGCTACAGCTTCACCTCGGTCGCGCTGCTCGATGCGCTCAAGATGTTCGACGGCCCGAAGATCGAATTGCACATCTCGAATGTGCATGCGCGCGAGAGCATCTATCACAACTCGCTGGTCTCACGGACGGCGACCGGCATCATCGTCGGACTGGGCGCCGCCGGCTACGAACTCGCCATCCAGGCGATGGCTGGCCTCGTCGCGGCGCGGGGCTGAAGCGATGCCCTCGCCTGCCCGCCCCGGCAAGGCTTCAGACGCGCAGCATGCGCAGAACCGTGTCGATCGCAGCAGCGCGGCGGCGCGCCAGCGCCTCGGGCGCGCCCATGTCGTGGCCGAAGACCTGGCGGATGCTGGCGCGGTTGGAGACGTTGTAGAAGGCGAGCGCGCTGATCGTCAGGTGGATGTCGAGCGCCTCGATGCCCGGCCGGAACAGCCCCGCCGCGACGCCGCGCTCATAGGCCTCGCGGATCATGTCGATGGCCGAGAGATTGAGCGACGCGATCCGGTCCGAGGTCGCGAGATGGCGGGCATGGTGGATGTTCTCGACCATGACGAGCCGCACGAAATCCGGGTTCTCGGCATGGTAGTCGAAGGTGAAGCCGGCCAGCAGCGTCATCGCCTCAACCGGCGGCAGGCTGGCGAGGTCGAGACTGCGCTCGAAGCCGCGGATGCGCTCGTACATCTCCTCCAGGACGGCGCGGTAGAGCCCCTCCTTGTCCCCGAAATAATAGTAGATCATCCGCTTGCTGGTCGCGGTCCGGGCCGCGATCTCGTCGACGCGCGCGCCGCTCAGGCCGTTCTCGACGAACTCCTCCTTCGCCACCGCGAGGATGTTGCGGCGGACGCCTTCCGGGTCCTGCGTCCAGGACGCCGGCTTGCGGCCCGTTGCCTTCGGCATCGACGCTGCCTTGCTCATGCTTCACCCGCGAGAGAACCAGCCCGGAAACTAGGGCGAACGCATCAAATTGGACAAGCCGGTACATTGCGCTTGACCAAATGAACTAGATGGTACATTTAACATGTCGTCGGCATAGCGCAAGCCGGCGAGCCTGAAGGCCAAGGCACCCGACGAGAGGTGCCGTGACTGCAGACGGGAACCGGATCGACCCTTCTCAGAAGGTCGGCCGAGACTGCATCGGACCGAGAAGTGGATTCCACTTTTCGAATGAATCCGACGCAACACCAAGGAGATAGATCATCGTTCTCGCGCCCCGTGGGGCGCGCGATGATCTAGGGAGCGCCATGAACTACAAGCTCGATTTCACGCCGGTGATCGACGGGATGCCAGCCCTGCTGATGGGCTGCCTCGGCACCTTCCTGCTCGCGATCAGCGGCATGGCGCTGGCGATCGTCATCGGCATCGGCGGTGTGATCCTGCGCGACTCGAAGATCGCCCCGGTGCGCTGGCTGGTGAAGGCCTTCGTCGAGGTGATCCGCAACACGCCTTTCCTGGTTCAGATCTTCTTCATCTACTTCGCCCTGCCGTTGGCGGGCTTGAGGCTCGACCCGACACCGACCGCGATCATCGCGCTCGGCATCAATGGCGGCGCCTATGCCATCGAGATCATCCGCGGCGGCGTGCAGTCGATCGGCAAGGGCCAGATCGAGGCGGGCCTCGCACTCGGCCTGCACAAGGCCCAGGTCTTCCGATTGATCGTGCTGAAGCCGGCGCTCAGGGCGATCTTCCCTTCGCTCACCAGCCAGTTCGTGCTGCTGACGCTGACCACCTCCATCGCCTCGGCGATCTCGGCCTATGAACTGACCTCGGTGGCGCAGCGGATCGAGTCCGACAGTTTCCGCTCCTTCGAGGTCTACGGCACGATCACGCTGTTCTACCTCCTGATCTCCTGGGTGATGATGCGCTTCTTCGACGCGATCTCGACCCGCTACTTCAGCTATCCGGTGAAGTGAGGGCGCGATGGGATCGAACGAATTCCTCTTCCTGCTCACCGGCCTGAAATGGACCGTGCTGCTCTCGCTGGTCGGCTTCGTCGGCGGCGGCGTGTTCGGGCTCGCGATCGCGCTGATGCGGGTCTCCGGCCGGCCTCTCATGGAGCGGATCACGTCGGGCTATATCGCGCTGTTCCAGGGCACGCCGCTCCTGATGCAGCTCTTCGTGGTCTATTACGGTCTGGCGCTCGTCGGGCTGAAGCTCGATGCCTGGGTCGCAGTCGCGATCGGCTTCACGCTGCATGCCAGCGCCTATCTCGGCGAGATCTGGCGCGGCTCGATCGAGGCCGTGCCCAAGGGCCAGACCGAGGCCGCCAAGGCGCTGAGCCTGAACTACGTCTCGCGCATGCGCGACGTCGTCCTGCCGCAGGCGATCCGCATCTCGCTGCCGGCGACGATCGGCTTCCTGGTTCAGCTCATCAAGGGTACCTCGCTCGCCGCCATCGTCGGCTTCACCGAGCTGACGCGGGCCGGGAACATCGTCTCGAACCAGATCTTCCAGCCGCTCCTCGTCTTCGGGATCGTCGGCATCCTCTACTTCCTGCTGTGCTGGCCGCTCTCGCTCTACGGCTCGCATCTGGAACGCCGCATGGCCATCGCCGCGCGCTGACCCCGTTCACCGCCTGAACCAACCACCAAGCACGAAGAGGGAGAGAAACATGATGAAGTCCAAGACCACCCGCCGCAGCCTGCTCATCGCCGGTGCCGCCGCCTTGGCGATGCCGGCTCTGCTCGGCAGCCCAGCGCAGGCCGTCACCCCGGCCGAGATTAAGGCCAAGGGCAAGATCGTCGTCGGCATCCAGGGCGACAATCCCCCGTGGGGCTTCGTCACCAGCGCCGGCAAGCAGGACGGGCTCGATGCCGATATCGCGACGCTCTTCGCCAAGGAACTCGGCGTGCAGGTCGAGTTCGTGCCGCTTGAGGTCAATAACCGCATCCCGGCGCTGACCACCGGCCGCGTCGACGTGCTGTTCGCGACGATGGCGATGCTGCCGGAGCGCGCCAAGGCCGTGCAGTTCTCCAAGCCCTATGTCGCCAACACCATCGTGTTCATTGGCCCGAAGAAGGACAAGATCACCACCAACGAGGATATGGGCCGCTACACGATCGGCGTCGCCAAGGGCGCCGCGCAGGACACGCAGGTGACCAAGAACGCGCCCACGAGCGCCACGATCCGCCGCTATGACGGCGATGCGCCCTCGATCCAGGCGCTGGTCTCCGGCCAGGTCCAGGCGATCGGCGGCAACATCTTCTACATGCAGCGCATCGAGCAGGCCCGCCCCGGCGAGTTCGAGAACAAGCTCGAATTCCAGAACCTCTACAACGGCGCCTGCACCCGTCTCGGCGAGAAGGAGATCAACGCCGCGATCAACACCTTCATCGACAAGATCAAGGCCAATGGCGAGCTGCAGAAGGTCTACGACAAGTGGATGAAGGTGCCGGTGCACAAGTTCCCGGAGAGCCTCGAAGGCATCACCTTCACCGCGAGCTGAGCGCGCGAAGAAACGAGGTCAGGGCCATGAACCAGCCAGCCATCCAGAGTGCCGCTTCGGCGGACGCCATGATCGCCATGACGCATGTCGAGAAATGGTATGGCGAGTTCCAGGCCCTGACCGACATCAATCTGTCGGTCCGCAAAGGCGAGCGCATCGTGCTTTGCGGACCGTCAGGCTCCGGCAAGTCGACGCTGATCCGCTGCATCAACCATCTGGAGAACTACCAGAAGGGCGAGATCAGGGTCGGCGGCACCAGGCTCGGCGATGACGCGAAGACCATCGACGCGGTGCGCCGCGAGGTCGGCATGGTCTTCCAGCATTTCAACCTGTTCCCACACATGACCGTGCTGGAGAACTGCATGCTGGCGCCGATGCGCTCGCTCGGTGCCAGCAAGGCCGAAGCCGAGGCTACCGCCCGCCAGTTGCTCGGCCGCGTGAAGATCCTGGAGCAGGCCGGGAAATACCCGTCCCAGCTCTCGGGCGGCCAGCAGCAGCGCGTCGCGATCGCGCGAGCGCTCTGCATGAAGCCCAAGGTCATGCTGTTCGACGAGCCGACCTCGGCGCTCGACCCCGAGATGGTCAAGGAGGTGCTCGACACCATGATCGCGCTCGCCGAGGAGGGCATGACCATGATCTGCGTCACCCATGAGATGGGCTTCGCCCGGCAGGTGGCGAACCGGGTCATCTTCATGGCCTCCGGCGCCATCGTCGAGGAGGCCCCGCCCGAAGAATTCTTCCACAACCCGCGCCATGAGCGGACCCGAAAGTTCCTCGGCGAAATCCTCAGCAAGCATTGAAGCCTAGCGTCCGGCTCGGTCGGACATCTCAACGGAACGCGATCGATGTCCCGCCTCGTCTATGTCCTGAACGGCCCGAACCTGAACCTGCTCGGCAAGCGCCAGCCTGACATCTACGGGCACGAGACCCTGGCCGATGTCGAGCGCGACTGCCGCAAGCTCGCCGAGGAGCTGAAGCTGGAACTGCGCTTTCACCAGTCCAACCGCGAATACGAACTGATCGACTGGATTCATGAGGCGCGCGAGGACGGCGCGGGCATCGTCATCAACCCGGCTGCTTTCACGCATACCTCGGTCGCGCTACTCGACGCGCTCAACACCTTCGAAGGACCGGTGATCGAGTGCCATATCTCGCAGGTGCATAAGCGCGAGGCCTTCCGCCACCATTCCTATGTCTCCATGCGTTCGGACGGCGTCATCGCCGGCTTCGGCACGCAAGGCTATCAGCTCGGCTTGCGGCGCATCGCCAAGCTGATCGACGATCAGGCCGCGTGAGGACCAACCCGATGGCTCCGGTGAAGATCGCGGTGATGGGGGCCGGCCTGATCGGCAAGCGCCATGCCGCCCATGTCCGGGCCGAGCCCGGCGCCGTCCTGTCGGCGATCATCGACCCCGCTCCGGCCGGCAAGGCCTTCGCCGAGGAGATCGGCATCGCCTGGTATCCCGGCTTCGACGCCCTCTCCGCCGCCGAGAAGCCGGATGGCGTCATCGTCGCGACGCCGAACCAGCTTCATGTCGCCAACGGGCTGGAGCTGGTCGCGGCCGGCATTCCCATGCTGGTCGAGAAGCCGCTGGCCGACAGCGTCGACAGCGCCCGCAAGCTCGTCCAGGCCGCCGATGCGGCGAATGTGCCGCTGCTCGTCGGCCATCACCGCCGCCACAACCCGATGATCCGGAAGGCGCGCGAGGCGATCGATGCCGGCCGGCTCGGCCGCATCCTGACGCTCAGCGGCCAGTTCTGGCTGGTGAAGCCGGACGATTATTTCGAGGTCGATTGGCGCCGGCAGGAGGGCGCCGGGCCGATCCTGATCAACCTGATCCACGATATCGACCTGTTCCGCTATCTCTGCGGTGAGATCGTCGGCGTGCAGGCGCTGAGCTCCAATGCGGTGCGCGGCAACCCGGCCGAGGAGACCGCCGTCGCGATCCTGCGCTTCGCCAATGGCGCGCTCGGCACGGTCAGTGCCTCCGACACCGTCGTCTCGCCCTGGAGCTGGGAGCTCACGACCGGCGAGAACCCGGCTTATCCAAAGCAAGACCAGTCCTGCTACCAGATCGGCGGCACGCATGGTTCGCTGACGATTCCCGCGCTCGAACTCTGGAGCCACAGCGACAAGCGCGGCTGGTGGGAGCCGCTCAAGCGCGAGCGCATCCCCTTCGTGCCCGAGGATCCGTTGCAGGCGCAGGTCCGGCACTTCTGCGCGGTGATCCGCGGCGAGGAGGCACCCCTCGTTTCCGGCCGCGAGGGCCTCGCAACGCTCGCCGTCATCGCGGCCGTGAAGCAGGCGGCGCGCAGCGGCGGGCCGGTCGAGATCGCCCCGGAACCGGCGAGGGCCGGCGCATGATCAGGGGCACGACACGATTGATCGGCCATCTCGGCTATCCGACCGAGAGCTTCAAGGCGCCGATGATCTACAACCCCTATTTCCAGCGCGAGGGGATCGACGCCGTCGTCGTGCCGATGGGCTGCCGCAGCGAGGATTACCCCGATTTCCTGAAGCTGTTCTTCCGCTTGTCCAACGCCCATGGCGCGCTGGTGACGATGCCGCACAAGGTCACGACGACCGGTCTCGTCGATATGCTCTCGCCGACCGCCGCCATCGCTGGCGCCTGCAATGCCGTGCGGCTCGAAGCGGATGGCCGGCTCAGCGGCGACATGTTCGACGGCGAAGGGTTCGTACGCGGCGTCTTGCGCAAGGGGCACAAGCTCGATGGCGCCCGCGCGCTCGTCGTCGGTGCCGGCGGCGTCGGTTCGGCCATCGCCGCCTCGCTGGCCAAGGCCGGGGTCGCGGAGCTCGGTCTGTTCGACATGCAAGCAACGAACGCCGAGGAACTCGGACAGCGCTTGCTCGCACACTATCCCGCCCTTCGCGTCGCCACCGGCTCGAACGACCCGGATGGCTTCGACATCGTCGTCAACGCCACGCCGCTCGGCATGAAGCCCGGCGATCCCCTGCCGGTCGATATCTCCCGCCTGCCCGCCTCCGCCTTTGTCGGCGAAGTCGTGATGGCGCAGGAGATCACGCCCTTCCTTGCTGCTGCCCGCGCACGCGGCTGCGCCGTGCAGGTCGGCACCGACATGCTGTTCGAGCAGATACCCGCCTATCTGGAATTCTTCGGCCTACCTTCGACCACGGCCGAGGATTTGCGCGCCGTCGCGCGACTGGCTTGAGAGGAGGCACTTCCGTGATCCCATCGATCGCCACCGTCTGCGTCTCCGGCACGCTGCAGGAAAAGCTAGAAGCCATCGCCGCCGCCGGCTTCAAGGCCGTCGAGATATTCGAGAACGACCTGATCGCCTTCCCCGGCTCGCCAACGGAAGTCCGGCGCATCTGCGCCGATCTCGGCCTGACCATCGTCACCTGCCAGCCCTTCCGCGATTTCGAGGGCATGCCGGACGGGCGCCGCCAGCGCGTCTTCGACCGGGCCGAACGCAAGTTCGATCTCTTGCAGGAGCTGGGCACGGACCTGCTCTTCGTCTGCTCCAGCGTTTCGCCGGAAGCGCTGCCCGGCATCGACCGGCTCGCTGCCGATTTCGCCGAACTCGGCGAGCGCGCCGGGCGGCGGGGCCTGCGCGTCGGCTACGAGGCGCTGGCCTGGGGCCGGCATGTCTTCGACTATCGCGACGCCTGGGAGATCGTGCGCCGCGCCAACCGGCCAGAGGTCGGGATCGTGCTCGATTCCTTCCATATCCTGGCGCGCGGGCTCGACCTCGCGGCGATCGGCACGATCCCGCGCGACAAGATCGAGATGGTGCAGATGGCCGATGCGCCGCTGCTGCAGATGGACCCGCTCTCCTGGAGCCGGCACTGGCGCTGCCTGCCGGGACAGGGCGATCTCAATCTCTCCGGCTTCATGCGCGCGCTGGCCGCGACCGGCTATGACGGCGTGCTCTCGCTCGAAATCTTCAACGACCGCTTCCGGGCCGGCTCGGCCCGCTCGGTCGCGCTCGACGGCCATCGCTCGCTGATCTGGCTGCTCGATGAAACCGCCCGGCAGGTCGGAAAGCCTGTGCCCGGCGCGGTGCCGATGCCGCCGCCGGCCCCGGTCGAAGCGGTCGAATTCATCGAGTTCACGGTGTCGGAGGCCGAACGACCGGGCTTCGAGCGGCTGCTGCGCGCGCTCGGCTTTGCGCGTGCCGGCGCGCATCGCTCCAAGGACGTCGATCTCTGGCGCCAGGGTGATATCCGCATTGTCCTGAACAGCGAGGCCGACGGGTTCGCCCATAGCTACCAGATCACCCATGGCACCTCGGTTTGTGCGCTCGCCTTGCGCGTGCCGGATGCACAGGCCGCGATCGCCCGCGCCAAGGCCCTGCTCGACGTGCCCCATGCCGGCGCGATCGGGCCGAACGAACTCGACATCCCGGCCGTGCGTGGCCTCGGCGGCAGCCTCGTCTATTTCATCGACCAGGCCTCGGCGCTCGGCCGCTGGGCCGAGGTCGATTTCGCGGCGACCGGCGAAGCCACGGACGATGCCGGTCTGACCGGCGTCGACCATGTCTCGCAGAGCATGCAGTATGAGGAGATGTTGACCTGGCTCCTGTTCTATTCCTCGCTGTTCGAGACGCGGAAGATGCCGACGCAGGCCGTGCTCGATCCCGGCGGCGTAGTTCAGAGCCAGGTCATCGAGAGCGGGCTCGACGGCAAGAACGGCCACGGCCTCAGGCTCATCCTCAACGGCTCGCAGAGCCATCGTACGCTCTCGGCCCGCTTCATCACCGATTTCTTCGGCTCCGGCGTGCAGCATATCGCCTTCGCGACCGACGACATCGCCGCGACCGTCCGGCGACTGGCCGCGAACGGCGTCGCCATGCTACCGATCCCCGAGAACTACTATGACGACCTTGAGGCTCGCTCGGACCTGACGGGCGAGGAGATCGACGCGATGAAGGCGCTGAACATCCTCTATGACAGCGATGCCGGCGGCGCGTTCCGACAGGCCTATACCCAGACGCTCGATGGCGGCCTGTTCTTCGAGATCGTCCAGCGCGATGGCTATGCCGGTTACGGCGCCGCCAATGCCGGCATCCGGCTCACCGCGCAATCAAGGCTCGCGCGCCCGATCAGCGTTCCCGCGCCGAGCCATGGCTGAGGAGAGATAAGCCGCATGAGCAGCCTGATACTTCCCTATGCGAGGCTCGATGCCGGGCAGCCGGCTTCGCTCTCCCCGGACTATCGCTCGACCGTGGCGCGCAGCCCGCGCCAGGCCCCGATCGCGATCCCGCAGACGCTGACCGAGGTGACCGGGCCGAGCGACTGGTCGCGCCTGATGGGGCCGGCGATGGCCGACCTGACCACCCAGCACAAGGCGGAGCCGCAGGGCCAGCGCATCGTCGTGACCGGCCGCGTGCTCGACGAGGACGGACGGCCCGTGCCGAACACTGTCGTCGAGATCTGGCAGGCCAACGCCGCCGGCCGCTACATCCATGCCAAGGACGACTGGCCGGCGCCGCTCGATCCGAATTTCACCGGCGTCGGCCGCGTGATCACGGATGAGCAGGGCCGTTATCGCTATGTCACGATCCGGCCCGGCGCCTATCCCTGGGGCAATCACAAGAACGCCTGGCGCCCGGCCCATATCCATCTCTCGCTGCTCGGTCCGGCCTTCGCGACGCGATTGGTTACGCAGATGTATTTCCCCGACGATCCGCTGATCGAGATCGACCCGATCGCGAATGCCGTGCCGATGCCTTATCGCCAGCGCATGGTCTCGCGCTTCGATATCGGCACCACCGAGCCGAACTGGGCGCTGGGCTATGTCTTCGACATCGTGCTCAAGGGCCGCGACCAGACGCCGTTCGAGGACGACCATGACGACGACCACTGACACTTTGAGTGGAGACTTGGAAAGCCGCAACGCCGCGCCGCGGCAGGACAGCCAGGACCCGTCGATCTTCGGCCAGACGCCGTGGCAGACGGTCGGCCCCTATTTCCATTACGGCCTGCCCTGGAAGGGCGGCGCCGATCTTGTCGGCCCCTCCGAGATGGGCGCCCGGCCCGACCTGATGCCGCCGGAGCATTTCCTGCTTTCGGGCTCGAATGTCTCAGGTCAACCCGAGGGCGAGGTCATCGCGCTCGCCGGCTACGTCTACGACGCCGACGGCAAGCCGATCGAGGATGCGATGATCGAGATCTGGCAGGCCAATGCCAAGGGTCGCTATGCCAGCCCGGACGATCTGCGCGGGGAGGTGCCGCTCGACGCGCACTTCGTCGGCTTCGGCCGCGCCTCGACCGACAAGTCCGGCATCTTCCGCTTCCGCACGATCCGCCCCGGCCGCGTGCCCGGCCCCGGCAACAGCTTGCAGGCGCCGCATATCGCGCTCTCGGTCTTCGGCCGCGGCTTGCTGAAGCGCCTGCCGACCCGGCTCTATTTCGCCGATGGCGAGGGCAACGAGACCGACCCGATTCTCGCCCTCGTGCCCGAGGCGCGCCGCCAGACCCTGATCGCCCAGCGCAAGCCGGACGGAACGTGGTGGCTCGACATCAACCTCGCCGGCGAGAACGAGACGGTGTTCTTCGACCTGTAGGTGAAAGAC
This sequence comes from Allobosea sp. GW821-FHT09G06, assembly GCF_059416005.1. NCBI lineage: Bacteria > Pseudomonadati > Pseudomonadota > Alphaproteobacteria > Hyphomicrobiales > Alloboseaceae > Allobosea > Allobosea sp. GW821-FHT09G06. The sequence goes on along the minus strand of NZ_JBWKOI010000004.1, from coordinate 286,646 downwards.
GGCCGCTCAGGCCGCCTTCTTCCGCTCCGCGATCCGCGCGAGATCGGTGAGCAGCCGGCGCGTTGCCTTCAGCCGCTGCTCGACCGTGTCGAAATCGTCGATGAAGACGACGCGCATGTCGGGGCGCACCTTCGCCAGCGTGCCGATCTTCGCGACGTACGAAACCAGCCCTTCCGGATTGGCGAACTCGTTGTTGCGGAAGGCGACGATGATGCCCTTCGGCCCGGCCTCGACCTTCTCGACATTGGCGCGCTTGCAGAGCGCCTTGATCGCGACGATCTCCAGGAGCTGGTTGACCTCCTCCGGCAGCGGGCCGAAGCGATCGACCAGTTCGGCGCCGAAGGATTGCAATTCGGCATCGTCGTCCATCGTCGAGAGGCGCTTGTAGAGGGTCAGCCGCAGCGTCAGGTCGGCAACATAGTGCTCGGGGATCATGACCGGCGCGCCGACCTGGATCGCCGGCGACCATTGCGTCTCGGTCTCGAACTCGATGCCTGCCTTGAGCGCGGCCACCGCCTCCTCCAGCATCTGCTGGTAGAGCTCGTAGCCGACTTCCTTGATATGGCCGGACTGCTCGTCGCCGAGCAGGTTGCCGGCGCCGCGGATATCGAGGTCGTGGCTGGCGAGCTGGAAGCCAGCGCCGAGCGTGTCGAGCGATTGCAGCACCTTGAGCCGCTTCTCGGCCTGCTCGGTCAGCTTGCGATTGGCCGGCACGGTGAAGAGCGCATAGGCGCGCGTCTTCGAGCGGCCGACGCGGCCCCGGAGCTGGTAAAGCTGGGCGAGGCCGAACATGTCGGCGCGGTGGACGATCAGCGTGTTCGCGGTCGGGATGTCGAGACCCGACTCGACGATCGTGGTCGAGAGCAGGATATCGTACTGGCCGTCATAGAAGGCGGTCATCACATCTTCCAGCGTGCCGGCCGCCATCTGGCCATGGGCGATCCCGACCTTGCACTCCGGCACCTGCTTGTCGAGGAAGTCCTTGACCTCGGCGATGTCCTCGATGCGCGGCACGACATAGAAGGAACGCCCGCCGCGATAGCGCTCGCGCAACAGCGCCTCGCGCACGATCAACGGGTCGAAGGGCGTGACGAAGGTGCGCACGGCCAGACGGTCGACCGGCGGCGTCGCGATGATCGAGAGCTCGCGCACGCCGGTCATGGCGAGCTGGAGCGTGCGCGGGATCGGCGTCGCCGACAGCGTCAACATGTGCACCTCGGCGCGCAGTTCCTTCAGCTTCTCCTTATGAGCGACGCCGAAATGCTGCTCCTCGTCGACGATGACGAGGCCGAGATCCTTGAAGTCGACGCCCTTGCCGAGCAGCGCATGCGTGCCGACGACGATATCCATCGTGCCGTCCTTGGCGCCCTGCTTCACCGCCTTGAGATCGGCCGAGCCGACGAAGCGCGAGGCCTGTCCGACATGGACCGGCAAGCCGGCAAAGCGATCCGCAAAGTTGCGATAGTGCTGGCGCGCGAGCAGCGTCGTCGGCACGACGACCGCGACCTGCTTGCCGTTCAGCGCAGCGGCGAAGGCCGCGCGCAGCGCGACCTCCGTCTTGCCGAAGCCGACATCGCCGCAGACGAGCCGGTCCATCGGCCGCCCGGCCGCGAGATCGTCGAGCACCGCGTCGATGGTGTTCTGCTGGTCCTCGGTCTCCTCATAGGGGAAGCGGGCGCAGAACTCGTCATAGACGCCGTCAGGCGGGATGAGCCGCGGCGCATCTTTGAGCGCGCGCGCCGCCGCGATCTGGATGAGCTTGCCGGCCATCTCGCGGATGCGCTGCTTGAGCTTGGCCTTGCGCGCCTGCCAGCCGCCGCCGCCCAGCCGGTCGAGCTGGACTTCGGTGTCCTCGGAGCCATAGCGGGACAGAAGCTCGATATTCTCGACCGGCAGGAAGAGCTTGGAATCGCCGGCATAATGGATTTCGAGGCAGTCATGCGGCGCGCCGGCGGCCGTGATCGATTGCAGGCCGATGAAGCGACCGATGCCATGATCGACATGGACGACGAGATCGCCCGGTGCGAGCGAGGAAAGCTCCGCGATGAAATCCTGGGGCCGGCGCGTCTTGCGGCGCGGACGGACTAGGCGGTCGCCGAGGATGTCCTGCTCGCCGACGACGGCGAGGCGCCCGGCCTCGAAGCCGGTCTCGAAGCCCCAGACCGCGAGCGCGATCGTGCCGGGCTTAAGATCGAAAGCGGCGCGCAGCGAGCCGGTCAGTTGCGTGCTCTTCAGGCCGTGATCGGCCAGCACATGCGCCAGACGCTCGCGCGAGCCCTCGGACCAGGCGGCGAGGATGACGCGCTTGCCGTCAGCCTCCAGCGCCTTCACATGGGCGACCGCCGCATCGAACACGCCGCCGGCATCGGCGGAGCGCTCGGCCGCGAAGCTGCGGCCCTGCTTGCCGCCGAGATCGAGGATCAGCTTGCCCTCGCTGTCGGGCAGCTGGAACGGCGTCATGCTGGCGACACCGGAGATGTCGACCACCGCGCGCCAGTCGGCCGGCGAGAGATAGAGCGCATCCGGCGGCAAGGGCTTGTAGGGAATGCCGCCGCCACCACCCTGCTCCAGCGCGGCCTTGCGGGCGTCGTAATAGTCCTTGATCAGGCTGATGCGCTCACCGACCGCGTCCTCGGCCTGATGGTCGAGCACCAGCGGCACGTCGGGCAGATAGGTGAAGAGCGTGTCGAGCTTCTCGGCGAGCAATGGCAGCCAGTGCTCCAGTCCGGCCGGGCGGCGGCCTTCGCTGACAGCTTCGTAGAGCGTGTCGTCGCGACCGGGCGTGCCGAAGGTCGCGATATAGGACTGGCGGAAGCGGCGGATGCTCTCGCTCGTCATCTGCGCCTCGGACATCGGCACGAGGTCGAGCCCGCGCAATTGCCCGGTGGTGCGCTGTGTCTCCGGATCGAAGGTGCGGATCGATTCGAGGCTATCGCCGAAGAAATCGAGGCGGATCGGCGCCGGCATGCCCGGCGGGAACAGATCGACGATGCCGCCGCGCACGGCGAATTCGCCGGTCTCGCGCACGGTCGAGGTGCGCAGATAGCCGTTGATATCGAGCCAGCGCGCCAGTTCCTCGATATCGACCATGTTGCCGGGCGCAGCCGAGAAGCTCTCGGAGGCGACCTTGCCGAAAGCCGGTACGCGCTGGAGCGCGGCATTGACGGTGGTGAGCAGCAGGCGCGGCCGCTCGCCCGACTTGGTCTTGGCGAGGCGCGAGAGCGTCGTCATCCGGTGCGCCACGATGGCGGGCGCGGGAGAGACACGGTCATAAGGCTGGCAGTCCCAGGCCGGGAAGCTCATCACCTCGAGATCAGGCGCGACGAATTGCAGCGCGTTCTCAAGCACCTGAAGGCGTTGGCCGTCACGCGCGATGAAGACGAGCAGCGCCGCTCCCTCCGCCTTCTTGGCGCGGGCGCGGGTCAGGTCGGCGAGCACGACGGCGTCGAAACCATCGGGCACGCCGGCAAGCGTCGGCTTGTCACCGCGGTTCAGCGCATCGAGCAGCCGGTCGAGCTGGGGCTTGGCGATCTGGCTGGGAGGAGGAATGCTCATCGGTACGCTTCAGTTTTTGACTATCGCTTGTCATTCCGGGGCGCGCCGCAGGCGCGAACCCGGAACCCACGACGGGGTGCGAACGCGGTGTGCGGTTGCAAGCGGCTCGCCCGGTCGTGGGTTCCGGGTTCTTCGCTGCGCGAAGCCCCGGAATGACAACGGTGGGAGCTGGCCAAGCCCTCACACATGAATCGGCTTGTCGTGATGGTGGAATGCCCGAAGCTTGCGGAACAGTTCCGTGTCGTAATTCGCGGGCACGGGGGCCTCGCCTGTCACCCAGCTCAGCAGGTCCCGGTCCAGCACCTCGATCAGGCGCTCGAACTCGTCAAGCTCGGCATCGCTGAAGCCGGCGATCGCGTCGTCGGCGAAGCGGCCCATGATCAGGTCCATCTCGCGCATGCCGCGATGCCAGGCGCGGAACAGGATCTTGCGGCGGCGCGGGTCGAGATCGGCGCTGGAGCGGGTCGAGCCGGACATGAGAACCTCGGGGATGGCGCAATGATCATAGGGCCGGCCCCGTCGCGGAGCCTGCCTGAGCAGGCTATATAGCGACGCAGCCCGGCGAAGTCAGCGGCCGAACCGCCGCGATCTTCGCGCTCCTGACAGTTTCGCGAGACGTCTTGCGCCCCTCGATCCTCGATCCGCTCTTCGCTCCCGTCACGACGCTTTCCGGCGTCGGGCCCAAGCTCGGCAAGGTGCTGGACAAGTTTCTTGGCGACGAAACGAGGCCGGCGCGCGTGGTCGACCTGCTCTTCCAGCTCCCAACCGGCGCGGTCGATCGCCGGCCGAGCCCCTCGATCGCGGATACGCCGATCGGCGACGTCGCGACCTTCACCGCCCGCGTCAGCGAGCATCGCGCCGCGCCGGCCGGCAAGAAGGCGCCTTATCGCATCATCGTCGAGGACGAGACCGGCGACGTCACGCTCGTCTTCTTCCATGCCGATTCCCGGCATCTGGCGCAGACCCTGCCGATCGGCGCCTATCGCCTGATCTCGGGCAAGCTCGAGCTCTGGGAAGGCATGCGCCAGATGGTGCATCCCGAGCGCATCCTCGATCCCAAGCTGGCGGCGACGCTGCCGGCCTTCGAGCCGGTCTATCCGCTGACCGAGGGCATCGGCCAGCGCATGATGATGCGGACCGTGCAGGCGGCGGCCGAACGCTGCCCGGAGATGCCGGAATGGCAGGACCCAGCCTTCCTCGCCAAGGCTGATTTTCCTTCCTTCCACGCGGCGATCGAGGCCTTGCACCATCCCGTCGACCGCAAGGCCGCCGAGGGCGACACGGTCGCACGCCGGCGCATCGGCTATGACGAATTGCTGGCGAGCCAGATCGCGCTCGCCCTCGTGCGCCGCCAGCAGAAGAAGATCGCCGGCCGCGCCACCACGGGCGATGGCGGCTTGCGCTTCCGCATCCAGTCCGCCCTGCCCTTTGAGCTGACCGAAGGCCAGCGCAAGGCGATCGCCGATATCCATGCCGATATGGCCAAGCCCGAGAAGATGCTGCGCCTCCTGCAAGGCGATGTCGGCTCCGGCAAGACCGTGGTCGCGCTGATGGCCATGGCCGCCGCCGCCGAAGCCGGGCGTCAGTCGGTCCTGATGGCGCCGACCGAAATTTTGGCCCGCCAGCATGCCGAGAGATTGGCGCCGCTGGCCGAGAAGGCCGGGCTGAAGCTCGCCTTGCTGACGGGTCGCGAAAAGGGCGCCGGCCGCAAGCAGGTGCTCGCCGGACTGGCCGACGGCTCGATCGATATCGCCGTCGGCACCCATGCCTTGTTCCAGGAGGGTGTCGCCTTCCAGGACCTGGCGCTTGCCGTCGTCGACGAGCAGCACCGCTTCGGCGTGCACCAGCGCCTGCTGCTCGGCTCCAAGGGCGAGGCCGTCGACGTGCTGGTCATGACCGCAACACCGATCCCAAGGACGCTCTCGCTGACCTGGTTCGGCGACATGGATATCTCGATCCTCTCCGAGAAGCCGGCGGGCCGGAAGCCGATCGTCACCCGCGCCGTCTCCTCCGAGCGCTATGACGAGGTCGTCGGTGCCATCGGCCGGGCGATCGACACGGGCGCGCAGGCCTATTGGGTCTGCCCGCTCGTGCAGGAATCGGACACGCTCGACGTCGCCGCCGCGCAGGAGCGCTTCGAGGCCCTGCGCGAAATCTTCGGCGACAAGGTCGGATTGCTCCATGGCCAGATGCCCGGCCGCGAGAAGGACGCCGCCATGGCCGCCTTCGTCGCCGGGCAGACCCGCATCCTCGTCTCGACCACGGTGATCGAGGTCGGTGTCGATGTGCCCAATGCCAGCGTCATGGTGATCGAGCATGCCGAGCGCTTCGGCCTCGCCCAGCTCCACCAGTTACGCGGGCGGATCGGCCGCGGATCGGCCGCCTCGACCTGCCTGCTGCTCTACAAGGGGCCGCTCGGGCCGGTTGCCGAAGCGCGCCTCACCATCATGCGCGAGACCGAGGACGGCTTCCGCATCGCCGAGGAAGACCTGCGCCTGCGTGGCGAGGGCGAGGTGCTCGGCACCAAGCAATCGGGTTCGCCGGACTGGCGCATCGCCCGGCCGGAGATCGATGGCGACCTGCTGGCGGCGGCACGCGACGATGCGCGGCTCCTGATCGAACGCGATCCGCATCTGGAGACGCCACGCGGCCAGGCGATCCGCGTGCTGCTCTACCTGTTCGAGCGCGACGTCGCGATACGGCTGCTCAGGGCGGGATAGCCCGGCTCCTGCCACGGCCTCGTCGCCCGGCGCCTAGCAATGACGCCCTGACGCTGCCAGGAGCAATCCTGATCAAGCGAGCCCTCGCTTGCTCGTCCAGTGTCGCGCCACTTCGTGGAGAGAACATGGACCCGGTCAAGGCAGCCATCTGGTGCATCGAGAGCCGCTTCACCACCGAACTCACGCTCGACGAGATTGCCGAGGTCAGCGGCGTCTCGCGCTTCCATCTCAGCCGGGCCTTCGGCGCGGCGACCGGCCGCTCGGTGATGCGCTATGTGCGTGAGCGCCGGCTGTCGGAGGCGGCGCGCCAGCTCGCCGATGGTGCGCCCGACATCCTCTCGGTCGCGCTCGACTGGGGCTATGGCTCCCACGAAGCCTTCACCCGCGCCTTTCGCGAGCAGTTCGGCCTCACGCCGGAAGAACTGCGCGCCCGGCGCGACCTCTCATCGCTCGCCCTCGTGGAGTCGCTGAACATGCATGACATCACCCCCGCCCCCATCGCCGAGCCGCGCATCGTCACCGGCAAGCCCCTGCTGATCGCCGGTTTCAGCGGCCATTTCTCGATGGACAAGACGCAAGGCATCCCGCTGCTCTGGCAGAAGATCGTTCCGCATTTCGGCCATATCCCCGGCCAGCGCGGCTATGTCGCCTATGGCGCGAGCTATAATTGCGACGATGGCGGCGCCTTCGACTATATCGCCGGCGCCGAAGTCTCGTCCTTCAGCGACCTGAGCGACGAGTTCGCGCGGCTCAGCGTGCCGGAACAGCTCTGCGCCGTGTTCGAGCACAAAGGCCACATCACCGGCATCGCCCAGACCTACAAGGCGATCTGGCAGGACTGGTTCCCCAAATCCGGTCGCGAGCCCGAGATGGGCGTCACGCTGGAGCGGATGGACGAGCGCTTCGACGGCGCGACCGGCAACGGCACCGTCGAAATCTGGGTGCCGCTCAAGCGCTGACGGGGGGCTTCACGTCCAGCTTAGGCTTGCCGTTCTGTTCGCCGGGCTGGATCAGCCCGGCCGACATGATCAGCTTGGCGCCATCCTCGACCGAGATCGAGAGTTCGACGACCTCGCGCCGCGGCAGGTAGAAGAAGAAGCCGGTGGTCGGGTTCGGCGTGCAGGGCAGGAAGACGCCGATCTGTTCCTCACCCTCCGGCAGACGCCCGGCGATCTCGGGCGCCGCCTCCTGCGCGATGAAGACGATCGACCACATGCCCGGCTGCGGGAACTGCACCATCCCGACCTTCCGGAACGAGGTGCCGGACTGCGAGAAGATCGTCTCGAAGACCTGCTTCACGCCCTTGTAGAGGCTGCGCACCACCGGCATGCGGTCGAGGATCGCCTCGCCCGCATTGAGGAGCGAGCGCCCGACGAGATTGGCGGTGAGGAAGCCGAGCAGCGTCAGCCCGACCAGCGCGATGACGAGCCCGAATCCCGGAATCGGATAAGGCAGATAGGAATCGGGCAGGTAGGAATTCGGGATGAGCGGCTTCACCAGCCCATCGATGAAATTGATGAACCACCAGGTCACCGAGGCCGTGATGGCGAGCGGCGCGGCGATGACCAGCCCGGTCAGGAAATAGCGGCGCAACCGTGCGCCCCAGGTCGGGCGCAGGATTTCCGTCGGCAGGATCAGGCGCGGATCGGGCGGGCCGGCTGTCATCGTCTCTCCCAAAACACCGGCGCGACCTCCCGCCCGCTTGCGGCCACCCGTGTGGGCGGCGATATGACACGATAAGCGAGGCGGCGCCATCCGCCAGCCCCTGGGGGCAAACGCAAGCAAGGATGAGGCCGTGAGCGAGGACGATCAGCCGCGACGCCGATGGTCGCGGCCGCTGCTGTTCGCCCTGGGCTGGGTGTGCACGGCGCTCGGGGTCATCGGGCTCATCCTGCCGCTGATGCCCGGCACGATCTTCCTGATCGCTGCGGCCTGGTGCTTCTCGCAATCCTCACCGCGTTTCGAGGCCTGGCTGCTTGGGCATCCGAGACTCGGGCCGCATGTCCTGCGTTGGCGTCAGACCGGCGCCATCGCCCGGCGCGCCAAGTACCTCGCCTGCGGCTCGATGCTGCTGAGCTTTGTCCTGCTGATGCAAACAAGCGCGCCGCCGATCGCTCTCGCGACGGCGGCGCTGTGTCTGATCGGCGCGGGCTTCTACGTGGCGAGCCGGCCGGAGGCCTGACGGAGCGCGTCATGCTCGGGCTTGACCCGAGCATCTCGTGACGAAGAGATTCCAGCGCCTCCTCCGGGCCGGGATTCTCGGGTCAAGCCCGAGAATGACGGCAAGCTCGACCGCCGTCACTCCACCGTGACGGATTTCGCCAGATTGCGCGGCTGATCGACATCCTTGCCCATGAAAACCGCCGTCTGATAGGCAATCATCTGGATCGGCAGGGCGTAGACGATTGGCGCGAAGGTCGGGTCCATGTCCGGCAGGATGATCGTCGCCTCAGGCTCGATGCCGCATTCGGCAGCGCCCTTCGCATCGGTGACGAGGATGATCCGGCCGCCGCGCGCCGCGACCTCCTGCATGTTGGAGGCGGTCTTCTCGAACAGCGCGTCATAGGGCGCGACGACAATGACCGGCATGTCCTCGTCAATCAGTGCAATCGGCCCGTGCTTCAGCTCGCCAGCCGGATAACCTTCGGCATGGATGTAACTGATTTCCTTGAGCTTCAGCGCGCCTTCCAGCGCGAGCGGATAGCTCGTACCGCGCCCGAGATAGAGCACGTCCTTGGCGCGCGAAAGCTTGTGCGAGAGCTGCTCGATCTGCGGCTCGAGCTGCAACGCGCGAGCCATCAGCCCCGGCAGCGAGATCAGATGCTGCACATGATCGGCCTCGTCCTCGGCCGAGAGCGTGCCGCGGGCACGGGCTGCGGCGAGCGCGAGGGATGCGAAAACCGCGAGCTGACAGACGAAGGCCTTGGTCGAGGCGACGCCGATCTCGGGGCCGGCGAGCGTCTGCGCGACGGCATCGCTTTCACGCGCGATCGTCGAGGTCGGCACGTTGACGACCGAAAGAATGACCTGCCCGTTCTGCCGGGCATAGCGCAAACCGGCCAGCGTGTCGGCGGTTTCGCCGGACTGCGAAACGAAGAGGGCCAGGCCCTGGTCGGGCAGTGGCGCCTCGCGGTAGCGGAACTCGGAGGCGACATCGATCTCGACCGGCAGGCGCGCCAGCTTCTCGAACCAGTATTTCGCGATGAGGCCGGCATAATAGGAGGTGCCGCAGGCGCTGATCGTCAGGCGCGACAGGCCCTTCCAGTCGATCTGGTCGCCGAAGGGCAGGCGCACCTTGCCATTGGCCATGTCGAGATATTGCGTCAGCGTGTGGCCGACGACCTCGGGCTGCTCGTAGATTTCCTTCGCCATGAAATGGCGGTGATTGCCCTTCTCGACCAGGAAGGCGCCGGCGGCGACGCGCTGGGCGCGGCGTTCCACCTGCTTGTTGGTCTTGTCATAGAAGGTCGCGCCACGGCGGTGGAGCACGACCCAGTCGCCCTCCTCCAGATAGGCGATGAGATTGGTGAAGGGCGCGAGCGCCAGCGCGTCCGAGCCGAGATACATCTCGCCCTCGCCGATGCCGACCGCGAGCGGCGAGCCCTTACGGGCGCCGATCAGCAGGTCGTCCTCGCCCTGGAACAGGAAAGCGAGCGCGAAGGCGCCGTGCAGGCGCGGCAGGCTGGCGGCCACCGCATCGACCGGGCCCTTGCCGCGGTCGAGCTCGCGGGTGACGAGATGGGCGACGATCTCGGTATCGGTTTCCGTCTCGAAGACGTAGCCGTCGGCCTGAAGCTCGGCGCGCAGGTCACGGAAGTTCTCGATGATGCCGTTATGCACGACCGCGAGCTTCGGCGTCGCATGCGGATGGGCATTGGTCTCGTTGGGCTTGCCATGGGTCGCCCAGCGGGTGTGGCCGATGCCGACCAGGCCCTCGAGCGGCTCGTTCGACAGGCGAATCTCGAGATTCTTGAGCTTGCCCTCGGCGCGGCGGCGGGTGAGCTTTCCGGCTTCCAGCGTCGCGACGCCGGCGGAATCGTAACCGCGATATTCAAGCCGCCGCAGCGCCTCGACGACCTGCGTCGCCACTGCTTCCTTGCCCAGAATCCCGACGATGCCGCACATGGGTGAACCCCTCAAGCCGTTGCTGTCGGCAAAGCGCATAGCCGCGATCGGCGCGCGTGCCCAATCAATCTACATGACGAACTGTGAACGGCGGATGGCCCGATCCGCCGCGATTCCTGGCTATTCGGCCGCCTTCTTGGCCGCTTTCCTGGCAGCGGCGGCAGCGCGGAAGGTCGGCGCCCAGCCCTGCTTCTCGACCTGCCGGCCGCGGCCGATCGCGAGCGCGTCCGGCGCGACGTCGCTGGTGATGACCGAGCCGGAACCGACATAGGCACCCTCGCCGATCGTTACCGGCGCGATCAACGACGAGTTCGAGCCGACGAAGGCATTGGCGCCGATCGTCGTCTTCGCCTTGTTGAAGCCGTCATAGTTGCAGGTGACGGTACCGGCGCCGATATTCGCGGCCGCCCCGACCGAGGCATCGCCGATATAGGTCAGATGGTTGACCTTCGCGCCAGGGCCGATATCGGCTGCCTTCACCTCGACGAAATTGCCGACCTTGGCCTTCTCGGCGAGCTTCGCGCCCGGCCGCAGGCGGCCATAGGGGCCGACGCTGGCGTCACGGCCGACCGTGGCGCCTTCAAGGTGCGAGAAGGCATGGATCACCGCGCCGTCATCGACGCGCACGCCGGGCCCGAACACGACATTCGGCTCGATCACGACATCGCGGCCGATCTCAGTGTCATAGCTGAAGAAGACCGTCTCGGGCGCGATCAACGTCGCGCCGCCGAGCATGGCGGCAAGCCGCTTGCGCCGCTGGAAATCCGCTTCCACGGCGGCGAGCTGAGCGCGGTCGTTGACGCCCTGGACCTCGCTTTCGGGCGCCTGCAGCGCGACGGCGTCGAGCCCGCGCTTGCGCGCGACTTCGACCGCGTCGGTCAAATAGAATTCGCCCTGGGCGTTATGGCTCCCGATCGCTTCCAGGATCGAGAGGGCGTGCTCGCCGGAGAGCGCCATCAGCCCGGCATTGCAGAGCGTGATCGCGCGCTGCTCCGGGGTGGCGTCCTTATGCTCGACGATCGCCTCCAGACGTCCATCCTTCTCGACGAAACGGCCATAGCCCGTCGGGTCCTTCGCCTCGAAGCCGAGCGCGACGACAGCTGCGCCGCCCGACAATGCCTGGCGCAGCGCCGAAAAGGTCTCGGGACGCACGAGCGGTGTGTCGCCAAAGGCGATGATGACGTCGTCATGGCCGGCAGTGATGGCGGCTTTCGCGGCAAGCGCCGCATGCGCCGTACCCCGGCGCTCGTGCTGGATCGCGATCTGCGCATGCGGAAGCTGCTGGCGCGCCGCTTCGCCGACTTCGGGGCGTTCCGAGGAAATCACGACGGCGACGGCATCCGCGCCGGCCTCCGAGACGGCCGCAAGCGCATGCCCGAGCAGCGACCGCCCGGCGACCGCATGGAGCACCTTCGGCCCCCGCGATTTCATGCGGGTGCCCTCTCCGGCTGCCAGGACGATCGCGAGGCAGGATCGGGCCGGCTGCATTTCGGTCATGTTTCTCGTTTCCCTTGCAGGCATGGTTGAACCACCGCCCACGCATCAGAGTCGAATTCACGCATGCTGGCGTTGCAGGCGCCGTGGATAGCCGATCCGCGCGCCCTTTGGCAAAGTTCAATCGCGGTGAAAGGCTCCTTTCGGAGATGGCCGTCCAGCCGGTTTGGCGCCGCCTCCATTTAGAAGGATCGCACCATCCGAAAGGCGTGCATCTTCCCGATCGGAAAGGCTTTTCAGGCGAACTGGAAATGCTCTAGAAGCGCGAGGGGCGAGGGCGTCGCCCGCGTAGTTTGGATCCCATGTCGAAACCCTTGAATCGTAGGCAGTTTCTGGAAGGCGCCGCAGGTGGCGCGGCTCTGCTCTCGTTGGCCGGCCCGGCCGCGGCGCAGGCCCCGACCGGCGCGGCGTCCTTCAACATCCCCACCCTCGTGGACGGACAGCGGTTCGACCCGGCTCTGGTCGTCGACGCCGCCAGGGCTCTGGCCCAGCGCCCGCTGATTCCGATGGCCACGAATGACCTGCCGGAGGGCTACACCACCCTCCCCGCCGACCAGTATGCGGGCATTCGGATGCAGCCGGGCGGCACGGTCTGGGCCGGCGAGAATCGCGGCTTCACGGTCGAGCCGCTGCATCGGGGCTATGTCTTCTCGAATCCGGTGAGCCTGTTCACGATCGAGGACGGCACGGTGCGCCGCATCGGTTTCGATCGCAGCAAGTTCGACTACGGGCGTGTCACGCCGCCGCAGGGCAATGCCGACCTTCAATTCTCCGGCATGCGGATCGCGGCCGGGCTGGAGCGCCCCTTCGAGGTCGCGGTCTTCCAGGGCGGCACCTTCTTCCGCGCCCTGGCGCGCGGCCAGAATTTCGGCGCGATGGCGCGCGCGCTGATCCTGCGCCCAGGCGAGACGCGTGGCGAGGAACTGCCCTTCTTCCGAGCGTTCTGGATCGAGCGGCCGAGCCCAGCCGTCGGCTCGCTGGTCATCCACGGCCTGCTCGATTCGGAGAGCGTCGCCGGTGCGGTGCGGATGACGCTGCGCCCGGGCGACGTCACCTTCATCGATGTCGAGATGACGCTGTTCGCGCGTCAGGCGCTGGACCATGTCGGCTTCGGTTGCACGAGCGCGACCTTCCTATCCGGCCCGCAGAGCCGGCGCGTCTTCGACGATATCCGCCCCTCGATCGGCGAGGTCTCAGGCGTGCAGATGCAGTCGGGCGCCGGCGAATGGATCTACCGGCCGGTCAACAACCCCGCCACCCTGCAGGTCTCGTCCTTCGTCGACGAGAATCCCAAGGGCTTCGGCCTCGTCCAGCGCGAGCGCGACCCCGCTGCCTTCCAGGACGACGACCAGCGCTTCGAACTTCGGCCGAGCGTCTGGATGGAGCCGTTGGGTGACTGGGGCGCGGGTTCGGTGCAGCTCATCGAGATCCCCAGCGATTCCGAGCCGAACAAGAACATCATCATGTATTGGCGGCCGAAGCAGCCGCTGGCTGCCGGCAGCGAGACCTCGCTGAGCTATCGCCAGGCCTGGTGCTGGCAGCCGCCGGAGCGCCCGCCATTGGCGCTCGCCACCCGCACGCGGCAGGGCAAGGGTTCGCAGGGGCGCCGCCGGCGCTTCGTCATCGACTTCACCGGTGACAGGCTTGCGGATGCCGCCCTCGTCGCCTCGACGCGGGCGACGATCACGGCCCAGCCCGGCGCCGTGCATAATGTCCGCCTCTGGCCTTATCCGGAGCGCAAGCTGATGCGCGTCGGCTTCGAGGTCGATCCCGGCAACGACAATCTCTCCGAGCTCCGGCTCGTCCTGCAATCGGGCGGTCAGCCCGTCTCTGAGACCTGGTTGAATCGATGGACCTGGTAACGGCAGCCCGCCGCGACGCCATGGAAACGGAACAGCGCGGCTACAGCGCGGCCCGCGAGCCGGCGACGCCGCCCGAAGAGCCGCTGGTCATGCCGGTGCAGTCGTTCCGGAGCTGGAAGGCTTCGGATCGCCGCGCCCCGGCCGATCCGCGCAACTGGAAGACGCCCTGGCTGAAGCGCCTCTTCGTCTTCGGCGGCGGGCTCGCGCTTACCGCCTTCGGCGCCTGGGAAATGTACAATGTCGTGTCGGTCAGCCGCACGACCTCGCTGCAGTACGCCTTGCTCGTACTGTTCACGATCAACTTCTCCTGGATCGCGCTCGCCTTCACCAGCGCGCTGCTCGGCTTCTTCGGCGTGCTCTTCGGCGCCGGCAAGGCGGATCGCGCCGAGAGCCTCAAGCACCGCACCGTCGTGGTGATGCCGATCTACAACGAATCCTCGGCCCGCATCTTCGCGGCGGTGGCGGCGATCCGTGAATCGGTCGAGGCGACGGGGCTCGGCGACCATTTCGACTATTTCATCGTCTCCGACACCACCAACCCGGATGTCTGGGTGGCGGAGGAGCGCGCCTTCCTGGCGCTGCGCGAGCGGCTCGGCCCCAATTCGCGCGTCTACTATCGCCATCGACCCAAGAATCATCACCGCAAGGCCGGCAACATCGCCGATTTCGTCACGCGCTGGGGCGGGCTCTACGAGCACATGGTCGTGCTCGACGCCGACAGCCTGATGACCGGCACCTGCATCGTGCGCCTCGCCGCCGCGATGGAGAACGATCCCGATGCCGGCATCATCCAGTCGCTGCCGCTGATCATCAACCGCAACACCTTCTTCGCCCGGCTCCAGCAATTCGCGGCGCGGGTCTATGGCCCGGTCATCGCGACCGGCCTCGCCATGTGGTCTGGCCGCGACGGCAATTACTGGGGCCATAACGCGATCATCCGCACCAAGGCCTTCGCCGATCATTGCGGCCTGCCAGACCTGAAGGGCAAGCCGCCCTTCGGCGGCCACGTGCTCAGCCACGATTTCGTCGAGGCGGCGCTGATCCGCCGCGCCGGCTGGTCGGTTTACATGCTGCCGGACCTGACGGGCTCCTACGAGGAAAGCCCGCCCTCGCTGATCGACATCTCGGTGCGCGACCGGCGCTGGTGCCAGGGCAATCTCCAGCACTCGCGGATCATGGGCGGCAAGGGCTTCGTCATGCCGACGCGCCAGCATTTCGCCACCGGCATCATGGGCTATCTCGCCTCGCCGCTCTGGCTGATGCAGCTCGTGGTCGGCATCCTGATCGTGCTGCAGGTCAATTACGCGCGGCCGGAGTACTTCACGCAGGAATTCACGCTCTTCCCGGTCTGGCCGCGCTTCGACCCCGAGCGTGCCTTGCGCCTGTTCGCGATCACCATGGGGATCCTGCTGGCGCCGAAGCTGTTCGGCCTGCTGCTGACCCTGTTCAACACCAAGCTCCGGCAGGCCGGCGGCGGCTCGATCCGCCTGATCGTCTCGGCCCTGATCGAGGTGCTGTTCTCGGCCTTCTTCGCGCCGATCATGATGCTGATCCAGTCCGGCTCGGTCTTCCAGATACTGCTCGGCCGCGACACCGGCTGGAACCCGCAGCGGCGCGACGACGGCTCGATCCCGTTCAAGGACATCGTGCGCCGGCACCGCACCCATACCGTGCTCGGCGTGGTCACCGGCCTCTCGGCCTTCATGATCGCGACCTCGCTTTTCGCCTGGATGTCGCCGACGATCGTCGGCCTCGTGCTGGCGATTCCGCTGTCATGGGCCTCGGGACAGCTCGCCATCGGCCTCTGGCTCAAGCGCCACAAGCTCCTGATGACGCCAGAGGAAGGCGCCCCGCCCGCGATCGCGACCCGCGCCAACGAGTTGCAGGCCGAGTTCGAGAAGGCCGGCTACGACGATGCCGACGGCATCAAGGCGCTCCATGGCGACGCTGAATTGCGCCACGCTCACGAGCTGATGCTGCCCTATGGCCAGTCGCGGCGGCGCGGCGAGATCGAGCCCGACCGCGCCGTGGCGCAGGCCAAGCTCGTCGATGCCGAGACGGTCGACGATGCCGCGATCTGGCTGAAGCCGAAGGAGCGCATGGTCGTGCTGCACGACCGGGCGCTGATCGGGCTGCTCGCCTCGTTGCCGCCCGTCGAGGCAAAGGGCTGAGGTCGGTCATTCAGGCCAGGAGCCACCTCTGTCATTCCGGGGCTTCGCGCAGCGAAGAACCCGGAACCCACGACCGGGTGAGCCGGCTGCAATCGGGTCTTGGATGTCCTGCCCAGTCGTGGGTTCCGGGTTCGCGCCTACGGCGCGCCCCGGAATGACAGAGGTGGTGCCGGGCAAACTGCCGCCGCCCTCACCCCTGCTCGAACGCCACCATGCAGCCGAAGGCGTGCTCGGCCGGCACGAACAGCCGCTCCTCGCCGCGCTGGAACGACACTTCATTCTCGGTCAGGCGTTCCGCCACCGCTTCGAGATCGGGCACCGAGACGCAGAAGCCGAGAAAACGGGCGGGCGTCGTGTCCGGCTCGACATGATAGGCGCCCTGCGCGGCCTCGGGATCGAGCACGTCGATGCGCCCGCGCGGCAGGGCGAGCACATAGTCCTCATTGCCCTCCAGCACCTCGGCGGCGCCGCTGAAAGCCGAAAGGAAGGCACGGTGGAAGGCCGGCTCCTCCGCCAGCATCACGACGGCCGAGAGCGCGGTAGCGCCGTTCGGATGATGCTGGAATTCGGGATTCCAGAAATTCTGCGGCTCGAATTGCTGGCAGACGAAGAAGCCGCATTCCGGCGCGCGCGAATCGGCGGCGAAGGCCAGCTCGAAGGCGACGCGAACGTCGCTGCCATCAGGGCGCCGCGCCCGGCGCTCGAAGAAGAACGGCTCGAAATCGCCGATTCCCTGTGCCTTGAAGGCGGCGGCATCGGCCTTGGCGTCGGTGCTCTCCAGCACCAGCATCGAGAGCCCCTCGCCCTGACCGGCCAGCGCCTCGCGCACGAAGGCGCCGAAGGAGAAGCGTCGCTCGCCATGCGGCGGGATCGCTGCATCATCGGCGATCGTCACCAGCTCCAGGAAGGAGCCGGGAAACTGCACGATCCGGTTCTCGGTGCCCCAGGGATGGCGATTGCGGGCGCCGACGCGGAAGCCGAGCTTCTCGTAGAAATGCCAGGCGGCATCGAGATCGCGGACGCCGATGACGAGATGGTCGAGACCGCGGGGCGTTGAGGCGTTTGCAGGCATGGCAGGCTCCGTCGACAGGCGTATCGGAGCCCAAGGCTAGCACAGATCAGGGCGCGGTCATGTCGTGCCGCGATCAGGGCTCGATATAGTGAGGCAGGAAGCGCGAGGTGTTCTTGGTGATCGGCGAGGCGTCCTCGCGGACGCAAAGCCCGCAGGCCTGCGAGGCGACGAGCCAGGAGCCGAGCACCGCGTATTTCCCGTCCGCCGAGAACAGGTTGGTCGCGGCATCCTGCAGGACATGGCCCTCGGCGCCATAGGGGCCGTCGTCGCTGTCGAGCACGCGGCCGCGCTCCATCAGCGTGACATTGGCGCCCTCGCGCGAATAGAGCGGCTTGCGCACATGCCGGGCCGAGAGCGTCGCGCAGCGCGGATCGCCCTCGAAGAAGGCCGGCAGCAGGTTGGGATGGCCGGGCTCCATTTCCCAGAGACAGGCAAGCAGCCCCTTGTTGGACAGGATCGCCTTCCAGGGCGGCTCGATGAACTGGCAGCCCGAGCCGGCGAGCGCCTTGCTGTAACTCTCCCGGAACATCCATTCCCAGGGGTAGAGCTTGAACAGCGTCTCGATCGGCTGGTTGGCGCCGTCGCAGAAGCGCCCATCGGTGAGGAGGCCTAGCTCCTCGATATAGGTGAAGCGCGCGTCGAGCCCGGCCTGCACCGCGCAATCGGTGAGGTAATCGACCGTGCCCTTGTCCTCGGGACTGCCTTGCACGCAGGTCAGGTGCAGGCGGTAGGGCGAGGGCTCGCGCAGGCCCTTGAAGGCCGCGATCAGGCGCTCGTGCAGCGAGTTGAACTGGTCGCTGCCGCGCGGGATCGCGCCGCGCGCCATCGCCTGCTCCAGCCAGTCCCACTGCACCACGCTCGATTCGAACAGGGCGGTCGGCGTGTCGGCATTGTATTCGAGCAGCTTGGCCGGCCCGCGTCCGTCATAGGCAAGGTCGAGCCGGCCATAGAGGTTGCGCTCGCCGCGCTGCCAGCTCTGCCGGATGTAATCCCAATGCTCGGCGGGAATCGCGAGCTTGGTCAGGGTCTCCTCGTGGTCGAGCGCCCTCTCGATGAAGGCGAAGCAGAGCTGCTCGATCGCCTCGGTCGGCCCCTCGATATCGCGCTCGATCTCCTGCAGCGTGAAGGCGATAGCCGCGCTCTCGTCCCAATAGGTCTCGCCGTCGATCGTGTGGAAGGCGAAGCCGAGGCGCTCGACCTGCTCGACCCAGTCCGGGCGCGGCGGAAGCGTGACGCGGCGCATCTCAGGACGAGGAATGCGAGGAATAGGAGCGCGCGGTCGAGCCGAATCCGCCGCGCGAGGACGTACTGGTCGTCGAGACGCTGCCACCGCGGGAGCCCCCGGCGAAGGCTGCCGTGACCTTGCTCCCGGTCGCCGTCGAATAGGCGCGCGAGCGGCTGCTGCTGCCGCCGTAGGAGCTGCTGCCGCCCGATGAACCTGACGAGGACGAGCGCGCCTGCTGGCATTCAGGTTGCGTCGAGCCCGGAGGGCAGGCCGAGGTGGTCGGCGGCATCAGGGGTTGCGCCTGCGCCTGTCCGCCGGAGAGGCCGCGCGCCAGCATGAAGCCGGCCAGAGCCGGGATGAAGTATTGCGCGCCGCCGATGCTGGCAGAGCCGCAGCCATTGGCGCCGTATTGTGCCTCGCAGGCGGACTGGCTCTGGAATTTCGGCGCATCCTTGAGCCGCGCGGCGCTCGCTTCCGAGAAGGCCGTCTCGCATTGCGAGGCCGAGACCTGCCCGGCCGCCCGGCAATCACTCAGGCTGTTATAGACGAGGTTCTCCTGCGGGTCCTCGCCCGTCATCGACCAGACGGTGGCGACGAGGAGGACGCCTGCGGCTGCGAGCCCGATCTGCGAGGAGCGCTTCATGGCCGCCTCACTCCGTCATGCTGGCCGCGGCCAGCGTCCCGGATACCACCGCGATCACGGCAAGCATGACCGCGGAGGGCAAGCGATCCTCCTCGATCTTCCGTGACAACTCGGGGATCAATAGCCGCGCCAGGCCATAGGCCGCGAACTGGATGATCATCGCCGCGAGAGCCCAGAGCACGCAGTCGGGAATGCTGCTGGCCTGCGAGATCGCCTGTTCCAGCGGCAGGGAGAAGCCGACCGTGTTGCCGCCAAGCGCGACCGCCGCCGAGAGATTGCCGCCGCGGATCAGGGCGATCTCGTCATGGGCGGTCATGCGCAGGTAGACCGCGACGAAAGCGGCGATGAGGGCCGCGCCGACGACGAAATAGAGAAGGAACGCGGGCAGGCCCGCCATCGAGATCGTCATGCGCCCTGCCCCCTGCCCTGTCCCGCCGCGCCGACCACAGGTCGACGAGGCAGCCTATTCTCAGGGTAACAGGAGAACGGCACAAGCCGTCATTCAAAGAGAGGATGCGCCCTCAGAGCCCCTGACGAAATCAGACCAAGCGGCTCTGGGCCTTCGCCGCCTCGATGAAGCTGGCGAAGAGCGGGTGCGGCTCGAAGGGGCGCGACTTCAGCTCGGGATGGTACTGCACGCCGATGAACCAGGGATGGTCGGGATATTCGACCGTCTCGGGCAACAGGCCGTCGGGCGACAGGCCGGCGAAGCGCAGGCCCTTGGCCTCCAGCTGCTCGCGATAGCCCATGTTCACCTCGTAGCGGTGGCGATGGCGCTCGGAGATCTCGGTCGAGCCGTAGATCTCGGCGATCTTCGAACCTGCCGCCAGCGTCGAGGCATAGGCGCCGAGCCGCATCGTGCCGCCGAGATTGCCGCCGGCCGCGCGCTCTTCCAGCTCGTTGCCGCGCATCCACTCGGTCATCAGGCCGACGACCGGCTCCTGCGTCGGGCCGAACTCGGTCGAGTTGGCGTCCTCGATGCCGGCGAGAGAGCGCGCCGCCTCGATCACCGCCATCTGCATGCCGAAGCAGATGCCGAAATAAGGCACCTTGCGGTTGCGGGCGAAGGTCGCCGCCTTGATCTTGCCCTCGGCGCCGCGATGGCCGAAGCCGCCGGGCACGAGGATGCCATGGACATGCTCCAGGAAGGGCGCCGGGTCCTCCTTTTCGAAGACCTCCGACTCGATCCAGTCGAGATTGACCTTCACATTGTTGGCGATGCCGCCATGGGTCAGCGCCTCGATGAGGGACTTATAGGCGTCCTTCATGCCCGTGTACTTGCCGACGACGGCGATGGTGACCTCGCCCTCGGGGTTCTTCACGCGCTCGGAGATGCGCTTCCAGCCGGTGACGTCCGGCTCCGGCTTGGCATCCATCCCGAAGGCGGCAAGCACTTCGGTATCGAGACCCTCGGCATGGTAGGAGAGCGGCACGTCGTAGATCGAGGCGACGTCGCGGGCCTCGATCACGGCGGTCTCGCGGACATTGCAGAACAGCGCGAGCTTGCGGCGCTCCTCGCGCGGGATCTCGCGGTCGGTGCGGCAGAGCAGGATGTCGGGCTGGATGCCGATCGAGCGCAATTCGGCGACCGAGTGCTGGGTCGGCTTGGTCTTCAGCTCGCCAGCGGTCGGGATATAGGGCAGCAGCGTCAGGTGCACGAAGATGCACTGGCCGCGTGGCAGTTGCTGGTTGGTCTGGCGGATGGCTTCGAGGAAGGGCAGGCTCTCGATGTCGCCGACCGTGCCGCCGATCTCGACCAGCGTGAAGTCGTAGCCTTCGTTGCCGGTGAGGATGAAGTCCTTGATGGCATTGGTGACATGGGGAACGACCTGGATCGTCGCGCCGAGATAGTCGCCCCGGCGCTCCTTGGTCAGGATGTCCATGTAGATGCGGCCGGTGGTGATGTTGTCGCCCTTGTTGCAGGGCCGGCCGGTGAAGCGCTCGTAATGGCCGAGATCGAGATCGGTCTCGGCGCCGTCGTCGGTGACGAAGACCTCACCGTGCTGATACGGGCTCATCGTGCCCGGATCGACGTTCAGGTAGGGGTCGAGCTTGCGCAGGCGGACCGTATGGCCGCGCGCCTGGAGAAGGGCCGCGAGAGCCGCCGCCGCCAGGCCTTTGCCAAGCGAGGACACCACGCCGCCGGTGATGAAAACATACCGCGTCATGGGAGGTCACCTCTATCGCCACGGGTTCGATTCGCTAAGCGCGTTCTGAGCAGTCCCGCCTTGCCCTGCGCGCTTGTCCACAAAAGAGAAGGCCGGTCGCCCGGCCTCTCCCATATCAAAAGAGAAGGGCCGGTTTCCCGGCCCTGCCCTGGTTACTGCTGCGGCGCCGCTGGCGGCGTCGGCGGCTGTGCGCCGCCTTGATTCTGGTTCTGCATCTGGCGCAGCTGGTCGAGCACGCCACCGGCATTCGGAGCGCTCGGGCCGGCCGGCGCGCCGGGCGTCGCCGGGGCCGAGGTCGCAGGCGCGCCATCGATGATCGAGCGCTGCGTGCGGCCGGTATTGGCCATCACCGCGAGCACGATCGAGGTCAGGAAGAACAGGCCGGCGAGGATCGCCGTGGCGCGGGTCAGGGCATTGGCCTGGCCGCGGCCGGTCATGAAGCCGCCGACGCCGCCCCCGCCGCCGGAGCCCATGCCGAGGCCGCCGCCTTCGGAGCGCTGCAACAGCACGACGCCGACGAGCGCGACGACGATGATCAGGTGGATGACGATGAGAACGTTCTGCATGGTCTCACGAAAATGGGCATGGCGCGGGCCGCCGCCAAGGGCCACCCGCTCCTCCTCGAAGATCGAGGCGAATTCGGCGCGGCACATAACATGCGTGGACCGGCAGCGCCACCCCTGCGTGCCGGCCTATTCACGTGGGAGTGCTCAGACGGCGCAGGCCCGGGCGATCGCCAGGAATTCCTCCGCCTTGAGGCTGGCGCCGCCGACGAGAGCGCCGTCGACATGGGCGACATTCATCAGTTCGGCAGCGTTCGAGGGCTTCACCGAGCCGCCATAGAGCAGGCGCACGCCGGCCGCTTCCTGCTTGCCGAGCAGGCGCCCGAGCTCGGCGCGGATCGCCTCATGCATCTCGGCGACATCGGCCGCCGTCGGCGTCAGCCCGGTGCCGATCGCCCAGACCGGTTCATAGGCGACGACGAGCGTCGCGGCCGTCGCGCCATCCGGCACGGAACCGCGCAACTGCTTCTTGACGACGGCGAGCGCCTTGCCGGCCTCGCGCTCGTCCTTGGTCTCGCCGACGCAGACGATCGGCACCAGCAGCGCCTTCTGCGCAGCCTCGGCCTTGGCCTTCACCGTGGCGTTGGTCTCGCCGTGGAGCGTGCGGCGCTCGGAATGGCCGACGATGCAGAAGCTCGCGCCCGCGTCGGTGAGCATCGCGGCGGAAACCTCGCCGGTGAAGGCGCCGGAGCCTTGCGTGCTGCAATCCTGCCCGCCGGTCGCGATGCGTGAGCCGATCAGCGCGGCGGTCGCTGCGAAGAGCAGGCTGGCGGGCGGGCAGATCGCGAGGTCGACGGCCGGCTTCAGTGCGCCGTCGTAGCCCTTCGCGACCTCGGCCGCGATCCCGAGGTCGGCCTTCAGGCCGTTCATCTTCCAGTTGCCCGCCACCAGCGGCTTGATGCTGCGCGTCACGTCGATCCTCCGAAATTCGTTCTCCCGGCTCTAGCAATGCCCGGCCGGCGCCGCAATCGCATGCGAGGCCGCATGGCGACTGTGACGGCGATTGCGGCTTTCGCCGTCGGTTCCTATAAGCAGCGCCGGCAAATACGCGCGCGGGCCCGTTTCCGCGCCACGAACAGGTTCAGGGAAAGACAGCTTCCATGATGATGCAGGGCATCCGCAAGGCGGGTCAGGGTTTCTTCGGGAAGCTCGTCATCGCGATCATGTTCAGCTTCCTCATCATGTCCTTTGCGATCTGGGGCGTGGGCGACATCTTCCGCGGCTATGGCCGCAACGAGGTGGCCAAGGTCGGCACGACCGAGATCGGCCTCGAGCAGATGCGCACCGCCTATCAGAACGAGATCCAGAACCTGATCCGCCAGCAGCGCCGGCAGATCTCGCCGGAGATGGCGCGCGCGCTCGGCCTCGACCGGCAGGTGCTCTCGCGCCTGCTCACCGAGGCGACGCTGGACCAGACGGCGCAAGGCATGCGCCTCGCGGTCTCCGACGAGACCATCCGCAACCTGATCTTCGACGACCAGGTCTTCCGCGACGCCTCCGGCCAGTTCTCCTCGGCCCGGTTCAACGAATTGCTGCGCACGAACGGCTACACCGAGCAGAGCTATGTCGCCCTCCAGCGCTCGACCATCCTGCGCCAACAGCTCTCGGAGATGGTCGTCGGCGGCCTCTCCGCCCCGCTCGCCCTGCAGGAAGTCGGCAACCGGCTGCGCAACGAGAAGCGCACGATCACCTTCGCCCGGATGCCGGCGAGCGCCGCCGGCGAGATCGCGGCCCCGACCGAGGACCAGCTCAAGAGCTTCTTCAACGACCGCAAGGCCGCCTTCCGCGCGCCGGAATTCCGCACGGCCAACATTCTCGCGATCACGGCCGAGACGCTGGCCGACCCCGCCAAGGTCACCGACGACGAGGCCAAGGCGCGCTACGACGCGACGAAGGCCCAGCGCTTCACCGCCGTCGAGACCCGCACCGTCCAGCAGATCCCCTTCCCCAGCGAAGAGGAAGCGCAGGCCGCCAAGGCGAAGATCGATGGCGGCGAGACCTTCGACGAGATCGCGACCGAGCGGAACGTCGCCTTCAACGACCTGACGCTCGGCACCTTCACCCGCGATCAGATGATCGATCCCGCCGTGCGCGATGCGGTCTTCGCCCTTGAGGAGGCCGGCGTCAGCGCGCCGGTCAAGGGCGCCTTCGGCACGGTGCTGCTGCGCGTGACCAAGGTCGAGGGCGCGCATGTGCGCCCGCTCGAGGAGGTCATCATCGAGGTGAAGCAGGAGCTGGCCACAAGCCGCGCCGCCACCCAGATCACCGAGCTGCATGACAAGATCGAGGACCAGCGCGCCTCGGCCCGGCCGCTCGCCGAGATCGCCAAGGAACTCAACCTCACCCTGCGCACGGCCGGCCCGATGAATGCCGGTCTCGGCAGGCCGGACGGCTCGCGCGAAGAGGCTCTGCCCGGCGGCGACCCGACGCTGCAGGCGATCTTCCGCTCCGATATCGGCATCGACAACGAAGCGATCCGCCTCCCCCGCAACGCCGGCTATGTCTGGTTCGACGTCACCAAGATCGACCCGGCGCGCGAGCGCGCCTTCGACGAGGTCAAGGCCGAGGTCGAGAAGCAGTGGCGCGCCGACGAATCGGCCACGCGGCTCTCGGCCAAGGCGCGCGAGCTCATCGAGCGCCTCGACAAGGGCGAGAATTTCGACGCGGTCGCGGCCTCGGCCAACCTCACGATCGAGACGGCTGCCGATCTCGGCCGCCAGGAGCAGCGTCCGGAATTGCCGGGCACGGTTATCGCCCAGGTCTTCGGCACCACCGTGGGCAAGAGCGGCTCCGCCGCCACGCCGGATGGCGGACGCATCCTGTTCAAGGTCGATTCGGCGACGGTAGCTCCTTATGTCCGCACGACGCAGGAGGCCGGCAATTTCGAGCGGCTGCTCTCGTCCAGCGTCAGCGAGGACATCATGTTGCAGTATGTCGCCAAGCGGCAGGCCGAGCTCGGCGTCAGCATCAACGAGGCCGCCTTCCGCAACGCGACCGGCGGGGCACAGAACTGACGATGCAGCCGCTCCAGGAGTTCGAGCACTTCGCGCAGACCTACGAGACCGGCGCCCCGCAATTGCTGCGCCAGGTGCTGGTCGGCGATTGCGAGACGCCGGTCGCCGCCTTCCTGAAGCTGCGCCACGCCACGACCGGCCCGGCCTTCCTGCTCGAATCTGTCGAGGGCGGCGCCGTGCGCGGCCGTTACTCGATGATCGGGCTTGAGCCCGACCTGATCTGGCGCTGCCATCACGGGCAGGCTTCGCTCTGCCGCACGGCTCTGGGCGAGAGCTTCCTCGACGATCCGCGCCCGGCCTTCGAAAGCCTGCGCGCACTTCTGGAAGAGAGCGCCATTCCGGAGGCGGAAGGGCTGCCGCCGATGGCCTCCGGCGTCTTCGGCTATCTCGGCTACGACATGGTGCGCCTGATGGAGCGCCTGCCCGAACCGAAGGAAACCGGTACGGGCGTGCCCGACGCCATCCTGACACGGCCGACGCTGATGGTGGTGTTCGACGCCGTGCGCGACGAGATCCATGTCGTGACGCCGGTCCGGCACATGCCGGGCGTCGGCGCGCGCCATGCCTATGAGCGGGCGCAGGAGCGGCTGGAAGCGGTGGTGCGGGCGCTGGAAGGCGCCCTCCCCGCCGAGGCTGAGATCGACATCGCCAACCTGCCGGTCCCGGCAACCACCTCGAACACGAGCGAGGCCGATTATCTGGAGATGGTCGGCAAGGCGAAGGAATACATCCGCGCCGGCGACATCTTCCAGGTCGTGCTGTCGCAGCGCTTCGAGGCGCCTTTCGCCCTGCCGCCCTTCGCGCTCTACCGGGCGCTGCGGCGGGTCAATCCGGCGCCCTTCCTGTGCTATCTCGATTTCGGCGACTTCCAGATCGTCTGCTCGAGTCCCGAGATCCTCGTCCGCCTGCGTGACGACACGGTCACGATCCGGCCGATCGCCGGCACGCGACGCCGCGGCGCGACCGAGGCCGAGGACAATGCCCTCGCCGAGGAGCTTCTGGCCGATCCGAAGGAGCGCGCCGAGCACCTGATGCTGCTCGATCTCGGCCGCAACGATGTCGGTCGCGTCGCTGAGATCGGTACGGTCAAGGTCACCGATTCGTTCTTCATCGAGCGCTACAGCCAGGTCATGCACATCGTCTCGAACGTCGAGGGCAAGATCGACCCGAAGCACGATTCGCTCGGTGCCCTGATCGCCGGCTTCCCCGCCGGGACTGTGTCGGGTGCGCCAAAGGTCCGGGCGATGGAGATCATCGACGAGCTGGAGCGCGATGCGCGCGGCGCCTATGCCGGCTGCATCGGCTATTTCGGCGCCAATGGCGAGATGGATACCTGCATCGTGCTGCGCACGGCCGTGGTCAAGGATGGGCGCATGCATGTCCAGGCCGGCGCCGGCATCGTCTACGATTCGAACCCGGCCTCCGAGCAGGAGGAGTGCATCAATAAGGCCAAGGCCCTGTTCCGCGCCGCCGAGGAGGCGATCCGCTTCGCCGCCCGCAGCGGGCGCGGACAGTAAGGCATACGGCTGCCCCGGAACGCGGCTAGGTTTCCTCGGAAACCAGACGTCATCCCGGGCTTGACCCGGGATCCATCGGAGGCCTCTGGAGCTCTACGATGGATCCCGGAGCGGCGCTGCTGCGCAGCTTGTCCGGGATGACGACACCGTTGTGCCAAAGAATAGCGAGCCCGAAACGCAAAACGCCCCGCCGGTCCGGCGGGGCGTTTCTGTTTCTGCGTCCGGGTCAGTGAACCTTGCTGGTCAGTGAGCCTTGCCGGGCGTCGACGTCATCTTGTCCACCCAGGCGATGCCGATGGCGGAGAGGATGAAGACGACATGGATCAGCGTCTGCAACAGCACGCCGGCTTCGGTATAGCTCGCGGTCTTGCCGGCGATGCCGATATTGCCGGCTTCGATGAAGGTCCTGAGCAGATGGATCGACGAGATGCCGATGATCGCCATGGCGAGCTTGATCTTGAGCACGCTGGCATTGACGTGGCTCAGCCATTCCGGCTGGTCGGGATGGCCCTGCAGCCGCAGGCGCGAGACGAAGGTTTCGTAGCCGCCGACGATCACCATGATCAGCAGGTTCGAGATCATCACCACGTCGATCAGCCCCAGCACGACCAGCATGATCTGCTGCTCGCTGAAGTCGAAGGCATGGGTGACGAGGTGCCAGAGCTCCTTGAGGAACAGGAAGACATAGACGCACTGCGCCACGATGAGGCCGATATAAAGCGGCAGCTGCAGCCAGCGCGAGCTGAAGATGATGGCCGGCAGCGGCCTCAACGGGCCAAGCGCGGCGGGCTGGGCAGACGGGTCGCGCGGTTGCGCCATGGTCGGTTTCCGATCCTTCGAACAAAGTGTCGCTATGCGGATGCAGCGCTAGATGGCGAGGAAATTCCGTCTGCGCAAGCGCTTCGACGTTGCTTTCGCGAGCAAAAGCGACGGGAGCGTGACGGCCTATTTATGCCCGGATTGACTGCTAGCTTTCCCTGTGGTCACGGGACCGCTACATTCGAATCCAAACGGGGGAACATGCGGAGTTCCGCTCGCCTGGTACCGCAGAGGAGTTTCGTCATGATCAGGACGCTCGCCGTCGCTGCCGCCATTGCCGGCGGCACCCTACTCGCCCTGCCTGCATCGGCTGCCCCGTTCGCTCCCGCGGCCCCTGCCGTCGCCACGACGCAGGCCGGCAGCGATCTCATCGAGACCGTGCAATACCGCCGCTATGGCTACGGCCCGCGCTACTACGGCGGCTATCGCCGCGGCCCGGCCGTGGGCGCCGGCATCGCCGCCGGCATCATCGGTGGTGCGCTCGCCGCCGGCGCGTTCGCGGCCCCACCGCCGCCGCCGGTCTACTATTATCCCCCGCCGGCTCCGGTCTATGTCGAGCCGCCGGTGGTCTATGCCCCGGCCGTGCCGCGTGCCTATGGCTACAGCGTCGAGGACACCGACGCCGTGGCCTACTGCTCGCGCCGCTTCCGCAGCTACAACCCCGAGACCGGGACCTATATCGCCTCGGGCGGCGTCGTTCGCGCCTGCCCCTGACAGCAGGCGACAGCGCGATCGCAGACAAGGACTCCCCGCAGCGATGCGGGGAGTTTTTCGTTTCGGCCGGAAACGGCTTGTCATCATGGCGGCCGTCCCGCTTTATCCTGCCGGCAGCCTGAATCGGAGCATCGCGTGCGGATCGCCACCTGGAACGTCAATTCGGTCAGGCAGCGCCTCGGCCATCTCCTGGATTTCCTGAAGGAGGCCGAGCCCGACGCGCTCTGCCTGCAGGAGATCAAGTGCGTGGATGCCGATTTCCCGCGCGCCGAGATCGAGGCCGCCGGCTGGCAGGTCGAGACGCACGGACAGAAGACCTTCAACGGCGTCGCGATCCTGAGCCGCTCGCGGCTGGAGGATGTCCGCCGCGGCCTGCCGGGCGACGATGGCGACGAGCAGGCGCGCTATCTCGAAGGCGTGCTGCCGCTCGGCGACGGTGTGGTGCGCGTCGCCTCGATCTACCTGCCCAACGGCAATCCGCCCAATACCGAGAAATACCCCTACAAGCTCGGCTGGATGCAGCGCCTCACCACCCATGCCCGGATGCTCATGGAGCACGAGGAGCCGCTGGTGCTGGCCGGCGACTACAACGTCATCCCCGAGCCTCGCGACGCCCGCGACCCGGCCGCCTGGGTCAGCGACGCGCTCTTCCTGCCGCAAACGCGCTCGGCCTTCCGGGGTCTGACCAATCTCGGCCTGACCGAGGCCCTGCGCAGCACGACCGATGCGTCCGGGCTCTACACGTTCTGGGACTATCAGGCCGGCGCCTGGCAGCGGAACAACGGCATCCGCATCGACCATCTGCTGCTTTCGCCGCAAGCGGCGGACCGGCTCTCAGGCGTGACAATCGCCAAGCATGTCCGCGGCTGGGACAAGCCCTCGGACCATGTGCCGGTCATGCTGGAGCTGCACTGAAGCGGCTTCCGATCGGACTGCATCGCCGCCGCGCAGAATGCGGCCATGCAGTGATGCGCGGAACCCCAGTCAATCCGCGCTGCCGCGTCGGATTCCATCCTTGATGAAGACACGGAACGGCGTCGTCCCAGCAGCCTCATTGTCGAGTGAGCGCCATTTGCCGTTCGTGCAGAGCACTCCGCCCTGCGTCGCAACAGCGTCGAAGACGATGCTGTTGCGATAGACGGTGCCATTCGGCTCGATCGCCCGGAACAGTGTTTTGCACGTTCCGTCTGCGATGACAGGATCGTAGTCGTGAATCATGATCCCGCCGCCACCCGTGCTCGGAAATGGGTTCCGAAGAGGCGCCCAATCCTCGAACCGCTCCTGAGCGCCTGCTCCGTGGGACATGATGGAGGACGAGAAGGCAGCGAGGCAGAGTAGTGTGAAGGGGCGCATGGCAGGACTCCCAGCAGGATCTGCATGGGATACGGCAGCGCAGCCTTCTCAGATGCAACGCCTCAGTTCTGAGGCGCGGCGCCGTTGCGCGAGCTGCCAAGATGCTGGCGCTCGATCAGGGCCAAAGCCGCCGAACGGTCGTTGGCCGAGGCCGCCGCGAAAGCCACGTCATGGCGCTCGATGATCCAGGCCTCGCGGGCCGGATCGGCACCCTCGCGCGCCATGGCGAGCCACATCAGGCCGAGAACCGGCTGGCGCGGCACGCCCTCGCCACCACGGATCAGCATCTCGCCGAAGGCGGCGCGGGCCGGCGCATGGCCCTTTTCGGCCGCGAGCTTCATCCAGCGCGCCGCTTGGCGCGGGTCGCGATTGGCGCCCTGCCCGGTCATGTAGAGGCGGGCGAGATTGTACTGGCCGTCCGGGTCGCCGAAATAGGAGGCGGCATAGTGGAACATGTCGAAGGCCCGGTCGGGATTGGGCTTCACATAGCTGCCCTTGATCCCGTCCGAGAAATAGTTGCCGAGCGCGACGAAGGCGCTGCCGACGAGCCGGGCATCGGCCGTGCCGGGCATGGCGTCGGCATTCTCGTCCGCGATCTTCGAGAAATACTCGAAGGCCTTGAGATCGTTGGTCGGGACGCCCTCGCCGCCGGCATACATCCGGCCGAGCTTGTACTGGGCGGTGAGATGGCCCTGCGAGGCCGCGTATTCGAGCGCGCGCACGGCGCCGACCTTATTGCCGGCGGTGGAATCGCGCATCCAGGCCTTCAGCGCGTCGCGGGCGCTGGTGAAGGGCACGAGCGGCAGCGCGGTGTGGGCCGTGGGGGTGTCGGGGCCGGGGGCGACGGCAGCTGCGCCATGGCCGCCGGGCCCGGAATCGTCCGGCTCCGGCAGCGCCGCGCCCGGAATGGCGCGCGGCGGCAGCAGCGGCTTCGCGCCTGAGAAGTCCTGCGCCAGGACGGCCTGATGGCCGCCCAGCAACAGGAACAGGCATGCTATGGTTGAGCTAGATATCCGCATAGCAATGGGTTTCGGCCGCCCCTCCTGGGTGGGTGACGGCACCGCCTTTGGCGGAGCCGACGGTCTGCGCGTATTTCCACAGCGCACCGGAATTGTAGTCGGTCTTCCGTGGTTTCCAGTCCTTACGACGCGCTTCAAGTTCGGCATCAGAAAGGCGGACTGCGAGCTTTCCTGTGATGGCGTCGAGCTCGATGATGTCGCCGTCGCGGATCAGGCCGATCGGGCCGCCGACGGCGGCTTCAGGCCCGACATGGCCGACGCAGAAGCCACGCGTCGCGCCGGAGAATCGGCCGTCGGTGATGAGCGCGACCTTGTCACCCATGCCCTGGCCGTAGAGCGCAGCGGTGGTCGACAGCATCTCGCGCATGCCGGGGCCGCCCTTGGGACCCTCGTAGCGGATGACCAGCACGTCGCCGACCTCGTAAGTCCGGTTCTTGACGGCCTCGAAGGCATCCTCCTCGCGATCGAAGCAGCGCGCCGGGCCGGTGAAGACGAGCTGGTCCTCAGGCATGCCGGCGATCTTCACGATCGCGCCTTCCGGGGCGAGATTGCCCTGCAGGCCGACGACGCCACCGGTGACCGTGATCGGCTTGTCGGCGCGGTAGACCACGTCCTGCTGGTCGTTCCACTTCACCGAGGCCATGTTCTCGGCGATGGTGCGGCCGGTGACGGTCATGCAGTCGCCGTGCAGGTAGCCGGCATCGAGCAGGCTCTTCATCACCAGCGGAATGCCGCCGACCTCGAACATGTCCTTGGCGACATATTTTCCGCCCGGCTTCAGGTCGGCGATATAGGGCGTCTTCTTGAAGATTTCGGCGACCTCGAACAGATCGAAATCGATGCCGCATTCATGCGCGATCGCCGGCAGGTGCAGAGCGCCATTGGTCGAGCCGCCGGTCGCGGCGACGACCATTGCGGCATTCTCCAGCGCCTTGCGGGTGACGATGTCGCGCGGACGGATGTTCCGGGCGATCAGCTCCATCACCATCTCGCCGGCGGTGTAGCAGAAGGTGTCACGGACATCGTAGGGCGCCGGCGCGCCACAGCTATAGGGCAGCGCGAGGCCGATCGCCTCGGCGACGGTCGCCATGGTGTTGGCGGTGAACTGGGCGCCGCAGGAGCCGGCCGATGGGCATGCGACCTCCTCGAGCTCCTTCAGATCCTCGTCGGACATCGCGCCGACCGAATGCTTGCCGACGGCCTCGAACACGTCCTGCACTGTGACCGGGCGGCCCTTGAAATTGCCGGGCAGGATCGAGCCGCCATAGATGAAGATCGAGGGCACGTTGAGGCGCACCATCGCCATCATCATGCCGGGCAGCGACTTGTCGCAGCCGGCAAGGCCGACCAGCGCATCGTAGCAATGGCCGCGCATGGTCAGCTCGACCGAGTCGGCGATGACCTCGCGCGAGGCCAGCGACGACTTCATGCCCTGGTGGCCCATGGCGATGCCGTCGGTGACCGTGATCGTGCAGAACTCGCGCGGCGTGCCGCTGGCGGAGGCGACGCCCTTCTTCACGGCCTGGGCCTGGCGCATCAGTGAGATGTTGCAGGGGGCGGCTTCGTTCCAGCAGGAGGCGACGCCGACGATGGGCTGCGCGATCTGCTTCGCGGTCATGCCCATCGCGTAATAATAGGAACGGTGCGGGGCCTTGGCCGGGCCAACGCTCACATGGCGGCTCGGCAGCCTCGACTTGTCGTACACACGCCCGTCCATCGCCACTCGTCCTGTCCCCCGATCAGCACGGCGCGAAGATGTGCCACGCCATGCCTGCCGGGAGCAATCGCGCCCCTGAAAACTCGAAAAACGTCCGGAACCCTTCCCGGCTCCGCGCGTTACCCCCGATTTTGATATATCTCAGGCACTTAACGCAGCGTTTTGCTGGGCCTCGTTTGTGGCGGCTTCGCGGCGATTGGGGCGGCCGGGGTGGCACCGGACACCGATCCCGCCTGGGTGTTGCGCTGATGTCACAAAACCGGGGCCAGCAAGGTAATGTAACGGTGACTTCGGCGGCTGCGGGGCGCACGAGCCCGCGCTCTGGGGAGCCGCATGACGGCGGCTCCAGGCATGCTTCGGATGAGGGCTGGGTAGGCTTCGAACGGCCGCTCAGAGCACCATCGGCAGCACGAAGAAGCCGCCGATGATGACCACAAGCAGGGCCAGCGCCACCATCGGCAGGTGCTTCTCGATGAAGATGCGGATGTCGTCGCCGTAGAAGCGCAGGGCCACCGCGATCATCAGGAAGAAGCTGGCGCGCGAGACGACCATGCCGATCGTGAACTTCCACAGGTCGAAATGCAGGAAGCCGGACATGATCGTGACGATCTTGAACGGGATCGGCGTCAGGCCCTTGGTCACGAGCACCCAGAACCAGTAGTCCTGCGAGGTCGCGATCAGGCTGGCGGCCTTGTCCTGCAGGCCGTAGATGCCGATCAGCCAGGCGCCGACCGACTCATAGAGCAGCGCGCCGATCGCATAGCCGAGATAGCCGCCGAGCACCGCGCCGAGCGAGCAGATGCCGGCATAGAACCAGGCCCGGTCCGGCCTGGCGATACACATCGGAATCAGCAGCGGAATCGGCGGCAGCGGGCTGAACGAGCTTTCGATGAAGGTGATGCCGAAAAGCAGCCACGGGGCGGCGGGATGGGAGGCGTATGAAACGCACCAGTCATAGGCTCGCTTGAGCATCGTGACGAAACAACCGGTCCTGGGTTACTGGCATCGAGGCGCATGGCAGGCTTGCGCCTGATGCGCATCTAACCGTCTCGGTGGGAGAATGCCAGCGTTCTCTTACGCGAAGGTCAATTTGAAGACGGAGTCGTGGCGGGAACCGGGCACGACGCGATCACCTACGCGGGCGCCAGGCCGGGCTTGCCGGCCTCGGTGACGAAGCTCGCGCCCGTCACGACCTTGGCGCCGGCCTGCGTGACACGCTCGAGCAGGCGGTAATCCGCCTGCCAGCGCTCCTTGCCGACACTGTGGCGCATATA
Source organism: Allobosea sp. GW821-FHT09G06 (assembly GCF_059416005.1). Classification (NCBI taxonomy): domain Bacteria; kingdom Pseudomonadati; phylum Pseudomonadota; class Alphaproteobacteria; order Hyphomicrobiales; family Alloboseaceae; genus Allobosea; species Allobosea sp. GW821-FHT09G06. The sequence continues at coordinate 253,621 of NZ_JBWKOI010000004.1, read as the reverse complement.
GCCGCGCTGACTGTTGAAATAGCGGATATGGGGGTTCTTCTGGAGCCCGACCCTGCCGGCTCGCGTCATCGCCGCACCGTCGCCGCCGGAGGTGATCGAGGTCGCCACGAATTCGACGCCGACCGTCGCTGAGGCCGGATCGTCGAAATTGGCCTTCAGCTCGCCAGCCCAGTTCTGGTGGATGTCCCCGGTCAGGACGATCGCATTGGCGATCCGCGCCTGCGTCAGCCCGTCGAACAGGCGCTGCCGCGCGGCGGCCGCGCCGTCCCACTTGTCCATGTGGTAGCTGGCGCCGCCGGCCTCCGGGTCATTGTCGCGTCGCATCATCATCACCTGCTGCGCCAGCACGTTCCAGCGCGCTCGCGGCAGGCGGAAGCCCTCGCTGAGCCAGGCCTCCTGGGCCGGGCCGAGCATCGTCTTGTCCGGAGCCAGCGCCTCGGCGCAGCGCGCCTGCCAGCCGCCGCCGCAAGGCTGGTCGGTGCGGAACTGGCGCGTGTCGAGCACGTCGATCTGGGCGAGATCGCCATAACGGAAGCGGCGATAGGCCTGGATCGCCGGACCGTTCGGCAGTGCGCTTCGCCGCAGCGGCATATGCTCGTACCAGGCCTGGAACCCGGCTGCCCGCCGTAGCGCGAAGATCTCGGGCGGCACGCCGGCCTCCTCGGAGACGAAGCCGGCCCAGTCATTGTCGATCTCGTGGTCGTCGAACGAAACCAGCCACGGCGCCGAGGCATGGGCCGCCTGAAGGTCGGGATCGAGCTTGTAGAGCGCGTAGCGGCGGCGATAATCGGACAGCGCGTAGATCTCGTCGGGATCGCCCGGCATCACCCGCGCGACGGGCAACGGACGATCGCCCGGCCGGATCGTGCGATACTCGTAGATGTAATCGCCATAGTGATAGACGAAATCGAAGCGCTCCTCCGCGACATGGCGGAAAGCGGTGAAGAAGCCGTCCTCATAGCGCTGGCAGCCGACCACGCCGAAACGCATCCGCTCGACGGCAGCCCCGGCCGCCGGAAAGGTCCGGCCGCGCCCCGCCTGGCTGCGCACGCCACCGCAGGTGAACCGGTAGAAATAGAAGCGATCCGGCTGAAGGCCACCTAGCTCGACATGGACGGCGTGGCCGAGTTCAGGCCGTGCCAGCCCGGTGCCGCGCTGCACGACGCGCGCGAAAGCCTCGTCCTCGGCGACCTCCCACGCGACCTCGACGGCCCGCATCGGCATGCCGCCATGCTCCGCCAGAGGGGTGGGAGCAAGCTTCGTCCAGATCACGAAGCCGTCCGCCGCGGGATCCCCCGAGGCGACGCCGAGCGAGAACGGATCGGCCGCGAAGACCGGGTTGGCCCAGAGCCGCTGCGCCTGGGCCTGCCCGCCCATGAGCAGCAGGCCCGAAGCCGCCAGCCCCTGCAGCAGCGATCGGCGCGAGGGCGTCCCGATCGCGGTGACGAAATCGTCGGGATCGAAACGTCCGAAGGCGTCGCGGCGAAACATGCTGGCTTCCCCCACTACCCTCGAACACGACCGCGGCGCGGCGATCCTATGCCAGCCGCGTCAGAGCCTCCGCGACCTTGAGCTTGCGGGCCTCGGCCGCCGCCTTGCGATCGCGATTCTCCTCGACGATCTCCTCCGGCGCGCGCGCCATGAAATCGGGGTTGCCGAGCTTCTTCTCGACGACCGCGATGTCCTGGTCGAGCTTGACCAGTTCCTTGGTCAGGCGCGAGCGCTCGGCATCGAGATCGATCAGCCCGGCAAGCGGCAGGGCCGCGACCTCGCCGCGCACGATGATCTGGGCCGACTGGGCCGGTGCTGCCGTCTCGAAACCGATATCGGAGACGCGCGCCAGACGTTCGATCATCGGGCGCCAGCTCTCGATCGTCGCCCGCGTCGCCGCCGAGGCATTGACCAGAACGAGCGGCGCCTGCGTCCCGGCCGGCACGTTGACCTCGGAGCGAACCGAGCGGATGTCCGAGATCAGGTCGACGACGAAGCCGATCTCGGCTTCCGCCGCCGCGTCCTTGAGCGCCGACAGGTCCGGCCAGCGGGTCAGGCAGACCAGCGAGGCATCGCCCTCCACGAGCTTGCGCGGCGCGCCGGCCTCGGCCTTCTGCGCCCAAAGCTCCTCGGTGAGGAACGGCATGAACGGGTGCAGGAGCTGGCAGATCAGGTCGATGACGTAAGCCACCGTCGCCTGCGTCTCGGCACGCGCCGCAGCATCGACGCCCTCGCCCTGCAGCACGGGCTTGGCGAGTTCGAGATACCAGTCGCAGAACTGGTTCCAGACGAAGCGATAGGCCGCGCCCGCCGCCTCGTTGAACTTGAAGCTCGGGATGCCGGCCGCGATCTCCTCGGCCGCCTGCGCCGCCTCGCTGAGAATCCAGCGGTTGAGCGGCTGCTTGACGCTGGCCGGATCGAAGCCCTCGGCGCGGGCGCAGCCGTTCAATTCGGCGAAGCGCGCGGCGTTCCAGATCTTGGTCGCGAAGTTGCGGTAGCCCTCGACGCGCTGCGTGCTGAGCTTGATGTCACGCCCCTGCGCCGCCATGGCTGACAGCGTGAAACGCAGAGCATCGGCGCCGTATTTGTCGACGAGCGTCAGCGGGTCGATGACGTTGCCCTTGGACTTCGACATCTTCGCGCCCTTCTCGTCGCGAACGATGGCGTGGATATAGACGTCCTTGAACGGCACCTCGTCCATGAAGTTCAGGCCCATCATCATCATCCGGGCAACCCAGAAGAAGATGATGTCGAAGGCGGTGACGAGCGTCGCCGTCGGATAATAGTGCTTCAGCTCGGCGGTCTGCTCGGGCCAGCCCAGCGTCGAGAACGGCCAGAGCGCCGAGGAGAACCAGGTGTCGAGCACGTCCTCGTCGCGCGTCAGCGCGACGGTGTCGCCGTAATGCGCCATCGCCAGCGTCTGCGCCTCGGCTTCCGACTCGGCGACGAAGACCTCGCCATCCGGCCCGTACCAGGCCGGAATCTGGTGGCCCCACCAGAGCTGGCGCGAGACGCACCAGGGCTCGATATTCTCCAGCCAGTCGTAATAGACCTTGGTCCAGTTCTCGGGCGTGAACTTGGTCCGCCCGTCCTGCACCGCCTTGATCGAGCGCTGCGCCAGCGGCTTGACATCGACATACCACTGGTCGGTGAGCCAGGGCTCGATCACGACATCGGAACGGTCGCCATGCGGCACGGTATGGGTGTTGGGCTCGACCTTCACGAGCAGGCCGCGCGCGGCCATCATCTCGACGACGCGGCGACGCGCGACGAAGCGATCGGCGCCGTCGAGCGCCAGCGTCTCGGCCTCCGGCTTGGCACGGGCCAGGAACTCCTCGTTGCCGGCGAGCAGGATGCGCGCCTCGCCATCGAGGATGTTGACGACGTCGAGCTGGTGGCGCTTGCCGACCTCGAAATCGTTGAAGTCATGCGCCGGCGTGATCTTGACCGCGCCGGTGCCCTTCTCGGGATCGGCATAGTCGTCGCCGAAGATCGGGATGACGCGGCCGACCAGCGGCAGCACCGCCTTGCGGCCGATCAGATGGCCGATCGTCTCGTTCTCCGGATGCACCGCGACGCCGGTATCGCCCAGCATCGTTTCCGGACGCGTCGTCGCGACCGTGATGAAGGTCGAGGCGTCGTCGGCGTCATAGGTCGCGCCTTCGAGCGGGTAGTTGAAATAATAGAGATGGCCGTTCGGGTCGCGGCTCAAGGCCTTGTCGAGCTTGGCCGCGTCGAATTCGTCCTCGCCACCGCGCTGCCATTTGAACGTGCCGGTCTTCTCGACCTGCAGAACCTCGAGATCCGAGATCGCGGTCTGGAATTTCGGATCCCAGTTCACCAGCCGCTTGGCGCGGTAGACCAGCCCCTGCTTGTGCAGGCCGACGAAGACCTTGAGGACGGCGACTGAGAGCCCCTCGTCCATGGTGAAGCGCTCGCGCGACCAGTCGCAGGAAGCGCCGAGGCGGCGGAGCTGGTTGACGATCGTGCCGCCCGACTCTTCCTTCCACTTCCAGACCTCGGCGAGGAAGGCCTCACGGCCCATGCTGCGGCGGTCGGTGCGGTTCTCGGCGGCGAGCTTGCGCTCGACGACCATCTGCGTCGCGATGCCGGCATGATCGGTGCCGGGCTGCCAGAGCACGTCCTTGCCGCGCAGGCGCTCTAAGCGGCAGAGCACGTCCTGCAGCGTGTTGTTGAGCGCGTGGCCCATATGCAGCGAGCCGGTGACGTTCGGCGGCGGGATCACGATGCAATAGGGCTCGGCGCCGGGCGCAGCGCCCCTGCCCGCCTTGAAGGCGTTGGCCTCGTCCCAGGCCTTGCTGATCCGGGCCTCGACGGCGGCCGGTTCGAAAGTCTTGTCCATCATCGCATCGCTCGAACGCAGAAAGGCCGGGGAACCTGCCCCGGCCGGAAAAATCACGGGCCAAAAAGGTCTCGGCCCTTAAGAACCCATGCACGGGCTGCGCGTCAACGTTTTCGATGATACGCGGCGTTCTACATGGCCTGCGCAGGCCTCAGGCCAGGTTCGACTGCAGGAACCAGAGCGACTTGTCGAGCATGCGCGAATAATCGGTCAGGATATCGGCGGTGTCGGCATCGCCGGCCTCGTCGCAGGCGTCGATCGCCTCTCGCACCTTGTTGGCGGTGTCGGCATAGCGCTCGATCAGCGCGGCGAGATGATCCTGCACGGCGACGATCTCGGTCGGATAGGGCTTCAGTGACGTCGCCTGGACCGTCGTCTGCGTTGTGCCGAAGGCGATGCCGCCAAGCTGCGCGATGCGCTCGGCGACCGTGTCGACATGGGTGTCGAGCTCGTCGCGGAAGCCGTCGAGCATCAGATGAATGCCGATGAATCCCGGCCCCTTCAGGTTCCAATGCGCCTGCTTGGTGACGAGCGAGAGGTCGATGCCATCGGCGAGGCGCTCGTTCAGCAGGCCGATGACCTTGGTCTTGGTGTTCGAAGCCAGGTCGACCCGGCTGGATTTGACCACCTTGGCCGTGGTCGAGCTTTTCGGTGCGCTGCGCGGCGCGGCCTTCGTTGCGGTCTTGGCTGCGGTCTTGGCCATGGCAAATCCTCGGGTCGGGAAGGATTGGGAGCAGCGTCGCTGCCGGCGCCGGACGAACCCGGTGCATCTCTCCTGATACGCGCGAGCGGCTGCACGGTTCCGGTTGGATGGCCTGCTTCCGGCACGGAACCAGCCGCGTCCCGCCCCGTTGGACCAACATCAGCCCACGACAGCAGCAGGGAGAGCGACATGCCTCACCATAGCGACCAGACCCGCGTCTGGGACCTCATCGATTCCATCAAGTTCGCGATGCTCGTGACCCATGACGGCCAGGGCGACGAATTGCGCGCCCGGCCGATGCATGCCCATGGCGAGCGCGCGGATGACGCGATCTATTTCCTGACCGACCGCCGCCACCACAAGGACGACGAGATCCAGGTCAACGACAATGTCTGCCTCGCCTTCGCCGATACCGGCGGCCAGCGCTACGTCTCGGTGACGGGCACGGCGACCGTCCTCGACGATCGCGAGCGCGTGCATCATCTCTGGGATGCCAGCAACCGCGCCTTCTGGGACGATGAGAACGATCCGAACATCCGCGTGCTGCGTGTCCGGCCGAGCGTGGCGGAATTCTGGGACAGCCCCGGCAAGATCGTCACGACCGTCAAGATGGCGGCAGCGGCGCTCACCGGCGCCAAGCCCGATCTCGGCGAGAACCGCAAGGTTCGCCTCTAAACCCGCAGAAACGAGCAGGATGTGATGATGAAGCTCTTGGTCCACGCCCTCGGGGCCTGGTTCGCAGTCGAGGCGGCGTCTGGCCGCTACCCCCGCCCGGTCGCCGTGGGCCTGACCATGCTGGTCTCGCGGCTCGGCGCGCCAGCGACGGCTTTCGCCATGGTGGGCTATGGCCTGATGCGTCTCAGGGAAGCCGGTGCCTTCGAGCAGGCGCAATCACGCCCGCGGCGTCGCCGAACCGGCCGCGCGGCCTGACACGGTGAATGCAAGACGGAGGCGGCCCTGTGGCCGCCTCAGCTGCGGCCGCCGCGTGCGACGCGCTCGATCTCGGTGCGGACCAACCGCTCGACCATGGTCGGCAGGTTGTCGTCGAGCCAGGTCTTGAGCATCGGCTTCAGCATGTCCTTGACCAGGTCCTCCAGCGTCCGCGCGTTGTTGCTCAGCACGGTGGAGGCCAGCTGGCCGAAGGCATTGGTGACGACGGAGCTTGCCTGATCCGACAGCAGGCTCGCCATGTCCGGCATCGGCGCGAACGCGGCCTGAGGCTCGGGTTGAAACTGCGGCTGCGGCGCAGGCTGGATCGACACAGGCGGCGGCTCGACGGGAGCAACGAGCGGCTCCGGCGGCAGAGCCGCGACAGGCTCCTCGTCGACGAAGGCGATGTCGGAATCATCTGGGAATGCGGCCGGTGCGGGCGCAGGCGCCGCGACCAGCGCCGCCTCTGCCCCGAGGTCGAGCACGTCGTCGTCGATGGCCGCAACTGGTGCGGGTTCCGGCTCGGGCTCGCGCTCGGGAGCCGGCGCCGCGGCCTCCTCGGCCGGCTTCTCATCGTCCGAAATGATCCGGCGGATGGAGGCGAGGATCTCCTCCATCGACGGTTCGTTGGGCTTGGCTTGCGCGCTCATGATGAGTCTAACCGTTGGACAACGGGCGCGCCGATGGAATCAACGCCGCTCCAAGAGCGCAGTATTCCACGGCGCCGATGTCAGACAAGGCGCCAACCCGTTCTCCCACAGGAGAAATCCGCCCTGTTGCTCGATGGCATCGGGCGGAAAAGCGGCGTCGGCACTCTGGGAGGCTTCGATTCGGCGGCAGCTAGCCAGTGCCGCAGTCGCGCCCGATCCGGGCGCGAAGACCTGATGCGGCGCTTGCTGCGCGAGCGCGATCAGCGACCGTCGGGCGTCTGCGTGCCCCAGAGCTTGCCCTGGACCTGCTCGTAATGCTCGCGGGCGTCGTAGATCTCGGCCTTGAGCTTAAGGGACTGGGCGGAAAGCTTGCCGACGGCGGACAGGACCGCATAGGACGCGACGACGCGGTCTCGCTGGGCCACCACGAGGCTCGAGCGGGCGCTCACCAGTTCCTGTTGGGCGTTCAGCACGTCGAGCGTGGTGCGCTGGCCGACCTTGGCCTCCTCACGCACGCCGGAAAGCGCGGTGGACGCAGCCTCGACCTGCGCCTGGGCGGCGATGATCTGGGCCTTGGCCGCTTCGTGACCGCCCCAGGCGGACACGACGGCGGCGCGCACGGTGTCGCGCTGGGTATCGACCTCGATACGACGCTGGCCGGCGGTTTCCTTGGCTTGGCGCGTGCGGGCGTAGATCTGGCCACCCTCGTAGATCGGAATGGTCAGCGTGCCGACGATGCTGGCCGAGAAGCGGTTGTCGCCGGAGAACTGGGTGTCGTAGCGCTGCTGGACGACGCCACGCACGCCGACGACGGGATAGAGATCGGCCTCGGTGACCTTGACCTGAAGCTCGGCCGCATCGACGCCGTGAAGCGAGGCGATGATGGCCGGGTGGTTCGACAGGGCCTGGGTCAGCGCGGCCGGCAGCGACTTCGGCAGGAGCCCTTCGACAGGACGCCCCGGCGCGAGCGAGCGCGGCTCGGTGCCGACATTCTGCCGGAAGCGGGCGACCGAGGTCTTGAGGTTCGATTCGGCGAGAATCGCCTGCGAGCGGGCCGATGACAGGCGGGCTTCCGCCTGGGCGACGTCGGTACGCGTCACCTCGCCGACCTGAAACCGGTCACGCGTCTGGCGCAGCTGCTCCTCGAGCACCTCGACGTTGTTGCGGTTGAGGTTGAGGATCGCCGTGTCGCGCAGCACGTTCATATAGGAAGTCGCGGCGTCGAGCAGCACGTTCTGCTCGGTATTACGCAGCGTGGCGCGGGCGCCGAGCACCTGCGATTCGGACTGGCTGACGGCGCTGCGGGTCTTGCCGGAATCGAAGATGTTCTGGTCGACCTGCACGCCGGCGCCGCGCGGGCCGAGGCGGGACACGTTGGTGGTGTGAACCGGCGAGCTGCTGGCGAAGGCCGGAATGCCTGACTGGGTGATGCTGGCGCCGATATCGGCCGAAGCCGTGATTCGCGGCCGGTAGCCCGCTTTTGCCTGCGGCACGTTCTCGTCGGTCGCGCGGACCGAGGCGCGCTGCGCATTGAGGGTCGGGTTCGCTGAATAGGCCCGCGCGAGCGCGGCATCCATGGTTTGTGCCGAAACCGGCCCCGCCCAGCCCCCGGCCAGCGCCAAAGCGAAGGCAGCAGAGAGAGCAAGTCCGGAAATCTTGTCGTAGCGTTTATGCACTGGACGCCTCATGTGCGCACTGAAAGTCGCGCCCAGGCATCGCCCCAGCCTCGGCAGAGTTACATTTCATACCCGCTCCGGCACCTCTCGCCAACGCATGGCGCGGTGCCGGAATGGTTTCGTTCGTGCAGTGCCGTAAAAATGCGACACCTGCGGTCATCAGAAAACGAAGGCCGCGGGACGGCGGAACTCCGAAAGCACCGGCGCTGCCGCATCGAAGACCGGCCGGCCGGAGACGACGTCGCTGGACTTCATATAGAGCATCACCCGCGCCGCCCGACCCAGGCCTTCGACCGCGATGAGCCGGCCTTCCGGCCGCAGCAGCGGGAAAAGCGATTCGGGCGCGATCTCGCAGGCGCCGCTGACGAGGACGGCATCGAAGCTGGCAGCCCCCGGCTGCGCGGCCGTGATCGTCACGTTGCTGGCACCGGCACGACCAAGCGCCGATTCGGCCAGCGCACGCGCTGCATCATCAGGCTCCCAGAGCGTAGCCTTCGCTCCCATATCCGCCATCAGCGCGGCGCCATAGCCGGAACCGCCGGCATATTCGAGCACGGCCTCGCCCGGCTGCGGGTCCAAAAGCTGGATCATCCGCACGGCGACCATCGGGGTCATCAGCGCCCGGCCGGTGCCCGGCAGCGGGATCGACTGATCGAGATAGGCAAGATGCGAGAGATTTTCGGGGACGAAGGCCTCGCGCGGCACGGAATCGGCCGCGGCCAGGGCGGCCCGGTCGGTGATGTCATAGGTGCGCAGCTGGCAATCGACCATATTGCGGCGCAGCGAGGTAAAATCGTCCATGCCCGAACTCTCCGTCCACGACGCCGGTGCTGCAAGGGGCGGCCGACGCTCTGGAAGCCGCCACGAACCGGTGCAGCGATCGCGCCGTTCTTCGGCAGCTTTCTGTTCGACGCTCGCGCAAAAGGCAAGCGCCGCCTGACCGCAGGCATAAACCAGCGACGGTTAAGACGATCTGTCGATGTGAGGGAAAAGCTGGCTCCCGGAGCAGGATTCGAACCTGCGACCAATCGATTAACAGTCGATTGCTCTACCGCTGAGCTATCCGGGAACAACGTGGCGGCGTCTTAGCCGTGCGATCCGGATAGTGCAAGCCCCTTGCGAGCCGACCAAGCAGATTTGTCGTCTGGCCTGTGGAAGTTGCGATGCCGGGTTGCGGCGCGGCGCGGCTTGTGGTTAGTGCGCTCTCGCTGAAGCGGCCGCGGCTGTTTCCGCAGGAAGGCCTCGTGGCGGAGTGGTTACGCAGAGGACTGCAAATCCTTGCACCCCGGTTCGATTCCGGGCGAGGCCTCCAACAGAATTCCAGCGCTGATCTCCTCGCGCTTTTCCCCGATTTGACCAGCCCCGCATCACATCCCGCTCGCGCTGGATGCGGATAACCGTTTGGTTCGGGAACCAATTCACCCGCCCGACATTACACTTGCGAATTTTCGAGTGGTGCCCGGTGGCGACGGCCGGCCGGGCGGGGGCTGGAGGCCCAGATGAGCCCCATCGGCACGGCCGGTGGGGCTCTCTCTTTTGGCTGCGTATCAGCGCGTCTCGGAGCGTGATTGAAACGAATCCGGCGCAACCCGTTCGGGAAACGTCATCGACGACACCGCGACGATCACGGTGAGGCCGATGACGGCCAGCCAGAGCCAGAAATCCAGTGGCGGTTTTTTCGGATTGCCCATGAAGAAGGGACGCCCGAGCCGCCTCCCGGTTCCCGTCTACGCACGGGAAGCTTGCCTTGCGGCACCCGATCCCGCGCCTTCAGCCCTTCTGCTGGCTGTCGCCCCGGCCCTGCCGCGCGCCGTGCTTGATTGCGAGGCTCAGAATCGTCCGGCCGACAGCCTCCGGCAGATCGGCATCCAGCACCACGCGCAGCCGGCCGGTGCCGGCCTCCGTCGCTGAAACCTCGAAAGCGCCGGGCTTGAACCGCCCTCCGTTGCGGGGCCGGCGGGCCGTGAACAACCGGTCCAGCCGCCGGCCCATCTCTCCGAGCTCGAGGTCGAGACCGGCTTCCTGCAATGCGTCCATCGTCCAACAGCCGTCCATCCGAAGCCATCGTTCAGGCTGTGATTCGCCTTAAGGATTTCGTTTACAAATCGTTAAAATTTTAGTTAGTGGAACCTGCCTGTTGAGGCGGAGTAGCGTCATGGTCGAAGCAATCCTGGTAGCGGTCCTCATGGCCGGCACCGCAGGCCTGTCCTGGGTGATCGCCGACGTCCTGCACTTGCCACTGGAAATCTGAGCCGGCGACATCATCGCCCCGGCAGACCGCTCTGAACGTCGATGCGCCGCCCGGGCCTGCGTCGCCAAAGAATCTTTCTCTCGTCAGCTTCCGAACCGGCGCGAGCCGCGTTGATGTCGGATCGCGAACGATGCGATACCGCCAGCCGGACGAGGGAAGATGACTGAACGCGCGCTCCATTGGTTCCGGAACGACCTGCGGCTGGCCGACAACCCGGCGTTGGCTGCGGCTGTCGAGACCGGCCCGGTTCTGTGTCTCTACATTCTCGACACCGGAAAAGACCGCCGCCCATTCGGAGGCGCTTCCCGTTGGTGGCTGTCGCGCTCGCTCGCTGCACTCGACGAGGCGCTAACGGCGAAGGGCGGTCGACTTCTGCTGATGCAAGGCGATCCGGCGGAATTGCTGCCGCGTATCGCGGCCGAAGCCGATATCAAGCAGGTCACCTGGAATCGTCGCTACGAGGCGGCGGAGATCGCACTCGACCGCACGCTCAAGGAAGACCTCTCCGGGCGCGGAATCACCGTCCGCAGTTTCAACAGCCATCTCCTGAACGAGCCGTGGCAAGTGACGACCACGACCGGGCAGCCGATGAAGGTTTTCACGCCTTACTGGCGCGCGGCCCGTCAGAAGGGAGAGCCCGATGCTCCGGTTCCCGCTCCCGCGCGAATCCCGGCGGCGCCCCTGCCCGCTTCGATTGAGGCCCTGACGGTGTCGCTGGGTGAACTCGGGCTGGAGCCGACGAAGCCGGACTGGGCCGGCGGCTTGCGGGCCGAGTGGACGCCGGGAGAAGCCGGCGCCGCCGAGCGGCTCGATGATTTCATCGGCGGCGGCCTTGCCGGTTACGCCGAGGACCGCGACCGGCCGGACCGGGCCGCGACATCGCGGCTCTCGCCGCATCTGCATTTCGGCGAGATCGGGCCGCGGCAGGTCTGGCACGCACTTCAGCATGCCCGTGCCGCCGGCGAAGCGGCTGGATCGGAGCGCGACGCCGAGAAATTCCTCTCCGAGATCGGCTGGCGCGAGTTCTCGCACCACCTGCTCTTCCACAATCCGGAGCTTGCGACCCGCAACTACGATTCGCGCTTCGACGCCTTTCCCTGGCGGCCAGACGACAACGCGCTCCGCCGCTGGCAACGCGGCCAGACCGGCATCCCGCTCGTCGATGCCGGCATGCGCGAGCTCTGGACCACCGGCTGGATGCATAACCGCGTGCGGATGGTCGTCGCCTCCTTCCTGATCAAGCACCTGCTGCAGGACTGGCGGGCCGGCGAAGCCTGGTTCTGGGACACGCTGGTCGATGCCGACGCCGCCAACAACGCCGCGAGCTGGCAATGGGTCGCGGGCTCGGGCGCCGATGCCTCGCCCTATTTCCGCATCTTCAACCCCGTGACGCAGGGCGAAACCCACGATCCCAAGGGGGCTTACGTTCGCCAATGGGTGCCGGAGTTGGCGGGGCTGTCGGACAAGGACATCCACCAGCCCTGGAAAGCATCGGAGAAGGCCCTGCGCGAGGCCGATATTCGAATCGGCGAGACCTACCCTGCCGCGCTCGTCGATCTCGCCTTCGGGCGCCAGCGGGCGCTCGATGCCTTCGCCACGATTCGCAGCAGCTGAGGCGGGACTGCAGCGCCTTTCCTCGGAAACACATCGTCATCCCGGACAAGCTGCACAGCAGCGCCGATCCGGGATCCATCATAGAGCTCCCGAGCCCTTTGATGGATCCCGGGGCAAGCCCGGGATGACGGCGCGGTTTCGAGGAGAGTGAGATGCCTGCGTGGTTCGGCAAAACAGCAGAACGCTGACGCGTTCAGCCGCTCCGCTCGGCGAAACGGCGCATCAGCGCGAAATAGACCGGGTAAGGCAGGAGCCGCGCCAGCTTCAGGATGAAGGCGAGGCGGCGCGGCACGGTGATCTCGAAGCCGCCGCGCTCGAATCCATCGGCGATTCGCTTCGCACCCTCTTCCACCGTCATCAGGAACGGCATCGGGAAGCGGCGGCCCTCCGTCATCGGCGTCTCGATGAAGCCGGGATTGACCAGTTGCAGGCGAATGCCGGCCGCCTCGCAATCGAAGCGCATCGATTCGCAGAAATGGATCGCGCCCGCCTTCGCCGCGCCATAGGCGGCCGCACCTGGCAAGCCGCGATAGCCGACGAGCGAGGCGTTGACCGCGATCTGGCCCGCTCCACGCGCGACCATGCGCGGCTGGATCGCGAAGAAGCTCTTGGCCACGCCCAGCAGATTGACGCCGACCACCGCCTCGACGGTCTCGACATCGACGGCCTTGCCCTGCCCCGAGGCGATGCCGGCATTCAGGAAGGCCAAGGCGATCGGCCCATGGATGCTCTCGATCGTATCGGTGACGTCCCGCATCCCCTGCGCATCGGTGACGTCGCCGGCATGGGCGACGATGCGGCCGGGCAGGTTCTCGGCGCTGCGGGCAAGACGCTCCAGCGCCTCCAGCCGCCGGGCCGTGACCGCGACCGTCCAGCCCCGCCGCGCCAGTTCGAGCGCGACCGCGGCGCCGATGCCGGAGCTTGCGCCGGTGATCCAGGCGACGCCGTCCTGCGGCTTCATTCGGGCTGAGGCCATGCTGGCTCCGGGTTGGCGGATAGTCATCTAGGCATCCAATCGCCTGGCAGGAAGCCATGCGTCCCAAATCATCCCCGCTATCCCGCCAATGAGGTGGCACCCCGGCGGCAATCGGTGCAGTCTGCGCCGCGAAGGCGCGCTCGCGCCACCATGAGACACGAGACCATGCCGACCGAACTGCTCTTCCGCCAGGATGCCTATCTCCAGGAAACACCCGCGACGGTCGAAGCCGTGAACGAGCGCGGCGGCATCATCCTCGATCGCACCAATTTCTATGCGACGGGCGGCGGCCAGCCCGGCGATGCCGGGCATCTGCGCCGCGCCGACGGCAGCCAGATCGTCATCGCCACGACGATCTACGATCCCGAGGACAAGAGCCGGGTCATCCATGTTCCCGCCGAGGGGCAGGCCCTGCCCGCGCCGGGCGAGGCGGTCACCGCCGTGCTCGACTGGGAGCGCCGCTTCAAGCGCATGCGCATCCACACCGCTTTGCATCTGCTCAGCGTCGTGCTCGCCTTCCCGGTCACCGGCGGTTCGATCGGCGATGGCGATGGAAGGCTCGATTTCGATATCCCCGAAGGCGGGCTCGACAAGGCGGAGATCTCGGAGAAGCTCAATGCCCTGGTCTCCCGCAACGCCGATGTGACCGAGCGCTGGATCACCGACGAGGAGCTCGATTCCAATCCGGGTCTGGTCAAGACGATGTCGGTGAAGCCGCCGCGCGGCTCCGGCCGCGTCCGGCTCGTCGCCATCGGTGATATCGACCTCCAGCCCTGCGGCGGCACCCATGTCCGCAACACCGCCGAGATCGGCACGGTCGTGGTCACCGATATCGAGAAGAAGGGCAAGCAGAACCGGCGCGTCCGGATCGCGCTCGCCTGAGAACGCTCAAGCTTATGCCCAGAGGATACGCCTATGGCCCGTGAAGACGTCTTCGTTTCGACCGAGTGGCTGGCCGAGCGCCTGAACGCGCCGGATGTCATCGTCGTCGATGCCTCCTGGTACCTGCCGGCCCATGGCCGCGATCCCCACGCCGAATTCGCCGAGCGGCGCATTCCCGGCGCGGTGCATTTCGACATCGACGCGGTGAAGGACACGAGCTCCGACCTGCCGCATATGCTGCCGCGCCCGGAGGCCTTCGCGGCAGGTGTCGGCGCCATGGGCATCGGCGACGGCATGCGCATCGTCGTCTATGACGGCCTCGGCCTGTTCTCCGCGCCGCGCGTGCGCTGGACGTTCCGCACCTTCGGCGCCAAGGACGTCGTCATTCTCGAAGGCGGCTTCCCGAAATGGGAGCGCGAGGGCCGGCCGATCGAGCATGGCCCGCCGCGCGCCCGCGCCAACCGCAGCTTCACCGCCCGGCTCGACCATTCCGCCGTCGCCAGCGCCGACGATGTCGCAAAAGCCCTTTCCGCCGGCAATGCCCAGGTGGTCGATGCCCGCCCGGCCGACCGCTTCCGCGGCGAGGCGGCAGAGCCGCGCCCCGGCGTGCGCTCCGGCCATATGCCGGGCGCCTTCAACGTGCCGGCCACCGCGCTCGTCGCCGATGGCAGCCTGAAGGACCCGGCCGCGATCGCCGCCGCCTTTGCCGAGGCCGGCGCCGATCTCGACCGGCCCCTGATCACGAGCTGCGGCTCCGGCGTCACCGCCGCGATCCTCGCGACCGCGCTGGAGACGATCGGCAAGCCGGCGCGTGCGCTCTATGACGGCTCCTGGGCCGAATGGGGCGCGAGCGACCGGCCGATCGCGACCGGGCCGGCGAAGAAAGGCTGAGCCCGGCGCGGGCTCGCCAGCCAAGGAGACGATCATGAGCCACGATCATTCCCACGACCACGACCATCCGCACGACCACAGCCATGACGGCGAGCCGCGCTGGAAGCATGATGGCGTGCGCGTCATCTCCGGCGACAAGCTCGATCCCAACACGGCGCAGACGCCCGGCATGTTCCGGCAGGCCGCGATCAATCATGCCCGCGTTGGCGCCCAGAAGATCTGGGCCGGCACGGTCGCGATCGAGCCCAATGCCAAAACCGGCGTGCACCATCACGGAGAACTCGAAAGCGTGATCTATGTGGTCAGCGGCAAGGCGCGGATGCGCTGGGGCGAGCGGCTGGAATTCGTCGCCGAGGCGGGACCGGGCGACTTCATCTACGTGCCGCCCTTCGTGCCGCATCAGGAGATCAACGCCGATCCCGACAACCCGCTGCAATGCGTGCTGGTGCGCTCCGACAACGAGGCGGTGGTGGTCAACATCACCGATGTCGACCCAGTCGAGAAACCGGAAGCGGTCTACTGGGTCGACCCGATCCACAAGCACCCGCACGCATGAACAGGGACGCTGCCTTGTCTGTCGAACTGCGCGAAATCACCGCGGCGACGGTCCGGACCATCTGCGGACTGGAGGTCGCGGAAGAGCAGAGCGACTATGTCGCGCCGGTCGCGATCTCGATTGCGCAGGCGCATTTCGAGCCGCGCGCGACCTTCCGGGCGATCTATGCCGGGGACGAACCCGTCGGATTCATGCTCTGGCGCGACGACGACAAGCCCAGCACCGCCTATCTCTGGCGCTTCATGATCGACCGGCGGCATCAGGGCAAAGGCTATGGCCGCGACGCGCTGGAGCAGGCCTTCGCGCTGCTGAAGGCGCAAGGCGTCACCACGCTCAGCGCCAGCGTCGTCCGTGGCGAGCACAGCCCGCTGGGCTTCTACCTGTCGATCGGCTTCATCGAGGCGAACGAAGTCACGAGCACCGGCGAGTGGCTGATCCTGAAGAGCCTCTAGGCAAGCCGGCCGTCTAGCCCGTCTCGAAATCGCCGGGCTGCGGCGGGGCGATCGGGGTGAACAGCGTGCGGTCGGGCTTGATGTCGAGCAGCGGCGTCTCATCGAGACAATCGAGCCCGCGCACCAGCAGCACCCGCCCTTCCCGCGCCACCAGCGTCGCGATCGAGGTGCCGATCGGATTGGGCCGGACCGGCGTGCGCAGGGCGAAAGTGCCGTGCGTCTCGCCGTTATTGGCCGGGCTCTGGCGGACGAGATCGCGGCGCGACTGGTGCAGCCAGTAGAGCACCTCCAGCCGCTCGAAGCGCTCGATGCCCTCCAGCGCCTCGTCCCAGGGCGGGAAGAGTTCGATGCGGCAGATCGGCCCGTCCGCCCTGCCCTGGCGCGGGCAGACCAGCCGCGAGGTCCAGGGCGTGCGGATCGTGCCGATGAAGACGAGGCCGGCATCGGTCGCCTGCGGCGGCGCCACAGTGACCTCCTTCTCGCGGATCTCGTTCTCGCGGACCATTGTCGTCAGTCGATCGCGATCATCACGTCGGAGGCCTTGACCACGGCGTAGGCCTCTTTGCCGACGGTGAGCCCGAGATCGTCCACCGCCGCGTTGGTGATCGAGGAGGTCACGATCGCGCCGCCGATATCGATGCGGACATGGGCCGTCGTCGCGCCCTTGGTGACCTCGACGATCTTGCCTTTGAGCTGATTGCGGGCGCTGATCTTCATGGCTCTGCCTCTCCTTGCGACAACGCGACCGCCGCCGCGCCTTGACTTGGGTCCGGGCGCGCGGCAACCATCGTTATATCCGTCGATATACAACGATAAATCCGAGCGAGGAACAGCATGTTGAAGCGCCGCACCCTGCTGGGCATGGGCCTGGCCCTTGCCGTGAGTTTCGCACCCGCCTTCGACGCTGCGCAGGCGCAGACGAAGGACCTCGTCATCTTTGCCGCCGCCAGCATGAAGAACGCGCTGGACGAGGCCGCCGCCAACTGGGTCAAGGAGAGCGGCAAGCCGGCGCCGAAAATCTCCTATGCCGCCAGCAACACACTGGCGAAGCAGCTGGAGAACGGCGCCCC
Source organism: Allobosea sp. GW821-FHT09G06 (assembly GCF_059416005.1). NCBI lineage: Bacteria > Pseudomonadati > Pseudomonadota > Alphaproteobacteria > Hyphomicrobiales > Alloboseaceae > Allobosea > Allobosea sp. GW821-FHT09G06. The sequence goes on along the minus strand of NZ_JBWKOI010000004.1, from coordinate 236,616 downwards.
GGCCGATCTCTTCGTCTCGGCCGATCTCGACTGGATGGACTATGCAGCGGGCAAGAACCTGATCAAGCCGGATACCCGCGTCAGCCTGCTCGCCAACCGGATCGTGCTGGTCGCCGGCAAGGATTCGACCGCCACGCTCGACCTCAAGCCCGGTGTCGATGTCGCGGGCGCGCTCAGTGCCGGCCGCCTCGCCATGGGCAATGTCGATTCCGTCCCCGCCGGCAAATACGGCAAGGCCGCGCTGGAGAAGCTCGGCGCCTGGGACAAGGTGAAGGACAAGATCGCGCAGGCCGACAATGTCCGCGCCGCGCTGCTCCTGGTCTCGCGCGGCGAGGCTCCGCTCGGCATCGTCTACGCGACCGACGCTGCCGCCGACCCGCAGGTCAAGGTGGTCGCGACCTTCCCCGAGGATTCGCACCCGCCGATCGTCTATCCGGTCGCCGTGACCAAGGACTCGGCCAATCCCGACGCGCAGGCCTTCCTGACCTATCTGCGCAGCCCCGCCGCCAAGCCCGTCTTCGAGAAGCAGGGCTTCACGATCCTCAACAAGGCCGCCAGCTCTTCGTGACCGACTGGCTCTCGCCTGAAGAATGGACGGCGGTGAGGCTCAGCCTCATCGTCGCGACGACCGCCATGGTCGCGAGCCTCCCGCTGGGACTTGGCGTCGGCTTGCTGCTGGCGCGCGGGCGCTTCTGGGGCAAGTCCCTGCTCGACGCCATCGTCCATATGCCGCTCATCCTGCCGCCGGTGGTGACGGGCTATCTGCTGCTCATCGGCTTCGGCCGGCGCGGGCCGATCGGGCAGTTCCTCTATGACTGGTTCGGGATCGTGCTGTCCTTCCGCTGGACGGGCGCAGCGCTCGCCTGCGCCGTGATGGGCTTTCCCTTGATGGTCCGCGCCATCCGGCTCTCGATCGAGGCGGTCGACCGCAAGCTCGAATCCGCCGCCGGGACATTGGGCGCGAGCCCGATCTGGGTCTTCCTCACCGTCACCTTGCCGCTCTGCCTGCCCGGCATCATCGCCGGCATGATCCTGTGCTTCGCCAAGGCGATGGGCGAATTCGGCGCGACCATCACCTTCGTGTCCAATATCCCCGGCGAGACGCAGACCCTGCCCACCGCGATCTACACCTTCACGCAGGTGCCCGGCGGCGATGCCGGCGCGATGCGCCTCACGCTGATCTCCATTGTGATCTCGGTCGCGGCGCTCTTTCTCTCCGAACTGATGGCGCGCATCGTCGGCCGCCGGATCGCCGTCGAATGACTGATGTCCTCGACATTGCCGTCCGCCACAGGCTCGGCGACTTCACCCTCGATTCGAGCTTCACCTCGGACGGGCGCCTGACCGCCCTGTTCGGCAGCTCGGGCTCGGGCAAGACCTCACTGGTCAATGTCATCGGTGGATTGATCCGCCCCGATTCCGGCCATGTCCGCGTCGACGGCGAGACGCTCGTCGATACCGGGCGCGGCGTCTTCCTGCCGAAGCATCGCCGCCGCATCGGCTATGTCTTCCAGGAGGCGCGGCTGTTTCCGCATCTCACCGTGCGGCAGAACCTGCTGTTCGGGCACTGGTTCGTGCCGCGCGCCCAGCGCAAGCCGGCCGAGCTCGACAAGGTGCTGGAATTGCTCGGCATCGGCCATCTGCTGCGCCGCCGCCCCGGCGGGCTCTCCGGCGGCGAGAAGCAGCGCGTCGCCATCGGCCGGGCCCTGCTGGCGCAGCCGCGCCTGCTGCTGATGGACGAGCCATTGGCGGCGCTCGACGATGCCCGCAAGGCCGAGATTCTGCCGCATATCGAACGCCTGCGCGACGAGGCCGGCATCCCCATCGTCTATGTCTCGCATGCGCTGGCAGAGGTCGCGCGCCTCGCCACCACCGTCGCCATGATCGAGAACGGGCGCGTCGCGGCTTGCGGCCCGACGGCCGACATCCTGTCCAGGCCCGATCTGGCCGCTCGGCCGGGCGCGCCAGAGGCGAGCACCTTGCTGTCCGCCGAGGTCACGGGCTTCGAAGAGGCTTTCGGGCTGGCGCGACTCACGACGCCGGCCGGGCCCTTGACGATCGCACGTGGCGCGTTGCGGCAGGGCCAGCGCATCAAGATTCGCATCCTGGCGAGCGACGTGATGCTCAGCCTTGGCCAGCCGGCCGAGATCAGCGCACTCAACGTTTTGTCCGGCTCTATTGCCGAGATCGGCGAGCGCAGCGGCGCCGGCGGCAGCACCGTGCATCTATTGATCGCTTGCGGCGAGGCGAAATTGGCGGCGCGTCTCACCGCGAAATCCGTCGCCCTGCTGGGCTTGGCGCCCGGCAAGCCGGTCCATGCGGTCATCAAGAGCGTCTCGGTCGAGACGCCCTGAGAAGCGATCTGTTTTCTCAGCCCTCATCCTGAGGAGCCGCGTCAGCGGCGTCTCGAAGGATGTTTCAGGAGGCTCCCGAGCCCTCTGGAGCATCCTTCGAGACGCGGCCTGCGGCCGCTCCTCAGGATGAGGGTTCGATTTTGCAGCCGGCACCAACGCTCCCCGCTGTGCAAAAAACTCATGGGGCCAACCTTGACCTTCCCATAATGGGAAACCTTATATCGCCTGTCATCACCATGAAGGAGACGGCGATGACGGTCATCGACAGGAGCAGGAACGACCTCGAAACCCTCGATCTGGGTGTCGAGGGCATGACCTGCGCGAGCTGCGTCGCCCATGTCGAGCGCGCCATCGCGGCGGTGCCGGGCGTCGATGCGGTCTCGGTCAATCTCGCGACCGAGCGGGCTCACATCAGCTTCGCCAAGAGCGGCACCGACCTCAAGCAGGTCGAAGCGGCCGTCCGCCAGAGCGGCTACACCCCGGTCGAGAACACGATCGAATTGTCGGTCTCGAGCATGACCTGCGCGTCCTGCGTCGGCCATGTCGAAAAGGCGCTGCGCGCCGTGCCGGGCGTGGTCGAGGCCACCGTCAACCTCGCGACCGAGCGTGCCAGCGTGAAGACGCTCGCCGGCAACGACATCATTCCTGCCCTGACGAAGGCCGTGGCCGGCGCCGGCTATGAGGCGAGCCCGATCGTCGCGGCCGATGGCGAGGCCGACACACGCCGGCAGGCTGCCAAGGACGAGGAACAGGGCAAGCTGCTGCGCTCCGTCATCCTCGCCGGCCTGCTGACGCTGCCGCTGCTCGTCGTCGAGATGGGCAGCCACATGTTTCCTTCCCTGCACCATTGGCTCGCCGGCACCTTCGGCGAGTGGAACCTGCGCGTCTTCTCCTTCGTGCTGGCGACCATCGTCCAGTTCGGGCCGGGCCTCGTCTTCCTGCGCAAGGGCTTCCCGGCGCTGCTGCGGCTGGCGCCCGACATGAACTCGCTGGTCATGCTCGGCACCGGCGCGGCCTATCTCTATTCGAGCGTCGCGACCTTCCTACCGGACTTGATGCCGGCCGGCACGGAAGGCACCTATTTCGAATCCGGCGCGGTCATCGTGACGCTGATCCTGCTCGGGCGTTGGTTCGAGACCCGCGCCAAGGGCCGGACCGGCGCTGCCATCCGCAGCCTGATCGCGCTCCAGCCCAAGACCGCCCGCGTGCTGCGCGGCGGCGCCGAGAGCGATATTGCCGTCGACAGCGTGCGCCCTGGCGACATCGTCATCCTCAGGCCCGGCGAGCGCGTCCCGGTCGATGGCGAGATCACGGATGGCAGCTCCTTCGTCGATGAATCGATGATCACCGGCGAGCCTGCTCCCGTGCGCAAGGAGGCCGGCAGCACCGTCACCGGCGGCACCGTCAACGGCTCCGGCGCGCTGCGCTTCACCGCGCGGAAGGTCGGCGCCGACACGCTGCTCGCCCAGATCGTGCGCACCGTTCAGGCCGCGCAGGGCGCCAAGCTGCCGATCCAGGCGCTGGTCGACCGCGTCACGCTCTGGTTCGTCCCGGTCGTGATCGTGCTAGCGCTGGTGACCTTCGCGGTCTGGCTGGCCTTCGGTCCGAGCCCGGCCTTGTCGCACGCGCTGGTCAATGCCGTCGCGCTGCTGATCATCGCCTGCCCCTGCGCGATGGGTCTGGCGACCCCGACCTCGATCATGGTCGGCACCGGCCGGGGCGCCGAGCTCGGCATCCTGTTCCGGCAGGGCGACGCCTTGCAGGCCCTGAAGGACGTCCAGATCGTCGCGCTCGACAAGACGGGCACGCTGACCAAGGGCAAGCCGGAGCTCACCGATATCGAGCCGGCGAACGGCTTCGCGGCGGACGAGATGCTGCGCCTCGTCGGCTCGGCCGAGAACCGCTCCGAGCATCCGCTGGCACTGGCGCTGGTCGCAGCCGCGAAGGCGCGCGGGCTCGCCCTCGCCGAGCCGGCCGATTTCACCAGCGACCCCGGTCGCGGCGTCACCGCGACGGTCGAGGACCGCAAGGTCGCGATCGGCGGCCACCGCCTGATGGAGGACGCGAAGCTCGACATCGCGCCCTTCGCCGCCCGCACCAAGGCGCTGGCCGAAGCCGGCAAGACCCCGCTTTATGCCGCGATTGACGGCAGGATCGCCGCCGTCATTGCCGTTGCCGACGCGGTGAAGGAGACCACACCCGCGGCCATCGCCGCCCTGCACAAGCTCGGCCTCAAGGTCGCGATGGTGACCGGCGACGACCGGCGCACGGCGGAAGCGGTCGCGCGCGGCCTCGGCATCGACGAGGTCTGGGCCGAGGTGCTGCCGACCGACAAGGCCGAAGTGGTCAAGCGCCTGCAGGGCCGCGGCGCCAAGGTCGCCTTCGTCGGCGACGGCATCAACGACGCACCGGCGCTGGCCCAGGCCGATGTCGGCATCGCCATCGGCACCGGCACCGATATCGCGATCGAAAGCGCCGATGTCGTGCTGATGTCCGGCGACGTGATGGGCGTGCCCCGCGCCATCGCCCTGTCGCAGGCCGTTATCGCCAATATCCGCCAGAATCTCGCCTGGGCCTTCGGCTACAACGCCCTGCTGATCCCGGTCGCGGCCGGCGTGCTCTATCCGGCCTTCGGTATCCTGCTCTCGCCGGTCTTCGCCGGGCTCGCCATGGCGCTGTCGAGCGTCAGCGTCGTCAGCAATGCGCTCAGGTTGAAGCGCTTTCAGGTGGAGGCCTGAGATGAATATCGGCGAAGCCGCAACCCGCTCCGGCGTCAGCGCCAAGATGATCCGCTATTACGAGAGCATCGGCCTGATCACCGCGCCGGCCCGCACCGCCGCGCAATACCGGGTCTATGCCGCTGACGACGTGCATACGCTGCGTTTCGTGCGCCGCTCGCGCGATCTCGGCTTCTCGCTGGAGGAGACGCGCGAATTGCTCGCGCTCTGGCGTGACAAGAGCCGGGCCAGCGCCGATGTGAAGAACCTCGCCATGGCGCATGTGCGCGAGCTCGAGGAAAAGGCGGCCGAGCTCAAGGCCATGGCCGACACGCTGCGGCATCTGGCGACGCATTGCCATGGCGACCACCGGCCGGATTGCCCGATCCTGGCGGACTTCGCCGCCACCACGCCGACGCAAGGCAAAGCCTGAGACGCTGCTCCGCCATGCGCTGAATGTCTGGACGGAGCGGCACGGGATTGCTCATATGCCACCGCCCACCAGAGGCGGGTCCGGCCCGGCCGCATCGGCTCCGTCGGGGAATCCGCCTCTCAACAAAAGACGGGGAACGCCCGCGCGGTCCCCAGGCGGAACGACAATGGACAATCGAAACGATCTCTGGCGGCATGTCGATGCGAACAAGGAGCGCCTGATCGCGCTCTCCGACCGGGTCTGGGGCATGCCGGAGGTGTGCTACACCGAGAAGCGCTCGGTCGCCGAGCACATCGCCGAGCTGAAGCACCAGGGCTTCAAGATCACCGAGAACGTCGCCGACATCCCGACCGCCGTGATCGGCGAGGCCGGCGAAGGCGGCCCGGTCATCGCCTTCCTCGGCGAATACGACGCCCTGCCCGGCCTGTCGCAGGAAGCCGGCGCCTCCGAGCACAAGGAAATCGAGACCAACGGCCACGGCCATGGCTGCGGCCATAACCTGCTGGGCTCCGCCGCGATGCTCGCAGCGGTGGCGATGAAGGAATGGCTCGCCGAGAACAAGATCCCCGGCCGCGTCCGTTACTACGGCTGCCCTGCCGAGGAAGGCGGCGCCGCCAAGGCCTTCATGGTCCGCGCCGGCGCCTTCGACGACGCCGATGTCGCCATTAGCTGGCACCCGTCGAGCTTCTGGGAGGTCGCTCCGGCGCTGGCGCTCGCCAATACCCGCGCCGATTTCGTCTTCACCGGCCGCGCCTCGCATGCGGCGGCTGCGCCCCATCTCGGCCGCTCGGCGCTCGATGCGGTCGAATTGATGAATGTCGGCGTCAACTATATGCGCGAGCATATGCCGTCCGATGCGCGCGTTCATTACGCGCTGCTCGACACCGGCGGCATCGCGCCGAACGTCGTCCAGGCCCACGCGCGCGTTCGTTATTCCATCCGTGCTCGCGACCTGCGTGGCATGCTGGAGCTCGTCCAGCGCGTTAAGAAGATCGCCGAAGGCGCTGCATTGATGACGGAAACCAAGATGGAGATGCGCATCGTCAGCGCCGTTTCCGACCTCGTCGCCAACACGCCCCTCGAAGAGGCCATGCACAAGGTGATGGGCGAGCTCGGCGCGCCGCATTTCGACGATGCCGACAAGGCCTATGCCGAGAAGATCCGCGGCACGCTTTCGCCGCAGGAGATCGCCTCGATCTGGCGCACCGTCGGCATGCCGGATAGCGGCGCGCCGCTCGCCGACTTCCTCGTGCCGCGCGACGCCAAGCGCAACCCGGCGATCGGCTCGACCGATATCGGCGACGTCAGCTGGGCGGTGCCGACCGTGCAGGCCCATGCGCCGACGGTCGCGATGGGCACGCCGTTCCACACCTGGCAGGTGGTGGCGCAGGGCAAGTCCCCGGCCGCGCACAAGGCGATGGTCCATGTCGCCAAGGCGATGGCCGCGACCGGCGCCGCCGTGCTGAGCGACCCCGCCCTGATGGCGGCCGCCAAGGCCGACCACAAGGCGCGCCTCGGCAAGGAAGGCTACACCTCGCCGCTGCCGCCCGAAGTGAAGCCGCCGCTGACGATGTCGCTGGGCTGATAACGCTTCCCTTGCCGTCATTCTCGGGCGCCGCGCAGCGGTGACCCGAGAATCTCGTGCCGAGAAGGGCGCCTTTCCTTCCGGAGATGCTCGGGTCAAGCCCGAGCATGACGGCGGCGACTGCGTTGCCTTGCCGATTGAACGAACACATATGATCCGGGAGAATGCGCCGCTGCCGCCCGCCGGCAGAATCGCCACCCGGAGCCAGCATGGATCGCGCAGAGGAATCGGAAGACGGGCTCGGCCGGCATCACCGCTCGGCCAGCGGCCAGGCCGATTCCGCGATTCCCGCCCCCGTCGACCTCGCCGGCTATGTGCTGGACGAGCAGTTCGGGTTCCTGCTGCGCCAGATGCAGCAGCGCTATGTCGCGATGTTCCTGGAGATGATGGGCGCGGACGGGCCGACGCCGCCGCAATTCGCGGTGCTGTGCCGGCTCGCCGTCGACGGCCGAATTTCCCAGAACCAGCTCGGCCGCATGACGGCGATGGACCCGGCCACGATCCGGGGCGTCGTGACGCGGCTGGCCGAGCGCGGGCTGGTCGAGCGCCTGCACGATCCCGACGACAAGCGCCGCGTGCTGGTGCAGCTCGGCGCGCGCGGCCGCGAATTGCTGCCGGTCTATGTCGAGCGTGCCAAGGCGATCACCGTCGCCGCGCTGGACCCGATGGCGGATGGGGAGGTCGAGCCCCTTCTCGATGTGATGCGTCGCCTGCTTTCCGGCTTCAAACCGCCAGATACTGGCTCCGTGCAGCCTCGTTAGCCTTGAGCGCTGCCATCGTATCGTCGAAGCGGATCAAGCCCTTCTCGATGATCACGGCGCGGTCGGCGATGCTGCCGGCGAAATGCAGATTCTGCTCGGAGAGCAGCACCGACAGCCCCTCGCCCTTCAGCACGCGGATGGTCTGCGCCATCGCCTCGACGATGACCGGCGCGAGCCCTTCCGAAGGCTCGTCGAGCAGCAGCAGGCGCGGATTGCCCATCAGCGTGCGGGCGATGGTCAGCATCTGCTGCTCGCCGCCGGACATGGCGCCGCCCGGCCGGTCGCGCATGCGGCCAAGATTGGGGAAGAGTTCGAACAGGCGCTCCGGCGTCCAGTGCGGCGCGCCGGTCCGCGGCGGCTGGCGGCCGACTTCGAGGTTCTCCATCACGGTCAGGTCAGAGAAGACGCGCCGGTCCTCCGGGACATAGCCGATGCCGAGCCGGGCGATCTGGAAAGGCTCGCGGCCGGCGATCTCCTTGCCCTCGAAGCGGATCGAGCCTTGCGGCTCAGGCACCAGTCCCATCACCGTCTTCATCGTCGTCGACTTGCCGGCGCCGTTGCGGCCCATCAGCGCGACGACCTCGCCCGACCTGACCGAGAAGCCGACGCCGTGCAGGATTTTGGCGCGGCCATACCAGGCCTCGACGCCCGCGAGTTCAAGGAGCGCCGTCATCAATGCCCTCCCGAGGTCGCGCCGGAGCCGAGATAGACGGCCCTCACCTGCGGGTCGTTGCGGACCTCGGCACTGGTTCCCGCCGCGATCAGCCGGCCGCGATCGAGCACCAGCACGCGGTCGGCATGGGCGAAGACGACATCCATGTCGTGCTCGGTGAAGAGCACGGCAATGCCGCGCTCCCGCGCGATGCGGGCGGTCAGCGCCATCAGGGCGATGCGCTCCTGCGGTGCCATGCCGGCGGTGGGTTCGTCCATCAGCAGCAGCTTCGGCGCATTGGCGAGCGCGACCGCAAGCTCGACACGCTTGAGGTCGCCATAGGCGAGCACGCCGCAGGCGCGCTCGGCCTGCCCGGTCATGCCGACCTGAGCGAGCAGCGCATCCGCCGCCTCGCGCTGGCGCCCGTCGGCGCGGCCGAACAGACGCCAGCTCTTCCCGGCGTGCGAGATCAGCGCCATCTGGACATTCTCGCGCACGGTCATCGAGGCGAAGGTCGCGGTGATCTGGAAGGTGCGGCCGACGCCGAGTCGCCAGACCTTGCGCGGCTCCAGCCCGGTGATCGGCCGGCCCGCCAGGAGGACTTCGCCGCGATCGGGCTTGAGCTGCCCGTTCAGCATGTTGAAGCAGGTCGTCTTGCCGGCGCCGTTCGGGCCGATCAGGGCGACCAGCTTGCCGGCTTCGACCGAGAAGGAGACGCCGTCGACCGCCTTCACCCCGCCGAAGGATCGGGCGAGGTCGCGGGTTTCCAGCACAGGGACGACGGGCGCGTTCATGCCGTTGCCGTCGCTTGCGCGGCGCTCTCGCGCCGGGCCCGCCAGAACAGCCAGGTGCCGACGAGGCCGCGTGGGAACAGCACGACCAGCAGCACGATCGACAAGCCCAGCACGAAGCGCCAATAGGCCGTCAGCTTCATCAACTGCTCGTTGAGGCCCATATAGGCGAAGGCCCCGATGACCGGCCCGGCGACCGTCTGCACGCCGCCGAGCAGCACCATCAGCAAGGCATCGACCGAGCGCGGGATCGCCATATAGGTCGGGAAGACCGAGCCCTTCGAGAAGGCGAAGAGCCCGCCGGCAATGCCGGCCGCGATCGCTGCGATAGTGAAGGCCGCCCATTGCAGGCGCCCGACATCGAGCCCGATCGCCTCGGCCCGCAGGGGGCTGTCGCGGCCGGCGCGCAAGGCGTAGCCGAAGGGCGCGAAGATGATGACGCGCAGGGCGACGATCACCAGGACGGCTATGGCGAGCGAAAGGTAATAGAACACCGTCTTCGGAACCGCCCAGGCCGAGGGCCAGACGCCGAGGATGCCATTGTCGCCGCCGGTGAGATCGACCCACTGGAAGGCCGTGGCCCAGGCGATCTGGGCGAAGGCCAGCGTCAGCATGGCCAGATAGACGCCCGAGAGCCGGACGCAGAACCAGCCGAAGATCGCGCCCGCGATGCCGGCCATCAATGGCGCCAGCATCAGCGCCTCCTCCATCGGGCTGCCCAGCCATTTCACCGCCAGCGCCGCGCCATAGGCGCCGAGGCCGAAATAGGCGGCGTGGCCGAAGGAGGTGATGCCGCCCGGCCCCATCAGCAGATGCAGCGAAGCAGCGAAGACCGCGAAGATGACGAGGTCGGTCAGGGTCAGGACGACATGGTCCGGCACGACGAGCGGCGCGAGGGCCAGCAATGCGAGTGCGATGACGCCGAACAGCTTGGCCGCGCCATCGGCCGGGCGCAGCAGGAAGAGCTGGCCGGCATGGCCGCGTGGCTCGACGCCGGCCTTGCCGAGCAGGCCATGCGGCCGGGCGATCAGCACCGCCGCCATCACCAGGAAGACCAGCACCAGCGTGATCTTGGGCAGGATCAGGATGCCGAAGGCATGGAGCACGCCGATCAGCACGGCCGCGAGATAGGCCCCCGTCACGCTGCCGAGCCCACCGACCACCACGACCACGAAGGCCTCGGCGATCATCGACAGGTCCATGTGCAGGTTGATCGCCTCGCGCGGAAGCTGAAGCGCGCCGCCGAGCCCCGCCAAAGCCGCACCGAAGGCGAAGACCGAGGTGAAGAGCAGGCGCTGGTTGACGCCGAGCGCGCTGACCATTTCGCGGTCCTGCGTCGCGGCGCGGATCAATACGCCCCAGCGCGTCCGGTGGAACAGCAGCCAGATCAGGCCAAGCACGACCGGCCCGACCGCGATCAGGAAGAGATCATAGCTCGGGAAGCGATTGTCGAACAGGATGACGAAGCTGCGGAAGCCGGGCGCACGCGGGCCGAGCTTGTCCTCCGGCCCCCAGGTCGCGAGCGCGATGTCCTGCAGCATCAGCACGACGCCGAAGGTCGCGAGCAACTGGAACAGCTCCGGCGCCTGATAGATCCGCCGGAGGATCAGGACCTCGATCAGCACGCCGGCAAGGCCCGTCAGCAGCAGGGCGAGGATGACGCCGCCCCAGAATCCGAGCGGGTCGGCCGGGCCGAGCCAGGTCACCAGCGTGAAGGCCAGATAGCCGCCCAGCATGTAGAGCGAGCCATGGGCGAAGTTCACGATGCGCGTGACGCCGAAGATGATCGACAGCCCGCACGCCACCAGGAACAGCGACGACGCCGAGGCCAGGCCGTTCAGGGTCTGGGTGAGGACGAGATCAAGCATGTCGTCTCGGAGGAAGGCGTATGTCTCGGACGGTAGGGGCCAGCCGGCGGGTTATCCGCATCATGTCGGCTCCTCGCTCCGTCATTCTCGGGCGAAGCGAAGCGTAGACCCGAGAATCTCAGGCCGAAAGAGGCTCAGGAGCCTCACGCGGCAGGAGATGCTCGGGTCAAGCCCGAGCATGACGCGGAGAGCATCAAGCTCAGCCCACAACCGGGCGCAGCTTGCGGACCTCGTCGTCGCTGGGCAGGTACTTGGCGCCGTCGCGGTAGCTCCAGTCGACCATCACGCCCTTGCCGTTCTTCAGCGCGCTCTTGCCGACATAAGCACCAAGCGTCGACTGGTGGTCGATCTTGCGGAATTCGATCGGGCCGAAGGCCGAGCCGAATTTCAGCCCTTCGAAGGCATCGACCAGCTTCTCGTTGTCGGTGGAGCCCGCCTTCGCCAGCGCGGCGGCGATGGCCTGCACCGTCTCGTAGCCGACGACCGAGCCCAGCCGCGGATAGTCGTTGTACTTCGCCTTGTAGGCATCGCGGAACTTGACGTGCTCCGGGGTTTGAAGCTCGGCATGCGGATAACCGGTGATGATCCAGCCTTCCGGCGTCTCGGCGCCGAGCGTGTCGAGATATTCCGGCTCGCCGGTCAGCATCGAGACGACCTGGCGCCCTTCGAACAGGCCGCGCGTGTTGCCGGCGCGGACGAAATTGGCGAGGTCGACCGCGAAGGTGACGTTGAAGATCGCATCGGGCTTGGCCGCCTCCAGCGCCTGGACGGTCGCGCCGGCATCGATGCGGCCGAGCGCCGGGAACTGCTCGGCGACGAAGGTCACGTCGGGGCGCGCCTTCAGGAGCAATTCCTTGAACCACTTCACCGCCGACTGGCCGTATTCGTAGTTCGGCGCAACGATCGCCCATTTCTTGGCCGGGAGCTTCGCCGCTTCCTCGACCAGCATCGCGGCCTGCATGTAGGTCGAGGGCCGCAGGCGGAAGGTGTAGCGGTTGCCCTTCGACCAGACGAGCGCGTCGGCAAGGGGCTCGGAAGCAACATAGAGCCGCTTGTTCTGATTGGCGTAGTCGGCGAGCGCCAGCCCCACATTGGAAAGGAAGCCGCCGGCGATGATGTCGATCTTCTCGGCCGTCGCGAGATCGGCGGCATGGCGCACCGCATCCTCGGGCTTGCCGGCATCGTCGCGGAACACGGTCTCAAGCTTGCGGCCGAGCACGCCGCCGGCCGCGTTGATCTGCTCCTGCGCCAGCTCCCAGGCCTGCCGATAGGGTTTCAGGAAGGCCGGCTGCGCGGTATAGGAATTGACCTCGCCGATGCGGATCGGCCCCGCGCCCTGGGCGCGCACCAGCTGGGGAACGCCGAGGGCCAGCGAGCCCGCGACGAAACTGCGACGATCGATCTTCATCGGATGGGTCCTTCGCCTCGCTGCGGCTGCAATCCGCAGCGATACCGCTCGCACCGGGCTTGGGAGAGCGGTTTTCATATGCATACATATGAATGGATAGTTCCCGACGCTTGTCAATCTGCCTTTCTTGCAATGCAGCGCATCGGCAATCGATGGGCAGCGGCTCGCGCCAGCGCCAAGAAAAATCAGATAAACTATTGATTTCAATAATAAACTCTGCCGCCCAAAAATAAGTCAGCGATGCTGCCCTTTTGGCCTTGCAGGCGCGCTTTGAGCTTCCTATCTAGGATGCAGCGCAGCAGAGATGTTGCGTCGCCCTCCTTGGGCGTTTCCTCCCTAGACTTGGGCTGCGCTTCTCGCGCGGCCCTTTTTTCTTGTCGGGAGTAGGGCTCTTACCAGCGCCGGCCATAGGCCCAGGGCGGCCCGCCGAAGGAGGCGTCGAACCGGTCGAAGCGATAGCGCCGCTCGGCCGCGCGATCGAGATCGAGCTGCAGCAGGCAGTTCGAGAATCCCTCGCTCGGCGCGCGGAAGCCGAAGGAGCGGCAGCGCTGCTCGTCCATGGCCCGGTATTCGGCTTCGGTGGTGACGCAGCCGCCCAAAGCGAGGGCCAGCATCGCGCCGGCTGCAAGCTTGACGATCGTCATCGCGCTTCTCCTCTCGCAAACCTGTCCGTCCTACGCATGGACGGCCTTCCAGTTCCCGCAAGCCAGTCTAGCGCGAGAACCGGATCGGCACAGCCAGCGAGATCGCGCCGCCGCCGAGCCCGTCCGGCGGGGCCGGCACGGGGCTGGCGCGGCGGATCATCGAGACCGCCTCCTCGTCCAGCGCCGCATCGCCCGAGCCACGGACGAGCCGGGCGGAGAGCACGCGGCCGCCGCGATCGATGCTGAACGCGACCTGCACCGTGCCGGGGCTGGCGCCCCCGGGGAAGCGCTTGTAGCGATTGAGATGCGCCATCAGCGTGCCGCGCCAGCTCGCGGTCGCGGCCGGAGACGGCGAGGACGCCCCGGAATTGGGGGCAGCCGCGCGCGGCGCCGCCTGCTCCTGCGCCACCGGCGCGGTGGTCTGCTCGGCCTTGGGCTTGTCCGGCCGGATCGGCTTCTTCTTCTCGACGACCTTCGGTTTCGGCTTCGGCTTAGGCTTCTCCGGCGGAGGCGGCTTCGGCTCCTCCTTCGGCGGCGGCGTCAGGATGGCCGCGGCGTCCGGCAACGGCGGCAATTCGGGGATCTTGATCTCCGGCTCCGGAATCGCGACGGGCTCCGGTTCCGGCGGCGGCGGCTCGATCTCCTTGGGCTGCTCGACCGGCTCGGGCGGCGGCGGCTCAGGTTCCGGCTGCGCTTCGGCCATCTCGGGGCCGGGCGCAACGTCCTGCGGCGGCGCCTCGGGCGCGACGGCCAGCGGCGCAAGCTCGATCATGACGGCGGCGGGAGGCGCGCCCATCGCGGCTTCGGCGCGCTGCCAGTTGGCGATGACCCAGCCGGCCGTGCCATGGGCGCTCGCGACCACGAAGGCCGCCAGGCTCCAGCGCAGGGCGGCCGGCGCGTAGCGGGAGATCGACGGGCGTTCCATGCTCATGGCTTAGGCCCCGCAGCAGCCCCCTGCCCGGTGTCCTCGAGCCCGACCAGCGCGATCTTGAGATAGCCGGCATTGCGCAGCAGGTTCATCACGTTCATCAGTTCGCTATAGGAGACGCTGCCATCGGCGCGCAGGAAGACCCGCTGCTCGCGATCGCGGTTCGTCTTCTGGTCGAGCGCCGCCTGCAAAGCCTCGCGCGGCACGGCGTCATTGCCGAGCGCGAGCGAGAGATCGCCCTTCACGGTCAGGAACATCGGCGTGTCCGGCCGCGGCTGCGGCTGGGCGTTCGAGACCGGCAGATCGACGGCGACATCCACGGTCGAGAGCGGCGCCGCAACCATGAAGATGATCAGCAGGACGAGGATGACATCGATGAACGGCGTCACGTTGATGTCGCTGACCTCGCCGAGGTCGCCGTCCTGAGGCTCCTTGAGGGAAACGCCCATGGCTCACTCCGCCGGAACGAGCGGCGCGGATGCCACGCTCGCGGCCGAAGCCGAGGATGACGAGGCCGTGCGCGGAGCCGGCGCGACGGCGCGCTGGCGGCGCTCCAGGTCGCGCGAGAGGTGGCGCAGGATCTCGCCCGAGGCATCGGAGAGGGTCGCCCGATAGCCGGTGATCGCGCGGGCGAAGACGTTGTAGATGATGACGGCGGGGATGGCGGCGACGAGGCCGATCGCGGTCGCCAGCAGCGCCTCGGCGATGCCCGGTGCGACGACCGCGAGATTGGTCGTCTTGGCCTGGCTAATGCCGATGAAGGAATTCATGATGCCCCAAACCGTGCCGAACAGGCCGACGAAGGGGGCGGTCGAGCCGATCGTGGCCAGCAGGCCGGTGCCGCGCGCCATGGAGCGGCCGGCGCGCGCCTCGATCCGCGACAGCGCGATGGCGACGCGCTCCTTGATGCCGTCCTCGCCGAGATCGGCCGAGCGGCGCGTCTCGGCAAGGGCCGCCGAGAGCAACTGGCCGACGGCGCCGCGCAGCTTGCCGTTCTTGCCGGCAGTAGCACTGGCCGCAGCACTCAGGTTGTCGGCTGCCTCGATGCGACGCAGCGCCCGGCCGGCCGAACGCTTGGCGGCGGCGAGCTCCATCGCCTTGGCGAGCCAGATCGTCCAGGTCACCAGCGAGGCGAAGGCGAGCCCGAGCATCACGCCCTTCACGACGATGTCGGCCGCCATGAACATGCCCCAGGGCGACAGGTCATGCGGCAGGGTGGCCGCCGCAGCCGGAGGAGCGACCACGGGCGTCACCGGGTTGCCGGGCGTCAATGGCGGATGGGCAGTGCTCGGCGGGTTGATGCCGAGCTGGGGCAGAGCCGGCGGCAGCGGATTGGTCGGGGTGGCCGGCTGAGCGGGAGCGGCTTGCTGTGCCGGCGCGGCGGGCTGGCTCGGAGCGGTCGGCTGGGTCTGCGCCGCGGGCGGAGCCGTATCGGCCGGTAGCTGGGGAGCGGGCTGCCCCGGTGCCTGGGCCTGGGCCACCACCACGGACAGGCTCACCGCAACAAGAGCCAGACGGAACGCACGCATCATCACAAATCAGCCTTCTCTGGAGGAGTGCCGTGCCGGCTTGCGCCGGCTCCACAGCCTTGCTGCCGGGCACCTGGGGGCTGGCAGCTTCCTCATTGGAATCATTACAAAAAAAGACTTGCAGCACCGATGCTGCATATGCGATACGCCTGTTCGAATCGGGCGGGCATGTCAAGAAAAAGCGGCTCGCCGGCCTTGGCCCGCAAGGGTTCCGGCCACGCGAAATCAGGCCTGCCCGCGCTCCCGGACGGCCCTCACATATCCGCTATTCGATGAATGCAGGGCGCCGCCTCTGCGCCGCGTTTGACCGTTCGTCAGCCGCGCTCGGGCCGATCGATCTCGGCCTGCAGAGCTGCGAGATGCGTCGCCGCGGCCTCAGTCGCAGCCTGCTCGACTGCGCGGAAGCGCAGGATGAGCGCTTCGCCGAGCGGGGTCAGTTGCGCCCCGCCGCCATTGCGCCCGCCGACCTGGCGCTCGACCACCGGCTTGCCGAAGAGCGCGTTCAGTTCCTCGACCAGCTCCCAGGCGCGCCGGTAGGACATCTCCATCGCCCGGCCTGCCGCCGAGATCGAGCCATGCATCGCGATGTTCTCGAGCAGCGCGATCTTGCCGGGGCCGATCCGGCCTTCGGGGTCGAGCTGGATGCGCAGGCTCAGCGAGGGCACCGCGGCCTCAGGAGGCTTTGGCGAGGTTCGCCTGCGCGCCTTCGCCGCAAGCCGCGAGCCAGATCGCCGCGATGCGCTCGATGCCCGCCTGGTCGTCGGCGTCGAATCGCGCCGGCAATGGGCTGTCGAGATCGATCACGCCGATGACGCCGTCGCGGCCATGCAGCGGCACCACGAGTTCCGAGCGCGAGGCCGCATCGCAGGCGATATGGCCGGGGAAGGCATGGACGTCCTCGACCAGCATCGATTTCCGCTGCGCCACGGCCGCGCCGCAGACGCCCTTGCCCACAGGAATACGGACGCAGGCCGGCTTGCCCTGGAATGGACCGAGCACCAGCTCGCCCGATCGCATGATGTAGAAGCCGGCCCAGTTCAGGTCCGGCATCATCTGGAACAGCAGGGCCGAAGTGTTGGCGGCGTTGGCGATCGGATCGCTTTCGCCGGTGAGCAGGGCTTCGAGCTGCCCGGCCAGCTCGCGATAGAACTCCGGCTTGCTGCCGGCGGCGATGCTGCGTGCCTCGAACATGATCCTGACGCCTCGCTTGCGGTCGCTCTCGAAATCCAGCGCCGGTTCCTATCACCATCCTCCCGGCCACGCCATCGAAGAGGCCCTATGCGGGCAGTTGCCGGAACGAGCTCGAGTGGTCTCACCCTTGTCATTCCGGGGCTTCGCATCGCGAAGAACCCGAAACCCACGACTGGGCGCGCCCTTGTCATCAGGTGTAAGAGGCCTCGCCCAGTCGTGGGTTCCGGATTCGCGCCTGTGGCACGCCCCGGAATGACAAAGGCGTAGTTCGCCCCTTGCGATCAACCGAGCCCAGGTCCCTTCCCCGCCCCCCTCGGATCGTGCCAATCCTCCCCGGCGCCAGCCTGAAGGGAATCGGTCTTGAGCGAGGGTCTCCGGCGAATCCGCATCGCAGCCGCCCTGCTGATCGACGCGCGCGGGCGCCTGCTGCTCGTCCGCAAGCGCGGCGCCGCCTGGTTCATGCAGCCGGGCGGCAAGATCGAGCCCGGCGAACAGCCCCTCGATGCGCTTGCCCGTGAACTCCGGGAAGAGCTGGGACTTGTCGCCTTGCCCGAAGTCGCGCGCCATTGCGGGCGTTTCGCCGCGCCGGCCGCCAACGAGCCGGGCTTCATCGTCGAAGCCGAGCTTTACGCCCTGCCTCTCGACGGCGAGCCACAGCCGGCGGCGGAAATCGCCGAGATCGCCTGGCTCGAACCCGACACGGCCTCCACGCTTCCCCTCGCCCCGCTGACGCGCGATCACGCCCTGCCGCTCTGGCGCTCCCTGCTGACGGAGACATCCCGATGAACGACATGACTTCGAGCCCGCGCCGGGCGGATGGCAGCGCCGGTGACGCCGATTACGGCCGCATCGGCCAGGGCTACGCGTCCTATCGCCAGCCCGAACCCGCCATCGCCGCGCTGATCGAGACGGCGCTCGGCCCGGCCCGGCGCATCCTCAATGTCGGCGCCGGCGCCGGCTCCTATGAGCCGCGCGGCCGCGACATGACGGCGGTCGAGCCCTCCGCCTCGATGCGGGCACAGCGCCCGGCCGATATCGTCACGGCGATCGACGCCACGGCTGAGGCCCTGCCCTTCCCCGACGGTCATTTCGACGCGAGCATGGCGACCTTCACCGTTCATCAATGGGGGGATCTCGATGCGGGCCTGCGCGAAATGCGCCGGGTGACGCGCGGGCCGGTCGCGATCCTGTCCTGCGATCCCGAGCTGGTGCAGGCCTTCTGGCTCAATCATTACGCGCCGGAGGTGCTGGCGACCGAGGCGCGGCGCTATCCCTCGCTCGGCCATATCGGCACGGTTCTGGGCGGCGATGTCGAGATCGTCGCGGTGCCGATCCCGCTCGCCTGCCGCGACGGCTTCAACGAGGCCTATTACGGCCGGCCGGAGCTTTTCCTCGATCCGGGTGCGCGCTCGGCCTGCTCGGCCTGGAGCTTCGTTGGCGAGACCGAGAACACCGCCTCGATCGAGAAGCTGCGTCAGGATCTGGAATGCGGCGCCTGGGACGCCTGCTACGGCTTCCTGCGCAATCAGCCGAGCTTCGAGGGCTCGCTGCGCCTCGTCATCGCGCGGCCCTGAGCTTGCTGATTTTCCGTGGAACCACATCGTCATCCCGGGCTTGACCCGGGATCCATCGGAGGGCTCCGGAGCTTTACGATGGAACCCGGATCGGCGCTTCTATGCAGCTTGCCCGGGATGACGGCGTGTTTTCGTGCGAACGACCGTACTCCGAGCCAATAGCAGAAGGGCCGGCTCTCCAACGAGAACCGGCCCTTCAAAATCACAGGCTGAACTCGTCATCCCGGACGCAGCGAAGCGGAGATCCGGGATCCATGCCTGAACCTCGATCGGCAGCGCTCCGGAATGGATCCCGGGTCAAGCCCGGGATGACGGTGCATTTCCGAGAAAAATTCCCAAGCCCTAGAACGGGATGTCGTCGTCGAGATGGCTGGAGGACGAGCGTCCGCCGCCACCACCGCCACCACCCGACGACATAGCCGGCTGGCGCGAACCACCGCCGCCACCGCCCATCGCGCTGGAACGGCCGAAGGAACCGCCACCGCCGCCGCCCGAGCGGTCGTCCATGTAGCCGCCGCTGCTGCCGCCACCCTCGCCGCCATACTCGTCCGAGCCGCCCTGGCGGCTGTCGAGGATGGTGAGTTCGCCGCGGAAGCGCTGCAGCACGATCTCGGTGGTGTATTTCTCGACGCCGGACTGGTCCTGCCATTTCCGGGTCTGGAGCTGGCCCTCGATATAAATCTTCGAGCCCTTCTTCAGATACTGCTCGGCGACCTTCGCCAGGTTCTCGTTGAAGATCACGACCGAGTGCCACTCGGTGCGTTCCTTGCGCTCGCCGCTCTGCTTGTCGCGCCAGGTCTCGGAGGTGGCGATACGCAGATTGACGACAGGCTCGCCGCTGCCGAGGCGGCGCACTTCGGGATCACGCCCGAGATTGCCGACCAGAATGACCTTGTTGACGCTACCAGCCATGACAGGCTCCATTTCCTGCGCACTTCACACAAACCGGCCGATCGACCGGAGCCGAACCCTATCGGCCGATTGAGGCATTATCAATGATGTTCCCGTTTTGTTCAAGAGCTTAGAGCATGGTTTTCCCCCGCTGATTCGCTGACCGTCACCGCGGCGGCTGCCGCGCGCCGAGAACAGCCTGCGCCATCCGGTCGAGCAGCACGGCGAGCAGGACGATGCCGAGCCCACCGACGAAGCCGAGGCCGGGATCGGCTCTTTGCAGGCCGAGCAGCACGACCTCGCCCAGCCCCTTGGCGCCGATCATCGAGGCGACCACGACCATGGCCAGCGCCATCATGATCGCCTGGTTCAGCCCCTGCAGGATCACCGGCCGGGCGAGCGGCAATTCGATCAGCCAGAAGGCCTGCCGCGGCCTGAGGCCCAAAGCCCGCGAGGCCTCGACCAGCCCGGCATCGACGCCACGCAGGCCGAGTTCGGTCAGGCGCGCGAAGGGCGGCAACGCATAGACCAGCGTCGCGACCAGCGCCGGTGCCCGCCCAAGCCCGAGCAGCATCGCGACCGGGATAAGATAGACGAAGCTCGGGATGGTCTGCATCAGGTCGTAGAGCGGTGCCAGTACTCTCCCCAGCCGCGGAATTCGCGCCGCCGCGACACCGAGCGGCAGGCCCATCAGCACGACGAGCACCACGGAGACGGCGACCAGTGCGAGCGATTGCATCGCCTCACTCCAGACACCCAGCCCCGCGAGCGCCAGCGGCAAGGCGGCCATCGCCAGCGCGAAGCCGATCCGCCGCGTCGCGAGCCAGGCGCCGGCCGCAACCGCCAGCACGAAGGCCGGGACCGGAACCTGCTGGAGCAGCGTCTCGACCAGCCGCACCGGCGCGGTCAGCACCGCACCGAAACCGTCGAGCCTATCGCCGTAGCCGGTGACGAGCGCATCCACCGCGCGATTGACCGCGCCCTGCAACGCCTTGCCGAGATCCGGCACCAATGTGGCCGTCACAGGCTGGCAGCGACCTTGCCGGCAACATCGGCCGGCAGCCATTTCTTCCAGATATCACCCTGCGTCTTCAGGAAGACGAGCGCCTGCTGCTCGGGCGTGACGCCCTTCTCGCGCGCCTCTGCCAGCATCTTGGAGGTCACGTCGCTGGTCGTGCCGTAACTCTTGAAGAAACTCGCAAGCTGCGGCGCCTTCTTGGCGAGGTCGACATTGGCGCCGATCACGACCTTGCTGGTCGGATAGGCGGTGGCGCGCTTGGGAGTATCGCTGGCCTTGAGCTCGGCCCAGATCGCGGGATCGAAGGGCGCCTCCTCCAGCTTGACGAGGTCATAGGCGCCGAGCAGCCAGCTCGGCCCCCAGTAATAGAACACGACCGGGCGCTTGCGCTTGAGCGCCGCCTCGATCGCGGCGACCAGCGCCTCGCCCGAGCCACCGCGCGTATTGGTGAAGTCATCAGTGAGCCCGTAGACCGCGAGCTTCTTGCTGTTGATGCCCTCGCAGACCCAGCCGGCGACGCAATTATAGAAACGCCCCTTCCCCGGCTCCTCTGGATCGGCGAACAGGGCCTTGTAGCGCTTCAGGTCCTCGGGTTTCTTGAGGTCCGGCGCCTTGGCATCCGGGCCGGATACGACGTAGCGCGGCACGAACCAACCCTCGCTCGCATCCGGGAAGGTGGTGCCGAGCGGCTCGACCTTGCCGGCCTCGGCTGCCTTCACCCAGGCATCGACCGGGTTGGCCATCCAGATCTCCATGACGATATCGACATCGCCCCGCGCCACGCCATTGACCAGCGGCGCGATCACGCCGGGAACGCGCTCGACCTTGCAGCCGAAACCGCGCTCGGCGATGGCGCTGGCGACGGCGGTGTGGAAGGCGGCGGAATCATAGTCGAGCCCGGCCATCTTCAATGGCCGGTCGAGTTCGCAGGCCATGGCCGGCGCGCCGAGGCCGAGGCCGAGCGCAA
Organism: Allobosea sp. GW821-FHT09G06; assembly: GCF_059416005.1. Classification (NCBI taxonomy): domain Bacteria; kingdom Pseudomonadati; phylum Pseudomonadota; class Alphaproteobacteria; order Hyphomicrobiales; family Alloboseaceae; genus Allobosea; species Allobosea sp. GW821-FHT09G06. The sequence continues at coordinate 215,305 of NZ_JBWKOI010000004.1, read as the reverse complement.
GCGTCGCTGCTCCAAGAAGGGCCTTCATCATCGTTGCTCCCCCGATCGCTCATGGCTGGCGCCGCCAGGCTCGTCGCATGCGCGGCTCGCGCTGAAACGCAGGACCGGGCGAATTGATCCACCCGCCCCGGCCTCTCGCGATCGAACATCGCGCAAACGAACCGGCGAGGCGATGCCGGCCCCTGTCAGCGCCCGTCAGGACCCAGCAAGCGCTTCTGGCAGGCAAGACACGTTGACGGTACAGAACGTGCCTGATCCAGAATGATCGGGCCACCGAACGCCATCGCGAAACAGGACGATCTTGCCGTGACCGCCAATAACCACATCGTCCTCTCCAGCGACCACGCCGCCATCCCGCTCCGCCAGGCGATCGCGAAGCATGTCGCGGCGCAGGGCTGGGACGTCGTCGATATCGGCCCGACGACGCCGGAGAGCACCCCTTATCCGAAGCATGGCGAGGCGGCGGCAAGGCTCGTCGCCTCCGGCGATTGCCGGCTCGGCATCATCCTGTGCGGCACCGGCCAGGGCATCATGATGGCCGCGAACAAGGTCAGGGGCATCCGCTGCGGCGTCTGTTCCGACACCTTCTCGGCCCGCATGATCCGCCAGCATAACGACGCCAACATGCTCTCGCTCGGCGCGCGCGTGGTCGGCGAAGGGCTGGCGCTGGCGATCGTCGACGCCTTCCTTGGCGCCACGTTCGAAGGCGGCCGGCATGCGACGCGGGTGGAGATGATCGCGGCGCTGGAGAGTTAGTGTGGGTCGCAGCACCCGGGCGGGGAATGGCTGCCCGGCAAGATTTGCTTCCGCCCCATGGCCGAGATCAAGCCTGTTACCCTCCCTTCGTCGAGTTGACTCGTCGGGAGGGCCCCCCACAATCATCCCAAGCAAAGATGCTGGGGGGCTTCCATGCTTAAGGCCGCGATCGCCGCGCTATTCGTCATGACCGCAACGTCTGCCGTCGCGCAGCATTACCCGCGACCGGTCGAGCGCGGCGCGCATTGCAAATGCGCCCGGATGCTGTTCGGGATTCAATCCGTCAACGGATATTGCCATTGGAGCGACCGTCTCTCCAACGAGATCAACGCCTGCGCGGCGCAGCAACGGCCAGTGGTGCGGCAAGAGCGAGTGGCTCCAAACCCGGTGCAAGCGAAAGGCGCCGGCAGCGTTCCTTATCGCATCGGTCTCGGACTGGCGGCGCATCGCGGCATCTACGGCGCCAGCGGCGGCTGCTACGCCCGCGTCTTCGAAGCCTCCGCTTCTCAGCAACGCTCGCCCGATCATCGCATCCGATATGGCATCAACGGTCGGGACATGCCGGCATTTGCGCGGGAGCTACAGCGGCGCTGCGGAATTTTGTTCTCGCGGCAGCACGAAACCTCAAAGGTGGCAACCTGAACGGCGCGAAACGCCCCATAGCCATTCTTGCGAGAGTTCGCTTTCGCGATGCGCCCTCTCGGAGCCTGCCTTGAGCGCTAATCCCCCATGACGACGCGCGCTGCGGCTGGTGCTGTCATTCTGGCGCTTTGGGCAACCGGACAGGCGTCAGCCGATCAAACCAGATCAAATTTGGTGGGCTCGTGGACATGGAATGAGCGCGGCGTTCCGTCGCGTGAATTCAGGAGGCAGCAGGGGAAGCAGGCGGCTTTCTCGCTGCTCTTCAGGAAGGACGGGATGCTGGATGCATGCGTTTTCATGCCGAACGGATTGGGAAAAGGCGCTGGTGAAGGGCTTTGTTCGAACGGTCGCCATCGACTGGTGAGAAATCGCCTCCTCATCACCCGGGAACATGTTCCCGCGGACGGATGGCCTAGCAGAGATGGAAATCCGCCCTATCGATACGCGTGCTCGATAACCTTCTCGCCGGAGGCCACAAGCTTCCGGTTGAAAAAATGCCCTATCAGCGGAACTTGGCTGCGAGACGATCATCCGTAGCTCGTCCGCTTCCGCCCCATACTGGACAGTCGCGCCCCTTCGCAAACCGTGTATTGCGTACGCTGGCTTAAGCCAAAACAAAGCCGACGCGTGATTGGCTTGCGGCGCCTTAAGAGCATGCTTAGTGGTCCGCATAACGACTGGGAGAGCGCATGCGTTCGATCATGGCTGTCATTGCCTTCTTTGCTTTTTCGGCGCCGTCCGCTGCCGTAGCTCCATCCGCACAGCCGGCGTCAACGCCTGCCGCGACGACTTTTCACGCAACCTTTCTATGCCGTCTTTCTGATCACCTCTGCCACTTGGTTTATCGGGAACTTGGCAGGCTCGTTGATGCTCGACTTAAGGATCTTCAAAGATATCGCCGCTATCCATTGGAGCAGCGTATTGAGTTGACTGCGAGTCGCGACTTCGCCCGCTTGCAGAAGCGGTTGACTTCGCTTCGCAAGGACGTAGGGGACGAGGTCCTGCGGCTTCATCTGTGCGCAGCAAAGGACAGGCTGGCGACTGCAAGAGGCGCTCCCTATTCAACAGATTGCAACAAGCTGCATACTAGATAAGCCAGCCTGCACGGTTGAGTGCGCCCTGACCGAAAGGTCAGGTTCCGACCCGATCAAGACATTGGGAACGCCCACTCACAGGCGTCGTCGTTGAGCCGAATGACGCCCCGCATGCCGGCCTGATGCAGCCGAGCATCCCAAGGGGCTGTTTCCCGGCAGGAAGATCGTGCGAAGGTTGGGCGCAAGGCGGAGCTGCCCGAAGAAGCCCGGCTCCGGAACCCTGCGACGGAGCTCGCCATGCTGAAACGCTATCTCGCCCTGGCCTTCATCCTGCTCGGCCCGGTCGGCTGCACCACGCAGGACACCGTTCCCCGCGCGAGAGCTGACGGACCGGCCTATACGCAGCCCGGCATCGGCGCCCCGGCGCGCCAGACGGATTCGTTTGGGAGCGTCCTCCGCTAGACGCCTCCAGCCCACCAAGGCGCCGCGGTCGCGAAAGGCGGAAGCCCACAGCCCAACAAAAAACCGGCAGGCCGAAGCCCGCCGGTTCATTGACGTCAGATCGTTCGGCCGTCTCAGCCGCGCGGCGCGAAGGCCTTGAGCGTTGCGGCGGCCAGCGCCGACTTCAGGATGGCGCCGAGGATGAAGGGCACGGCACCCAGCGCGATCGCCTTGGGCAGGCCGATCAGGACAGCGAGCCAGGCCACGCCGATCACCAGGCAGAGCGCATTGCCGGCGAGCATCGCGGCGAAGGCGAGGCCGACGCGGCTGCCGTTCCAGCCGCGCTGCGCCAGCCAGCCGGTCAGGGCCGCGGCGAAGGGGAAGGCCAGCAGGTAGCCGCCGGTCGGGCCGGCGAAATAGGCAGCGCCACCGACGGCGCCGGCGAAGACGGGCAGGCCCATGGCGCCCTGCGCCAGCCAGGCGATGACGGTGACCGCGCCGAGGCGCCAGCCATAGAGCGCGCCGATCAGCGTGACGGCGAAGGTCTGCATGGTCATCGGCACCGGATACATCGGCACCTTGATCTGCGAGGACAGGGCCAGCAGCAGGCTGCCGACGATCACGGCGCCGGCCTGCCAGGCGAGCGAGCGGCTTTCCAGCCGCAGCGGGCTGAACGGGCGGCTGAGGGCGAGATCGGTCATGGTCACTCCTTGGTCGCGATCAAAATTATCTATAATTTCGATCTTTGATCTATGAGGAAGTCCATATCTCGCCGGAAAAGGCAAGCGCGCCTTTCGCTGCGGTATCCCCGCTGGCCCAAAAATCACGAGTCAGGGCAGAGCGTCATTCTCGGGCGTAGCGGAGCGAAGACCCGAGAATCTCTTGCCGGAAGAAGCACGCGGAGCCCTCTTCGGCAGGAGATGCTCGGGTCAAGCCCGAGCATGACGGCCATGGCATGTGCATGTTTACGGAACCCGCATTCGCAGCTTTGGCGCGCCCCTCACCCGACGATGGCAAAGGCCCCACGCGTCGCCCCGGAGGCCGTGCGGACCGGGCGCTCGCCGATCCATTGGGCATGCCGCGCCAGCGTCGTGATCGCGGTTTCCAGATCGCCATTGCGCAGGGCGTTGAGGATCGCGCGGTGGTCGTGGTCGGTGCGGGCCTCCCATTCCGAGCGCCAGGCCGAGAACAGGAAGCGCGCGCTGGCGGCGTGGAGATCGTCGATCGTCGCGAGCAGGCGCTTCATGCCGCAGGGCGCGACCAGCGTGCGGTGAAAGCGGCGATTCGCCTCCTCCCAGGCCCGAACGTCGGTGGCGGCGTCGCAATCGCGCCGCGCCTGCTCGGCCTTGTCGAGGATGGCGGCGGTGAGATGCGGCGCGGCATGGCGCAAGGCCAGCACCTCCAGCGCCGCGCGCATGGCCGCGACCTCCTTCACCTCCGACAGATCGAAGGAGGCGACGCGGACACCCCGGCGCGGCTCGCTGATCGCCAGCCCCTGCGCCTCCAGCCGGCGGAAAGCCTCGCGCACCGGGACATGACTGGTCTCGAATTCCGCGGCGATGTGATCCTGCCGCAGGCGCGAGCCGGGCTCGATCTCTCCGGCGATGATCCGCTCGGCCAGGGCCCTGGCGATGCGGACGGCGATGGTGTCTTCGGCAGGCTTCGTCATGATTTATAGATAATTCGGCCACGCGGCGGAGTCGATTGCGATCGGCGTGATCATCCCCACATCAGGGCCTCGCCGATCCTGACGCCTTCTGTCAGGAAGACGGCAGCAGCCGGGACGGCTGCGTGCTATTCATGCCGGGCAGATCGCCGCGAGGCTGGAAAGGCCCGGCATTTGCCCTATCTGTAGTGCTTCTCCTCGACCGGACGCCCCGATGGCCCGCAAGACCGAATCCGCCGCTGCCCAGGCCGCTGCGCTGGAAGACATGTTCGACCGCAACCGCGCGGCCGACCCGAACAGCCGCGCCATCACCGTGCGCGGCGCGCGCGAGCACAATCTCAAGAATGTCGACCTCGCAATTCCGCGCGACAAGCTCGTGGTCTTCACGGGTCTCTCCGGCTCCGGCAAGTCCTCGCTCGCTTTCGACACGATCTATGCCGAGGGCCAGCGCCGCTATGTCGAGTCGCTCTCGGCCTATGCCCGCCAGTTCCTCGAGATGATGCAGAAGCCCGATGTCGACCAGATCGACGGGCTTTCGCCGGCGATCTCGATCGAGCAGAAGACGACCTCGAAGAACCCGCGCTCGACCGTCGGCACGGTCACCGAGATCCACGACTACATGCGCCTGCTCTGGGCGCGCACCGGCATTCCCTATTCGCCCGCGACCGGCCTGCCGATCGAGAGCCAGACCGTCCAGCAGATGGTCGACCGCATGGTCGAATTGCCGGAGAAGACGCGCGGCTACCTGCTCGCGCCGGTGGTGCGCGGCCGCAAGGGCGAGTTCAAGAAGGAGATGGCCGACTGGCTGAAGCGCGGCTTCCAGCGCGTCAAGGTCAATGGCGAGTTCTACGAGATCCCGGACGCCCCGGCCCTCGACAAGAAGTTCAAGCACGACATCGACGTGGTCGTGGACCGGATCGTGATCCGGCCGGACCTCGGCGCCCGCCTCGCCGACTCGCTGGAGCAGGCGCTGGAGCTGACCGACGGCATCGCCGTCTTCGAATATGCCGACGAGAAGGAGGAGAACGGCGAGGCCAGGCGCGTCACCTTCTCGTCCAAGTTCGCCTGCCCGGTTTCCGGCTTCACTATCCCTGAGATCGAGCCCCGGCTGTTCTCGTTCAACAATCCGTTCGGCGCCTGCCCGGTCTGCGACGGCCTCGGCCACGAGATGCGGATCGACCCGGACATGATCGTCCCGGACGCCTCGCTGACGCTGAAGAAGGGCGCGATCGCTCCCTGGGCCAAGTCGACCTCGCCCTATTACGGCCAGACGCTGGAAGCGCTCGCCAAGCATTTCGGCTTCTCGATGACCAAGCCCTGGTCGGAATTGCCGGAGACTGCCCAGAAGGCGATCCTGTTCGGCACCGGCACCGAGCCCGTGCGCATGGCCTATAATGACGGCCTGCGCAGCTACGAGGTGAAGAAGCCCTTCGAGGGCGTCATCACCAATATGGAGCGGCGCTGGAAGGAGACGGAATCGGACTGGGCGCGCGAGGAGATCGGCCGCTTCATGTCCGAGACGCCCTGCGCCGCCTGCAACGGCTATCGCCTGAAGCCCGAGGCGCTGGCGGTGAAGATCGACGGCCGCCATATCGGCGAGGTCTCGAAGCTCTCGGTGAAGGACGCGCTGGACTGGGTCACCGCCCTGCCCGCCCGGCTCTCGAAGAAGCAGAACGAGATCGCCCCGCGCATCCTCAAGGAAATCCGCGACCGGCTGACCTTCCTGCTCGATGTCGGGCTGGAATACCTGACGCTCGCCCGCGCCTCCGGCACGCTGTCCGGCGGCGAGAGCCAGCGCATCCGCCTCGCCAGCCAGATCGGCTCGGGCCTGACCGGCGTGCTCTATGTGCTGGACGAGCCTTCGATCGGCCTGCACCAGCGCGACAACGAGCGCCTGCTCGGCACGCTGCGGCGCCTGCGCGACCTCGGCAACACGGTGATCGTGGTCGAGCATGACGAGGATGCGATCCTGACGGCCGACTATGTCGTCGATGTCGGCCCCGGCGCCGGCATCCATGGCGGCGAGATCGTCGCCAAGGGCACGCCGCAGGACATTCTCGACGACCCGAATTCGCTCACCGGCAAATATCTCACCGGCGAGATGTCGGTCGCGGTGCCGGCCAAGCGCCGCAAGGCCACGAGCGGCCGCAGCCTCAAGATCGTCGGCGCGCGCGGCAACAACCTGCGCAATGTCGATGTCGAGATCCCCTTGGGGATGTTCACCTGCATCACCGGCGTCTCCGGCGGCGGCAAGTCGACGCTGGTGATCGACACGCTCTACAAGGCGGTGGCGCGCAAGCTGAACGGCTCGATCGACCACCCGGCCCCGCATGACCGCATCGAGGGCATCGAGCATCTCGACAAGGTCATCGACATCGACCAGTCGCCGATCGGCCGCACGCCGCGCTCGAACCCGGCGACCTATACCGGCGCCTTCACGCCGATCCGCGAATGGTTCGCCGGCTTGCCGGAGGCGAAGGCGCGCGGCTATCAGGCCGGGCGCTTCTCGTTCAACGTCAAGGGCGGCCGCTGCGAGGCCTGCCAGGGCGACGGCCTCATCAAGATCGAGATGCATTTCCTGCCGGATGTCTACGTCACCTGCGACGTCTGCAAGGGCAAGCGCTACGACCGCGAAACCCTCGAAGTGAAGTATCGCGACAAATCGATCGCCGACGTGCTCGACATGTCGGTCGAGGAGGCGAAGGGCCTGTTCAAGGCGGTGCCCTCGATCCGCGACAAGATGGAGACGCTGGCGCGCGTCGGGCTCGACTATGTCAAGGTCGGCCAGCAGGCGACGACGCTCTCGGGCGGCGAGGCGCAGCGCGTCAAGCTCTCCAAGGAACTGTCGAAGCGCGCCACCGGCCGCACGCTCTACATCCTCGACGAGCCGACGACCGGCCTGCATTTCCATGACGTCGCCAAGCTCATGGAGGTGCTGCACGAGCTGGTCGACCAGGGCAATTCGGTGGTGGTGATCGAGCACAATCTCGAGGTGGTGAAGACCGCCGACTGGGTGATCGACATGGGCCCCGAAGGCGGCGACGGCGGCGGCCAGGTGGTGGCCGAAGGCACGCCGGAGGACATCGTCCGCATCGGCAAAGGCCACACCGCGCGCTTCCTCAAGGAGGTGCTGGACCGGCGGCCGATCAAGAAGGGCAAGGTGCAGCGGCAGGCGGCGGAGTAGCGCACAATTGCGGACGTTTTGGGCATCTATGCCTCTGGCCTTGCGCTCTCCGACGCATGCGCTCCGGGAGCGGGCTTAGAATGCCTTTTGCAATCCGCGCTGCAAGCCCCGGATCAGCACCCGGGCGGCGACGCAGCACACCGCCTGAAGCTAGGACGATTTACGACACGGGGCCCGCCAGTGCAGATCGGCGGGCAACTCCCCTTTAGCAGGCATTGTTCTTTTTTTGTTCTCATGATAATCGATTGGAAACCGATTCCGGCATCAAGTGCCGAGTCAGATTCCTGAGGACGTTCTTGGTGTGTCCTCTTTTGAGAATCGCAGAGAGATGAAATTTGTCGAAGCGCACACTAATAGGGGCAGTCGGACGGCAGGCGACAAGCAGAGGCTTTTTCCGAACTGCTATCGACAACGACCTGAAGCGCGCGCAGTTACAATGTTGCTGGAGGCATTCAGGTGCCTGAGTTCGTATCGCTATTCTCCGGCTTGGGCGGATTAGACCTTGGGCTTGAGACTGCCGGGTGGGATTGCGCTTATGCAACCGACATCGATCATCAGGCCGTCGAGAGCCTAAAGTCGAACGCGGGTCGTCCCTTAGGCGGCCGCAAGCGCTTCATGGCTAAGACGCTCGTGGAGCAAGGGGACATTCGCTTCCTTCAAGGTAGCGAACTGTTGAATAAGATCGGCCGGAGCAGGGGAGAGATCGAGTTGATGGCTGGCGGCCCTCCGTGCCAGTCGTGGAGCAGTGCGGGGCATCAGCTCGGATTTCAGGACCCGCGAGGTCGGCTGATCGCTGACTATCTGCGCGTGGCAGGAGAAATCGATTGCCGCTTTCTCATTTTCGAGAACGTCCGCGGCCTTGTGACTGCGCGGGGGGCCGATGGCATCCCCGGATCAGCGTTGGCATGGTTGAGGAAGAGACTGTTTGAGGCTGGGTGGCAAACTAGCGTCGAGCTTCTAAATGCTGCCGACTTAGGAGTTGCCCAAAGGCGCGTCCGTGTCGTTCTCATCGGCTACAGGTCTGGTGACGCCCCGGACCTGCCAAAGCCGACCCATGCTAAGAACCCTATTGATGCTGCTAAGCTGCCTTGGCGCACGCTAGGTGAATGCTTGTCAGCCATAGCCCCCCCGACGCTGGACGAGATAATCCGACCGACAGGAAAGCTCGCAGACCAGCTTGCACTTCTCTCTCCGGGAACTGGCGTAAAGAGCCCTGGGAAGGCCGAGGCAACCCGGCCAGGCGGGCATTGGGGATACAAGCAGGGTGCATTTATCGCTGATTTGGCCCTGCCGGCACGCACAGTGACCGCTAACGCCCAGCAAGATTGGATCAAGGATGTGAGCCTCGGAATTCGGCGGCTCAGCCCTAGAGAATGCGCAGCCATCCAAGCCTTTCCCGAAGGCTGGGCAATTGCAGGTAGTCGCACAGATCAATATAGGCTGATTGGCAATGCCGTTCCGCCACTTCTTGCGCAGGCATTGGGAAAAGCCTTGCTTACGTCAAATCGTAAGTCAATTACGGAGCGCAATTGGGATAGCGTCAGAGACCTCCCTGAGAAATTAGCGTCTGCCATCGCCTACACGAAGCGCGAGGAAGATAGGAACGGGGAATCGAGAAGAATTGCGCCCGTTAAGCGCCGAATGAAGCGCGTCGCATGAGCCCCGTAGCGCCGTTTACTTCGAGGGAATACCATCGAGACGCCGCAAAGGCAGCTGTAAGTATTTACGTTGCCGGGATGGATCCTGGGCCTTTGGCGGCAGAGTGGCGAGACGTGACGCGCCAAGTTCGCAAGCGGATACTGCGAACCTTAATCGATACCGATTACTTGCGAGATATTCGCCACCCTTTGACTAAGAGTGGGAAGCATCTACTCGTACTTAGACATCTTTTTGCTCCGCCGATCAGTCAGGATCAGCTAAAGCTGCTTCTTCCGCTTTACCCAAAAGGTGCTGAAAAGAAGGAGAGCAAGCTAAGCAAGGCTGCAGCGGATCAGTTCGCAGACGCATTCGAAAAGCGACGAGACCTTTCACTAACGAAGTGGCTTGAAACAAACTCTTTGCCAACAAAGACCCAAGTTCGACGCCTCTTACACACCGTAGCGCCGATGATTAGCTCGCAGATATTCAATACGGTCCGCCGGATTAGACTATCAAATGAACAAGAGAAAGCCGTTGAAGAACTACTTTTAAGCAAAGGCTGGACCAAAGACATTTCGAAATTGGTTAGCACCCCGGCCGATTTAGTCGGCTCGCATTACATGAGAAATACGAAATGCAAAACCAGAACCTCTCAAAAGGAGGTTGATATAGCGTGCGGAGTTAGCTCAAGCTTGATACTCGCGATGGAGTGCAAGGTTTCCAATGACTCAACCAATTCAATTAAGCGAGTAGCTGAGGTAATGGATAAGGTTAAAGCCTGGAAAGATCAATGGGGCGCCTTTATTCAGACCGCAGCCATGCTCCAAGGCGTCGTTGGACCCAGACAAGTTGATGCGCTTCTGGATAGCGATGTTTTGGTCTTCTGGTCACACGACTTGCAGCCGTTATCGGATTGGCTAGACCGGAAGGCCGGTCCCTAGGCGCATGATTTGATTTGAAAATCAAATACCTCGGGCGCTCGAAACCCCAACACCCTTTCCCGCTCGCGAATCCCTTTGATGGAGCGGGGTTCCAATCGTGCCTCGAGCAATGCGCTTCCGATTCGCGCTCCTCGGCGGCTACACCGCTGGCTTCAGCCGGCGGCCGAAGCCCACGTTCCTGACGTCGGCTAAGGGCCAAACTTATCCCCGCCCCTCATTACCCGCCCTATCCTGCCCTCGCCCATCACCCAAACGGGGCGGCCGTCCGGAGGTATGCTGGAGGTTGGGTGAGGGTCGGCGCCTGCGGGCGGGGGTTACGCCCTGCTCCCGGGAGGCTTCGGGGCACCGCCCTGGGGACACTACGGTCCCTGTGCGAGGAGCTCGCTGGGAACGGCCGGCCGTTGACGATGGCTATGGCGACGACGCGACGACCCGCTGAGGGACACTGGCGTCGAAACCCGCCCATCCTGAACCGCTTAGGCCCGATAAGCGCGGCCCGGAGCCCAAAATCGCCGGAGGCGGAGCGCCACGGGGCGTGCGACGGGTGGCTCAATCCCGCCGCGCCGCAGCCTGGCTCAACGGTTGCGGATTCTCTTCGCGCCTCGCGGCGCTCCGCCAGCCCTGTCCAGCCACCCCTCCCGCCGCGCAGCCGCGCGGGCGGATGATCCTGCGTGCCTGACCCCACCGGAGCCTCGCCATGCCGAAACGCCAGAACACCCCCGCCGCTACCCCGCCGATCACCGATTTCGAGAGCTGCCAGAGGGCGCGGTCCGCCCTGTTTCGCCGGCTGACCGACCAGCTCGAAATCTTCCGCGTCTGCCCGAACAGGACCTGCAAGCGGATGCGCGCCTGCCAGGATGCGCGCGGCGACTGCTTCCGCACCGTCTTGCGGGCCATGCCGGACGATACCCGCAGGTCCTTCGCCTACGCGATGGAGAACCGCGCCAACGGGCTCGAAACCGACGAGGCGATCGCGCAGGCCGAGGCCCGCGTCGCCGGGGAGAGCGCCCGGCACGGGAAGTGACAGGCCGTCATTCTCGGGCGAAGCGCAGCGCAGACCCGTGAATCTCCGGCCGGATGAGGCGCCCGAGCCTCCTTGTGATGAGATGCTCGGGTCAAGCCCGAGCATGACGCGCGCGGGGGCAGAGAAGCAGTCTGCGCCCCTCGCCCCTCAGAAGCGGTCGATGATCGTCACGCCCGTGCCCTCGAAACGGTCCATCGCCATCAGGGCGGGGATCGATTCGGCGAGGTCGATGCGGCGGCCGACGAGCTGCTGCGGGGTGAGCTTGCCGGCGCTGATCATGTCGAGCATCGCGCCATAGCGATGCGCCTGCATGCCGTGGCTGCCGAGGATTTCGAGCTCCTGGGCGATGACCTGCGCCATCGGGATCGGCGGCGTCGCCTGCTCCGCCAGCAGGAGCCCGACCTGGATATGCTTGCCGCGCTTGCGCAGGTTCGCCACCGAGTTGAAGCAGGTCTGGGGAGACCCGAGCGCATCGAGCGAGACATGGGCGCCGCCACTGGTCGCGTCGCGCACGGCGGCGACGACATCGGGTTGGGTCTTGGCGTTGATCGTCACCGCGGCGCCGACCTCGCGGGCGAGGCGCAATTTGTCGTCGGAGATGTCGACGGCGACGACGTTGGCGCCGAGCGCATTGGCGATCATGATCGCGGAGAGGCCGACGCCGCCGCAGCCATGGACGGCGACCCATTGCCCGCCCGTGACCTTGCCCTGGTCGACCACGGCGCGGAACGAGGTCACGAAGCGGCAGCCGAGGCTGGCGGCCGTGGCGAAATCGATCTCCTCGGGCAGGCGCACGAGGTTGAAATCGGCCCGGTCGATGCGGACGTATTCCGCGAACGAGCCCCAATGGGTGAAGCCGGGCTGGAACTGGTCGTCGCAGACCTGCTGGTTGCCGGAATGGCATTGCGGGCAGGAGCCGCAGCCCGAGACGAAGGGCACGGTGACGCGATCGCCCTCGCGGAAGCGCACGACGCTGCGGCCGACCGCGGCGATGACGCCGGCCAGCTCATGGCCCGGCACATGCGGCAGGCGGATATCGGGATCGTGCCCGACCCAGCCATGCCAGTCGCTGCGGCACAGGCCCGTCGCCTCGACCTTGATGATGACGCTGTGAGGCTCCGGGGTCGGGTCCGGCAGGATGCGGAGTTCGGGGGCCTGCCCGAAGGCTTCGTAGACGACGGCTTTCATGGGGCAGGCCTCCTTCAATCGAGGCCCGTGTCATGCGGCAGCGCGGGCGGAATCGTCAATCGCGGAGCTCCGGCCGGTGAGACGCCCTTAAGATTCCGCGCCTATGCTGCGTTCGCGCTCGGCCTGCCGCATCGGCAGGCTTTCCGAAGACGGCCGCGAAACATCCATGAGCGACAGCGTCCACGGCTCGACCATCAGCGACACATCCCGATCCGCGGCCGAGCCCGGTCTGCTCGGCAGCATCCTGGCCGGCTGCGGGCTGTTCATCCTGATGCTGTCGCTGCAACCCTTCGCCGGCGTGCCGGAGCAGACGGTGCCGGGCGAATCGACCGGCAACATCGTCAACCAGGTCGGCTGGTTCGGGCTCGGCCTCGTCTTCCTCGTGGCGATGCTCGGACTGACGCAGCGCGACGTGCTGACGCGTCTCGGCCTAAGCCGCTGGGCCATTGTCTTCGGCATCGCCGCGCTCTCGATCGCGCAATCGCTCGATCCGACCGCCTCGCTGCGCGGTTTGCTGCTGACCGCGATCGTGATGATCGTCGTCGCGGGCGTGCTCGTCCTGCCGCGCGACGAGCGCAGCTTTGCCACTGCTGCGGTCAATGCCTGCCTCGTGCTCCTGCTGCTGGTCTACGCCATGCTGGTCGTGGCGCCGCATCTGGTCGTCCACAGCGCGGAGGGCGCCGAGGGCGTCCATGCCGGCGACTGGCGCGGGCATCTCTCGCACAAGAACTTCGCCGCCCCGGTCTTCTCGATCGTGGCGATGATCGGCATCTATGGCTGGCGCAGCGGCCTGCGCTGGCGCGGCGCGCTCGTCGTCGCGCTCGGTGTGCTGTTCGTGCTCAACAGCGGCTCCAAGACGACGATGGGCTTCCTGCCGCTTGCCATCGGCGTGGTCACGCTGGCGCGCATCACCGGCCGGCCGGGACTAGCGGTTCTGGTCCATCTCGTGCTGGTCGCGTTGATCGCGGCACTGACCGTCGGCTCGGTGATGTCGCCGACGCTCAACGCCATGCTCAAGGCGGTGATTTCGGACCCGACCTTCACCGGCCGTGACGAGATCTGGAAATTCGCCCTGCAGCGCATCGCCGAGAAGCCCTGGCTCGGCTACGGCTATGCCAGCTTCTGGCAGACGCCGGCGGTGACCGGCTTCGAGGAGAACTACGAGGCGAGCTGGGATATCCGCGGCATCGGCTCCGGCCATAACAGCTATCTCGACGCGGCGCTGACCTTCGGCGTTCCCGGCGCGGTGTTGATGATCTGGCTGCTGATGGGCCGGCCGCTGATCGACTACATGCGCAGCCGGCAGATTCCGGAGAACCGCAATCTCGCCGACCTCTTCGCCATGATCCTGATCTTCATGACCTATGTCGGGATGCTCGAGACCTTCCCGCTCAACCGTGCCGATCCGCTCTGGGTGCTGTTCGCCATGGCGGTCATGGGGCTCGGCCTCGCCGCGCGGATGCGGACCAAGGCGCCCTGACGGCGGCGGCTCACTCCGCCGGAGCGAGCGCGGGGGCCTTGCGATTGCGCCATTGCTTCTGGCCGAGCACGTAGGGCTTCACCTTGAGGAAAGGCTTCTCGATCCAGAGCCATGACACCAGCGCGAAGGCGATGACGATCGGCGCCGAGACAGCGAAGAGCAGTGGCCCGTTGCCATGGGCGAAATCGGTCTGGCTGACGATCGCCTGCTGGATCGGGAAGCCGTAGAGATAGATGCCGTAGGACACGTCGAGCTTCTTGATGCGCGCCGGCAGATGCAGCGGCAGCAGGCCGAGATAGACCACGCAATAGGTCAGGAAGGGCGGCACGAAGAAGGCATATTCGCGCGGCGCGGCCATCAGGGCGATCGAGGCCAGGAGTGCTGCGACGAAGAGCAGCCAGTGCATCTTCACATGCTCGCGCCACTGGAAAAACAGGCAGCCGACCAGGAAATAGAAGACCACGACGGTCCAGTGATAGTTGCCCTCGGTGACGCCGAAGCCGACCTTGAACGCGGCAACCGTAGCGCCGAGGATCACAGCCAGCGACAGCGCGGCGAAGAGCAGCCGGCGGTGCAGGATGCCGACCGCGATCATGATCGCCATCAGAATGTAGCAATAGAATTCCGGCTTCAGCGTCCAGAGGTTCTGGTTGACCACGCCGGCGACCGGGTTGCTCTCGAACACGCCCGGCAGTTCGAAGCGGATGCGCCCGACGATATTGCCGAAATACTCCCAGAAGCGGATATCGGCGACATAGTCGCGCAGCAGCCAGGTTGTCAGCAACGGGCCGAGCACCAGCGCCGACAGGGTGATCTCGACGAAGAGCGCCGGCACGATGCGGATGGCGCGCAATGTGATGAAGGGCCGCACCGCGTCGGTCCGCATGGCGCTGCCGGTGACGAGGAAGCCGCTGAGCGCGAAGAAGGCCGGCACCAGGCTCATCAGGAAGATGCCATGCAGCCCTTCCCAGTCGCGGCTCGTATCGGCGCCCGCGACCCAGCCGGAATGCACCGCGAGGATGGTCAGAGACAGGATCAGGCGCATCGCATTGAAGCCGGGGCCTTCACCGCCGTTCCGGTTCAGGATATCGGCAGCGCTCGGAAGGGAACGGTAGTGCCGGATCATGCTTCACCTGGATGCGGGACTGCATCATGCGCAGGCGGCGATATGGCCCGGCAGCCGGACCTCTTTCAACAAATGCCGGCAGTTAATCTTAACCCGTGACTGACCGGATCTTCGAAAAGGGCCAGCGCAAGCAGCCCGGCTTCTGGCGAGCGAGACATCCATGAGCGCAAACCCGATTTCCCTTGGCCTCATCGGCGCCGGCATCATGGGCGAGCGCATGCTGCGCGCGGCGCTGGACCAGCCCGCGACGGCGCTTCGCGTCGCCGGCATCTGGGACCCTTCCACCGAGGCGCTGGAGCGGATCGGCTCCGCGCTGCCGTCGGTGGCGCATCAACCGGACGCCGCGGCCCTCATCGCGGCGAGCGACTGCGTCTACATCGCCTCGCCGCCCTCCTCCCATCTTGGCCATGCGCGCGCGGCGCTCGCTGCGGGCAAGGCCGTGTTCTGCGAGAAGCCATTGGCGGTCGATGTCGAGGATGCTCGTGCTTTCGTCGCCGAGGCCGGTGAGCGCGGTGCTGTGAATTTCCCTTTCGCTTCCTCGCCGGCCGTCGCTCGTTTGCGGGAATGGATCGACACCGGCGCCATCGGCACGCCACAGCGTGTTTCGATCGAGGTCGCCTTCGCGAACTGGCCACGCTCCTGGCAGGTCGATGCGGCCGGCTGGCTCGACCGCACGGCGCAGGGCGGCTTCACCCGTGAGGTCGTCTCGCATTTCCTGTTCCTGACCCGCCGCATCGCCGGGCCTTTCGCCGGCCTTTCCGCGAAGGCGGCTTATCCCGAAGCGGGCAAGAGCGAGCGCCGGATCGAGGCGACGCTGACCGCAGGCGCCCTGCCTGTCACTTTGAGTGGCAGCGTCGGCACGACCACGAAGGATGACCATAACGTCTGGACGCTCGAAGGCGACAAGGGCGCGGTCCGGCTCTGCGACTGGTCGCGCGCCGAACGGCGCCTTCCCGATGGTAGCTGGGAGGCCGATCCGGAGGCACTCTCCCAGAATGAGGCGCGCCCGCTGGCGCTGCGCCGGCAGCTCGAAGGTGTGTCGAAGCTCACCCGCGGCGAGCCGCATCACCTTGCGACGCTGCGCGAAGCGTTCGATGTACAGGACATCGTCGAGACGATCCTGAAAAGCGCCTGAACATGGGCCGCTCCGGGCAGCAATCGCGCTTCAACGTGAGAAGCTGCCCGGATGGCATAAATTTGCGGCAGATCGGCCTAAAAATACTTCTTCAGGATAATTCTACTCTAGCGCGCCGATAATTCGAAAAAACCGACTACCTGATGTGAATTGAGCTGAAACCCGCCTGTAGCGTAAAATCCCTGTTCGAAAGACCGAACGGGGATGGGCGTTATCGTGGCAGTTCTGAACGTCATCGATCGACAGGGCCGGAGCCATGAACTCGAAGCCGTGGAAGGCTGGCGGGTCATGGAAATCCTGCGCGACTACAAGGTCGGCATCGAGGGCGTCTGCGGCGGTTCCTGCGATTGCGGCACCTGCCATGTCATCGTCGCGCAGGAATGGGCCGGAAAGCTGCCCGAGCCGCGCGACGAGGAGATCGACGCGCTCGACGAATTGCCGTTGATCGAGGCGACCTCGCGCCTCTCCTGCCAGATCATCTGGGCCGACGACCTCGACGGGCTGACGCTGACACTGGCGGAGGCCGCGTGATGGCCGCCCAAGCGAAACGCGTTCCCCTGCCGGCGATCCTCCTCGCCAACGACCTGCTCGATGGCGATGTCGTCTTCGCCTTCGTCGATGGCGCCGGCCCGCTGGCCTGGACGCGCGACCCGGCGCTCGCGCTGGTCGCCGCCGATGATGCGGCGGCTGACCGGCTCGAAGCCTTCGCCGCCACTGAGCTGCGCGGCAACAAGGTCGTCGACGCCTATCTCGTCGATGTCGCCATCGAGAGCGGCAGCCCGGTGCCCCGCCATTTCCGCGAGCGCTTCAAGACGCTCGGTCCCAGCAATCGTCCCGATCTCGGCAAGCAGGCCGGTGAAGGCATCGCCTCCGCGCCGAAGGGCTGATTTCATGTATCGTTATGACGAATTCGACGAGCGTTTCGTCCGGGAGCGGGTGGCCCAGTTCACCGACCAGGTCGCGCGCCGGCTCGACGGCTCGCTGACCGAGGACGAGTTCAAGCCGCTCCGGCTCAAGAACGGCGTCTATCTCCAGCTCCACGCCTATATGCTGCGGATCGCCGTGCCCTATGGCACGCTGAATTCGCGGCAGCTCCGACAGCTCGCCCTGATCGGCGAGCGCTATGACCGCGGCTACGGCCATTTCACCACGCGCCAGAACCTGCAGTTCAACTGGCCGAAGCTGCGCGACGTGCCGGCCATCCTCGGCCTGCTCGCCGATGTCGAGATGCATTGCATCCAGACCTCCGGCAACTGCATCCGCAATGTCACGGCCGACCATTTCGCCGGCGTCGCGCAGGACGAGATCGAGGATCCGCGCCCCACCGCCGAACTGATCCGGCAATGGTCCTCGGCCCATCCCGAATTCAGCTACCTGCCGCGCAAGTTCAAGATCGCGGTGACGGGTGCCGAGGCTGACCGGGCGGTGATCAAGGCCCACGATATCGGCCTGCGCTTGCGCCGCCATCCCGACACGCACGAGACCTGCTACGAGATCAGCGTCGGCGGCGGGCTCGGCCGCACGCCGATGATCGGCAAGGTCGTGCGCGACTATCTGCCGAAGAAGGACCTGCTCGCCTATCTCGAGGCGGTGATGCGGGTCTATAATCTCGAGGGGCGGCGCGACAACAAGTACAAGGCGCGCGTCAAGATCCTGGTCCACGAGATCGGCGCCGAGGAATTCACCCGCCGCGTCGAGGCCGAGTTCGCCCAGCTCGACGGCCCCTCGATCAATGCCGACCCGGAAGAGGTCGCGCGTATCGCCGCCTATTTCGCGCCGCCGCGCTACGAGGCGCTGCCGGCCGTCAGCAATACACTGGAGGCGGCCAAGGCGAGCAATCCGGCCTTCGCCCGCTGGGTCGAGGTCAACACGGTGCCGCACAAGGCGCCGGGCTACACGGCGCTGACGATCTCGCTGAAGCCGGTCGGCCAGGCGCCGGGCGACGCGACCAGCGAGCAGATGCGCCGCGTCGCCGATCTCGCCGAGCGCTATTCCTTCGACGAGTTGCGCGTCACCCATGCGCAGAACCTCGTGCTGCCGCATGTGCGCCAGCGCGATCTCTACGCGATCTGGCAGGCACTCGGCGAGGCGGGCTTAGCCACGGCCAATGTCGGGCTCGTCACCGACATCATCTCCTGCCCCGGCCTCGATTATTGCGCGCTGGCGACGGCCCGCTCGATCCCGATCGCGCAGGCGATCCAGAGCCGCTTCGCCGATGAGGCGCGCCAGCGCGAGATCGGGCCGCTCGGCATCAAGATCTCCGGCTGCATCAATGCCTGCGGCCATCACCATGTCGGCCATATCGGCATTCTCGGCCTGGAGAAGCGCGGCATCGAATCCTACCAGATCACGCTCGGCGGCGACGCCACCGAGAACGCCGCGATCGGCGAGATTCTCGGGCCGGGCCTCGCTGCAGAGGAGGTGCCGGACGCGATCGAGCGGATCGTCTCGGTCTATCTCGCCGCCCGCAGCGATGGCGAGAGCTTCATCGACAACGTGCGCCGCATCGGCCTCGGGCCGTTCAAGGCCGCCTTCCAGGAGACCGCCCGTGCCGCTGCTTGACCGGAACGGAAGCGCCGAGGACCGCTGGACCCGCAGCGAGGGTGCCGCGATCGGCAACATCCCAGCCGCGCTCGTGCCCTGGGAGGTTCTCGTCGAGGCGCTCGACGCGCAGGAGCCCGAGCAGGTCATCGGCGTGCTGATCCCCAACAACGTGCCGTTTGCCGAACTCGCGCCCTTCCTGCCGCGGCTGGCGCTCGTCGCGATCGCCTTTCCCGCTTACTCGGACGGGCGCGGCTTCAGCCTCGCCCGCCAGATCCGGCGTGCCGGCTTCGCAGGGGAAATCCGCGCCAGCGGCCCGCTGATCGCCGACCAGTTCGCTTATGCCCTCTCCAGCGGCTTCGACACGATCGAGTTGCCGGAAGCGAACGCCGCGCGCCAGCCGGTATCGCAATGGCTGCATGCGCGCGACTCGTTCAGCGCCATCTATCAGCGTGGTTATGGCGAGAGCAGCCGCAACGTCCTCGACCAGCGCCGGGCGGCGAGAGCCGCCGCGCCCATCGCAGCGGAGTGAGTCATGACGATCTCGACCGCGACACATGGCTCGATCGAACGCCCCCGCACGGCCACGGGCATCGACGAGGACCGCTCGGACGCCGAGCTGGAGGCCCTGCTGCCGCGCCAGCCTGCGAGCGAGGCACGCGGGCGCTGGTTCGATCTTTGCTTTCGCCTTATCATCCTGGCACTGGCCGCGCTGTGGCTGCTGACGCCACCGGCGGGCAACGAGCGCATCGCGGCAGACGAGAAGGCCGTAGCGACGACCCGATGACCGAAAGACAGCCCGAATCCACCGCGGCCCGCATCGAGCCGCTGGCGACGCTGCCGCTCTTCCACAAGCTGGTCGGGCGCAAGGTCGTGCTCGCCGGCAGGACCGAAGGCGCGCTGTGGAAGGCTGAGCTGTTGGCGGCGACCGGGGCTGAGTTGCATGTCTTTGCCGATGGCACGGAAGCACTGTTCGCCGGATTGGCGCAGGGCGAAATCGGCCATCGCGTGCATGTCCACCACCGAGCCTGGCAGGCTGACGATTTGACCGATGCGGCGATCGCGGTTGCCGACCTCGACGATGCCGATGCGGTTCGCGCCTTCGTCGCGGCGGCGCGACAGGCCGGCGTACCGGTCAATATCGTCGACAAGCCCGAGCATTGCGATTTCGCCTTCGGCGCGCTGGTCAACCGCTCGCCGCTGATCGTCGCCGTCTCCACGGATGGCGCCGCGCCCGTCTTCGGACAGGCGATCCGCACCAAGATCGAGGCGCTCCTGCCGGCCGGCTTGAAGAACTGGGCGCAGGCCGCAGCCGACTGGCGCCCGGCGGTGCAGGCCCGCGAACTGCCCTTCGCGCTGCGACGCAGCTTCTGGGAGCTCTTCGCCGGCAAGGCCATGGCCGAGCCGGAACGCACGCCGAACCTCGACGACGAAGCAGAGCTTTTCGCGAAGCTCTCCCGCATCGAGGCCAACCATGACGGCAAGGGTCGCGTCACGCTGGTCGGCGCCGGGCCGGGCGATCCGGAACTGCTGACGCTGAAGGCGATCCGCGCCCTGCAGAGCGCCGACATCATCCTCTATGACGACCTCGTCTCGCCCGGCGTGCTCGAACTCGCCCGGCGCGAGGCCAAGCGCATGCTGGTCGGCAAGACCGGCTACGGCCCCTCGGTGAAGCAGGGCGACATCAACGCGCTGATCGTCTCGCTGGCTGCCCAGGGCAAGCATGTCGTGCGGCTGAAGGGCGGCGATCCCGGCATCTTCGGCCGCGCCGGCGAGGAGATCGAGGCCTGCCACACTGCGGGCGTGCCCGTAGCGATCGTGCCCGGCATCTCGGCGGCGCAGGGGGCTGCGGCTTCGCTCGGCCTGTCGCTGACCCATCGCGACCATGCCCGGCGCCTGCAATTCGTCACCGGCCATTCGCGCAAGGGCGAGTTGCCTGACGATCTCGACTGGCGCGCCATGGCGGACCCTGCCGCCTCGACCGTGATCTACATGGCCCGGGCCACCCTGCCCGGCTTCCGCGAGCGCGCCATCGCCGCCGGGCTCGACCCGCAGACGCCGGCCGTCGCCGTGCTTGCTGCGACGCGCCCCGACGAGCAGCGCATCGCCGCGACCATTGCAGACCTGCCGGAGCGGCTTGGCGAATTGCCGGCGAACGGCCCCGTTCTCGTCCTGCTCGGCCATGCTTTCGGCCCGGCCCTGTCTGCCGCGAATCCGGCGGAAGACCGCCGCCGGGCCTGACCACGGCCCGGCCTCGTCGCCGGGTGGAACGTCATCGCCGGAGATGCGTTTTCTCCTCCGGCGCCCGAATTTGGAAGGCGCTGTTTGCGCCAAGTCATTGAGAAAAGGACGACAATTCAGTACATTTCGTTTGTTATTCAGAACGGATCGATGCCTCATCCGAGCCTCGCCGTGAACCAACGGAGCCCTGACATGACGCGACCCGTTTTTAGCCGCCTCCTCCGGGCCGGGCTGGTTCTGGGAGCTTTCACGCTCTGCTTCGGCGTCGTCGCCGGGGCGCGTGCCCAGACCGAGCTCCTCAACGTCTCCTACGATCCGACCCGCGAGCTCTATCGCGAAATCAACGCGGCCTTCATCGCCGAGTGGAACGCGAAGAACCCCGACAAGAAGATTTCGACGATCCGCCAGTCGCATGGCGGCTCCGGCGCGCAGGCCCGCACCGTGATCGACGGGCTCAATGCCGATGTCGTGACGCTGGCGCTGGCTGGCGATATCGACGCCGTCGCCGAGCGCTCGAAGAAGCTGCCGCTCGACTGGCAGAAGCGCCTGCCGCACAATTCCTCGCCCTATACCTCGACGATCGTCTTCCTCGTCCGCAAGGGCAATCCCAAGGCGATCAAGGACTGGGGCGACCTCGTGAAGCCGGGCGTCCAGATCATCACGCCGAACCCGAAGACCTCTGGCGGGGCGCGCTGGAACTACCTCGCCGCCTGGGCCTATGCCGAGAAGGCCTTCAACAAGGACGAGGCCAAGGTCCGCGACTATATCGGCAAGCTGCTCGCCAATGTCCCGGTGCTCGACACCGGCGCGCGCGGCGCGACCACGACCTTCACCCAGCGCGGCATCGGCGACGTCTTCCTGTCCTGGGAGAACGAGGCCTTCCTGGCGCTCAAGGAATTCGGTGCCGACAAGTTCGATATCGTCGTCCCCAGCCTGTCGATCCTGGCTGAGCCGCCGGTTGCACTGGTCGATGCCAATGTCGACGCCAAGAAAACCCGCGAGCAGGCGCAGGCCTATCTCGACTTCCTCTACACGCCGAAGGGACAGGCGATCATCGCCAGGAACTTCTACCGCCCGCGTAATCCGGAAGCGGCCGACGCCAAGGATGTCGCCAATTTCCCGAAAGTCGATCTGGTGACGATCGACGACGTCTTCGGCGGTTGGAAAAAGGCGCAGCCGACCCATTTCGGCGATGGCGGCACCTTCGACCAGCTCTACAAGCCGGCCCGCTGAGGACTGCCCATGACGGCGGCGACGACGACCTTCCGCTGGCGCGAGCCGAGCATCCTGCCCGGCTTCGGGCTCGCGTTCGGCATCACCGTGACGGCGCTGTCGCTGATCGTGCTGATCCCGCTGGCGGCGCTCTTCCTGAAGGCCGCCAGCGCCGGCCCCGCCGATATCTGGGCGGTGGCGACCTCGCCGCGCACGCTCGCCGCGCTGAAGCTCTCCTTCACCGCCGCCCTGTTCGCCGCACTCGTCAACGCCGTGTTCGGGCTGATCCTGGCCTGGGTGCTGGTGCGCTACGAATTTCCCGGCCGACGCCTGATCGATGCCGCCGTCGACCTGCCTTTCGCGCTGCCGACGGCGGTGGCCGGCATTTCGCTCGCGGCGATCTATGCGCCGAATGGCTGGGTCGGCTCACTGCTGGCACCGCTCGCCTTCAAGCTGACCATCCCCTTCACCGATCTCTCCTTCGGCTTCGACGGCAAGGTCGCCTATACGCCGCTGGGCGTGATGGTCGCGCTGATCTTCATCGGCCTGCCCTTCGTGGTGCGCACCGTGCAGCCCGTATTGGAGGAGCTGCAAAGCGATGTCGAAGAGGCTGCGGCGCTGCTTGGCGCCAGCCGCGTCCGGACGATCTTCCGGGTGATTCTGCCGCCGGTCCTGCCGGCGCTGATGACCGGCTTCGTGCTCGCCTTCGCGCGGGCGGTCGGCGAATACGGCTCGGTCATCTTCATCGCCGGCAATGTGCCGATGATCTCCGAGATCGCGCCGCTCCTGATCGTGATCCGGCTGGAGCAGTTCGATTATGCCGGCGCCGCCGTGGTGGCGACGATGATGCTGCTGATCTCCTTTGCCCTGATCCTCGCGGGCAACCTGATCCAGGCTCGCGCCCGCCGGAGGTTCGGTGATGTCTGACGCGACCCTGCCCTCTGTCTCCGCAGCGACGCCAACGCGCAGCCCCGGGCGGGCGCGGGGCGAGAGCCCCGTCGTTCAGGTCGCACTGATCGCGGTCTCGCTCGCCTTCCTGCTGCTTTTCCTGCTGCTGCCGCTGGTCACGGTCTTCATCGAGGCCGCCGCCAAGGGCTGGGAGGCCTATCGCGCCGCGATCACCGAGCCCGATGCGCTGGCAGCGATCCGGTTGACCTTGCTGGTCGCGGCCATCGCCGTGCCGTTCAACATCGTCGTCGGCATTGCCGCCGCCTGGGCGGTCGCCAAGTTCGAATTCCGCGGCAAGAACCTGCTGATCAGCCTGATCGACCTGCCCTTCTCGGTCTCGCCAGTGATCTCGGGCCTCGTCTTCGTGCTGCTCTTCGGCGCGCAGGGCTATTTCGGACCGTGGCTGCAGGCCAACGACCTGAAGATCGTCTTCGCCCTGCCCGGCCTGATCCTCGCCACGGTCTTCGTCACCTTCCCCTTCGTGGCACGCGAACTGATCCCGCATATGCAGTCGCTCGGCTCGTCCGACGAGGAAGCAGCCCTGACGCTCGGCGCCTCGCCCTGGCGCGTGTTCTTCTCGGTGACGCTGCCGAACGTGAAATGGAGCCTGTTCTACGGCGTGCTGCTCTGCAACGCCCGTGCGATGGGCGAGTTCGGCGCGGTCGCGGTCGTCTCGGGCAAGATTCGCGGCCTGACCAACACCATGCCGCTGCATATCGAGATCCTCTACAACGAATACATGGGCGCGGCCGCCTTCGCGGTGGCCTCGCTGCTGGCGGGGCTGGCGCTGGTCACCCTCGTGCTCAAGACCCTGCTGGAATGGCACTACGGCGATGTCATCGCCGCCAGTCGCCGTCACTGACCCACAGACGAAGGATTTCTCGCCATGTCGGTCGCCGTCACCATCGAGACCATCGAAAAGCGCTTCGACAACTTCCCGGCGCTGCGCGGCGTCTCGCTCGATATCCAGCCGGGAGAGCTGGTCGCGCTGCTCGGCCCGTCCGGTTCGGGCAAGACCACGCTGCTGCGCCTGATCGCCGGGCTTGAGGAGGCCGATCGCGGCCGCGTCCTGTTCGGCGAGACCGATACGCGCGATCTCTCCCTGCGCGACCGCCGCATCGGTTTCGTCTTCCAGCAGTACGCGCTGTTCAAGACGATGAACGTTGCCGAGAATATCGGCTTCGGCTTGAAGTCCCGCCCGCGCCACGAGCGCCCGAACAACGACGAAATCCGCAAGCGTGTCAGCGACTTGCTCGACCTCGTTCAGCTGCCGGGGCTAGAAAAGCGCTACCCGAGCCAGCTTTCTGGCGGCCAGCGCCAACGCGTCGCCTTGGCGCGTGCACTCGCCATCGAGCCGCGCGTGCTGCTGCTCGACGAGCCCTTCGGCGCGCTCGACGCCAAGGTCCGCAAGGACCTGCGGGCGTGGCTGCGCGAACTGCATGGGCGCACCGGCCACACCACCGTCTTCGTCACGCATGACCAGGAGGAGGCGCTGGAACTTGCCGACCGGGTCGCGATCCTCAACGAAGGACGGATCGAGCAGGTCGGCTCGGCCGATGATGTCTACGATCATCCGGCCACGCCCTTCATCTGCGAGTTCTTGGGCGAGGTGAACAAGCTGCCGGTCAAGGTCGTCGGCAGTCAGGCCTTCTTCGGCGACCGGCCGGTGCTGGGCGGATTGTCGCAGAACCAGGGCGGCCCGGCCTCGCTCTATGTCCGGCCGCAGCACCTGCGCATCGTCGACGAGACGCCGCTGGCGCTCCCCGGCACGGTCGAGCACTTGCGCCGCAACGGCCCGATCCGCCGGGCTGAAGTCGCCGTCGAGGGGCTGAAGAAGCGGCTCGAGGTCGATCTCGCCAGCCAGGTCGCCCCGGCGATCGGCGAGCGGATCAGGCTCCGCATCGCCCATGGCAACCTGTTCGCCGCCGCCTGATCCCGCAATGTCGCGCATCGGGCGCCGCGAAAACCGGATTCACCTTTCCGGCCCGATGCCATAGCCTCCCCGGCGAATCCGATAGCCGCATCGGCTACCGGTCCTCGATCCGGACAGGAGATCGCGATGAAAGCACGCGCGAAATGGGTTGATGGCATGGCCTTCATGGGCGAGTCCGGCAGCGGGCACGCCATGATCATGGATGGCGCGCCGGAATATGGTGGGCGCAATCTCGGCATCCGGCCGATGGAGATGCTGCTGATCGGGCTCGCCGGCTGCACGGCTTTCGACGTCGTCGGGATGATCAAGAAGGGTCGCGAGAACATCACCGGCTGCGAGGTCGATGTCGAGGCCGAGCGCGCCACGACCGATCCCAAGGTCTTCACCAAGATCCATCTCGCCTACCGCATCACCGGCAAGGGCCTGTCCTATGCCAAGGCCGAGCGGGCCGTCACATTGTCGAAGGAAAAATACTGTTCGGCTTCGATCATGCTCGGGGCGACCGCCGAGATGAGCTACAGCCTCGAAGTGATCGACGAACTACAGAAGGAGGCTGCCGAATGAGCCGGGCTGAATTCGCCGGATTAATCACGCCGGACGCGCTCGCCGCGCGCCTCGGTGACGAGAACCTCGTCATCATCGACATCCGCACCGCGGCCGATGGCGCAAAAGCCGCCTTCGAGGCCGGTCATATCCCCGGCGCGCTCCATTCCGACTACGCGGCCGATGGCTGGCGGGCGAAGATCGGCAATGCGCCGGGCATGGTGCCGCCGCTCGACCATCTCGCTGCGCTCGTGGGCCGGCTCGGCATCAAGCCGCATGACGAGATCGTCATCGTCCCGGCCGGCACGGCCGCGACCGATTTCGCCGCGGCGGCACGTGTGTACTGGACGCTGAAATTCATCGGGCACGGCCAGCAGGCGATCCTCGATGGTGGCTTCAAGGCCTGGACGGCCGATGCGAAGCGCCCGGTCGCGACCGGCGCATCAGTGCCGAAGAGCGCTGCCGCTTATCCGGTCGTGGCACAGCAGGGCCTGCGCAGCACGGCGGATTCGACGCTCGTCGCCTCCAGAAGCAAGCAGGCGAGCCTCGTCGATGCCCGTGGTCCCAGCTATTTCGAGGGCCGCGAGAAATCGGCCGAGGCCGCGCGTGCCGGCCATATCCCCGGCGCGATCCAGCGCGACTATGCCGGCGCCTTCGAGCCCGGCAGCGGCAAGCTCAAGGAGCCTCGCGAGCTGGAGAAGCTCTTCGCGGCCGTGCCGCAGGGACCAGTGGTCTCCTACTGCAATACCGGCCATTCGGCAGCGGCGAACTGGTTCGTGCTTTCGGAGGTTCTGGGCCGCGACGAGGTCGCGCTCTACGATGGCTCGATGACCGACTGGACGCAGGACCCCGACCGTCCCGTCGCGACCGGCAAGGCGGCCTGATCGCGCTTTCGATTGCAAATCAGCTTGAAAAGGTTCAAAGGAAGCGCCGATCGCGTGCCCTGACGCGCGGCGCTTCCTGACATTCTGAACCGAGCCATCAGCCGATGAACGCCGTCGCGCCGAAAATCTCCTTTGTTTCGCTGGGCTGCCCCAAAGCGCTCGTCGATTCCGAACGGATCATCACCTCGCTGCGCTCCGAGGGCTACGAGCTCTCGAAGAGCCATGCCGGGGCCGACCTCGTCATCGTCAACACCTGCGGCTTCCTCGACAGCGCCAAGGCCGAGTCGCTCGAGGCGATCGGCTCGGCCATGGCCGAGAACGGCAAGGTCATCGTCACCGGCTGCATGGGCGCCGAGCCCGAGCAGATCCGCGACGTCTTCCCGAACGTGCTCGCGATCACCGGCCCGCAGGCCTATGAGAGCGTCGTCTCGGCCGTGCATCAGGCGGTGCCGCCGAAGCACGACCCCTTCGTCGATCTCGTGCCCGACCAGGGCGTGAAGCTGACGCCGCGGCACTACGCCTATCTCAAGATTTCAGAGGGCTGCAACAATCGCTGCACCTTCTGCATCATCCCGAAGCTGCGCGGCGACCTCGTCTCGCGGCCGATCGGCGACGTGCTGCGCGAGGCCGAGAAGCTGGCCAAGGCCGGCGTCAAGGAACTGCTGGTGATCTCGCAGGACACCAGCGCCTACGGCCTCGACATCAAATACGCGCCCTCGATGTTCAAGGATCGCGAGATCCGCACCCGCTTCTTCGAACTCGCCCGCGAACTCGGCCAGATGGGGATGTGGGTGCGCCTGCACTATGTCTACCCCTACCCGCATGTCGACGAGGTGATCCCGCTGATGCAGGAAGGGCTCGTGCTGCCCTATCTCGACATCCCCTTCCAGCACGCCTCGCCGAATGTGCTGAAGGCGATGAAGCGCCCGGCCCATCAGGACCGCACGCTCGACCGCATCCGGAAATGGCGCGACATCTGCCCGGATCTCGCCATCCGCTCGACCTTCATCGTCGGCTTCCCCGGCGAGACCGAAGAGGACATGGACATCCTCGTCGACTGGCTGAAGGAAGCGAAGCTGGAGCGCGTCGGCGCGTTCAAATACGAGCCGGTGAAGGGTGCGCCCGCCAACGATCTCGGCCTCGACCTCGTCCCCGAAGAGGTGAAGGAAGCCCGCTGGCACCGCTTCATGAAGGCACAGGCAGAGATTTCCGCCCGCATCGTCAAGGGCCGCGTCGGCAAGCGCATTCCCGTCATCATCGACGAGGCCGGGCCGACCGTGGCCAAGGGCCGCTCGAAATGGGATGCGCCGGAGATCGACGGCAATGTCTACGTGGCGAGCCGCCGGCCGCTGCGGGCAGGCGACATCGTCACCGTGAAGATCGAGCGCGCCGACGCTTACGATCTTCACGGCGTGGCTGTCTGAGCGACAGCTGGTCAGTTCGGGAATTCGCAGACCCGGCGGACGATCCGGCCGTTACGGTCACGCGCGACCCTGAGTTCGCCGCCGCAGCCTTCCGCGGTCAGAACCGGAGGGGGCTCGTAGCGGGGCGGCTCGTTGCAGGCGTGGGTGATGCAGTTGGCTCCGGCTCCCCGGGCCTTTGCCGCACCCGGAACCCGGACGCGCTCGTGGTCCTGCAGGCGGATGGCGATGACGGAGTTGTGGTCGCCGCCCTGCCCGCCTTGGCCACCGGAGCCGCCACCTCCGCCGCCATTGCCGCCACCACCGCCGCCGCCCTGCTGGGCGAGAGCGACACCCGAAAGGGTCAGGGTTGCGAAGAGAAAGCCGACGATCTGAAACCTGCTGGTCATGACGTCACCTTGAATGGTTGTCAGCATGTGCTGATACCGATTCGTCGCGGCACCTCCTCTTCGGGTTCATTGCTCACGAAAAAAATGCGCCCGGTTTCCCGGGCGCATGGTTCTCCATTCGCATCAGCCTCGGGCTGAATCAGGGAATCAGGACCGTCGAGCCCGTGGTGCCGCGCGATTCCAGCAGGCGATGCGCGTCGGCTGCATCCTTCAGCGGGAAGGTCGCGTTCACCGGCACCTTGACCTTGCCGCTCAGCACCGTCTCGAACAGGTTCTTGGCCATTGCAACCATGGTCTCGCGCTTGGCCGTGTGCGTGTTGAGCGTCGGGCGCGTCACATAGAGCGAGCCCTTGCTGGCGAGGATGCCGAGATTGAAGGCCTCGACCGCGCCAGACGCATTGCCGAAGCTCGCTAGCAGGCCGAAGGGTTTCAGCGTGTCGAGCGACTTCATGAAGGTGTCCTTGCCGACGCCGTCATAGACGACGTCGCAGAGCGCCCCGCCGGTGACCTCCTTCACCCGCGCCGCGAAATCCTCCTCGCGATAGTTGATGACGTGATCGGCACCATGCGCCTTGGCCAGCTCCGCCTTCTCCTTCGAGCCGACCGTGCCGATCACGGTCGCGCCCAGCGCCTTGCCCCATTGGCAGAGGATGAGGCCGGTCGCACCGGCCGCGGCATGGACGAGGATCGTGTCGCCCGGTTTCACCTTGTAGGTCCGGTGCAGCAGGTATTCGGCCGTCAGCCCCTTGAGCAGCATGCTGGCGGCGGCCTCGTAGGAGATGCCCTCCGGCAGCGCGACGACGGAAGCCGCCGGCACGATGCGCTCCTCGGCATAGGCGCCGAGCCCCGCGACCACCGCGACGCGGTCGCCGGGCTTGAACTCGGTGACGTTGGGGCCGACGGCGAGCACGTCGCCGGCGCTTTCGTTGCCTAGGGTGAAGGGCAGTTGCGGCGCCGGGTAGAGACCCGAGCGGAAATAGGTGTCGATGAAATTCAGGCCGATCGCCCGGTTCCGAATCAGGATTTCGCCGGGACCCGGCTGCGGCAGGGTGACGTCCTCGAACTGCAGAACCTCGGGGCCGCCGGTCTTGTGGGCGCGAATGGCTTTGACCATGAAAGGCATCTCCTACGGGATGGATGCCCGACCATAGTTCATCGGGCCGGAAAGGCATCCGTGCCCAACGCAGAACGCACCTTGCGACTTTGCGGCCCGTGGCCAAGTCGCCGCGCATCGGCTAGCCAAGGGCGATGAGCACGGACACTGCCGATCAGGTCGATATCGCCATCGTGGGCGCCGGCGCCGTCGGCCTGGCGGCCGCGCTTGCGCTGAGCCGCGAAGGGCGCAGCGTCGCCCTGGTCGGCCCGGTCGCGGCGCCGCGCGACGGACGCACCGTCGCCCTGCTCGACGGTTCCTGGCGGATGCTGGCCGAGCTCGGCGTGCAGGAGGCCTTGCTGGAGAAGGCCGCGCCGCTGGAAGTGATGCGCCTCGTCGATGACAGCGGCAGCCTGTTCCGCCAGCCGCCGGTCGAGTTCCGGGCCTCCGAGATCGGGCTGGAGGCCTTCGGCTGGAATATCGAGAATGCCGACCTGACCGGGCTTCTCGCCGAGAAGGCGGCCGAACGATCCGGCCTGCGCATGATCCCCGGTTTCGTCCGCGCGATTGAACCGGAGGCGGACGGCGTGCGCCTCTCCTGCGAGGGCTTCGCTCCATTGAAGGCTCGCCTTGTGGTCGGCGCCGACGGGCGCAATTCGCAGGTCCGCGCGGCGGCCGGCATCGAGAGCCGCGACTGGCGCTATCCGCAGATCGCATTGACCGCAATCTTCGAGCATCGCCGCGACCATCAGGAAACCTCGACCGAGTTCCACACGCGCAAGGGCCCCTGCACGATCGTGCCGCTGCCCGGCCGGCGCTCCTCGCTGGTCTGGCTAGTCGATCCGGAGGAGGCTCCCGCGCTGACCGCGCTCGACGATAGGGCCTTCGCGTTACGGGTCGAAAAGCAGGTGCAGTCGCTGTTGGGCGCAATGACGGTGTCAGGGCCGCGCGGCAAGGTGCCGATGGGCGGGCTCTCGGTCGAGCGTTTCGGCGCCGGCCGCATGGCGCTGATCGGCGAGGCCGCGCATGTCTTCCCGCCGATCGGCGCGCAGGGGCTCAATCTCGGCCTGCGCGATGCCGCGGCACTGAGCGAAGCGCTGGCGGGCGCGACGGATGCGGGAGCGGCAAGCGTGATCGCTGATTACGACAGCGCGCGGCAGGCCGATGTACGCTTGCGCACCGGCGCGGTCGATGTGCTCAACCGCACGCTGCTGACCGATCTGCTGCCCGCCGACCTGATGCGCGGCGCCGGCCTGCTGGCGCTGTCGCGGATCGGGCCGCTCAGGCGGCTCGTCATGCGGCAGGGGCTGGCCGGTGGGGCGGCGCGTTAGGCGCTGGTCGGCACTCGATCACGACTGCGTCGCACGACTGTCATTCCGGGGCGCACCGCAGGTGCGAACCCGGAACCCACGACCTGGTGAGACATTCGGTGCCTCGTTGCGAGCCGCTCGCCCAGTCGTGGGTTCCGGGTTCTTCGCTCCGCGAAGCCCCGGCATGACAACCGTTCGTCAGGCCTCGCCCAGTATCTTCCGCGTATCCACCCCGCTCGCCGCGACCTTCCGCAACCCGGCCGCCTGCTCGCGGAAAACCGGCGCGAGCGGCAACGGCGTCGAGACGAGACGGCGGCCACCGGGCTCCTCGACCTGCGCATCGAGCAGGCCGCGCGCCGACATCTGCGGATCGGAGACCGCTTCCTCCAGCGTCCGCACCACCGTGCAGCAGCAATCCAGCGGCTCGACCAGCGCGCGCCAATAGGCGGCGCTTTCGCTTGCGATGATGGCGGCAATGCCCGCTCGCGTCGCTTCGGGATCGCGGCGGTCGTCGCGCAGCCTCTCATCAAGGCCGATCCCCTCGCAGAAGCCCTGCCAGAACTTCGGCTCGATCGCCCCGACCGCCAGGAACCAGCCATCGGCGGTGGCATAGAGCCCGTAGCGCGGGCTCGCACCCGTCAGCAGGCCCTCCCCGCCATCGGGAAAGGAGCCGGTCACCTGCCCCTGCGCCAACCCGTACCAGGCGAAGGTCGGCATCGCATCGGCCATGGCGATATCGAGATGGCAGCCCTGCCCGGTGCGATCGCGCTGGCGCAGCGCCAGCAGGATGTTGAGCACGGCCGGCATGGTGCCTCCGGCGATGTCGGCAACGAGCGGCGGTGGCAGAGGCGGAGCCTCACCGCGCTTCAGCGACTGGCCCAGCAACCCGCCGAGCGCCTGGTAGTTGATATCGTGCCCGGCCTCCTGCGCGCGTGGGCCATGCTGGCCATAGCCGCTGATCGAGCAATAGATCAGGCGCGGGTTGATGGTCTTCAGGGCATCATGGCCGAAACCGAGCCGCTCCATCACGCCCGGCCGGAACTGCTCGATCAGGATATCGGCCTTCGCGATCAGCGGGGTCAGTCGCGCCAGTGCGTCCGGCGCCTTCAGGTCGAGCTCGACCGAATCCTTTCCGCGATTGAGCACTGCGAAAGGCGCCGCAGTCTCCCCGAAGCGCGGCGGGAATCCGCGCATGTCCTCGCCGCCCGGCCGCTCGATCTTGATGACGCGCGCGCCGGCCTCGGAGAGGAAGAGGCTCGCCAGCGGCCCGGGCAGGAGCGTCGAGAAATCGAGGACCAGCAGGTCGTCCAGCGGCAGCATCCGGAATCCTTGTTGCGCGGGGCGTATTTGAAAAGGTCCTCAGCCCTCATCCTGAGGAGCCGTGTCGTCAGACATGGCGTCTCGAAGGATGCTCCAGGAAGCTCCGGAAGCATCTGGAGCATCCTTCGAGACGCCGCTAACGCGGCTCCTCAGGATGAGGGCTTGCTTCCCAAACAAGCTCTCAGTGAAACAGATCGGCCGCTATCCTGCCCGTCTTCACCAGCCACAGGAAGCCCGAGAGCGTGACCATCGAGACGATGGTGCCGACGAGGATGCAGGCCGAAGCGCGCTCGACGCCGACCTTGTACTGCGTCGAGATGACGAAGATGTTCAGCGCCGGCGGCAGCGCCGCCATGATGATCGCGGCATAGATCCAGTTGGTCGGGATGCCGCCGATGGCCGAGAGCAGCAGCCAGACCAGAAGCGGGTGCAGCAGGAGCTTGATGAAGACGAGCCCAGGGACGCCGGCCGGCATCCGCTTCATCGGGCGGAGAGCCACGGTGACGCCGAGCAGGAAGAGCGCGCAGGGCGCCGCCGCCTGCGACAGCCACAACACCATCCGGTCGAGCGCCACCGGCAATTCGAACTTGAGATAGCTCGCCAGCACGCCGGCCAGCGTCGCGACGTTGAACGGATGGGTCAGCACTCGCCAGACCACCTCGCCGGCGGTGGCGAGCAGGCTCTTCTTCTCGACGCCGGCCACCGCCATCAGCAACGGAACGAGCGAGAACAGCAACACGCTGTCAAAGACGAAGATGAGCACGACCGGCGCGCTCGCCTCCGGCCCCAGCGCCGCCAGGATCAATGGCGGGCCCATATAGCCGATATTGGAATAGGCCCCGGCGACGCCCTGCATCACCGCCTGCGGCAGGTCGCCTTTCGCGTGCCGGAGCCCGATCGCCAGCGACAGGCTGAAGGCGCAGAACGTGGCGAAGGTCGTGCCGGCGATGAATTTCCAGTTGGCGAGCTCGCTCAATGGCTTGTCGGCGATCAGCCGGTAGAAAAGCGGCGGCAGCGCGACATAGATCAGGAAGAACTGGAGCCAGGCCAGCCCTTCCTCCGGCAACTGCTTGTAGCGGCCGATGGCGAAGCCGAGCAGGATCAGCCCGAAGAACGGCGCGACCAGATTGAAGATGCTGAGGAGGTCGGCCATCGGTGGCGTTTTCGTCCTGCGATGAAGGCGCCCGCCTTCGACCCGAACCCGGCGGATATCTGCATCTAGCGCATGGCTCGAAGGCAGCAAGGGCTTTTGCAGCGTACTTGCCCGCACCCAGCGCAGAAGAAAGACATGATACCTAGGAAATATTACCCAACAGCAAAGCTAGGACTAATAACCTAGGCATTCCAGCCTATTTGTCATCGAAAGAACCATGGACGGCACGCATCGTCTCGGCCACAGTCGCTGCATTGCAGCATGGAGCCGCCGATGACGACCAGGACGCCGCGCCAGTTCTTCCGCCCGCTCGCGATCGGCGCGCCGGAGCCCTTCCGCGAATTGCCGCTGCGGCTCGAGCGGATGATCCATTTCGTGCCACCGCATCTGGAGAAAGTCCGCGCCAAGGTCGGCGAGCTCGCCGGACAGGTCGATATCGTGCTCGGCAATCTCGAGGATGCGATCCCGGTCGAGGCCAAGCAGGCGGCGCGCGACGGCTTCATCACCATGGGCAAGGCGGTCGATTTCGGCAGGACCGGCCTGTGGACCCGCGTCAACGCATTGAATTCGCCGTGGTTCCTCGACGACATCACCGCGATTATGGGCGAGATCGGCAGCAAGCTCGATGTCGTCATGGTGCCGAAGGTCGAGGGTCCCTGGGACATCCACTATGTCGACCAGCTCCTCGCCCAGTTCGAGGCGCGGCATCTGCTGCGCAAGCCGATCCTGATCCACGCCATCCTGGAGACGGCGGAGGGCGTCAAGAATGTCGAGGCGATCGCCACCGCCTCGCCGCGCATGCACGGCATGAGCCTCGGCCCCGCCGATTTGGCCGCCTCGCGCGCCATGAAGACGACCCGCGTCGGCGGCGGCCACCCGGAATACAAGGTGATCGCCGACCCCTCCCCCGATGGCGGGCCACGCGCGGTCGCGCAACAGGACCTCTGGCACTACACGCTCGCCAAGATGGTCGATGCCTGCGCCGCGGCCGGGATCAAGCCGTTCTACGGCCCCTTCGGCGATTTCGCCGACGAGGCCGCCTGCGAGGCGCAGTTCCGCAACGCCTTCCTGCTCGGCTGCGCCGGCGCCTGGACACTGCACCCCTCGCAGATCGCCATCGCCAAGCGCGTCTTCAGCCCCGACCCGGCCGAGGTCGCTTTCGCCAGGCGGATTCTGGAAGCGATGCCGGACGGCTCCGGCGCCGTGATGATCGACGGCAAGATGCAGGATGACGCGACCTGGAAGCAGGCCAAGGTGATCGTCGACCTCGCCGTTCAGGTCGCGGCGCGAGACCCGGACCTGGCCGAGCGCTACGGAATGTGATGGGACAGCGGGCCTGAATCGATTGATTTCGACGCATTTACGACGCATTGCTTGCGCAAGGCGGCAAGACCTAAAGCCGGCGGCGCATCGGCCGGCGCAAGATGGATTTGTCATGGAAGCGCGTTCGGCCAAGTTCAGGATCGGGCAGGTGGTCAAGCACCGCATCTACCCGTTCCGTGGCGTGATCTTCGACGTCGACCCGGTCTTCTCGAATACCGAGGAGTGGTGGATGGCGATTCCGGAGGCCATGCGCCCGTCGAAGGACCAGCCCTTCTACCATCTCTTCGCCGAGAACGAGGAGGCGGAGTACGTCGCCTATGTCTCCGAGCAGAACCTCGTCGATGACGATTCCGGCGAGCCCGTGCGCCATCCCCGCGCCAAGGAATTCTTCCGGCGCGACCGCAAGGGCCGCTACAAGCTGGACCGCGCCGACCTGAACTGAGGTTTATCGCTCTCTTGTGGCCCTGTCGGCTGACCGCCGATCCAGAAAGCGCCGACATCTCTCAAAATCTCGCCGTCATCCCGGGCTTGCCCCGGGATCCATCGGAGCGCTCCGGAGCTCTGGGATGGATCCCGGATCGGCGCTGCTTCGCAGCTTGTCCGGGATGACGGCCTGGTCCCCTCAGGAAATCGACATGCGAACTAAAAAGGCCGGTCCCGCAGGGGACCGGCCTTTTCTGTTTCAGGCGATAGCGCCGCCGCCGCTCAGGGCTTCGGCGGGGTCGCAGGCGCGGCAGGCGCAGCGCCGGGGGCCGGGGCAGCGCCCGGAGCGGCAGCGCCGCCGGCGCCAAGACGCTGGCGCAGCTCTTCCTGGCGCTTGGCCAGCTCGTCCTGCAGCTGCTTCTGCTGGTCCTCGAGCACCTTCGGGTCGATGGCGGCGCCGTCGAAGCCCTTGGCGAAATCGGCCAGCGGGATGGTGAAGGTCAGCTCGCGAGCGCCCTGGTTCTGGACGCTGACGTTCAGGTTGGTGCCCTTCTTCATCGCGTTGATGAAGTCGTCCTTGACCTGCGACTCGGCGAAGCAGCCGTTCGGGAAGCAGATGGCGTAGCGGCCGCCGGTCGGCTGGGCGTTGTCGACGCCGAAGCGGATGCCGGGCTGCAGCAGCAGGCCGAGCGGCATCAGGAAGCGCACGATCTTGTTCGGGTCGCCCTTCACGTCATAGATCGCGACGGCCAGCACCGGCTGGCCCTGATCCGAGACGAAGTCGCGGGTGGTGTAGCAGATTTCCTTGTTGGCGGCCTGGTCCTTGCCGCAGACCTTGGTCCAGCTCGTCTGCGAGGGCTCGGGCTTGACCTGGACGACCGTCGGGCCGGTGGCCGCGGCACCGCCGGGCTGGGCCGGAGCGGCAGGCTGGGCCGGCGCCGGAGCGGCCGGGCGGGTCGGCGTCGCCGGGCGCTGCGCCGGAGCCTGGGCGAAGCCCGCGACGGGCGCAAAGCCGATGGCCGTGCTGAGCACGAGGCCGAGCGCACGAGATGACAGGCGATACGAAGCGGACATTCTTGTCTTTCCTTACCAAGCGAATTCGGGATCACGACTTCGCAAGCCGCGCGCGTCACCGCTGATGGCCCAATCGCATGGGGCGCAGGCCATCGCAAGCCGTGCACATCAAGGCTGATTGAGGCGTTTGAATGACACCCTGCCCCGCCTTTAGCGAGTTCGCAGCGAGGTTTCCAGCCCGAATAGCTGCGTGACCCTGCTGCTCCCATGCTATTCTTGTCGAGGGAATCAGGTCGTACGATGGAATTTCTTCGATTGCCCCAGGCGGTGAGCCGCCGCGGGGTCAACTTCTTGCTGGCTTTGGCTCCGTTCGCCGTCCTGGCGCGCGGCCGTGATGCGTTGGCCGATTCGGCCCCGCTTCGGCACGCCATCGCGATGCATGGTCAGCCGGCCCTGCCTTCCGGCTTCGCGCATCTGCCTTATGCCGATCCCAAGGCCCCCCGGGGCGGGCGCATCGTCATGGGCATCCAGGGCACCTTCGACAGCCTCAATCCGCTCGTCGTGCTCGGCGTCGCGCCCGATGCCGTGCCGAAATACGTCCAGCAGAGCCTGCTCTTCCGTTCGGCCGACGAACCGTTCACGGCCTATGGCCTGCTGGCCTCCGGCGTTTCGCTCGATGCCGACCGCAAGCAGCTCGCCTTCGAGATCGACGAACGGGCGCGGTTCTCGGACGGCAAGCCGGTCACGGCCGAGGACGTGATCTTCACCTTCGAGATGCTGAAGGCGAAGGGCAAGCCGTTCCACCGCTCCAGCCTCGGTCGCGTGACCAAGGCCACCGCCCCCTCGCCCCGGCGCGTCGAGTTCGAACTCGGCGACGGCTCCAATCGCGAATTGCCGCTGGTGATCGGCGCGATGCCGATCTTCGCCAAGCACGCGACCAATGCCGAAACCTTCGGCGAGACCAGCTTCAAGCCGGCGCTCGGTTCCGGCGCCTATGCCGTCGAGGAGGTCCGCCCCGGCGAATCGCTGGTGCTGCGGCGGCGCAAGGATTTCTGGGCCGAGGACCATCCGCTCACGCGCGGACTCTATAATGCCGACGAGATCCGCTACGATTTCTACCGGGATTCGAACGCGCTTTTCGAGGCGTTCAAGGCCGGGCTCTACGATGTCCGCATCGAGGGCGATCCGACGCGCTGGATGACCGGCTACGACGTCCCCGCCGTGCATGACGGGCGCATCCGGCAGGAAACCCTGCATTTCGACACGCCCAAGGGCATGACCGGCCTCGTCTTCAACACGCGCCGGCCGATCTTCGCCGATATCCGGGCGCGCGAGGCGCTCGGGCTCCTGTTCGATTTCGAATGGGTCAACCGCAACCTGTTCCACGGCGTCTATCGCCGGGCCGGCAGCTTCTTTTCCGATTCGGAACTCTCGGCGCTCGGCGTCCCCGCCGATGGGCGCGAGAAGGCCCTGCTCGCAGCCTTTCCCGGCGCCGTGCGCGAGGACATTCTCGCCGGCAGCTGGCGGCCCTCGGAGACCGACGGCTCGGGCCGCGACCGCGAACAGGCGCGCAAGGCGCTCGACCTGCTCAAGGCCGCCGGCTACGCGCTCCAGAACGGCGTGCTGCGCAACGGCAAGGGCGAGCCCTTCGCCTTCGAGATCACCGTCACCAGCCGGCCGCAGGAGCGGCTCGCGCTCAACTATGCGCAATCGCTCGCCCGCCTCGGCATCGCCGTCTCGGTGCGATTGATCGACGACGTGCAGTACTGGCGGCGCCTGTCGACCTTCGATTTCGACATGATCCAGTGGACCTGGCCGGCCTCGGCCTCGCCCGGCAACGAGCAGATCGGCCGCTGGGGCTCGGCCAATGCCGCCCGCAACGGCTCGCTGAACTATGCCGGCGTGAAATCGCCCGCCGTGGACGCCGTCCTGCAGGCTCTGCTTGGCGCCCGCGAGCGCGAGGATTTCGTCGCGGCGGTGCGCACGCTCGACCGCTTGCTGGTTTCCGGCTTCTACGTCGTGCCGCTCTATTACCTGCCGGACACCTGGATCGCCTTCGCGCGCGGCGTCACGCTGGCGGGGCGGCAGCCGGCCTATTTCCTCTCCAACGAGCTGCTGGCCCGCCTCCCGGCGGCCTCGGCCCCCGCGAATTAGGATCTGTCGATGCGGGCAGAACAGGACGAAGCCTCAGCCTTGCTCGACGGTCTCGATCTCGACACCCTGCTCGCAGCCCTGACCCGCAATCGCGGCTATGACGCGGCCTTGCGCGATCCACCCGGCCGGCGCGGCTGGAGCGACGTCACTCCGGGCTCGGTCAATTTCCTCGACCTCGACGAGCGCATCGACCGGCTGGCGCGGCTGCTCGCCATCAACAAGGGCACGCCGGGCGCGAGCGTCGCGATCCTGGCCCCGCTCGGGCCGGAGGCGATCGTCTCGATCCTGGCGAGCCTGCGCGCGGGCCTGTCGCCCCTGATGTTGCCGCTGCACGGCAACGAGCTCGAACTGCTCAAGTTGATCGAGGCTTCCGGCGCGGTGATGGCGCTCGGCGTCAGCCGGGTCGGGCCGCTGCGGCCCTTGCTCATGTTGCGCAATCTCGCGATGCGCGCCTTCGGCACGCGCTTCGTCGGCGGCTTCGGCCCGGATGTGCCGGACGGTGTCGCCCCGCTCGACATGCTGATGGCGAACCCGACGCTGCATCCCCTGCCGCAGCTCACTGAGCGACCGGTGCTGCAGATCGCCGACGGCGTATCTTTGCAGGGCCCGATCGCGCTGCCGGAGCGGGAATTGCTCGGCAAGGCGCTCGAGATCTCGCGAGCCCTTAAGCCGACCATCTCCTCGCGCATCGTGACGACGCTGGTCGGCGGCGACCTTGCCGCGTTGGCGAGCGGGCCGGGCGTGGCGATGCTCAGCGGGCTCGAACTCCTGCCGCTCGGCCTGTTCAATCTCGGCGATCTCCAAGCCTGCATCGAGGGCGGACGCAGCGTCCATCTGGTTCTGCCCGGCGCCATGGAGCCTGCCCTGGCGCATTCACGGCTGGCAGGCCATCCCGCATTCGCGAGCCTGGTCTTCGTTCATCGCGCGAGCGACGCCCGCAGCCTCCCGGCGATCGATCGGCCGGATGTCGCGATCGTCGATATCGATGCCCATTCGGCCGGCGACATCACCGTCAGCAAGCGGCAGGGGCCTTCGGTCGCCTGACGACATCCCCCGGAAGAATGCCAGGAGGAATTCCTCATCCGCTCCGCGATGAGGAAGCGCCGCGGGTCACGGCAGCGCGCAGCAGCAGATGGAGCACCACCGCATTGAGCAGGTGCCAGAGCCAATGCGTGCCAAGCGGCAGGCTGCCGCAAAGCGCACCGTCGATGCTGCGCATCGTCAGGGAGATGGCGAAAGCCCCCGCCGCAAGCGCCAATAGCCGGCTCTGATCGCGCAGCGCCGGTGCACGCGCCATCGCGAGCGCCACGCCGATCAACCCGAGCAGGAAGGCCGCATAACCGGCCGAGCCCGCCATCCCGGCCGGCAGCACCGCGCGCCCGAGCGCGGACAGGCCCAGCGCCAGAGCGAAGAAGGCCAGCGTTCCAGCAGCCGTGATAGCTACGGACAATCCCAGGAAGCGCCTCAGCGCGAAAGCGAAATAGCCGAAGGCGAAGAGTTGGATCGGTATGACATCGGCCAGCAGCGTCCAGCGATTCGGGAGGGTGTGGAACAGGAAGGAGCCGATGCCGATGGCGAAGACCAGCCCGACTAGGACGAGCGTGACTGCGTCCCGCCCACCCTGCCGGCGCCACAGCCAGAATCCCGCCAGCGCGGCGACGAGAAAGGCCGCATTGGTCACCGCGTTCAGGGGCTCAGCCCAGAAGCTGCCATCGATCCGCTCGCAATAGCCGAACTGCATCGCCCTGCCCGTCAGTCTTCCCGCCAGCGAACCCGCCTGCTGCGACGGCATCATGTCAGGCCCCGCGTGTTGCCTTCGCAAGCCCGCTCCGCAAAGCTCGCGACTCGCTAGCAGGAGATATCCCCATGCGCAGCCTTTGCTTCCCGCTTCTCGCGGCCGCCCTGCTCTCCGGTGGGCTGGCGAGCCCGGCCTTCGCCAATCCTCAGGCCTGTGCCGATCTCTGGACCGCGCGCAACGAGATCTACAAGGCGCAGGGCTATTGCTTCCGGACGAAACGCGCGATCGCGGCCTTCGGCAATGCCGGCTGCCAGTACGATAATGTCGAGGACCTGCCGCTCTCGGCCAACGACCACCGGGCGATCGCCGATATCGTCCGACAGGAGCGTGCGCTGCGCTGCCCGCGCTGAGGTCGATTGCCTGTGGAAGGCAGGGCTGCCCTGCGCCCAGCGAAGGGAAGGCCGTGCTAGAAGCGCCGGCCGCACATCCGCGCCCGATCCAACCCGACGATTCATCGCCCGCATGACCACTGCAATCGAGATGGGAACGACAAGGACCGGCGAGCCCGGTCTGATCGATCTCGCCGAATTGCTGGCGACGCGCCTGCTCGTGCAGGGCAATTCCGGCTCGGGCAAATCGCATCTGCTGCGCCGCCTGCTGGAGCAGAGCGCGCCTCTGGTGCAGCAGGCGATCATCGACCCCGAAGGCGACTTCGTCTCGCTCGCCGACCAGTTCGGCCATGTCGTGGTCGATGCCGAATGCGGCGAGGCCGAATTGCAGCGCGTCGCCCTGCGCGTGCGCCAGCACCGCGTCTCGGTGGTGCTGAACCTCGAAAACCTCGAAGCCGACGAGCAATTGCGCGCCACCGCCGCCTTCCTCGGCGGGCTCTTCGATGTCGATCGCTCGCTCTGGTTCCCGATGCTGATCGTGGTCGACGAAGCCCAGCTCTTCGCGCCGGTGATGGCGGGCGAGGCCTCGGACGAGGCGCGCCGCCTTTCATTGGGCGCCATGACCAACCTGATGTGCCGTGGCCGCAAGCGCGGGCTAGCGGGCGTCATCGCGACGCAGCGCCTCGCCAAGCTCGCCAAGAACGTCGCGGCGGAAGCCTCCAACTTCCTGATGGGCCGCACCTTCCTCGATATCGACATGCAGCGCGCCGCCGACCTGCTCGGCATGGACCGCCGCCAGGCCGAGATGTTCCGCGATCTCGAACGCGGCCAGTTCGTCGCGCTCGGCCCCGCCCTGTCGAAGCGCCCGCTGCCGATCCGGATCGGCACGGTCTCCTCGGTCGATCGCGGCAGCGCGCCGGGGCTGATGCCGCTTCCCGAGCAGGCACCCGAGGATGCCGGCAAGCTTATCTTCACGCGGGGCGAGGACGAGCCGCTGCCGATGGCGCGGCCTGCCCGCCCGGCGCCGCGGCCCAAACCCGACCCGACCGAGGTGCTGCGCCGGATCGAGAACTACCGCCCTGCCCCGCAGCCGGAACCCGAGCCCGAGATCGAGCTGGAGCCGGCCGAGCGCGAGGCGATCATGGTCGAGATCCTGCGCGAACTGATGGCCGATCCCGAGGCGCGCTCGCGACAGGTCGCCGTGCTCTATCAGGATTTCACCGTGCGCTGCCGGATGCGCCGGCTTGGCCGCACGCATCTGAGCCTCGAGGAGTTCCGCCGCAGGCTCGCCGTAGCGCGCGCCGGCGTCAGCGACAGCATCGCGACAAGCGAGGGCTGGCAAACGGCGGTGGCAGCCTCCGGCACGCTGCCGGAAGACCTGCAAGGGCTCTTCCTCTATATCGCCCGCACCGCGATCGAAGGCCGCCCCTGCCCCAGCGATGCCGAGCTCGCGGAGGTCTATGGCAGCGCTTCGCCGAGCCGCGCGCGGCGCGTGCTCAGCTATATCGAGGAGCGCGGGCTGATCGTCTGCCATGTCGATTTCCGTGGCCAGCGCACGCTGGCCCTGCCCGCGCTCGGCGTCGAGACCGCGCCAGGGTTGGCTCAGCCGCGCACTGCCGGCATGCCGCGCAGCGCGCGGGGCTAGCACCGCTCTCGTCGGCTCGATGACTTGAACTCACGAATGCTGTTCCCGCTGGCGGGCTAATCGCGCCGGTTTCGCATCGCCATGTTCCGACCTCCACTGGAGATATGAATCATGGAATATCGGCGTTTGGGCCATTCGGGACTGATGGTCCCCGCCCTGAGCTTCGGCGCAGGCACCTTCGGCGGAACCGGACCGCTCTTCAGCGCATGGGGCACGACCGACGCCCGGGAAGCGCGCCGCCTGATCGATATCTGCCTCGAAGCGGGGCTCAACCTCTTCGACACCGCCGATGTCTATTCGAACGGCGCCTCCGAGGAGGTGCTGGGCGAGGCGATCAAGGGACGGCGCGACAAGGTGCTGATCTCGACCAAGACCACATTGCCGATGGGCGACGGCCCCAATGACGCCGGCTCCTCGCGCAGCCGCCTGATCAAGGCGACCGAGGACGCGCTGCGGCGGCTCGGCACCGACCATATCGACCTGCTGCAACTCCACGCTTTCGATGCCGGCACGCCGGTCGAGGAGGTTCTCTCGACGCTCGACATGCTCGTCCGCGCCGGAAAGCTGCGCCATGTCGGCGTCTCGAACTTTGCCGGCTGGGAACTGATGAAGTCGCTCGCTGCGGCCGAGCGCCATGGCTGGCCGCGCTATGTCGCGCATCAGGTCTATTACTCGCTGGTCGGGCGCGACTACGAATGGGAGCTGATGCCGCTTGGCCTCGATCAGGGTGTCGGCGCACTGGTCTGGAGCCCGCTCGGCTGGGGCCGCCTGACCGGCAAGATCCGGCGCGGCCAGCCGCTGCCTGCCGGCAGCCGCCTGCACGAAACCGCCGAATTCGGCCCGCCGGTCGAGAACGAGCAGCTCTACGCCATCGTCGATGTGCTCGATGCTGTCGCCGGAGAGACCGGCAAGAGCGTGCCGCAGGTCGCGATCAACTGGCTGCTGCAGCGCCCGACGGTCTCCTCCGTCATCATCGGCGCCCGCAACGAGCAGCAATTGCGCGACAATCTCGGCGCGGTCGGCTGGAGCCTGACGGCCGAGCAGGTCGCGCGCCTCGATGCCGCAAGCGTCCGCACCGCGCCCTATCCGTATTTCCCCTACCGGCGGCAGGCCGGTTTCGCGCGGTTGAATCCGCCGGTCGTCTGATCCGCGCAGCCCGCGCGAAACTTGACCACCCCGCCTCAGAGCGTGCATGACCTCAACCCGCATTCACGGGTTCGGCCATGCGCGTTCTGTTGATCGACAACTACGACAGCTTCACCTGGAACCTGGTCCACCTCATCGGTGGCCTGGGCGCCGAGGTCGATGTCTGGCGTAACGACGCGCTCACCGTCGACGAGGCGCTCGCCGGCGATCACGATGCGATCGTGCTCTCGCCCGGCCCCTGCACGCCGAACGAGGCCGGAATCTGCCTGAACCTGATCCGCGAAGGCGCGGGCAGGAAGCCGATCTTCGGTGTCTGCCTCGGCCTGCAGGCGATGGGCCAGGCCTTCGGCGGCCAGGTCGTGCGCGCGCCATTGCCGATGCATGGCAAGGTCTCGCCGATCCGCCACCGGGCGCGCGGCCTGTTCCGCGGCATCAACGGGCCATTGCAGGCGACGCGCTATCATTCGCTCGTGGTCGAGCGCGCCTCCTGCCCGGATGTCTTCGAGATCGAGGCGGAGAGCGATGACGGCCTGATCATGGCACTCTCGCACCGGGAGCTGCCGGTCCACGGCGTCCAGTTCCACCCGGAGAGCATCGCCTCCGAGCATGGCGCGACGATCCTGCGGAATTTCCTCGATCTCGCGGAGCGATGGCAGAGCGAACGCGAAGCCTCCGCCCTGACCCTTTCAGCCTGATTCCGCAGAGTTCCCATGGACGATTTCAAACCCTTCATCGCCAAGGTCGCGACCGGCGCGACGCTCTCCCGCGAGGAAGCGCGCGACGCCTTCGACACCATCCTGTCGGGCGAAGTGACCAACGCACAATCAGCCGCCTTCCTGATGGCGCTGCGCGTGCGCGGCGAGACGATCGACGAGATCGCCGGCGCGGTCGGCGCCATGCGCGGCAAGATGCTGCCCGTG
This sequence comes from Allobosea sp. GW821-FHT09G06, assembly GCF_059416005.1. NCBI lineage: Bacteria > Pseudomonadati > Pseudomonadota > Alphaproteobacteria > Hyphomicrobiales > Alloboseaceae > Allobosea > Allobosea sp. GW821-FHT09G06. The sequence continues at coordinate 171,310 of NZ_JBWKOI010000004.1, read as the reverse complement.
AAGGCGCCGCCCGAGGCGATCGACATCGTCGGCACCGGCGGCGATTCCTCCGGCTCCTACAATGTCTCGACGCTGGCCTCGATCATCACCGCGGCCTGCGGCGTGCCGGTCGCCAAGCATGGCAATCGCGCCGCCTCCTCGCGCTCCGGCGCCGCCGACGTGCTGACCGCGCTCGGCGTCAAGGTCGGGCTCGATCCGGCTGCGACCGAGCATTGCATCCGCGAGGCCGGCGTCGGCTTCATGTTCGCGCCGACGCATCACGCCTCGATGCGCCATGTCGCGCCGGTGCGCACCGAGCTCGGCACGCGCACGATCTTCAACCTGCTCGGCCCGCTCTCCAATCCGGCCGGCGCCAAGCGCCAGCTCATCGGCGCCTTCTCCGAGACCTGGCTGGAGCCGATGGCCAAGGTGCTCGCCTCTTTCGGCTCGACCCGCGTCTGGGCCGTGCACGGCTCGGACGGTCTCGACGAGATCACCACGACAGGGCCGACCCGCGTCGTCTCGCTGGAGAACGGCAAGATCGAGAGCTTCTCGATCAGCCCGGCCGATGTCGGCCTCCAGCCCGCCAAGCCCGAGGTCCTGCGCGGCGGCACGCCCGAGGAAAACGCGGCGGCGCTGAATGCCGTGCTCGCCGGCGAAAAGACCGGCTTCCGCGACATCGCCGCCTTCAATGCGGCTGCCGCGCTGCTCGTCGCCGGCAAGGCCAAGGATTTGAAGGACGGCTTCGCCCAGGCCACGGTCGCGCTCGATTCCGGCAAGGCCAAGGCGGTGCTCGCCGCGCTCGTCAAAGCCTCGAACGCGTGAGGCCGGCATGACCGATATCCTCGCCAAGATCGAAGCCTATAAGCGCCAGGAGATCGCGGCGGCCAAGGCCGCGGTTTCGCAGGCCGAGATCGAGCGCCGGGCGCGCGCGGCCAGCAAGCCGCGCGGCTTTGCTGACGCGCTCGCAAGCAAGCTCGCGCAGGGCACGCCGGCCCTGATCGCAGAAATCAAGAAGGCGAGCCCGTCCAAGGGCCTGATCCGCGCCGATTTCGATCCGCCCTCGCTCGCCCGCGCCTATGCGGCCGGCGGTGCGGCCTGTCTCTCGGTGCTGACCGACGCGCCCTCCTTCCAGGGCCAGCCGGACTTCCTGACCGCAGCGCGCGAGGCCGCCGGCCTGCCGGCCTTGCGCAAGGATTTCCTCTACGAGCCCTATCAGGTCTACGAGGCTCGCGCCTGGGGCGCCGATTGCATCCTGATCATCATGGCCGGCGTCGACGACGCCACCGCCAGGGCATTGAACGAGACCGCGCGCGAGCTCGGCATGGATGTCCTCGTCGAGGTCCATGACGATGCCGAGCTCGACCGGGCGCTCAAGCTCGAAAGCCGCCTGCTCGGCATCAACAACCGCGACCTGCGCAGCTTCAATGTCGATCTCGCCGTGACCGAGCGATTGGCGCCGCGCGTGCCGGCTGATCGGATCGTCATCAGCGAGAGCGGCATCTTCACCCACCCCGACATCGCCCGGCTCAACCGGATCGGCGTGAATACCTTCCTCGTCGGCGAGAGCCTGATGCGGCAGGCCGACGTCACCGCCGCGACGCAGGCGCTGCTCACCGGCAAGGCCGTCGCGGCGTGAGCCGGCTCAGCCATCTCGACGCGCAAGGCCAGGCGCATATGGTCGATGTCGGCGGCAAGGCCGAGACGACCCGCATCGCGGTCGCCGAAGGCCAGGTCGTCATGGCGCCGGAGACGATCGCGATCGTGCGTGACGGCAACGCCAGGAAGGGCGACGTTCTCGGCACCGCGCGCCTCGCCGGCATCATGGCGGCGAAGCGCACGCATGAATTGATCCCGCTCTGCCATCCGCTGCTGCTGAGCAAGATCGCCGTCGATCTCGCCATCGACGAGGCCTTGCCGGGCGTGCGCGTGCGCGCGGAAGTCAAGATGAAGGGCCAGACCGGCGTCGAGATGGAGGCGCTCACCGCCGTCTCGGTCGCCTGTCTCACCGTCTACGACATGGTCAAGGCCGTCGACCGGGCGATGCGGATCGAGAACATCCGCTTGCTGCACAAATCCGGCGGCCAGTCCGGCGATTACGAGGCAAAAGCTAGCTGATGGCGCTCACTCCGGTCCCCGTCGCGCGCAAGGCGCTGCTCGACAGCATTCCGGGGCCGACGGGAGCAGAAACCCTGCCGCTGGCGCAATGCGCCTGGCGGGTGCTCGCCGGCGAGGTCAAGGCGCTCCGGACACAGCCGCCCTTCGCGAATTCCGCCATGGACGGATACGCCGTGCGCGGCGACGAGATGGCGGAAGGCGTCTCGCTCTCGGTCATCGGCGAATCCGCCGCCGGCCGGGCTTTCGACGGATCGGTCGGGCCGGGACAGGCCGTGCGCATCTTCACGGGCGCTCCGATGCCTGATGGAGCCGATACCATCCTGATGCAGGAAGACGCTGACGGCGTCGGCGGCCCGGTGATCCGCGTCCGCATCCCCCCGGCCAAGGGCAAGTTCCTCCGCGCGGCGGGACTGGATTTCCACGAAGGCGACGTGCTGCTGCAAGCCGGCCGCGTGCTCGACAGCGCGGCGCTCGGGCTTGCCGCCGCGATGGGGCATCCGACTTTGCCCGTCCGGCGCAAGCCGCGCGTCGCGATCCTCGCCACCGGCGATGAATTGGTGGCGCCGGGCGAACCGGTCGGCCGCGACCAGATCGTCGCTTCGAACTCGTTTTCGCTCGCCGCCTTGGTCGAGAAGGCCGGTGGCACTGTCATCGATCTCGGCATTGCCCGCGACGATCATACCGACCTTGCAGCCAAGATCGCGCAGGCACGCGAGGCCGATGCCGATGTGCTGATCACGCTGGGCGGCGCCTCGGTCGGCGCGCATGACCTCGTGCAGGAAGCGCTGACGCGCGCCGGCATGACCCTCGGCTTCTGGAAGATCGCGATGCGGCCGGGCAAGCCGATGATGACCGGGCGCCTCGGCCGGATGGTCGTGGTCGGACTGCCGGGCAATCCGGTCTCCTCGATCGTCTGCGGCCATCTTTTCGTGCTGCCCTTGATCGAGGCGCTGCTCGGCATCTCGGATGCCGATCGCGACCGCAGCATCCCCGCAATTCTCGGCCGCGACATGCCAGGCAACGACGAGCGCGAGGACTACCTGCGCTCGGAGCTCACGCTGACGCCCGAAGGCTGGGTCGCGACGCCCTTCGACCGGCAGGATTCCTCGATGCTCGGCACGCTGGCACGGGCGCAAGCGTTGACAATCCGTCCGGCCCATGCCGCCCCGGCGAAGAAGGGCGATACCTGCCATATCCTGCCCTTGCGGTAGCAGCTTGCAGAACACAAGCAGAACGCGTATGGTGTTCGTGCTTTGTTTCGAATCTGCGCATTGAGGGGCTGGCGGCGACCATGCTGACACGCAAGCAACACGAACTCCTGCGCTTCATCCAGGAACGCTTGCGCGAGAGCGGTGTGCCGCCCTCCTTCGACGAGATGAAGGATGCGCTCGACCTGCGCTCGAAATCCGGCATTCACCGCCTGATCATGGCGCTGGAAGAGCGGGGCTTCATCCGCCGCCTGCCGAACCGGGCGCGCGCGCTTGAGGTCATCAAGATGCCGGACGGGCTCGGCGCGCCGCAGCCGCGTCCACGCTTCAGCCCGGCCGTCGTGCAGGGTGGTCTCGGTGCGCAACCGAGCGTCGCCAAGCCTCGGCCCACAGCCGTCGAGGACGACAGCCGGCATTCCATCGCCATTCCCGTCATGGGTCGCATCGCGGCGGGCACGCCGATCTCGGCGATCCAGAGCCGCAGCCACACCGTCTCGCTGCCGCCCGACATGCTCGGCTCCGGCGAGCATTACGCGCTGGAAGTGCGCGGCGATTCGATGGTCGAGGCCGGCATTCTCGACGGCGATACGGTCGTCATCCGCAGGCAGGACACGGCCAATACCGGCGACATCGTCGTGGCTCTCATCGACGACGAGGAAGCGACGCTGAAGCGCCTGCGCAAGCGTGGTTCCTCGATCGCGCTCGAAGCCGCAAATCCGGCTTACGAGACCCGCGTGCTCGGTCCCGACCGGGTCAAGATCCAGGGCCGCCTCGTCAACCTGATGCGGCGTTACTGAAGGCGCTCGACATCGGCATCGGCCTCACTGTCGGAGGCTGATGCAGGCTGCGCCGTTGCCGGCTGACTGGCCGACGGTGTTGCCGACACCGCCGGGCGCGGCTCGCGCCGGCGGCTCCAGGGGCGTTCGGCGGCATTTGGCTCCGAGATGTGGCGGCTCCACCCGTATGCCGTCCGGTAGAGCGAGGTCGCGCCATCGCGTGATAGCGCCATGCGCTCGACCAGCCTGGCCTTGCAAGCCCCGCTCCATGGGATGGCGGTGACGACGAGGTCGGCGCGCAGGCAATCCTCGATGATGGCGAGGCGCTCGCGCGTATATGAGATCGTGCGCTTGTCGGCTGTCTGCGCGACACACCCCAACCGGTCGCAGCTGACGCCGGTACGCAGCGTAGGATCTTCGGGCGAGCGGCTGTCGCCATCGGCGGCAAGCCATTGCTGCAGGACGAAGCGGCTGGGCTTGCCCGCGATCGCGAGGCGCCCGTCCGGGCCGCGCACGGCCAGCCCCGAGCCGTCGCGCTCGATCAGGATCTCGGGCCGCTCCGGCTTGCCGGCTATGGCAACGCCGAGGATGAGCGGCACGGCCGCCAACCAGCGCCAGGCCGTGGTCCAGAGCGTCAGCCAGAGCAAAGCCACAGCGAAACAGGCCAGCACGCCTGAGCCGAAGGCCGCGACCGTCACGGTGGAATGATCGATGGTCGCGACCCAATGCGCCACCTTGAGCACGACGTCGGAGGCAAGCCCCATCAGGGCCCAGGCCGGCCAGTCCAGCCCGAACGGATAGGCGAGTACGCCGAACACGGCCGCCGGCATCACGAAGAGCGAGACGAAAGGCAGCGCCATGGCGTTGCCGAGCAGGCCGAAGGGGTTGAAGGTCTGGAAATGATAGGCTCCGAAGGGAGCGGTCGCGGCGGTCGCCAGCATGGTGGTGACGAGGATGCCGAGCGCCGCCGTCCAGATCGGCCCGAGCGGCCAGGGCAATGCCGATGGCGGCTCGCTGCGGTCTCGTCTCTCCCAGCGCTCGGCGAAGGCGATCAGCGCCGCAACCGCACCGAAGGACATCTGGAAGCTCGGCCCGAGCAGCGCTTCCGGCTCGCGCAGCAGAACGATCATCGCGGCAAGCGCGAGATTGCGCATGCTCAGCGCCGCGCGATCGACCAGGATCGCGCCGAGCATGACCAGCGTCATGATCAGCGAGCGTTCGGTCGCGACATCGCTGCCCGAGAAGACGCAATAGGCGGTCGCGCCGATCATGGCCGCGACCGCGGCGAGCTTCTTGACCGGCCAGTGCAGCGCAACCGTCTGCGACAGGGCGAGCAGCGCGCGCACCAGCCAGAAGATCGTGCCGGCGGCGAGGACCATATGCAGGCCGGAGATCGAGACGATGTGGTAGATGCCGGCGGCACGCAGGTCATTATTGGTGGCCTCGGTGATCAGGCCGCGCTTGCCGGTGACGAGGGCGGCGGCGATGGCCCCGCCCTGCCCGCCCCCGACCTCGGCGATGCGTTTGGTCAGGGCGTTGCGGGCGCGGTCGATCATCACGTCGATCGCTAAGCGCGTCGGCATCGGATAAGGCGCCGGCACTAGGGCAATCTTGCCGGAAACGCTGCCGACGGCGCCGATCCCGCGGAAGAAGGCGTCGCGGCCGAAATCATAGCCGCCCGCCCGCGCCGGCCCCGGCGGCGGCAGCAGGCGCGCGGTCGCGACGATATGGTCCCCGGCTGCGACAGAGCCCTGCCGGATGTTGACGCGGACCCGTTTCGGCCGCTGATCAACGGGCACATTGGCGAGATCGGTCACCAGCACGACGAGCCGCGCGCCGCTGTCGCGCGCCTCGACGCTCTCGACGAAGCCGGTCAGCTTGCCGATGCGCGGCCGATCCAGCATCGGCGCCGCGATATCGGCCGTCCGCCAGGCACCGGCGGCAAAGCCGAGAAAGGCGGCCGCTGCCGCAAGGCAGGCCATCGACGCCACAGGGCGAAAACGCAAGACGAAGGCCGCCACACCACTCATGCCCAGGCCGAGCAGCGGCGCCCATAATGCCGGCTCACGATCAGCGGCGAAATAGAGCAGGATGCCGACGCCCATGGCGATGGGCAGCCAGAGGAAGGGCCGGCGCCGTTCGGCTTCCAGCGCGAAGCCTCGCTGCAAGCGGAGCCAAAGCTCTCGAAGCAAAGGGCGCAGGCTCGCCGACAGCGGCACGAAAACGCCAAGGCGAGCCGGCAAGGCATCGGCGCGTGCGCCGCGCCGGCCACTCTGCTGCCCCTGCCCCGGCGGTGCCGGCTGCATCGCCCGCTCCTTACCCTGCCGGCGCTGCGATTTGTCCGCTTAACCTTTCCGGCCAAGCCATGTTACAGGGCGCGCGCCGGTTGTCATGTCACGACTTGGCCCCTTTCCCTGTCTTGCCCCGGACGGCCCTGCGCCGCCCGGCCGGAGTTCCCTCCCATGAGCAACGCCGTCGTCACGCGCTTTGCGCCCTCGCCCACCGGTTTCCTCCATATCGGCGGAGCCCGGACCGCGCTGTTCAACTGGCTCTATGCCCGCCGGCAAGGCGGCAAGATGCTGCTGCGCATCGAGGATACCGACCGGGAACGTTCGACCGATGCCGCCATCGCCGCGATTCTCGACGGGCTGGAATGGCTCGGCCTCGATTGGAACGGCCAGACCGTCTACCAGTTCCAGCGCGCCGCCCGGCACCGCGAGGTCGCCGAGCAGATGCTCGCCGCCGGCAAGGCCTATCACTGCTACGCGTCTCAAGCCGAGCTCGAGGAGATGCGCGAGAAGGCGCGCGCCGAGGGCAAGCCGCTGCGCTATGACGGGCGCTGGCGCGACCGCGACCCGGCAACCGCGCCGGAAGGCGTGAAGCCGGTCATCCGCCTCAAGGCGCCGCAGACCGGCGAGACCGTGGTCAATGACGAGGTCCAGGGCCGCGTCGTCTGGCAGAACGAGAATCTCGACGATCTCGTGCTGCTGCGCTCGGACGGCACGCCGACCTATATGCTCGCCGTCGTCGTCGACGACCACGACATGGGCGTGACCCATATCATCCGCGGCGACGACCACCTGACCAACGCTGCCCGCCAGACGCAGATCTACGACGCGCTGGGCTGGGACGTGCCGAGCATGTCGCATATCCCGCTGATTCATGGCGCGGACGGCGCCAAGCTCTCGAAGCGCCATGGCGCGCTCGGCATCGATGCCTACCGCTCGATGGGCTACCTGCCGGCGGCGCTGCGCAACTATCTGGTGCGGCTGGGCTGGAGCCATGGCGACCAGGAGGTCTTCTCCACGCAGGAGATGATCGGCGCTTTCAAGCTGTCCTCGATCGGCCGCTCGCCGGCCCGTTTCGACTACGCCAAGCTGGAGAACCTCAACGGGCTCTATATGCGCCAGTCGAGCGACCAGGACCTGCTCGATGCGCTCAAGGTCATCCTGCCGGAGATCGGGCCGGCGCGCGGGCTCGGCCCCACGCTCTCGCCGGAGCTGGAAGCGAAGTTCCTCGCCGCCATGCCCGGCCTCAAGGAGCGCGCCAAGACGCTGATCGAACTGCTCGACAGCGCCTTCTATCTCTATGCCCAGCGCCCGCTCCAACTCGACGACAAGGCCAAGGGCCTGCTCGACGATGCCGCCCGCCAGCGCCTGCCGCAGATCGCGGAAAAGCTCGCGGCCGTCGAAGACTGGTCGCCGGCCCCGCTTGAGGCGGCGGTTCGCGCCTATGTCGAGGAAAGCGGGTTGAAGCTCGGCCAGGCGGCGCAGCCGCTGCGCGCCGCGCTGACCGGCCGTGCGATGTCGCCGGGCCTGTTCGACGTCATGGCCGTTCTCGGCCGCGAGGAGACGCTGGCACGGCTCGCCGATCAGGCGGCGTGAGCAGGCGCGAACAAGGCCACCTTGTCATTCCGGGGCTTCGCGCAGCGGAGAACCCGGAACCCACGACCGGGTGATCCAAGGCTTTTGGGCTCGCCAGCACGGCGCCTTCCGTCAACGCAGGCCCGGGAAAATCGCAGGTTCAAAAACACCTTCATCGGGCGCAAACCACCCGCTCGCGCAGATATGAGCGCAGCGCGGCTCCAACCGCCTTTTGGCTCGGTTGAATGCACTGCGCAAATGGTCTAGTGACGCGCAAGTGCATTGCAGCGCGCCAGCGCGGCGGGCACGAATATTGCTTGTAAATCAGTCACATGGACCGCCTCTTCCCGTCTCCTTTCGACATGTGTCCGTCACATCGCGGCCTTCGGATGCGAGATGCCCGGCGCGAAAGCGCGGAGAGGCGAAACCAGGGCTGAACAGCAGCGAGCCTTGAAAGGATCGGTATCGATGAGCGGAAGTAACAGCCAGCTCCAGGTCGGCGACAAGACCGTCGACATGGCGATCAAGGAGGGGTCGGTCGGCCCCGCCGTCATCGACATCGCCAAGCTCTACGCCCAAACGGGCATGTTCACCTACGATCCCGGCTTCACCTCGACGGCGAGCTGCGAGTCGCAGATCACCTATATCGACGGCGACAAGGGCATCCTGCTTTATCGCGGCTTCCCGATCGATCAGCTCGCCGAGCATGGCGACTTCCTCGAGACCTGCTACCTGCTGCTCTACGGGGAGCTGCCGACGGCCGCCCAGAAGGCCGATTTCGACTATCGCATCACGCGCCACACCATGGTGCATGAGCAGATGGCCCGCTTCTTCCAGGGCTTCCGCCGCGACGCGCACCCGATGGCGGTGATGGTCGCCTCGATCGGCGCGATGTCGGCCTTCTATCACGACTCGACCGACATCTCGGACCCGCACCAGCGCATGATCGCCTCGATGCGCATGATCGCGAAGGTGCCGACGCTGGCCGCGATGGCCTACAAGTACTCGGTCGGTCAGCCCTTCGTGTACCCGCTGAACTCGCTCGACTACACCTCGAACTTCCTGCGCATGTGCTTCGCGGTGCCGGCCGAGGAGTACAAGGTCAATCCCGTCCTGTCGCGCGCGCTCGACCGCATCTTCATCCTGCATGCCGACCACGAGCAGAACGCCTCGACCTCGACGGTCCGCCTCGCCGGCTCCTCGGGCGCCAATCCCTTCGCCTGCATCGCGGCCGGCACCGCCTGCCTCTGGGGCCCCGCCCATGGCGGCGCCAACGAAGCCGCGCTCAAGATGCTCGAGGAGATCGGCTCGGTCGAGAACATCCCGAAATACATCGCCAAGGCGAAGGACAAGAACGATCCGTTCCGCCTGATGGGCTTCGGCCACCGCGTCTACAAGAACTACGACCCGCGCGCCAAGATCATGCAGAAGACCACGCATGAGGTGCTGAACGAGCTCGGCATCAAGGACGATCCGCTGCTCGACGTTGCGGTCGAACTGGAGCGCATCGCGCTCTCGGACGAGTACTTCATCGAGAAGAAGCTCTACCCGAACATCGACTTCTATTCGGGCATCACGCTCAAGGCGATGGGCTTCCCGACCTCGATGTTCACGGTGCTCTTCGCCGTCGCCCGCACGGTCGGCTGGATCGCGCAGTGGAAGGAAATGATCGAGGACCCGTCCCAGCGGATCGGCCGCCCGCGTCAGCTCTATACCGGCTCGCCGCAGCGCGACTACACCCCGATCGGCCGTCGCTGATCCCGGCGAAAGCGTGAATACCTGCAAGGGCGCGGTGGTCTCCACCGCGCCCTTATTGTTTCAGATGATTGATCAATGCAGCGCGAGTGATCCGCAGGCGCGTCCGGTTAAAATCGCATCATCCAACGGAGATCCGTTCATGACCGAAAGCCGCTTCCTCGACCGCCGCTCCTTCCTGATCGCAGCCGGCGCCGCCGGCTTCGCGAGCACGCAGGCGCGGGCGCAGGCCGCTTTCCCTACCCGGCCGATCACGCTGATCGTCCCCTTCGCCGCCGGCGGCTCGACCGATATCGTCGCCCGCCTCGTCGGACAGAAGATGGGCGAAATCCTCGGCCAGAGCGTGGTGATCGAGAACCGGGCCGGCGCCGGCGGCAATATCGGCTCCACCGCAGTCGCCCGTGCGCAAGCTGACGGCTACACGCTGCTGCTCGGCACCATCTCGACCCATGCCCTCAACCCCGCGATCCTGAAGACGGTGACCTTCGACGCGGTGAAGGACTTCACCCCGATCTCCCTGCTCGCGATCGTGCCGAACGTCATGGTCGTGCATCCGGACTTCCCGGCCAAGACGGTCAAGGAGGTGATCGAGGTGCTGAAGGCCAATCCCGGCAAGTACTCCTATGCCTCCTCCGGCGTCGGCACGCCGCTGCATCTCTCGGGCGAATTGTTCAAGTCGCTCGGCGGCGTGCAGATGAACCATGTGCCCTATCGCGGCGCGGGGCCTGCCCTGAACGATGTGGTCGCCGGCGCGGTGCCGATCATGTTCGACAACCTGCCCTCCTCGGCCGGCTTCATCCGGAACGGCCAGCTGCGGGCGATCGGCGTCACCACCAAGGAACGCGTCGCCTCCTTCCCGGATTTGCCGACGATCGCCGAGGGCGGCCTTGCCGGCTACGAGACCTATACCTGGAACGCGCTGTTCGGCCCGGCCAACATGCCCCGCCCGATCGTCGACAGGATCAACCAGGCCGCCAACCAGGCCCTGAAGGACGAGAACGTCAAGAAGAAGCTCAACGACGTCAGCGCCGATATCGTCGGCTCGACGCCGGAGCAGCTCGGCGAGCACGTCAAGGTCGAGCTCGCCAAATGGGCGCCGATCGCCAAGGCCTCGGGCGCCGTCGTCGAGTAAGCCGGCTCAGGCTTGCGTCGCCTCGCGGCCGCTCCGCAAGGCGACCAGCTCCAACGCCGCCGCAACCGCGTTCGCGGCTGGGCTCGGCCCGGCCGAACGCATGATCGTCTCGACCTCGGCGAAGCCGTCGAGCTGCTCGCGGCGCTTCTCGCCTTCCGCTATCGCGGCAAGCAGGTGGCCGCTCAGCGCATCGGCGGTCGCCTCTTCCTGGATGAATTCGGGGACGACGCTGCGGCCGAGAATGAGGTTGGGCAGGATGACGCTCGGCAGCTTGACGAGGCGCCGCGCCAGGAAGGCCTCCCAACCAGCACCACGATAGGCAGCGACGGTCGGAATCTGCGACAAGGCAAGCTCCAGCGTCACGGTCCCAGAGGCCGCCAACGCGGCGCGGGCCTCCCGGAACGCCGTGAGCTTGGCAGCCTCACCCGTCACGATCTCAGGCGCGACCGGCCAACGCGCAGTCGCCTCGGCAATCATCGGCTGCAACCGCTGCACCGCCGGCAGGACGAAACGCGCGCCCGGCACCGCCGCTGCGGCCTTCGCGACCGCCTCGCCGAAGACCGGCATCAAGTGATGGATCTCGGAACGCCGGCTGCCGGGCAGGACGAGCACGACCGGCTGCCCGACATCGTCACGACGACGCCGTTCCTCCGTATCGGGGCGCATCTCGGCGAGCCGCTCCATCAAGGGATGGCCGACATAGACGGTCTCGGGCCCGTGCAGGCGCGCGAGCGCCGCGGGCTCGAAAGGCAGCAGCGCGAGGATGCGGTCGACATGCGGTGCCATCCGGCGCGCCCGGCTGGAACGCCAGGCCCAGACGCTGGGGCAGACCCAATGCACGATCGGGATGGAAGGTGCCCGCGCCCTCACCTTCTTCGCGACGCGCAGGCAGAAATCCGGGCTGTCGATCGTCAGCAGCAGGTCGGGCTGGAATGCGACGATGCCACGCGCCGCATCCTCCATCCGCCGCAGCAGCAAAGGCAGGCGCGCGATCACCGGGCCGAAGCCCATCACGGCGATATCGGCCTGGGGAAAGAGCGATTTGAGCCCGGCCTCGGGCAGGCCATGGTCGCCCACGCCGCAAAGCGCGATCGGGCGATCGCCCATGCGCTCGCGTAGAGCAGCGAGGAAGCGCAAGGCCAGGGCATCGCCCGAAGCCTCACCCGCGATGATCGCCAGCCGGAAGGGCCGCATCAGGCAAAGCCCTCGACGAAGAGGCCGAGCTGGTCCGCCTGCCGACCCAGCGCCGCCCGGTCACCGACCAGCACCGCGCCGGCACGGACGCCGATACCGGAAAGCCCGGCCTCGGCGATGTTCCGCAGGGTCTCCGGCCCGATGGCCGGCATGTCGACGCGCAGATCCTGCCCGGTCTTCGGGACCTTGACGAGGAAACCGTCGCCTTTCCCGATCTTGAGACGCCCCCGTGCCACCAGATCGGCCACCCGGCGGATCATCGCATCCGTGCCTTCGGCGGCCTCGATCGCGACGACGCGATGATCGGCGAGGATCGCGGCCTGTCCGACATCGAAAGGCGAGAGCGTCGCCAGCAAGGCGAAGCCGCGCTCGAGCTCGGCCCTCTGTTCGGGATTGACCTGCTTACGGCCGAGCGCCCCCTGCGGCGCGGTCATCGCGGGCGCGATATCCGCCGGCCCGTGGACGCGAAAGCCCTGCATCTCGAAGAAGCGGACCACGCCGCGCAGCAGATGGTCGTCCCCGCCCTGAAAAGCCTTGGCGAAATGCGGAAGATATTTCAGCGTCGAGACTTCGGGGCGCAGCGAGCCGAAGCTTGGCCGCGGCAGGGCGCCCAGCATGACGATATCGGCGATGCCCCGCCGACGCAGCTCTTCGAGCAGGCTGCCGAGCTGGCCGAGGCGATAGGTTCTAACCTCCGCGGAATCACCGAACGCTGCCGGATCAGCCGCGCCAGCGAGCGCCGCGATGTACGGGCGCTCGCCACGAGCCTCGAGGATACCGGCAAGCTGTGGCGGGAAGTCGCCACCACCCGCGATCATCACGAGCGGCCCGCGCGGGGCGGCTGCGTCGGCCGGACGGCCGGAGTTCACCGCTCCGCGACGGTGGCGTCCCGCGGCGTGCAGAGCGCCTTGTCACCGCCTTCCCTGATGAAATTCAGGATCTCATGAACCAGAGGATCCTCGCTGAACTCGGCCGCGACATCCTCGACACGCTCGGTCAAGGTTCCCTCGGCCGCGAAAAGCGACCGATAGGCACGGCGCAGCTCGTGGATCTGCTCGCGCGTGAAGCCGCGCCGCTTGAGGCCGATGAGATTCAACCCGACAAGATGGGCGGGGTTGTCACGAATGGTACCGAACGGAATGACATCGCTCAGCACACCGGCTCCGCCGCCGATGAAGGCGTGGTCGCCGATACGGATGAACTGCTGCAAGCCCGCGCCGCCGCCGACGATGACGTAGTTCCCGATCGTGACATGGCCGGCGCACATCACGTTGTTCGAGAAGATGATGTTGTTGCCGAGGCGGCTATCGTGGCCGACATGCGAATTGGCGAGGAAAAAGCAGCGATCCCCCACGCTGGTGATCATGCCGCCGCCTTCGGTGCCCGGATTCATCGTGACACCCTCGCGGATCTGACAATCGGCTCCGATCGTCAGCGTCGAGGGCTCGCCGCGATACTTCACGTCCTGCGGCGGGTGGCCGATCGAGGCGAAGGGGAAGATCCGCGTACGGGCACCGATGGTGGTACGGCCGGCGACGACAGCATGGCTGACGAGCTCGACACCCTCGCCGAGCACGACATCGGGGCCGACCTGGCAAAACGGCCCGATCGTCACGCCCGCACCGAGCTGGGCCTTCGGGTCGACCAGCGACATGGGATGGATGGATACGCTCATCGAGACGCTGCCCTGATCCTGAACCATCGCAACGCTCAAACGACCATCGCCGAGATCTCGGCTTCGGCCACGAGCACGCCATCGACGCGCGCCTCGCCACGGTAGAAGAAGATATTGCGCTTGCGGGCGAGCTTGGTGAGGTGGAAGCGGATCTGGTCACCCGGCGTGACGGGCTTGCGGAACTTGGCCTTGTCGATCGTGGTGAAGAGGACGGATTTGACCTCCTGCGCCCCGACCTCGCGGGCATTCACGACCAGCACGCCGGCCGTCTGGGCCATCGCCTCGATCATCAGGACGCCCGGGAACACCGGCCGCTCAGGGAAATGGCCGGTGAACTGCGGCTCGTTGACCGTCACGTTCTTGATGCCGACGCCAGACGTATCGCCATCGATCTCGACGACCCGGTCCACCAGCAAAAACGGGTAACGATGGGGAATGCTGGCCATGATCCTCTGGATGTCGATCACACCCAGTGCCGTCGTCGCCTCGCTCATGGTCTGTCTTCTCCCGCGTGCCTTCGCCGGGCAGCGCCTTGCATTCACGTCAGCGGCCGGAAGCAGGCAACGCCCCTGCAACCCGCCACGATTTCAAAGCCTTCCGCCGCTTTGCCGGAAACGGAGCGGGTTCGGCAACAAAATTCTCGGCATTCGCGGTAGAAAGAGCCTATCCAGCGTTGAAAACGCTGGATCAACCCTGCGCTGCGCCGGTCTTCTTGCCGCGATTGGCGACCAGCGTCTTGAGCAGCGCCGTCTCGCGCGCCCAGCCGAGCGCCGGCTGGGCCGGATAGCCGCCATAGCGGGCGCCGCGCGGAACATCGCCGGCGACGCCGCTCTGCGCCGCAATCTGAGCGCCGACGCCGATGGTGAGATGGCCTGCAAGCCCGACCTGGCCGCCGAGAACCACGAAATCCTCAAGCGTCGAGGAACCCGCCAACCCCGTCTGCGCGCAGATCACGCAATGGCGCCCGATGACGCAGTTATGGCCGATCTGGACGAGGTTATCGATCTTGGTGCCCTCGCCGATCACCGTGTCGCGGCTGGCACCCCGGTCGATCGTGCTGTTGGCACCGATCTCGACATCGTCCTGGATGATGACGCGGCCGATCTGCGGCACCTTCATGTGGCCCTTCGGGCTCATCGCGAAGCCGAAACCGTCCTGCCCGATCCGCGCACCGGGGTGGACGATGACGCGATTGCCGATCAGGGACGCTTGGATCGTGCTGCCCGCGCCGATCGAGCAGTTGCGCCCGATCCGGACCTGCGGACCGATCACCGCATGCGACGCGATCACGGTGCCAGCTCCGATCTCGGCACCCGGGCCGATCACGGCGCCCGGATCGACGGTCACGCCCGCCTCGAGAACGGCGGTGGCATGGACGATCGCGCCAGGCGCGACGCCCTGCGAGGCGAAAACCGATTCAGGCTTCAGCGCGCTCGGGAAGCAGCGCGCCATCACCTTCGCGAAGGCGTGGTAGGGCGCCGGCGAGACCAGGGCCACCGTACCGGCCGGCACGCGATCAGCGAAGCGCGGCGAAACCAGGCACAGGCCCGCCTTGGTCGCAGCCAGCGCCTCGGTGTATTTGGGATTGTCCATATAGGCGAGATCGGCCGGGCCGGCCGTCTCGAGAGCGGCGACACCATCGAGCTTGCGGGTCGGCTCGACGCCGTCCGGCAAGGCTCCGCCTGAAATGCTTGCGACCTCGCCGAAGTCCAGCGAGGTCGCGAAGGGAAAGAAAACTGGCTCTGCCATGATCCGGTCCGAAGCGGGCAGGATCGCCGCACGCCCTGCCGGGCGCGAAATCGGCGATCGTCCATGTTATCGCACCGGACTTGCCCGAAAAGTGGAAGCCACTTCTCGGGCCGGTGCTACGCCCCGCTTACGTCAGAAGCGGGTGCCGCCCGAGAACCGGAAGGCCTGGAGACGGTCGCCGCCGTACTTGCCGACGAGACCGGTCTGCGGATTGATGCCGATCTGGCCCTCGTCCTTGGTCAGGGCGTAGGCGTAGTCGAAGCGGATCGGGCCCAGCGGCGACTGCCAGAGCAAGCTGACACCCACCGACGAGCGCAGGATGTTCTTGTCGCGGATACAGCCGATGCTCGACTGCGCACCGCCGGTCACGACATTGTACTGGCGCGCCTCGGAGCCGGCCGGGCAGGCATAAGCCACCGACTTCGAGCCGCCGTCATAGTTGAACAGCGTGCCGGCATCGGCGAAGACCGCGCCGCGCAGGCCGAGGTCACGCGGCAGGCCGAAGATCGGGAACTGCACCTCGACGGTGCCGCCGAAATAGGTCGTACCGCCGACCGCGTTCGCCGTCGGGTCGTTCAGCACGTCGCGCGGACCGATGCCGGAGGGCGCGAAACCACGCACCAGCGACGGTCCGAGGAAGTAGTGATCGACCATGCGCAGATTGCCGCTGGTCGCCTGGACGTGACCGCCCTGGACGCGCAGGAAGCCGACGACATCGTCGAAAATCTCGCGGTAGTAGCGGGCATCGGCCGAGATACGCATGAACTTCGAGTCGCCGCCGAGGCCGGCGAATTCCGGCTTCAGCTCAGCCGTGAAGCCGTTGCGCGGGTTCTGGACGCTGTCGAGCGAGTTGTAGTTGAAGTTCAGGCCGACGAGCGAGGTCAGGGTCGAGCCCTGGGCCTCCTTGACCGCCACCGTCGCCTCGCCGTTGGTCACGCAGTTAAACGGGGTCGCCGCCGTGGCGCCTGTCGGCGTGATGCCCGGGATCGGGAAGGTACAGTCGTTATAGGGCCGGTTGGGCTCGTTCGGGATGTCGATCTCGGTCGTGTAGAGCGAGTAGCGCGGCGTGATCGAGAATTCTTCCGTGATCGGGAAGGTGAAGCGCACCTGACCACCCGTCACGCGGCTCTCAAAGCGGCCGGTGTTGTAGTTGTCGTTGAACTTCGAGAACAGGTCGATACCCGCAGCCACGCGATAGCCCAGAAAATAGGGCTCGGTGAACGAGAAATCGACGCCTTGCGTTCTCTCGCCGAGCGTGCCGGCGATGCGAACGAACTGGCCACGGCCGAGGAAGTTCGACTCCGACAGCGAGATTTCGCCGATGACACCGTCCGAGGTCGAGTAACCGCCGGCGATCGAGAACGAGCCGGTGGCCTTGTCCTCGACGTCGATATTGACGACCACGCGGTCCGGAGCGGAGCCCGGCTCGTTGGTGATGCGGACCTTGTTGAAGAAGCCAAGGTTGTTCAGGCGCCGCTCGGCGCGATCGACCATGACCTTGTTGTAGGCATCGCCCTCGCCGAGATCGAGCTCGCGGCGCACGACATAGTCGCGGGTACGGGTGTTGCCGCGCACGTTGATGCGCTCGACATAGACCCGCGGGCCTTCGTCGACGACATAGGTGATGCCGATCTGGCGGCCGGAAGCGTCGCGATCACCGCGCGGGCGAACCTGGGCGAAGGCATGGCCGCGGCGCGCAACTTCCGTCGTGAGCGCGACCAGCGACTTCTCGACCGCTTCGGCGTTGTAGGTATCGCCTGTCGAGGTCGCGACGTAACGCTGCAGGGCAGCGGCATCGACATCGCGCAGCGAGGAATCGACCGAGACATTGCCGACCTGGTAGCGCGGACCTTCCTGGACCTGAATATCGACGACCCAGCCACCAGCCGCCTCGTCGAAGCGAGCCGCGCTATTGGTGATCTGGAAATCGGCGTAGCCGTTCTTCAGATAGAAGCGGCGGATGAGATCCATATCGGAATTGATCTTGTCGGGATCATAGACGTCGGAGGTCTTGATCCAGCTCAGGAAGTTTGATTCCGTCGAGGTCATCAACCCGCGCAGGCGCCCGGCCGAATAAGCTTCGTTGCCGGTGAAGTTGATCGACTTGATGCCGGTCTTGCCGCTCTCGTTGATCGTGAAGACGACGTCCTGGCGGCCGTTCGGCAGCGGCGCGACACGGGCGCTGACCGAGGACAGACCGTAGCCCGACCGCTTATAGGCTTCGCGCAGGCGCTCAGCATCGGAGTCCATCAGCGCCTGGCTGATAGGGCCGCCGGCGCGCGACTGCACGACCTGGGCGAGCTGCTCGCCCTTGATCTTGCGGTTGCCTTCGAACGCGACGCGATTGACCGTGCCGCCCTGCTCCTGGACCGAGACGACGATCTGCGAGCCACGGCGGTTGACCTGCACGCTGCTGAACAGACCGGTCGCCAGCAGGCTCTCGCGAATCTCCTGCGGGTTCTCGCGGCCGACCGCGTAGGAGCGGATCGTCTCCGCATCCACGCGCCGGTTGCCGTGGACGACCACGGCCTGCGCGAAAGCCACACCACCACTCACGGCCAGCATCAAAGCCGAAAGTCCGATCGATCGAGAGAGCCGCGTCTTGGTCGTCCGGCTCTTTTGGGTCGACGTCATCGGGTCGCCTATTCCATCTCTCTGGTCACCACCCCAAACGGGGACCGCCATCAACCGATGGCAGCACGGGGACATTGCGGTTCAATCGCTTCTACAAAGTTTCCGGCAGGGTGCAAACCGCGATCGTCGTTAATAAAGTGTTTTTAGGAATCTCGTTGCCGGAGGGCCACGCAGCGTGCCGTTTTTCCGCCGCAAAGTGCGGCGCCGCGGGCGGTTTCAGAGCATCCCGCGAACGTGGACGATGTCGTTCCAGGTCACGAACAGCATCAGCATCAGCACGAGCGCAAGGCCGACCCGGAAACCGATTTCCTGCGCGCGCGGGCTCAGAGGCCGGCCACGGAGCGCCTCATAGAGATAGAACAGGAGGTGACCGCCATCGAGCATGGGAACCGGCACCAGATTCATCAGGCCGATCGAGACCGAGAGGATCGCGGCGAGATTGATCAGCCCGAGCAGCCCGCCATTCGAGGCGACGATGCCCGAGACCTGCGCGATCCGAATCGGGCCCGAGAGCTGGTCGGTGGACTCGCGCCCCGTCACCAGCTTGGCGATGTAGTCATAGGTCCGCGTCACGACGAACCAGGTCTCGACGAAGCCGGCCTTGGTGGATTCGAGCAGTCCGAATCGTTGCGTCTGCCAATCCTCCGGCCGCGGCGAGGCCTTCACGCCGATCACGCCGATGCGCTGGATGCCGAGCTGGGTCTTCATCTCGGTGAGCGCAGGCGTCACCGGCAGGGTCACCGTCCCGCCGTCACGCTCGACCTGGACCTCGAGGCGCTCGTCGGGTCGGGTCGAGACGATGCGCTGCATGTCCGAGAAGTTGGTGACCCTCTGACCGTCGATGGCGATCACGATATCGCCCGCCTTCAGGCCGGCCTTCTCTGCCGCGCTGCCCGCGACGACGGCATCGACGCGCGGGATCAGCACCTGCTTGCCGAAGAAGAAGGCCGAGCCGGCGAAGATCAGGATCGCCAGCAGGAAATTCGCGATCGGGCCGGCGGCAACGATCGCCGCCCGCTCCCCGAGGGACTGCGCCGGGAAGGAGCGCGCGCGCTCCTGCGCCGACATCCGGTTGACCGCAGCATCGTCAGGGGCGCTGGCGGCGTCGGCATCACCGGAAAACTTGACGTAGCCGCCGAGCGGAATCAGCGCGAAGCGCCAGCGCGTGCCATGCCGGTCGTTGAAGCCGAAGAGCTCGCGGCCGAAGCCGATCGAGAAGGTCTTGACGTCGACCCCGCACCAGCGGCCGACCAGGAAATGCCCGAGCTCGTGGACGAAGACGACGATGGTGAGAACGAACAGGAACGGCAGCAGATAGCCGAGCACGAATTGCCCGGCATTCCAGAGCGACGCTGCGAATTCCATGAAACTATTCCCCCAAGGGTCCTAGATCATCGCGCGTCCTGTCGGACGCGATCACGATGATCTAGCTGATTGGTGCTGCATCGGATTTGTCCGAAAAGTGGATTCCACTTTTCGGTCCGATGCAATGTCGGCCTTTAGGTGACAGTGAACCGTGCTTGCGACAAGAGCGAGGCAGCTCGCCGTCTCGAATCGTGGTCAATGGCGAGCGCCTCAGCGACATCGCCCGAAGCTTGCGATCCGCCGGGAGACGTTGCGCAGACCGCCTCCACCAGGGCCGCGATATCGGGAAAGCGGAGCCGGCCTTCGAGAAAGGCAGCGACCGCGACCTCGTTGGCGGCGTTGAGCACGGCCGGCATCGCTCCGCCTTCCCGCAAGGCGGCCGTGGCGAGCCTCAATGCCGGAAAGCGGATGAGATCGGGCCGCTCGAAACTGAGCGGCGCCGCCAGGGCGAGATCGAGGAAGCGTGGCGGCGGGGCGTCAAGGCGCCCGTCGATGCCGAGGCAATGCGCGGCCGCGACCCGCATGTCCGGCACCGCCATGCCGGCGCTGACCGAGCCGTCGCGGAAGGTCACCAGACCATGGACGAGCTGCTGGGGATGGACGAGCACGTCGAGCTGGTCCGGCTGCAGATCGAACAGGAAGCGGGCCTCGATCAGCTCCAGCCCCTTGTTCATCATGCTGGCGGAATCGATCGTGATCTTGGCGCCCATCGCATAATTCGGGTGCTTCAGCGCCTGATCGGGCGTCGCCGCGGCGATGCGCTCGGCGCTCCAGGTCCGGAACGGGCCGCCCGAGGCCGTCAATGTCATGCTGCGGACCGATGAGAGCGGCTCCGCGCCGAGCACCTGAAACAGGGCGTTGTGCTCGGAATCGAGCGGCAGCAAACGGACGCCGACCTCGGCCGCGCGCGCCATCACCGCAGCCCCGGCGCAGACCAGGCTTTCCTTGTTGGCGAGCGCGATCGTGCGCCCGGCCTGCAGCGCGGCAAAGGTCGCCTCCAGCCCCGCCGCACCGGAAATCGCGCTGACGACGATATCGGCCGGGCGGTCGACGGCTTCCAGCACGGCGGAACGCCCTGCCCCGCACGCGATCCCCGTGCCGGAGAGCGCCTGTTTCAGCGCCTCGCCGCCTGTGGCGTCGGCCAAGGCGGCGAAGGATGCGCCGGTCTCGATCGCGGTTCGGGCGAGCGCCTCAGCATCCCGGCCGCCGACAACCGTCGTGATCGACAGGCGCTCAGGATTCTCGGCGACGATGTCGCGGACCGAACGTCCGACGGAGCCGGTCGCTCCCAGAAGCGTGACGCTGCGCAGGGGCATCGCGATCAGACGTTGAGATGCAGGGCGAAGAGCGCGAAGCCGGCGAGCACCAGCACCGCCCAGTAGCCGTCGAGCCGGTCGAGGAAGCCGCCATGGCCGGGGATGAGCTTGCTCGAATCCTTGGCGTCGAAACGGCGCTTGAGGGAGGATTCGAACAGATCGCCCGCCTGGCTGACGATCGAGCCTGCGAGCGAAGCTGCGACCACAGGCCCGGCTGCCGTCACGCCTTGGAGCGCCGGCATCAAGCGCCAGACGAGGTAGCCGCCGACCATGCCGGCGACGGCGCCGCCGATCGCACCCGACCAGGTCTTCTTCGGGCTCACCGCCGGCATCAGCTTCGGCCCGCCAAGCTTGCGGCCGGTGAAATAAGCGGCGATGTCGGTAAGCCAGACGACCGCGAAGCTCCACAGGATCAGGGCGAGGCCGATCGCCGGAAGATCGCGCAAGGCCGGCGTGACCAGCGCGAAGGCCAGCGCATAGGCGACGCCGCAGAGTTCCAGCGCCAGGCGCGAGCGCACGAAGGGCGTGGCGAGCGCGCCGAGAAGGGCTGCGGCCGCCGCCGTACCCGCGAGCGCGGCTGGGCTTGCGGGGGAGTAGGTCAGTGCGAAACCGGCGACGACCACGCCGATGCCGGCGGGGATCGCATTGCCCCGCCCGACGATCGCGAGCCATTCATAGGCGACGAGCCCGGCGACGAGAATCCAGACCAGCCGGAACGGCCAGCCGCCCCAGAGCGTGACCAGCAGGATCAGCGCGCCGAGCACCAGCGCCGAGGCGACCCTGAGCCTCAGCTCGGAGTTCGCGCGTGGCGCGGAGGGTGACGGCGCATTCACGCGACGCCCACGCTGCGGTCGGAGGGCGTGGACAGTCCGCCGAAGCGGCGATCGCGCTGGCGGTACTGGGCGAGCGCGTCCTCGAAGGCGGCCCGGTCGAAATCAGGCCACATCACCGGGGCGAAGATGAACTCGGCATAGGCCGCCTGCCAGAGCAGGAAATTCGAGATGCGGGTCTCGCCCGAAGTCCGGATGACCAGCTCGGGATCGGGAATGTCGTGGGTGTCGAGCTGGCCGGCGATCGCGGCCTCGTCGATCGCGGCTGGGTCGATCCGCCCTGCCACGGCCTCCGCCGCCAGCCGGCGCGTCGCGCGGATGATCTCGTCGCGGGAGCCGTAATTGAAGGCGATCACCAGCACGAGGCCGGTATTGTCGCGCGTGCTGGCCTCGGCATGCTCGACGAGGCGGCGCAGGTCGGCCGCCAGATCGTCGCGGCTGCCGATGATCCGCACCCGGACATTGGCGGCGGAAAGCTCGGCAAGGTCCTTCTCGACGAAATGCTTGAGCAGCCCCATCAGGAAGGAGACTTCCGCATAGGGGCGGCGCCAGTTCTCGGTCGAGAAGCTGTAGAGCGTCAGATAGCGGAGGCCGAGATCGCTGGCATTGCGGACCGTGCGGCGCAGCGCCTCCAGCCCGCGGCGATGGCCCTCCTGCCGCGGCAGCCCGCGCATCTGCGCCCAGCGCCCATTGCCGTCCATGATGATGGCGACATGAGCCGGGTTGGACGGGCCTGCGTCGCGCTGACCGGATGACATGCGGATGAGCCTCGCTCGGCTTCGGCCGAAGGGGCGCGGGAGATCTCCCGCGCGGGAAATCAGACGTGCAGGATTTCCTTTTCCTTCGCCGCGAGCGCCTGGTCGATCTCGGCGATGTGCTGGTCGGTCGCCTTCTGGACGAGGTCGGAATTGCGCGCGGCGTCGTCCTTGGTCATGTCGCTGTCCTTCTCCAGCTTCTTGACCACGTCGATGCCGTCGCGGCGGACATGGCGCACGGAGATCTTGGCCTCCTCGGCATATTTATGCGCGACCTTGACCATCTCCTTGCGGCGCTGCTCGTTCAGCTCCGGAATGCGGATGCGCAGAACCTGGCCTTCCGTCTGCGGGTTGAGGCCGAGATCGGACTCGCGCACCGCCTTGTCGACGGCGTTGACCATCGAGCGGTCCCAGACCTGGACGCTGAGCAGGCGCGGCTCCGGCACGCTGACCGTTGCGAGCTGGCTCAGCGGGGTGCGGGCGCCATAGGCCTCCACCATGATCGGGTCGAGCATGTTGGCGGAGGCGCGGCCGGAGCGCAGCGAGGCGAGATCGCTCTTGAAGGACTGCACCGCACCGGCCATGCGGCGCTTGATGTCGGCGAGGTCGAACGTCGTCTGGGCCATTTCAATCGGGACCTTGCAGGTAATTCAAAATCGGCGCGACCATGGCGGCGAGGCCGCGCAGGGTCAAGATTGACATCCTCGAACAGCATTTTCCCCCGCGATGAGCAAGGGAAAAGCGTCGATGCGGGCAGCTCATGGCCGGTTGGCAGCGCGACCCGCTAGCCCGCGGCATTCCGGATGCCCATCTCATCCTAGAGACCGGCCCGCCCGTCGGCCACCACCGCCCGCACGAAACCACGGAGAAAAGACGTGCCTCGCCTGAACCGCATCGTCGAGACCGCGCTCTATGTCGACGATCTCGACCGCGCCCGCATCTTCTACGAGGACAAGCTCGGCCTCGCGCCGCTGCTCAAGACGAAGACGCTCTTCGCCTATGATGTCGGCGGATCGAACGTGCTGCTGCTGTTCCAGCGTGGTGCCTCGCTGCAGACGCAAGCCTCGGCGGGAGGCAGCATCCCGCCCCATGACGGCAGCGGGCCGCTGCACATCGCCTTTGCGATCGATGCCGATGAGCTCCCGGCCTGGGAGGCCAGGCTGGAGGAACTCGGCATCGCCGTAGAAGGGCGCATGCAATGGGAGCGCGGCAGCACGAGCCTCTATTTCCGCGATCCGGACGGGCATCTGCTCGAACTGGCGACGCCCCGCCTGTGGCAGACCTACTGAGACTGGCGCCTCAGGGCGTGACGTAGGTCGCCCGGCCCTCGCCGCGCAGGACAGCCGCCAGCATGCCGGGCTCGGCGATCGAGAAGACGACGATGGTCAGGCTCGCGTCGCGGGCGAGCGCGAAGGCGGCGGTGTCCATCACCTTGAGATCGCGCTTGATCGCATCCTCATGGGTCAGCGTGTCGTAGCGGGTCGCGGTCGGGTCCTTCTTCGGGTCGGCGCTGTAGACGCCGTCGACCTGCGTCGCCTTGAGGAGATGGCTGCAGCCAAGTTCGGCCGCGCGAAGCGCCGCGCCGGTGTCGGTGGTGAAATAGGGGTTGCCGGTGCCGCCGCCGAGGATGACGACCTTGCCATTGCTGAGATGGTCGAGCGCGCGCTTGCGGGCATAGCTCTCGCAGAGCGAGGGCATCGGCACGGCCGACATGGCGCGCGCCGGAGCGCCGGCCGCCTCGATCGCATGCTCCAGCGCCAGCGCGTTCATCACCGTGCCGAGCATGCCGATCGAATCGGCGGTGGTGCGGTCGAGACCCTTGTTCAGACCCTGGACACCGCGGAAGAAGTTGCCGCCGCCGACGACGATGCCGATTTCGACGCCCTCGCGAGAGGCATGGGCGATATCGGCGGCCAGCGCCGTCAGCGTGATGCCGTCGAGGCCGTTTCCGACAGGTCCCGCAAGGGCTTCGCCGGAGAGCTTCACGAGAACGCGTTGGGGTCTCATCGATGTCTCTCCGTCGTGTTGGGGGCCGGCCGCGATTCGACGCAGCCCTATCTTCCTACAAAAAAGGCCGCGCGATGCGCGGCCTTTCTGTCACTTGATGAGCATTTTGTCTTATCGCATTTTCTTCGCGCGAACCGGTGTCCACTTCGCTTGAAAATGCTTTGAGCGAGCTTGTCAGCCCGTGGTGCCGCCGGCGGCAGCGACCTCGGCCGCGAAGTCCTGCTCTTCCTTCTCGATGCCCTCGCCGAGCGCGAAGCGGGCAAAGCCCGTGAGCTTCACGGGAGCGCCGACCTTGCCCTCGATCTCCTTGAGGACCTGCGAGACCGACTTCGAGCCGTCATGGATATAGGCCTGCTCGAGCAGGCAATATTCCTTGGCGTAGCTCTTCAGGCCGCTCTCGGTGATCTTGGCGAGAACGTGCTCGGGCTTGCCGGCGTTCTTCTCGGCCAAGATCGCCTTCTCGCGCTCCAGCACTTCCGGGGCGACCGAGGCGAGGTCGAGCGCGACCGGGTTGGTCGCGGCGACATGCATGGCGAGCTGGCGGCCAAGCGCGGCGAGCTCATCCGACTTTCCGGTCGACTCGAGCGCGACGATGACGCCGATCTTGCCGAGGCCCTCGGTGATCGCACCGTGGACATAGGAGCCGATCACGCCCGAGGAGACCTTGAGCGAGGAAACGCGGCGCAGCGTCATGTTCTCGCCGATCGTGGCGATGGCATTGGCGATCGCGTCCTGCACCGAGCCGCCGCCCGGATAGTGATGGCCGAGCAGTGCCTCGACATCGCCGCCGCGCTCAAGCGCGACATCGGCGATGGTCTTGGCGAGCGCCTGGAACTCGGGGTTGCGCGCGACGAAGTCGGTCTCGGAGTTGACCTCGACGACGACGCCCTCGTTGCCCTGCACGGTGACGGCGACGAGGCCCTCGGCGGCGACGCGGCCGGCCTTCTTGGCGGCCTTCGACAGGCCCTTGGCGCGCAGCCAGTCGACGGCGGCTTCCATGTTGCCGTCGGTCGCCGAGAGGGCGGTCTTACAATCCATCATGCCCGCGCCGGTCTTGTCGCGGAGTTCCTTCACCATCGCGGCGGTGATCGCTGCCATCTGTCTTGTCCTTGCTGTCGGTGCGGCGCTGGCCCGGAGGCCGGCCACGGATCGGAATGATGCGGACGCCTGCATGGGGAAACGCCGACGCTCCGTTTCCGGCCGTCGGCGCGTCCTCTTAACGTTTCAAAGCCGGCGTCAATCGAGAGGCCCGATTGCGACGCGCCGATGACGCGCCGCAACCGCTAACCGAATTACGCGTCGGCGAGATCGCGAGCCTGGGCGACCCAGCCCTCGCGCTCGATCTTGCCACCGAGCTTCAGGTCGTGGTCGATCTTGGTCACATCGGCCGGGGTCATCGCAGCGATCTGCCAGAAGTGGTAGATGCCGCCGTCGTTCAGCTTCTGGACCGCGTCCGGACCCATGCCCGAGAGCTTGGTCAGGTCGTCCGGAGCGCCACGCGGGGTGGTCAGCGTCTCGAAGGCACCCGAAACGGTCTCGAGAGCCTCCTCGACGACCGGCGCCTCGGCGGCGCCGACATCGATGCCCTGGTCGCCCGAGGCGCGGCCGATGCCGTCGATCGCCGAGCGCGCAACCAGATCGCAATACAGAGCGATGGCGCGGCCGGCGTCGTCATTGGCCGGAACCGGGAAGGTGATGCCATCCGGATCGCTGTTCGAATCGATGATCGCGGCGACCGGGATGCCGAGGCGCTGAGCCTCCTTGATCGCCAGCTGCTCCTTGTTGGTGTCGATCACGAAGATCATGTCCGGCGTGCCGCCCATGTCCTTGATGCCGCCCAGAGCCTTCTCGAGCTTGTCGCGCTCACGCGACAGCATCAGGCGCTCCTTCTTGGTCAGGCCGGTGCCGCCGCCGTTGAGCAGCTCGTCGACCTTGCGCAGACGCTGGATCGAAGCCGAGATGGTCTTCCAGTTGGTCAGCATGCCGCCGAGCCAGCGGGAGTTGACATAATACTGGGCCGAACGCTTGGCGGCATCGGCGATGGCATCCTGCGCCTGGCGCTTGGTGCCGACGAAGAGGACGCGGCCGCCACGGGCGACGGTGTCAGACACGGCCTGCAGGGCGCGGTGCAGCATCGGCACCGACTGCGACAGGTCGAGGATGTGGATGTTGTTGCGGACGCCGAAGATGTACGGGGACATCTTGGGGTTCCAGCGGTGCGACTGGTGGCCGAAATGGGCGCCGGCCTCGAGGAGCTGGCGCATGGAGAAATCAGGCAGAGCCATGGTGTTCTAGTCCTTCCGGTTGAACCTCTGGAGCGCGAATGAACAGGGCATGAGCTGCCACGTCACCGGAACGCCTCGGGATAGCGAGGCGATGCACTCCATGTGGGATGGGCTGCGCCTTACAGGGGATGGCGCCGCATTGCAAGCCGCTTGGGCCGGGAAAGCCGGGAGCGCGACATGATAAGGCCCATGCGGATACCGCATGGGCCCATCCACAGGCATCCGCCGGACAAGAGCGCCGGGGGCTCGCCTTACTGCGGCAGCTTGGCGCCGATCTGCTTCACGACATCGCCGATCTGCTTGCAATAGGCGGCCGGCGTGCTGTTCGTCGCCTTGGCGATCGCCTCGATGTTCTGCTCCATGCCCATGGCCGAGATCGTGCCCTTGCGGCCGGCGGCCTCGGCCGCGTCTCCGCCGCTGACATCGGCCGGCACCGGGATCATCGCGATCAGTTTCTTCTGGACATCGGCCGCAGCCGCGTCGGTGAAGCCCTTGTCGGCGCAATAGCCGAGAATGCCGAGCTGATTGCGGGCCGCCTGATAGGCGACCTTGAGCTGGTCGGCCTGGCTCTGCGCGAAGGACGGGGCGACCGAGCCCAAAAACGCGACCGCAGAGGCGGCCATCAACGACTTGTAAAAGGTCATGGGGAATATCCTCAGGCTATCATGTTCTCAAGCATGCCACGATGCTCGCCCACCCGCCGCCACCTGCCTAGCGCGTGGAACCGGGCCGAACAACCCGGATCGCCCCGTCAGGACGGCGGTCGGAGACCGGATTCGGCGTGATCCTCGACCTGAGAACGATCTTCGTCACCGGCGCGCTGACCTGCTTCATCATCGGCGCGCTGCAATTGATGACCTTCGCCACCGGCCGCTTCACCCGCAGCCCGGTCTGGTGGGGCGTCAGCAGCCTGTGCATCGGCACCGGCCTGCTCGGCGCGGCTTTCCGCGGCACGATTCCCGACATCGTCTCGATCGAGTTCGCCAACACCATCATGCTGGCCGGCTGCCTGCTGCTGCTTTTCGGCATCCGCAATTTCGCCGGCCGCGAGCTCAACTGGTTCGGTTTCGGGGTGGTGCTCCTCGGCATCTGGACCCTGCTCGCGCTCTCGCCCGGAACAGAGGGCTATTCGACGCGCGTCATGGTCGTGGCGACGGTGATGGCGCTCTGCGATGCCGCCATCGTCCGCGAAGCCGTTCGGCTCGGCCGGCGGGAAAGGTTGCGCTCGGCCTGGCTGCTGGCCGTTCTGTTCGCGCCGACGGTGGTGATCTATGCCGGACGCATCACGCTGGCAGCGCTGGACCAGGTCGGCACGACGCTGTTCCCGACCGATTCGGGAGCGACGGGCTGGCTCGCCGCGACGGGCGTCGCCTTCGTCATCCTGAGAGGCCAGGCGTTGCTGCTGCTCGCGGCCGAGCGCAGCAACCGCATTCTGGCGACGCTCGCCCGCCGCGATCCGCTGACCGGAGCGATGAACCGCTCCGGCCTCGAACAGTGGCTGGCGCGACAGTCGCGCGGCGAGCAACGGGCCGCGCTCCTGCTCATCGACATCGATCATTTCAAGCAGCTCAACGACACGCTCGGCCACGCCGAGGGGGATCGCATCCTGCGCCTCTTCGCCACTGCCGTGCAGGAGCAGTTGCGCAGTACCGATATCCTGGCCCGGCAAGGCGGTGACGAATTCGCCATCATCCTGCCCGATGTCGGAGTCCGGGAAGCGGTGCGGGTGGCCGAGCGGCTGCGCGGCGCCTTCCGCGACAAGGTCGCCGATCTCGCCGAGATCGGGTTGCAGCCGACGCTCAGCATCGGAGTGGCCGAGGTCGAGCTCGGCGGGCGCGAGCTCGACGACCTGCTGGTCGAGGCCGATGAGGCGCTCTACCGCGCCAAGCGGCTCGGGCGCGACCGCGTCCAGGCGCAGCTCAAGCCCGCGGCCTGAAGCCGGGCTCAGGTCTCAGAGCATCAGGGTCGCGGCGCTGACACGCTTGATCCCGGCCGCCGCCATCTCGGCCCAGGCCCGGTCGAGCGAGCCGTCGAGATCGATAGCGCGGCAGGCATCCTCGACCACGATGGTCTCGAAGCCGGTGCGGGCGGCATCCTGCGCCGTCCAGCTCACGCAGAAATCCGTCGCGAGCCCAGCCACGACGACGCGCGTAAAGCCGCGCTCGCGCAGATAGCCTTCCAATCCCGTCCACGTCTGGCGATCGGCCTCGATGAAGCCGGAATAGCTGTCGATGCCCTGGCGAAAGCCCTTGCGGATCACCGCTTCGGCATGGGGCAGGTCGAGCCCGGCATGAAAGGCGGCTCCGACCGTGCCCTGCACGCAATGGTCCGGCCAGAGCACCTGCGAACCATAGGCCAGTTCGATCGTCTCGAAGGGTTTGCGGCCAGGATGGCTGGAGGCGAAGGAGGCATGGCCGGCCGGATGCCAATCCTGCGTCAGCACGACATGGCGGAAGCGGCGCCCGAGCGCGTTGACGACGGGCACGACCGCGTCGCCGTCCGGCACGGTGAGGCTGCCGCCCGGACAGAAATCGTTCTGGACGTCGACGACGAGCAGCACGGTCCGGTCGTCGGCCATTGATGCGCTCCTATTGCAGCCTGACATCGACCACGCCGGGCGCGGCCCGCACGGCATTGGCGATCTGCTGGTTGACCGGGAACTTGCCGGGCAATTCGATCTCGACCTCCTGGGCGCCGTCGTCGATGATCATGATGATCGAGACCTTGCCCTCGGCGCGCGTCGCCTCGCGCGGACGGATGCGCTCGGCGACCGAGGCCACCGCCTTGTCGTCACGCAGATAGACGACGAGGTCCTGCTTCTGGCGCGCGGCGAGCCCGTCGAGCTCCTCGGCATCCTCGATGCGCGGGCGCACCTCTTCGCCATCGAGCACCGCCGACAGGCGCAGCACGAGCGCCCTGCCCGGTTCAAGCAGATCGCGCAGCTTCATCAGCCCTTCGGAGAACAGAACGGCCTCGAACTGGCCGCTCGGATCGGACAGGTTGACGATGCCCATCTTGGAGCCGGACTTGGTGCGCCGCTCCGACTTGTCGATGACGGAAACCGCGACCTTGCCGACACCAGTGCCGTTGACCTTCACCGTCTGGGCGAAATCGGCATAGCGCTGCACGCGCAGACGCTTCAGCACATGCTCGTAATCGTCGAGCGGGTGGCCGGAGAGGAAGAAGCCGACCGCCTCGTGCTCGCGCTTGAGCTTCTCGGCCGGCGCCCAGGGCTCGACCTGCGGGATGCGGAAGGCCTCCTGCACCACACCGCCGCCGAGCAGGTCGAACTGGCCCGCAGCCGCTTCGTCGCGGGTGCGGTTGGAGAGCGCGAGCATGCCGTCGAGCGCCGCGACGGCCCGGGCGCGATCCGCCTCCAACTCGTCGAGCGCGCCCGCAGCAATGAGCGCTTCCAGCGTGCGGCGGTTGACCAGCCTTGTGTCGATCCGGCGGGCGAGATCGGCGAGGTCCCGGAACGGACCGGCGGATTGCCGCGCTGCCACCAGCGATTCCACCGCCGCCGTGCCGACGCCCTTGATCGCGCCGAGCGCGTAGAAGATCTTGCCGTCGGCAACGTCGAACTCGACGCCGGATTGGTTGATCGCCGGCCGCTCGACCTTGATGCCGAGCCGCTCGGCATCGCGGCGGAATTCCGAGAGCTTGTCGGTATTGCCCATGTCGAGCGTCATCGACGCGGCCAGGAACTCGACCGGATAGTTCGCCTTCAGATAGGCGGTCTGGAAGGCGACGATGGCATAGGCCGCCGCGTGGCTCTTGTTGAAGCCGTAATCGGCGAATTTCGCCAGCAGGTCGAAAATCTCGGAGGCGATGTCCTTCTTGATGCCGCCGTCCACGGCGCCCTTCACGAAGCGGTCGCGCTGGGCATCCATCTCCGCCTTGATCTTCTTGCCCATGGCGCGGCGCAGCAGATCGGCCTCGCCGAGCGAATAGCCAGAAAGCGCCTGCGCCACCTGCATCACCTGTTCCTGGTAGACGATGATGCCGTGGGTCTCGCGCAGATAGGGCTCCATGCCCGGATGGAGATAGGTCGGATCCTCCAGCCCGAGCTTGCGGCGGCAATAGGTCGGGATGTTGTCCATCGGGCCCGGCCGATAGAGCGCCACCAGCGCGATCAGGTCCTCGATCCGGTCGGCCTTCATCTCGACCAGCGCCTTGCGCATGCCGACCGATTCCACCTGGAACACGCCGACCGTCTCACCACGGGCCAGCATGGCGTAGGTGGTGGGGTCGTCGAAGGGCAGATCGGCGAGATCGATGTCGATGTCGCGCTGTTTGATCAGCCTCACTGCCGTGGTCAGCGTGGTCAGCGTCTTCAGCCCGAGGAAGTCGAACTTCACCAGTCCGGCCTGCTCGACCCATTTCATGTTGAACTGGGTGACGCGCATGCCGGTGCGCGCGTCGACCGAGAGCGCGACGAGCTGCTCCAGCGGCCGGTCGCCGATCACCACGCCTGCGGCGTGGGTCGAAGCATGGCGATGAAGCCCTTCCAGCTTCTGGCCAATTTCGAGCAGGCGCGCGACGATCGGCTCCTCCTCGGCGGCCTGCTGCAGCTTGGGCTCGCCCTCGATCGCATCCTTGAGCGAGATCGGCTTGGCCGGGTTCTGCGGCACGAGCTTGGTCAGCTTGTCGACCTGGCCATAGGGCATTTCGAGCACGCGGCCGACGTCGCGCAGCACGCCACGCGCCAGCAGTGTGCCGAAGGTGATGATCTGGGCGACGCGTTCCTGCCCGTAATGGTGCTTCACATACTCGATCACCTCTTCACGCCGGTTCTGGCAGAAGTCGAT
Organism: Allobosea sp. GW821-FHT09G06; assembly: GCF_059416005.1. Lineage (NCBI taxonomy): Bacteria > Pseudomonadati > Pseudomonadota > Alphaproteobacteria > Hyphomicrobiales > Alloboseaceae > Allobosea > Allobosea sp. GW821-FHT09G06. The sequence continues at coordinate 139,861 of NZ_JBWKOI010000004.1, read as the reverse complement.
GTCGAAATCGGGCATCGAGACGCGGTCCGGGTTGAGGAAGCGCTCGAAGAGCAGGCCGAAGCGCAGCGGATCGACATCGGTAATGGTCAGCGCATAGGCGACGAGCGAGCCCGCGCCCGAGCCGCGGCCCGGCCCGACCGGAATGTCGTGGTTCTTCGCCCATTTGATGAAGTCCGCGACGATCAGGAAGTAACCCGGGAACTGCATCCGGGTGATGATCGAGAGCTCGAATTCGAGCCGCTTCTCGTAGGTCTCGACCGTGTAGCCCTCGGCCGGGCCGTGCTTGGCGAGACGGGCGGCAAGGCCGGCGCGGGCCTGCTCCTGCAGCTCCTCGGCCTCGTCGCGTCCCTCCTCGCCGAAGCGCGGCAGGATCGGCTTGCGGGTGGTGACGCGCCAATGACAGCGCATCGCGATCTCGACCGTGTTCGCCAGCGCTTCCGGCAGGTCGGCGAAGCGCTTCCTCATCTCGGCGCGCGAGGCGAAATAATGCTCCGGCGTGACGCGGCGGCGCGTGCCATCCGAGACGAGACGGCCCTCGGCCACGGCGAGCAGCGCGTCATGCGCGTCGAAATCGGCGGGCTTGGCGAAGAAGGGCTCGTTGGTCGCGACGACGGGTAAGTCGGAATCATAGGCGAGGCGCAGGAGATGGGCCTCCCGCGCCGCCTCGCCCTCGCCGCCATGGCGCTGGATCTCGACATAGAGCCGGTCGCCATAGATGCCGGCGAGCGTCGAAAGGCGCGAGGCGGCCTGCGGGAGCTGGCCGAGGCGCAGGGCGACATCGATCGGCCCGCCCTGCCCGCCGGTCAGCGCGATCAGCCCGCTATTGTAGGCGGCGAGGCGCTCGACCGTGGTCACCGGCTGGCCGGAGCCGCCAGTCGCCAGCGCCGCCTCGCTGACGAGCTTCATCAGGTTGCCGTAGCCGGCCTCATCCATAGCGAGCAGGACGATATGCGGCAGGCGCTGGAGCTGCGCCGGCTTGCGGCCGCCCTCGCCCTCATCGGCGAAATCGACCGAGAGCTGCACGCCGACGATCGGCTGCAGGCCTGAACCGGCGAGCTTCTCGGAGAATTCGAGGCCGCCGAAGAGATTGTCGGTGTCGGTCAGCGCCAGGGCGGGCTGGCCGTCGGCCACCGCCATCTTGGCGAGCGTCGCGATCGTCATCGCGCCTTCGAGCAGCGAATAGCTCGAATGGACATGCAGGTGGACGAAGCCGATCTCCTGGAGAACGCGCGCCTCGTCAGCTTCCCGACTCATGTCCCACTCCTGTCGCCGCGCGGGCGACTCGTCGACCCTGTCCTCAAGCGCCTCTTATGCGTCCTGGGCGGGGCCGGCGTCGAGGCCTTGCAGGCCCATCTGTGGATGGCTCCTGCCGTCCTCAGACATGCGGGCCGGAGAGGATGGCGGCCCAGAGCCAGATCATGCCGAGGAAGACGCCGAGCGAGGCGATCTCGGCAAGGCCGGCGGCGAATTTACGCGCTGCAGTCATGGGAACCTCCTGTGTTCGCGATAAGTTCAGTTTAGTTCACTATTTGTTCTCGTCAATGTCGATAGGGAAGCGGGCAGCGCGTTCCCGGCATGGAGGTTAATGAAACCCTACCAGCACTCGGATTCAGGTATCGCGATCAGTGTCGCCGCTCCAGGATTTTCCCGGCCGTCATGGTCGGGCTCGTCCCGACCATCCACGCGTTCACGGATGCAGTGCGGTATTCAAGACGTGGATGCTCGCCACAAGGGCGAGCATGACGCAGGATTGTTCTCGGCCAAAGAGCACCCTTGTCATTCCGGGGCGCGCCACAGGCGCGAACCCGGAACCCACGACTGGGTAAATACCCCAATGCCCGGTTGCAGGCGGCTCACCCGGTCGTGGGTTCCGGGTTCTTCGCTGCGCGAAGCCCCGGAATGACAAGGGTAGCGCTGGTCATGAGCGATCTAGCCGACGCAAGCCGCCTACAGCTTGACGACCAGCCCGTCGCGGATCGTGACCTGCCGGTCCATCTGGCGGGCGAGGTCGAGGTTATGCGTCGCGATCAGCGCCGCGAGTCCCGAGGCGCGCGCCAGCGCCATCAGCGTGCCGAAGACATGCTGCGCCGTCTGCGGGTCGAGATTGCCGGTCGGCTCGTCGGCCAGCAGCAGGCGCGGCCCGTTGGCGACGGCGCGGCCGATGGCGACGCGCTGCTGCTCACCGCCCGACAGTTCGCCCGGCAGATGGTCGAGCCGCTCGCCGAGGCCGAGGAAGGTCAGAAGCTCGGACGCGCGTTCCTCAGCAAGGCCCCGCGAGAGGCCGCGGATGCGCTGGGGCAGCACGACGTTCTCCAGCGCCGTGAACTCGGGCAGGAGATGGTGGAACTGGTAGACGAAGCCGATCTCGGTGCGGCGCAGCCGCGTGCGGCCCTTGTCGTCGAGCTTGGTCGTGGCGAGCCCGCCGACGAAGACCTCGCCGGAATCGGGCTTCTCCAAGAGGCCGGCGACATGCAGCAGGGTCGACTTGCCGGTACCGCTCGGCGCGACCAGGGCTACGACCTCGCCCGGCCAGAGCGCGAAATCGGCCTTGCGCAGCACTTCGAGCGGCGCGTCGCTCTGCGGGTAATAGCGCTCGACCTGGGAAAGGAAGAGCGCGGGCATTTCCTGTGCCATGTGCTCAGCCCATCCTCAGCGCTTCGACCGGATCGAGGCGCGCCGCCTTCCAGGCCGGATAGAGCGTCGCCAGCAGCGACAGGGTCAGCGCCATCAGCACCACGCTGGTGACCTCGCTCCAGTCGGTGACGGAGGGAATGTCGCTGAGGAAGCGCACGGTCGGGTCCCAGAGATTGGCCCCGGTGATCCAGTTCAGTGCCGCCATGATCGACTTGATGTTCTTGGCGAAAACAACGCCGAGGGCGAGACCCGCCAGCGTGCCGATGACGCCGATCGCCGCCCCCGTGATCAGGAAGACGCGCAGCACCGTGCCGCGCGTGCAGCCCATGGTGCGCATGATCGCGATATCGGCGGTCTTGTCCTTCACCAGCATGATCAGGCCGGAGACGATGTTGAGCGCCGCGACCAGCACGATCAGGGTCAGGATGATGAACATCACGTTGCGCTCGACTTCCAGCGCATTGAAGAAGCTTCGATTCCTCTGGCGCCAGTCGGAGAGCACGAGCGGACGCGGTGCATCGGCCTCGATGGCGTCGCGGACGGCCTGGGTCCGGTCGGGATTGTCGACGAAGATCTCGATGACGTTCACGTCGCCATCGCGGTTGAAATAGGCCTGCGCCTCGCCGAGCGGCATATAGACGAAGGTGCCGTCGAATTCGGTCATGCCGATCTCGAAGATCGCCTTGACCGGATAGGCCTTGATGCGCGGCGCCGTGCCGAAGGGCGTCGAGGCCCCTTGCGGCGAGACCAGCGTCATCATGTCATTGACCTGGATGCCCAGCGCATTGGCGAGGCGGCGGCCGATGGCGACGCCGGGCGTCCCGCCATCGAAGCCATCGAGCGTGCCGCCCTTGATGTTGCCGCCGATGAAGGGGATCGCCTTGATGTCGCTCTCGCGGATGCCGCGCACCAGCACACCGTTGTTGCCGGTCTGCGAGGACGCGAGCGCCTGCCCCTCGACCAGCGGGATGGCGAGCTTGATGCCGGGGATCTTGCTGAGCCTGGCCGCGACGCTGTCGTAATCGTCGAGCGGCCGGTCGATCGGGGTCGCGAAGATATGGCCGTTCACGCCGACGATCTTGCTCAGCAGCTCGATGCGGAAGCCGTTCATCACCGACATCACGATGATCAGCGTCGCGACGCCGAGCATGATGCCGAGGAAGGAGAAGCCGGCGATGACCGAGACGAAGCCCTCGCGGCGACGCGTGCGCAGGTAGCGCCCGGCGAGCAGCCATTCGAAACCGGCGAAGGCCTTGGTTCCGGTCGGAATCTCGCCGGTCGGGATGTCGGCGCTGTCGGCGACGGCGCTCATGCGGCAGCTCCCATCCGATGCGTCTGCATGGCGGCGCCCGCCGTCACGCCGCCCGGCCCTTGAAGCGGTCGAGCGCGGCCTCCAGCGAGACGAGTTCGCGCTCGCCGCCGGCGCGACGCTTGATCTCGACCTTGCCCTCGGCCAGCCCCTTCGGGCCGACGATGATCTGCCAGGGCACGCCGATCAGGTCGGCGGTCGCGAACTTGGCGCCCGGCCGGTCGTCGGTATCGTCGAGCACGGCGTCGTAGCCCTTGGCGAGCAGATCCTTGTAGATGCGCTCGGCCGCGCCGTCGGTCGCCGCGTCGCCGGCCTTGAGGTTGATGACCGCGATGTCGAAGGGCGCGATCTCCTCGGGCCAGACGATGCCGGCATCGTCATGGCCGGCCTCGATCAGCGCCGCGACGAGGCGGCTCGGCCCGATGCCGTAGGAGCCGCCATGCAACAGCACGGGCTGGCCGTCGGGACCGGCGACGGTCGCGCCCATCGGCTCGGAATATTTCGTGCCGAAATAGAAGATATGGCCGACCTCGATGCCGCGCGCCGAGACGCGCTTGTCTTCGGGAACCGCCTCGAAGGCGGCCTTGTCGTGCATTTCCTCGGTCGCGGCGTAGAGGCTCGTCCACTTGTCGAAGACGCCCTGCAGGCCGGCGACGCTGTCGAAATCGGTGTCGGCGGCCGGCGTCTCGAAATTCAGGTAGTCGCTGTGGCAAAAGACCTCGCTCTCGCCGGTCGAGGCGAGCACGATGAACTCGTGGCTGAGATCGCCGCCGATCGGGCCGGTATCGGCCTTCATCGGGATCGCCTTGAGGCCGAGCCGTGTGAAGGTGCGCAGATAGGCCGTGAACATGCGGTTATAGGCGTGGCGCGCCGCATCCTTGTCGAGATCGAAGGAATAGGCGTCCTTCATCAGGAACTCGCGGCCGCGCATCACGCCGAAGCGCGGGCGGACTTCGTCGCGGAACTTCCACTGGATGTGGTAGAGATTGAGCGGCAGGTCCTTGTAGGACTTGACGTAGGAGCGGACGATCTCGGTGACCATCTCCTCATTGGTCGGCCCGTACAGCATGTCGCGATCATGCCGGTCCTTGATGCGCAGCATCTCCTTGCCATAGGCGTCGTAGCGCCCGCTCTCGCGCCAGAGATCGGCCGACTGGATGGTCGGCATCAGGATCTCGACGGCGCCCGAGCGATTCTGCTCCTCGCGGACGACGTTGCTGATCTTGTTCAGCACCCGCAGGCCCAGCGGCAGCCAGGAATAGATGCCCGCCGATTGCTGGCGGATCATGCCGGCGCGCAGCATCAGCCGATGCGAGACGATCTCCGCTTCCTTGGGCGTGTCGCGCAGAAGGGGCAGGAAATAGCGGGAAAGACGCATCGGAAAACCTGTCGGAGGGCCCTGCGCGCGGAATCGCGCCGGGAGATCGGAAAGCGAGTCGGCCTCGCTGAGAGACACCATCGCTCTCGGCAAAATGCAAACCAAAATCAGCAGGAAGCGGCGGAAGATGGCGAAGTTATGTGCCTTTCGCCGGGTTCGCGCCTTCAGCCCTTGGCGAAGCGCGCCTTCAGCGCGACGAGCACCGGTGCCGGCACGAAGGGCGAGACATCGCCGCCCATCGCCGCGATCTGGCGCACCAGTGTCGCGGTTATGTAGCGCACGCCGGGCGAGGCCGGCAGGAAGACGGTCTGCACATCCGGCGCCATGGTGCCGTTCATCCCGGCCATCTGCATCTCGTAGTCGAGATCGCTGCCGTCGCGCAGGCCACGGATGATGATCGAGGCCCCTGCCCGGCGCGCCGCGTCCACCGCGAGATCGTCGAAGGTCACGACATCGAGCGCCGCGCCTTTGGCCGCGAGCAACGGCCCGGCGACGGCGCGCAGCAATTCGGCGCGGATATCGACGGAGAGCAGCGGGGTCTTGCCGGGATGGACCCCGATCGCCAGGACGAGCCTGTCGCAGAGGCCGGCGGCGGCCGCGATGACGTCGGCATGGCCGTTGGTCACGGGGTCGAAGGAGCCGGTGTAGAAAGCGATGCGTGCCATAGGGCCAGCGTTAGCGGCTGGACCGGGAGACGACAAGTCTTCTCAGGGGCTTGGCGGTCTCAGCTCAGCGGCACCAGCGCGGCGAGCGCTGCGGCGCTGCCGATGATGATCGAGACGAGAACCATGAGGGACGCCGTAGTGGAAGCGCGGCGGGAGCTGGCGAAGGACAGGCGGGTATCCATGAAGATAACCTCGGCGAATCGCGGTTGATCCGGTTCCCTTGGGTGATGGCCAGCGGGGGCCGTCCCAAGGCAAGATTTTGACGAAACGGTGACATCGGCCGCTTGTTCCGGCTTTCGATTGCCTTTTCAGGCCTCCCCGGCCTAAACGGGCGCGCCATGCTGACGATCAACGACATCACCTACCGCCTCGGCGAGCGCCTGCTGCTCGACCATACCGGCGCCGCCATCCCCGACGGCGCGCGCGTCGGCTTCGTCGGCCGCAACGGCACGGGCAAGACCACGCTGTTCAAGATCATCACCGGCGATCTCGGCACCGAGAGCGGCAATATCAGCCTGCCCAAGGGCCGGCGCATCGGCGGCGTCGCACAGGAAGCGCCGGGCGGCCCGGAGACGCTGATCGAGGTCGTGCTCGCGGCCGACACCGAGCGCACCGCCCTGATGACGGAAGCGGAGACCGCGACCGATCCGCATCGCATCGCCGAGATCGGCACGCGGCTGGCCGATATCGGCGCCCATTCCGCCCCAGCGCGTGCCGCGATGGTGCTGCACGGGCTCGGCTTCAACGAGGAGGCGCAGCAGCGCCCCTGCTCCGATTTCTCGGGCGGCTGGCGCATGCGCGTCGCGCTCGCGGCCGTGCTGTTCTCCGAGCCCGACCTGCTGCTGCTCGACGAGCCCACCAACTATCTCGATCTCGAAGGCACGCTCTGGCTCTACGACTATCTGGAGCGCTATCCGCATACGGTGATCGTCATCAGCCACGATCGCGAACTGCTCGACACCTCGGTCGATCACATCATGCATCTCGACCAGGGCAAGCTCACGCTCTATCGCGGCGGCTATTCCTCCTTCGAGAAGCAGCGCGCCGAGAAGCAGATGCAGCTCGCCCGCGCCAAGGAGAAGCAGGACGCCGAGCGCAAGCATCTCCAGTCCTTCGTCGACCGCTTCAAGGCCAAGGCGACCAAGGCCCGGCAGGCGCAGTCGCGCGTCAAGCGGCTGGAGAAGATGCAGACCATCGCCGCGATCGTCGATCGCGACGTCCAGCCCTTCGTCTTCCCCGGGCCGGAAAAGCCGCTCTCGCCGCCGATGATCGTGCTGGAAGATGCCAGCGCCGGCTATGGCGAGCGCAAGGTTTTATCGCGGCTCAACCTGTCGCTGGCGCCGGACGACCGCATTGCGCTGCTCGGCTCGAACGGCAACGGCAAGTCGACCTTCTGCAAGCTGATCGGCGGGCGGCTCGACGCTATGTCCGGCGAGATGAAGAAGTCGAGCAAGCTGGAGACGGCGTATTTCGCCCAGCACCAGCTCGACGAGCTGCGCATCGAGGACACGCCGGTCGGCCATCTGCGCGACCTGATGCCGGATGCACCCGAGGCCAAGGTCCGCTCCAAGGCGGCGCAGATCGGCTTTCCCGCGAACAAGGCGGATACCCCGGTGAAACTGCTCTCCGGCGGCGAGAAGGCGCGCCTGATGCTGGGGCTCGCGACCTTCCACGGGCCGCATCTGCTCATCCTCGACGAGCCGACCAACCATCTCGACATCGACAGCCGGACCGCGCTCGTCAACGCGATCAACGATTATCCCGGCGCCGTCATCCTCGTCAGCCACGACCGCTTCCTGATCGAGGCCTGCGCCGACCGGCTCTGGCTCGTCGGCGGCGGGACGGTGAAGAATTTCGACGGCGACATGGACGATTACCGCACCTATGTGCTGGGCGCCGCCAAGGCCGAGAAACGCGGCAAGGCGGCGCCTGAGGCCAACGCCAAACCCAAGGCCGACGAGCGCAAGGAAGCCGCGACGAAGCGCGCCGCGCAGGGGCCGCTCAGGCAGAAGCTCAACCTCGCCGAGGCGCGCATCGCCAAGCTGACGGGCCTGATCGAGAAGGTCGATGCGGCGCTCGCCAACGGCGCTTTCGCACGCGATCCCGACAAGGCTATTCAGATCTCGCGCCAGCGCGCCGAGCTGTCGGAGGCGCTGGCGGCTGCGGAAGAGGAATGGCTGCTGCTCGGTGAGGAGCTGGAGAACGCCTGAGGCGTCAGGTCTCCCGTATACGGCGCTATCGCGGCCGGCGGCCTACTGGCGCGGGACGCAGGCGCCCAGTCGCAGCATGGTACCGGCCGGACAGGCATGCGCGCCGGTGGGCTGCGAGATCGGCCGGACGGATTCGCAGCAGGCGCCGCGAACGACATAGCCGCTCGGGCAGCCGCCGGACATTTCCATCCGGTCCTTGCCATCCCGCGTCGGGCGGCACGAACCAGACGCAAGCGCGGCATTGGCGGCACCCAGGGCGATCGCGACCAGCGCGGTAGCGAGAGCGAATCTGATCATAGGCGGTAACCTACGACGGCGGCGGGGCGCCGGCCACTCGTCTCGGCTTGCGATGGCCTGCTTGTCGAGCGGCTACCAGCGAGCGGCATTTCCGCCAGCAACGCACCCGTGATTCTAGCTGGCCGGATCGTACATGAACTCGCGGAGTTCCTGCGAGCAACGGCAAGCGCGCGCGAGCTTCGCGGCCCACTTCACAGCCTCCTCGCGCGTCGGCAGCTCCAGCACGGCGAAGCCGCCATTGAGGCGGCTGCCCGGATAGATCTCCTCGGACACCGATCCATCGGCAGCGACGAGCACGGGGGCGACCGGCTCGTTGATCCCGCCGCCGAAAACATAGATGCCGGCCGCCTTGGCCTCCTCGATCACGGCGTGGGAATCGACGGAGGCAGCGGCCAGCTGCTCGCCCGTGACCACCATCGCCTCGCTTGGAAAGGAGATCAGGTATTTCGTCATGCCGCGATGATGCGCAGCCGTTCCGATGGAAACAAGCGCAGTCGGTGGCTCAGCCGTTCGCCAATCGCGCCTTCTCGCACGATCCTGACAAGGGTTGGCAGTTGTCGCGCCAGCAAAGGCGCTGGGCCGCTACGGAGAAGGAGTGGCTGCTGGTGAAGAGCTGAGAGCGCCTGAACAGCGTCCGCGGCGGCAGTCTCAGCCCTTGCCACCCTTCATCGCGAGCGCGATCAGCTCATTGGCGAAATCGACCAGTTCCTTCGGGATGCCGCCGACAGCCTGCACGCCGAGATAAATCAGATAGATGAAGGCCGGCACCAGGATCCAGCCCAACACCTCCTCGAAGATCTTGCGGCGGCGGCGGCGCCGGTCTCGCTTCTCGAACCAGCCGAGCTTTTCCTTCTTCGGGCGCGCCGGCGCAGCGGGCGCCACCGGCGCCTCCTGAAGCACCTCGCCGCTATCGGCGGCGAGGCTCGCGGTCTTTCGCTTGAACAACACGTTCTCAGGCCTTCGTCAGCGGAACCTTCGGCACGGTGCGGACGCCCTTGGCCGAGGCCTTCGGCGCGCCACCCGTCCCATCCGGAGTTCCGCCACCTTTAGGCGCTCGCCGCGGCGGAGTCTTGGCCGTTTTGCCGGCAGCCGCAGCTTTCGCGCGCGGCTTCGGCTCCCGCTTGGCGGTCGCGGCCTCGACATCCTTCTCCGGCTTGGGCTTGGCCGGCCCGTCCGGGAATTCGAGGCCGAGCACCTTGATGCCGGTCTCGGACTGAACGACGACGACCTTGACCGCGCCCCCGTTCTTCAGGCGCCCGAACAGCACCTCGTCGGCGAGCGGCGTCTTGATCGTCTGCTGGATCAGCCGCGCCATCGGCCGGGCACCCATCGCCTCGTCATAGCCGTTCTCGACCAGCCATTCGCGCGCCTCGTCCGAGAGCTCGATCGTGACGTTGCGATCGGCGAGCTGCGCTTCGAGCTGGAGCACGAACTTGTCGACGACACGAGCGACCACCGTCTTCGGCAGATGGCCGAAGGAGATGACCGAATCGAGCCGGTTGCGGAATTCCGGCGCGAACAGCTTGTTGATCGCCTCGGTGTCGTCGCCCTCGCGCTTGGTGCGGGTGAAGCCATAGGCGTTGCGGGCCATGTCGGCGGCGCCGGCATTGGTGGTCATGATCAGGATGACGTTCCTGAAATCGACCTGCTTGCCGTTATTGTCGGTCAGCTTGCCGTGGTCCATCACCTGCAGGAGGATGTTGAACAGGTCGGGATGGGCCTTCTCGATCTCGTCGAGCAGCAGCACGCTATGCGGATGCTGGTCGATCTGGTCGGTCAGCAGGCCGCCCTGGTCGAAGCCGACATAGCCGGGAGGCGCGCCGATCAATCGCGAGACGGTGTGGCGCTCCATATATTCGGACATGTCGAAGCGGATCAGCTCGACCCCGAGCGAGGAGGCGAGCTGGCGCGCGACCTCGGTCTTGCCGACGCCGGTCGGGCCCGCAAAGAGATAGCAGCCGATCGGCTTCTCGCCGTCGCGCAGGCCCGCGCGGGCGAGCTTGATCGAGGAGGACAAAGCCTCGATCGCCTTCTCCTGCCCGTAGACCGTGCGCTTGAGCGTCGTCTCGAGATTGCGCAGCACCTCGGCATCGTCCTTGGAGACGGTCTTGGCCGGGATGCGCGCCATGGTCGCGATCGCCGCCTCGATCTCCTTCACGCCGATCGTCTTCTTGCGCTTCGACTCGGTCACCAGCATCTGCGAGGCGCCGGTCTCGTCGATCACGTCGATCGCCTTGTCCGGCAGCTTGCGGTCATGGATGTAGCGCGCCGAAAGCTCCACCGCCGCCTTGATGGCGTCGTTGGTGTAGCGCAGCTTGTGGAACTCCTCGAAATAGGGCTTCAGCCCCTTCAGGATCTCGATCGTATCCGGCACCGACGGCTCGTTGACGTCGATCTTCTGGAAGCGGCGCACCAGCGCCCGGTCCTTCTCGAAATACTGGCGGTATTCCTTGTAGGTGGTCGAGCCGATGCAGCGCAGCGAGCCCGAGGCCAGCGCCGGCTTCAGCAGGTTCGAGGCGTCCATCGCGCCGCCCGAGGTCGCACCGGCACCGATCACCGTGTGGATCTCGTCGATGAACATGATCGCCTTCGGGTGCTGCTCGATCTCCTTCATCACCTGCTTGAGGCGTTCCTCGAAATCGCCGCGATAGCGCGTGCCGGCGAGCAGCGTGCCCATGTCGAGCGAGAAGACGGTCGCGTCCTCCAGCACCTCGGGCACCTCGCCGCGCGTGATCTTGAGGGCGAGGCCCTCAGCGATCGCGGTCTTGCCGACGCCGGGGTCGCCGACCAGCAGCGGATTGTTCTTCTGGCGGCGGCACAGGATCTGGATCGTGCGCTGCACCTCGGCCTCGCGGCCGATCAGCGGATCGATGCGCCCGTCCCTCGCCTTGCGGTTGAGGTTGACGCAGTAAGCGTCGAGCGCGCTTTCCTTTTTCTTCTTGTCCTTGTCCTCGGCCTGGCCCTGTTCGGAGCGCTGCTCGCGCTGCGGCTCACCCTCCTCCTCGGAGCCGCGCACGGGCCGGCTTTCGCTCGCGCCGGGGCGCTTGGCGATGCCGTGGCTGATATAGTTGACCGCGTCGTAGCGGGTCATGTCCTGCTCCTGCAGGAAGTACGCGGCGTGGCTCTCGCGCTCGGCGAACATCGCGACGAGCACATTGGCGCCGGTCACCTCCTCGCGGCCCGAGGACTGGACATGGATAACCGCCCGCTGGATGACGCGCTGGAAGCCGGCGGTCGGCTTGGAATCGTCACGTCCGTCGGTGACGAGATTGGTCAGCTCCGCGTCGATATAGTCGACGAGATTGCGCCTGAGCAGGTCGAGATCGACGCTGCAGGCGCGCATCACCGCGGCCGCATCCTGGTCATCGACCAGCGCAAGCAGCAGGTGCTCAAGGGTGGCGTATTCGTGACGGCGCTCATTGGCGAGGGCCAGAGCCCGGTGAAGCGCCTGTTCGAGGCTGCGCGAGAAACTCGGCAAGGGGCGCGCTCCTATCTGATTTCCAAAAGAACTCGATGACCCAAGGCTACTTTTTCTCCATCACGCATTGCAGCGGATGCATGTGCTTGCGCGCCAGATCCATGACGAGCGTAACCTTGGTCTCGGCGACTTCGTAGGTAAAGACGCCGCATTCGCCGACGCCGTTCTGATGCACATGCATCATGATCTGCGTGGCCTCGGAGCGGTCCTTGTTGAAGAACCGCTCCAGAACGTGAACGACGAACTCCATCGGGGTGTAGTCGTCGTTGAGCAGCAGGACGCGATAGAGATTGGGCTTGCGCGTCCGCGTCCGGGTGAGGACGGCGGTGCCGCTGCCCTCGCGCCCGTTGCCTTCGCGCCCGCCGCCATCGTTCGGCGGCTGGCCGCGCTTGGGACGATCGGCCATGATCAGCCCATCGCCGGCCCGCGCCGGACGCCCTGCCTGCCTTGCCTTGTCCTGGCCTGACTGCATCATTTCCGTCCGCGCCGTATCCACATCCGATCCTGCATCGCCAATCGAGATAGTGCTTCGCTTGCGAATTTACAGACCTCGCTCCCGCTTCGCCAGCCCGTTCGCAAGCGAGCCCCATCTATAAGCTCACCGCAGGGCTGCCCTGACTTGACCCGGCCGTACCGGCGGACTTAAGCCCGGCAGCCCGCTGGACAAGGACGCCGCCATGACTCCCAACGCCATCGTGACCATCGGCGAGAATCTCGCCCGCCCCGTGCGCTTCGGCAATGCGCTGCCGTTCGCCCTGATCGCCGGCCCCTGCCAGATGGAAAGCCGCAACCACGCGCTCGAATGCGCGCTGGCGCTCAAGCAAATTGCGGAGGAGCTGAATATCGGCCTCGTCTTCAAGGCTTCCTTCGACAAGGCCAACCGCACCAGCGTCAAGGGCGCCCGCGGCATCGGCATGAAGGCGGCCCTGCCCGTCTATGCCGAGATTCGCGAGCGCACCGGCCTGCCGGTCCTGACCGACGTGCACGAGGTCGACCAATGCGCGCCCGTGGCGGAAATCGTCGACATCCTCCAGATTCCGGCCTTCCTCTGCCGCCAGACCGACCTGCTCGTCGCCGCCGCGAAGACCGGCCGCGTCGTCAACGTCAAGAAGGGCCAGTTCCTCGCGCCCTGGGACATGGTCAATGTCGCCGCCAAGGTGACCGAGAGCGGCAACCCGAACGTGATGCTGACCGAGCGCGGCGCCTCCTTCGGCTACAACACGCTGGTCTCCGACATGCGTGCCCTGCCGACCATGGCCGAGATCGGCGCGCCCGTGATCTTCGACGCCACCCATTCGGTGCAACAGCCCGGCGGCAAGGGCGCCTCGACCGGCGGCCAGCGCGAATACGTGCCGGTGCTGTCGCGCGCGGCGGTCGCCGTCGGCGTCGCCGGCCTCTTCATCGAGACCCATCCCGATCCCGACAAGGCGCCCTCGGACGGCCCCAACATGGTGCCGCTTTCCGAGTTCAAGGGCCTGATCGCCGAATTGCAGGGCTTCGACCGCCTCGCCAAATCGCGGACGGCCCCGGCGGCGCTCGCCTATGTCTGAACCCGCCAAGGCTCCCGGCGACAATCTGGGGGCCCTGATCCCGGTCCTCGGGCTCTGCGGTTTCGCCTCGACCTTCACCATGCGGCTGATCGATCCGCTGGTGCCAACGCTCGCCGGCGAGTTCGGCCAGAGCGTCCATCAGATCGCCTTCCTGGTGACCGCCTTCGCCAGTTGCTACGCGCTGGGCCAGCCCTTCCTCGGCCCGATCGCCGACTCGGTCGGCAAGCTGCGCAGCATCGCCACCTGCCTCGCGGCTTTGTGCGTTCTCTCGATCCTTGCCGCCTTCGCGACGGATTTCTGGATGCTGCTCGTGCTGCGCGCGCTCGGCGGCGTCATGGCCGGCGGCATCATCCCGGCCGCGATGGCCGCGATCGGCGACCGCGCCCCGATGGCCGAGCGGCAAATCATGCTCGGCCGCTTCCTCGTCATCATGATCATCGGCCAGATGGCGGGCGCGACCTTCTCAGGCCTCGTCGCCGACCATATCGGCTGGCGCGCCGTGCTGGTCATTGCCGGGCTTCTCGCGGCGGGCGGCGCCCTGCTGGTGCGGCTCGTGCTCAAGCCCCGGCCGGACGCCGCACGGCCTCCCTTAAGCCTTGCCGGCGCGATCACGAGCTACAAGGCCGTCTTCGCCAACCCGCGCAGCAAGCTGCTCTATCTGCTCGTCATGATCGAAGGCGCCTTCGTTTTCGGATTGCAGCCCTTCATCGCCGCGATCCTGCACGAGCGCTCCGGCGTCGGCGCCTCCGAGGCCGGGCTCGCCATCGGTGCGATGGGGCTCGGCGGCCTGGTCTATGGCCTCCTCACCCGCATCCTCGTCGAGCGCGTCGGCCCGCGCCAGATGATGCGCTATGGCGGGCTCGCCGTGGCGCTGAGCTATTTCGCCTTCATCATTCCAGGCCCGTGGTGGAGCGCGATCGGCATCTTCCTGGTGACCGGCTTCGGTTTCTTCCTGATGCACGGCACTTTCCAGGCCCAGGCGACGGAACTGGCGCCGACGGCACGCGGCTCGGCCATGGCGCTGTTCGCCTGCTTCTTCTTCATGGGCCATGCGACCGGACCGCTGATCATGGGCGCGCTCTTGCATCTGCTCGGCCCGCAGCTGGCGCTGGTCGTCTTCGGCATCACCATCGGCACGCTGGGTATCGTGACCCCGCGCGTGCTCCCTCCATTGGGCACGCGAACCTGAGGCGCAGGCCGCAGGTCGAAGGCGTCATTCTCGGGGCTTGACCCGAGAATCTCGATCGGGAGATGCCCGGGTCAAGCCCGGGCATGACGCAGAACGTCAAGCGAGAACGATAAGACTCACCGCCCGCGATAGGGCGCGACGCCCTGGTCCGGCAGCCAGAGGCCCTTCGGCGGCTCGCCCGTCTGCCAGAACACGTCGATCGGAATGCCGCCGCGCGGATACCAGTAGCCGCCGATGCGGAACCATTCCGGCTCCAGCAGATCGACCAGCGTCTTGCCGATCGAGACGGTGCAATCTTCGTGGAAGGCGCCGTGATTGCGGAACGAGCCGAGATAGAGCTTCAGCGACTTCGACTCGACCAGCCATTGCCCCGGCAGGTAGTCGATCACGAGGATGCCGAAATCGGGCTGGCCGGTGACCGGGCAGATCGAGGTGAATTCCGGGCAGGTGAAACGGGCGAGATAGTTCGTGCCGGCATGCGGATTGGGCACGCGGTCGAGCCGCGCCTCCTCCGGCGAGGCGGGCAAGGCGCTGCTCTGGCCGAGCTGCAAGGTCGAGGCGTCGATGGTCATGGGATGCTCCTGCATTTGGGCGGGGTTCTAGAGCATCTCCGGCCGGTCTGGGAACTGCCACCGGCGCCGCGCCGCTTGAGCTGGCGGAAAGAGGCAGGCCCGGCGCACCGCAAGCCGGAACAAACGGCCTCCAATCAAATATAAAACAACAACTTGAGACAACACTAAAACTTTAAGCAATTAACTTCGGTAGTTTTCTTAAATATTTCTCGATCTTCCACACGCTTGTTTGCGTGATCGAGCGGTACGCTCTACTTCGATTTCGCGAAATCGGAAGTGTAGACCGAACTATATGATCATTGCCGGCATATTATTCCTGATCGGCCTTTTGATCGGCCTGTCCCATGGCTATCCGGCAATCATTCTTGCCAGCGCCGCGGTCACGCTCGTCGTCTTTCCGGCGTGGATTTTCCGCGGCGAGTTCGGCCTCTTCGTCGTCCTCGTCTGGATCGGCTATCTCTTCGCGCTGCAGGCCGGTTTCATGCTCGGCAGCTATCTCGGCCTGCCCGACGAGCCGGAAGACCTACCAGAACCAGACCGGCCGCCCCGCGACGAGGCAAAGCCCCGCCCACCACAGGACGGTGAGGCCGGACCAGAACAGGACAGAGGTGAGTGAAGGCCGGCGGCGGTTAGGCATGGTCTGGAACATGATCGTTTCCCGATGGGACGAAGCGTGTGGATGCCCGGACAATCCGCAAGCCCCGCGCCATCGAACCGCTGCCGTACCGTCGCGAACCGCCGATTGAGGCTTTCCCCGCGGCAGGCTCTTGGCTAGAAGCGCCCTATCCATCCCGCCCCGCCTCTTCCGGAGCCTGCCATGACCGCGATCATCGACATCATCGGACGCCAGATCCTCGATTCCCGCGGCAACCCGACGGTCGAGGTCGATGTCGTGCTGGAAGACGGCTCGATGGGCCGCGCCGCCGTTCCCTCCGGCGCCTCGACCGGCGCGCATGAGGCGGTGGAGCTGCGCGACGGCGACAAGTCGCGCTATCTCGGCAAGGGCGTGCTCAAGGCGGTCGAGGCGGTGAACGTAGCCATCGCCGAAGCGATCGTCGCCATGGACGCCGAGGACCAGACCGCGATCGACCAGACCATGATCGAGCTCGATGGTACCCCCAACAAGTCGAAGCTCGGCGCCAACGCCATTCTCGGCGTCTCGCTCGCCGTCGCCAAGGCCGCAGCCGAGGCGTCGGGCCTGCCGCTCTACCGCTATGTCGGCGGCACCTCGGCCCGCGTTCTGCCCGTGCCGATGATGAACATCGTCAATGGCGGCGCCCATGCCGACAACCCGATCGACTTCCAGGAATTCATGGTCATGCCGATCGGCGCGACCTCCTTCGCCGAAGGCCTGCGCATGGGCGCGGAGATCTTCCACACCCTGAAGAAGAAGCTGCACGACGCCGGCCACAACACCAATGTCGGCGACGAGGGCGGCTTCGCCCCGAACATCAAGTCGGCCGAGGCCGCGCTCGACTTCGTCATGCAGGCGATCGAGACCGCTGGCTACAAGCCGGGTGAGGACGTCGCGCTGGCGCTCGACTGCGCCGCGACCGAATTCTTCAAGGACGGCGCTTACGTCTACGAGGGCGAGCGCAAGACGCGCGATCCGAAGGCCCAGGCCAAATATCTCGCCAAGCTCGTCGGCAACTACCCGATCGTCTCGATCGAGGACGGCATGGCCGAGGATGACTGGGAGGGCTGGAAGGCGCTGACCGATCTCGTCGGCTCGAAGTGCCAGCTCGTCGGCGACGATCTCTTCGTCACCAACGTCACCCGCCTGTCGCAGGGTATCAAGACCAAGACGGCGAACTCGATCCTGGTCAAGGTCAACCAGATCGGCTCGCTGACCGAGACGCTCGCCGCCGTCGAGATGGCGCAGCGCGCCGGCTATACCGCCGTGATGTCGCATCGCTCGGGCGAGACCGAGGATTCGACCATCGCCGACCTCGCCGTCGCGACGAATTGCGGGCAGATCAAGACCGGCTCTCTCGCCCGCTCGGACCGGACCGCGAAGTACAACCAGCTCCTGCGCATCGAGGAAGAGCTGGGCGCGCAGGCCGTCTATGCCGGCCGCAACGCGCTGAAGGCTCTGGCCTGATCGAAAGCCTTCAAGCTGCCGCGCTCACCAGCGCGGCAGCAGGCCGTTCGCCTGCGTCAGGGTCCATGATCCTGCCGCCTGCACGCTCCCGGCCGCGCCGGATACGACATCGACGACCTTCATCGCCGGCGCCACAACGTACTGCCGCAGGGATGAATCGCCGGCCTCGCCGCCCGATGCTTCCGCCCGGTCCACGGTGACCATCGCCACTGGCGGCAAGATCACAAGCGGCGCTCCCGGCCCCTGCCCCTTCTTCTCGGACAGCGCCACCAGACGGCGCGGCGGCAGCGCGGCGGCGCTGGCTGCAGCCGGCGCCTTCGCTTGAGCAATAATTGCCCGCGGCGAGGTCCAGTCACCCGGCTCGGGCCAGACGAGCGCCATCGGCATCACCAGCGCGGCTGGCGTCAGCAGACGCTCCTCCGAGAAACCGTCCTCGCTCCCTGATGCAAACTCCGCCAGCCGATCCGTGAGCTTGCCGTCGCGCAGCAAGGTCAAGCTCGGCGCCTTGGCGCGATCGGGCGCCGCATCGGACATGAGCGTCGGCACCATCACGAGCAGCGCTGTCGCCGTGGCGACGCCCAGCGTGAGCAGGAGATCGCTCCCCAATCGCGCCACCATCATGGTCGGCACGGGAAAATCAGAATCTGTCGGCATCGGTTGCGCTCCGCATTGCTGCGCCCCTTGCATGTTGCGATGCAAGGAAGCCGGTGCGTCTGGGCGCCAGCGGGGCCGAAACGGGGCGCAAATACGGTCTGCCGCCGCACGCGCGGACGCCATGCGTACTGCCCCGTAACGGCTCGGACGATGCGGCGTTAGAGAAGGGAGATGGATCAGATCACCCCCGCCGCCATGCTCGACACGGATGCGAGGGTGCGCCGCCGCAAGCGCCTCGCGGCCTTGGGCATGCTGCTGGCCGTGCTGATCTACGGCTCCAACTTCGTCATCAGCCGCCATGCCGTCCTGAACGGGCTGACCCAGCATGACCTGATGGCGCTGCGCTTCGCCACCGCCGGCCTGCTGCTATTGCCGATCTTCCTGCGGCGAGGCCTGGCCTCCTGCGGCGGCGTCGGCTGGAAGCGCGGCCTCTGGCTGACGCTGAGCAGCGGCTTCCCGATGACCTATCTGATGCTGACCGGCCTGACGATGGCGCCCGCCGCCCATGGCGCCACGATCGGACCAGGTACGGTGACGCTGATCGGCATCATCGGCTCGGTCGTGATGTTCGGCGCCGCCCTGACCGGGCGATTGATGATCGGCGTCGCGGGCGTGCTCGCCGGCCTGATCTGCCTCGGCATCGCCGGCAGCGCCGGCGCGAACGCCATGACGCTGCGCGGCGATCTCTGCTTCCTCGGCGTCGGCCTGCTCTGGGGCTTCTACCCCCTGATGATCCAGCGCTGGCAGATCGACGGCCTGAAGGCGACGGCGATCGTCTCGGTCCTGTCGCTGGTCTATCTGCCGATCTATTTCCTGTTCTATTTCCGCGGCTTCGACGTCGCGCCCTGGTGGGTGCTGGCGCTGCACGGCTTCAATCAGGGCGTGCTCAACGTCATCGTCGGGCTCTGGGTCTGGGGCTGGGCCGCCCATGTGCTGGGGCCGTCCGTGGTCGGGCGCTTTCCGCCGCTGATCCCGGTCACCGGCACGCTGCTCGCGATCCCCGCTTTGGGCGAGATTCCGTCCTCGCTTCAGCTCGTCGGCATCGTGCTGATCATCGGCGGCCTGTTCGTGGCGTCATGGCGCCGCCCGGCGCGCCAGCCCGAGCAGGATCAGGTTCCACAGAACCGCGATGGCGAGGCCTAGCCCCAGCGCCGTCCATGAGCCCCAGGGCACGGCGGCGAGATGCACCGCCGCCAGCCCCAGGCCGGCGCCGAGCAGGCCAAGCGCACTGCTGCCGATGACGGCCGCCGCGGCCGGGCCGCCGGCCCGCAGGTGCAGGATGATGATCAGGCTCGACAGGATGATCGGCAGGCCGGCGAGGATGCCGGACCATTGCGGCCCGACGCGCTCGCTGAGGCCGGTCACGATGCCGACCAGCGCCGCGACGCAGGCGGCGCGGATCGGAATGGCATAGCGCGAGATTCCGGCCGGGGGCTTGGCGCGCACCTTGAGATAGGGCCGCACGAGCACATGCACGACCGACAGGGCGAGCACCGTCAGCACCGTGAGCGGCACGACCGACAGGGCCATGCTGCGCAAAAGCAGCAGGAGCACCGTCCAGATCGCCAACGCCCCTCCGAGGGAGACGACCACCTCATGGCGCTGTGCGAGCAGGACATAGCTCAGCACGAAGCTGGCATGGGTCGCGTTGGCGTTCATCGTGCCGAGCGCGGCGCCCGCGATGAAGTCAGGGCCATGGTCGAGCGCGAGGAAGACGAGGACAGGCCCGAGCGAGATCGGCAGGGTCGCGATCATCGCCGCCATCAATGGCCCGGCCCGCTCGGCCAGCATCGAGCAGCTCACGACCACCGAGGCCGCGAGCGCCATCTTGAGAGGCAGCAGGGCGAGGCCCGTGCTCAAGCCGGCTCGCCCCTTTCCCAGCCTTCGCGGGTCTCGGCGATGAAATCCTCGAGCCGCCCGGCGGCGATCGCGGCGCGCAGGCCCGCCATCAGGTCCTGGTAATAGGCGAGGTTCACCCAGGTCAGCAGCATCTTGCCGAGCATCTCCTCGGCCTTGACGAGATGGTGCAGATAGGCACGCGACCAGCTATTGGCGGCCGGACAGGAGGACTGCGCATCGACCGGGCGCGGGTCCTCGGCGTGCTTGGCGTTCTTGAGGTTCATCCGGCCGAAGCGCGTGAAGATCTGGCCGTGGCGGCCGGCGCGCGTCGGCATCACGCAATCGAACATGTCGATGCCGCGCGCCACCGATTTCACGATGTCGTCGGGCGTGCCGACGCCCATCAGGTAACGCGGCTTCTCCTGCGGCAGATGCGGCTCGACCGTCTCTATCATCGCCAGCATGACGTCCTGCGGCTCGCCGACGGCCAGCCCACCGACCGCATAACCCTTGAGGTCCATGGCGGCGAGTTCGCGCGCACTCTCGACGCGCAGATGCGGCACGTCCCCGCCCTGCACGATGCCGAACAGCGCCCGCCCCGGATGGTCGCCGAACGCCACCTTGCAGCGCTCGGCCCAGCGCAGCGACAGCCGCATGGCCTTTTCCGCGACCTTCTCCTCGCAGGGCAGCGCGACGCATTCGTCGAGTTGCATGACGATGTCGGAGCCGAGGAGGTTCTGTATCTCGACCGAGCGCTCGGGCGTCAGCACATGCTTCGAGCCATCGATATGCGAGCGGAAGGTCACGCCCTCCTCGGTCAGCTTGCGGAGATTGGCGAGCGACATCACCTGGAACCCGCCGGAATCGGTCAGGATCGGGTGGGGCCAGTTCATGAACTTGTGCAGGCCGCCGAGCTTTGCGACGCGCTCGGCGCCCGGCCGCAGCATCAGGTGATAGGTGTTGCCGAGCACGACATCGGCGCCGAGCGCCCTCACCTGCTCGGGATACATGCCTTTCACGGTCGCGGCGGTGCCGACCGGCATGAAGGCCGGCGTGCGGATGACGCCGCGCGGCATGCTGATCGCACCGGTTCGCGCGGCGCCGTCACGGGCGGCGACCTTGAAGGTGAATTCGGGTGTGGCAGCGATCTCGGGCTGCGTGGCTTGGGGCTGTGCGGTCATGGCCTGCGAGGTAGAACAGCGCGCCGGTTTAGGGAAGAGACCCGCGCGCCGGATGGCCGTTCCGCCCCGTCATGCGCGGGCTTCAGCCCTTCGCGACCGCCGCCTCGTAGATATCCGGCTTGAAGCCGACGATCGTCTTGCCTTTGCCGAGGTCAAGCACCGGCCGCTTGATCATCGAGGGCTGCGCCAGCATCAGCGCGATCGCCTTCCCGGCATCGAGCCCCTGCTTCTCCTCGTCAGGCAGTGCGCGGAAGGTCGTGCCGGCGCGATTCAGCACCGTCTCCCAGCCGTGCTCCTTGACCCAGCGCTCAAGCGAGGCCTTGTCGATCCCGCTGGCCTTGTAGTCGTGGAAGGCGACCGCGACGCCGTGGCCGTCGAGCCAGACGCGCGCCTTCTTCATCGTGTCGCAATTCTTGATGCCGTAGATCGTGATCGTCATGCCGTCGTCCGAACCCCGTGAAGCTGCTCGGCATCCGCTGCCCGGCTGTCATCACGGTCTGCCGGGCGGCAGACAGGCATGACAGGGCGGGCGGCAGCGCCGGATACAGGCAGGGATTAGCATGGATACCGCTTCAGCCTCCGAGCCAAAAATGCCGGATAGCCCGGCTTTTCCCCATCGGCGCTGGAAGAACCATCCCGTCCCCGGCGTCGACTTTCCCGATGCCACGACCTTCACCAGCGATCCCCGCTGGATGCGGACGGCTTGCGACGCTCTCTCGGCCGGTCTCGACAAGGAGATCGACCTCCTCGCCGGCATCGATATCGGCGGCTTGGGCTTCGCCGGCGCGCTGGCGCTGCGCAACGGCCTCGGCTTCATCGATATCCGCAAGGTCGGCTCGATCCGCGCCGATGTCGTCCGCAGCCTCGCGGCCAATTACGAGCTCGGCAATGGCATCGCGCTGTCGAAAGGCCAGGCACTGGAAGGGCGCGAGGTCGCGATCATCGACGATTGCCTGATGACCGGCGGCACCGCGCTGGCGACGGCGCAACTGCTCCGCCGGCTGGGCGCACGCTGCACGCATGCGCTCTTCGTCTTCGAGCTCGAAGGCCTCGGCGGCCGCGAGCGGCTGGCGCAGGGCGGCATCGCCGTGCACACCCTGCAGAAGCTGCCTCCGGCCCAACCCGAATAGTCCCTCGGGGCTGGACCAGAGCAGTGGCCGGCGCTCAGGCCGGGCGCTTCGGGCTGTCGAGGCCGCGCTGCACGGCCGGACGCGACAGGCAGCGCTCCAGCCAGATCGGCACATGGGTCAGCTTCGCGTAGTCGACGAGCCCGCCCGCGTCGTAGAAGCCGACGAGGTTGCGCACCCAGCCGAGGATCGCGATATCGGCGATGCTGTAGTCGTCGCCCATGATCCAGCTGTGGCTGGCGAGCCGGCTCTCCAGCACGCCGAGCAGGCGCTTGCTCTCGCTGGCATAGCGGTCGCGCGGACGCTTGTCCTCGTATTCGCGGCCGGCGAACTTATGGAAGAAGCCGAGCTGGCCGAACATCGGGCCGATCGCCGCCATCTGGAAGAACACCCACTGGATGGTCTCGTAGCGGGCGGCAGGGTCCTTCGGCAGGAGCTTGCCGGTCTTCTCGGCGAGATAGAGCAGGATCGCGCCGGATTCCCACAGGCCGAACGGCTTTCCGTCAGGACCGTTGGGATCGATGATCGCCGGGATCTTGCCGTTGGGGTTCAGCGATAGGAATTCCGGCCCCCAGGTCTCGTTCTTGCCGATATCGATGAGATGCGGCTCGTAGGGCAGCTCCAGCTCCTCCAGCGCGATCGAGACCTTCACGCCGTTCGGCGTCGGCAGCGAATAGAGCTGGATGCGGTCGGGATGCGCTGCGGGCCAGCGCTTGGTGATCGAAAAGGCAGAGAGATCGGCCATGAAAGGCTCCGTCTGAATCGGATGAGGCTTCGGCCGGGAACGATAGAGCCGGCCGCGCCCAAAGCAACGGCGCGGGAGCCCGATTGCCGCAAACCGGCCTTGCACGGCTGCATGGAGGTCAGCCGAGCGGCCAGGAGCCCAGAATCTGATAGGGCCTGCGGTCGATGCTTTCGATCAGCACGAATTCACGCACCTGCCAGCGCAGCTCCGGCAGATCGATCGGCTCCCGACGACTCCGGTCGTAGAAGAGCGTTACATGCGGCTGGAAGCTCGACCCGTCGACCTTGAGTCCAGTGCGCCGCAACGCGTCGAGGAGTGTGCCGGACAAGCCGTTGGCCCCCGGCAAGTCCTCTCGGGTCATCAGCGAGAATGCGTAATTCGGCGCCGCTCCGAAGCTTGCGACCTGATCGAACATGACGGCAAAAGACGTCTTTCGGATCGCGCCGGCGACCGTGCGCGCCATCGCAATGTTCTGCCCGAACGGGCCATCAGGGGCAGCGATGCCTCGCAAGGTCACATGATATTTGTCCGCCCCGCGCAGCTCGCCCGAGGCGCGAAGCCGCACGCTCAACTCACCTGCCAATTGGTGGATCCGCAGCCGCGCTTCCGCATCCGGAAGGAGCGCGAAGAAATAGCGGGCCGGGCGGCCACCCTCTCGCGGCCGAAACTCTCGCCCACCGCCAAGGTCGAGAACGAGCTGCATCAAGCGATTTTAGAACAAAACAAGAACAATACAAGCCGCAAACTGCCCAGCGAAAATCGCAAGGCAGCCAGTCGCCGCAACAGCCCTGACCGCGCTTGAGCACCGCAGAACCCGCGTCTAGGTTGCCTTCGGTGGCCGCACGGCCGCCGCTTGCGCCCCCCGCTCGGCGGGCGGCACGGATTCCTCTCCTGTCAGGCATGGCTATGGCTTCCTCAGACGCACTCGCCGCGGTCTTCGACCATATCGAGACCAACCGCAGCGCCTTCCTCGACCGCCTCATCGCGTATCTGCGCCATCCCAGCATCAGCGCCGAGAACATCGGCATCGCCGAGGTCGGCGTCCTGCTCGTCGACCTGCTGACCGAGATCGGCCTCGAAACCAGCCTGATTCCGACCGAAGGTCATCCGGTCGTCGTCGCGCGCTGGGAGAAGGCGCCGGGCAAGCCGACCGTCCTGCTCTACGGCCATTACGACGTCCAGCCGCCGGACCCGCTCGACAAATGGGTTTCGCCCCCGTTCGAGCCGACGATCCGCGACGGCCGGCTCTATGCGCGCGGCGTCGGCGACAACAAGGGCCAGCATTTCGCCCAGATCCTCGCGATCGAATCCCATCTCAAGGTCCATGGCGAATTGCCTTGCAACGTGATCCTGGTCCTTGAGGGCGAGGAGGAGATCGGCAGCCCGAACATCGCCGGTTTCGTCCGCGCCAACCCGCATCTGCTCAAGGCCGATCTCGCCGTCACCGCCGACGGCCCGCGCCATGCCAGCGGCGCGCCGACCATCAAGTTCGGCTCGCGCGGCGTCGTCTCCTTCGACCTGCGCTGCCGCCATGCCAGCCGCGACGTCCATTCCGGCAATTTCGGCGGCGTCGTGCCGAACCCGATCTGGACGCTGGTCCATCTGCTCGCGACGATGAAGAACCCCGAAGGCGAGATCACCATCGAGGGCCTGCATGACGACATCGAGCCGCCGACGGCGGAGGAGCTGGAGGCGGTCGAGCGCCTGCCGCTCGACATCGAGGCCTTCAAGAAGGGCGTTGGCCTCACCCGCCTCGATGCGCCTGCGAACCGGCCCTTCTACGAGCGCCTCTGCTTCCGGCCGACGCTGACCATCAACGGCTTCCATGGCGGCTATGGCGGGCCGGGCACCAAGACCGTGCTGCCGAACGAGGCGCTGGTGAAATGCGACATCCGCCTCGTCGAGGCGCAGGACCCGGAGGACATCCTGCGCAAGGTCCGGGCTCACGTCGAAAAGCACGCGCCGGAGGTCGAGTTCATCGCCGAGGAGAAGGGCATGCAGCCCTCCAAGACCTCGATCGCCTCGCCCTATACCGCGCCGCTGCGCCGCGCCTTCGTGGCGGCTCAGGGCGAGGAGCCGCTATTGATCCCGGCCGGGTTCGGCAGCCTGCCGAACTACGTCTTCACCAAGATTTTGGGCATCCCCGCCTTCGTGACGCCTTATGCCAATCACGACGAGGCCAACCACGCCCCCAATGAGAACATGACGCTGGACTGCTTCTACAGCGGCCTGCGCACGGGCGCGGCCCTGCTGCACGAACTCGGGCAATTGGGGAAGGCGGACTGAGCGACCCTCGCCGTCATGGTCGGGCTCGTCCCGACCATCCACGTCTTCAGTCATGCAATGGAGTGTTCATGACGTGGATGCTCGCCACAAGGGCGAGCATGACGCTCAAAACACAAACGCGGGTCATCCCGGACAAGCCGCGAAGCGGCGCCGATCCGGGATCCATGCCGGAACCTTCATCGGGAGCGCTCCGGAATGGATCCCGGGTCTCCGGTTCGCTCCGCCCGGGATGACGGCGTGGTTCCGATGAAAATCTGGAGGAGCTACCTGCCCTTCCAGTTCGGCGTCCGCTTCCCAAGAAACGCCTCCATCCCCTCGCGGAAATCGGCGCTGGTGTAGCAGAGCGTCACGAGATCGTGGCCGTCGATGCCCGCAGCGGTCGCAGTCGTCAGGCGGCGCATCGCTTCCTTGGTCGCACGCATGGTCAGGGGCGCATGGCCGGCGATGGTCTGTGCCAGTTCGCCGGCTCGCCGCATCAGCGCCTCATGATCCGGCACCAGCTCGTTATAGAGGCCGATCCGCGCGCCCTCCTCCGCCTCGACCAGCCGGGCGGTGAAGACGATGTCCTTGACCCGCGCCGGGCCGAGAATGGCGTAGAGCCGCCCGTAATTCTCCATCGACAGGCAATTGCCGAGCGTCCGCGCGATCGGGAAGCCGAAGCGCGCACTCGTGGTCGCGATGCGCAGGTCGCAGGCGAGCCCGATCGCCGCGCCGCCGCCGGTGAAGGCGCCGGAGATCGCAGCCAGCGTCGGCACCGGGCAGCTCTCGATCGTGCCGATCACGGTCTCGATCCGCTCCTCATAGGCCAGCGCATCCTCGGCGCTGGAGAAGGCGCGGAACTGGGCGATGTCGGTGCCCGCCGCGAAGGCCTTGTCGCCCGCCCCGGTCATGACGATGACGCGCGGATCGCCATGCGCCGCCGGGGCGCGGCAGATTTCGGCGATGCGCTCATACATGGCGAAGGTCAGCGCGTTGCGCGCCTGGGGCCGGTTGAGCGTGATCATGCCGACCCCGCCCTCGACCGCATACAGGATTTCGTCGTTCACGCGGGTCTCCGTCAGATCACGCCGTCGGCCCGCAAGCGCGCGAGCCCGGCTTCGTCATAGCCGAGATCGGCCAGGATCTCGTCATTATGCGCGCCGGCCGCAGGCGTCGGCGTCGCGACATCGGCGGGCGTGCGCGACAGCGTCACCGGCTGGCCGATCAGGCGGATATCGCCGAGCTCGGGATGGCTCACCGGCTTGGCGATGCCGAGATGGCGCACCTGCGGGTCCTCGAACATCTCGTCGACCGCATAGATCGGCCCGGCCGGTACGCTGTTGTTCTCCATCGCCTCCAGCCAGTCGGCACTGTCCGCTGCCGCGAAGATTTCCTCGATCAGCTCGCGCAATTCCGGCCGGCGGGCGAAGCGCTTCTCCGTGCTGTCATAGCGCGCATCGGTGCCCCAGTCCGGCCGCCCGATCGCGCGGCAGAAGGAGCGCCACTGCTCCTCGCCACCGACGCCGAGATTGATCGCGCCGTCGCGCGTCCGGTAGACGCCCATCGGCGTCTGGTAGGGATGGTCGTTGCCGGATTGCGGCGGCACCGAGCCCTCGACGAGATAGCGCGCGGCCTGGAAATCCATCATCGCGATCTGCGCTTCGAGCAGCGAGGTCTGCACCCACTGCCCCCGCCCCGAGACCGCCCGCTCCTGCAGCGCGACCAGCGCGCCGACCGCGCCATAGAGCCCGGCCGAGGAATCGGCGAGCGCGATTCCAGCCCGCACCGGTCCCTGCCCCGGCAAGCCGGTCACCGACATCATCCCGCCCATGCCTTGCGCGATCTGGTCGAAGCCGGCGCGCGTCCGGTACGGGCCGGACTGGCCGAAGCCGGAGATCGAAACGAGGATCAGACGCGGATTGCGCGCATGCAGCGTCTCGAAATCGAGCCCGAGCCGCTCCTTTACGTCCGGCCGGAAATTCTCGACGACGAGATCGGCCTCGTCGACGAGCTTCATCAGGATCGCCTTGCCCTCGGGCGTCTTGAGGTTGAGCGCCAGCGAGCGCTTGTTGCGATGCAGGTTCTGCATGTCGTAGCCGAGGCGCGGGCCGCTCATGTTCTCGTTAGGATCGAGCCCCGGCGGGCTCTCGACCTTGATCACATCGGCCCCGAAATCGGCGAAAACGCGCACGCAGGTCGGCCCGGCCCGCAC
This sequence comes from Allobosea sp. GW821-FHT09G06, assembly GCF_059416005.1. Lineage (NCBI taxonomy): Bacteria > Pseudomonadati > Pseudomonadota > Alphaproteobacteria > Hyphomicrobiales > Alloboseaceae > Allobosea > Allobosea sp. GW821-FHT09G06. The sequence continues at coordinate 112,455 of NZ_JBWKOI010000004.1, read as the reverse complement.
CCGCGTCAGGTCCAGCACCTTGAGCCCGGCAAGCGCGGTGGACGGTCTCGGCTGCGGCATCTCTGTTCGCTCCCTCTCAGAGCGAACTATCCGGTACGGTACGCGGCGCGGTCAATGGCAGCGCGCATGCTGCATGCAGGAACGAGGCGCATGACGAACCCCTTTGTCATTCCGGGGCGCGCCGCAGGCGCGAACCCGGAACCCACGACTGGGTGGAACATTCAACGCCACGTTATGAGCCGCTCGCCCAGTCGTGGGTTCCGGGTTCTTCGCTGCGCGAAGCCCCGGAATGACAACAGGAGAGGCCTGAACCGCTAAGCCACCGCCCGCGCTGCATCCCTGACCGCCGCCAGCGTCGCATCGACCACCGCAGCATCGTGCTCCGACGACACGAACCAGGCGCCGCGCTCCAGCACGCGCACGCCGCGCTTCAGCAGTTCATGGGCGAAGCGGCTATAGGCGACCTTGTCGGCGCGCGCGACATCCCGGTAGTTCCGCGCCGGCGCATCGAGCCCGAAGGCGACGTGGAACATCAGCGGGAAGCCGGCGACCTGCGCCTTGATGCCCGCTTCCTTCAGGATCGTTCGAATGCCGTCCTGCAGGCGCTGGCCGTGGATGGAGCTGCGCTCATAATGCTCCGGCGTCAGCGCCTTCTGGGTCGCGACGAGCGCCGCCATCGCCACCGGCTGGGCATTAAAGGTGCCGCCATGCAGCACGCCGTCGGCGAAGAGGTCGAGCAGGTCGGCCCGGCCCGCGATCGCCGCGACCGGGAAGCCGTTGGCGATCGCCTTGGCCATGAGGGTGAGGTCGGGTGTGACGCCGAAGCGCTCCTGCGCCCCACCGCGCCCGAGCCGGAAGCCGGTGATGACCTCGTCGAAGACTAGGATCGCGCCATGCTTGCGGCAGGCGGCGAGCGCGCCTTCCAGATAGCCCGGCGCAGGCGCGATGGCGCCCTGGTTGCACATCGCCGGCTCCATCAGCACGGCGGCGACATCGCCCTTGGCGAGCCGGGCTTCCAGCGCCGGGAGGTCGTTCCAGCCGAGGATCGAGAGCCCCTCGCCCGCTTCCGGCTCCTGGCCCTTGCTGCCAATCACCGGCGTCGGTGCGTCCTCGGGACCTGCCGCGTTCAGCCCCGGTGCCGTCGACCACAGGATATTGTCGAACCAGCCGTGATAATGCCCCTCGAACTTGACGATGGTCCGCTTGCCCGTGGCCGCACGCGCTAATCGCATCGCCGCCTGCGCCACCTCCGAGCCCGACGAGCCGAAGCGCAAACGCTCGGCCGAGGGAATGCGCTCGCAGATCAGTTGCGCCGCTTCCGCCTCGACCGGCATCTGCCCGGCGAAGAGGATGCCCTTCTCGGCCTGCCGCTTCACGGCCTCTATCACCGGCGCAGGCGTATGGCCGAGCATGGTCGCGCCCATGCCGCAGTAATAGTCGATGATCCGGTTGCCATCGACATCGATCAGATAGGCGCCCTCGCCGCGTTCGAAGACGAGCGGCCCGGGCTGCATGCCCAGCCGGAAATTGCTGTTCACGCCGCCGGCGATGAAGCGCGCATTCGCCGCGATCTGCCGGGCGGATTCGTCGAAGCGCAGGGCGCCCGCCTGCTGGCTGTCCTTGCCTGTCATTGCGTTGCCTCCTGCTGTTGCCTCGACCTCACCAGACCGCTTACTCCGCGTAAAGGAACAGCGGTTTCGCCTTGCGGAATTCATTGACCTTGGCCATCCTGGCTCTCGAGCGAGCCCGACCACCGGAGCGGCCATGCCTAAGAGAACCGACAATCCCTATGTCGTGCAGCCGGTCATGAAGGCTCTGAAGGTGCTGGAACTGGTCGCGCGTCACGGCCACGAGATCGCGCTCACGGCCGTCAGCAAGGAACTCAAGATCCCGAAGACGACGACCTTCCGCTATCTCCAGACACTGACCGCCGCCGGCTTCCTCGACCACAACCGCGCGACCGACCGCTACAATCTCGGGCCGCAATTGCGCGCCATCGCCCGCGCCGATGCCAGCGTCAGCAAGGTCCGCGAGCTGGCGCGGCCTGCGATGATCGAACTGATGCAGGAGTTCAACGAAACCGTGAACCTCGCCGTGAAGGGCAACGGCACCGTCGTCTATATCGACCTGATCGAGGCCAATCGTTCGCTGCGGATGCAGGCCCGCATCGGCGAAAGCCACCCGATGCATTCGACCGCGCTCGGCAAGGCGATCCTCGCCTTCCTCCCCGACGCTGAGCGCCAGCGGCAGCTCGACCTGCCGCTGACCGAGCGCACCGGCCGTACCTTGCTGGAGCGCGAGGAGATCGAGCGGCAGCTCCGGCAGGTCGCGCGCACCGGCTATGCCACGGAGATGGGCGAGAACGAGGACGGCGCGATGTGCGTCGGCGTGCCGATCCTCGACGATAACGGCTATCCCGTCGCGGCGCTCAGCGTCTCCGCGCCCTTGATGCGGATGCCGCATTCGCTGGCGGCCAAGGTCGGCACGCGCCTGCGCGAGGTCGCGACGGGCATCTCGACCCATCTCGGCTCGCGGCCTACGGCTGATCTGCGCTAAGGCGCTCATCGGTATTCGATCCGCGGGTCGATCCAGGCATAGAGCATGTCGACCGTGAGGTTGATCAGCATGTACGCGACCAGGATCACCAGGATGCAGCCCTGGATCAGCGGGTAGTCGCGGGTGCTGATCGCCTGGATCAGCAGGCGCCCGAGGCCCGGATAGGTGAAGACCGCCTCGGTCACCACGGCGCCGCCGATGAAGTTCGCCATCATCAGGCCGACGATGGTGACGAAGGGCAGGAGCGCGTTGCGCATGATGTGGAAGCCGACGATGCGGTTCTCCGGCACGCCCTTGGCACGCGCCGTGCGGACATAATCGGCCCGCGCCTCGCCGATCAGCGACGCCCGCAGGAACCGCGCCAGGATGCCCGAGACATAGGTGCCGAGCGTGATCGCCGGCAGCGCGAGGCTGCGCAGCGCATCGACCGGCGATTCCCAGAACGGGACATGGCGCGAGGCCGAGGGCAGCCAGCGCAATTCCACCGCGAAGAGCAGGATCAGCAGGATGCCGAGCCAGAAGGTCGGCACGCCGAGCGCCAGCGCGCTCCAGCCGCTGAGCAGGCGATCGAGCCAGGAATTCGCCTTCACGGCGCTCGCGATCGCGACGGGGATGCCGATGACGAGCGCGACGAAGATCGCGGCGAGCGCGAGTTGCAAGGTTGCCGGCAGGCGCTCGCCGATCAGTTGCAACACCGGCTGGCGGCTGTGCAGCGAGAGCCCGAAATCGCCCATCGCCGCGCGGCCGAGCCAATCCGCGTATTGCACCACCATCGGCCGGTCGAGCCCGTAACGCTGGATCGCGGCGGCGATCTCTTCCGGCCCGGCATTCTCGCCGACGATCACCGCGACCGGCCCGCCCGGCACCGCATAGATCATCGCGAAGATCGCGAAGGAAGCGAGCAACAGCACCGGCAGCATCTGGAACAGACGGCGCAGGACATATCCCGTCATCGCCGGCCCCCGATGGTCTCGCCGCTGGCATCCGTCTCGTCGCGGTCGAGGATCGCGGTCAGCGCCCGGCCGATCGTGTCGAGCGACAGGATCGTCAGCGTCAGCACGATGCCGGGCAGCACCGCATAGGTCGGCGCCTCGTAGAGATAGGATTTCCCGGTACGCAGCATCTCGCCCCAGCTCGGGGTCGGCGGCGGCACGCCGACCCCGAGGAAGGCGAGCGCCGCCTCCAGCAGGATCGCGATGGAGGCCAGCACGATCGCCTGCACCACCAACGGGCTCAAGGCGTTGGGCAGGATCGTCCGGAACATGATGTAGCCGGGGCTGCCACCGAAGGCGCGCACCGCCGTGACGAAATCGAGCTGGCGCAGGGCCATGACCTGCGCCCGCGCGATGCGGGCGAAGCCCGGAATGCCGGCAATGCCGACCGCGATCAGCGCCGCGCCCTGGCTGCGCCCGAGCACCGCGATCAGCGCCATCGCGAACAGGATGTTCGGCAGCGCCAAGAGCACGTCGATGCAGCGCATCAGCAGGGAATCGCGCCAGTCACCGTAGAAGCCGGCGGCGAGCCCGATCGGCACACCGATGAGCGCCGCGATCACAACCGCGCCGACCGCAGTCAAAAGCGAGGTCCGCGCGCCATAGATGACGCGCGCCAGGATATCGCGGCCGAGTTCGTCGGTGCCGAACCAGTTCTCGGCCGAGGGCGGCAGTAGCGAGGCCGCCACGCTCTGCGACAGCGGATCGAAGGGCAACACGGTCGCGAAACCCGCCGCGAGCGCTACCAGCGCGAGGAAGCCAAGCCCCAGGGCGGCGCCGCGCCGGGCCAGCAGCCGGCGCAGCAATCCCTTGATCCGGGCAAGCGTCTCCGTCATCGCCGGGCGCCGCGCTCGCGCCGCCCGGCGCCGTTAGGCCGCATCATTTGAAGCCGATGGTGCGGGCGACGAAGAGGTTGTCGATATCGAGCGTCACGCCGCCGATCTTGTCGGAGGCGACGATCAGGCCGACATCGTAGGAATTGGTCGGGATGCCAAAGGCCTCCTCGACCATGACCTTGTTGAGGTTGTCATAGGCCGCCTTGACCTCGGCCGCTCCGCCCGAGGCGGCATCGACCCGGGCGATCGCCGCGACATAGTCGGGATGCGGATGCGGGTCCTTCAGGACCGGATTGCCCGAAGTGCGGTAGATCGAGTTGGTGGCGACGCGCGACGGGAATTTCTGGACATTGCCGACGGCGCCGAAGGTCGCCGCGAAATCGCCGCCGAGCAGCGCGGTGACGTATTCCGCGCCCTGCCGCATGTCGAGCTCGACGGGGATGCCGATCTTCTGCAGCGAGCCCTGCACGATCTGGCTGATCGCCACCGACGACTCGTCGCTGCCGTTCACCAGCAGCTTCCAGTTCTTGATCTCGTCGGCGGAAAGGCCGGAAGCGGCGATCAGCTTCTTCGCCTTCTCCAGGTCATAGGCATAGGTCGCGTTGTAGCTCTCGTCATAGGCCGGGCTCGCCGGCGCCCAGGGCAGCGCCACGACCTTGCCCATGCCGGCATAGCCGACGCGCAGGATGCTCGGCCGGTCCATCAGATGATTGAAGGCCTGCCGGAACGCCTTGTTCCGGAACGGTCCGCGCGTCGAGTTGATGCGGAAGACCTGCACCAATGGCCCCGGCCCGGCGAAGACCTGGAAACCGGCATTCTTGAGCCGTACCGCACTGCGCGAGGAGCCGTTATAGACGATGTCGACCGCGCCCGATTCCAGCGCCGCGCTGGCGGACGCATCTTCGCTGAACACGGTGAAGACGAGGTCCTGTACGATCGGCTGCTTCTCGCGCCAGTATTTTGGATTGGCCTTGAGCGTCAGGCTCTGGCCGACGGCGCGGTTGACCAGCGTATAGGGCCCGGTGCCGGCCGGCACGGTCTCGACCGTGTCGATGCCCTTGGGGTCGATCGGGATCAGGAATTGCAGGAGGTCGAGGATCTGGCGCTCGGGCACCGACGCCTTGAAATTGATCGTCACCGTCGCATCGTCCGGCGCCGACCAGTCCTTGACGATCGACATCGTCGGGAAGACGTTCTTGCCGCGCTTGGGATCGGCGCCCTTCTGCAGGGTCGCCAGCACGGAATCCGCTTTGAACGGCGTGCCGCTCTGGAAGGTCACGCCGCTGCGCAGCTTCAGCGTGACGGATTTCTTGTCGGCGGCGATAGCCCATTCCGTCGCCAGGCTCGGCTCCGGCTTCCCCTCCGGCGTGTATTCGATCAGGCTGTCATAGAGGTTCTTGATGACGTGGAAATTCACCGTCGAGAGCTGCTGCGGATCGTAATTCGCCAGCTCGCTCAGCACGGCGACGCGCAGCCTCCCACCCTTGAGCTGCTGGGCTGAGGCCGGCAAGGCCCCCGCCAGGGATACGCCCGCCAGCGCAAGGCCGGCCATGCCGAATTGACGTCGCGACAGCTTTGTCATCGCTTTCCCCTTTGTCGTGTTGGTTTCGTCTCAGCGCGTCCCCGCTCCCGGCTGGGACGAATGTGCCCGCCAGTCGCTTATTGTCTCCAACGGATAGACCGGGCGCGGAATCCGCTGCCACGGCAGGGTGAACACGTCCGATTGCCCCGGCCCACGCGTGTCGGCGCGGACGAGCCCGGAGGCGATCCGGTCAAAATACTGGAAGTTCGATGCCGTCTTGAGCACCGCCATCTTGTAGTCGGAGAGGTCGATCCCGAAGGCCTCGTAGACATCGGGCACGTTGCCCGCGACGCCGCGCAGTTCCGAGATCAGCAGCGTCACCGGCCCGACATCGAAGACCGCGACCCGGCCCATATCGACCTCGGGCTGATGATTGAAGTTCAGCGGGATCGAGCCGCCGCCGAGCTTCCTGACCTTGCCCGTCACGGTCAGCGGCTTGAAGAAGGCGGTTGCCGCATCGCCCCCGAGCGGCAGCGTCACCTCGGCGCCCTCTCCCGCCGCCGTCAGCGTCGCGACGGCCTTGGGCGAGATCAGCGGGATCAGCGCCTTGCTTCTGATGCCGAGCCGCAGCATCGCTTCCAGCAGCAGGTTGCTGTCGCCGGCCGCGCCACCGAAAACGGTGTCGCCGGTATCGCTGACCACGACCATGCCGCGCTCCGCTGCATCGGCCTTGCGCACGGCATCGTCGATGGAGACTGCCTCGCGCACCTGGAAATCGTCGCGCATCGACCAGGCGAGATCGGCCAGCTCGTCAGCAAGCGTCTCGGCCAGCGCCTGATCGCCATCGGTGACCACGATCGTCGACCAGCCGCCCTCGGCGACATCGAGCCAGGGCTGCATCGGATAGTTCGAGGCCTGCAAGACGCGCCGGTCGGACTCGATGGCGCGGGCCCGATCGAACCAGACCTTCATCGGCCCCTTCGAGGTCAGGAACTGTTCCTGATGCGAGAGCAGCGGGATCTTGCGCCAGGCCATGACCGGCTTGCACTTCTCGGTGAGGATGCGCAGCAGCACCTCGGTCCCGACCTTGCCGGTGTCGAATACGTCATGCGGCTGGGTGCGATGGCCGACGATCGCCGTGCAATTGGCCATGATCTTGTGGGTGACATTGGCGTGGTGATCGAGCCCGAGCAGGATCGGCACGTCCGGCCCCAAAATCCTGCGGCAAAGTTCAGCCTGCTCGCCTTCGACATCGTCGATGCCTTCGGCCGCGCAGGCGCCGTGAAGATGTAGGACGAGCCCGTCGATCGGCCCGACCGTCTCGAGCCCTGCCCGGATCTTCGCCTGGAAGAAGTCGAAGGCCTCGCGCGAGATGCGTCCGCCCGCAACGGCCCAGGCGCGGATGACCGGGATCGTCTCGATCGCGAGCCCGCTTTCCTTCACCGCCGCGTAATGCCCGCCGATCTGGCCGATCTCGCCGAACTGCCGGGCGATCTCCTCGCCCTCGACGAGGCCGAACGCCTCGAAATCGGCGAGCGTCGTCAGCAGCGGATTGAAGTCGTTCGTCTCCTGAACGATGTGGATCAGCGCCAGACGCACGGGCATCCTCCCGGATTGCGACCGCTGCTCCGGCCGATGCCGGGCGAAGCGGTTTGTCGACTTCAGGGCATCGCGTTGGGCTGCATTCCAGTCGAACAGCAGCCCGGCCTCATCGTCAAAAGCGTAGTTGCGTCAGATATTTCGCGTCAAGGATTGGATGTTCCACCTGAAGGAACAGGCGCACGTCAGCGTCTTTAGGGGAACTCAGCCCTCATCCTGAGGAGCGCTCGAGACGCAGCCTCCGGATAAGGGCTGTGATGTGGAACCCAGCCTCAGAAGTAGGTCCGGATGGCGCCAGTGACGGTCCAGTCGTCATCGACCAGCATCAGCACCGCCCATTTGTCGAAGGTCGTGCAGGGATGGCCGATGCCGAAGGCGACCATGTCGCCGACCTGCAAGGGGCTCTCCTCAGGCGTGCCGAGATGGCAATGCTGGTCGTTGAGCCCCAGCACCGTATGGCCGGCCGGCATCGGCTCCGGCCGCTTCATCGCTCCGCCCGGCCGATACCAACGTAAGGGCACCGGCATGCCGGAATCGAACGAGATATCGCGCTTGCCGACGGTGAGCAGGCTGCGCCCGCGCTCCGGCCGCGACTGGACATAGGCCCAGACCTCCAGCGCCGGCTCCAGCCCGCCCGGCGGCAGCTTGAGGCTGGTCTCCAGCGTGATCCGCCGGAAGGCAGCCGAATAGACCGTGGAATCATGCGTGAGGTAGCAACCGGAGCGCAGCACCTTGATGATCGGTCGCTTGAAGGCGGCCGCGTTGAAGGCCTCGCCGACTCGGTCGAACAGCGAGGTTCCGCCGGCCGAAAGCACCATCGGCTCCGGCCCCAGCAACCCCTCGCCCTCCGCAGCCGCAGCGACCGCAACGACCTCACCGAGCAGCCTGTCGGCATTGGCGGTATCGCTGTGCAAACCCTCGAAGCATTCGAAGCCGGCGAGCCGCAGGCCCGGCGCACCCGCGATCGCCCGCGCCACGGCCAGCGCCTCCTCGCGCGTCCGCGCACCGGTGCGCCCGCCCATGAAGCCGATCTCGACGAAGATGCGTAGCGGATTTGCGCCCGCGTGGCCCCTCGCCGCCTCCGCCAGCAGGCCGACCCCGGCGACGCTGTCGGCAAGGCAATAGAGCTCGAAACCGGGTTCCCGCAGCGCCTCGAAACAGGCCGCAACCTCCTGCCGCCCGATCGGCTGGTTGGCGAGGATGACGCGCTTCACGCCGAAATGCCGGGCGACGGCCAGTTGCTGCATCGTCGCGACGGTGATCGCCCAGGCACCGTCGGCGATCTGGAGGTCGAAGAGCTGCGGCGCCATCGTCGTCTTGCCATGCGGCGCGATCAACAGATCATTGGCGGCGCTGAACGCGCTCATCCAGGCGCTGTTGGCCCTGAGCACGCTCTCGCGGATCACGGCGAGCGGCATCGGCAGGTCGCCGGCGAGCACGTTCCAGCCCTGCTTGCCGACATCGCCCAGCCTGAGCGAGGCACCCGGCGGCAGTCCCTTCACCAGCACATCGAGGCGCTGGTCCTCGATTTCGCGGAGCGACAGGCGCGGGAGCGGAGCGGAAGCAGTCACAGCCATGGATTCGGGTCCAGCGGAGAGAAGGGGCGTTTCACCTTGGTGTAGGGGATCTTGCTCGCATCGGGCGGGTAGGGTCCACCGCTGTCGAGATAAAGCACCTGTGCCGCGATCGGCGCGAAGGCAGCGTGGAAATGGTTGGAGGATTTCACCACCACCACCGTCTTCGCCGAAAGGTCGATGCCGAGATCGGTGAAGACCGGCGGGCTGAAGGTCTGCGCCCGCGTCGAGGCCAGCACGATGTCGAGCTGGCCGATCCGGATCGCCGCCGCCGGCCCGAGCGACACCCAGCTCTGCGCGAACGGGATCAGCAGGTCCCCGGTCGTGCCCGTAACCGTCACCACCGCATCGATTGGCCGGCCCGAGGATGGCGCCGCCTTCCCGATGAAGCGCAAGGGAATCTCGGCGCCGACGCCCGCCGCCCGGCACAGACTGACCGCCACCGGGTCCCACATGGCGCCGATCGCAGCCGGCACATCCGGATGCCGCAGCAGCGCCTCGACCATCACGGATGAATCGCCGGCGACGCCGCCGCCCGGATTGTCCCAACGATCGGCCAGCACCACCGGCTTGCCGGGTTGGGCCAGTTCCAGCGCCGCCGCGATCCCCTCCTCGGGCTTGTAATGCTTCGGCGAGGCGCCCTGCCCCCAGCGCAGGATTTCGAGGCCGAGCTGTTTCGCCAGCACAGCCGCCTTCGCCTCGTCGCCATCGGCGATCACCAGCACCTTGGTCCCGACATCGGCGACATCCGCCGCCTGGAAGCCATGCGCGACCGAGATCGAGAGGATATCGTCCTTGCCCTCCATCGCAAGCAGCCGGTCGACGAAGCTGCGGCCGGGCTCGCGGCTGGTCATGAAGGCGGCGAGCCCGTGGCAATCGAACACGGCGCTGACCGGTTTCACCTGCTTGCGCGCGGTCTTGAGGCACAATTCCAGCAGATCCTCGGCCCGCGCCAGAAAATCCGTATGCGGAAACTCCTTGAAGGCGACGATGATGTCGGCACCTGCGACCATCTCCGCCGTCAGATGGCAATGCATGTCGAGCTCGGCTCCGACGACGCAATTCGGCCCAACCAGCGCCCTCACCCGCGCGATCAGGTCGCCCTCGCAATCATCATAGCCGCGCGCCACCATCGACCCATGCAGGCCGAGCAGGACGATGTCGATCGGCAGCGCCGCCTTGAGCTGATCGAGGATTTCGTCGCGCAGGCTCTCGTAGCCCTCCTGCGAGACGAGGCCGGCAGGCTCGGCCCAGGTCGCGGTGCCTTCGACCAGCTCGTAGCCCTCGCTGGCGGCGCGGCGCCGTGCCGCGACAGTCGGCGCCGAGCACAGCGTCGGCGTATCCGGATGCGTGCCGGGTGGGCAGTAGAAGGCGCCCTCGAAGGCGCTGCGATCGACGAAGAGCGGTGCAAAGGTGTTGGTTTCCGTCGCCAGCGACGCAGTGAAGACGCGCATCCGCATGCTCTCTCGATCAGGCGCGGCAGCCGCTTCTTCGGGTTGCCGACCGGCCTCATGAAACCGGGACAGGGCGCGGCCTGTCAAAGCACCCGCGTTCCTCCGAACGGAACAATGTCGGCTTGATCCGGAACAGATCGGCGGCCGAGATGCGCAGGCCTCGCAAGCCTGGGAGATTCAGCCGATCATGTCCCGCCGCCGCATCCTGCTGGGATCGCTGTTCCACGAGACCCACAGCTTCATCGACGAAGAGACGACGCTCGCCGATTTCAGCATCCGCAAGGGCGCGGAGCTGCTGGCCCGGCGCGGCGACGGCTCGACGGTGGACGGCTTCCTCGAAGTCGCCGAGGCCGAAGGCTGGGAGGTCCTGCCGACCATCGACTACACCGCCCTGCCCGCCGGCACGGTCGATCATGCCGTGTTCCGGCGTTTCCTTGCGGAGTTCGACACCGGCCTGAAGGCGGCGCTCGCCAATGGCGGCCTCGACGGCATCTGGCTCGCCCTGCACGGTGCCATGGTCACGACCGAATGCCTTGATCCGGAAGGCACGCTCCTCGCCCATATCCGCGCGGTGCCCGGTTGCGAGACCTTGCCTGTCTTCGGCGTTTTCGACCTGCATGCGAACTTCACCGCCGCGATGGCGGAACATGCCAACGCGCTCGTCGCCTATCGCGAGAACCCCCATACGGACGCGCGCGAATCTGCCGTGCGATCAGCCAGGCTGCTGGCGCGAGCGCTCGCGCGCGGCGAACGGCCCCGCATGCTCTCCTGCAACGCCCCAGTGATCTGGCCGCCGACCGGCACCGGCACGGCCGACCGGCCGATGCGCGATCTGGAGGCGCTGGCACGTCGGATCGAGCAGGAGAACCCGGATATCTGGGTGGCCAATGTCGTCGGCGGCTATTCCTTCTCGGATGTGCCCGAGGCCGGCGTCGCCTTCGCGGTCGCCTTCACCGGCCCGGGAGCTCCCGCTCGCGAAGCGCTGGAGCGCCTGTCCGCGACCGCTACGGAACTGCGCGAATTCGGCCTGCCGGCGGAATGGGACATCGACGAGGCCGTGGCCGAGATCCTGCGCTCGGAGGGCGGCCCTTATATCGTGGTCGAGCCGGCCGACAATATCGGCGGCGGCGCACCGGGCGACTCGACCTCGGTGCTGCGCGCCTTCCTGCGCCATGGCGTGGAGAATTGCGCGGTCGCCATTGCCGATCCCACCGCCGTCGCCGCCATGGCGGGCGCCAAGCCCGGCGAGGCCCGCAAGCTCTCGATCGGCGGCAAGGGCAGCGCCATCGCCGAAGGACCTGTCGAGATCGAGGCCAGCTTCATCAGCGCCAGCGACGGCGAATTCGCGCTGGAGGACCTCAACAGCCATCTCGCGGCCTCGCAGGGCTCGCGCTTCAGCATGGGGCCGTGTGTCGTTGTTCAGGTCGAGGGCGTCACGGTGCTGCTGAGCAGCCGCAAGACCCCGCCTTTCGACCTCGGCCAGCTCCGCTCGCAGGGCATCGAGCCGGAGACGCTGAAGGCGATCGGCGTCAAGGCGGCGGTCGCGCATCGGCGCGCCTATGACAAGATCGCGAAGGGGAGCTTCACCGTGACGACGCCGGGCCCCTGTACCAGCGGGATCGCCGGCCTGCCCTACAAGCGCCTGCGCCGGCCGGTGTTCCCGCTGGATTGAAACAGGCCGTCATTCTCGGGCGAAGCGCCTCTCATATCGCACGGAACCACTCCGTCATCCCGGACAAGCGGCAAAGCCGCGCAGATCCGGGATCCATCGTAAAGCGCTGAACCCTCCGATGGATCCCGGCGCTCCGCTTCGCTGCGGCCGGGATGACGAAGTGGTTCCGTGCAAGAACAGCAGCCTGGATCGAGAAAATGGTTTCCGTCATGCTCGGGTCAAACCCGAGCATGACGCCCATGCGGCCGACCTGCATTTTCCCCCTTGAACCTGAAGTGGCTACAGCTTGTAGAGAGGTGTCCGTAACGCAAGAAAAACGGAGACATGTCATGGCCGCCCGCCCCGAAACCCCGAGCCAGACCCTGTCCTGGAAGGTCGGCGGCATGGATTGCGCGAGCTGCGCGACGAAGATTCGCGGTGCGGTCGAGCGCCTGCCCGGCGTCAGCGACGTCAAACTCTCGGTGATGTCGGAGACGCTGACACTCGCACTCGATGCCGGCGCGACCACGCCGGAAGCGATCGAGAAGCGCGTCAACGGCCTCGGCTACACCACGGCAGCACTGGCCGCCCCAGCCGCCGAGCGCCCGGCTGCCAAGCAGGACAATTGCGGCTGCGGCCATGACCATGGCAGCCACGACCATCCCCATGAGCACGCCAAGCATGAGCATGGCGACGACCACAAGCACGACCACGATCATTCCGGCCACGATCACGCTGGCCATGACCACGGCCCGAAGACCGCCGCCACCGCGAACGATCAGGGCCACGGCCTGCCCGGCCATGTCCATGAGGCGACGCCAGAGGGCGCGAGCTGGTACCAGACGGCCAAGGGCCGCCTCGTCATCGCGACGGGCCTGGTCCTCGGCGCGGCCTATGCCGCGGGCGTGATCTGGCCGGGCATCGGCCACCCGGCCTTCATCCTGGCCTGTATCGTCGGCGTCGCCCCCGTGGCGAAGCGCGCCTTTGCGGCGGCCCGCGCCGGCATCCCCTTCACCATCGAGATGCTGATGACGATCGCCGCCATCGGCGCGCTCTTCATCGGCGCCGCCGAGGAAGCGGCGCTGGTCGTCTTCCTCTTCGCGGTCGGCGAAGTCCTCGAGGGCGTCGCGGCCGACCGCGCCCGCGCCTCGATCCGGGCGCTCGGCGATCTCGTCCCCAAGACCGCCATCGTCGAGGAGAACGGCGCGACCCGCCAGGTCGATGCCGCGAGCCTCAGGATCGGCCAGACCGTGCTGGTCCGCCCCGGCGACCGCATCCCGGCCGATGGCGAGATCACCGACGGCACCTCCGGCATCGACGAGAGCCCGGTGACCGGCGAATCCGTGCCCAAGACCAAGGGCGTCGGCGAGCCCGTCTATGCCGGCTCGGTCAACCGCGAGGCGGCGCTGCGCGTTCGCGTCGACAAGGCGGCCGAGGACAACACCATCGCCCGCATCATCCGTCTCGTCGAGGAGGCGCAGGAGGCCCGCGCCCCGACCGAACGCTTCATCGACCGCTTCTCGCGCTGGTACATGCCGGCGATCGTAGGCCTCGCCGTGCTGGTCGCGCTGGTGCCCCCGCTCCTGCTCGGCGCCGAATGGTCGGTCTGGATCTACCGGTCGCTCGCCCTGCTGCTGATCGGCTGCCCCTGCGCGCTGGTCATCTCGGTGCCCGCCTCGATCGCCGCCGCCTTGTCGGCCGGCGCCCGCCAGGGCCTGTTGATGAAGGGCGGCGTCGTCATCGAGACCGCCGCCAAGACCGGCCTCGTCGCCTTCGACAAGACCGGCACCCTCACCCAGGGCAAGCCGCGCGTCACCGATGTCGTGGCACTCAGTGGCAGCGAGGCGGAGGTGCTGGCCTTCGCCGCCGCGGTCGAATACGGCTCGTCACACCCGCTGGCCGAGGCCGTGCTGGAGCGCACCCGCACCGACGGCATCGCCTATAAGCCTGCGACCGAAGCCGCAGCACTGGCCGGCCAGGGCGTCACCGGCAAGGTCGATGGCCGCGCCGTCTTCGTCGGCGCCCCGCGCCATGCCGAGAGCCGCGCGCCCTTCGACAAGCGGGCCCGCGTCACGGCCGAGGAGCTGGAGGCCGCCGGCAAGACCGTCGCCGCCGTCATCGTCGACGGCGCGCTCGCCGGCTTCATCGCGCTGCGCGACGAGCCGCGCGAGGACGCCGCGGCAGCCATCGCCGAGCTCAAGGCCATGGGCATCCGCTCGACCATGCTGACCGGCGACAATGCCCGCACCGGCGCCGCCATCGCCGCCGGCCTCGGCATGGAGCACAAGGCAGAGCTGATGCCTGACGACAAGGTCGCGGCGATCAAGGCCTTCTCCGGCGAGACGTCGGTGATGATGGTCGGCGACGGCATCAACGATGCGCCGGCTCTGGCGGCCGCCAGCATCGGCATCGCCATGGGCTCGGGCACCGATGTCGCGCTGGAGACGGCGGACGGCGCGGTGCTGAAGAGCCGCGTGCGCGATGTCGCGGCGCTGATCCGGCTGGCACGCGCGGCGATGGGCAATATCCGCACCAACATCACGATCGCGCTTGGGCTGAAGGCGGTGTTCCTGGTAACCAGCGTGCTCGGCTATACCGGCCTCTGGGTCGCGATCCTCGCCGATACCGGCGCGACCGTGATCGTCACGGCCAACGCGCTGCGGCTCCTGCGCTTCGACGCCGGCAAGGTGAGCTGAACAGTAGCGCCACACAGTTGTCATTCCGGGGCGCGCCGCAGGCGCGAACCCGGAACCCACGACTGGGTGGGAGTGTGGTGTTCAGTTGCAAGCGGCTCGCCCGGTCGTGGCTTCCGGGTTCTTCGCTACGCGAAGCCCCGGAATGACAAGGTGGCTCGAAGCGTGCCTCAGACCCGGATATCGGCGAGCGCGCCGGTCTTCTTCGCGCTCTCGCCCTTGGCTTCCATCTGCTTCAGCATCTCGTCGCGGATCTTGGTCATGACGTCGGCCTTGGCTTGCGCGTCGAGCTTGTTGAATTCCTCCTCGCTCATGCCGAGCTTGGCGAGGAGCGCGGCCTGAACCCGCTCCTCCGGCGTCATCCGCGCGATCTTCAGGAATTCGGCTTCGGTCGAGGACGAGGAGGCAGAGGACGAGGCGGAAGCGCCGCCCCCCTGCTTCGAATCCTCATCGGCTACCTGTGTGGCGGCGTAGGCCTTCGGCAGGTTGACGGGCCAGTTCGAGGTCGAGAATGAGACGGTCATCGCGCGCTCCTTTCTGTTGACCACCGGCAGGCAAGCTCCGGGCCGCGGCGGCGCTGCGAAAAACCGCTATTGATTTCAACGAACTGGCTGATATCCGACTCAGACACCGGCGGGCCATCGACCGTCGAATCGGCAAGTTCTGCCCGGCAAGCGCTGCCGCACGCGGAGTATTTCGAGTCGTGCCGGAAACCTCCGCTGCGACCCGGCATCGCAGCCGCGCCGCTCCTGCTGCAACGCAAAATTGCCCTGCCGCAAGCGCTCGCCATTTAGCAACTGCAACATGCCTACTTAATAGGCAATCATTCTCGCAGCCACCCGTCCGGGCTGACGAATGCACAATTCGAAGGCTGTCGATTTCCTCAGTTTCGCCGCAAGCGTTACGTTCAGCGCAGAACGATCCCCCGAAAATGACCGGAACCTTAACTCGTCATGCGTTGAAAGCATATCGGAGCTGACGACGTGCCCCTGTTAGAAGCAGGCTGTCCGGTTTATATGCAGTGCACAACGAAATTATCGCTGTGGGCACCGCCCCGGTCCGGAATATCGCTAAGGAAAACCACCATGTTCGTCACCATGATCGCTGCCAAAATCCGCGCCTACCTCCGTTATCGCGAGACCGTTCGCGAGCTCTCCCGTCTGACCGACCGCGAGCTCGACGATCTCGGCCTGTCGCGCTCGGAGATCTCCTTCATCGCGCGTTCGCACGCTGCGGCCTGAAGGCTTTGGAATAAGAACCGCCGCGCACAGGGTGCGGCGCGTTCCGTGTAGTTTCTCCTGAGGCTCGTGTTTCCCCTCCCCTCGAGCTTCGGTCGAAGAGCGAATGCCCGCCTCACGGCGGGCATTTTGCATTTCAGGCCGCCTGTCCCTTGACCTGCGGCCCGGCTGCGGACACATCCGCAAGCCATGGAACCCGTTCATATCATCGGCGGCGGTCTCGCCGGCTCCGAAGCCGCTTGGCAGATCGCCGAGGCCGGCATCCCCGTCATCATCCACGAGATGCGGCCCGTTCGCGGCACCGACGCCCACAAGACGGAAGGGCTCGCCGAGCTCGTCTGCTCGAACTCCTTCCGCTCCGACGATTCCTCCAGCAATGCCGTCGGCCAGCTCCACTGGGAGATGCGCCGGCTGAACTCGCTGATCATGGCCAAGGGCGATGCCCATCAGGTCCCGGCCGGCGGCGCGCTTGCAGTCGACCGCGACGGCTTCTCGCAGGCGGTCACCGCGGCGCTCGAAGCGCATCCGCTCGTCACCATCGATCGCGGCGAGATCGCCGGCCTCCCCCCGGCCGAATGGGACAATGTCATCATCGCCACCGGCCCGCTGACCTCGCCCGCGTTGGCGCAGGGCCTGCAGTCGCTGACCTCCGAGGACGCGCTCGCCTTCTTCGATGCGATCGCGCCGATCGTCCATTTCGATTCGATCGACATGGACCAGGCTTGGTTCCAGTCGCGCTACGATAAGGCAGGGCCCGGCGGCACCGGCGCCGACTACATCAACTGCCCGCTCGACCGCGACCAGTACGAGGCCTTCATCGACGCGCTGCTCGCTGCCGAGAAAACCGAGTTCAAGGAATGGGAGGGCACGCCCTATTTCGACGGCTGCCTGCCGATCGAGGTCATGGCCGAGCGTGGCCGCGAGACCCTGCGCTGGGGCCCGATGAAGCCGGTCGGCCTCACCAACAAGCACAACCCGACCGTGAAGGCCTATGCCGTGGTCCAGCTCCGGCAGGACAATGCACTCGGCACGCTGTTCAACATGACGGGATTCCAGACCAAGCTGAAATATGGCGAGCAGGCCGCGATCTTCCGGATGATCCCCGGCCTGCAGAACGCCGAGTTCGCCCGGCTCGGCGGCATCCACCGCAACACCTACCTGAACTCGCCGAAGCTGCTCGACGAGCGCCTGCGCCTCAAGGCCGACACGCGCCTGCGCTTCGCCGGCCAGATCACCGGCTGCGAAGGTTATGTCGAGAGCGCCGCGACCGGTCTGCTGGCAGGCCGCATGGCCGCGGCCGAGCGGCTCGGCCGCGACCTGCCGATGCCGCCGGCGACGACGGCGCTCGGCGCCTTGGTCAACCACATCACCGGCGGCCATATCGTCACCATTGACGAGGGGCCGCGCTCCTTCCAGCCGATGAACATCAATTTCGGCCTGTTCCCGCTGATCGAGGGCGTTGCGACGACCGGTCCCGACGGCAAGCGCCTGAAAGGCCCGGCCAAGAGCCTCGCCCGCAAGCAGGCCCTGACGGCGCGCGCCAAGCAGGTCATGGACGAATGGGCCGGCGGCGTCGAGGCGAAGGCGGCAACGGAACTAGAGCCCAGCTAAATCCGCCCGCGGCCGGCAAACTTGATCCACGCACCGATTCCGCCGGCCACCACAGCCAGTAGGGACAGCGGCAAAGCGAAAAACAGCCAGAAAAGCTCGGGATAGAACTGCTTCGTGTCTTGCCCGAGCCACCGGGCAAGCTCGAAATGCAGCGGAGTGAAGCTAAAAAGCAGTGAAATCCCGGTCGCAATCAAACCGAGCGAGAGCAGCCTGAAACCTGGCTGGACTGGGAAGAGGAACCACCGCACTCTCCTTAACCCCGCCCGCTTACCGCTTCCGTGACGCCCGCCACAGCACCCACTGCCGGCGCCAGGCCGGCAAGGTGATGATGGTGCGGTAGGGGTCGTAACCGCCCACCTCCATCCGCTTGAGATAGGGCTCGACCAGCGCGACCGGCAGGAAGGCCGGCTTCAGCCCGGTGGGGATCGTCTCGCCAAGGCTGGTGAGCTTCTTCAGGTGCCCGCGCGCGATCTCGCGCAGTTCCTTGAGCGTATAGAGCACGCCCGGCCCGCCGCGCCCGCGCACGATGTCGTCGCGCGTCACGCCGTTGCGGGCGAGGATATCGGCCGGCAGATAGACCTGCCCCTCGGCCGCGTGCCAGGGGAAGGCGCGCATCAGCCCGGTCAAGGCGTAGGCCACACCAGCATGGCCGCAGGCCGTCGCCCCGCCGGGATCGCGCCCGCCGGCCAGGATGATGCAGGCAAGCCGCATCACGGCACTCACCGTCTCGCCGGCATAGCCTTCCAGGTCGCGCAGGGAGGGCATGGGGTCGTCATAGAGGTCGAAGATGCGCGCATCGATCAACGCAGTCAGCGGCGCGACCGGCAGGCGATAACGCCTGATCGTGTCGAGCAGGGCCGCAGCCACCGGATGGGCCTGCGTTTCGCCGCCAGCTTGTCCCTCCAGCACGTCACGCCACCATTGCAGGCGCACCTCGCCCGGCAGCGGCTCGCTGACCAGCCCCCTGACCCGCGCGATCTCCAGGCTGAAGGCATAGAGCGCATAGAGCGCGACGCGGCGATCCTCGGGCGCATAGAGCCCGGCGATATACCGGTCCTGATCCTGCTCGCGGACCAGCGCGGCGCAATGGGCATAGGCCTCCGGCAGGCGCGCCGGCGCGGTCTCTCTGCGGTCGTCGGTTTCGGTCTGCGGCATCGTTCCGCCCTGGCCCGTCATCATTCGCCCTCGGCCCAAGCCCAGTCTAGGCCAAGCGCGGCGTCATCGCTACGCGCCACTCACATGGCCGGCTTACGAAGCGATCCTAGTCGACCGCGATCAGCGCCGCCGCCACCCGTCGGTCCTCGCCGACGAGGACATTGTAGGTCCGCGCCGCCGCGCCGGTCGCCATGCCCTCGACCGCGATCCCGGCCTGCTTCAGGGGATCACGCAGGGCGGGCGGAATGAAGGCGATGTCCGCGCCCGTCCCGATCAGCAGGAAATCGATCGCCCCGGCCTCGTCGAGCACCGGTTGCAGGCTCTCGATCGTGACTTCGGAAAAGCGCGTCACCGGCCAGATGCGGATGCCGGCCGGCGTCGCGATGATCGAGCCCTTGTGGCTCATCTCGGCGAAGCGGAACCCGCCCGCGCCGATGGCGTCGAGCGGGAAACGGCCGGGAACGAAGCCCTCGAAGCGCGGCACGGCCGCGATCAGGCCTTCGCCTTGGCGGCGGAAGCCTTGGCGGCCCGCGCCGCTTCCTGCGCTTCCTCACGGGCGCCAGCGGAGCGGACGTCCATGTAGAGCAGCACGGGGGTCGAGACGAACATCGCCGAATAGGTGCAGACCACGACGCCAAACAGCATGACCAGCGCGAAGCCCTCGATCGCCGTGCCGCCGAAGATCACGAGCGCTAGCAGCGACAGGAAGGTCGTGGTCGCCGTCATCGCGGTGCGCGACAGGGTCGAGTTCACGGAGAGGTCGAGCAGCTCGGCCACCGGCATGGTCTTGTAGCGGCGCAGCAATTCGCGCGTGCGGTCGAACACCACGACGGTCTCGTTCAGGGAATAGCCGACGATGGTCAGGATCGCCGCGATCGAGGTCAGGTTGAATTCGAGCTGCGTGATCAGGAAGAAGCCGATCGTCAGCACGATGTCGTGCAGCGTGCCGAGGATCGCGCCGATCGCCAGCGGCATCTCGAAGCGGAACCAGAGATAGATCAGCACGCCGACGATCGCGAGCACGACGCCGAGCGTGCCGGCTTGCA
Source organism: Allobosea sp. GW821-FHT09G06 (assembly GCF_059416005.1). Taxonomy (NCBI): domain Bacteria; kingdom Pseudomonadati; phylum Pseudomonadota; class Alphaproteobacteria; order Hyphomicrobiales; family Alloboseaceae; genus Allobosea; species Allobosea sp. GW821-FHT09G06. The sequence goes on along the minus strand of NZ_JBWKOI010000004.1, from coordinate 92,528 downwards.
CCAGCTCGCCCGAGACGCGCGGACCCACGGTCTCGACGCGGCGGAACTCGTAGCTGGAGGCGAAAGCCTCACGCGCCTTGACCACGACGGCCTGCTGCGCCGTCTCGCCGCCCGGCTGCATGCCGAAGCGCATCGAGACTTCGCCCCCGCTGCCGAATTCCTGCACCTCCGCCTCGCCGAAGCCGAGCGCGTTGGCGGTTTGGCGGATCTGGGCGATATCGACGGCCTGCCCCTTCGTCTGCATCTCGATCAAGGTGCCGCCCTTGAAGTCGATGCCGAAATTCAGGCCGACGGTCAGGAACAGCACGATCACCAGGATCGAATAGGCGGCCGACAGCGGGTAGCTGAAGCGGCGGAACCAGACGAATTTGAACTTGGTGTTGTCCGGAACGATACGAAGCAGGCGCATGGCCAATCTCCTGAAGGGTTGGCAGCGTCAGAACGGCAGGCGCTTGGGCTTGGCCCAGCGATACCAGATCGCGATCAACATCCGCGTCAGCGTCACCGCCGTGATCACGGTGGTGAGGATGCCGAGAATGAAGACCACCGCGAAGCCGCGCACCGGGCCGGAGCCGAGCGAGAACAGCGCCACGGCCGCGATCAGCATCGTGACGTTGGAGTCGATGATCGTGGCGAAGGCGCGCTGGAAGCCCGCTTCGAGCGCGGAGACGAGGCTGCGGCCGGCATGCTCTTCTTCGCGCATGCGCTCGTAGATCAGCACGTTCGAGTCGACCGCCGTGCCGATGGTCAGCACGATGCCGGCGATGCCGGGCAGCGTCATCGTCGCGCCGAGGAAGGACATCAGGCCGAAGATCAGGCCGACATGGACCAGCAATGCGATGCTCGCGATCAGGCCGAAGATACCGTAGGTCAGGAGCATGTAGATCACCACCAGCACGGTCGCGATCAGGGTCGCCATCTTGCCGGCCTGGATCGAGTCGGCGCCGAGGCCGGGGCCGACAGTGCGCTCCTCGACGATGGTCATCTTGGCGGGCAGCGCGCCGGCGCGCAGCAGGATCGCCAGGTTGTTGACCTGCTCGACCGTAAAGTTGCCGGAGATCTGGCCCGAGCCGCCCGTGATCGGCGACTGGATCACCGGCGATGAGATCACCTTGTTGTCGAGCACGATCGCGAGCGGCCGGCCGAGATTCTCGGTGGTGATCTGGCCGAAGCGCTGGGCCCCGCTGATATTGAAGCGGAAGTTCACGATCGGCGAGCCACTGCGCGAATCGAAGGCCGGCTGCGCGTCGATCAGGTTGGCGCCGTCGACGGAAGGCTCGCGCAGCACCGGAACGAGCTGACCGCCGGAATCCTGCGACGGCAGCATCTCGACATCGGCACTGTTGGCATCGCCGACGAGACGGAACTTGAGATTCCCGGTTTCACCGAGAAGGATCTTGAGGCGTTGCGGATCCTGCAGGCCCGGCACCTGGACCAGGATGCGATCCAGCCCCTGGCGCTGGATGTTTGGCTCAGTCGTGCCGGTTCCGTCGATACGGCGCCGGATCACCTCGATCGCCTGTCCGACCGCGCGACCGATACGTTCGTTGACGCCGGCATCCGTGTTGTTGACCTGAACGAGGCCGTCGCCCGAATCCACGATTTGCAACGACATGTTGCCCGAAGGGCCGAATGCTCCAAGCGTCCCGATCGGTTGAGCGAGTTCACGCAGCTTGGTCACGACGCGGGCGCGCTGGGCCGTATCCGCGATGCGGAACTGGACGCCTCGCGGCGTCGTGGCGATGCCGCCCTGCAACGTCACGTTCTCGTCGCGCAGGATGCGGCGAACGTCCTCGCGCAGCTGGACGATCTGGCTGCGGATCAGCTCGGCCCGGTCGACCTCCAGCAGCACATGCGAGCCGCCCTGCAAATCAAGGCCGAGCACCACCGCATGGATCGGCAGGAAGGCGCGCGGGATCCAGGACGGCGCGTTGGTTTCGATGGCCTTGCGCGTCTCAGGCGACAAGAGGTTCGGCACGGCGAGCCCGCAGCCGATGAACAGCACGAGCAGGACGAGAATGACCTTGCGGGCCTGGAGACGAAGCATCTGCGTGAACAGCCTTGTTATCGTGCCCGGGCTCCCGAATCGGGAGCCCTAGCCACCGCATTCTCAGTTCTTGACCGGCTCGCCCTTGGAGCGGACGTCCTGGATCATGCCGCGCACGATGCGCACGCGCACGCCGTCGGCGATCTCGACCTCGATCTCGCCATCGTCGACGACCTTCGAGACCTTCGCGATCATGCCGCCGGAGGTGACGACCGTGTCGCCGCGGCGCACGTTCTTGATCAGCTCCTGATGGGCCTTGGCCCGGCGCTGCTGCGGCCGGATGATCAGGAACCACATGATGACGAAGATCAGCAGGAACGGCACGAGCTGGATCAGCATGTCGGCGCCGCCACCGGCTCCTGTGGCCTGGGCGAAAGCGGGGGTGATCACGAATACACTCCTCTGGTACGGCGGCGGCACGCCGCCGACCGCGAATCTCTAAGTAGGAAGACGCAAGCCAAAACCACCGCCCGGCCGCAAAATCGCGCGGACTATAGCCAGCAACGCCGTGAAATCAATCGGACGCGCCCGGTCTCCCATGCGCGATCCCTCACCTATGGGCTGGCTGCCATTCGCGCAATGCCCCTTGCGCGCGATCCACGGCGTGGTTTAGCTAGCAACGTGAACCGTACCGGACGGTACGGTACGGTTCGACGGAACGAAACGAAGGCCCCGCCGCCATGACCACGACCGAGACCGACCAGACGCTCGCCACGCTGCTGCGCATCGCCGACGCGCTGGAGCGCATCGCCCCGCCCCGCCGCAAGGCCGCCAACCTCAAGGCGGCCGACGCCTTCGTCTGGCAGGCGTCGGGCTCCGAGCTCGTGCCGGTTCCGAAGGTCAACCGCGTCGCGCTCTCGCTTTTGCGCGGTGTCGACCGTGTCCGCGACACGCTGGCCGAGAATACCGAGCGTTTTGCCAGGGGCCTGCCGGCCAATAACGTGCTGCTCTGGGGCGCGCGCGGCATGGGCAAGTCCTCGCTGGTCAAGGCCGTTCATGCCGACACCAACCTGCGCCTCGCCAAGGACGCGCTGCCGCTGAAGCTGATCGAGATCCACCGCGAGGATATCGAGAGCCTGCCGGGGCTGATGAGCCAGCTGCGCAACGATCCGCACCGCGCCATCGTCTTCTGCGACGATCTGTCCTTCGACAGCGACGACACCTCCTACAAGTCATTGAAGGCGGTACTCGACGGCGGCGTCGAGGGGCGCCCGGACAATGTCGTGTTCTATGCCACCTCGAATCGGCGCCACCTCTTGCCGCGCGACATGATGGACAACGAGCGCTCGACCTCGATCAATCCGGGCGAGGCGATCGAGGAGAAGGTCTCGCTCTCGGACCGTTTCGGCCTCTGGCTCGGCTTCCACAAGTGCAGCCAGGACGAGTACCTGGAGATGATCAACGGCTATGCCGGCCATTTCGGGCTGGATGTCGCCACAGACGAACTGCGCCGCGACGCGCTGGAATGGTCGACGACGCGCGGCTCCCGCTCCGGCCGCACCGCCTGGCAATACATCCAGGACCTCGCCGGCCGTCTGGGCCGGAAGCTGGAAGCGTGAAGACGCGTCATTCTCGGGCTTGACCCGAGAATCTCATGACCAGAGGCACTGGGTTCCGAGATGCCCGGGTCAAGCCCGGGCATGACGACCTAGAAGAAGCACAAACGAAAACGGGGCCGCCCTTTTCTGGGGCAGCCCCGTTCTTTTCGATCGGGAGGGTCTCGCGGAACCGATCGAAGGGTGAAACCTTGTCCGCGGCTCCGGTATCAGTTGTTCAGGTAGGGTGTCGGATCGACCGGCGCGGAACCCTTGCGCAGTTCGAAATGGAGCTGCGGCGAGGAGACGTTGCCGGTCTGGCCCGAGTTGGCGACGACCTGACCGCGCTTGACCGTATCGCCGCGCTTCACCTTGAGCTCGCCGTTATGGGCGTAAGCCGAGACATAGCCGTTCGGGTGGCGGATCAGGACGAGGTTGCCGTAGCCCTTCAGCTCGCTGCCGGCATAGGCGACGGTGCCGCCCTCGGCCGCCTTGACCGGCGTGCCTTCGGGAACCGCGATGTTGATGCCCTCGTTGCCGCCCTTGCCGCTATAGCCGGAGATCACGCGGCCGCGAGCCGGCCAGCGGAAATCCGCCTTGTCGGCCGAAGAGGTTTCCTCTTCCTGCTTCGGAATGCTGGCGGTGGTCTTCGGCTCGGGCGCGGGCTCGGCCTTCGGGATCGCGGTCGGCTTCGGCTCGGCGGCCGGCGCGCTCGCCACGACCACCGGCTTGGCGGCCGGCGCAGCGGTCTTGAGCGGCTTCGCTTCGGGCGCAGGCTTCACAGCGACAACCGGCGCAGCCGCGGGCTTGGCAGCCGGCGTCGGCAGGGCGGCACCCGTCTTGCGGGCATCGGCCTTGGCCTTCGCTTCGGCAGCGAACCGGGCGCGCGATTCCTTCATGGCCTGCGCATCGGCGGCAACCTTCGCCTTGGCTTCAGCGGCAGCAGCAGCCTTCGCTTCGGCAGCGGCCTTGGCCTGCGCCTTCGGATCGACGGCGGCCGGCGGGGTCACACGCGGGGCGGCCGACGGGCCGGCGACGAAACGCTGCGTCTCGGCGGGAGCCTGGGCAACCTGACGGGCGGGCGCCGGAGCCGAGGCAGCAGAAGCGGAAGCGTTATAGACGGGAATGGTGATGCGCGTGCCGGGGGCGACATTCGCATTGCTCAGCCCGTTCGCCGACATGATGGCGGCACGCGGCACGCCATAGCGCGACGAGATCGTGTCGAGCGTCTCACCCTGAGCAAGTACGACGGGCGTGCCACCCTGCGCGGACCAGCCGGCGGAACCGCCGGAAACGGACTGCGGAGCAGGCGAGCTCAGCGCGACGGAGGATTGCGGCGGCGGCAGGGGCTGCGCCCGGACCAGCGGCGCGGAAGCCACCGGCTGCAGCGGCGCGCTCGACACCTGGCCGATGGAGCCGGTCGTAACCGGATCGCGCATGGGAGCAGGCGCCTGAGCCGACTTGAAGGGACTGTCGAATGGCGTCTCGGTGAAACGCATCGTATCCGACGAGCACGCGCTGACGCCGATGGCGAACAGGCACACCGTGGACAAACGACGGAGAGCGCGGGGATTGATCGATCCGGCTTGGCTACGCATGAACTGAGTACTCGCGAACGACGCAACTCGATGAGGTCGATTAAAGTCCCGTTGAGCTTAATTTCGCGTAAACGCCCTCGAAAATCTGGTTGATGCCGCTGGCGGCGCGAATAGCCCGAGGCCGGATGCACGCACTTGCCGCTCACCGGCTGGATCACCGAATTGCGGCGGCATCGCGCTTGCGCTAACGCAACGGCATGTTTCGAGTGGCACTCCCCTGTTTCGCGCTTCTTTTCGGTCACACGGCCCTGTCGGCCGAGCCGATCCTGAAGCAGATGCACGGAACCTGGCGCTCGGAGAAGCAGATGGTCGTGATCGACACCGAGAGAATGCTCGGCAATATCGACAGCGCCCGGCCGTTCCAGCGCGATGCGCTGAGATTACGCGACATTTCCGGTCGGATGGTCGTCTTCGAGATCGGCAGCAGGCGCTTCATCGGCTTCTTCGACCGCAACGAGCTGCGCCTGACCGGCGACGGCATCGAGGGCTCCGATATCCTGCGGCGCCGATAGCCGCATCGGCAAATCGTTACAGGGCGCGCGACCGACCGGGGATCAGCGGCGGCAGGCGCAGCGCCGGACCGGTTGCGTGATCGAACTGCCCATCTTCGAGATGCGTGACGACCACCCGCCGCGCCGCGCCATCGATACGCAGCGCACCGACGAGCCTTCCGCCCGGTGACAGCCGCGCCAGCAGCGCCTCCGGCACCGCCTGGGTGACGCCGTTGACGAGGATGCGGTCGAAGCGCCCGAGCGTCCGGTCCGGCTGGAAGCCGTCGGCATGACGCAGATCGATCGCGCCGCCGAAACCGCTGCCGGAGACCCGCTCATGCGCCGCCAGCGCCAGCGACCGGTAGCGCTCCAGCGAGACGACCTCGCCGCCCATCGCGGCGAGCAGCGCGGAGACATAGCCGGACCCGGTCCCGACCTCGAGCACCCGCGCGCCCGGCTGCATGTCGAGCGCACCGAGCAGGTTGGCGACGGTGTGCGGGGCCGTCATCGTCTGGCCGCAGGGCAACGGCACCGAGACGTCCTGCCGGGCGAGATCGGCGAAGCGGGCCGGCGCGAAACGGTCGCGCGGCACCCGCTCCATCGCGCGCAGCAGCGCGAGATCGCGCACGCCCCGCGCGCGGAGCGAGAGCAGGAAGGCGACGGTGCGCTCGCCTTCGCTGGCCGGCGCGTCCTCGCTCATGCCCCTCCCCGCTCCCGGCTCAGGCGAAGAGCTGCGCGAAGCGCGTTAGCGTCGGCTCATGCGTCAGATCGAGTTCAAGCGGCGTGATCGAGATGCGCTTCTCGGCCAGCGCCTTCAGGTCGGTGCCGTTGGCCGGCTCCTTGCCGCTGCGCTGGAAGGCGATCCAGTAATAGGGATTGCCGCGGCCGTCCTTGCGCGGCTCCAGCTGCACCAGCTCCTGGTCGCGCCGGCCCTGCACGGTGACGGCGACGCCCTCGACCTCGTCCGGCCCCGCATTGGGGAAGTTGAGGTTGAACAGCACGCCCTCCGGAATGCCCTCCTCCAGCAACCGGCGGATGATGCCCGGCGCATGGCTCTCGGCGCAGTCCCAACGGATCGAATCGCGATTGCCGGGCGAATAGGCCTGGCTCACCGCGATCGAGGGCACGCCGAGCAGCGTGCCTTCCATGGCAGCCGCGATGGTGCCGGAATAGGTCACGTCCTCGGCGACGTTCGAGCCCCGGTTGACGCCGGAGAGCACGAGGTCGGGCCGCGCATCGGCCATGACCGAGCGCACCGCCATGATCACGCAATCGGTCGGCGTGCCCTGCACCGCGAAGCGCTTCTCGTCGATCTGGCGCAGGCGCAGAGGATTGGACAACGACAGCGAATGCGCGACGCCCGACTGGTCGGTCTCGGGCGCCACGACCCAGACATCGTCCGAGAGCTGGCGCGCGATGCGCTCCAGCACGGCGAGGCCCTCGGCATGGATGCCGTCATCATTGGTGACGAGGATACGCATGTCTCAGGCCGCCTTCTCGATCCGCGTCACGCCGCGCATATAGGGCACCAGCACGTCGGGCACGGTGATCGAGCCGTCGGCGTTCTGGTAATTCTCCATCACCGCGATCAGCGCGCGGCCGACCGCCGTGCCCGAGCCGTTGAGGGTGTGCACGAAGAACGGCCCCTTGCCGTCCTTCGTCTTGTAGCGGGCGTTCATGCGCCGCGCCTGGAAATCGCCGCAGACCGAGCAGGACGAGATCTCGCGATAGGTCTTCTGGCCGGGCAACCAGGCCTCGATGTCCCAGGTCTTCTGCGAGGCGAAGCCCATATCGCCGGTGCACAAGGTCATCACGCGATAATGCAGGTCGAGCTTCTTCAGCACGGCCTCGGCACAGGCGAGCATGCGCTCATGCTCCTCGCGCGACTTCTCGGGCGCGGTGATCGAGACGAGCTCGACTTTCTCGAACTGATGCTGGCGCAGCATGCCGCGCGTATCGCGCCCGGCCGAGCCGGCTTCCGAGCGGAAGCAAGGGGTGAGCGCGGTGAATCGAAGCGGCAGCTCCTCCTCGGAGAGGATTGATTCCCTTGCGAGATTGGTCAGCGGCACCTCGGCCGTCGGGATCAGCCAATGCTCCTCGCCAGCCCGGAACTGGTCCTCGCGGAACTTCGGCAGTTGCGCCGTGCCGAACATCGCATCGTCACGCACGAGCAGCGGCGGGTTCACTTCGGTATAGCCGTGATCTTCCGTGTGCGTATCGAGCATGAACTGCCCGATCGCCCGCGACAGCCGCGCGATCTGGCTCTGCAGCACGACGAAGCGCGAGCCGGAGAGCTTGGCCGCCTTCTCGAAATCCATCTGGCCGAGCGCCTCGCCCAGCTCGAAATGCTGCTTGGGATCGTTGACGCCCTTGAGCAGCCCGCGCTCCTCCGGCTTCACGCCATGGACATGCAGCACGACGTTGCCATGCTCGTCGGCGCCATCCGGCACATCGTCGAAGGGCGCGTTCGGGATCGCGGCGAGCTTCTCGTCGAGCGCATCCTTGGCGGCCTTCTCCTCGGCCTCCAGCGCCGGCTGCTGCTCCTTGAGCGCCGCAACCTCTGCCTTCAGTTTGTCGGCGAGCGCGACATCCTTCGCGCCCATCGCCTTGCCGATCTCCTTGGAGAGCGCGTTGCGGCGCTCCTGCGTGGCCTGCGCCTTGGCGATCGACGAGCGGCGGACGTCATCGAGTTCGAGCAGCGAGGACGACAGCGGCGCCAGGCCCCTGCGCTCAAGCCCCTTGTCGAACGCCGTGGCGTTCTCGCGAATCCATCTGATGTCGTACATCGTCGTCCGGCCATGCCATCGCTGCGGAATACAGCGACGCATGCTCTAGACCGGGATCGCGCGCGAGGGAACCACCCCTCGCGTCATTCCGGGCGGAAGCGGAGATCGGTTACTCCGCCGCGTCCTCTTCCGCCTTCTTCGCCTCGCTCTTCTTCTCGACACGGCGCACCGAGAAGATCGAGAGCTCGTAGAGCAACATCATCGGGATCGCGAGCATCAGCTGCGAGATCACGTCCGGCGGGGTCAGCACCGCTGCCACGACGAAGACGAAGACGATGGCGTAGCGACGCTTTTCCTTCAGGAACTTCGAATCAATGATGCCGGCCTGCCCGAGCAGGGTCAGGATCACCGGCAGCTGGAAGGCGATGCCGAAGGCGAAGATCAGCGTCATGATCAGCGAGAGATATTCGCTGACCTTGGGCAGCAGCGCGATGCCGGCCTGCCCGTCCGTCGCGGTCTGCTGCATGCCGATCGAGAACTTCATCAGCACGGGCATGGCGAAGAAGAACACCATCGCCGCACCAGCGATGAAGAAGACCGGCGTCGCCACCAGATAGGGCGCGAAAGCCTGCTTCTCGTTCTTGTAGAGCCCCGGCGCGACAAACTTGTAGATCTGCGTCGCGATCACCGGGAAAGCCAGGAAGCCCGCGCCGAAGGCCGCGATCTTGATCTGGGTGAACAGATATTCCAGCGGCGCGGTGTAGATTAGCTGGACGTTCGCGCCCGGCCCTGCCGCCCAGATATAGGGCTGGACCAGGATGTTGTAGATCTGCGTCGCCAGCGCGAAGCAGAGGAAGAACATCAGCAGGAAGGCGATCAGCGACTTGATCAGCCGCGAGCGCAATTCGACGAGATGCTCGATGAGCGGCGCGCGCGAGGCCTCGATCTCGTCCTCGCCGTCGCGAGGATTGGCGACGCTCATGCGGAATTCTCCTCGCCCTTGGCGGTCTTGCGCTTGCGGGCGGCAGGCTTGGCGGGTTCAGGCGGCGCGGCAGCGACCGCAGCCTTCGGCTTGCGCGCAGCAGCGGCTTTCGGAGCCTTGGCCGGCGCGGCCGCGACCGGAGCAGGTGCTTCGACGATGGCCGGAGCCTCGGCAACCTTGGCACTACGCTTGCGGACAGTCTTCGCTGGTGTCGGCTCGGCCACGGCAACCGGAGCAGCAGGCGCCTCCACGACGACAGGAGCAGGCGCGGCAGCGGCCTTACGCGCCCGCTTCGGCTTGTCGGCGAGCTTCGGCGGCTCAGTTGCGATCTCGACCGGCGGCAAGGGAGCCGGCGGCGGCAGCGAAGCGAGCTTGGCCTCTGCCTCCTTCAAGGCGGCCTCGTCCGGCTTCGAAGCATCCGGCTTGGCCGTATCGAACTCCTTCGGGATATCGATCGGCTTGAAATCGTTGTTCAGCGCGCTCGACACCGATCCGCCGACATCCTCGACCTGCTTCTTCAGGTCGGCGAGCTCGGCCTCGCGCATCGCGTCGTTGAACTGCCCCTGGAACTCCGAGGCCATGCGCCGGACCCGGCCAATCGTCTGGCCGACCGTGCGCAGGGCCTTGGGCAGGTCCTTCGGGCCGATCACAACCAGCGCCACCGCGCCGATCAGCACCATCTCGCTCCAGGCGATGTCGAACATCGACGGCTCGTCCTCTCAAGCCCGTGCCCCGAAGGGCACGGCGGCATCAGGCCTTGTGCTCGGCCTTGGCCTGGGCCTGGGCGGCGGCGTTGTCGGCCTTCGTCTGGTCGATCACCTTGGGGTCGACGGTCGTGGCGGTCGGCGCCGCCGTCTCGTCATCCTCGGCCATGCCCTTCTTGAACGACTTGATGCCCTTCGCGACGTCGCCCATCAATTCGGAAACCTTGCCGCGCCCGAACAGCAGCATCACGATGACGCCGACGACGATCCAGTGCCAAATGCTCACGCCACCCATGGCGAAACTCCTCCGAAATTGCGTCGACCGGGGAATGGCCCCAACCAAATCCTTGCCCGGTCGCTTGTTCGGCGGCGGAACCTATTGATCCGCAGCCGGAAACACAAGGACTTCGTCCGACGGAATCTCGACCCCGATCTCGTCGCCCACCTCGATCTCGTCCGAGAGTGGCGCGCGCACCGACAAGGCCCGATCGAAGCCGTCCACGCTCACCTGAAGGTGATCGGCCTCGCCGAGGAAGCGCCGTGCCGTCAGTCGTCCGCGCAGATAGTAGCCCTTCGGCACGATGCGGACGCGATGGGGCCGGATGCAGGCGACGGCCATCGATCCTTCCGCCACTCCGGGCGCCGCGAAGCGGCCGAGCGGCGTATCGACCGCCCCATCCGAAACCCGGCCCTCGATCTCCGTCAGATCGCAGAAAAATCGGGCGGCAAAGAGGCTGGCCGGGCGTCGATAGAGCTCCTCGCCCGTCCCGACCTGGACGATGCGCCCTGCCCGCATCAGCACGATCCGGTCGGCGATGCGCATCGCGTCCTCCGGATCATGCGTGACGATGATCGAGGTCGCGCCGGTTTCCTCCAGCAGGGCGGCGGTCTCGTCGCGCACAACGTCGCGCAAACGCCGGTCGAGATTGGAGAAGGGCTCGTCCATCAAGAGCACGCCCGGCCGCGGCGCGATCGCGCGGGCCAGCGCCACGCGCTGCTGCTCGCCACCCGAGAGCATATGCGGATAGGAATCGGCGAGATCGGCGAGGCCGACCCGCCCCAGCGCCCGCAAGGCGGTCGCATCCGCCGCGGCAGGCGCCTGGCCGCGCAGGCCGAAGCGGACATTGTCGCGCACCGAAAGATGCGGAAACAGCGCATAATCCTGGAAGACGAAGCCGACGCCGCGATTCTCCGGCTCGACGAAGCGATCGGGCGCCGAGACATCGCGCCCCTCCAGCAGGACGCGGCCCGCGCTCGGCCGCTCGACCCCGGCCGCGAGCCTGAGCAGCGTCGTCTTGCCGCAGCCGGATTGGCCCAGAAGCGCGACGATCTCGCCGGGTTTGACGGAAAGCGAGACATCGGACAGCGCCGTCACCGCACCGAAGCGCTGCGTGACGTTCTCGAAGCCGAGCGCCATCGGGATCGCCGCGCCGGCCGTGCCGCGCCGGCCCCAGCCGAGCCATCCTGATTTGGTTTCCGCCAAGGTCGATACCGCTCCGGCCGTTCCATCCCGGTCGATGGCCGGGTTCCTCACCCCTGTTGCGATCCGCCTTCGCCGTCGTCAAGCGGGCTGAACAGGTCGCCGAGCGGGTCCTCATCGTCGCGCAAGGACGGATCGTCGTCAGGGACCGGCACGGCGAGGTCGCGCGTCAGGCGCCCTTCGATGAAGCCTGTGCCCTTCAATTCCTCCAGCCCCGGCAGGTCGTCGATGCGATCCAGCCCGAAATGATCGAGGAAGCCCGGCGTCGTGCCATAGGTGATCGGCCGGCCGGGCGAGCGCCGCCGCCCGCGCAGACGCACCCAGCCCGCCTCCAGCAGGATGTCGAGCGTTCCCTTGGCGGTGGCGACGCCACGGATCTCCTCGATCTCGGCCCGCGTCACCGGCTGGTGATAGGCGATGATCGACAGCACCTCGAGCGCGGCACGCGACAGCCGGCGCGGCGGCTCCGCCTCGGCGGCGAGCAGGTAGCCGAGATCCGGCGCCGTCCGGAACGCCCAGCCGCCGGCGACCTGACGCAGATTGATCCCGCGCAAGGCATAATTCTCCGCGAGCCGGGCCAGCACTTGCTCGATCGCAATGCCGGCGGGAATGGCGCGGCCAAGCGCCTCGGCGGTCAGCGGCGCTGCTGAGGCGAAGAGCAATGCCTCGACGACGCGCAGCGCCAGCGAAAACGCTTCCGCCCCGCCATCGGTCTCGACATCCCCGGGTTCAGCCGCCGCGCCGGTCATGAAGCATCCTTGGCGGCGAAGGGCAGCCCTTCCGGCCGGGCCGAGCGGCGGCGCACCTGGATCGGCGCGAAGGCCTCGTCCTGCCGGAGGTCGAGCACCCCTTCCCGCACCATCTCCAGCATCGCCGACAGGGCGGAGGCCCGGACTGTCGCCCGCATCTCCCGTGCCTGCAGACCGTGCGAGGCCATGTACTGCATGAGATAATCGTCGAGCTCGGTCCAGTCGCCGGCCGCGCCGACCAAACGTTGCAGCGCCTCGCGCGCCTCGACCAGAGACCAGGCGGCACGGTGGCCGACCGAGATATGCCCCTGCACCCGCTTCTGCCGCTGCTGGGCATAGGCTGCAAGCAGGTCGTAAAGCTCCGCCTCCCAGACCGGCCGGGCGCCAGCCACGATCTCCTCCGGCGCACCACGCGCGAACACGTCCTGCCCCAGCCGCTCGCGGGCCGAGAGCTTGTTCGCGGCGGCGCGGATCGCCTCCAGCCGGCGCAGGCGCAAGGCGAGTGCCGTCGCGAGATCGGCGGCGCTCGGCTCCTCGCCCTTGGGCGGCTCCGGCAGCAGCAGGCGCGACTTGAGATAGGCGAGCCAGGCCGCCATCACGAGATAGTCGGCGGCGAGCTCCAGCCGCAGCGCCCGCGCCTCCTCGACGAAGGTGAGGTATTGCTCGGCCAGCGCCAGGATCGAGATGCGGTGCAGATCGACCTTCTGCCGGCGCGCGAGATCGAGCAGCAGATCGAGCGGGCCTTCATAGCCGTCGACATCGACGACGAGCGAAGGCTCGCCCGCGCGCTCGGCGCGGTCTTCCTCGAATGGCAATTCGGCCGTCATCGAAGGCCCTGCCCCACCTGTCATCCCCAAAGGCGCAGATTCGGCCGTTCAGGCGCTCAAGGCAAGCGCGGCGGCGATCTCGGCGCGCGCGGCCTCAAGATCGACCGGCTCCGGCTCATGCCGGATGCGGCCGAGCGCAGCGTTAGCGCGGCGGGCGCGGGCGCCGGTCATCTCCGGCACGGCCCCGGCGACGGCGATCATCTCGTCCATGATGCCGTGGCAATGCAGGATGACGTCGACGCCGGCGCGGATCGCGGCCCGCGACTTGGCCTCGAACGAGCCCGACAGCGCCTTCATCGAGATGTCGTCGGTCATGATCAGCCCGTCGAAGCCGAGTTCGCCGCGCATGATCTCGCGCACGATCTTGCGGGAGATGGTCGCCGGGTTCTTCGAATCGAGCGCGGTGAAGACGAGATGCGCGGTCATCGCCAAGGGCATGTCGGCGAGATGCCGGAACGGCCGGAAATCATGCGCCCTAAGCTCGTCCAGCGAGGCATCGACGATCGGCAGGTCATGATGGCTGTCGGCGCGTGCCCGGCCATGACCGGGCATGTGCTTGACGACCGGCAGCACGCCGCCGGCAATCAGCCCCTCGGCCGCCGCCCGGCCGAGCCGCGCGACTTGGTCGGGGTCATGCGCATAGGCGCGGTCGCCGATCACGTCATGGCTGCCGGCGACCGGCACGTCGAGCACCGGCAGGCAATCGACATCGATGCCGACGCTCTTCAGGTCATGCGCCATCAGGCGGGCATTGAGCCGGACGATCTCGCGCTGGCGGATGGGGTCGTTGATCGCCAGGAAGGCGCGGGCCGACTGGTATTTCGGCCAGTTCGGCGGTCCCATGCGCTGGACCCGTCCGCCCTCCTGGTCGATCAGGATCGGCGCGTGCCAGCCGACCGTCTCGCGCATCTCGGCGGTCAGCGCCGCGACCTGCTCGGGCGTCTGCGTGTTGCGCTTGAAGACGATGAAGCCCCAGGGCCTTGCGTCGCGGAAGAAGGCCCGCTCGTCCGCGGTGAGGCTCGTGCCGAGGCAACCGGCGATGAAGGCGCGCGATGTCATGGCACCGGGTTACGGCATCGGCCCGAAAAGGGAAATGCGGTTTTCGGACAATGCCGGCGCGGGAATACAGAAAGCAGTGCGGGCGCGGTCATGAACCGACTGCGCCCGCACAACTTGTCACTTCACCTGCTGGTAGTTCTGCGCGTTGAACGCATCGAAGGGCAGCTCGGCGATGCGGAACCAGAGCTGCTCCTTCTTCCAGTACGGCAGGAAGGAATCGTAGAAGGTCTTGAAATTGGCATTGCTGGCGGCGAGCTCGCCATACATCGCGAAAGCCTCCTTGAACGCCGCCGTCATCACCTCTTGCGGGAAGGGGCGCAGCTCGGCGCCAGTGCCGGCAAGGCGAATCAGCGCGTCGGGGTTGTTGTGGTCGTACTTGGCCAGGCAATTCATGTTGGCCTCGGCGCAGGCCGCCTCGACGATCGCCTTGTAGGAAGCCGGCAGCTCGTTCCACTTGTCCTGGTTGGCGAGGAAGCTGACATTGGCATTCCCCTCCCAGAAACCGGGATAGTAATAGTACTTGGCGACCTTCACGAAGCCGAGCTTCTCATCGTCATACGGACCGGAGAACTCGACCGCGTCGAGCGTGCCGCGCTCCAGCGCCGGGTAGATGTCACCGCCGCCGATGGTCTGCGGCACGACGCCGAGGCGCGCCATGATCCGCCCGCCAAGGCCGGCGATGCGGAACTTCAGGCCCTTCAGGTCTTCAAGCGACTTGATCTCCTTGCGGAACCAGCCGCCCATCTGCGCACCGGTATTGCCCGACGGGATGGTGTGGACGTTGTAGCCCTTCATGAAGGCGCGGCAGAGCTCGAGACCGCCGCCCTGATAGAGCCAGGCATTCTGCTGGCGGGCGTTGAAGCCGAAGGGCAGCGAGGTCTCGAAGGCGAAGGCCGGGTCCTTGCCGATATAGAAGCTCGCCAGCGTATGGCTGCACTCGACGGTGCCGTTCTGCACGGCGTCGAGTGCCTGCAGGGCCGGCACGATCTCGCCCGGCGCGAAGACCTGGATCTGGAAATTGTTGTCGGTCGCCTCGGCCACGCGCTTCGCGACATGGGTCGAGATGCCATAGAGCGTGTCGAGGCTCTTGGGATAGCTGGAGGTCAGGCGCCAATTGATCTTGGGCTGCGACTGCGCAATCGCGGGCGCGGCGATGACGGCGCTGCCTGCGGCGCCGGCACCGGCGACCTTGACGAACTTGCGGCGATCCATGGGTTTACCTCCAGCGTTCTGCCGGCCCGCCATTTCGCGGCAGGCCACACGTTGTTGGGGAGGCTACTCGCATGGCCGAACGCATGAAACAAGCGTGGCAAGACACCCTGTCATGCGTCTGATTCAAATGAGAACGGCGGCGCCCGATGGGCGCCGCCGTCATGTCTCGTCACAGGTCGATCGCGATCAGTTCTTCGCGATGAAGCACTGTCCGCCGGCAGCCTGGAGCGCCGAGCACATCGAGGTCGCATCCTCGCGGGAGTAAGGCCCGACGCGGAGGCGGAACACGGTCTTGCCACCGGCAAGCTCGGTCTTGCGGACGATCGGCGCCTGGCCGCCGAGCTGCTGCGGATACTTGCGCTGAAGCGCCGCGAAGGTCGCGCGGGCCTCGGTCTCGCTGCCGGGCGCGCCGAGCTGCACCACGAAATCGCCGGTGCCAGCGCGCACGGCGGCCGTCGCCGGGGCCGGCGGCACGGCAGCCGGAGCAGGCGCAGCGCTGGCGAGGCGGGTCGGCGCGGCAGGCGTGGTCGCAGCCGGCGGCGTGGTGGCACGAGCCTCGACCTTGGGGGCGGCCGCGGGAGCCTGAGCAGCGCGAGGCTGCGCAAGCGCGGGATTCGTCGCCTGCCCGCCGATCGAGCGGCTCGGCGCCGAGCCGGTCGCGATCGGCTGATCGACGGCGATCGGGTTCTGTGCCGGCGTGCCGTCCGGACGGATCGAGACGGTACGGACCTTGCGCGGCTCGCCGAGACCCGGCACCGGCGGCATCGGGGTCAGGCCCGGCTCCGGCGGCGCAATGCTGCGCTCGGGCGCGCTCGGAGCGGCGGCCAGTGCCGTGCCGGCACCGGTGACCACGCGCGGCGGCATCGAGCGCGCGGCCTGCTGGACGTCGACCGGCTGCTCCTCGTTGTTCACGACCTTGCTCTGCGCCTGGGGGGCATCAGGGCTGCGCTCGTAGATCTGCTTGTTCTGGTTCGGAATCTCGGCGCCGCCGGGATTGGCGGGCGCGACCTTGACCGGGCTGGAATCGGCCGCAATCACCGGAGGCTGGCCGTCCTTGGTCGCCGAGCCACCACGCAGGGTGAAGGCGGCGCCAACGCCGACGAGACCGACGGCGATGACCGCAGCTGCGGCCCAGAGCCCCTTGCGCGAGCGGCGCGGCTCCAGGTCCGGCATGTCGTCTTCGCCATATTCGGGAGCCGGCATAGCCTGCTGGGCGTGGCCGTAATCATAGGCCGGCGCCTCGTCGGCATAGGCAGCCTGCGCGTGATGCGGCAGCGGAGCCTCATCGAGATCGCGCGGCTGGGCCGCGCCCTGGATCGCAGCCGGGCGGGCATAGGGCAGCGGCTCGGGCAGATCGAAATCAGGCTCGAAATCGCGTTGAACCGGGGCAGGCGCAGGCGCCTCCGCCCGACGCGGCTCGGTGCGGCGCAAAAGCGCCTCGAACTCGTCGAGCGCGCCGCGCATCTCGGCCGGCGGCTGACTCACCTCGGGCACGGCCGGAGCAGGCTGCTGCGGCACGACCTCGAAGCTGGGCTCCTGGCGCATCGCCGGGCGCCGCTCGGCGAAGATGTCCTTGAGCGGATCGTCCTGCCCGACGATGCGGGTCAGTTCCGCAAGCGGGTCGGCCTGCTGCCCCGGGCGGGGCGTCTGCCCTGCTCCGCGCAGCTGGCGCTCGAGATCTTCGAGATCGAGCGCGAAACGGTTCCTAGCTGGCTCACTCATGGTACGATCCATTCCAGCACAAGCCGCCTCTTCCTATGGAAGAACCGGGAACTCTGTGCGGTCAACCTGACCTTGTGCGCGCCGCCGGAAAAAGCTTTTCCGTCAGCGCATCTCTTCCGGCGCCGCAACTCCGGCGACAGCCAGACCGGAGGCAAGGACGCTGCGCACCGCGTGCACGAACGCCAATCTCGCCAAGGTCGACTTTCGATCAGTTTGATTAACGAACCGTAATTGCGGCGAGTCTTTGCCCTTGTTCCAGAGAGAATGGAAGGCGCTCGCCAGTTCATGCACGAAGAAGGCCACGCGATGCGGCTCGTGAGCTGCGGCAGCGCCTTCGATGATTCGCGGATAGGAAGCGAGCATCTTGACGATGCCGACCTCCGCCTCGTCGGTCAGGATCGAGAGATCGGCCCCGGCCAGCGCCGGCATCGACAGATCGAGATCGGGAAACGCCTCGCGCGCCTGCCTGAAGATCGAGGCGCAGCGCGCATGCGCATACTGGACGTAGAAGACCGGGTTGTCCTTCGACTGCTCGACCACCTTGCCGAGATCGAAATCCAGCGTCGCATCGTTCTTGCGGAAGATCATCATGAAGCGCACCGCATCGCGGCCGACTTCGTCGATGACCTCGCGCAGCGTGACGAAATCGCCGGAGCGCTTCGACATGCGCACCTGCTCGCCGTTGCGCAGCAGGCGCACGAGCTGGCAGAGCTTGACGTCGAGCGAGCCCTGCCCGCCCGTCACAGCCTTCACAGCGGCCTGCATGCGCTTGACATAGCCGCCATGGTCGGCGCCCCAGACGTCGATCATCTCCGGGAAGCCGCGCATGAACTTGGAGCGGTGATAGGCGATGTCGTTGGCGAAATAAGTGTAGCTGCCGTCGGACTTCAGCAGCGGCCGGTCGACATCGTCGCCGAACTTGGTGGCGCGGAACAGCGTCTGCTCGCGGTCCTCCCAGTCCTCGTCCTTCTGGCCCTTCGGCGGCGGCAGGCGGCCCTCATAGACGAGATCCCGCGCGCGCAGATCCTCGATGGTCTGGTGCACCGCGTTGGCATTGCCGTCCCGCCCCTGCAGCGAGCGCTCCGAGAAGAAGAGCTCGTGGACGACGCCGAGCGCGGCGAGATCGTCGCGGATCATCGCCATCATGCCGTCGATCGCCGCCTGCCGGACGAGCGGCAGCCAGTCCCATTCCGCCTTGTCGCGCAGCGACGGCCCATACTGTTCGGCCAGCGTCTTGCCGACCGAGACCAGATAGTCGCCGGGATAGAGCCCCTCGGGGATCGCGCCGATATCCTCGCCCAGCGCCTCGCGGTAGCGCAGGAAGGCGGAACGGGCGAGCACATCGACCTGCGCGCCGGCATCGTTGATGTAATATTCGCGGGTGACGTCATGGCCGGCAAAGGCGAGCAGGCTCGCCAGCGCATCGCCGAACACGGCGCCGCGGCCATGGCCGACATGCATCGGCCCGGTCGGGTTGGCCGAGACATACTCGACATTGACCCTGGGCTGGGGCTTCGGCGTGCCGCGCCCGTAATCCAGCCCCGCCTCGATCGCCGCCTTCAGCACTGCGGTGAACACCGCCGGCTGCAGCCTCAGGTTGATGAAGCCGGGGCCGGCGATCTCGGCCTTGGTGATCTCCGGGTCCTTGGACAGCTCCTCGACCAGCAGCGTCGCCAGCGCGCGCGGATTGGTGCCGGCATCCTTGGCCAGAACCATCGCGGCATTGGTGGCGAGATCGCCATGGGCCGGATCCTTGGTCGGCTCGACCACGACACGCGCGAGATTGAGGCCGGCCGGAAGCGCGCCTCGCTCGGCGAGGCCTGAGAGCGCAGCGTGAAGACGGGCGGAATAGATCTCGAACAGGTTCATTGCGGCCACGATTGCGGATGGGAAGCCGCCCGGCCCTATCGCAGCGAGGGGGTGGCGTCAAACAGGCGGCGGTGCTCGTCGAGCGCGTACCAGTCCGTCATCCCCGCGATATAGTCGGCAATACGGCGGGCGCGGCGGTGTTCGTCGAGCGGATCGCAGCCCGCCGCCCACTCCTCCGGCATCGTCGCCGGATCGGCGCTGAAGCGCTGGAACAGGTCGCGCACCACCTGCGCCGCATCGGCCCGGATCGGCGCGATGCGCGGGTGGCGATACATGTTCGGATAGAGAAAACCCTTGATGTCGCGATCGGCGGCCTCGATCGCCGGCGAGAACGCGATGACCGGAGCATCCGCCCGCCGGATCGCGTCGGCATCATCGGGCATCAGCGCTATCAGGCGCCGCTGCGATTCCGCGATCACGTCCTCGACGAAGCGTGTGATCACCCGCCGTACCAGTTCGTTGGTGGCACGCGCCCGCTCCAGCCCCGGATGACGCCGCTCGATCTCGTCGAGCAGTTCGGCAAGGAACGGCACCGCCTGGAGCTCGGCATGGCCGAACAAACCGGCGCGCAAGCCGTCATCGATGTCATGGGCGTTGTAGGCGATGTCGTCGGCCAGCGCAGCAGCCTGCGCTTCGGCCGAGGCATAGCTGTCGAGCCAGAGGTCCTGACGCTCCTGATACTCGACGATCGCGATGGGGATGCCGTTCTTGACATAGCGCGCCGTGGGCCTGCCCTGATGGTCGAGCAGCGGGCCGTTATGCTTGACCAGCCCCTCCAGCGTCTCCCAGCTCAGGTTGAGCCCGTCGAAATCGGCATAGCGCCGCTCCAGCCGCGTCACGATCCGGAGCGTCTGGGCGTTGTGGTCGAAGCCGCCGAACCCGGCCATGCACTCTTCCAGCGCATCCTCGCCGGTATGGCCGAAGGGCGTGTGGCCAAGGTCATGCGCCAGCGCCAAGGCCTCGGCCAGATCCTCGTCGAGGCCGAGCGCACGCGCCAAGGCTCGGGCGATCTGCGCCACCTCGATCGTATGGGTCAGGCGCGTGCGGTAATGGTCGCCCTCATGCGAGACGAAGACCTGCGTCTTGTGCTTCAGCCGGCGGAAGGCGGTCGAATGGATGATGCGGTCGCGGTCGCGCTGGAACTCGCCGCGCGTCGCCGAGGCCGGCTCCGCCACGAGGCGCCCGCGGCTCGTCGTCGAGCGGCAGGCATAGGGCGCGCGCCAGCGCTCCCCCGGCTCGGTACCGGGCGCGAAGGAAAAGCCGGGCGGCTGGTTCTGTGGATGCGGCATGGCTGCCCCGTCGCGCGCCCGTGCTTGTAGAGGCGCTGCCGGGCCATTACCTTCCCGGGTAACCAGGGTGCAAGGAGCATCTGCCCAAGGAGCCCCGAATATGTCGACCGATCTTGCGGTCAACCCGCGCGGCATCGCAGTCACCGCGAATGCCGCCAAACGGATCATCTCGGTGATGGCGCAGGAGCCGCCGGGATCGATGCTGCGCGTCAGCGTGGCCGGCGGCGGCTGCTCCGGCTTCCAGTACATCTTCGATGTCGATCGGGAAAAGACGGCGGACGATCTCGTGATCGAGCGCGACGGCGCGACCGTCCTGATCGACGAAACCTCGCTCGACCTCCTCGAAGGCTGCACGATCGACTTCGTCGACGACCTGATCGGTCAGTCCTTCCGCATCACCAATCCGAACGCGACCAGTTCCTGCGGCTGCGGGACATCCTTCGCGGTCTAAGGCTCAGGCGGCATTCCCGGCAGCGCGCTTCAGGACGGGCTTGCCGTACTGGCCGAGACGGGCGATCTCGGAATCGAGAACGACCTCGCCGAAGACCCTGACGAGATCGCGGTCGAGCTTTCCGCCCATCGCGACGAGCGTCGCATAGGCATCGCCCGGCGGCATCGGCGGCTTGTAGCTGCGCCGCTCGATCAGGGCGGCATAGACGTCGCAGATCGTGATGATCCGCACCGGATCAGGAATCTCACCCGCACCGAGGCCGTGCGGGTAACCCGAGCCGTCGAGATATTCGTGATGCGAAAGCACCGCGGCGAGGACCAGTGGCGCGAATCCCCCCTGCGCGACCAGCATGTCATGGCCGATCCCGGGATGCTCGCGCATGACCTCGCGCTCCTCCGGCGAGAGGCCCGCGGGCTTGCGCAGGATATCGAGGGGAATCCGGGCCTTTCCGATATCATGCAGAACGGCCGCCTCTGCGATCAGCCGCCTGTCGGCTTCGCGGAAACCGAGCCGCTGGGCGAAAGCCGCGGCCAGCCCTGAGACGAGCAGACAATGCTGGTAGGTGGCATCGTCGTGCCGCCACACCATGTCGAGCCAGGCGTTCAGGTCGCCGCCATCGGCTGCACGGTTGAGGGCCGTGACGCTGTCCTCGATCGCCTTCATCGGCAATCCGGCGCCGGCCTCAGCCGCCGCCATCAGATCGGAGAGTGCCGCCGAGGCCGCTACGAAACGCTTCCCGAGCGCGGCCGCGGCACCGGACTGGCCGGGTGGGGCCAGCAGCAGCCCGACCTTGTCGAGCAGCACGGCAGTGGGAACATCGGCCGGCAGGATTTCCGTCGCGCCGAGCGCATTGGCCTGAATCTGGCAGCGGCTCGACATGTCGCGGAGCAGGAAGATGCAATGCACACCGGCATGCAGGCGCGGCGCGAGCGCCGCACGCGCCGCCTCGATGCTCGATCGTTCGGAGAGGTCGACATCGACGACGAGAAGGCTGGCGCCTTCACGCGGGGCATCCCCGCCACCGCCAGACGACAGCACCGCGCACGGACCCCAGATCGAGAGAATCCGCTGCAGCGCCTGACGGCGTTCGTCGTGATCACTGAGCAGAAGAACGATGACGCGGCCTCCGAGGAAGCCAGCATCTGAAAACCGCGCGGATTGATGAACCGTAAAGCCGGTCGCGAATACTGGGACTGATCGCAAACAAAATGGAACGCAAAGCGAAACCGAAGGGGCGGTTGCCTCTCCGGTCTCCGCGCAACTCAGTGCGCGACGGTGGCGCCGCCGCCCTGTTCCAGATGGATTTCGGCAGCCATCAGGCCCTTCGGTCCGGGTCCGTAGCGCACCAGGACCGTCTGTCCCGGAATGAGCTCGACGAGACCGTAGCGGCGCAGCGTCTCCATATGGACGAAGATGTCCGGTGCACCCTCGCCCTTCGAGACGAAGCCGAAGCCGCGCAGGCGATTGAACCACTTCACCACCATGCGCTCGAGCCCGCTCGTCGGCGAGACCGCGACATTGGTGCGCGCCATCGGCATCTCGGAGGGATGGCGGCCGGCGGAGGTGTCGATCGAGAGCACGCGCACGGCCTGGCGGCCCCGCGCCTTCTCGACGGCTTCGAGCACGATGCGAGCCCCTTCCGCTATCGTATTGAATCCGTCGCGCTTCAGGATCGTGACATGGAGCAGGACATCGGCGCCGCCGGTCTCCGGCACGACGAAGCCATAGCCCTTGGAGACATCGAACCACTTGACGTAGCCGGTGACCTCGACCGGTACCTCCGTCGCGTGGCTGCCCGGCCCATCGAGCCGCATGACACGATTGAGTGACTGGATGGGACCCATCGGTGGCCGCCCGCTCTCACCGAATTCGTCGGACATGTGCCGCTCACCCCCACGCGCAACGCTTGATTCGCGTTGTCACGATACCATTGCTGCCGATTCAGGATACAGCCCCGAAAAATTCGTCCACATCATCCAACGCCTCCGATGGCCGGGCGGGATCAGCTCATCGCCAGACGCGTAACGGCCGAGGCCAGGGCCGTGGCATGATGCCGGAACGCCACATCATCGGGATTCGCCATGCTCGACCTGTCCACGCTCGCGCTCTTCACCGCCGCGGCGGCGGTCCTCACGGCCACGCCCGGCCCCGACATGCTGCTGATCGCCTCGCGCAGCCTCAGCCAGGGGCGGATGGCCGGCCTCCTCACCTATGCCGGCATCGCGATCGGCAGCTACCTCCAGGCCTTCGCCGCGGCCTTCGGCCTGTCCCAGCTCTTCCTCCTCGTGCCCACGGCCTATGACGTGCTGCGCTGGGTCGGCGCGGCCTACCTCGCCTATCTCGCCTGGACGACCCTGCGCTCGCAGGCGCCGCTCTTCGCGCCCGGCCGCGTCGCCACCGTCCCGCTGCGGCGCATCTTTCTACAGGGGCTCTGGACCAACCTGCTCAACCCGAAGATGGCTCTGTTCATGCTCGCGCTGCTGCCGCAGTTCCTGAAGCCGGAACTGGGCTCGATCGCGCTTCAGGTCGTCGTCCTCGCGACGATCCTGAACATCATGGGCCTGCTGATGAACGGCATCGTCATCCTCGCGGCGAGCCGCATCGGCCAGGCGCTGGCCAGCCGGCCGGCTCTGGCGCGCCTGCCGCAAAGGCTGATGGGCGCGGTGTTCGGTGGCCTTGCCCTTAGGCTCGCGCTCGCCTCGCGCGATTAACCCGACAGCGCGCCCAGCACCGCCCCGCTCTCGGCACGGATGACGAGATCGGCGATCGGATCGAGCTCGGTCGGCTCGCGATTGAGGATGACGAGCTTCGCCCCCTGCCGCTTGGCGATCACGGGCAGGGTCGCCGCCGGAAAGACCACCAGCGACGAGCCGACGACGAGGAAGAGGTCGCATTCCAGCGCCAGCATCTGCGCCCGCTTCATCGCCTCCTGCGGCATGGCTTGCCCGAAGGAGATCGTCGCGGATTTCACCGGCCCGCCGCAGATCATGCATTCGGGCGGCTCGCCGGTGGCCTCAAAGACCGGCCGGATTGCCGCCAGTTCATGTCGCCAGCCGCAGGTCAGGCAGGTCGCGTAGGTGCCGTTGCCATGGAGTTCGATGACCTTGTCCTCGGGCACCCCGGAGGCCTGATGCAGGCCGTCGATATTCTGGGTGACGATGGCGGGCGAACGCCCCTCCGCCACCAGCCGGGCGAGCGCGCGATGGCCGCTATTCGGCTCCGCACCGCGATAATGGTCGTCCATCGTGAACTTGCGGCGCCAGGCCTCGATGCGGACCTCGCGGCTCTCGACGAAGGCGTCGTAGGGAATCGGCTTGTTGACCATCCAGGGCGACCCGGGCGTGCGGAAATCCGGCACGCCCGATTCCGTCGAGATGCCGGCGCCGGTGAAGCTGACAATGCTGTCCGCCTCGTCGAGCAGTTCCTGCAGCGCAGCGATGGCATCCTCGGTCTCGTCCTGCATGCGCTCGCCCGATCGCTGGATTGGAAGTGCTCCAGATATGGCGCGGGTTTGCTGCGCTTCCAAGGCGATTGACGCCAACGCCCGCGCGCCGCAAACCAGTAAGACCATGCCGACGACCGCCACAGCCCAACTCAATCCCGATCTCATCGATACCGGCACGCCGCCGATCCCGGAGGCGCAGGGCTGGGCGCGCGCCTATGGCGGCGCCCGCGGCCCACTGATCGATCTCTCGCAGGCGGTTCCCGGCGCCCCGCCGCCGACGGCCCTGCTCGAGAAGCTCGCCGCGGCCGCAGCCGAGCCCGGCAGCACGCGCTATGGCGGCATCACCGGCGACGCGGCCTTGCGCGAGGCCTATGCCGCTGAAATCTCCCGCATCTACGGCACGGCCTTCGCGCCGGCCGAGGTCGCGATCACCTCGGGCTGCAACCAGGCCTATGTCGTGACGATGATGGCGCTGGCGCGGGCCGGCGACAACGTGCTGCTGCCGACGCCCTGGTATTTCAACCACGAGATGACGCTGACCATGCTCGGCGTCGAGGCCCGCCCGCTCCCTTGCGCGCCGGAGGCCGGCTTCGTGCCGGATGCCGCGACCGCCGAGGCGCTGATCGACGACCGCACCCGCGCCATCGTGCTCGTCACGCCCAACAACCCGACCGGCGCGGTCTATCCGCCGCAGACCATCGCCGCCTTCGCCGCGCTCTGTGCAAGGCGCGGCATCTGGCTCGTGCTGGACGAAACCTATCGCGATTTCCTGCCCGCCGAGGTTGCGAAGCCGCACGAGGTCTTCGCGACAACGAGCTGGCAGGATTCGGTGATCGGCCTTTACAGCTTCTCGAAAGCCTATGCGATTCCGGGCTGGCGCCTCGGCGCGATCACGGCCGGCGAGCCGGCGCTCGCCCAGATCGGCAAGGTGCTCGACTGCGTGCAGATCAGCCCGGTCCGGGCCGGGCAGGCTGCGGTGACCTGGGGCATCGATGGCATCCGCGACTGGCGCGAGCGCAACCGCGCCGAGATCAACGCCCGTGCCGATCTCTTCCGCAAGGCGATGGCACCGCTCAACGGCTGGCGCGTGCTCTCGGCCGGCGCCTATTTCGCTTATGTCGCCCATCCCTTCGAGGGGGTGCCAGCGGCTGAGGTGGCGCGCCGCCTCGTCGAGGATTGCGGCGTGCTCGCCCTGCCCGGCCCCTATTTCGGCCCCGGCCAGGAGAACCACCTGCGCATCGCCATCGCCAATGTCGCGGCCGACAGGATCGAAGGCTTGCGCGAGCGGCTGACGGGGTTTTCGTTCTGAGATCTCCAGCGCGTCATGCCCGGGCCTGACCCGGGCATCTCGTGAAGGAGAAGGCTCCTGAAGCCTCCATCGGCCTGAGATTCCCGGGTCGCAGCTTCGCTGCGCCCGAGAATGACGGGTAATCCTACCGGAACAGCTCCGCGTAGCGGTCGCGATAGGCCCAGACCAGCATCGAGCCCAGCACCACCAGGATGACAGCCACCGGCAGGCCCTGTGGATTGATCGTCGCGTGGAACAGCACGATCACCGCCATCACGGGCGCGATCAGCGCCAGGCCGAATGCCGGCACGACATTCGAGATCAGGCTGAGCGCGCCCGTCAGGTTGATCGCCTTGATGAAGGGCCAGATGAAGCCTGAATCCTGCAAGGCGGTCTCGAAGACGACGCCGCGCGGGCTGGTCGGCGGATGGATCAGGTTCACGCCCGTGGCGAGCCACCAGAAGCCGTCGACGGCGCTGATCAGGAAGATCACCCCGAGCAGGACGCGCGGGATGGTGACGAGGAAGAAGGTCTTCATGGAGATCCGGACCGATGGAAGAAGTGCCCCCGAGATCGCTGGCAACCAGCGCCGGAGCCATCCTTGGTCGCGGCTCGCAATGGTCCGGTTCAATCGGCACGACGAAAATTCCAGCGCCCCCGGCGCACCTGCCCACGCGCTTGTGAGATGCGCCGGCGCCCTCTCCCGTTCATGACGACAGCAGCAGCCACGCCAGCCTCATGCCTCGACCGATGAACAGCACCCAGACCCGCCGCTTCCTGCTCCAGCTTGCCGGTACCGCTTCGCTCGCAAGCGCCGCCAGCCTCGCCGCTCGCGCCGAGGGCGGCCCCGTCGCCGCGCCGTCCGCCGGACCGGGCTTCGCCAGCAAGACGCCGATCCGGATCGGTGCGGCCGCGCTCAGGGTGCGCGATGTCGAGCGGATGACCAGCTACTACCGCGACGTCATCGGCCTCGTCGTGCTGGCGCGTGGTACCGCCTCCGTCACGCTCGGCACCACTGAGGGCGCCCTGCTGACGCTGGAACCGAAGCCGGGCGCTGCCCTTGAGCCGCCGACGGCCGCAGGCCTCTTCCACATCGCTTTCCTGATGCCGAGCCGGCGGGATCTGGCACGCTGGCTGCTCCATGTCGCGCGCAACCAGACTCCGCTGACCGGCTTCGCCGACCATAGCGTCAGCGAAGCGGTCTATCTCAACGATCCCGAAGGCAACGGCATCGAGGTCTATGCCGACCGCCCGGCCGAGAACTGGCGCTGGGACAACGGCCGCGTGGTGATGGGCACGCATCGGCTCGATGTCGACGGCATCCTGTCGCTGGCGAATACCGGCATCAGCGACTATGCCAAGGCGCCGGACGGGCTGCGCATCGGGCATATCCATCTGCGCGTCGGCGATGTCGATGCCGGCGACAGATTCTACAAGGACCTGCTGGGCTTGGCCCCGACCAGCCGGCGCGACACGGCGAGCTTCCTGTCCTCAGGCGGCTACCATCACCATCTCGCGCTCAACACCTGGAACAGCGCGGGTGCCGGGCTGCGCGACGAGGCCAGCACCGGACTCGCCTGGTTCTCGCTGATGACGCAGAAGCCGGAATTGATGACCGCGCAGGCCGAACGCCTCGCCGGAGCGAAGCTCACGGCCACGCCGATCGCGGGCGGCTTCGAAAGCCTCGACCCCTGGGGCACGCGCGTCAGGCTGCTGCAGGGCTGAGATCGCCCTGCCTACCTCTCACATCGTCGCGCCGATCTGCCAGGGCACGTATTCAGCATCGCCATAGCCGAGCTCTTCGGACTTCGAGCGCTCGCCCGAGGCGACCTTCAGCAGCTTGTCGAAGATTTCGCGGCCCTTCTGCTCCAGCGAGACGCCGTCGAGCACATCGCCGCAATTGATGTCCATGTCGTCGATCATCTTCTCGTAGATCGGCGTGTTGGTCGCGAGCTTCACCGAGGGCGTCGGCTTGCAGCCATAGGCCGAGCCGCGCCCGGTGGTGAAGGCGAGGATGTTCGAGCCGCCGGCCACCTGCCCGGTCGCCGCGACCGGATCGTAGCCGGGCGTGTCCATGTAGACGAAGCCCTTCTCCTTCACCCGCTCGGCATAATGATAGACCGCCGAGAGCGTCTTGGTACCGCCCTTGGCCGCCGCGCCGAGCGACTTCTCCAGGATGGTGGTGAGCCCGCCCGCCTTGTTCCCCGGCGAGGGGTTGTTGTTCATGCTCATCCGGGCGCGCTCGGTGTAATCCTCCCACCACTTGATGATGCCGACGAGCTTCTCGCCGACCTCGCGCGTCGCGGCGCGACGCGTCAGCAGATGCTCGGCGCCGTAGATCTCGGGCGTCTCGGAGAGGATCGCCGTGCCGCCATGCTCGACGAGGATGTCGACGGCGGCACCCAGCGCCGGATTGGCGGTGATGCCGGAGTAACCGTCCGAGCCACCGCATTGCAGGGCCAGCATCAATTCGGAAGCCGGCACCGTCTCGCGCACGGCACGGTTGGCGATCGGCAGCATCACCTTCAGCGCATCAATGCCGGCGGCGACCGCCTTCTTGGTGCCGCCGGTCTCCTGGATCGTCAGCGTGCGGAAGACGTCGCTCTCGCTGATCCCATAAGCTTCCTTCATGCGGCTGATCTGGAAGCCTTCGCAGCCGAGCCCGACGACCAGCACCGCCGCCATGTTGGGGTTGCAGGCATAGCCCCAGGTGGTGCGCTTCAGCACCTCGAAGCTCTCGCCATTGTAGTCGATGCCGCAGCCGGTGCCGTGGGTCAGCGCGATCACGCCGTCGACATTGGGGTAATCGGCGAGCAGCCCGGAGCGCTTCACCTCCTCGGCCATGAAGCGCGCGGCCGAGGCCGAGCAGTTCACCGAGGTCAGGATGCCCACATAGTTGCGCGTGCCGGCCTTGCCATTGGCGCGACGGAAGCCCTCGAACGTCGCCTGCTGTTCGACCGGCAGCACGAATTCGGGCTTGGCCTCCGCAGCGAAGGCGTAATCGCGGTCGAAGGCGTGGAAGCCGGTATTGTGCTCGTGCACCCAGTCGCCCGGCACGATATCGGCCGTGGCAAAGCCGATGATCTGGCCGAACTTGCGGATCGGTTGATCCTTTGCGATCGGCACGATCGCCATCTTGTGCCCGCGCGGGATGCGCTTCAGCGCCTCGACGCCGGCCGCGGTCACACCGAGATCGACGGGATCGACGGCGACGACGACATTGTCGGCGGCGTTGAGCTTCAGCGTACGGGGCGGCGCGGACTTGTCGAGCATGGCGGGAACCGAAATCTCCGGGCACCGCGACGGCGGCGCGCGCTCCTAGAGATGCGCCGATCCGGCGCTGTTTTCAATCGGTTCAAATGAGGAAACGGCCATGCGCCGGCTGAGCTAGTAGTCCAGGCGCGCGCTCAGGCCGGCGCGAACATCGCCCATCGTCAGCGAGCGCAGATAGGCATGCAGGGCGAGCGGCGCCCGGAAACCGAGCTTGCCACCCTTGTCCCAGACGGTGACGATCACACCCTTCAATCCGGCATTCTCAGCCGATTGCCCGATATGGTCGATGATCTTCTGCTGAGCGCTCCGGCACAGATCGGAGAACGATGCCTCGACCGGCACGATCACCATGTCGGACTGGCGGTCGCGCGCGAAGGCGACATTGAATGCTTCCATGGCCCCTTCCCCTGTCATGGCGTCGCGCGTTTTCGCGCTTATCCGAGCCGCCATGTTCACGCATTGATAACCCAAGATGACGCGAGCCCCCTCATTCAAATGACGGAGGGTCACCTCTGCTTCCGGCCCCTTGCGGATATTCAGGCATCGACGGGATCATCCGCCAGCAGCCGGGGCATCGCGAGCCGCGACATCGGCGACGATCAGGGAAGCATAAAGCGATGCCACAGCCGTCGACGGGCACCTCCAATCAACCTGAGATCATTGCCATCGAGCCGGATGAACGCCTCGTGGTGCTGGCGCGCACCCTGGACGCCCGGTCGGCAGCAGCCGGAGAGACGCTGGAGCAGGCGGCGCATGAGTGGAGGCACTTTGGCGAGACCTGCCTTGGCCGCGCGCTCTACCGCCATCACGCGATCTTCAAAAGCCAGTCCGACGCCCCCGTCTGGAGCCATGCCGAGTTCATCTACTTTCGGGATATCGTTCCAGGCGAGGTCGTCGCAGAGCTCGTCCATGTCCCGCAGCCATCCGGCCTGCATCTGCTCCGCGCGGAACTCCTTCTTACGACTCCCGCTTCCTTCATCTTTCCGCGTGGTTGGGCCGGATCGTCTCACCGGCCGCATCGCAAGCCGTCGATCGAGTATCTCGACGTCGCTCCCGCCCATCTCCGCGACTATCGCGAGATCATGCGGCGCTATATCGGCCCCGCCGCCTCGAAACTCGTCACGATGGGAAAGCTCGGGACATTCAGGACAATGGAGACGGCCGCTGTTCTGTTCGAAGATCCGTCGCTGGGCACGACATGGAACCAGATCCATCTGAGCGAGGTGGACGCCGAAGGGTTTCAAGGGTTCGGGCGGGAGCTCGACGCGGCGCTACGCGAGATCGCTCCGAATGGCGGCTTTGCCGAGCTTTTCGCCGGGCTCGACGGAATGCGGACGATTCCGCGCTGGACGCTGAACGATGCCGTGCTGGAGGACGACGCTGCCCTCGGTGAATGGAGCACGGCCCGAGCAGCCGGTTGAACCGCGCGGCGACATAGCATTGGCGCCCGGCGCAACCTGCATTTCCAGTTCATTAAGAACGCCCGAAACGCGAGTTCACCCGACAGTAACCATCCAAGCCGATGTATCTCCTCAGACCTTCCCGAGAGATACCCGATGCTGACCCGCCGCTCGTTTACCTTTCCCGCCCTGTCCATCGCGGCAGCGGGCCTGGCCGGATGCGGCTCGCGAAGCATCGTCGCCCTGCCCGAGATCGGCTCGGCCCCGAAGGGTCTGACGACCCGCACGCTCGCCCGGCCCAACTATGCCGAGGTCTATACCGAATACCCCGGCGAGCGCTTCCCGATCATGGCGATCGACTATCAGCGCATCGATTCCCGTTACCTCCGGCAGACGGTCGCGTTCCCGCGCGACGAGAAGCCCGGCTCGATCGTGGTCGACCCCGCCGGCTACCATCTCTATTTCGTCGAGTCCCCGCGCGTCGCGACGCGCTACGGCGTCGGCGTCGGTCGCGAGGGCTTCGGCTGGTCCGGCCCGGCCCAGATCAACATGAAGCGCGACTGGGCCGACTGGGTCCCGCCCCCGGAGATGATCGCGCGTGACCCCGCGATCAAGGCCCAGCTTGAGCAGACGCCACGCGGGCTCGGCGTGCGCGGCGGCTCGAAAAGCCCGCTCGGCGCCCGCACGCTCTACCTCTTCGGCGAAGGTCGCGATCTCGGCTATCGCATTCACGGCACATTCGAGCCCTACACGGTCGGCACCAATGTCTCGTCGGGCTGCATCCGGATGATCAATCAGGACATCGCCCATCTGTACGCGCGCGTCGCGCCCGGCACGCCGGTGACCGTTCTGCCCGTGTGATCTCGCCAGATGAACGGCAGCCAACAGACCGGTTCAGGTTTCGTTGAGGTGCCGCGTGGTTTGATCGCCATCGAAAGGAGTTTGCCATGCGCAAGCTGTTGATTTTTGCCACGATTGCAATCGGGAGCGCGCTCGCCGCACCGGCCATGGCCTCCGAGGCCCTGCCGAAGGCCCTGGCCGAGCGCCTCGACAAGGCGCCGGCCGAGTATTCCTGGTCGGCCGCGGCCGAGCGTCGGCACATGATCATGGAAGAGACCATGCGCCAGCAGCGCTATGGCCGCGGTGGTGGCTACGGCCCGCCGCGGGGCTATGGTCCGCCGCGCGGCTATGGTTACGGCCCCGGCCCGGGCTGGGGTCCGCCGCCGCCGCGCTATTACCCGCCTCCGCCGCCTCCGGGCTGGTGGTGATCGCAAGAGCGACGGGCAACCGTCGCTCTTTTTTCGCCTGCGCCATCACGCCTTTGGCGCGGAGCAGGTCCCACGACGAAGGCTGGCGCTTGCCAGCCCGGCCCTCTGGCGGCAATCTCCGCCCCGCTATCGAGTTCAACGCGTGCATGCCGGAGCGAGGCCTCGCCGGGCAGCAGGACATGGGAAATCCTGGATCATGATCATTGACGGTAGGAATGCCGGTGCCGGCGAGATGGCTTCGCTCGGGCGCCGGTCGGGGCTTGTCGATCGCCGCTCGTTCCTGGTCGGCTCGGCGGCCGGCCTTGGCGCGCTCGGGCTTGGCGGCTGCGCGGCAACCGACGGCATGAGCCTCGCCGAGGCACAACTGGTCTACGGGCCGGTGCCCGACAAGAAATTCGCGATTCCCGCCGCCGAGATCGCCAAGGTTGATCCAAAATACTGGCGCCGCACCGTCCGCTACGAGACCAAGGAAGCGCCGGGCACGATTATCGTCGATCCCGCCAACTACTACGTCTACCGCATCGAGGAAGGCGGCAATGCGACCCGCTACGGCGCCAATGTCGGCCGTGACGGCTTCCGCTGGAACGGCGATGCCTATGTCGGGCGCAAGTCGGAATGGGCGACCTGGACGCCTCCGCCGGAAATGATCAAGCGCCAGCCCGAAGCGGCGAAATATGCCCGCGGCATGCCCGGAGGGCTGGAGAATCCGCTCGGCGCCCGCACGCTGCATCTCTACCAGAACGGCAGATACACGCTCTACACGATCTATGCGTCGAGCGACGCGGAATCGATCGGCTCCGGCATCACCAGCGGCTGCGTCGGCCTGCTCAGCCAGGACATGATCGATCTCTACGATCAGACGCCGGTCAAGACGAAGGTCGTCGTCCTACCGGCCTGAGCTCCGGGCATCAGCCGGATCGACGGGGCGGCGCCAAGCGCCGCCCTTCTTCATAGAAGGATGGCGCATGTCGGTTGCTTTGAGACTGCGTAGCGTTGCCGGCGTCTATGGCGTCGCACGGCTCGGCCCGACTTCTCCCATTCCGAACTGGTTCGACGGCCCCGGCTTTTCCGCGCTGATGCGCGCGGAGGACGAACTGACGCTCGTCTGCCTGCAGGAGCGCATACCTGAGACCGTCGAAGTCGAGAGGAACTGGCGCTGCTTCCGCAGCCTCGGCCCGATCCCCTTCAATGCGACCGGAATCGTGCAGGCGCTGATCGAGCCTCTGTCCAGCCAGGCTATCGGCGTTTTCGTAGTCTGCACCTTCGATGGCGAGCATATCCTCGTCGCCGATGCCGATTGGGAAAAATCGAGGCGCCTGCTCGAACGGGCAGGCCATGTCTTCGAATCCTAGAAGCCGCTGCTCCTGCGAAAGCAATCGGCGATCCCTTTCGTCATGACCGATCTCGTCATTCGCGCAGCCGAGCAGGCCGACCTGCCCGCGCTTCAGGATCTCTATCGCCACCTCATCCCGGAGGATGAGCGCTGTCCTGACGGCAAGGCAGCGGACATTCTGGAAAAGCTGCGGAGCTTCGAGGGCAGCGCCGTCCTGCTCGGCTTCCTCGGCAACGACCTCGTCGCGAGCTGTACCGTGATCGTCATCCCGAACCTGACACGCGGCGGGACGCCCTATGCGCTGATCGAGAACGTCGTCACGGACACTCGCCATCGCAACCGAGGGCTCGGAAAGGCGATCCTGAAGGCCGCGATCGACCGTGCCTGGGAAGCCGGTTGCTACAAGGCGATGCTGATGACGGGCTCGAAGAAGTCATCCACGCTTGCGTTCTACGAGGCTGCCGGCTTCGAGCAATCCAAGACCGGGTTTCAGGCGAGGCGGCTTCCCGTCCGCGCGGAATAGCGGCGACCCGCGTTATCCTGCGCCACCGCCCCTTAGCGCAGCACCATCCGCAGCTTGGCCAGCGCCGATGAATCGGCTTCGTGATAGTCGATCATCGTGCGGAACGCGCCCTCGCCGGTCATCAGATAGACATTGGCGGTATGGTCCATGGTGTAGCCACCATCGGCGGGAACCTTCTTCGCATAGGCCTTGAACGCTCCGAGCACCGCATCGACCTGCTCCTGCGAGCCGGTGAGACCGGTCACGCCCGGATCGAAGGATTGCAGATAGAGCGCGAGCTGCGCCGGCGTATCGCGCTCCGGATCGACCGTGATCAGCAGGATCTTCAGCCGTGCCGCATCCGTGCCCAGCTGCCGGGTCAGGCCGCCCAGCCGCAGCAGCGTGGTCGGGCAGACCTCCGGACAATGCGTGAAGCCGAAGAACACGGCGAGCGGGCTGCCACGGAAATCGGCATCGGTCACCGCCTTGCCGGTATGGTCGACCAGAGAGAATGGGCCGCCGATCGCGGCCTGCTGTTCAGTCCGTGATCGATCCGACATCCACCAGCCCATCAGGATCGAGGTCGAGACGAAGCCGACGATCAAGACGAGCGCCCAGGCTCCATAGCGTACGAGTTTCAGCATGGCCTGCCGACCCAGCGGTTCACCCGGCGCTGGTAGGCGAGATAGGGCGCGCCGAGATCGCGGCGCAGCACGCCCTCCTCGATCCGGACCTGCAAGGCGATGGCGAACAGGACGGCGAATGCGAGGGCCAGTTCGACCAGGCCCGGCCGAACAAGGAACAGGCCGATGAAGAGGAGCGCCTGGCCGACGAAGGCGGGGTTCCGCGAGACAGCGAAAGGACCGCTATCGACGATCGCCCCGCTCTCGCCCTCGGCAGAGCCGATACGCCACGACCGCCCCATATGAAGCTGGGCCCAGAGCGCCAATCCCGCTCCGGCGACCATGAGCGTCAGGCCGGGAACGCCGGACGGCACGCCAAACAGCGTCTCTCCGCCAAGCCAACCACGAACCGGCGGCCAGAGCACGCTACCGGCAAAGCCGAGCTTGAACAGGAGCGCGGGCAAACGCTGCGATCGGCCACCGCGCGTGAAGATCCAGACAGGCTCGCCGCTGTCCCGCGCCTGCTTCAGCGACAGAAACAAGAAGGCTCCGACATAGCCGAGCGTGACCAGGTAAGCGGCAATCTCTGTCTCGGACAAAACACGGTCTCCGGCTCACGGCGGCGGCGGGACCTCTCGTCTACAAGCTGAAGTCACTAGAGCTTCAAGCCCTAATCGGGAGCCGGGCTCAATGCCGCCCGATGCCGCAGGCTCGCGGGGCCCACCAACGAAAAACCCCGGCCTCACGGCCGGGGTTCGCAAACGCAACTGAACTCACAGGGCTTCGGCGGCCTGTCGGCCGCCGGCCGCAATCACGCCTTCGGGGCGGTCGGGACAGCCTTGGCAACGATGCCTTCGAACGGCTTGTAAGCGTCCTTGGCGAGAGCGGTGTAGAGCTCGCCCATCTTGGTGAGCTGGGCAACGGCGCCCTCGAACGAGGTCTTGATGAAGTCGGCCTGGATCTCCAGGGCCTTGTCGAAGGTCTTCACGCCAGCGAGCTTCTCGAGCGTGGCGGTGCCGGCCTCGAAGGACTTCTTGGCATAGTCGGTGGTCTCGACGGCGATCGCCTGGACACTCTTCGAGGTGGTGCCGAAGGCCTTCAGAGCGGCGTCGACGTTGTCCTTGGAAGCCTTCTGGATGGTCTCGAACTGCTGGATCATGGGTCGTCTCCTGGCACTCTGCGGTGCCGCCTTAGGTGATGGGCCGGATCGGCCCGATACGTCGCCCCAAGGTCGTGTGACCGTGATCACCACCGGGGACTGCCTGCATATTGTGCATTGCAACATGAATGTCAAGAGAACGCTGCAATGCACCAAACGCAGATCGTTCCACTGGCAACCGTTCAAGTTTTAACGGCTCCGTAACCGCAACCGCCTAACCTCTCCAACTGTGTCCCCTGCGCCACGATGAGCCAGGCGCGGGATCGGCCCATGGTTGTGTGTTCGAGGCGGGTTCATGTTGTCTGGTTGCGTTGGGTTGCGGCGGCCGCGTCTGCGGGCTGTCGCCGGTCTGATCGGTGTCGTTGCCGTAGCGGCCACGATCGCTTCCTCCCCCGCCGAGGCGCGCAAGCGCCGTCATGCCGGCGGTGGCGGCTACACCCCTCCCTATGCCGCAATGGTGGTCGATGCGAAGACTGGCCGCACCTTGCATGCGGTCAACGAGGATGCTGCGCGCATCCCGGCCTCGCTGACCAAGGTCATGACGCTCTACATGCTGTTCGAGCAGATGGAGCGCGGCCGCTTCACTATGGATTCCGAGCTCAAGGTCTCGTCCTACGCGGCCTCGCAACCGCCGACCAAGCTCGGCCTGCGCGCCGGCTCGACCATCGCGGTCGAAGACGTGATCAAGAGCATGATCACGCTCTCGGCCAATGATTCCTCGGTCGTCGTCGCCGAGAACATCGCCGGTTCCGAGGAGGCCTTCGCCGAACAGATGACGCGCAAGGCGCGCTCTCTCGGGATGGGCTCGACCCGCTTCTACAATCCGCACGGCCTGCCGCATTCCCCGCCGAACCTGACGACGGCGCGCGACCTCACCATTCTCGCCCGCGCCATCCAGGAACGCTTCCCGAAATACTACCCGCTGTTCTCGATGCGCGCCTTCCAGTACGGCAGCCGCACGATCCGCGGGCATAACCGCCTGCTCGGCAAGGTCGAGGGCGTGGACGGCATCAAGACCGGCTACACCCGCGCCTCCGGCTTCAACCTGATGACCTCGGCCAAGTCGGAAGGCCGCCATGTCGTCTCGATCGTGCTCGGCGGCCGTTCCGGCGCGTCGCGCGACAAGATCATGACCGATCTCGTGCTGGCGAGCCTGCCGCGCGCCTCGACCAGCGGCCGCTCCTCGGTGATGGTCGCCGAGGCTCCGGAGCCGGAAGAGCGTCCGCGCTCGATCCAGCAGGCGGCAGTCGCCGAGCCCGCGCCGATCCCGGTGCCGCGTCCGCGCCAGCAGCCGCAGGTTGAGGAGCAGCCCGCTCTCCCGGCCGCCGCCCGCGCCTATGCCCCGATGCCGACCACCACGCCGATCGCGCCGCCGCGCCCGATCTCTGTCGCCGGCAGCCAGCCGCTGCAGGTCTCCGGCATGCGCCCGGTCGCCGCGACCACCACGCCGTCTGCCATGCGCTGGTCGATCGGCGCCCAGCCGGCAGATGCCAAGGTCCTGCGCCCGCCGGCGAATGTCGACGTCACCTCCTCGATCGCCAGGGCGCCCGAGCCCGTCGCCGAGCCGGTGAAGGTTGCCGAGGCCAAGATCGACGTTCCCGCCGCCCCCATCGCTCGCAAGGTCGAGGCCGCCCCGGCCAAGGTCCAGGCGCCGGAGCCCGCTCCCGCCATGTCGCATCAGGCCGCGATCGTCGCCTCCGGCAAATGGGTGATCCAGCTCGGCGCCACCGATGACGAAGGCAAGGCCAAGGAAATCCTGGCCCGCGCCAAGGCCAAGGCCTCCGGCTCGCTCGCCAGCGCCTCGGGCTTCACCGAGAAGGTCGCGAAGGGCGGCTCCACCCTCTTCCGCGCCCGCTTCGCCGGCTTCGACGACTCGAAGGACGCGCAGAACGCCTGCAACCAGCTGAAGCGCGGCGGCTTCTCCTGCTTCGCCACCCGCAGCTGACCGAGGATCCGGGAAAGGAGTTCACGACATGTCGCAGACCCACTCCCCGACCCCTTCGCTAGCGCTGCTTCAGAAGGACGTCCTTGGCCTGGTTGACGCGAGCGGCAAGGCCGCTGGTGCCCCCGGCATCCGGGTGGATGCGCTTCATCAGGGCCCGATGGGCTTCGCGGATCGCCTCCTCGCCCGCCCCCGGCTGAAGCCCCAGGATATCGTAGGCCTCCTGCTGCGTCATCGCGCCCGCGCCCGGCGCGCCGCGCTGCCCCGCGTCGCCATCACGCTGAGCGTCTTCACGCCAGCCGGGCGTCCGGCGGTCGAGATATGCCTCTAGCAGCCGGGCTCCGTCCGGATCGCGCGTGAGGCAGTCGCGCATCAGCGCGGCAAGCTCAGCCATATCCAGGCTGTCGAGCGCCCGCCCCGCATAGGGGCCGGTGGTGACGCTGCCGGTCATGCCCCCGCTATCGTGGTCGAGTTCCATCTCCAGCAGGGCCGATTTGACCTTCGAGGTCGCCCCCGGCGTCGGGCCGGCGCGATCGGCCCAGGGAAAGCGGATGCCACCGGGTCCGGTCGCGCTCCAGCCGAGCAGCCAGGCGCCGACGCCGCCGAGGAAGATCGCCATATCCATCCGGCCGCGCACCATCAGCAGCCCGGCAACGCCGAGCGCGGCCACACCGCCGCCTGTCTTCGCCAATCGCGCCAGCACCTTGGGATTGGCCCCGGCGAAGAGCTTCGCCAGCCACCAGACAATGATCAGGACGGCAACGCCGTAAAGCAGGCTCACCGGCGGCCTCCATCCATCGCGGCGATCAGCCCCTTCACCGCGGGCGTCGAACCCGCCAGCCGCAGCATCGCCTCGCGCCCGCCGGCCGCATAGGCGGCCGCCCCGCGCAGGAGATCGAGCAGGGAAGCCGGCGCATTCACGTCGAACCGGGCATGGGCTCCGCCGGTCAGCCGCGCGATCGTCGCGAAGGCGCCGCTCGCCGCCGGGTCATGCCCCTCCTGGAAGACGAAGCCGCGGATGCCGCGCAGGCCGAGTTCGCCGGCGAGCGCCGCCAGAGCATCGACATCCTCCTCCATCGCGTCGCCGACATAGACGAAAGCCCTGACTGGAACGGATTTCGCCTCATCGCGCACATGACGCAGCACACGCGCGATCTGGGTCTGGCCGCCCTCGCAGGCGATGCGGCGCATCAGACCGGTCAGACGCGCCGGCTCGCCGACCCAGCCCGAGGCGCGGCACTCGCCGATTCCCCGGAAATAAACGAGCTGTACGGCGAGCCCCCCGCTTTGCGAGGTGACATCGAACATCCGGGCCTGCAGCGAACAGGCGAGGTCCCAGGTCGGCTGGCGGCTCATCGTGGCGTCGAGCGCGAAGACGAGCCGCCCCGCCTGCCCGCTCGCCAAGGGCGCGAGCTGCTTCGCCGCACCGAGAAAACGATCGATCTCGCCCGGCTGCGAGTGCGTTGCCGGTGCGGTCGTCCCCGCCTTGCCGACGGCCCGGTCCTTCCTCTCGCTCATCGACCCCTTCGTTCCGCCTGAATCATCCTTCGCCCTGATATTGGCCATGGCGGCGGCATTTGCTACCCGTGCGGCGAACGGAGGGCGCGCAAGTGGCTGGGATTACGGTTTTCGAGACGGTCGCCGCGATGCGCGAAGCCGTCGCCGGCTGGCATGCCGCCGGCGAGAAGGTTGCGCTGGTCCCCACCATGGGCGCGCTGCACGAGGGCCATATCGCTCTCGTCAGCGAAGGCCAGCGCCATGCGAAGCGCGTTATCGTCACGATCTTCGTCAACCCGACGCAGTTCGCGCCGCATGAGGATTTCAAGAAATACCCGCGCACCTTCGACGACGATTGCGCCAAGCTCGTCGCAGCCGGCGCCGACGCCGTGTTCTTCCCCTCGGTCGAGGAGATGTACCCGGCCGGCTTCGCCACCCGCGTGCTGCTGCTTGGCCCGGCCGCCGTCGGACTGGAGGACCGCTTCCGCCCCACGCATTTCGAGGGCGTCGCGACGATCTGCTGCAAGCTCTTCACGCAGTCGCGTGCCGATTACGCGATCTTCGGCGAGAAGGACTACCAGCAGCTCAAGGTCGTAACTCGCATGGCCGCCGATCTCGATCTCGGCATCAAGATCATCCCGCTGGCGACGATCCGCGAGGCGGACGGCCTCGCGATGTCCTCGCGCAACCGCTACCTCTCGGACGAGCATCGGGCGCTCGCACCGCTGCTTCAACGCGTGATGCAGGATCTCGCCGCACGTATCCGCAATCGCGATGACCTGTTCAAGGCGGTCGCAGACGCGCAGAATGCAATTATCACCGCCGGTTTCGAACTCGACTATCTGGAAGCGCGCCATGCCGAGACGCTGGCGCCGGTCGCCTCGCTGGCGGACGGCCCGATCCGCCTGATCCTCGCCGCGCGCATCGGCAGCACGCGGTTGCTCGACAATATTCCGGTGTGAACCGCGTCATTCTCGGGCGAAGCGTAGCGCAGACCCGAGAATCTCAGGACGAGAAGGTACTGGTTTCCGAGATGCTCGGGTCAAGCCCGAGCATGACGTCTCCTAGAGCAGCCCCAGCCCCGCCAGCTCGCGCCGCAGCTCCTCCGGCATCTCCCCGATCTCGCCGCCATGCTCGGAAAGGTCGCGCGGGGCGTCCTTGACCTGCAGGTAGCGCCAGCCCTGGAAGGGCCGGAACGGCCGCGGCTCGACCGGCACCACGACCGGCTCCATCACCAGATGGCAGCGGCCGATGCCTTCGCCATCAGTGAAGGGGCGGATATCGGTGAGGCGCTGACGCGCCGAGATCTGGCCCTTGATCACCCAGTAGAGCGAACCGCCATCGAGGATCTCCTCGATCTTCTTCGGCACCATGCGCGTTGTGTGCAACTGCTCGGCCGGCTCGCCGCAGGCGCGCCGCTGCGCCTGGCGCTCGGCAATCCAGTCCTCGAGATCGCTGATCGATTCGGCGCCGACGCAGAGCTTGAGCAGGTGAAGGGACATGGCCGCAAAATAGGCCTGTGCAAGCCGCC
Organism: Allobosea sp. GW821-FHT09G06; assembly: GCF_059416005.1. Taxonomy (NCBI): domain Bacteria; kingdom Pseudomonadati; phylum Pseudomonadota; class Alphaproteobacteria; order Hyphomicrobiales; family Alloboseaceae; genus Allobosea; species Allobosea sp. GW821-FHT09G06. The sequence goes on along the minus strand of NZ_JBWKOI010000004.1, from coordinate 52,526 downwards.
AAGCCAGTCTCCGCCGCGCTTCTCCACAGGCCGGCTGTCAGCCGCGGTGCGCCAGCACGTTGACCAGCCGGCCGAATGGATCGCGCAGGAAGAAGCGCCTGACGCCCCAGGGCTCGTGGACCGGGCCGTATTCGATCGGAAGTCCGGCGGCCTCGACCTTGCGCAACACGGCGTCGAGATCGTCGACCTCGATCGAGAGATCGGGAACGGGGGCGCCCGAGCCGCCCTCGCTGGCAAAGCTGAGCTGCGGGCCGGCCGAATCTCCATCCGCCGCGCAGGTCTGGATCCAGCCGTGATCCATGACGGGGTGCATATCGAAAATGTCGCCGTAGAAAGGTTTGGCCAGCCCCGGCTCGGCGGTTAGCATGTTCGCCACGATACGCTTCACCGTCATACTCATTTCCCCGACAGGCTACGGACGTTCCATCATGCGCGGACTTGCAGGCAAGGTCATACTCGTCACCGGTTCCTCGACCGGAATCGGCTTTGCGATGGCCGAGCGCCTCGTGGCCGAGGGAGCGAAGGTGCTGATCCATGGCCGCGACGCTGCCGAAGTCGACGCAGCCGTCGCGAAACTCGGCGCTGCGACATCAGGCGCGACCGGCGATCTCGCCGATCCCGCGACCGCGCAAGCCATCGTCGATGCCACTGTCGCCGCCTTCGGTCGCATCGACGGGCTCGTCAATAATGCCGGCATCTATCCGCGCGGCATCCTGACGGAGACCACCGCCGCCTTCTTCGACCATATGTTCGCGATCAATACCCGCGCCCCGCTGCTCTGCGCCGAGGCGGCGATCCGCGCCTTCCGGGCGCAGAAATCGCCCGGCGCCATCGTCACCGTGGGCTCGATCAACGCCTATTGCGGGCTCTCGAACCTCACCGTCTATTCGATGTCCAAGGGCGCGCTGATGACGATGACGCGCAACCTCGCCAATACGCTCGGCCCCGAGCGCATCCGCGCCAACCAGCTCAATGTCGGCTGGACCTGGACCGCCAACGAGGACGCGACGCAGCAGCGCGAGGGTCGCAAGCCGGGCTGGCAGAACCATCTGCCGCTGCGCGACGCCCCGACCGGCCGGATCATGCAGCCGGAGGAGATCGCCGCTCACACCGCCTTCTGGCTCTCGGAGGACAGCGCGCCGGTTTCCGGCCAGATCTACGAGGCCGAGCAATTCCCCGTCATCGGCCGCGGATGAGCCGGATTTCCGGGACGGTCTTCGCACCCTGGCTCGCCCGCTGGGGCCTCGTCGCGGACGGCAGGCCGATCAGGACTCATGCCAGCCACCTCCTGCCGGTCCTGCAAGGCGGCGCACCGGCCATGCTGAAGCTGCTCGAGGTCGAGGACGAGCGGCGCGGCTACCTGCCGCTGGAATACTGGAACGGCGACGGTGCCGCCCGCCTTCTCGCTCGCAGCGAAAACGGCGAGGCGATGCTGATCGAACGCGCCACCGGCACGCGCTCGCTGGCCGCCATGGCGCGCAGCGGCGCTACCGGTGACGACGAAGCCACCATCATCCTCTGCGATGCCATCACGGAGTTGCAGAAACCGCGCGGCCCGGCTCCCGCCCGACTGATCCCGCTCGATATCTGGTTCAAGGACCTGTTTCCGGCGGCGGTCAAGCATGGCGGCCTGCTCGCCCGTGCCGCTGCGGAGGCACGCGCGCTATTGGCCACGCAGCAGGATATCCTGCCGCTCCATGCCGACCTGCATCACGACAACGTCCTCGATTTCGGAGATCGGGGCTGGCTGGCCATCGATCCGAAATCGGTGATCGGCGACCGCGCCTTCGAGTACACGATCCTGTTCTGCGACCCCGATCTCGCCGATCCCGAACCTCCCGTCGCCGTCGCGCCCGGCGCCTTCGAGCGCCGGCTGGAGATCGTGCTGGCGAAATCGGGACTTAAGCGAGAGCGTCTGCTGCGCTGGATCATCGCCTGGTGCGGGCTGTCGGCAAGCTGGTTCCTCGAAGACGAAGACCCACTGGCAGAGATCAACTTGACGGTCCTGGCAAAGGCGGCTGCGGCGCTGGTCGACTAGCACTCCCTTCACCCCAATCCTCGTCATCCCGGATGGAGCGAAGCGGAAATTCGGGATCCATGCCTGAACCGTTCCGGAATGGATCCCGGATCGGCGTGGCTTCGCCGCTTGTCCGGGATGACACGAACAGGGACATCCGAAGCGGAATCAACTCCTCAGCAATCGCCCGCAAGCGATTCAGCCGAATCGCCTATTCCCCCAGCACGACCACCTTCGCGCCCTCGGCCACTTGGGCGCCGGGCTCGCCCGCGACCTCGCTGACGATGCCGTCGCGCGGGGCGGTCAGGACATGCTCCATCTTCATCGCCTCGACGATGGCGAGGCGCTGGCCCTTGGTCACGGCCTCGCCCGGTGCGACGAAGAGCGCGACGAGCTTGCCGTGCATCGGCGCCTTGACCACGCCGCCCGAGCCCGCCGCCGCATCGAGATCGACGCTGAACGGATCGAACAGCGAGACCGCCGTCTGCCGGCCGCGATGCAGCGCGAACCAGATGCCGCCCTCGCCTTCGGCGAGCGCGATCTCGTGCTCGCCCTCGCCGATCTCGTGGCCCGGCAGGCTGACGCGCGCATCGTCGCCATGCCATTCGATGCGGGCGTCGATGCGCTCGCCATCGACATTCAGCGGCAGCCCCAACGGCTGGCGCGGCATCAGCGAGAAGGCGTCGGGATCGAGCCAGGGCGAACGGGATTCGCCCTCAGCCCGGCCCGCCGCCGCGATCATGCCCGCCGCCTGCCGCTCCTCCTCGAGCTGCAAGGCCGCCGCCGCGACGGCCGCCGCATCGAGCGGCTGCGGCTCGGCGCCGAGCGCGCTGATATTGCGGTCGATGAAGCCGGTATCGAACGGCCCCTTCCGGAAGCCCTCCGCCTCAGTCAGCTTCTTCAGGAAGGCGAGATTGGTGCGCGGGCCGGCGACCACCGTCTCGCCCAGCGCCGCGCCGAGCCTGTCGAGCGCCTCGCCGCGCGTCGCACCATGGGCGATCACCTTGGCGATCATCGGATCGTAGAACGGCGTCACGGTATCGCCGGCCTCGACGCCGGTATCGATACGGATGCCCTCGCCTTCCGGAAATTGCAGGGCCCAGAGCTTGCCGGTCGAAGGCAGGAAGCCCTTTTCGGGGTCCTCGGCATAGAGCCGTGCTTCGACGGCATGGCCCTTGGCCGAGACATCAGCCTGCGTGAAGCCGAGCGGCTCGCCCGCCGCGACCTTCAACTGCAACTCGACGAGATCGAGCCCGGTGATCGCCTCGGTCACGGGATGCTCGACCTGAAGACGCGTGTTCATCTCCATGAACCAGAAACCGTCGGCCTTCAGCCCGTCGCGCCCGTCAGCGATGAATTCGACCGTACCGGCCCCGACATAGCCGACGGCCCTGGCGGCCTCGGTCGCTGCCTTGCCCATGGCGGCGCGGACCTCGGCGCTCATGCCAGGCGCCGGCGCCTCCTCGATCACCTTCTGATGACGGCGCTGCAGCGAGCAGTCGCGCTCGTAGAGATGGACGACATTGCCATGGCTGTCGCCGAAGACCTGGATTTCGACATGGCGCGGCGAGAGCACGTATTTCTCGACCAGCACGCGCGCATCGCCGAAGGCGTTCTTGCCCTCGCGTTGGGCGCTGGTCAGGGCGTCCGCGAAATCCTCCGCGCGATCGACCTTCTTCATGCCCTTGCCGCCGCCGCCGGCGACCGCCTTGATCAGCACGGGGTAGCCGATGCGCCCGGCCTCCTTCGCCAGGAAGGCGACATCCTGCTCGGCGCCGTGATAGCCCGGCACGACTGGCACGCTGGCTTTCTCGACCAGCGCCTTGGCGGCGTCCTTCAGGCCCATCGCCCGGATGGCCGAGGCCGGCGGCCCGACGAAGACGATGCCGGCCGCCGCGCAAGCATCGGCGAATTCAGCATTCTCCGAAAGGAAGCCGTAGCCCGGATGGATGCAGGCCGCGCCCGCCTCCTTCACCACGGCAAGGATCTTGTTCGCGTCGAGATAGCTCTCGCGGGCCGGGGCCGGGCCGATATGATAGGCCTCGTCCGCCATCTGCACGAACAGCGCCTCGGCATCGGCGTCGGAGTAGACGGCAATGGTGCGCAAGCCCAACCGCTTGGCAGTGCGGATCACCCGGCAAGCGATCTCGCCGCGATTGGCGATCAGGATGGAGGGCAGCTTGGCGGCGATCGTCATGGCGGCGGCATCCTCAGGAGACGTGCCGCCTTTATAGCCCGCCCGTGGCGTCTGTCTGCGCCTTGTTGCGCAAACCGGTTTGGGACGCTTCCGAATCCACGCTCCGCCGCAGCGAGCGCCAGATCGCCCATGTCGCCTGGAAGCAGATCCCGGCGACGACGAGGTCGAACAGATATTCCGGCCAGCGCACCGGCGCGACGCGGGCGGCGAGCCCGACCAGCGCGAAACCCGTCGTCGAGATCGTGTCGTTGCGGCTCGACAGCCAGGTCGCCTTGATGACCGGGTTCTGCTCGCGCCGGAAGCGCCAGAGCGCACCGACGACGAGGAAGGCGATGACGATGGCGCTCGCCGCCGCGAAGCCGAGCGTCCAGACCTCGATCGGCCGCGGCCGGACGATCTTGTCCCAGAGATCGTAGAGCGTATGCAATCCAGCGACCGCCATGACGGCGCCGATCGCGACGGCAGCCAGCCGCTCGATCCGCGCATCGCGTCCGAACACGACCGCGGCGATGCCGTAGAGCGCGACGTCATAGACCCAGTCGATGCCATCCTTGAAGAGCTGGGCATTGCCGATGGCAAGCGCCCAGACGACGGTCGCCACCGCCTGGACCAGGATGCCGAGCGCGATGCCCCAGATGGTCAGCGTGTAGGCGCGGGCGACGGCGGGCTCTGTTGTGACGCCCACCGCGCTATCAGGAGCATTCTCGATCGCCGCCATACGGCTCCCTGTCATTCTCGGGCACAGCGAAGCGGAGGCCCGAGAATCTCATCATCCATCTGGACGAGATGCCCGGGTCAAGCCCGGGCATGACGGGCCTGTCCGATCAGCCCCGCCCGACGAGCGGAGCCTTGGTCGCCATCACCGTGACGAACAGCACGTTCGCCTCGGGCGGCAGGCCGGCCATGTGCAGCACGGTCGTCGCAACATGCTCGACATCCATCACCGCCTCGACCTTGATCGAGCCGTCCGCCTGCGGCACGCCGGTGGTCATCTTGCGCGCCATCTCGGTCAGCGCATTGCCGATATCGACCTGGCCGACGGCGATGTCGTATTTGCGCCCGTCGAGCGCCGCCGTCTTGGTCAGGCCCGAGATCGCATGCTTCGTAGCGGTGTAGGCGACGGAGTTCGGCCGCGGCGCATGGGCCGAGATCGAGCCATTGTTGATGATGCGCCCGCCCTGCGGCTGCTGGTCCTTCATCGCCTTGAAGGCGGCCTGGGTGCAGAGGAACGGCCCGGTCAGATTGGTGTCGACGACCTTCTGCCAATCCTCCAGCGAGAGATCCTCCAGCAGCACGCCGCCCGGCGCGTTGACGCCGGCATTGTTGAAGAGGACATCGACCCGCCCGAACGCTTCCTTCGTCCTGGCGAACAGGTTCTCGACCGAGGCCTTGTCGGTGACGTCGGTTGAGACTGCCAGCGCCTGGCCTTTGTCGACGCCTGAGAGCGCGATCGTCTCCTCCAGCGCGTCCGCCCGGCGGCCGGCCAGCACAGTGCGATAGCCGTCCTTCAGGAAGGCGATGGCGACCGAGCGCCCCACGCCCGAACCGGCGCCGGTGATGATCGCGACCTTGTTATGTCCCGCCATGCGTTTCCTCGTATTTCCCTGGGCCTAAATCGTTTGAGATGGCGCCTGACCATAACTGGCGAAACCGCCCGGGGGAACCATGAGGCGGCCGGTATTCCATGCGCTTGCCGCCCGCCATCCGTGACGTATCGTTGTAGTCGGGAGGACGACGCGATGACCAGCCTGAACCGCCGCCATCTGCTTGCGGCCGGAGCCGCCGCGTTGGCCAGCCCGGCATTGGCCCAGCAGCAGGGCCACGAGCACCACGGCCCGCAATACGAGCGCCTGAACCAACCGGGCCGGATCGGGAAGCCCGAGCTCGCCGCAACGCAGAACGTCTTCGATTCGCCGGCCCCGAAGGCCGCCACACCCGGCCGCTGGAGCGCCAAGGCTCCCTTGCCGCTGCCGCGCTCGGAGATGGCCTGGGCGACAGCCTTCGAGGACAGGATGCATGTCGTCGGCGGCTATGGCGAGCAGCGCACGGACCGGGCCTATCACCATGTCTATGACGGCAAGGCCGACAAGTGGAACGACGGCGCGCCCCTGCCTCAGGGCGCCAACCATGTCGGCGTCGCCTTCCTCGACGGCAAGCTTTTCGCCATCGGCGGCTTCCTCGAGCAGAACCGCAAGCCGCACCCGCGCTGCTTCACCTATGATCCGAAGGCCGATCGCTGGGCCGAGATCGCGCCCCTGCCCCGTGCCGCCGGCTCTACCGCCGTCGTCGGCCTCGGCGGCGTCCTGCACGTCATCGGCGGCGCGATCGGCGAGACGACCGAGACCAAGCGCTCGATCGACTGGCATCTGGTCTACGATCCCAAGGCTGACCGCTGGAGCGAGCGCACGCCGATGCCGACCGCCCGCGACCACACCGGCACGCTCGCCATCGGCAACCTGATCCATGTCATCGGCGGGCGCGTCGACTCCTTCCACACCAACTCGAACCTGCACCATTCCTACGATCCGGCGGCGGATAAATGGACGATGCGCACGCCGATGCCGACGGGCCGCTCCGGCCATGGCGCCGTGCTCTATCGCGGCAAGGTCTTCGTCATGGGCGGCGAAGGCACCAACCGCGTCTTCGGCCAGATGGAAGCCTATGACCCCAAAAGCGACGGCTGGGAGCAATATGCGCCGATGCTGACGCCCCGCCACGGGCTGGGTGCCGCGCTGGTCGGCGACGCGGTCCATGTCGCCGGCGGCGGCCCGGTCATGGGCGGCGGCGTGCAAAGCGCCGTGCACGAGGCGTTTTCGCTGGGTTGAGTTCGCTCGCTCAGTCTTTCTCAGGCACTTTCAGGATGACGGCCTGATCCGGCCCGATCGCGCGCCCATCCTCGGTGCGGACATCGAGGCGGACCGACAGACCGGTCTCGCGCTCGACCAGGCGCGAGCGCTCCTCCTCAGGTGCGAAGAGATGGCGCTCGCCGAATTGCCGCAGCGCGACCATCACCGGGAAGAGGTCCTTCCCCACCGCCGTCAGGCGATACTGCATGCGCACGGCGCCGTCGCCGACAGGCACGGACTCCAGAATGCCGTTCTCAACCAGAGCCTTGAGCCTGTCCGTCAGGATGTTCTTGGCGATGCCGAGGCTCTTCTGGAACTCGCCGAAGCGGGTCATCCCGTCGAAGGCATCGCGGACGATCAACAGCGACCACCAGTCGCCGATCACATCGAGGGAGCGCGCGCTCGGGCAGTAATCGCCCTTGAGGCTCGTACGGGCGACCATCAGAGCGGCCTCCGCCTGCTTCTCATTCGCATCGCCATTTTCGGTTGCATCATAAAACCAATACCATTACAGCTCATGTCGGTTTCATTATAAAACCAAACCACCCGGAGTCTGCAATGAAATTGGTCCAGGACGCGGCGCCTCCGGCGCCCGCGAACGAACGCGCACGCGCCCAGAGCTGGGAGGCATCCGCCCCGCAGCCCACCTTGAACAGCCGGACGATCCTGCTCTTCGCTGTCGCCAGCGGGCTCGCGGTGGCGAATGCTTATTTCGCCCATCCCCTGCTCGATGTGATGGCCGATGATCTTGGCCTGTCGCGCACCGTTGCGGGGTTGATCGTCGGCGCGACCCAGCTCGGCTACGGGCTCGGCCTGCTTCTGCTCGTCCCGTTGGGCGACCTGCTCGACCGCCGCGAGCTCATCGTCGGGCAATCAGTGCTTTCGGTGCTGGCGCTCGCCAGCGTCGGCTTCTCGCAATCGGCCGCGATGCTCCTCGGCGCGATGGCTGCGGTCGGGCTTCTGGCAGTCGTGACACAAGCGCTCGTCGCCTACGCGGCGAGCCTCGCGCGGCCCTCCGAGCGGGGCCATGTCGTCGGCATCGTCACGAGCGGCATCGTGATCGGCATCCTGCTGGCACGAACCGTCGCCGGCGCCCTGACCGATCTCTCCGGCTGGCGAACCGTGTACTTCGTCTCGGCCGTGCTCACGCTGGTGATCGCGCTCCTGCTCTGGAAGGCATTGCCAAGGCAGGAGCGCAGCGCCACCGGCCTCTCCTACGGCCGCCTGATCGCCTCGCTGGTCACGCTGATCGTCGAGGAGCCGGTGCTGCTTATCCGCGGCATCATCGCCATGCTGATCTTCGCGAACATCACGACGCTGCTCACGCCGCTCGTTCTGCCGCTGAGCGCACCGCCCTTCTCCTTCTCCCATACGCAGATCGGCCTGTTCGGGCTGGCGGGCGTGGCCGGCGCGCTGGGGGCCACCCGTGCCGGGCGCTGGACCGACCGGGGCCACGGCCAGCGCACGACCGGCATCGCGCTCGGATTGATGCTGCTGTCCTGGCTGCTGATCGCCCAGCTGGATCATTCGATCCTCTCGCTCGTCGCTGGCGTGCTGATCATCGATTTCGGGCTCCAGGCGGTCCATGTCACCAACCAGGCGATGATCTACCGGGTCAGGCCGGAAGCCCAGAACCGCCTGACAGCGGCCTATATGGTCTTCTATTCGATCGGCAGCGCAGCGGGTTCATCTCTGTCGACCGTCGTCTACGCCCATGCCGGCTGGACAGGCGTCTGCGCACTCGGCGCTGCGATCAGCCTGACCACGCTGCTGTTCTGGGCCGCCACGCGCAAGGCCATGCCGGCCGGAGCCACGATGCCGCTCCGGCCCTGAAATGAGCCGTCGACAGGTGGGAGCGGATGATGTCCTGATGCCGGCGACCTGCAACGGAGATCGCCCACTGTGCTCCGCACCCTGATACTGCTCGCCCTGCTGACGATGGCGCCGGCTCTGCGCGCCCAGGAGCCGGCCGTCGAGCTCGCCGGCATCGGCTCCGCACCGATCCGGCTCTCGTCGCAATCCCTCGCGGCCCTGCCTGTCGCCGAGCGTGAGGTGACCTTCGAGACCTCGAAGGGACCGGCGACGCGGCGCTACAAGGGTGTGCTGCTCTGGGATGTCCTGCAGGCGAACAAGGCGTTCGACGGCCTGAAGCCCGTCGAGCAATTGAAGAAGACCTTCCTCGTCAGCGCGAAGGACGGCTACCAGATCGCCTTCTCGGTCGGCGAGATCCATCCCGATTTCGGCAACCTGCCGCTGATTCTCGTCTCGGCGGTGGACGGCAAGCCGCTGGACGGTGGCTGGCGCCTCGTCGCCCCCGGCGACAAGCGCGGCGCGCGGGCGGTCTACGAGGTCGTGAAGATCGAGTTGCGGTGAGAGGCGCTTCGCCTCTCACATCCGGAACACGCCGAACTTCGTCTCCGGCACCTCGGAATTGAGCGTCGCCGAGAAGGCCAGCGCCAGTACGCGGCGGGTCTCGGACGGCAGGATGATGCCGTCGTCCCAGAGCCGGGCCGTGGCAAAGTAGGGCGAGCCTTCTTCTTCGTAGCGATTGCGGATGGGCGCCTTGAAGGCCTCCTCGTCGGCCGCCGGCCAGCTCTTGCCCTCGGCCTCGATATTGTCGCGGCGCACGGTCGCGAGCACGCTTGCCGCCTGCTCGCCGCCCATCACCGAGATCCGCGAATTCGGCCAGGTGAACAGGAAGCGGGGCGAATAGGCCCGGCCGCACATGCCGTAATTGCCGGCGCCGAAGGAGCCGCCGACCAGCACGGTGATCTTCGGCACCCGCGCCGAGGCCACCGCCGTGACCAGCTTGGCGCCGTCCTTGGCGATGCCGCGCGTCTCGACATCGCGCCCGACCATGAAGCCGGTGATGTTCTGCAGGAAGAGCAGCGGAATGCGCCGCTGGCAGCAGAGCTCGATGAAATGCGCGCCCTTGACCGCGCTTTCCGAGAACAGGATGCCGTTATTGGCGATGATGCCGACCGGGATGCCGTGAATGCGGGCGAAGCCCGTCACCAGCGTCGTGCCGTAGAGCTTCTTGAACTCGTCGAACTCCGAGCCGTCGACGAGCCGCGCGATCACCTCGCGGATATCGTACTGCTTCTTGAGATCGGTCGGCACCACGGCTTCGAGCTCGGCCGGGTCGTAGAGCGGTTCGACCGGCTCGGCGATGTCGATATCCGGCCGCTTGACGCTGTTGAGATTGCCGGCGATCCGCCGGGCGATCGCCAGCGCATGGGTATCGTCGCCGGCGTAGTGGTCGGCGACGCCGGAGAGGCGGGCATGCACATCGGCACCGCCGAGATCCTCGGCCGAGACGACCTCGCCGGTCGCGGCCTTCACCAGCGGCGGGCCGCCGAGGAAGATCGTGCCCTGCTTCCTGACGATCACCGTCTCGTCCGACATCGCCGGCACATAGGCGCCGCCGGCGGTGCAGGAGCCCATTACCACCGCGACCTGCGGGATGCCCTCGGCCGAGAGCGTTGCCTGATTGTAGAAGATGCGGCCGAAATGCTCGCGATCGGGGAAGACCTCGGTCTGATGCGGCAGGTTGGCGCCGCCGGAATCGACGAGATAGATGCAGGGCAAGCGATTCTCGCGCGCGATCTCCTGCGCCCGCAGATGCTTCTTCACCGTCATCGGATAGTAGGTACCGCCTTTGATCGTCGCATCGTTGCAGACGATCATGCATTCGCGCCCGGCGACGCGGCCGATGCCGGCGATCATGCCGGCGGCATGGACATCGCCCTCATACATGCCGAAGGCGGCAAGCGAACCGATTTCGAGGAAGGCCGAGCCCGGATCGGTCAGCCGCAGCACGCGCTCGCGGGGCAGAAGCTTGCCGCGCGCGGTGTGGCGTTCGCGGGACTTGGCGTTGCCGCCGAGCGCGGCGGTGGCGCGATGTTGCTGGAGTTCGCCGCGCAATCCGGCCCAGGCTTCGGCATTGGCGCGCGTCTCGGCCGAATTCAGATCGACCTTGCTCTCGATGACAGGCACGGGCGCGCTCCTCGACGACAATCTCTGCCGAGTTTATGGCGCGCCGCGTCGAAAACGCCAACCGGCGCGGACGCACGGACGCGGCCGTGCAAATCCGCGCCGCTGGATCGGCTTATTCCTTCATCTTGTTGATCGAGCCGGTCACCGACGGCGCGGCGACCGCACCGATCGCGCCACCGGCAATGGCTCCGATCGGCCCGCCGACGAGTGCGCCGGCTCCCGCGCCGGCCGCCGCACCGGCGATACGCTGGTCGGTCGTGTTGCAGCCTGCGAGCAGCACGGCGAGGCCGCCGGCCAGAAAAAAGCTTCGCATTGTCGTCCCCATCTTCAACCCAACCCCGGCCGAAGATGGCGGCGCCATGGCTAACGGATGGTAAATCAGGCCTGAACGGTCGGGCCAAACACGCGCTCGAACGCCTCGCGCAGCACCGAATCGACCTCCGGCATCGTCACCGGCAAGCCGAGATCGACCAGCGAGGTGACGCCATACTGGCTGACACCGCAGGGCACGATCCCGTCGAAATGCGACAGGTCCGGCTCGACATTCAGCGAAATGCCGTGGAACGAGACCCAGCGCCGCACGCGGATGCCGATCGCCGCGATCTTGTCCTCGGTGTCGGCGCCCTTGGTGGGCCGGCGCACCCAGACGCCGACGCGATCCTCGCGCCGCTCGCCACGGATATTGAAATCGTCGAGCGCGCCGATCAGCCAGCCTTCCAGCGCGGCGACGAAGCGGCGCAGGTCCGGCTGGCGCCGCTTCAGGTCGAGCATGACATAGGCCACGCGCTGGCCGGGGCCGTGATAGGTGAACTGCCCGCCCCGACCGGACCGGAACACCGGGAATCGCTCCGGCGCGATCAGGTCCTCGTCGCGGGCGGAGGTGCCGGCGGTATAGAGCGGCGGATGCTCGACCAGCCAGACGCGCTCGCGCGCCAGCCCGTCCGCGATCAGCCCGGCGCGGGCCTCCATCTCGGCGACGGCCTCGTCATAGCCGACAAGCCCCTCCGTCACAACCCATTCGACCGGCTCGGACTCCCCTTCCGGCAGGAAGGAGACGGCCAGTTCTTCACGCATCTTCACCATGGCTTAACCATGTTCCGCTCAAAGTTTCCGGGCTGGCGACACACCGGCCCGACCCGCGGAATGCCTCTTGCGCCCAAAACCGGCGGGCAGGCAAGTTTCGCTGGTCCAATTCTGAAGTAGGGTTCCGGAGGCAGGACTTGAAGGCCGATCTCGATCTCGTCCCGGTGGAACTCACGGTGGTGCTCGGCCAGACCGAAATGCCGATCTACAAGCTGCTGCGCCTCGGCCGCGGCGCGATCATCGAGCTGAACACCAGCGAGACCGACGAGGTCCAGATTCTCGCCAACAACCACCCCTTCGCCAAGGGAATCGTCGTGGTCAGCGGCGCCCGAATCTCCGTCGAGATCACCCAGATGCTCAAGCGCCCGACGATCTACACCCTGCAGACCGTCGCCGACGCCGCCTGAACCCGCCGATCTGGGGAAAAATCGCGGTTCTGCGTTTTTCCTTGATGACACCCTTGTGGCAGCGGATTCGATTTGCTAGATCGGCGCCGCTCCCTGGTTGCACCGCCCGCAACCGGAACCGAGCTGCGGTCGTGGCGGAATTGGTAGACGCACTACCTTGAGGTGGTAGCGGGGAGACCCGTGGAGGTTCGAGTCCTCTCGACCGCACCAAATTCGGATGAAAATCCAACGAAAGGCGACCCTCGGGTCGCCTTTCGTGTTTCCGGGCAATGTCAACGACTTCGGCTCAAGCCTTCAGATTTCGTGTCAGCTGCGATTCGCCTCCCGGCATCGGCACGCGGCTTCGTCCCGCCCAAGTTCGGGCTGACAGGTGGCAGAACTTTGGTAACGTAAACCAGCCATCAAACATTCCCAGCAATTCTCCGCGACATGAACGCTCGCCGCATGCCCCGTTTCCGTGCCCTGCCCCTCCTGGCCGTCGCCGCTTTCGCGGCGCTCGGCGGCTGCGTGGCGCTCGACAACTACCCGTCGAAGGGCGATGCCCGGCCGCATCCCGGCGTCGCGACGGCGCATCAATACCCGATCCACGGCATCGACATCTCGCGTTGGCAGGGCGAGATCGACTGGAACGCCGTGAAGGCGGCCGGTACCCGCTTCGTCTACATGAAGGCGACCGAGGGCGGCGACCATGTCGACCCGACCTTCCGGCGCAACTGGGAAGGCGCGCGCCGCGCCGGCGTTCCGCGCGGCGCCTATCATTTCGTCTTCTGGTGCCGCCCGGCCCATGAGCAGGCGGTCTGGTTCAAGCAGCAGATCCCGAACGATCCCGACGCCCTGCCCCCGGTGCTCGACGTCGAGTGGAACGGCCATTCGCGGACCTGCCCGCAGAAGATCGACCGCGAGCTCGCCCGCGAGAAGATCGCGCTCATGCTGACCGAGCTGGAGCAGCTCACCGGCAAGAAGCCGGTGATCTATACCGACATCACCTTCCATCGCGAGGTGCTGGAGGGGCAGTTCAATAACTACCCCTACTGGATCCGCTCGACGGCCGCGCTGCCGGAGACCCGCTACAGCAACCGGCCCTGGGCCTTCTGGCAGTTCACCACCACCGGCCGCGTCCCCGGCATCCGCGGCGATGTCGATCGCAACGCCTTCTTCGGCAGCGAGAGCCAGTTCGCCGGCTGGCTGCGCGGCGAGTACGATATCGGCACGCGCCGCTGGGACAAGCGCGAGGGGCCGGCCCAGCCCGCTCCCGTCCAGCAGCAGCCGCTGCCTCCTCCCTCCGCGCCCGAGCCGCAGCAGCCGAGCGACGTGCCCGTCGCACGCATCCCAGGCAGCGTGCCCGCCGTCGCCTCGACCATGCGGGCGATCGACAACCAGGTCGAGCCGGTCGTCCTCGACTGAGCGGACGGGCGAAATCGCGCCGGTTAACCAAGGCTGAAATTCATTCTTAGACTGCGCCGCAATTCTAACCGGCGCTTAACCACGCTCCTCGCATCTGGACCTGTGATGCAGGAGAAACACATGCCAGCGCGCAAGCTGACCGGCGGACGGATCGGGCTGAAAGCCCTCGCCCTCATGGCCCTGATGATAGGTCTCGTCGAGCCGGCGCAGGCGCTCTATCCGAAGAAGGGCGACAGCTCGCCCCATCACGGCGTCCGCGATGCGCGGCGCAAGGTGATCCAGGGCATCGACGTCTCCCGCTGGCAGGGCGAGATCGACTGGGCCCGCGTCAAGGATGCCGGCACGCGCTTCGCCTTCATCAAGGCGACCGAGGGCGGCGACCATCTCGATCCCAATTTCAAGCGCAACTGGGCCGAGGCGAAGAAGCACGGCGTCGCCCGTGGCGCCTATCATTTCGTCTGGTGGTGCCGTCCCGCCAAGGATCAGGTGCGCTGGATCAAGAAGCACATCCCGCGCGATCCCGATGCGCTGCCGCCGGTGCTCGATGTCGAATGGCAGAACGACTCGCAATGCACCCGCAAGATCTCGAAAGAGCTAGCCATGGCCAAGATCAACGAGATGCTGAAGGGCCTGCGCGAGCATACCGGCAAGAAGCCGGTGATCTATACCGACATCAATTTCCACGAGGACGTGCTGGAGGGCGAGCTCAACGACCACCCGTTCTGGCTGCGCTCGACGGCGGCGCCGCTGGCGAAGCGCTATGAGCGCGACCGCTGGGAATTCTGGCAGTTCACCACCACCGGCCGCGTGCCGGGCATCACCGGGGATGTCGACCGCAACGCCTTCTTCGGCAGCGAGCGCGAGTTCGAGGCCTGGCGCCAGGGCCGCTTCGACATCGGCACGCGCAAATGGCACGGTGGCGAGCCGAAGGTCGCGCAGCGCACACCGCCCCCGACTCCGGCCGGCCTGCGCGCGCCGCAGGATGCCGGCGGCACCAGGCTGAAATTCGCCCCGCCCGGCCGGATTCCCAACGCCCGCACCGCCGATAACCGCCGAGCCGACGTGACCGGCTCGATCGGCCGCGACTAAAGACAGCTTTGCCGGCTGTCATGCCGCCGTCATATCCGCGGCGCCCTTAGGCGCCGCGCCGCCGGAGAGGTCCGTGGCGACAGCGGAAGCCCGGCATGCTCAGCGATCTCCAATCCCAATCCGGCATCATCTGGGCCTATCGCTTCGACGCGGACGGAGAGCCCACCCGCATCCCGCGCGACGAGATGCCGGATCTCACCCCCGCCGTGGGCTTCGTCTGGCTCCATCTCGATCTCGTCCATACCCGCGCGCAGAGCTGGGTCGCCGAACAGGACCTGCCGGATGCGACGCAGGAAGCCTTCCTCTCGCATGAGCCGCACCAGCGGCTCGACCACTCCGCCAATCTCGCCTGGGGCGTCTCGCACGACCTGATCCGCGACATCGCCGACAAATCCGAGGATGTCGGCGCGCTGCGCTGGATCATCGGCGAGAGCTTCCTGCTGACCGGGCGGCGCGAGGCGCTGCATTCGATCCGCATGACCGCCGAGGCGCTCGATCGCGGCGAGCCGGCCGCAAGCCCGGCTGGGCTGTTCGAGCAGATCATCGAATACATCATCGACGACGTGACCGACGCGGTCGTGCGCCTCGTCGACGAGACCGACAGCGTCGAGGACCATATCCTGCTCGACCGCCTGCATGACGGCCCGCAGCGCGTCGGCGCGGTCCGGCGCACCGCGGTGCGCCTGCATCGCCAGCTCAGCGGCCTGCATGTCCTGTTCCGCCGCTTCGCCGAGACCCAGTCCGGCCGCAGCGCGCCCGATGCCGTGAAGGCTGCGGCGACGCGACTGCTCCAGCGCGTCGACGGCCTGCATCACGATGTCCAGTCTGTGCAGGATCGCGCCAGGTTGCTGCAGGACGAGATCGCCGCCCGCTCGGCCAGCCGCACCAACCGGCAGCTCTACGTGCTCTCGCTGCTGACGGCACTCTTCCTGCCCGCGACCTTCATCACCGGCCTGTTCGGCATCAACGTGAAGGGCCTGCCCTGGGTCGAATCGGAGGCCGGCGCGGTCTTCGTGGCGCTGACCTGCCTCGCCGCCGCGCTGTTGACCCTCGTCCTGCTCCGGCGCCGGGGCGTGATCGGGAGCTGAGACTTACGGCTTGGCCAGCGCCGCGCCCGGCCGCTCGCTGATGCGCAGGACATCGAGCACGCCACCCGCCTCCACCGGCAGCACTTTGTTTGCCGCAAGCCCGGTCTGGCTCTCGGGCTCCAGCATCACTGGCAGCAGGGCCGCGAGAGGCTGATCGAGGCCGATATACACATCGCCCGGCGCGAGCTGCACCGAGGCCGCCTCGACTGCATAGCTGCCCTTCACGATCTGGCCCGCTCCGGTATCGTCGCCCCGCCCATCCTCCTTGGCGCCCATCTCGACCTTGACCACCCGGTAGCGCTCGCCCGGTACCGTCGCGGCGTTGGTCACCGTCTCGGTCTTGAGCCCCAGCCGCTGCAACGCCTCGATCGCCTCAACCGCCTTCGCCGGCAGCACGTAGCCCGCCGGGCGCGGCCGCATCAGCACCGGCTCGATATCGAGCGAGGACAGCCATTTCACCTCGACCGGCCGGTCCTGCCCGGTCGCCGGATCGATAAAGGTCAGCGTGCGCTGCTCCGCCTTTTGCCGCGCCGTCACGATGAAGGGCGTTCCCGGCTTGATCGCAGCGACCTCGGCCTCGGCCTTGCGGGTCGCGGCGAGGATATCGCCCGGCCGCTGCGCCGCGAGCTTGAGCACGGCTTCGGAGGCGATGACATGGGCCTGCACCCGCCGCCCCAGATGTGCCCGGCCGATGCCGATGCCGCGCGTTTCCAGCAGGAGGCTGACCGCATTGCGCAGGCCGGCGATGTTGCGGCCGGTATCGGCGCCGATGCTGCCCATCGCCACCGGCGAGGCCGGGTTCGCGCCATCGGTCGTGTGATACCACTCATAGGTGACGCCGGCCGTCTCGAAGGCCGTCCGCAGCGCCGGCAGCACGACATCGTCCTGGATCTGCTTCAGGGCCGGCGCGAGATTCGGCACCGTCGCCGCCTGAATCATCCCGTCGACCTTGACCATCCCGCCGACCTTCTCGACCCAGCGGCCGGCCACGGTGAATTCATGGCAATCGAGCAGGATGTCGGGGCGGTAGCGCGTGAACAACTCGGCGATCGCCCGGATTTCCGGCGTGCGCAATTGCGTATGGTCGCGATTGGGGTCGACACCGTTAGCCAGCGCCCGGCGGTAGCGATCCGCCCCGTCCGGATTGCCGCGCGGGATGATGACGACATCGATCGACTCAAGCAGCGGCGTAAGCGTGCCCGCTCCAAGCCGCTCCGCCAGCACGAGCATCGCCTCGCCGCCGGCCGGCTCGTTGCCGTGCTGCTGGCCGATCAGCATCACGACGGGCCGCTGGCCCTTGCCGATCGTGTCGAGGCCATGGCGCGAGAACACCAGCGCGGGCATGTCGCGCCCTTCCTGCGTCTTGGCGATGATCGAGAGCGTCATCTGCGGCGCCCGCTCCTTCAGCGCCGTCACGAAGGCCATCATCTCGGCCTGGCCGGTGAAATCGGTCTTGCCCGGCGCGAAGGCCGGCGTCGTGAACGCGACCTGCGGGTCGGGATAGCGCTCGGCCACCGCCGGGCTCTCGCGATAGGCGCTTTCCGGCTTGAACTGCGCCAGCGCGCCGCCCCCCAGAGCCACCGCGAGACCGGCTGCGAGGATGATCCGACCGTTCATGGCGCGCTCCCGCCTGGGATATGGGAGAGCTATCCTAAGTCCGCGCGCGAACAGCCTGCAACATCCTCGATGACCGGGTCGCCGCCTTGGCTTGCGAGGACACTTGATGATCAAGCTTGAGCCTTCGCCGCCCGCTGCTGCGTGCGCTTCTCCTCGGCCTTGGCGCCCCAGAAGATCGCGCCGCGGATGAGCAGGAACTCCAGCACGAAAATGCCGATAACCGCCCCGGCGATGAGCAGCTGATCGCTGCTGCGATAGCGCGCGATGCTGGCGAAGCCGCCGGGCATCGATCCGGCGACGACGAGCACGAAGACGGCCTGCAGCACGAAGGTCGCGAGCGCGCAGAGCAGCGCGACCGACCAGGCGCGGCCGGACGGCGGGCGGGCCTGCTCTCGTCTGAACCAGATCTGCCCTGTCCACGAAGCAGCGCTCCAGATCAGGATGAGGCCCAGCGCGCCCGTGCTGCCCGGTGACTGCTTGAAATAGGATTCAAGCGCCATGATCGCGATGTTGAGGACGATCACCCCCGCGACGAGAAAGGCGATGAAGCGCAGAAGGAGGGCCCCATTGGACATGGGCGACACGGTCGAGGGCTGAGACATGCGGAAACTCCGGGCAGGCATGGTGCGCCCTGCGGCTACGCTGGCCGGCAAGGCGGGTAAAGCCCGGGCACTGCATAGGGGGCAGGCTCTTCGAAGGCTCCAACCCGTGCGAAACCGCCCACATCGCCCGCTGCTCCACTCGGCCTGACACCGGCATTCCCGATCTGTAAGCTTGCTGCAAAGCGGCCGGCATCCAGGCTGCGCAAAACTGTTCGACCCGGGAGGACATCATGCTCGCCAACGCGCCGCGCCCGTTCAATTTCGACCTCGGCGAGACCGCCGACGCGATCCGCGACACGGTCCATGCCTTCGCGCAGGAGAAGATCGCCCCGCGCGCCGAGGAGATCGACAAGACCAACCAGTTCCCGCGCGATCTCTGGCCCGAGATGGGCGCGCTCGGCCTGCACGGCATGACGGTCGAGGAAGAGTATGGCGGCACCGGACTAGGCTATCTCGAGCATTGCATCGCGGTCGAGGAGGTGTCGCGCGCCTCCGCCTCGGTCGGCCTCTCCTACGGCGCCCACTCGAATCTCTGCGTCAACCAGATCAGCCGCAACGGCAACGAGGCGCAGAAGCGGAAATACCTGCCCAAGCTGATCTCGGGCGAGCATGTCGGCGCGCTCGCCATGTCCGAGCCGGGCTCGGGCTCGGACGTCGTCTCGATGCGCACCCGCGCCGACAAGAAGGGCGACCGCTACGTCCTCAACGGCAACAAGATGTGGATCACCAACGGCCCGATCGCCGAGACGCTGGTGGTCTACGCCAAGACCGATCCGGAAGCCGGGCCGCGCGGCATCACCGCCTTCCTGATCGAGAAGGGCATGAAGGGCTTCTCGACCCACCAGAAGCTCGACAAGCTCGGCATGCGCGGCTCCGACACCTGCGAGCTCGTCTTCCAGGATTGCGAGGTGCCGGAGGAGAACGTGCTCGGCACGGTCGGGCGCGGCGTCAACGTGCTGATGTCCGGCCTCGACTACGAGCGCGTCGTGCTGGCGGCTGGCCCGCTCGGCATCATGCAGGCGGCGCTCGACGTGGTCATGCCCTATGTCCACGAGCGCAAGCAGTTCGGCCAGTCGATCGGCGAGTTCCAGCTCGTCCAGGGCAAGGTCGCCGACATGTATGTCGCGATGAATTCCTGCCGCGCCTATGTCTATGCCGTCGCCAAGGCCTGCGACCGCGGCGAGACCACCCGCGAGGACGCTGCCGGCGCCATCCTGATCGCGGCCGAGAAGGCGACACAGGTCGCGCTCGACGCGATCCAGCTCCTCGGCGGCAACGGCTATATCAACGACTACCCGACTGGGCGCCTGCTGCGCGACGCCAAGCTCTACGAGATCGGCGCCGGAACGAGCGAGATTCGGCGGATGCTGATCGGCCGGGAGCTGTTCAACAAGACGAAGTGAGGCTAGAGGGCCTCATGCCCCTTTACTTCGCCTACGGCCTCAACATGGACCCGGTCGGGATGGCCGAGCGCTGCCCGAAGGCGCGCCCGCTCGGCCCGGCCCGCCTGCCGCGTCACCGCTTCATCGTCACGCGCGACGGCTACGCCTCGGTGATCCGCGATCCCCGCGAGGAGGTCCATGGCGTGCTCTGGGACTGCTCGCTCAGCGACATGCGCGTCCTCGACAAGTTCGAGGAACTGGCCAGCGGGCTCTATGTGAAGATCAGCCAGCCGGTGATCGTGCCGGGCGGCGCCAAGCGCGCGCTGATCTATATCGGCCGCTCCGGCGATCCCGGACGGCCGAAGCCGGGCTACATGGAAGCCGTCATCACCGGGGCAAAACATTTCGGCCTGCCAGAGACTTACGTCACCGGCTTGAATCGTTTTCTGACGAAACCGAATTTCGATCTGAAGGGCTTGAATCAGGATGCGAACGCGCCGCTGCCGCCCGGCCCGGTGAAAGGCGTCAGGCCCAGGGCTCTCGCGCCGAAATGACGCGCTCTCCCTTCTCCCCCTGCGGGAGAAGGTGGCTCCGCGCAGCGGAGACGGATGAGGGGTCGCGCAACCTCGAACGTCAGCGCAACGACGCTAACGATCAAGCTCGCGAGACCCCTCACCCCATCCCTCTCCCACAGGGGGAGAGGGGGCAAGTCGAGCCTTACGCCGCCAGCCCCTTCGCCAGCTCGCTGACCTGCTTCTCGAACAGCGCGCGATAGGCGCCGTCCTGCCGGGTCAGCAGGGCCTCGTGCGGCCCCTCCTCGATCACCCGGCCGCGATCGAAGACCAGGATGCGGTCCATGGCCCGCACCGTCGAGAGACGATGCGCGATCACGATCGTCGTGCGGCCCTCCATCAGGCGCTCGATCGCCTGCTGGATCAGCGCCTCCGATTCCGAGTCGAGGCTCGAGGTCGCCTCGTCCAGGATCAGGATCGGCGCATCGGCCAGGAAGGCGCGGGCCAGCGCGACACGCTGGCGCTCGCCGCCCGAGAGCTTGATGCCGCGCTCGCCGACGAGCGTGGCGTAGCCCTTGGGCAGGCGCATGATGAACTCATGCGCATTGGCGAGCTTCGCCGCCTGCTCGACCTGCGCCAGGCTCGCGCCCGGCCGGCCATAGGCGATGTTCTCCGCCAGCGAGCGGTGGAACAGCACCGGCTCCTGCTGCACGATCGCGATCTGCTGGCGCAAGGACGCCTGCGTGACGCCGGCGATATCCTGCCCGTCGATCGCGATGCGGCCTCCGGTCACGTCGTAGAGCCGCTGCACCAGTTTGACGAAGGTCGTCTTGCCGGAGCCCGAGCGGCCGACGAGGCCGACTTTCTCGCCGCCACGGATGGTCAGCGAGAAATCGCGGTAGAGCGGATCGTGATGGCCCCCGTAATGGAAGGTCACGTCCTCGAAGGCGATCTCGCCCGCGGTCACGCCCATCGCCACCGCGCCCTTCCGGTCCGGCACGCCATAGGGAAGATCGTGCATCCAGACGAGCTCCTCCATGTCGTTGACCGAGCGCTGCAGGTTGTGGACGTGCTGGCCGACATCGCGCAAATAGCCATGCACCACCGCATAGGCCGTCAGCACGAAGGCGACATCGCCGGGCGAAGCCTGCCCGTTCGCCCAGAGCCAGATCACGAGGCCGATCACCGCCGCGCGCAGCACCAGCAGCACGACGTTCTGGCCGGTGCCCGACCAGGTGCCGCGAATCCAGGCGCGCCGCGTCCTGAGGCTCCACTTGGAGACAACCGTCGCCAGCCGCAGGTCCTCGCGCGCCTCGCCGCCATAGGCCTTCACCACCGGGTTGCAGGTGATGGCATCGGCCAGCGAACCGCCCAGACGCGTGTCCCAGGCGTTGCCAAGCCGCGCCGCCGGCGCGACGAAGCGCAGCGAAAGCGCCAGCGTCAGCCCGATATAGGCGAGAGCACCGAGCGCCACGACGAGCCCCATCGCCGGCCAGTGCCAGGCCAGCACCGCCGTCATGCCGAGCAGGATGACGAGCGACGGCAGGAGCGCGATCAGGACCGTGTCGGTCAAGAGGTCGAGCGCCCACATGCCGCGCGTGATCTTGCGCACCGTCGAGCCCGCGAAATTGTTCGCGTGCCAGTCGGTCGAGAAGCGCTGCAGGCGCGCGAAGGCCTCCTGCGAGACGTCGCTCATCGTGCGCAGCGTCATCGTGGTGATGCCGGTGAAGGCGAAATGCCGCCCGATCACCATGATGGCGGCCAGCACCATCATCGCGCCGAGCGCCCACAGCGCCGCCTCAGCGCCGCCAGAGCCGGCAGCGCCCGACACCGCATCGACGAGGCGACCGGCATAGACCGGCGTGAACAGCTCGGCGAGCGTCGCGACAATGGTGACGCCGGCAACCCAGGCGACCTGCCCGGGCTGGCGCGCCCAATGCTTGAAAGTGAAGCCGAGAACGGCCCGGAACGGCTCGCGCCGCCCGGTTTGAGTATCGTGAGACATAGCGTCATTCGGCGCCAGGACGGCCGCCGACTCCGAAATCAGGCGAAGACGACGACGCGCGCCGGCTTCGGCAATGAAAGACAAAGTTTGGAAAAAGGCTCAGGAGACTGCCCGGAGGCGGGCCTCGTGCGAGACCGACCTAGTGCCGGGTTGGTCGCATGGGAGTGGCTGCGGTGTTGATAAGTTTCATTCAGCCCTCCCTTTCTTGAGTTGGAGCCAAGGTGGAGGAAGATGCCTGATTGTTGGGCAGCGCGCAAGCCCGCCTCCCATGCAATGGCTGCACGAGGCGTCTTCGCCCAATTCAAGGCAGAGTTGTACGCCGGCTTACCAGAACAGCGCGAAGAGCCGGATCGCGATCACCAGCAGGAAAGCCGCGATGATCGTGCCCAGCACCTGCTGGCGTTTGGCGTGATTGGGCCAGCGCCGCGCGAGCAGCTTGCCCAGCGGCTTGCGGAAGATGAAAGCCGCGACCAGCAGAACGATGATGATATGCGACAAGATTCGCTCTCAGCCCTTCTTGTCGCCGGCGGTCATGTCGACCGGCGCGCCCGCCTTCTTCCAGGCTGAGAACCCACCAGCCACATGAGCGACCGGCCTCAGCCCCATCTCCTGCGCGGCCTGCGCAGCGAGCGCCGAGCGCCAGCCACCGCCGCAGAAGAAGACGAAGCGCTTATCCTGCTGGAAAACCGGCTTGGCATAGGGGCTTTCCGGATCGATCCAGAATTCCAGCATGCCGCGCGGACAATGGAAGGCGCCGGGCATCCGCCCTTCCCGCTCCAGCTCGCGGGGATCGCGCAGGTCGACGAAGACCGCGGCGTCGCTGCCATGCAGCGCCTGCGCCTCTTCGACGGAGAGCGTCTCGATCCGGCTCTCGGCCTCCGCGACCAGCGCCTTGTAGCCCTTGGTGATGGTCTGCGGCATGGCGAATGCCCTCCCCGAATCCGGCCGCACCGTGGCGGCTCGCCGGTGCAGCGTCAATGCCATCAGGCTTGTCGCCCGCGCGGCTTCGTCACAAGCTGCTTGCCTCTCCGGCTCCCGAAATGGCAGAGCGGCAGCATGCTCGGTTTCAGCAATCTGGACGTCATCGCGCTCGCGTTCTTCGCCGCCTCCTGGATCGGCTACCACTATGTCGTCGAGCTCGGCCCGCACGCCGCCCGGACGCTGAACATGCGGATGAACCAGCGCCGCGCCCGTTGGATCCGCGAGGCTGCGGGCCGCGAGGTGCGGATCGTCGACACGCAAGTGATGGGCGGTTTGCAGAACGGCACCGCCTTCTTCGCCTCGACCTCGCTGCTTGCGATCGGCGGCACGCTCGCCCTGCTGAACGCCACGGACCGCGCCGTGGCCATCTTCAGCGACCTGCCCTTCGTGCCGGTGACCCTGCGCTCCGTCTGGGAGGTGAAGATCATCGGGCTCGTCGGCATCTTCGGCTATGCCTTCTTCAAGTTCGCCTGGGCCTACCGGCTGTTCAACTACTGCGTCATCCTGGTCGGCGCCCTGCCACCGTTCGACAGCAAGGACGAGCAGGCGATGGCCCATGCCGTGTACGAGACGATCGAGATGAACATCGCCGCCGGCCGGCATTTCAACCGCGGCCAGCGCGCCTTCTTCTTCGCGCTGGCCTATCTCGGCTGGTTCCTTGGGCCGGTCACCTTCATCGGCTTCACCGGTGCCGTGCTGATCGCGATGTATCGCCGCCAGTACGCCTCCGACGCCGCCCGCGTCTTCACCTATCCGAGTGGGCCATGAGCATCGAACCCGAAGCGATCGAGAGCACCATCCTCGACCTGCTGGCGCAGCGCGAAGCGGGCCTGACGATCTCGCCGATGGATGTGGCCCGCCGCCTTGGCGGGGACCATCCTGACGGCTGGGGGCCTTTGATGCAGCCCGTACGACGGGCCGCCGTGAAGCTGATGAAGGAAGGCCGGCTCGTCATCACCCGCAAGGGCCGCCCGGTCGATCCCGACGATTTCCGCGGCGTCTATCGGCTCGTGCTGCCCGTGGCTGTGCCCTGAGTTACGGCGCCGGGAAGAGCTCGTCGGTATAGCCCGCAAGCCGGTACGCCACGAGGCCGACCCATTCCTTGAAGCCGTTATCGGCGATTTCGAGCGCTCGTGGCGCGCGGGCGTAGGGCCGCACGAAATCGCCGGCCTTCCCGCTCGACCAGAAATCGACCGGAAAGGCTTCGACCGCGAAGCCGGCCTTGCGGAACACGCCGATCGAGCGCGGCATATGCCAGGCCGATGTCACCAGAAGCCAGCGCTCACCGGGCTTGGGGTCGACGAGGTTGCGCGTGAAAATGGCGTTCTCGCGCGTGTTGCGCGACTTGTCTTCAAGGATAAGCCGGGCGGGCTCGAGTCCCAGCCCTTCGAATAGCAGCTTCGCCCCATCCGCTTCGGTCACGACGACGTTCGAGGTGAGACTGACGCCTCCGCCAGTGAAGACGACCTTCGCCTGCGGATGCAGCCGCGCCAGCTCGACCGCCTTGGTCATGCGCGACGCCGATGCGTTCATGGCGACATCGCCTCGCGACATGCCGACGGCGCCGCCGAGCACGATGATGCCGGTCACCGGCCCCTTGCGGGCATCCTGCTGCGGGAAACGGTCCTCCAACGGCCTCAGCACGGCGCGCGGCAATGGGCTGAACGCCATCAGGCCGAGCGCGGTGAGCGAGATCAGGCCGATCCAGCGCGCCGGGCGTGCGAAGCGCGTGAAAGCGAGCAGCGCCGCGAGGCCCGCAAGCAGGATGGCAAGATTGACCGGCGACAGGACGAACCAGACGAGTTTTGAGAGAACGAAGAACATCGTGGGCCCGGACCGAGGGAAGACCGCTCAAGTCCTATCGGCAAATGCTGACGGCTTTCTGAACCGGGGCGTCCCGAAAGCGCCTTCCGGGATCGGCGCGCGATCAGCGAATGATCTGCGGCGGCGATTGCGGGCGTCGCCCGCCGGCCTGCGGCAGGGCCTTCGCGAGCTCGATCGCGCGGCCGGCGACCTCCCGCAATTCGCAGCCGGCCTGCCGCCCGGCCTGCAGCGCCTCGCGCTGGGTCGCGCCGTAGAAGGCGCATTTCTGCGTGACATAGCTCTCCCAGGCGAGCTGCAAAGCGGCAAGCCGGCTGCGCTGGCCGCCATCGAGCCCGCGTCCCGTGACTTGCAGGGCAAGCGTCAGGCGCTCGCGCCACGCCGCCTCCTCGCGCCGGGCGCAGGCTGCCTCGGCGCCGCGTTGATCATTGCTGGCTGCACGCACGCAGGCGACGGCCACCGTACCGATGCAGGCTGATTGCGAGGAGCCCGCATCGCGCAGGCAGCCCGAGAGCGCCGCCAGATCGGTTTGCAGAGTCGGGGAGGTCTGTGCCACCGCCGGCGCGGTCGCAGCGAGGCTGCACAGAAGCAGGATCGTCCGAAAAGCGCTCATGCCACCATCATGCCAGCGGCAACGCATTGATCAAGCGGGTCGTTGCGACCTCACGCGATCGGCAACGGCAACGCGGCCTGCGCCGCCGGTCTCGCGAAGAGCGTTTCATACCAGCGCTGGACCTGCGGCCGCGCGATCCGCTCGACCGGCATATTGAGCCAGCGATGCGCGCCACAGCCCGCCGCGATATCGGCCATGCCGAAGCGCTCGCCTGCCAGGAACGGCCGATCCGCCAATTGAGCCTCGAGGATGGCCATCAGCGCCTCGGCACGGGCCACGCCCTCGGCGATCACCTTCGGCTCGGTGAAGGCCGGGACCTTGCGCACCACGCCCCAGAGCACCGGCGCCAGCGCCGGCTGCAACTCGGACTGCATCCAGTCGATCCAGCGATCGGCCAGCACCCGCCGCGCCGGGTCCTCCTCCCAGAGCACGCCCGAGGCATAGCGGGCCGCGAGATAGCGCAGGATGCTGCTCGATTCCCAGAGGACGAGCTCGCCATCGCGCAGCACGGGAATCTGCCGGTTCGGGTTCATCGCCACGAATTCGGGCGTATCGAGCCCGCCGAACGGCCCGCCGACATCGATGCGCTCGAAAGCCTGTCCGGCTTCGCCCGCGGCCCAGACCACCTTCTGGACGTTGATCGAGCTCAACCGCCCCCAGATCGTCAGCATGACAGATTCCTCAATCGCATCGCCCGCCGGAAGCGGCAGCGATATCCTCAGGCGAATTCCATGATGACGGCGTCGACCGCGAGGGAGTCGCCCTCCTTCGCCAGGATCTTGGCGATGGTGACGTCCTTCTCGGCGCGCAGCACGTTCTCCATCTTCATCGCCTCGACCATGGCGAGCGGCTCGCCCGCCTTGACCTCCTGCCCGACCGTGACCCCGATCGACTTGACCAGGCCCGGCATCGGGCAGAGCAGGAACTTGCCGGTATCGGCCGCGACCTTCTCCGGCATCAGCGCGGCGAGTTCCGCCTCGCGCTGCGTATAGACATGGGCATTGGCATAGGCGCCGGCATGGCCGAGCGCGACGCCGTTCAGGATCGGCCTGACCTGCGCCGCGACCTTCACCCCGTCCAGCGTGCCGTGCCAGACCGGCTCGCCCGGCACCCAGTCGCTGGCGACGCTGACGCTGCGGCCCTGGAAGGCGATAACCACCGCCCCGCCCCGCTCCGTCACCTCGCCCTCAAAGCGCTCAGGCCCGAGCTGCACGATGCGCAGGCGGTCGAAGGAGACCTTGCGCCAGCCTTCCATCTGCGCCGAGACGTTGCGCTTGCGCTGGTTCATGCGGTGGTCGCAGGCGATGGCGATCGCCGCCATGCGCTGCGCCGTCTCGCCCTGCGGCACCGGCAGCGAGAAGCCCTCGGGGAACTCCTCGGCGATGAAGCCGGTGGAGAGATTGCCGGCAATCCAGCGCGGATGCTGCATCACCGCGGCGACAAAGGGGATGTTGTGGCGGATACCGTCGATGGCGAAAGCATCGAGCGCGCGCGCCTGCGCCTTGATCGCGGCCTCGCGCGTCGGTGCATGCGTGACGAGCTTCGCAATCATCGGGTCGTAATAGATCGAGATCTCGCCGCCCTCGAAGACGCCGGTGTCGTTGCGCACCATCGCCTCGCCATCCGGCCCCTCGCTCGGAGGCCGATAGGTCACGAGCCGGCCGGTCGAGGGCAGGAAGTTGCGGGTCGGATCCTCGGCATAGACGCGGCTCTCCACCGCCCAGCCATCGAGCTTCACATCCGCCTGCGTGATCGCGAGCTTCTCGCCGAAGGCCACGCGGATCATCTGCTCGACGAGGTCGATGCCGGTGACCATCTCCGTCACCGGATGCTCGACCTGAAGACGGGTGTTCATCTCGAGGAAGTAGAACGACTTGTCCTGCCCGGCGACGAACTCGACCGTGCCGGCCGAGTCGTAGTTCACGGCCTTGGCCAGCGCGACCGCCTGCTCGCCCATCTTCTTGCGGGTCGCCTCGTCGAGCAGCGGCGACGGCGCCTCCTCCAGCACCTTCTGGTTGCGGCGCTGAATCGAGCATTCGCGCTCGCCGAGATAGATGACGTTGCCGTGCTTGTCGCCGAGAACCTGGATCTCGATATGGCGGGGATCGACGATGAACTTCTCGACGAAGACGCGGTCGTCGCCGAAGGAGGACGCCGCTTCCGACTTGGCACGGGCGAAGCCCTCCGCCACCTCAGCCGAAGAATGGGCGATGCGCATGCCCTTGCCGCCGCCGCCGGCCGAAGCCTTGATCATCACGGGATAACCGATCTCGTCGGCGATGGTCACGGCATGCTCGGGGCTCTCGATGATGCCGAGGAAGCCCGGCACGGTGGAGACCTTGGCCGCGGCCGCCGCCTTCTTCGATTCGATCTTGTCGCCCATAGCCGCGATCGCGCCGGGATTGGGGCCGATGAAGACGATGCCGTTATCCTTCAGTGCCTGGGCAAAGGCCTCGCGCTCGGACAGGAAGCCATAGCCGGGATGCACGGCCTCAGCGCCCGTTGCTTTGCAGGCATCGATGATCTTGTCGATCAGCAGATAGGACTGGGCGGCGGGTGCGGCGCCGATATGCACGGCCTCGTCGGCCATCTCGACATGCAGCGCATCGCGATCCGCGTCCGAATAGACGGCGACCGTCTTGATGCCCATCCGCCGCGCCGTCTTGATGACACGGCAGGCGATCTCGCCGCGGTTCGCGATCAGGATCTTCGAGAACATGCGCGGCCACTCCCGGCTTCAGACCAGACTGCAATAGCCGGGGTCTATGGGATGCCGCAACTGCCGTCCACCGATGCGAAAGTCGGCTATAGGCCAAGCCGTTGTGCAAGGATGCACAGGCTCGGGCGCCGAGTTAATCGCGGGAGCGCCTCCCCAACGCCGTCATGCCCGGCCCTGACCCGGGCATCTTTCACCGGAAGGGGCTCCCTCTTCCGGCCTGAGCTTCCCGGGTCAAGCCCGAGATTGACGCCTAGCTCAGCTCGCGAGCAGGACGATGCGCGGGGCGGCGCCGACGCCGGCCCGGATCACATCCTTCGCCGCGCCCTTGGCGAAGGCGAAGGCGAGCAGCGTCTCGTCGCAATGCTCGGCCTCACGAACGATCTCGCTGGCGATGCGCTGGGCCGTCGCGGTGGGCCCCTCGCCGGCCGAAAGCGTCGTCACCAGCCAATGCGCCTTGTCGCGGTCGATCACACCGGTCGGGCGGTTCTCCCAGACGGCGAAGTCGACGACCAGCGCCACGAGGTAATCCGCGTAAGCCTTGCAGTTGAGCGGCACGGCTCGGTCGAGCGCGATGAGAACATCGACGATATCCCGCGTGATGACGATATCGCTCAAGATGTCACGGTGAAGCATCTTGACGTCTTCTTCGTCGATCGCGCGGCGATCCATCACGCGATCGACGAATTCACGAAGCTCATGATCCATCATGTTCGAACCCCTGTCCGGCGTTGTTTTGTGCCGGTACGTTCCTGCTGTGGGAACACCATGCACCCCGCCTCGGCATCAGGTGGTTAATGCGCAAATCTGAACGGTTATTCAGGTTAAACGGAACTGAGTCGGCGTGGTTGCGAGGATGTTACTGGGCCGCGGCATGTTGCCGGAATCCTCCCGGCGAACGGCAGCGGCCGAACGCCCGGACAGCAAGCCGCACAGGCAGGTTCGGACGGCGATGAATCCCGCCTGGAAAGGCAAAGCTTCGGGCGGCTCTACGCCGCCACGGCCTTGGACAATCCCAGCGCCGCCGGCAGCTCCGGGAACGCGCGCAGGACATGCCGGGCGCCAAGCGAGACGAGCTTCTCGACCGGCTGGAAGCCCCAGGACACGGCGACAGGCACCACGCCGGCAGCGACCGCCATCTCGATGTCGAAGGAGCTGTCGCCGACCATCGCCGTGCGCGCGGGCGCAGCTCCCGTCTCCGCCATCGCCCGCTGGATCATGCCGGGATGCGGCTTCGAGGGCGCATCGTCGGCCGACTGCACCGTGTCGAACAGCCCCTGCCAGCCATGCCGGGCGACGATGAACTCGGCGCCCTTGCGCGACTTGCCGGTGGCGACGCCGAGCTTCAGCCCGCCATGGCGCTTGAGTTCCGCCAGCGTTTCCGCGACGCCTGCGAAGAGCGGCTCGTCCAGCGACGGATCGCTCTCCGCCTGCACCCGCATCGCGCTGAAGACCTGGCGATAGGTCTCGGTCAGCAAATCGTCCGGCTCGGCAAGCCCGGCGAGCTGCGCCATCGCGATATCCAGGGTCAGTCCGACGATGCCCAAGCCCGCCTCACGTCCCGGATGAACCCGCCCGCAGCGCCTGAAGGTCTCATACTGCGCTTCGAGGATGATCGCCTCGGAATTGATCAGCGTGCCGTCGAGATCGAAGATGATGAGGTCCATCCCGGCGCTTTAGCCCGGATCGCCCCGGCAATCCACTGCAGGCCCGGCATGGCTCCATCCCACGAAGCTCAGCCCTTGGCCTCGCGGGCACAGCTCTCCACCGCCTTGCGCAGATCGGCGCCATCGAGCCCCTTGCCCCGCGCCTCCTTGCGGCATTCGGAGCGCTGCGCGAGGTCCGGCCGCTTGCCGTTGAAGCAGGCGGTCAACGCCGCGATGCGCGTGGAACCTTCCAGCTTGCGCGCGTCGACCTCTTCCTTGCAGGCGGCCCGCGCCGCGACCGCGGTCGGCTTGCCATCGCGGGTCACGCCGTCACGGGCATAAAGCTGGACGCCCGGGAACTTGCCCTGCATGCAGATGCGCATCGCGGCGCGCAGGTCGTCACCGGTCAGAGCGACATTCTCGGACACGCAATCCTGCCGGGCCTTGGCCCGCTCAGCCCGCGGAATCGGCTCATCCGCAGATGTCGCAGCAGGTGTCGGCGCAGGCGCTTTGGCCGGCGCGGCATTCTGCGCCTGTGCGGCTCCGCCAAGGCCGAGAACGAAGGCGGTAACGATCAAAACCGAACGCATGGTCAGCCCCTCCGATGACGAGAACATAGTTAGAACAGAAAGCGTTTTGTTCCGCAACTGTTCTCTTACGTTTCGTCATCACCCGAGGAGAGGCAAGAGAGGCGTCACTCGTCCGGTGCCTCGACGATCGGGTCGTAAGGCGCGTCGTCGAAGCCGAGCAGGTTCCAGCTCTGGCGCATATGCGGCGGCAGCGGCGCGCTGACATCGATCGTGCCCTTGCCGCGCGGATGCGGCAGCACGATCCGCCGCGCCAGCAGGTGCAGCTTGTTCTGGATGCCGCCCGGCAGCTCCCAGTTCTGGATGTTGAAGTATTTGGGGTCGCCGATGATCGGATGGCCGATATGGGCAGCATGAGCGCGCAATTGATGCGTGCGCCCGGTCACCGGCTTCAGCGAGAGCCAGCCGAGCTTCTGCGCCGCCGTCTCGACCACCGCATAGTAGGTCACGGCATGCATCGCGCCATCGTCGCCATGCTTGGCGACGGCCATGCGCTGGTCGCCGTCATAGGCCTCTTCGCGCGCGAGATAGGTCGAGACCCGGCCCTGGCGCACGCGCGGCACGCCCGCGACCAGCGCCCAGTAGACCTTGCGGGCCGAGCGCGAGCGGAAGGTCTTGGCCAGCGTCGCCGCCGCGAAGCGCGACTTGGCGATGACGAGGCAGCCGGCCGTGTCCTTGTCGAGGCGATGGACGAGGCGCGGCTTCTGCCCGTCCTTGGCCGTCAGCGCTTCCAGCATCTGGTCGACATGGCGCGTCGTGCCCGAGCCGCCCTGCACGGCGAGGCCGGCCGGCTTGTTGAGGACCATGACGTCGTCGTCTTCATAGAGCGTGATCGAGCGCAGGAAACCGATCGTGTCAGCATCGGCCTTGGCCGAGCGCGGGCGCTCCGCCTGTTCCTCCAGCTTCAGCGGCGGGATACGTACGGTCTGGCCCTCGCTGAGCCTGTCCTTGCTATCGGCGCGCTTGCCATCGACGCGCAACTCGCCCTTCCGGACGATGCGCTGGATATGGCTGAAGGAGAGCTGCGGGAAACGCGACTCAAGGAAGCGGTCGATCCGCATCTCGTTCTCGTCGGGCGTAACCACGAGCTGCTGCACGCCGGTCGAGAGCACCTTGGCGGTCTCGGCCTTGACCTCGGCACGGGTCGGCTTGGGAGCTTCCTCCACGGGCCGCGGACGGACAGCGCGCTGCACGCGCTCCTCGCCGCCGGCCGGGCGCGCCGCAGCGCGGCGCCGGGCATCATGGCTCGGCCGCTTGCCGCGCGGAGCGCCGGCCGATGGCGGCTTGCCGCCACGAGGGGAGTTGCCGGCACCCTTGCCGCCCGTACCTTTGCCGCCAGCGCCCTTGCTGCCGGGGCCTTTGCCGCCCGTCTTCATGACATGCTCCGCATCACAGCAAGACCACCGACCAGCGCCGCCAGCGACAGCACGACCGAGCCGATCACATAGGTGGCAGCCAGCATCGCCTCGCCGCGCTCCCAGAGCAGGACGGCATCGAGCGAGAAGGCCGAAAAAGTGGTGAACCCACCGAGGATGCCCGTCGCCAGGAAGAGGCGCAGGTCCTGCGGCATGCCTTCGCCGGCGCGGAAGGCAAACCAGCCGGCGACCAGGCCCATCAGCGCCGAGCCGATGACGTTGATGGCCATGGTCCCATAGGGAAAGCCCATGCCGAACCAGCGCGGCGACACGACATTGATGCCGTGGCGCAGGGCGCCGCCGATGCCGGCGCCTACAAAAACGAAAGCGGTGGAGATCATCGCTGTGGAATAGAGCGCACAGCCGCCTTGCACAAACGAAATCCGCCGCAATTGCACGGCTTCCGTGCAGCCGGGCATCAGCAATGCGCCCGAAAGCAGCGATGGGAATGCAAACGATGGGTCTTCGGTCTCAAATCGGCAAAGCGGGGCTCGCCGCCGCCATGGTCGCCCTCACCAGCACAGCCGTCCTAGCACAGCAGAGCAGCGGCACGGACTGGCCGACGGAGAAATGCAACCGCTACAAGAAGGCCTATGACCAGTCGATCGCCTATCTCGGCAAGAAGGGCCTGGGCGCTGAGTTCCTTGCCAGCCACGATGCCTTCCTGGCTTCTAACTGCCAGGCCCGCGCCGAGGTCTGCGCGCGCAGCAAGGAGGAGCTGGAGCTGGCCAACCGGCTCGTCCTGATGGCGATGAACAGCGGCATGTCCGGCACCTTCCTGCCGTTCACCTGCCGCCGCTGAACCAGCTACCGCCCCCGCCGCTGCCGCAGCCAGGGATGCACATAGAGCTCGAAGGCGATGGTCAGCACGATGAAGACCAGCGCGATCACGAAGGCCACGACCCAGTAAGAGACATCGTCCTTCGGGACGAACCAGCCCGCGATAATCGAGGGCACGATCAGGAGCAGGCGCGCCAGCAATTGCATCCCTACTCTCCCCGCTCCTGCCGCAGCCGTTCCCAGTATTCCAGCCGCTTGCGGATTTCGCGTTCGAAGCCGCGCTCGGGCGGATCGTAGAAGCGCTGTCGGCCGAGCGCATCCGGCCAATAGTTCTGTCCGGAGAAGGCGTCGGGCTGGTCGTGGTCATAGGCGTAGTTGGCGCCGTAGCCCTCCTCGCGCATCAGCTTGGTCGGCGCGTTGAGGATGGTCTTGGGCGGCGTCAGCGAGCCCCGCTCCTTCGCGACCCGCACGGCCGCCTTGTAGGCGTTATAGGCCGCGTTCGATTTCGGCGCGGTCGCCAGATAGATCACGCAATTGGCGAGCGCGAGCTCGCCCTCGGGGGTGCCGAGCTGCTCATAGGTCTGCGCCGCGGCGCGGGCATGCAGCAGCGCCTGCGGATCGGCGAGCCCGATATCCTCGACGGCCATCCGCACCAGCCGCCGCGCCAGGAAGCGCGGATCTTCGCCGGCATCGAGCATGCGCGCGAAATAATAGAGCGCCGCGTCCGGGTCGGAGCCGCGGATCGTCTTGTGGAGGGCAGAAATCAGGTTGTAGTGCCCGTCCTGCGTCTTGTCATAGATCGGCGCACGGCGCTGGACGACATCGGAGAGGCCGTGCTCGTCGAGGATTTCACCGGGCTTCGCGGCCCGCCAGATTTCCTCGGCCAGCGTCAGCACGGCACGCCCGTCGCCGTCGGCGAAACGCGCCAGCGCCAGCCGCGCTTCCGGCGTCAGGGGCAGTTCGCGGCCTTCCAGAACCTCGGCCCGGCCGAGCAGGAAGAGCAGTGAGCCCTCGTCCAGCGACTTGAAGGTCAGCACCCGCGCCCGTGACAGCAGAGCCGCGTTGAGCGCGAAGGACGGATTTTCCGTGGTCGCGCCGATCAGCGTGATCGTGCCGTCTTCCATGACCGGCAGGAAGGCGTCGAGCTGGGCGCGGTTGAAGCGATGGATCTCGTCGACGAAGAGCAGCGTGCCCCGGCCGCCGAGCCTGCGCCCGCGCGCCGCCTCGAACACCTTCTTGAGATCGGCGACGCCGGAGAAGATCGCGCTGATCTGCTCGAAGCCGAGATCGACGAGCCCCGCGAGCAGCCGCGCCACCGTCGTCTTGCCGGTGCCGGGCGGGCCCCAGAAGATCAGGCTGCCGACCGTGCCGGAGGCGACGAGCCGCGTCAGCGCGCCGTCTGGCCCGGTCAGGTGCTCCTGCCCGGCGACCTCGGCCAGCGTCGTCGGCCGCAAACGGTCGGCAAGGGGCCGTGGGCCGGACTTGTCCAGCCCCGAGGCTGCGAACAGGTCGCTCACCCCGGGAAGACCGAGGTGATCGTCTGGCCGTTGCGGATGATCGTCACCTCCCAGGCGCGTTTGCGGTCCTTGAGGATCGATTCGACCTCGCGCGAAGTTGTCATCTGCTCGCCGTTCAGCGCCTTGATCATGTCGCCCTTCAGGAAGCCGACATTGGCGGCTGTGCTGCCCTCCTCGACCTCGCTGACGACGACGCCCTCGTTGCCGGTATCGACCGAGAGCTCCTCGGCCAGCGCCGGCGACATGTTCCCGACGGTCAGGCCGGCGAGCGGCGAGCGGCTGGTCAGCTTCACCATGTCGCGCGGCCGGGTCTCGGGCGCGGCGACGAGCTTCACCGGGATCGAGATGCGCTTGCCGGCGCGCAGCACGGTCAGCATCGTCGTGCCGCTGATCGGCCGGGTGGCGAAGCGGTAGCCGAAGGATTCGGGATCATCGACCGCAAAGCCGTCGACCGAGAGGATGACGTCCGAGCGCTTCAGGCCGGCCTGGTCCGCGGGGCCCTTCTCGACCACGCTGGCGACGACGGAACCAGCCGGCCGGTCGAGCCCGAGCCCATCCGCGACATCGGCCGTCAGGACCTGTAGCCGCGCCCCGAACCAGGGACGCTTCACCGTCTTGGCGCCGCTCTTGGCGCTCTCGACGACAAGGCGCACCATCGCCGAGGGAATAGCGAAGCCAATGCCGACGCTGCCGCCGGTGCGCGAATAGATCGCGGTGTTGATGCCGACGACGCGACCCTTCATGTCGATCAGCGCGCCGCCCGAATTGCCGGGATTGATCGCCGCATCGGTCTGGATGAAGGACTGCGCGTCGCCGACGCCGATCTGCGTGCGCGCCAGCGCCGAGACGATGCCCTGCGTCACCGTCTGGCCGACGCCAAAGGGATTGCCCATGGCGAGCACGATGTCGCCGACCTGGAGCTCGTCGGTATCGGCGAGCTCGATCGCGGTCAGGTTCTTCGCGTCGGCGAGCTTGAGCACGGCGAGATCGGTCCGCGGGTCGCGCAGCAGGATCGTCGCCTCGACCTCGCGCTTGTCGGCGAAGGCAACCTTCACCTCGCTCATATTCTCGATGACGTGGTTGTTCGTGACCACGAGCCCTCCGCCGGCATCGACGATGACGCCGGAGCCCAGCGAGCGCTGCACCCGCTCGCGCGGCACGCCGAAGCCGCCATCGCCGAAGAAGCGGCGGAAGAACGGATCGTCCATGAAGGGGTTCTGCGGACGCTTCTCGACGCGCGCGCCATAGACGTTCACGACCGCGGCCTGCGTCTGCTTGACCAGCGGCGCGAAGGAGAGCGTCACCTGCTCGCGCGTCTCGGGCACCTGGCGCTGCTGGGCGACAGCCGGCGATGTCGCAACGCCCGCCATCAGGGCACTAGCGAGAGCCGCTGCCGCCAAAGCCGTCCTCTTGCCTGCAAAGCGATGGGTCATGCTCATCCTCATCCTGACGCCCCGCGTCCGCGGGGGCATCCTCGCTGCATCTTGCCGGAGCTATACCGCATGGCGACGCTCCGGTTCCGTACCGACATGTCGTGCAATCGCGCCCCGGCGGCAAGAGCCAAACCTGCCTTTCACGAGAAGCGCCAGGATCGGGGCGCTGTTGCGGCGAAAACGCCCTGCCAGACGGGTGCAGACAAAAAAAGAGGCGGCCCCGAGGCCGCCTCTTCAGAGATTCGCTAGAGCAAAGCCGATCAGGCGGCTTCGTCTTCCGCCGTGAAGACCGGGCCGGAATCCTTGCCCTTGGCGTCGACGTCGCGATCGACGAACTCGATGATCGCCATCGGGGCGTTGTCGCCGAAGCGGAAGCCCGCCTTCATGATGCGGAGATAGCCGCCGTTGCGCTCCTTGTAGCGCGGGCCGAGGACCGCGAAGAGCTTGCCGACCAGCTCGACATCCTTGATCTGCGCGATCGCCTGACGGCGGGCGTGCAGGTCGCCGCGCTTGCCGAGGGTGATGAGCTTCTCGACGACCGGACGCAGATCTTTCGCCTTGGGCAAAGTGGTGGTGATCTGCTCGTGCTTGATCAGGGCCTGAGCCATGTTGGCGAACATCGCCTGGCGATGCTCAGCCGAGCGGTTGAAACGACGACCGCGGAAACCGTGACGCATTGTTTGGCTCCTTCGTTGCTTACGGCCGCCGTGCCACGGTACGGCCGTTCCTTATGCTCCGGCTCGGATGAGTCGGGCGGGGTTGGCGCGGGATGCCTCCCGCGCCGTTAGACTCAGTAGTGCTCCTCGAAGCGCTTCGCGAGCTCTTCGATGTTCTCCGGCGGCCAGCCCTGGACGTCCATGCCCAGGTGCAGGCCCATGGTCGCCAGCACTTCCTTGATCTCGTTCAGCGACTTGCGGCCGAAGTTCGGGGTGCGCAGCATCTCGCCCTCGGACTTCTGGATGAGGTCGCCGATATAGACGATGTTGTCGTTCTTGAGGCAGTTCGCCGAGCGGACCGAGAGCTCGAGCTCGTCGACCTTCTTGAGCAGCGCCGGGTTGAAGGGCAGCTGCGGCGCGGTCGAGACGGCCTCTTCCTTGCGCGGCTCCTCGAAGGTGATGAACACCGCGAGCTGGTCCTGCAGGATGCGGGCGGCGAGCGCCAGCGCGTCCTCGGGGGTGACCGAGCCGTTGGTCTCGATCGCCAGCGTCAGCGAGTCCTTGTCGAGGTTCTGGCCCTCGCGGGTGTTCTCGACGCGGTAGGAGACCTTCTTGACCGGCGAATACAGGCTATCGACCGGGATCAGGCCGATCGGCGCGTCCTCGGGACGGTTCTGCTCGGCCGGGACATAGCCCTTGCCGGTGTTGACCGTGAACTCCATGCGGATCTCGGCCCCGTCGTCCAGCGTGCAGAGCACGAGGTCCGGGTTCAGGATCGAGACGTCGCCGATGGTGTTGATGTCGCCGGCGGTGACGGTGCCCGGGCCGGACTTGCGCAGGGTCATGCGCTTCGGACCCTCGCCCTGCATCTTGACCGCGACGGCCTTGATGTTGAGGACGATATCGGTGACGTCCTCACGGACGCCCGGGATCGAGGAGAACTCGTGGAGGACGCCGTCGATCTGGACGGCGGTCACGGCCGCGCCCTGGAGCGACGACAGCAGCACGCGACGGAGCGCATTGCCGAGCGTCATGCCGAAGCCGCGCTCGAGCGGACGCGCAACCACAGTCGCCTGACGCTTCGGGTCGTCTCCGACCTTCACTTCGAGCTTGTTCGGCTTGGAAAGATCCTGCCAGTTCTTGCTGATCACGACCGCACTCCTGGTGCTGAATTCATCTGGCGGCCACCGCCGCCCCGGACAGGCGCCCGCCCCTGCGGGCGCCTTCAAGGCTACAAGTCAGGCGTCAGACGCGACGGCGCTTGCGCGGGCGGCAGCCATTGTGCGGGATCGGCGTCACGTCGCGGATCGAGGTCACAGTGAAACCCGCGGCCTGGAGAGCGCGAAGAGCCGACTCGCGGCCCGAACCCGGACCGGTCACCTCGACCTCGAGGGTGCGCATGCCGTGCTCGGCAGCCTTGCGGGCGGCGTCCTCGGCGGCGACCTGAGCGGCGTAAGGGGTCGACTTGCGCGAGCCCTTGAAGCCCATCGTGCCGGCCGACGACCACGAGATCGTGTTGCCCTGCGCGTCGGTGATGGTGATCATGGTGTTGTTGAACGAGGCGTTCACATGCGCGACGCCGGAGACGATGTTCTTGCGTTCGCGACGACGGACGCGCTGGGCTTCCTTGGCCATATCTCTTCTTCCATCCTTCAGGCGCGCCCGTCATGCCAGGCGCTGGGGATGCCGGCGGCCCGAGAGGACCGGCCGGCGTATAGACAACGGGCCGACTAGCGGCCCGCCGAAATCACTTCTTCTTGCCGGCGATCGGCTTCGCCTTGCCCTTGCGGGTACGGGCGTTGGTGTGCGTGCGCTGACCGCGGACCGGCAGCGAGCGGCGATGACGCAGGCCGCGATAGCAGCCGAGGTCCATCAGGCGCTTGATGTTCATCGAGACTTCACGGCGCAGATCGCCCTCGACGAGGTAGTCGCGATCGATCGTCTCGCGGATCTGCAGGACTTCGGCGTCGGTCAGCTGGTTGACGCGGCGCTCCGGCGCGATGCCGACCTTCTCGACGATCTCCTGGGCCTTGGCCGCGCCAATGCCGTGGATGTACT
Organism: Allobosea sp. GW821-FHT09G06; assembly: GCF_059416005.1. Lineage (NCBI taxonomy): Bacteria > Pseudomonadati > Pseudomonadota > Alphaproteobacteria > Hyphomicrobiales > Alloboseaceae > Allobosea > Allobosea sp. GW821-FHT09G06. The sequence goes on along the minus strand of NZ_JBWKOI010000004.1, from coordinate 14,058 downwards.
GCAGGCCGATGACGACGCGCTTGCCGGTGGGAATGTTGACGCCCGCGATACGAGCCATGATCTCATCTCCATGTCGGCCGAAGCACCCGATGGCACCCCGGCGGTGGGGAAAATCCTGCGTCCGGTGGAGGCCGGCTCGTGCAGGACGTTGAACGGCTCCACGCGATAATGCGACGTCGTCCCTTCTCGCGAAGGCAACGGCATCGCTCCCATGAAACCGGATTGCGGCTCGTTAACGGGTTGGCCGCAACGAGTCAACCCGTCGCAACCAAGAAACATGCCAAGGCCGGTGAAGTGGCCGAAGCGCTGCGAGGTCAAGGCGGTAGCCGCGATTGCTATATAAGGGCTCCGTCATTCCAGGCAAGCGGCGGAACCGCGCCCGGAACGACGGACTCAAGCGCGAACCCTTACTTCTTCACCAGGCTGCACTTGCTCTCCGAGAGCGGCGCGATGATCTCGGCCGCCGGAATCTTGCGGACGACCTTGAAGTAGTCCCACGGCGCCTTCGAATTGGTGGGCTTCTTCACCTCGACCAGCAGCATGTCGTTCATCAGCCGACCATCCTCGCGGACCTTCGCTCCCGGCGCGTAGAAATCCTCGACCGGCATTTCCTTCATCTTGGCCGCGACCGCGGGGCCGGCCGCCGTGCCGGCCGCCTTCACGGCCTTGAGATAATGCAGCACCGACGAATAGACGCTGGCCTGGATCATGCCCGGCATCTTCTTGGTCCGCGCCATGTAGCGATCGGCGAAGTCGCGGCTCGGCTTGTCGGCGTCATGGTAATAGGCGGTCGTGGTGATCAGCCCCTTGGCCTTGTCGAGGCCGAGGCCGTGGACGTCGCTCAGCACCACGACCATGGCGGCGAGCTTCTGCCCGCCATCGACCAGGCCGAACTCGCCCGCCTGCTTGATCGAGTTGATCGTGTCCGTGCCGGCATTGGCGAAGGCGACGATCTTGGCCTTCGAGGCCTGCGCCTGCAGCAGGAAGGATGAGAAGTCCGGCGTCGACAACGGCGCGCGCACCGTGCCCAGCGTCTTGCCGCCATTGGCCTTCACGATCGATTCGATATCGGCGGTGAGCTGATGGCCGAAGGCATAGTCGGCGGCGATGATGTACCAGCTGTCGCCGCCTTCGCGCAGGACCGAGAGCGCCGTGCCCTTGGCCGAGGTTGCCGTGTCGAAGGTCCACATGAAGCCGGTCGGCGAACAGTCTTCGTTGAAGAGGCGCGTCGTCGCGGGGCCGTTATAGAGCGCGATCTTCTGCTTTTCCTTGGCGATGCCGGCCACCCCCAGCGCAACGGCGGAGTTGGTGAGGTCTGCGATCGCGGTAACGCCATCGACATCGTACCAGCGCCGCGCCAGCCCGACGGCGATGTCCGGCTTGTTCTGATGGTCGCCCGAGACGATCTCGATCGGCTTGCCCAGCACCGAGCCGCCGAAATCCTCGATCGCGAGCTTCGCCGCCTCGACCGAGCCCAACCCGCCGAACTCGGCATAGTTGCCCGACTGATCGTTGAGGATGCCGATCTTCACCGCGTCCTGTGCCCGCGCCGCTGCCGGCATCAGCGCCAGCGTGCTCGCGACCAGCAATGCACCAAACCTCGTCATGCGCCTGCTCCCTGTCCTGCCTCCGGACCCGGAAAGACATTTCGTCACCCGGTCGACGGACGCTTGCCACCGCTTTGCGCGGATTGAGCCTCAGCACATCCGCCGGGGGTGGGCCTGTCAACGCACGGGCAGGCCGATAAAAGGCAAAGGCATCCACGCAAAAGCGCACCGCGGAAACGAAGAACCCGGCCGGACCGTGAGGTCCGCCCGGGTTCGAACGGGTTCCGCTGGAGAGCCGATCAGCCCTGAGCGGCGACCGAAAGCGCGTCCGTGATCGCCTGCGAGACATCGTCGATCGGCTGCATGCCGTCGATCGCCGTCAGCTGGCCACGCTTCTCGTAATAGGGCGCGACCACGGCCGTATCGCGGTTATAGGCTTCGAGCCGGGTCTTGAAGACCTCCGGATCGTCATCCTTGCGCACCGGCTGCCCGGCCGCCCTCGCCTCCTCGGCGCGGCGGACGATGCGGTCGACGAGCTTGGTCTGGTCGACCTTGAGCTCAAGCACGGCGTCGAGCTTCAGGCCCTTGCCGTCCAGCATCCGGTCGAGCGCTTCGGCCTGCGCCAGCGTCCGCGGGAAGCCGTCGAGGATGAAGCCCTTCTTGGCATCCGCCTCTTCGATACGGTCGGCAACGATGCCGATGACGATCTCGTCCGAGACCAGCCCGCCCGCATCCATCACGGCCTTGGCCTTCTGGCCGACCGGCGTGCCGTTGGCGACGGCCGCGCGCAGCATATCGCCAGTGGAAAGTTGCGGAATGCCGTGCTTCGCGACGATGCGCGCCGCCTGAGTGCCCTTACCCGCCCCCGGCGGCCCCAGGAAAATCAACCGCATTTAGCGCCTCGCTCCTCGCAACTTGGCCTTCTTGACCAGCCCCTCGTACTGATGGGCCAGCAGATGTCCGTGAACTTGCGCCACGGTGTCCATCGTCGTCGTCACCACGATGAGCAGCGAAGTGCCGCCCAGCAGGATGATCGGGATCTGAGCATAGGTGATCATGAACTCGGGGATAAGGCAGACAATCGTCAAATATCCTGCGCCGAGAACGGTGATGCGCGTGAGGATGCGGTCGATATGCTCGGCGGTCCGCTCGCCCGGCCGGATGCCCGGCATGAAGCCGCCATGTTTCTTGAGATTGTCGGCCGTCTCGACCGGATTGAACACGATCGCGGTGTAGAAGAAGCAGAAGAAGATGATCAGCGCCGCGTAGAGGATCATGAACAGCGGCCGGCCATGCGCCAGATAGGTCGCCATGGTCGACAGGAAGCCGGTGCCGCCCGAGGCCTGCTGGAAGCTCGCGACGGTCGTCGGCAGCAGCAGCAGCGACGAGGCGAAGATCGGCGGGATGACGCCGGCGGTGTTGAGCTTCAGCGGCAGGAACGAGGTCTGGCCCTCATACATCCGGTTGCCGACCTGACGCTTCGGATAGTTGATCAGCAGGCGGCGCTGGGCGCGTTCCATGAACACGCAGAAGGCGATGACGCAGATCGCCATCACGAGCACGCCGAGCAGCAGGCCGGTCGAGATCGCGCCCTGGCGGCCGAGCTCGAAGGTCTGGGCAAGCTGCGAGGGGAACTCGGCGATGATGCCCGCGAAGATGATCATCGAGGTGCCGTTGCCGATGCCGCGGCTGGTGATCTGCTCACCCAGCCAGAGCAGGAACATCGTGCCGCCGACCAGCGTGATCGTCGTGGAGAGCAGGAAGAACGGCCCCGGCTGCAGCACGAGATTGCCCGAACCCTGCAGGCCGACGCCGATCGCATAGGCCTGGAACACGGCCAGCACGAGGGTCAGGTAGCGGGTGTACTGGTTCAGGGTCTTGCGGCCCTGCTCGCCTTCCTTCTTCAGCGCCTCGAAGCTCGGCACGACGCTGGAGAGCAGCTGCACGATGATCGAGGCCGAGATGTAGGGCATGATCGCCAGCGCGAAGATCGCGAGGCGCCCGACCGCGCCGCCCGAGAACATGTTGAACATGCCGAGCATGCCGGATTGGGTCTGGCGGAACAGATCGGCCACCGCATCCGGGTTCATGCCGGGCAGCGGAATATAGGTGCCGAGCCGGTAGATGACCAGCGCGCCCAGCGTGAACCAGATTCGCTTCTTGAGTTCATCCGCCTTGGCGAAAGCCCCGAAATTGAGGTTCGCCGCAAGCTGTTCAGCCGCCGATGCCATGCGTCCGGTCCCTGGGTCTCAAACTGGTCCAAGATCATCGCGCGTCCTACCGGACGCGGTAACGATGATCTATCTCATTGTCGGAGCATCGGATCGATCCGAAAAGTGGATTCCACTTTTCGGTCCGATGCTCTGGAAGCACATCTGCCAACGCACGCGTGCGTGCTGTCTGCGGATTCGTGCCTTGCGTCAAACAGTCAAACGGCGGCCAAGGCGCTGGGCCCGGCCGCCGTTCGCAAACGTCATGTAGGCGTTCGGATCACGCCTGTGAAGCGGCAGCCAGAATCTTGACTGAACCGCCAGCCTTCTCGATCGCAGCGACGGCCGACTTGGACGCGCCCGCGACTTCGAAAGCAAGCTTGGTCTTGAGCTCGCCGACGCCCAGAATCTTGACGCCGTCCTTGGCCTGGCGGGTGATGACACCGGCGGCGACGAGCGCCTCGATGGTCACGGTGCCCTTGGCATCGAGCTTGCCGGCTTCCACCGCCTGCTGGATGCGACCGAGGTTCACCTCGTTCAGATCCTTGGCGAAGAGGTTGTTGAAGCCGCGCTTCGGCAGGCGACGATACAGCGGCATCTGGCCGCCTTCGAAGCCCTTGATGGCGACGCCGGCGCGCGAGGTCTGACCCTTCACGCCGCGGCCACCAGTCTTGCCCTTGCCGGAGCCAATGCCACGGCCGACGCGGATGCGCTGCTTCAGAGCGCCTTCGTTGTCACGAATCTCGTTGAGTTTCATGTGTCGCCCTCCTCACTTAGCGTCGATGACGCGCACGAGGTGCTTCACCTTCTCGACCATGCCACGCACCGCGGGGGTGTCCTGGAGGGTCGAGCGGCGGCGGATCTTGTTCAGGCCGAGACCGATGAGGGTCTGGCGCTGGGTGGCCTCGCGGCGGATCGGCGAACCGATCTGCTCGATGGTGAAGGTCTTCTCAGCCTTTGCCATGGTGTCCCCCTCACGCTTCCGCGGCCGCATCCGTGCCGGCATCGCGGCGACGGGTCTGCAGGGCCGAAACCTTGAGCGAGCGACGAGCCGCGACCGAGCGCGGGCTGTCCTCGTTCTTCAGCGCGTCGAAGGTGGCGCGCACGAGGTTGTACGGGTTGGAGGAGCCGAGCGACTTCGACACGACGTCCTGCATGCCGACCGCCTCGAAGACGGCGCGCATCGGGCCGCCGGCGATGATGCCGGTACCAGCGGGAGCCGCGCGCAGCACGACCTTGCCGGCGCCGTGGCGGCCCTGCACGTCGTGATGGAGGGTACGGCCCTCGCGCAGCGGAATGCGGACGAGGCCGCGCTTGGCAGCTTCAGTCGCCTTGCGGATCGCCTCGGGAACTTCACGAGCCTTGCCGTGGCCGAAGCCGACGCGGCCCTTCTGGTCGCCGACGACGACGAGCGCGGCGAAGCCGAAGCGACGACCACCCTTCACCACCTTGGCGACGCGGTTGATGTGGACGAGCTTGTCCACGAATTCGGAAACTTCCGTTTCCCGGTCTTTACGCTCACGCGGCTCTCTAGCCATGTGTCTGTCCTCTTACTTGCGCGGACGAGGATCGAAGCCCCGCCGCTCGCTCGAGCCTAACCCCGTGCGTCATTGCGCGGGGAAGCTGAGCATCGGACCGAAAAGTGGGTACCACCTTTCGGAAATTTCCGATGCTCCAAGCACCAATCGATCATCGTGACCGCAACCGTTCGGGCGCACGATGATCGAGAAACGGATACCGCCCGGCTGGCGCGCGAACGCCGGCCGGGCGAAACCCGATAACCTCAGAAGCTGAGACCAGCTTCGCGGGCCGCATCGGCCAGCGCCTTGACGCGGCCATGGTACATGTAAGGGCCGCGGTCGAAGACCACTTCCGTCACGCCGGCCTTGACCGCGCGCTCGGCGACGATCTTGCCGATCTGGCCGGCGGCCTCGACATTCGCGCCGGACTTGATCTGCTCGCGCACATCCTTGTCCCGCGACGAGGCGGAAGCGAGGGTGACCCCGTTCACGTCGTCGATGACCTGGGCGTAGATCTGCTTGCCGGTGCGGTGCACCGACAGGCGCGGGCGACCATTGGCAACCGCCTTGATCGCGCGGCGGACGCGGGCCTTGCGGCGCGCAGTCACATCGTTCTGCTTGCTCATGGCTGGCGTCCTTACTTCTTCTTGCCTTCCTTGCGGAAGATGAATTCGCCGGCGTACTTGACGCCCTTGCCCTTGTAGGGCTCGGGGCCACGATAGTCGCGGATCTCCGCGGCAGTCTGGCCGACGACCTGCTTGTCGATGCCGGTGACGACGATTTCCGTCGGCTTCGGCGTCACGATCGCGACACCGGCCGGGATTTCGTAGTCGATGTCGTGGCTGTAGCCGAGCGACAGCTTCAACACCTTGCCGTTGACGGCGGCCTTGTAGCCGACGCCGTTGATCTCAAGCTTCTTCTCGAAGCCGGCAGTGGTGCCGACGACGAGATTGTTGATGCGGGCGCGCGAGGTGCCCCAGAGCGCACGGGCGCGCTTCGACTGCGAGCGCGGCTGAACCGCGATCGCGCCGTCCTCCAGGGCAACCGACACGTCGTCGGGAACCGTGAAGGAGAGCTCGCCCTTCGAGCCCTTGATCTTGACCAGCTGGCCGGTGACCGTGGCGGTGACGCCCGCGGGAACCGAAACCGGCTTCTTACCGATACGAGACATTTGGATCTCTCCTGAAAGTGAGCGGGGCGCCTGTAAGGTCAGAAGACCTTGCAGAGCACTTCGCCGCCCACGTTCTGCTCGCGGGCCACATGATCGGCCATCACGCCACGCGGGGTCGAGACGATCGTCACGCCAAGGCCATCGGCCACGCGCGGCATGGTCTCGACCGACGAGTAAACGCGGCGGCCGGGCTTCGAAACACGCGAGATCGACCGGATGACCGGCTGGCCCTCGTGATACTTCAGCTCGATGTCGAACTCCGTACGGCCGTTGCCGAACTCGGTCTGGCTGTAGCCGCGGATATAGCCCTCGGACTGCAGCACGTCGAGCACGCGGGCGCGCAGCTTCGAGCCAGGGGTGGAAACGCGGGACTTGCGACGCATCTGCGCATTGCGGATGCGGGTCAGCATATCGCCGAGCGGATCAATGATTGCCATTGTTCCAGTCCTCCTTACCAGCTCGACTTGACGAGGCCGGGAACCAGCCCCTTGTTGCCGAGCTCACGCAGCGCGACACGCGACATCTTGAGCTTGCGATAGAACGCGCGCGGACGACCCGTGACTTCGCAGCGGTTGCGAATACGGATCTTGGCCGAGTTGCGCGGCAGTTCAGCCAGCTTCAGGCGGGCGAGGAAACGCTCGTCCATGGGCTGGTTGTCGTCATTGGCGATCGCGAGAAGGCGAGCCCGGCGGCCGGCGAATTTCTTCACCAGCTTCCTGCGGCGCTCGTTATTCTCGACGGAGCTTTTCTTAGCCATCGATCTCTCCTGGTTTCCGCGTATGAACGCTTAGGTTCACTGCCGGAACGGGAAGTTGAAGTGCTTGAGCAGAGCGCGTGCCTCGTCGTCCGACTTCGCAGTCGTGCAGACGATCACGTCCATACCCAGGACCTGGTCGACCTTGTCGTAATTGATCTCGGGGAACACGATGTGCTCCTTGATCCCGAGCGCGAAATTGCCGCGCCCGTCGAACGACTTGGGGTTGAGGCCCCGGAAGTCGCGCACGCGCGGCAAGGCGATGGTGACGAGCCGGTCGACGAACTCGAACATCTTGGTCTTGCGCAGCGTGACCTTACAGCCGACCGCCATGTTCTCGCGCAGCTTGAAGCCGGCGATGGCGAGGCGGGACTTGGTGATGACCGGCTTCTGGCCGGCGATCATGGCGAGGTCGCCGGCTGCAACATCGACCTTCTTGCGGTCGGCCGTCGCTTCACCAACGCCCATGTTGATGACGATCTTCTCGATCGTCGGCACTTCCATGACGTTCTTGTAGCCGAATTCGGCGATCATCGCGGGACGGACGACGTCCTCGTAATGCTTCTTCATGCGCGGCGAGAGCGCGCCCTGCTGAGCCTCAGCCATCGATCAGATCCCCCGAACGCTTGGCGAAACGGACCTTGCGGCCGTCATCGAGCACCTTGAAACCGACGCGGGTCGGCTTGCCGTCCTTGGGATCGGCCACGGCGATATTCGACAGGTCGATGGTGGCCTCTTTCGAGATGATGCCACCCTCGGACGTCTGCGACTGCTTGGTGTGCTTCTTGACGAGGTTGACACCACGCACGACGGCGCGGGCATCCTTCGGCAGAACCTGCAACACTTCGCCCGACTTGCCCTTGTCGCGACCAGCGAGCACGACGACCTTGTCGCCCTTCTTGATCTTAGCAGCCATCACAGCACCTCCGGCGCCAGCGAGATGATCTTCATGTGGTTCTTGGCGCGCAGCTCGCGCGGAACCGGTCCGAAGATACGCGTGCCGACCGGCTCCTTCTGGTTGTTGATCAGCACGGCCGCATTGCGGTCGAAGCGGATCACCGAACCGTCCTGGCGCTTGACGTCCTTGGCGGTGCGAACGACGACCGCCTTCATGACGTCGCCCTTCTTCACGCGACCGCGCGGAATGGCTTCCTTGATCGAAACGACGATGATGTCGCCAATGCGGGCATAGCGCCGCTTCGACCCGCCGAGAACCTTGATGCACATCACGCGACGCGCGCCGGAATTGTCGGCGACGTCGAGATTCGTCTGCACCTGGATCATGGCCTTGATCCTTCCAATCTGTGTATCAGCGCGGTTTCCCGGACCGCATCAGCGCCGCCCGGGACTACGACTGACGGGGGTCGATCGCCCCCTGGCCTCAAACAAAACACGATCCGCAAAAGTGGTTTCCACCTTTGCGGAGAAACATGTCCGGCTTCTTTCCTGCCCCGCCCTGCCCCTGATTCGGGGCCGGGCGAAGCCGTCTCGAATCACGCCTTGGGGGCGTCCTCGAGCACAACCCAGCTTTTCAGCTTGGAAATCGGCTTGGACTCCTCGATCCAAACCGTGTCGCCGACCTTGAACGAGCCCGCCTCATCATGGGCGTGATAGTTCTTCGTACGGCGCACCGTCTTCTTGAGGAGCGGGTGCGTATAACGCCGCTCGACCTTGACCACAACAGTTTTGTTCTGCTTGTCGCTGACGACGACGCCCTGCAGTACGCGCTTAGGCATTATTCTCTCCTCACGCGCTCGCCGCGACGGTCTTCGACCGCTGCAGCGTCTTGATGCGGGCGATGTCCTTGCGCACTTCAGTGACGCGCGCGGTGTTCTCGAGCTGCCCGGTGGCCTTCTGGAAGCGCAGGTTGAACTGCTCCTTCTTGAGCTTCAGGAGCTCGTCCTGGAGCTGGTCCGTGCTCATGGCCTTCAGGTCGGACTGACGCTGTGTGATTTTCATCTTGCCCTCCCTCACTCGGCAATGCGCTGGATGAAGCGCGTCTTGATCGGCAGCTTGGCGGCCCCGAGACGGAGTGCCTCGCGGGCGATATCCTCGGGCACGCCGTCGAGCTCGAACATGATCCGGCCCGGCTTGACCTTGGCCGCCCAGAACTCGGGCGAACCCTTGCCCTTACCCATGCGGACTTCGGTCGGCTTCTTCGAAACCGGCACGTCGGGGAACACGCGGATCCAGACACGGCCGACGCGCTTCATGGCACGGGTGATCGCGCGGCGGGCCGCCTCGATCTGCCGGGCGGTGACGCGCTCGGGTTCCTGGGCCTTCAGGCCGAACTGGCCGAAGTTGAGGTCCGTGCCGCCCTTGGCGACGCCGGAGATGCGTCCCTTGAACTGCTTGCGGAACTTGGTGCGTTTTGGTTGCAGCATGGCTCTTCTCGATCAGCCTTACGCAGCCTGCTCGCGACGATCGCGATCGCGGTGATCACGGTCACGACCGCCGGAGCGGCCGCCCTCGTCGGAGAGGCGCTTGTCCTGGGCCATCGGGTCGTGTTCCAGGATCTCGCCCTTGAAGATCCAGACCTTGATGCCGCACGTCCCGTAGGTCGTGAAAGCGGTGGCGACGCCGTAATCGACATCGGCGCGCAGCGTATGCAGCGGCACGCGGCCCTCACGGTACCATTCGAGGCGGGCGATCTCGGCGCCGCCGAGACGGCCCGAGCAGTTGATGCGGATGCCCTCGGCGCCCAGACGCATCGCCGACTGCACGGCGCGCTTCATGGCGCGACGGAAAGCGACGCGGCGCTCGAGCTGCTGGGCGATCGAGTCGGCGACGAGCGTCGCGTCGATCTCGGGCTTGCGCACCTCGACGATGTTGATCGTCACGTCGGCCTTGGTGAGCTTCGAGACTTCCTTGCGGAGCTTCTCGATGTCGGCACCCTTCTTGCCGATCACCACGCCCGGACGAGCCGAGTGGATGGTGACGCGGCACTTCTTGTGCGGACGCTCGATGATGATCTTCGAGACAGCGGCCTGCTTCAGCAGCTTCATGAGCGCGGCGCGGATGGCCATGTCTTCATGAAGCAGCTTGCCGTACTCGCCCTTGTTGGCGAACCAACGCGAGTCCCAGGTGCGGTTGATGCCGAGGCGAAGGCCGATCGGATTGATTTTCTGACCCATCGTTCTCTCCTCAGGCCTTCGCAGCCTGCACTTCGCGCACCACGATCGTGATGTTCGAGAACGGCTTCAGGATACGGGCGCCACGGCCGCGGGCGCGGGCGTGGAAGCGCTTCATGACAAGCGCCTTGCCGACGAAGGCCTGTGCCACGACGAGATCGTCGACATCGAGATCATGGTTGTTCTCGGCGTTGGCGATCGCGCTCTGGAGGCACTTGCGCACATCGAGCGAGATCCGCTTGCGCGAGAACTCGAGATCGGCGAGCGCGGTCGCGACCTTCTTGCCACGGATCAGCTGAGCGACGAGGTTCAGCTTCTGCGGCGAGACGCGAAGGTTGCGAGCGATCGCAGTGGCTTCGTTCTCGGGCAGCGCACGGGGGGCGGATGCTTTACCCATGGCTTACTTCCTCTTCGCCTTCTTGTCGGCAGCGTGGCCGTGGAAGGTGCGGGTCGGCGAGAACTCGCCGAACTTATGACCGACCATCTCCTCGGACACGTTCACCGGCACATGCTTATGGCCGTTGTAGACGCCGAACGTCAGACCGACGAACTGCGGCAGGATCGTGGAGCGACGGCTCCAGATCTTGATAACTTCATTACGAGCCGAGGTCCTGGCGACCTCGGCCTTCTTCAGGAGGTATCCGTCGACGAACGGACCTTTCCAAAGCGAACGCGCCATGACGGACCTCAGTTCTTCTTCTTGCGGGCGTGACGGCTCGACACGATGAACGTATCGGTCCGCTTGTTCGAGCGGGTCTTCTTACCCTTGGTCGGCAGACCCCAGGGCGTGACCGGATGACGGCCACCCGAGGTCCGGCCTTCACCACCGCCGTGCGGATGGTCGACCGGGTTCATCGAGACACCGCGGTTATGCGGACGGCGGCCGAGCCAGCGCGAGCGACCAGCCTTGCCGTCGTTCCGGTTCATGTGATCCGGGTTCGAGACGGCGCCGACGGTAGCATAGCACAGGCCCGAGATCAGGCGCTGCTCGCCCGAGTTCAGGCGGACGATGACGTAGCCCTGGTCGCGACCGACGATCTGGGCATAGTTGCCGGCCGAACGGGCCAAGGCGCCGCCCTTGCCGATCTTCAGCTCGACATTATGCACGATCGTGCCGATCGGCAGCGAGCCCATCGGGGCCGCGTTGCCGGGCTTCACGTCGACCGAGTCACCCGCGAGGACCGTGTCGCCGACAGCCAGGCGCTGCGGCGCCAGGATGTAGGAGAGCTCGCCGTCCTGATACTTGATCAGGGCGATGAAGGCCGTGCGGTTCGGATCGTACTCGATCCGCTCGACGGTCGCCGGGATGCCGGCCTTGCCGCGACGCTTGAAGTCGATGAGACGCAGCGTGCGCTTGTGGCCACCGCCGCGGAAGCGGACGGTGATGCGGCCGAGGTTGTTGCGGCCGCCCGAGGAGCTCTTGCCCTCGGTCAGCACCTTGACCGGCTTGCCCTTGTAGAGCTCGCTGCGGTCGACGATCACGAGCTGGCGAAGGCTCGGCGTGATCGGCTTGAAGTTCTTCAAAGCCATGATGCTTCCCTCACAGGCCCGTGGTCACGTCGATGGAGTGGCCCTCTTCGAGGGTCACGACCGCCTTCTTGACGTCCGAACGCTGGCCGGGACGGCCACGGAACATCTTGACCTTGCCCTCGGTGACGATCGTGTTGACGCTCTTCACCTTGACGTCGAAGAGCTTCTCGATCGCCGCCTTGATTTGCGGCTTCGTTGCGGTCTTGGCAACCTTGAAGACGACCTTGTTATGCTCGGAGAGCATCGTCGCCTTCTCGGTGATGACCGGCGCCACGATCACATCGTAGTGGCGCGGGTCGAGGTTCTTGGCGGACTGGCTCATTTGAAGCGCGCCTCCAGCGCATCGACGGCCGCGCGCGTCAGGACGAGCTTGTCGCGACGCAGGATGTCGTAAACGTTGATGCCCTGGACCGGCAGGACGTCGACGTTCGGGATCGAACGGGCCGCCAGGCCGAAGTTCGTGTCGATCTCGGCGCCGCCGATGATCAGCGCGCTCGACAGGTCGAGCTTGCCGAAATGGCCGAGCAGCACCTTGGTCTTCGGCTCGGACAGCGTGACGTCATCGATGATGATGATGCCGGCATCCTTGGCCTTGGCCGAGAGCGCGTGGCGCAGGGCGAGAGCGCGGACCTTCTTGGGAAGATCATGGCCGTGGTCGCGCAGGACCGGGCCGAAGGCCTTGCCGCCGCCGCGGAACTGCGGAGCCGAAGCCGCGCCGTGGCGAGCGCCGCCGGTGCCCTTCTGCTTGTAGATCTTCTTGCGGGTGCGATCGACTTCCGAGCGGCCCTTGGACTTGTGAGTCCCGGCGCGGCGCTTGGCGAGCTGATAGCGGACCATGCGGGCAAGCAGATCGGCGCGCGGCTCCAGGCCGAACACCTCATCCGACAGCTCGACCGAACCGGCCGACTTGCCTTCAAGAGTGGTGATATCGAACTTCATCACGCGTTCTCCTCAGCCTGGGCCGCAGGAGCCTCATCCGCCTTGCCCTCGCCGGAAACCTTGAACTTGCCCGGCAGCGGCGCATCCTTCGGCAGAGCGCGCTTGACGGCGTCACGGACGTGAATCCAGCCGCCGGCGACGCCAGGAACGGCACCCTCGACGAGGATCAGGCCACGCTCGGCGTCCGTCTGGACGACGCGCAGGTTCTGCGTGGTGACGCGCTCGGCGCCGAGATGGCCCGGCATCTTCTTGTTCTTGAAGGTCTTGCCCGGGTCCTGACGGCCACCGGTCGAACCGATCGAACGATGCGAGACCGACACGCCGTGCGTGGCGCGCAGACCGCCGAAGTTCCAGCGCTTCATACCGCCGGCGAAACCCTTACCGGTGGTGGTGCCGGAGACGTCGACGAACTGGCCGACGACGAAGTGGTCCGCGGTCAGCTCGGCGCCGACGGGGATCAGCGCGTCATTGCTGACGCGGAACTCGACCACCTTGCGCTTGGGCTCGACCTTGGCGACCGCGAAATGACCGCGCTCAGCCTTCGAGACATTCTTCACCTTCGCCTGGCCGGAGCCCAGCTGCACGGCCACATAGCCGTTCTTCTCGATCGTGCGATGCGCGACGACCTGGCAGTTGTCGAGCTTCAGCACGGTGACCGGGATGTGCTCGCCGGCATCCGTGAAGATGCGGGTCATCCCGACTTTCTGTGCAATCACACCGGAACGCATCGGTGCATACCTTCCTTTGGGGTCATGTCCATCCGGGTTCGCCGGAAACAGAGGACCCGTTTAATCGGATCAGAGCTTGATTTCGACGTCGACGCCGGCGGCGAGATCGAGCTTCATGAGGGCGTCGACCGTCTGGGGGGTCGGGTCGACGATGTCGAGAACCCGCTTGTGGGTCCGCATCTCGAACTGCTCGCGCGACTTCTTGTCGATGTGGGGCGAGCGGTTGACGGTGAACTTCTCGATGAGCGTGGGCAGCGGAATCGGTCCGCGGACCTGAGCGCCCGTCCGCTTCGCGGTCGACACGATCTCGCGCGTCGAAGCGTCGAGGATGCGGTGGTCGAACGCCTTGAGGCGGATCCGAATGTTCTGACCGTTCATGGTCTTAGTTCTCCGTGACGTGAGAAAAGGCAAAGGCCCCGAAGGGCCCTTGCCCCTCACGCAAACGCGTTACGCGATGATGCTGGCGACGACGCCGGCGCCGACGGTGCGACCGCCTTCGCGGATGGCGAAGCGCAGCTTCTCTTCCAT